>JAGSHN010000018.1 GCA_029855935.1 Candidatus Thorarchaeota archaeon | reverse complement strand
GACCTCGACACTGATGGCTGGTCTGTGGGTGTGGAGTCAGTCACACTGCAGGTCGTCATGTCGGGTAACTATGACAATCCGTCAGACTACTCGTTCTCCATCGAGATCAGGAAGCACTACACCTCTGCAACAGTCACCGGGAAATTGACTACCCCGTTTGGCAACACGACGACTGTGACCGTGGTTGTGACGGACCTTGACACCGACAGTGTCCTTGCGGCCTCGACCGTGAGTACTGTCACATTCGCCCCTGCCGACTATGCCTCAACTCAGTACAACGCTCCCTTCTCGTCGCTGGAGTTCACTCTGGACACGTCGGTCTGGTCCGTGGGCACGGAGCTCGTGACTCTCAGTGTCACTATGACGTCTGACTACTATGCCCCGTCCGATTACGACTTCAATATCGAGATCTATGGTCTGTCCACCTACCTCTACCATGAGCCAAATGATCTGATATTCCCGAACGGTGACGCATTCAAGCTCATAATACGCGTGAACATCAGCGAGGCCGGGCCGTACTACGGTGAGATGATCGCAGGACTGGTCCAGGCAAACTTCACGGTCCATAACTCGACCTACACCTATCCATTCACTCTGGTGGAGATTGCCAGCGGGAGGTACAATCTGACTATCGACGCCTCGTACTTCCCCGAGGGGACGTATACGATCACCATCGAGTTCAACCCCGTCAATCAGACTCTTCAGAGCTCCGTGCTCGACGTGACATTCCAGTATCGTCCGGCTCGCAGCGAGCTGTCCTCCCCCGATAGGGCTGTGACCACCCCGTACCAGACTGACTACTCCATCACTCTCAACTTCACGGATGTCGACCGCGGCCAGGGAATTGCGGGAGCGACAATAACAGCGCAGGGTGTCAATATCAGTAGTGTTGTGGACCACGGTAATGGTCAGTACACGGTGACAATCAATGCGACCTATCTCACGAAAGGCGAGCACCTGTACAACATCACTGCCGACAAGGCTGGCTATGCTGCGCAGACCCTGTCGTTCAAGGTCGTTGTCCGCATCGTCTACACCTCTGCAATTCCGACGGTCGGCGCCCTCGACATCCCGGTCGGTAATGATCCGGTCTTCTATGTCGAATACAGGGACATCGACCACGACGTGCCCATCACACCGGAGACGCCATTCACCATCCAGACCAACTGGACCCATGGTGTGAGTTGGACCTACATCTCAGCTGAGGGCCGCTATCAGCTGACATTCATCACCGAGCTGAACGATCCGCTGCAGCAGAACATCGTGGTGCAATTCAACTTCTCAAAGGGTGAGAACTACCAGTTCGGAATATTCCAGATCACGGTGACAATCAGGACGCATCACACCGACCTGCGTCTTGTGACAGCCGTCGAACCGACAAGCTACAAGTCCAATATCACCATCAGTCTGTTCTATGGTGATATCGATGATCAGGTCGGCATCGCATCGGAGTATGTCAGCATTCGTGTCGAGAACCTCACTGGTGTCGTCACTTTCTATGCCTACAACGATACGGCACTGGGTGATGGCTACTATTTGATATACGTGCCAGCATCACAGTTCACCGCGCCGTCTGTGCAGAACCTGACGGTGTTCTTCAACTGGACTGGCCCGGTCTACTCGTATCAGAACAAGTCGATTCTTGTCAGTGCCCATATCGTGGGCGAGGAGTCCACCTACACGCTCCTGACAGCCGCCGAGCCAACACCCTATCTCGGCGTGATGTCCTACACGTTCCTCTACGCTGAGAGGTACAGCGGCGATGGAATCACAAACTCCAGCTATGGCGGTGGCCATGTCCACATATACGTCGTCTTCCAAGGCATCAGTGTTGACACGTCGCAGGTCACCATCTCGGAAATCGACCCGATTGGTTCTCCCGGCGAGTACTCGGTGTCCTTCAACACGACGATCTTCAACTCTGTCGGCGTGTTCTATATGGAGATTCACATCGAGTGGGACAAGGGTGTCCAGCCGTACTACACCAATCGAACAGATACAGTCACTGTCCGTGTTATCTCACGCGATACACTTGTTTCTGTTGTTCCTCCCTCGCCGACATCATATGGTATCAATGCGACCTTCACGTTCACCTACGAGGATGTGACTGGCAACACGAGTGTCCCCATAGGCTATGACCCTGCAAAGATGACAATCACACTCAACCTGACCGACTACGCCCTCACCTACGACAGCGGGACAAAGGTCTTCACGGTGTCCTTTGACACGAGTCAGTTTGGAGCGCCGCTCGGTCAGAGGGTCATTCAGCTGGATGTGACCTGGGCCGGCACTCCCTTCTATAGCAATCAGACCGGGCGGCTTGTCGTCGTCACTGTAACGGCGAGGCAGACGTTGCTTGACTACCAGTCGCCTGCGCCTACACAGTACAATGACAATGTCACCTTCACAGTGACGTGGACTGATGTGACTGAGGCGTCCAGTTCAGGCATCTCCGGTGCCACCGTGACGCTCTACGACGGCGCGACGCCCATCCCGAGCAGCTATTACAGTGTGACAGAGAATGCAGGTGGCGAGTACGTGGTCGAGCTCACAACGACCTATTACTCGGCCCCGGGTGTCTATCAGGTCACGGTCAATGTGACTGCGACGCAGTTCTACTACCTCAGCGAGGAGGCCACACGCAACTTCGAGGTGCGATACCGCCTCACAATCCTCTCCGCTGAGCCCCCAGCTAGGGTGCCGTACAACGGCACGCTTGAGGTGATACTGAACTTCCAGGATCTCTATACGCTGGCACACATTGGCAACTCGACTGGTGATGTGACTCTCGATGTGATCAGCCCGTCGAACGCCATCTACACGATAACGTGGGACAGTGGTCTCAGCCGCTACGTGCTGCACGTCGAAACCTACAATCTCGGTCTCACTATCAATACTGTGTACACGCTGCATCTGAACTTCTCGTACGCCTACAAGGCGCCATTCTATGGATGGGATGATGTGTACGTGCAGTATGAGGTCCGTCCTCGCTACTCGTCCCTCGAACTGTCAATCTCACCTGTGCCCACGCCATACAACGAGTTTGCCAACTTCACGCTTCAATATCGTGACACCGACTTCTCGGGCACGATTGACGGGGGTATTCTGACGGTCTACAAGGGTGGCACTCCGTTGTCACAGGGAACTGAGTACTTGGTGTCACCGCTCGGCAGTGGTCTCTACCAAGTGTCAATCAATGCCAGCGCTCTCAACGGGCTTGGCGCTACTCAGGTGACAGTATGGGCCAACTGGACAGGTGGTGTGCCATACTATGGTAACGCGTCAATCACGCTCGACATCACGGTGACACACAGGCCGACAAGTCTTGAGGTTGTGTCGCCTCCAGGTCAGACGAGATATCAGGAGAATGTGACATTCATCATCTCTCTTGTCGACCTGCGTTCTGACTCCTCCGTGGATATAACTAAGAATATGGTGACCGTCTACAACGAGGGTACCCCGCTGACCACCGCAGACTTCTCGATGTCGAGGCAGGGCACCACGAACGATTTCGAGATCAGCATAGACTCGACCGTCATAAGTGCGACACTCGTGTCGAACCGCAACATCACAGTTCTCGTGAACTATCCGGAGGTCGTTCCGTACTATGCGGACGATTCCACATCCGTGCGCGTGTCAATCATCCGTCGTGACACGTTCCTCTCACTGAACCGACCCGCCAACACGGCCTATGGTGAGAACGCAACACTGACATTCACCTATCTTGACACAACTGGCACAACGAGCGTCCCGATTGAGGACTCGTCTCAACTCGATGTAGTCACCTCATTGTCGCTCACCCCACGGATTGTATACGACTCCGTGTCAAAGAGCTTCAGCATCTACTTCAACACGTCGCAGTTTGGCGGTGTGGGCGAGGTCTCCTTCTATCTGAACGTGACTTGGGCCGGAACACCGTACTATGCGAATCAGACTCAGGTGCAGATCACTCTGACCGTGGTGAATAGGCAGACTCAGGTTGACTTCCCAGCTCCACCACCAGTGCCCTTTGGCGACAATGTCACATTCACGGTCTCGTACTTGGATGTGGCGGGATCCTCGCCTGTTGGAATCCCCGATTTCACATTCGAGCTCTACTACGGTGGTTCACCTCTGACGGGCTACTACGACTACGTGCACGATGGTCAGGGAACGCTGACAATCACTCTCAACACGACGTTCCTGACATCGCCAGGCGTCTATTCCCTGAACGCCAGCTTTGTCTATGCAGGCACGTACTATCGCGCGGATGCCTATGCTGTCCGCGACCTGCAGCTGCGCTATCGTACGACTCTCCTGTCGGCTGAGCCTGTTGGCAGTGTGGGCTACGGAACGCCTCTTGAGATCGTACTATACTTCCAGGACATGCTGACCCTTGACAACATTGGCACGTCAACTACGCTCACAATCCTGACGGACACGGGCGTGCCGTGGGTCTACAACATCACTTGGCGGCCGACGTACCAGAACTACCTGCTAGTCGTCGAGACTCAGGGGCAGCCATTGTCTGTGGGTCAGACGTACACCCTGCACGTGAACATGAGCTACGCGAACATCGAGCCGTACTATTACTGGGATGACACGTTCATAGAGTACTCCATCCGGAACCGCACATCCGTGCTCGACGTGATGGAGGCTCCACTGCCAACATCATATCTCGAGTACTCACCAATCAAGGTATACTACCGTGACGTGGATGGTGGCTCGGGCATCAGTGGTGCAACGTTCTCCCTAGTGACCAGTGGTTCAAGCATCAGTTCGACCTACTACTACTATCAGGAGGTCAGCACTGGTGTCTATGTGGTCTACCTCAACACGAGTGCTCTCGGCGGACTTGGTAGCTATCTGGTCACAGTCCGGGCCAACTGGCCGGGGGGAGCCCCCTATCACGACGATGCTGCTCGCAATGTGACCTTTTCGGTCGTCGAGAGAACAACCAATGTTGAGATAGTATCGCCTCCGTCGGCAACGCAGTTTCTCGACAACGTCACTTTCACATTCTCGTACACGGACACCATTCGCCGCTCGCCGATAGACATTCAGGCGTCAAACGTCATTCTCTATGGCAATGGCACGCAGCTTAGCTCCGCCGACTTCGCAATGCGGAAGGTAGGAAGCATCTTCGAGGTGAGCATCAACTCCACAGTCCTGAGCTCTCATCTGGTCACGGACTACAACCTCACCATCAAGGTCGACTGGAATGCCGGGACCCCGCCCTACTATGCTGATGATGTCACAACATTGCGTCTCAGCACCAAAGGCAGAACTATGACCGTCGAGGTCGGCCCCATCGAGACGACCCCGCTGGGTGACAATATGACAATCGTGTTCAGTGTTCTCGATGAGGGTCACGGAACTCCAGTTGGCAATGCGATAATCCTCTTTGACTGCGTTGAGCAGCCGCTGCAGGAGGGCTCCTCCTACTGGGTGTATCCTGGCACTGGCGCCGATGTTGGTCAGTACACGGTCAAGGTCTCGACGGCTGCTCTGCTCACGACGGGTGACTTCCACTTCCTGCTGACAGTGCATTGGAACCCCTCTGCATCGCCGTTCTACGCCAACAAGACCACGATGACCTTGATCGGGTCTGTCGACCTCATCTGGGCAGTCCTGACCTCCGACCTGCCGACTCCATCCTCTGTGCAGATCAGCCAGGACGTCTACGTCCTGGTCTATTACACTGACCTCGATCACGGATCCATTGGTGTCGATGGTGCGAGCCTCACGGTCACCTATCTCTCGACCGGAAAGGTGCCGACCAACCTCCAGATAACACCCGCTGGTACTGGCGTCTACAATGTCAGCTTCAGCACGATTGACATCACCACCACTGGCAGTTGGACGCTGAACATCACCGCCGAGAAGTGGCCGTACACAGCGTCGAGTGTACAACCCACCTTCACGGTCAAGGTCATTGACACAGCCCTCAGTGCGCCTACCACCTCCATCCAGGCCAACTGGACCGACACGGTTCGGGTCTATGTGGACTACGAGGATCTCCTCCACGGAAACCTGACCACGGGCGCAACCGTCTGGTGCACCTGGGGTGGTCAGACAGTCTACTTCACCGAGTCTGCGGTCCTCGGTAGGTACTACGCGGATCTCGACACCAGCCTAGAGGATGCTGGCACGCGTGTGGTGACAGTCACCGCATCCAAGACTCAGTACGCGAGCGCGGTCACAACTGTCAGTCTCGTTGTGCTGACTCTGCCGTCGAGTATCGTCCCGATAGAGCCCGCTGGGCTTGTGCTTAGTACGTACCGAGGCGAGGGCGCCAACATCACAATCTACCTCAACAATACCTACTCAAACGCTCCTGTGGGCAACATCTACGTGCAGGAGATAACCGGTACTTTCGAGGGCAACGGTATCACCTACACCTTCGTCTACAACGGCACACCTGGCTTCTATAAGGCCTATATGCCTGGATCGGATACGAGTGACGTGAACACCGGCTTCTACTACTTCCGGATCACAGCGAAGATGCGGAATTTCAACCCGGCAAGCTACCAGTTCACGATTGAGCTTCAGCAGACCCGAACCCAGCTCATACTCGATGAGGAATCGGGCACGACCCAGGAGATGACTCTGTTCTATTCCGAGACTGTGCGGCTGACCGTGGTCTTTACTGAGCTGTTCAATGAGAGCGCACTACTCACCAGTGCCACTGTCACGTGGTACATCACCGACATAGAGGTCAACGGCACCATGGTCGAGGACCCGCTACGACCGGGATACTACTACTACGACCTCAACACTTCGACCATTGGCTACGGCATCTGGGCAATCACGATCAGGGCTAGGCCTGCCGACCCACAGTTCTCCAATGCCGTCACTGCACTGACGCTCACAGTGAAGCGCATCCCGACAGTGGTCTATGGCCCGAATCCGCTCACCCGCCCGTGGGGCTGGACTGGCAACCTCAGCTTCACATACTGGGATGAGGTGTTCGACCGGCCGATTGTCGGCGCGAATGCACGGTACAGCTGGGGTCCGTACACGGGCGTCGAGGCAATCGACCTCGGCAACGGCACCTACTTGGTGCCTGTTGACACCACCGTGCTGCTCCCAGAGATCAAATGGAGCATAACAATCTCATTCTCGAAGGCCAACTACATAGAGTCGAACGGAGCAGTACAGCTCACGCTCGAGCTGATAGAGACCGAAGTCCAGGTGTACGCCCCAGAGCAGAACATAGTTGAGGACAGTTCTCGCAACCTGATTGTTCCGATGGGCGACTATGTCAACGTGACAATCTATTATGGCGACGTTGAGATGTACATCGGTGGCATCGAGGGGGCCACCCTCACTCCTGAGAGCGAGCTGCGTGGTGACACCTTCAGCGGTGGTCATCCCATTGAGATAATTGAGCTTGGTGGTGGCTACTACTCGTTCATCTTCGACACCAATGATCTCACGCTCTACGAGTACAGCGAGGGCGTCCCTGTGACTGGTCAGACCTACCGTGCAATCATCGGTCTGCATCTCGACAATCGCACTGAGCAGGAGATCGTCATACGGATACGGATTGTCGACATCCCGACCTCCTTTGTGGCATCTCTCACGTCGCCCTCTGTGAGCCTTGTCCACGGGGACGCTGTCACAATCGACCTGTTCTATAACGACACTTGGCACGGTCGCGGAGTCACTGCCGACTTCATCGAGGCGGTCTCAAACAACGAGGCTGTGCTGCAGGTGGCTGTCGCACCGGGTGACGGCACAGGTCACTATACGGTCACGCTGAACGGGGTCGGCGTGGGAACGGCAATTGTGAGAATCAATCTCGGACGACAGTACTATGCGAACGTCAGCCTCACCTATGCCATAGAGGTTGTGCCTAATGACACCGACGTGTTGGTCCAGCGAGCGACAACTTACGGCCTGCCACTGAGTCTGTTCCTGCTCGTCCTTGTCATTCTCTACGTCAAGGTCTGGAGCGTGCCAAAGCGTGTCCGCCAGATCAATGGCCAGATCCGTGCGCTGAGGAGGGGTAAGGTACCAAAGCCGGTCTCGGATGCCAAGTCCAGACAGGAGCTTCTTGCATCACTGTTCAACGACACCTACTCAGAACTTGGCATCACACGCGAGCCGGAGCAACTCCCGCCGGAGAGCGTGAAGGTCGACATTCCAGAGATGGGAGAGCTGCTGATGCAGCTGTCAATCCTGACCAACCTCTCGCCTGAGGAGCTCGACGAGTTCAAGTCCGACATCTCCAAGATGAAGCTCAGCGAGCAGGCTGCCTTTGTCAAGGAGGTCATCAACCAGGAGGCCATGCGCGCAGCAAGACGTGAGGGCAAGACGATGGAGGAGGTGCTCCAAGAGATTGAGAAGATTGCCAAGGCGCGTCTGGGCAGGGGCGCTCCAGCTGCCTACGGACGACCGGAGGAGGCGGTGGGCGAGGCGCTCATCCTCGGCAGAGAGATGAAGGAGGAACGGCCGGTGCCGGAGGTAGAGGCGCTTGGGACGAGACCTGAGCCCACGGAGATCGCGGCCCCATCGATAGAGGCAGAGGAGGCAAGGCCGCCTGTGACCGACAGGCTCAGTCCCTTCGAACTCGAGGAGCTGAAACGGAAGCTGGAGGCTCGTGGCGTACCGCCGCACGAGATTGACACAATCATTGACCAGGCCAAGAACCTCCCAAGAGAGCTGGTCGACGAGCTGATACGTAGCCTGATTGACAACGACTCGTCATAGCGGCGTGTCGGCTCATAGGCCGACCTCACACCTGTCCCAGCCCACAGGGGCCAGCCTATCTTAGGAAATAGGATAGGGGCAGGGTGTTGCTCCTAGGTGCCTCGATGGGACGGACCACCTCTCTCACTGGTCGTGACGGATGTTTGGCCAGCGTGTACCTCAGGTGGCCTCTACCGGCTCTCACGTAGATGTGTATCTGTGCGCTGGAGGCCAGAGCGCGTCCTCCGGCTGGATAGCGTGGGTTCCGTTGTGATGATGGTGCCGAGACAATGGTGATGATTCCCATTGCAAGCGTGAACGTCTTGAGTCGTGCTGCCATACGCGCGATATCTCGCGTCGCATCTGTGGTCATCCCCTCTGTGATGAACAGGTCTGGTAATCCCGCCACTATGAGCAGCACTGTGTCCGGGACGCTCTGAAATATCTCCTTCAGCTGTCCCATCACGAGTTCGTAGGTCTGGGACGAGTTGAAGGCGCGTGTGATGTATATCCGTTCCATCACGCTCTCGGGCTCGAGACCCAGCTGCAAGGCGCAGTCGGCTATGTGTTCGGTCGAGATGATGTTGGCACTGTCTATGATGATCGTGGGCCTACCGCAGCCTCCCCTCTTGGGAGCAAGCTGCATATGCACTGCCATCCTCTGAACGTCGTCATGCATAGACCTATGACCATAGAACAGGTACATCTGCCCGAACTCCAGCCCCCCTCCGAGAAGGTCGTCAATCTCGCGGACACCTGTACTGACGGACTCATGCAGCAGCTCATCGGCTGTTCTGAACTCTGGTGGTGCTGCTGCAGGCGTCGGTCGTCGGGTGATGCGAGACACGTCCATCATCTACCAAGTATGACTCGGCGTGGGAGTATTAAAGCCCATATCTGCAGTGAGAGCGCCTCCTGCTGACCACTAGTTTCAAAAGGGGCGATGAGGAGACAGTCTACTGTTGCACCAACGGTCTGTGCCGGGAGGTATTCTGATGGCTCACAAGGTCCGGGTCTGCCCGCAGTGCGGCAGCACAAACATTCACGAGATTCACACGTCCGTCAGTGGTTGGTTGACACCTGCAACATATCACTGCAAGGACTGCAACTATGTCGGTTCTATCTATGTCGAGGTCGACTCTGACGAGCTGAGTCGGCTGCAGGCAGCAATGCGTGGCGAGTGAGCGTCCGGCCGCGACAGAACGTCCCTCAGACGTACACACGTCTGTGAATGGCAAATGTCTTAAGTCACGACTTCGACCAGTCTTCGCTAGGTGATACCATTATGGTCACATATGAAGGCTATGAGTTTCCCGATGATCTGTACTACACGGACGATCAGCTGTGGGTCAAGCGAGAGGATGGAAAGGTCCGCCTAGGGTTCACCACTTTTGGGATGGACCTCGCGGGGAAGATCAAGTTTGTTCGGCTGAAGCCTGCAGGACGTGACATCAAGACTGGCAAGAGCATTGGGACGCTTGAGTCTGGCAAGTGGGCTGGCGCAGTCAGGTCGCCTGTCACCGGCAAGATTGTTGAGGTCAATGAGGAACTCAAGAAGAACCCTGGCCTCCTCAACGAGGATCCGTACGGCAAAGGCTGGATTGCCGTCATCGAGGGCACCAACCTTGACGAGGAGCTCTCGAAGCTTCAGGGTAAAGAGGGTCTTGAGGAGTGGGTGAAGGCCCAGTACGCCGAGAAGAAGGCGAGCTGAGTCCCCACTGGCGTCAACATATCACCACGTGCCGGCCAGCACCACGCGGCCGACACTTCCTATTTTCTTCTTGCAAGTTCTCTCCTCATGCTACGTGCGGCATCGCATAGGACCTCTGGAGGAGCTATGACGTAGAGGAGGTCCTTGGAATAACCTGACTCGAACACTATGCTCTGAAAGATCAGTGACTGGATGCTGTTCTCAATCTCCTCACGTGTCATACTCCTGACGCCGAGTTCCTCACACTTCACCTCGACGAGATCCTCCAGTAGTCGTCGGTCGACGTAGGTCTCGTTCTTGTAGTGTATCAGGTGCTCGGTCAGGGCCTCCAACACAAGAAGTGTCGTGAAGTTGTTGAGTCCCACTGTCTGAACAGTCTCGAAATAGTCTTGGTCAAGGAATGCGCTCGTTATCCTTGAGGTGGCAGCGCGGACGGTGTCGGAGTCGATCTCCTGTCCGCTACTAGCCATCGGCCAGAGTGCCTTCAACGCCTCAATGGATGTCTTGGGCCTGGATGCATCGAACTCGCACACGAGGTCCGTTATGTACCTCACGACATCCTCGGGTAGTCCGAGTGGAAATGTGTCCTCGACTCTCTGGCGGACGATGGCGTACAGCTGCGACTGGGTATACGTGTCGAGGGGCACCTCGAAGTCACAGCTCATCTGCATCTGCGGCGCCCTAGTGAGCAGCCTGTAGTCGTGACTGTTCAGCACGCCGATGGTGCTGGCATTGATCTCCTTGGACAGTCGCGCCAGCTTGAGATAGATGTCCTCGTTGGCCTCATCAATGTTGTCGATGACAAAGACGGTCCTCTTCGGCGCATGAGTCGCTGCTCTCTTGAACTGCATCCAGAGGACGTCGAGGTCGAAGGCGACCGTTATGGGCTGGTTGGTCACACTCCTTATCTTATCGGCCAGCTCGCTCACTATCTCAAGGACATCCTTGTACTTCGCATCCACGTAGACGGTGTGTGCGTCGAACTCTCTTGGGACAATCTTTGTCAGGAAGTACCTGGAGAAGACAGTTCTCCCAACGCCAGCGATTCCATGGACAAGGCAGTTGACACCATATTCATCCTCGTAGGAGTCTCTGTAGAGCCTCTGTATCGTGTCCATCTCCCGGTCCCTGAACAGGATCTGCTCCGGGACGTAGTAGGGATCGAAGAGGCCTCTGGGGCTGTGCGTCCGGTGCATATCACATCATACGGCAGTCTGGACCAGCCTATTTAAGCGCCCCCTGAGGGAGAGCGCCGAAAGTAATCCGATGTGTGACAGCTCAGACCATCGACCGGAGAACCTCTCTGTAGTCGTCTCGCAGAAGAAAGTCGTTGAAGCCTCCTCCAACGACCCTGCGTATCTCCCTCAGCCTATTCAGCTTGACTGTATCACTGAACGGCCACTTGTGCTCCGGTTTCGGTGTCACGCCCAGTTTCTCACAGAGGTCGACGATGTCGAGTATTGTGTTGAGGACCTCCTCACGTGTGGTGTGCTCTGGCCGGATCTCTCGGGAGTGCATCACCATCCCATAGGCCGCGGTGTTGTCACCGAGATACCACTTGCTTGGAGCGTGACCATACTTGGCGAATGGCGTGTACCTGTGGCTCTCAAGGAGCTCGTTGATGGCGTCCACCGTTGCCTGCATATTCAACAGGCTCCTCCCGTGCAGACCATAGCCCTCAAACAGGGCGAGCTGGATACCCTGCTTCGGATTGCGTTTGGGAAGCTTGATTCTGATGTCCTTCATACGATCCACCTGCTCGTCCGGCAGGAGCTCGATGTCGAGGATCTCCCTCAGGTCGTCCGCGTAGTCGCCTGGGAACTGAAGCGTTATCAGTGGCGGTCTGAGGTCCTCTCTCACGTCGGGATGTGCCGCCACAATTGCCTCTCCGTACTTGATTGGACTGCGCGCCTCAATCATCCGATGGATTGCCTGTCCGAGCTGAGTGGCATCGTCGAAGTGGGCCACACCACCGACGACACTCTCCTCAGACAGTGGCCTGATCTGCAGACGCAACTCTGTGACGAACCCCAGTGTCCCGTGTGAGCTGGCCACGTCGTCAAGAGTGACACGGAGCCTGTTCAACTCCTCCGCGAGCTCTTCATCCTCGCTCTCCACGCCCTCACGAGTCACCGTGATCTTGCGCCCATCGTAGAGTATCATTCTCACTCGGAGGGTGTTGTCACGCATTGTGCCATTGACCCAGGTGTCGTTGCCACCACCGTCTGTGCTCAGAATTCCACCCACGGTGGCGACATCGCGGCTGCTGGGTGCAACATAGAACTTCATTCCATAGGGCTTCAGTGCCTCGTTTATCAGGTCGGGCGTGAGCCCGGGCTGGACATCGATGTATCCTCCCTGTGGGTCGATACGGAGTATCTTGTTCAACCACAGAGTGCTGATCACTATCCGCTCATCATTGCCGCCAGTGCAGGCGCCGCTGAGACCAGAACCGCCGCCCTTCACGGTGATCCGTAGACTCCGCTCTCTGGCAAAACGGATGGCCTGTTCTGCTTCCTCCTCTGTGTGCGGATAAAAGACATCCTTGATCTTTGAGAAGTCAAGCCTGTAGAATATTGAGGCATTCGCACCAATCACAACATCTCTGAGCCTCATTCCTTCAGCTCCTCCTGCTCAAAGGCCTCGTCCAGTATCTCGACGATGTCCTTAGTATCTATTCCCGCAGCAAGGAACTGCTCTCTGCACGACGGACAGCACGTCAGAACCGTCTCGCTCTCAAGACGCTCCTTTCTCTTTCTGACCTCCATTATCTTCTCGCTCAGGTCAGGGTCGGTCATCCTAAGCAGTCCGCCGCCGCCACAGCACGAGAGGTCCATCTCACGAAAGTTCACGCCCAGCTTTGTCATCAGGGAGCGTGGCTCCTTCTTGACCCCGCTTATTCGGTGCAATTCGCACGGGTCGTGATACGGATATTCTGTTTCGCTGCGATACTTGGGCGGATTGTCCAGTACCCTGTCAAAGAACTGCGTATGATGCAGTACCTCGGCATTCTGTATGTTGTGATACTGTCTGAGTTGTATCAGGCAGCCGGGACAGCAGGTGATAACATACTTTGCGCCCGCGTCCTCAATCACACTCTTGTTGTGAGTCCTCAGCTCTTCGGCCCCCTCGTCATCACCCATCAGATGAAGAGGATGGCCGCAGCAGAACTCCTCGGCCCCCATCACAAGATAGTCTGT
The DNA here is from genome assembly GCA_029855935.1 of Candidatus Thorarchaeota archaeon. GTDB lineage: Archaea > Asgardarchaeota > Thorarchaeia > Thorarchaeales > Thorarchaeaceae > B65-G9. Next base: position 126,962 of record JAGSHN010000018.1, on the reverse strand, counting down.
ACCCGTTCTCTCAAGCGACTTGAAGAGCGCTCTGACCACATCAAGCTGGCTTGCTCTGAATGACATCAGGCACCCAAGGAACACCATCACCTCTGCACGCTTGCCGGGCGCGTAGACTCGCTCCTCGATGTCTGGCACATCATCCTCTATCTCGTCCATCCAGAAGACTGCCCGGTCCTCCGGGTCTAGGCCGTAGATGTTTTTCACATTTGCAATCGCCCTTCTCAGGGCATCCAGATACTGGAACTCACGTGGCGCCTCCTTTCGGGCCTTCGCACGTTGTTCGTGCCATATCTCAAGCAGATCGACATCGGAGGAGCATACCTCCTCGCAACGCCCGCACATCGCACATTGGAATAGAAGCCGTCTGAACTCCTTGCCGAGCTCCTCGTCGGCCTCTATCATGTCCATCACTTGCAGAAGGTAGGTCTTGGCTCTTGGTGTCCACTGCTCCTCCTCTCTTGCCTCGAAGAGAGGGCAGAACCTCATGCAGGAGCCGCATCTCACGCACCTGTCGTATGACATCAGATGACCTCGCAGGGTCTGTTGCTGCTCATAGCTTCACCGCAACACGTCAAATAGACCTATCGTTATGCCCCTGCACTCGTGCTCTGAGCGAAGACCCACACTGCTCTTTTCGGCGCATATTTATGCAGAGTGCCGCTGGAATCCGCGGGCCTCAGGCGAGGTACCAGGAACGAGCGAAATGCACCGACGGAAGGCCATCTCCATTCTGGTGTTTGTGGTAGTGATCTCCTCTGCCGCCGTGCTGTGCTATCACAGTCTCTTCCCAACCCCACCGGATCAAGAGACCGAGGAGCCAGCTCCCCTCACTGCCATGAGACACCCCTTCAACTCTCTGGACTGGTGGGACATACCGTTTGAGCTAGGTGACATTGGAGACATCATGCTTCCGTTGGAGACATTCAACGACTTCGGCAACAGGTTCGATGGTACTGCCGGCTATCAGCAGGCTGCAGAGTACGTCATAGACTACCTCACCGGGCTTGGACTCAACACCTCCTACTGGGGCCCTCATCTCTCTGTTGTGGGGTATCAGCGAGGCTACGGCAATGACAGCCGTGCCATCGTCTTCGGTGCCCATCTGGACGGTCCTGAGGTCGGTGTTGGAATCGACCAGAATGCGGGTGGCTGCGCAGTGGTCATCACGATTGCATCCATCCTCTCTCACTACCGTCTGCCAATCGACATATACTACGCGTTCTTCTCCGGCAACATGGAGTTTCTGGACGAACAGAAGACGGTGAGGGCTCTGTATGGGTCACGTGAGGTCTCGGCGATTCTGAAGTCTGACAACGTCGATGTCATTGCGATGTACAATTTTGACGAGATCCTCTATCGTTCGCACAGACAGCCTGATGACCACCGGCTTGTGGCCGAGCACTATCTTGTGTCCAGCCAGGGCTACCACCGCACGAAGTATCTTGCAGATCTGCTGAACACGTTTATGCGCCGTTCTGGTGAGAACATCATGACGGTTCGTGAGTCAGTCATGACGGACACCGACCACACACCCTTCTGGGACCAGGGCTTTCCCGCCGTGAATGTCAAGAGCGGTCACCAGATTGATCCCGAGATGCCACCACAGGACACACCCAGGAGTCCAGACTACAACAGGACGCAGGCGCTGTGGGTGGCACGCGCAGCAGCATGTGTTGCTGTCTTTCTCGGGATGCAAGGCAACGGTCAGGCAACGACTCAGAAGATCGAAGCGTTTCTCACTCCGGGCGAGTCGACTGTCCTGCGATCAGTGATGACAATGGAACAGAGTCCCACACTGTCTGGCATCGTTGCCCCTAACTCGACCCTGTCGATCACCATGACGGACTCATCTGGTGACACAATCCTGTCATCGGTGGTGGACTCGAACTTCACTACAACCACCGATCAGGATGCGGCGATAGGGCCGCTGAACGTCCTCATACGCAATACTGGCGACACCAACAGTTCGTTCACCGTGTACCTCACCTACGAACAGGACACAGATGGCGACTCGGTCCCCGACAGTGAGCAGTACTCTTGGCCACCGCCAGATCCCCCACTGGACTGGGATGGTGATGGCCTGAGCGACGACGAGGAACGTGTCTATCACACTGACATCTTCCTTCCCGATACCGACGGAGATGGAATATCTGACTATGTAGAGGTGGTCAACGGGATGGACCCGTTGCGGGATGACGCCCAGGGGGATATTGACAGGGACGGCATTCCCAACTACCGTGAGATTGAGATTGGCACCTCTCCCGTGTCCAACGACACGGATGCTGATGGAATGCCCGATCCGTGGGAGATCTCCTATGGAATCAATCCGCTGGTAGATGACGCGCAGATGGATCCCGATGGCGACGGCCTGACAAACATCGAGGAGTTCACCCATGGTGCGGACCCGTTGTCCAGTGACGGTGATCACGATCTCGTCCCAGACCTGATGGAGGTGCAGATGGGCCTCGACCCTCTCAGCGACGACACCGACGATGATGGCCTCAACGACTTCCTTGAGCTGGAGAACGGACTGAACCCTCTCAATCCCGACTGTGACGGCGACTTTGTGCCTGATGGTGTCGACCCCAACCCGAAGGTCAGCGAGATACTCATTCTGCTCCTTATCAGCCTTGTACCAATCTCGGTTGGGTCGGTCATACTCTGGCGGAGAATACGATAAGGGCTCAGACTTACCATCTGCTGTCACGTGTCACAAGAACTAGATGAGAAAAAGCGATGAGGCCTGTGTGGAACAGCTTGGCTGCCCCGCACAGAGCCTGTATTTTCTCAGCAATCAGATTGGAGCCTTCGGGATGAAGCCTTGCTTGTACAGCATGTCTGAGGCCGCACGTGCAGTCCGTATGACCTGCTCTGCGTGTTCGTAGAGCTCCTTCTCTTCCCACTCCCTGCGGGCAATGCCCTGCTCTATCGCCTTCATTCCCACAGCGGTGGCCTCGGCAGGATAGAGCTCCCACTGATCCATCGTCGGGATGACCTTCTTCTCACTGGCCTCCTTTGCACCGAGGTCTGCGAGGGCCTGTGCCGCAGCGATACACATCTCGTCGGTGATTGTTGTTGCTTGGACATCAAGGGTGCCCCTGAAAATACCCGGGAAGCCGAGCGAGTTGTTGATCTGGTTCGGGAAGTCGCTCCGGCCAGTACCGACGATTCTCGCCCCGGCGTCTACGGCGTCCCAAGGCCATATCTCGGGGATTGGATTCGCGCAGGCGAACACGATGGCATCATCAGCCATCTTTGAGACCCACTCCTTCTTGATGGTGCCTGGTACTGGAGTGGACGCTGAGATCAGCACGTCGGCGCCGTCGATTACCTCACCGAGGTTCCCGGTGTGTCTGTCCGGATTCGTCTTCTGAGCGAGATCGTACTTGAACGGGTCATAGTCCTTGTTCTCGACTATGTCCTCACGGTCAGCATAGATTGCGCCCTTTCTGTCGACCATGATGATGTTCTTCGGGTCGACACCAGCCGCGATGAGCAGATAGGCGGTCCTGGTGTTTGCGGCGCCCACCCCGAGCATTGCCACCTTCACACTCTCAATGTCCTTCTTCACAACTCTTAGGCCGCCGAGCACGCCAGCCAGCACAACAGTGGCAGTACCCTGGGCATCGTCGTGCCACACCGGTATCTTGACCTCGGGGTCGTTTCGCAGTTCCTCTAGGATCTTGTAGCACTTCGGCTTTGATATGTCCTCGAGGTTGACGCCTCCAAAGCTGGGCTGCAGTATCTTGACGGTCTCGATTATCTTGTCCGGGTCCTTCGTGTCGAGACACACGGGCCAGGCGTCAACACCGCCGAGGTACTTGAAGAGGATGGCCTTGCCCTCCATCACAGGACCTGCGGCAAGTGGACCTATGTCACCAAGTCCAAGGACGCGTGTGCCATCGCTGATGACCGCCACCATATTCCCCTTGTTGGTCATCTCGTAGGCCGCGTCCTCATTGTCCTTGATAGCAAGGCACGCCTTTGCAACACCTGGCGTGTACCAGATGGCAAAGTCATCAAAGCTCCGTACCGGGGCCTTGCCGATGGACTGGATCTTTCCCCTGTAGAATGGGTGCAGAATCAGAGCATCCTTGCCTGGTTTCTCGGCCTTCTTCTTCAACTCCTCGACAGTAAGTTTCTTCTCTTCAGGCATCCTAACAGTCGCCTCTCTGAACGCTATCGGACAGAGTAGTCCCTCTCTGTCTTGCGTCCTTGGGCGGGATAGTCAGATGATTAAAATCTATGCCTGCCACCAATCTGAACAGTAGACGGGCAAGGGATGGCTGATGGAGTCCTCCGGAGCAAGATTCTTGGCAGAAACGAAATACTCACGCGGTCAGCTTGGCGGTGGTGGTCCCGCTCCACCAGCGCCTACAATGTTCAAGTCCTATCCTGACGTGCCGACAATATCTCTTGACCCGCCGACCACAGAGGGCGGCGAGCCGCTATGGGACGTGATCCGGCGCAGGCGCAGTGTGAGAGAGTACACAGACGGCCCGATCACAATGCGCCAGCTGTCGCAGATGTTGTGGGCGACTCAGGGGATAACATCACACGAGCACGGGTTTGGTCTGAGGGCCGCACCCTCTGCAGGCGCACGCTATCCCATAGAGACCTATCTCTCAGCACATCGGGTCGAGGGCCTAGAGCCAGGCCTGTACCACTACAACGTTCGAGAACACATTCTGGAACAGCTGGAGACGGGCACCTTCTCTGTGAGATTGCGTCGTGCTGCGCTCAACCAGCACTCTGTCGAGAGGGCTGCAACGGTCTTCGTGTGGAGCGCGATCTTTGCCCGTTCAGCATCGAGATATCACGACCGGGCCTACAGGTATGTCTTCCTCGATGCCGCACACATCGCACAGAATCTCGCCCTTGCAGCAGTCGGTGAGGGCCTGGGGTCCTGCCAGATAGGGGCCTTCTTTGATGACGAGGTCAACGGGATCTTCGGTCTTGATGGCATCTCTGAGAGCGTCATCTATATGAGCACAGTGGGCCGCCCTCGTAGGATATGATGTCCTACCAGTTGGACAATGCTTATAGCCACGCTGAAGGTGCCCGCAGGAAGGGCTGGACGTATGAACGCTGGACCCATAGTCGAGAGGCCTCTCTGGCCATTCATTGTCGCCTCGGTGATCCTTGACGTCATCTCCACCGTCGGGGTCTTCTCTCTCACAACGATGACTGGCGCGGTCGACTGGTCTTCACTGTTGTCGTATCTCCTGACGTTCGTCGCAGCGCCCACCCTTGCAGTCACTGTGGGCTACCTCGTGGGCTGGTCATTCAAGAGGCGGGTCGTCGACTACGGCAAGCCGGACTGGGAGCTGTCCTCAAGAGAGCTCAGCATCGAGGAGGCGGAGCAACTGGCCAAGACGCTGCCCGCCCAGTACATCCGGCTGGTCCCCAACAGCAGGTTCTGGTACTTCATGACACCCCCGCTCCTTCTGATAGTTGTAGCTGCTCTCCCAGTCTATGTCCTGGATACAGCACCACTACTGACCACTCTTCTTCCACTGTTCTCATCGATTCTCGTCGCAGTGGCCACTGCCATTGCCGCATATGGCGCCTTCCGGGCGACATCGAACGCCGCAGCGGAGGACTTCAAGATGCCGCTCTTTCGTGAGGCGATCTGGCTCGCGCGGCGACAGGCCAAGTTGCCTGGGGTGGAGTCTGTGTCCATTGCGGTCCAGGAGGCGACCTTCGGGCCCTATCGTTCGTACGCCGGGATTCGTGTGGTGCTGAGGGTCCGGGGAGTTCCCGATGGCCGAATAGAGGCGTGGAGCGATGAGATTGGTGCCCTCTCCCGTCTGACAGTGCGCCTCAGCAGGGGGGAGCCAAAGGACGACATCGTGTGGATGTGGACCAGAACGGACCGGGAGTTCTGGAAGACCGTGGGCTTCGCCTCGATGGGGGAGTACGTCACACCGCCTGTCGGGGTCAGAGGCAGGGAGCTGAGCGTCAAGGACATAGATCTCGTCACTACGAACGGTATTGCGCTCCTGCTGCTCGAGGCTCTTCAGACAGAGGACCGGCCGGAGATCAGGGACACTCTGAGAGAGCTTGGCGTGGCATACCCTGAGAATGAGTGACGAGACCTACATACGTTTGCGAGATGATGATGTTGGATGATGACGAGAGGCCAACCTCACCAGTAAAGCTGGAAGGACTGTCTCCTCTCCGCATTGTCCTGTTTGTTTCTCTGATGGTTCTGACGATTGTTGGAGTCGACACCGCTCGCTATCAGCTTCTTGAGATCAATGTGACAGTTCTCCCATGGTTGTACCACGCAGGACTGTTCTTCTTTGTCCTGACGGCTCTTGCTGTCCTGTTGTCGTGGGCTATGCGACAGCGTCTGACCTATCGGGAACCGTCGTGGGAGTTCAGAGAACGCGAGATGTCGCCTAGCGAGTACGAGTCCATGGTCAGAGAGTACACCTCCTCATATCTGCATCTGGCAACATCTCTTGACTGGCCTGCACTATCCCTGTCAATCATCTCTCTCGTTGTCGGCCTCGCGGGTCCAGTCGTCATAGCCAGCCTCTCAATCTATTCTCTGCAGGCCGCGCCTCTCATCTTCGGACTGTCACTGCTCATCTATGGTCTTGCACTGTCGAGATTCGCCTATAGGGCCATCCCGACCGCGGCCGGGAGTGAGTTCGCTACGGTTGGCCCCAGGCAGCTACGGGCAGCGTTGCGTCTTCTCTCAGAGAATCCGGCAGTTTCGTGGTGGGGTGTACGTGTCCGAATCGGTCACTCCGAGGGCTACTTTGTGATGCGTGATGTCACTCCTGTGGGCCGAATCGAGTGTCTGGAGGGAGCAGGATGGGTCGAGATTGTGATGCGCGTCAATCGTCCGGTTGGCGCTCGTGTCGTGCTTCAGGGAGTGGACGAGCCGGTCGAGATGACTGACGAGAGTGACCCAGCTCGCGCACTCAATGAGGCCCTCGTCCGGGCTGTTTCAACGTACGTATCCTGGCTGGATGACACGACCGCTCTGGAGGATCTTCTTGACGACCTTGGAATCAGGGTCTCTGATTGAGAGTCATCTGTCTAGATGATAGATTGCATTGGTGATTTTGGTCGGCGAAGCAGGTGCTGTTGTTCGGCCCGGAGCGTCTATGTACCTATGGTGGTTACTGCGCTGTATCTCGCAAACTTGATATGTAAACATCTGGCTGAGACGCTCACAGCATCTTGGGCGAGTGAGAGGATAAGCAAGGATTTGGCATCTCAGTACTCCTCGTGTGTCTCTGTCACCACGCCGCCATCAACTGTTCGCACGGAAATCACAGAGCGGCGACTCTCCTCTGTGATAGAGTCTTCTGTCTATGCTCATTTTCCGCAACAAGTGTTCATCCCCAAGAGAGTTGGGTCTAGGTAGCTATGAATACACTCCGTATCGGTGGTTTCTCGGCGAGGCCACCTCGGATGGCCATCGATGCAGAGGCTCGCAATCATTCCATCCCGTGTCACAGTGTCGCCGTGGAGAAGTCCCAGTCTTGAAGACCGCCCGCAAGACATAAATTCATCTGCTCAGGTGTCGGATTCGACAAGGAATCGCATATGAGGGAGAGAGATTGATGGGTGGTGCAGCGAGCCCACGGGCTAATCTAGGTCGGTCGGTCGTCATGACCGCATCTCGCTGAGAATTGTTCTTGTGATGATTGTGATGATGATGTCCCCGCTGTGGGTCATGCCTCTCTCAACACCAGTGATGGCTGATGTTGTTGTGGTGATGCATCGCGACAGTGCGGTGAACACAGCGGTCCGGACTATCACTGAGAACGTACCTGATGTCTGGGTGGTGGAGTACGGCTCGCTGGATTATGCATTGACAATCCATCGAGCGTTTGGAAGAGTCGTGTGGGTGTCCCACGGCTCAGAGGAGGGGATTCTCACACAGTCACGTATGCTCTCATGGAAAGCATTCAGTAGTAGAACCGCGATGACCCCGGGAAAGGACATAGTGCTGGCCTGTGAATCTGGAAACATAAACAAGTATGTATCCCCGACTATTGCCGTGGGTTTTGACGGACTAGTAGATGCTACACTTGGTGCGCTCATAGCCACCTTCTTGCTCAGACCGACGGAGGCAACGTTGAGCGGTATGGTGTTTACCCAGATATCTAGGCTTCTGAAAGGCGAAACAAGACTACATCTTCTTGCTCCATTCACGATTCAGATATCCTACTATCCATGGCCGAGTGCGACTATTAGGGGAAACACACTCTCGTTTATGCTACACGCTTGCCTAGCGCTCGGGATTGGTGTGTTTGGGACTACTTGGGATGCGATAGGCATTCTCTTGGATTGTATTGACATTGGTTTCGGAAATGGACTACTCAATTGGATCTGGCCAGTTCTCATCAAACCAGCCTTGCAAGTGTTCTGCACAGCCATACTAGGGGGCCTTGCGGTTTCACTCATAGGAACATTGGTAACTGCGGTCATTTCATCACTTGATATGTATGTGCTCACATTTCTTAGTTCACTTATCACGTATGCCATAGGCCTCTTGTTGCCTCACATCTTGAGTCTAATTGGCTTGGGCAATATTATGCCATTGGTTAATGCTGTCTTGATCCCCTTGATAAGCACGTATGTCAGTGGACCACTATCACGTGCACTTGCCCTAAGACTGGGAAAGTTGACCATGACTGCCGACATGGCTCTATCAAAAATCGGTGTCAGTGAATGGGTATCCATCGTAATTGGGGTCTTGGAATATGTGATTGATACCTTCTCCTATGCATATGCTCCTTGCTGCACCTTTGAACTTGTTGTATGATATTTGACGGACAGTAGGGATGGACCAGTGGCTGTGCAGACAGAGATGAAGCAAAGGGTCGCAGAGCGAGTTGACAGATGGAGACAGGACCTCCTAGAGAAGTACCGCCCGATTGGGGAACTTGAGAGTCTGAATCTGAGTGGCTGCACAGTTACTCTTCGAGAATATGAGATGCCTGCCATCAGGATAGGACTCAAGGGACTTGGAAGAATGAGTGGGTATCAGGTGTCCAGACCGGCCCACCCTGAAGAGACCTACTGTCTGATAGTGAAACATCCTGTGGTCTGGGATGCAGAAACCCTTGAGAATATGATCATCTGGAGAAACGAGTTTGCCATCATAGACAGGAACGGGGTGTGCCTCAAGACATCGATATTCTTGCCAATGTTGACCTGTAGCTTTGGCAAATATGCCACGCAGATAGAGGATTCAGATGGCCACATCTATTTTGTCGATTCATACCGGGGAATCTGCAGTATAGAGGGCGGGAAACCACGGAGAGCAATTGAATACGCTCCATTTGTTGAGTCGCTACGGATGAGGCCCACAGTTGTGGTTCGAGATCAGAGCGGACCCAGGTGGTACGCTGTTGAATGGGGTGTCCAAAGTTTGCAGATGGTTGATGCCCGAGGACAATGTGTTCTGAATCTGGGGCGTATCAGGATGTGGCAGAGGTTTGCGGCCGCAATCATTGGACTCCGCGGGCCGGGAAGACTACAAGTAAGATTCGAGTCGATTGCTCCAGAGATTCCCAAGGAGCTTGCCCTATTCATGGCGGCTTCTACGATTATGTGAGGCCCTTCTGCAATGTGTGACACACGCAAGAGACACAAGTGAAAGGAGCAAGGATGTCTCCCAGAGTGGCTACGGTAGTTGGAGGGACTACTGGGGGTCATAGATGATATCTACTGACAGAAGACTCTGGGTATGGTCCCTGGTCATTCTGTGCACACTGGGAGGGTCTTGCACTCGATGAACATCAATACAGACGAGGGAGTCTGACTGTCCTCCTTATGTTGACACTTGTGTATGCTCTTCTCCATGTCTTCAGATGTATCATCAAGGAGGAGACTGCCCTGCTGAACTGGCTGTCACCTGAGATATACGGGGTGTTCTTCTTCTCACATTGACAGCAATAGGAGGCGTCCTTTGGCGTTCACATAGCAGAGACAACCACTCATTCCAATGACCAGTCACCCGTCACAATAGAAACAATAGTTACATAGAGTGTCCTCGATGGACTCTTGCATATAGTCGCAGGTGGCGCAACACCTATTGGTTCTGAGCAATGTAGATGGAAGAACTGAGCACGAGACTATGAGGAGTGGCGTACCTTGCCTCTGAGTGAGAGGCCTAGGGAGGCTGTCAGAAGGAGTACTGAGAGATGGCGTGAGAGGATGCTCAGGCGATATGCCCCAACGGAGAGGCTGGAAACACTAGACCTCGATAATACCCGAATTGTTCTCCAACGAACAGAGTACATTCACTGGAGTCGTCTGTCTGATGCTCGTATCAGTGCGAAAGCGTGGACGATTGAACGAGAGAAACACAAGAGCGAATCCTGCCTTCTAATCCTTAGGAACTCCTCGGTCTGGGATGCTGAAACGGCGCATCAAATGCTCGATTTCAATCAAGAGTTCTCCGTATTGGATGCTGATGGAGTCCGTCTTCGGACAACAATCAGGTTTGTCAAAGGGGACGATGGCTCACCAGCGAAGAACGTTGTTGAGATTCCGACAGGCGCTGGTGAGACCTACTATGTTGATACGTATACCTATGGATTCATCTGGTCAAGGTCTCCTGTGGCAAGCCCAATCGGCGAGCCCGCTACGTACGTAGTATACGACGAAGAGGGCGCAAGATGGTTTGCCCCTGATAGCAGAGTTGGTATTCATACACTTGAACTGGTGGACCGAAAGAGCGGGTTGTTCTAAGAATTGGTGGGCGTTCCCTCAGGGAGATCCTGTGGCAAGGTCTTGGGACTCGTACGTTCGGGCCTAGACGACGGCTGCTGATACGACATCTTGACAAGACAGTTCCCAAGGAGGTCGTACTCTTTCTGGCGGCCTATGTGAACTCATAGATGAATGGAGCGCAATCATCACAATGATTGGTGCCACAGTTCAGTTTCTCTGATAGGCACCGACCATGGGGGTGCCTTTGTAGACTTATGAGTTGAAACCTCGGTCCGCAGAGATTCATCACAACACGTTCTTGTAGATCTTATGCGGCAGCTCGGTACTCCGTGCTGTGCGCAACGCTGGCACCCAAGTCTTCTGGTATTGATTCCCCACTCTCTCTGGTCTTCAGCACTGTTCTCAATGGTGCGAGGCCTGCTACGGAGGTGAGGGACCTAGACTGCCTGTTGCTATTTCGTCCGAGAAGTGTGACCGATGTTGTCCTGATGCATTGTGATGGTGCGGTGAACATAGCAGTGGGGACCATCATCGGGAACGTACCCGATGTCTAGGTAGTGGATCCTGAATCTCCGGAGTATCCTCTGACCATCCATCGAGCCCTTAGTAGAGTTGTCTGTATCAAGGCTCAGGTGAGAGGGTTCTTGCAGACAGACAGCTTCCTAGCTGGAGAATGTCTAGTAGTAGAACTGAGATGACCCAGGCAGAGACACTGTGTTGGCGTGGAAGTCTAGTAGGATTGGTCGATATGTTGCTATGAGACTAGACGGGGACACACAATCAGGGTTCAGAATCGCCAATATTCGCGTTGGTCCATCTTGGACATCCAATGTCTGCGGAATTGGCAGGTTTCTTCCATACTTGAAGAGAAGGAGGATTCTAACACTGGTATGTTTCCTGTTGGGAGTAGTTTCTGGTAGTCTGTTCACTACAGGTCTTGTATGGGCTGATTTTTTCACTAACTTCTTGATGCGAAAATACTACAACTGTCAACGTTCAAGCCTGACTATTTTCAGTCCGAGTCCACCATAGACAGAGTCTGAGCTGATTGTCTTGCCCTTGCGATGACCTGCATAAAAGGCATCAAAGACCCCGACACTCTCAGAGATGCACAGCGCCGTTCAGTATGTTGAATCCTCTATTCCGCAGATTCTCATAATGTCCGTAGCAATTCTGACACAGTCCAGACTGTATTTTCTTGCCAAAAGCATCATCTCAATAGGAGTTGCTTCTGAAGTCGTACCATTGCCCTTGTGTCTCCTCAGAATTGACCGTGCTTTCTTCTTTGGCTAGTCTGTTGCCTCGAGCAGTGCAAGAAAGAAGTCAGTACCCACATAGAGTACTCAAGTACCCCCATTGCCTGCTCTTGAGTGTTTCTTTTGAAGTTCTCTATTGACTTCTCGGGAGGTCCTTTGCCGACTCTTCTTCCAGATCCTTTACCGGGTCGGCTGGAATGGGTACAAGATAGATTCCCGTTGTAGTATCAACGAGATTGAATTCTTTGCCAGGCCTCTCTCTTTGGTAAGTATGTTCTCCCTCAGTCATCACACTTCGCTATCATTTTTCCCACACAGTCCCATCTAGTGGAAAAACATGTGGATTCTTCCGTCTTTGCTGCGCTCTTGTTCTATGGTGAATCCGACATAGTGCTATTGACTCAGCCTTGCTGGCAAGATACTATGTTTGAGGACGGTGAACCTCTATCAAATGGTCGTGGTAGATGGCACGCCTGTGTCGGCGCGTGTACAAAGAAGGTGGCCGTCGGGCAATCTGGAGCGAACGGGAGAGAATGGCCGTGAGGTCCAATCCTCACTCAACTCGCGGTGCCCTTCAAGGTGGTGAGTGGTCTATTGGGTCAGCTGCGGTCTCTGTCCTACCTACCTCTTCTCTCTAAGCCGACTCAGTTTCCTCCTCTGTCTCTCTGAGTAGTAGATGTAGACTCCAAGTGAGGCGATCAGAGTCAGAAGTAGAGGTCCCGGCACGAATGGTGCAATGACACTCAGGATGTCAATTGATGGAAGACCCCACGATCCTCCTCCCAGCGCAGTGGTGGTACTGGTTGAGTTCCCAAACTCCCTGTTCGTCAACTCTATGTACCAATCCGGAATCGTGTGCTTGGGATAATGGAAGACTGTCATATTCTCGTCGAGAAGGTCCATTCGCCCGAGGAGTTCAAGAATATCTGTCGCCACCCTTGTGAGATAGAGATTCTCCTTCCACTCATCCATATGGTCCGGAGCGGGGTCGAATCCTCCGTTCTGTGCGGACTGACAGTCAAGTACCCACGTCAACACAGCATCGAGATTCACCCTGTCCAGTGTCCCCATATGGTCCAGCGACCAGAGTATTCGATACAGGGTGACTATCGTATGGTCCGGTACGTCCCCTGTGTTGTTGTCGAGGAACTGAAGCGTGAAGTTCGTTGTCTCCTCAGTCCTGATCAGGTCAGTCCGTCCCAGTGCCTCCAGCGCCATTATCGCGAGTGGGACAGCACCCACGAGCGACTCACCTGTCGGCATGTCGGAGAATCCGCCATCGTCCTTGTAGCAGGAGAGAACAAAGTCAAGAGCCGCCTCCTTGTCAATCATATCGAGACGTCCCAGACGTCTGAGCGTTCTGAGGGCAAAGGCTGTGCCAGTCATCGTGGCACTCTCCACAATCTCATCAGAAAAGGGAGCTGTCCCAAATCCACCATCTGTCTTCTGCAGACCACTCACGAACTGGGTAATCTCGTCTGGATATATGCAGCTCTCCAGTCCCAGTTCAGGGTAGTATTCGGTCACTGTGTCGCAAGTCCAGACATCAGGCGCAGTATCGATTGATGAATTGGGAAGATGATAGTAGTCGCTCTCGGGGTCTAGATTGATCAGGCTCTTGAGGAAATTCTTGCACTTGCTCCAGTCAATGAGGTCAGTCGCATTCAACCTCTTCAGAACGAAATATCCGTCAAACACATTGTCGGGGCTGGGGTTGTGATGAATTCTTGGGTCCCACGGAGCCTGCGTGAGAAACCCATAGAACACGGCATAGTCACCATCGTAGACATCCAGATTATCATCGTAGAGAGCCATGACAAAATCGATGATTGCCTGGCGACGCGTGGTGCGATGAATCTCGTTGGATGCGACATCTCCCCCGTTGGTCACGTTGATGGTGTCTGGCGAGGCAACACTATCTGGCCCGTAGGATAGCTGCATCTGCACGGTCAGCACCAGTACACAGACAAGCAGGGCAAGAGACCACCTCTTCAAGTCGCCATCACCTTCCCGCCAGACAAGAGAGAATGAAGAGTGATTCTTCATCTCATAGTTCCTCGTTGTCGAATTTATCCATATCGAAGTACCACAGTGTCAAGCTGGTAGGTCCACATTTGGTGGCCTTGTGCTGCTGACCACCCGGGTGACAGGTGCGACCTCATCCCCGAGTAGTTCCCAGTTGTTGACCGTCTTCTCCCATTCTCTAAAGAACGCATTCCAATCACCACCCAAAAGAGCAGAAGTGTGGTGGTTGGGTCTTCTACAAAGATATTTCATCCTCTGAAACGTATGTGAAGATTGGAGAGATGTTCTGCCTCTATGTATGCGGCGATGGCGCAGTGGGTCTTGTCATACCTGTGGGAGGCGACGGCCGCTACGTACGATGAGACTGAGATACTCAATAGGGTGAGATTTGGAATGGCTCCGTTAATCACCTTATCAGGTCTTATCAGGAGAAGGAAGGACTGGGTGGATCTGAGCGTCTGGCTCTCAATAGATTGGTTCTTTCTGTTTGGGGCTCTGGTTGTGTTTATCATCTCACTTCCCTTCCTGCTGTCCCGCTACGTGCTAATAGTTCCGAACGAGATGGATGAGACGTTGGTCGCTCTCATAGGGAGAGATCTGGTAAAACCTGTTCTCTTTCTCCTAGTGGTTCTTGGCGGGATACTGGGCCTGGTGCTCACGAATTCCTATCGTTCCTTTCTCTCCGAGCTATCGGTGAGAGGAAGATGTGTTCTCAGTCCCAGGCAGGCCGCATCTATTCTTGCGCCAATGTTGGGGATGACCACACAACCACTCTACACAGCGCTCTCCTACCTGTTTCCTCCCTCATATGCGTGGGGTCCCTTGCTGAACATGTTTGTGGTATTGCCCGCCGCGGGCTATATGCTAGTCAGTGCTGCGGGATGGTTGGCACTACGCTATTGGACTGAGAGAGAGGCGAGAAAGAAGATCCGATTCTATCGCTTGGTCAAAGAGAGAGCATTCGTTCTCGAGTTGGTGGACCAGCGATTGAGAAGACTATGAGAGATCACGAAGAGAACATTGGCGCTGTACTTGATAGGTTGGGTCCATCGAGATGACGACAGTGGAGCAAGGGAATGCTGACTATGTTTCTACGGTAGAACCCTGGATTGCGGCTGTTCCTGTGGCATCGGCTGCAATCATCACGGTATCGAGAGTATACCCTATCAGTACAGTATTACATACTACGCGTCTATAGCGTTGGGATGTCGGTGGGAACAATGGCCAAGACTTGGTGTACCACAAGCGCAACCACTAGCCTGCGCTCACGCCGACTCCCACTCTGAATGACCCAGCATAGAACCCCAACTACAAGAGAACCGAGTGTCGGCGATACGACTGCTTGAATAACCAAACGCTGTTGTCTGGCCCGGAGCGTCTATGCACCTAGCGCTGTATCTCGCAAACTTGATATGTAAACATCTGGCTGAGACGCTCACAGTATCTTGGGCGAGTGAGAGGATGAGCAAGGATGCAGGCATTGTGGACTACTCGAGATCGCGCAGGGTCACTCTTGTTTCCGCCGCAGTTCTCGTGTTCCTAAGCATCACTCTCGGGTTCTCTACGTTCCTACCCTTCTACGTCTTGGACATAGCGACATTACTGCTTCTCCTACTGGCACTCATCCTTGGCTGGGCATCGAAACGGGCCATTGACTACCTCCCTGGAGAGTGGCACGTCCGGACTGTGAGAGTCACACCCCAGGAATACCGGGAGATGGTCAAGAAGCATATGGACGCCTACGGTCATCTCATCTCATCCGATGTCAGCTGTGCCTGCGTCACCGCCCTATGCCTTGCCCTTGTCAGTCAGCTTCTCGTGATGTTCCTCATATTCATGCTTGGAGAGGAGCTGTTGACTACGTACGGTCCTCAGGTCATCACAGCTGTGACTATCATTCTCAACCTAGTGGTGGCGATACTTGGCTACTCCATCGGCTACAAGTGGGCGAAGGTGGATCCTCACCCCTACATCACGGAGCCCCCAACAGGCTACGTTCTCGGGTACGTGGAGGCACTGGCAGACGTTCCTGATTTGGATGTGAAGTACAAGGTCAAGCTTGCAGAGCGGGATGGTGCGCTTGCAATCGCCGATGCCGAGCCCGCGATTGGTGTGAAGGGCATGCCAGATGAACTGCAGATCAAGGTGCAGGTGTCGGTATCATCAATCGTCTATCCGTATCTCGTCGCGAGCTACTACAAGGGCCCCGTAGTCGAGGAGCACAAGGTGCATGCGAGGATTCGAGCGAGGTATCCAGCACTCTTCGAGTACTCAATGGATGGCAATGTGACAATCGTGGTCGCCCGTTTTGACATTCCATCACATACGAGGTCTGTGCCTCACATCTCCGACTCTGACTTTAGAAAGCTGGGCAGAGCACTGGCCCGCGTGTTGCTCTCCCTGCGCTAGCCAACCGCAGTACCGTCGAGGGATTAGCGCTTTCTGGAGAGCGGACTGGACTATGTCACAGGCATCTTTAATTGGATGCTCCATTGCGTCACAGATCAGTAAGAAGACAACAGGATGATGGAGATGGCTTGGTCTAACTGGACTAACAAGTGGGTCTTGATGTTGCTGGCGGGCATCGTGATACAGGCTATTGTGTATCCCACTGTGTGGCTGTATCAGGTATTCAATCATCCCTATTTTCCGGAGGTCTTTGTGATATCCCTCGCATCGGTCATCGTTCAGGCCATTGGTTTCGTCATCATCATGATGAAGACCCATGATGCCGACCCTGCCATCTACGGACAGGGCCGTCCGTTTCAGCACAAGCTCAGGGAAGAGGACGAGACAGTCGCAACACGAAAGCCCACGTACGCCGGCGCTTCAGGATAGTCCCTCCTGCCACTGGCACGGGATCGAGCGGGGGTGAGGACCGCACGGTGGCTCGTCCTCGCCGTCAGCGATTCATTCTATCCAAACAGGCTCCACATCTTGGGTGGCGTGTGATAGGGTATGCTGCCGGGGAACCAGACGTTGAGCAGTGGGAGGTACGGTGCGAGGGGTATGCAGACGAGGACCAGCAGTGCGAAGGTCAGCGTATGCACTGCCGTGACGTAGGTGTAGTATGGTCGGATGTACGTGTAGAACGCGAAGGCCGGGATGGACAGTGCAGCCATCGCAAGAATCTCAACAGGGTTGAAGAAGAACGGTATTGATATCGGCCAGAGGAAGTAGAAGAGTGCCGTGATCTTCGCGTTCGAGGTCTCGTGATGAGCAATCTTGTGGATGCCGTCGACGCCCTCGGAGAGGAAGAAGACGGGTATCAGAAGCCACCACTGCATTCCGACAAAGAACATAGGCCCTGCATAAAAGAGCAGGTCTCCGACGCTCTCAATTCTCTCCCAGAAGGGATCGCGCCGGATGTACTCCGTAGCCTCCGTCATGAAATAGCCTGCCATCTGGAATGCGACAAGAACAGGAAGCAGTGCGAATGAGATTATGATCATCAGGACTGCACCGCGAGGCACCTCTGGGATCTTGCCCTCGTGATAGTTGTCCAGTGGATAGATTCCGTGCAGCAATATGGCAGTGACCAGAAGTAGAATCCCGCTTGGAACGAAGTATATTGGTTGACAGATGTACATCAGTGGTCCGAGGAATGAGTAGACGTTACCCTGCGGCCCCCACTGAATCGACTCTGGCGCCATATACCAGACACCGAAGACGACGAGGAGTTCAGGTATAAGCATCTTCATCCTGTAGTCTTGGATGAACTTCATTATCGGGCCGGGCTCTTTCGACTCCACCATTGACATACACACCTTCGTTCTTGTCGTAGTTTCGAAGCGGCAAGCGGTGGCCTCGTGCTTAAGTAGTTTGTCTGACGCAGTCTCTCAACACCTCGGGAAACCTCTGGCTAGTCCTGTGAATCTCCTCGGCGAGCCGGGGAGAGGCCCGTGACAGTCCGCACTGTGTTGATATCAGTGCGTTCTCGGCAAGGAGATCCTTGTCGACACCGCACTCTACGAAGCGTGACAGCGTTGCCGTGAGGCGTTCCCTTAGTGTCTCCAGCACCGAGGACTTGTAGCCATCGTCCACATTCGGAAGGACACCAAGGGCGATTGCGCCGCCGCGCTCAATGAACCTGTTGATCTTCTCACCAGCCTCCGCTCCCTTTTCGTCTGGGTCAGGCGGATATGCGACAAGGTCAATGTGAACAATCTTGGGACTACCATCCCACAGGAGATGCTTTTCGCCCTCGTAGAGCGTTCGCCAGTCCTCGCAGTAGTGGTACGAGGGGATGATCTCACTTGGGTAGACCGAGTCGGTCTCTCGGACTATCCATCTGGGGTCCATTGCACTGACCTCACCACGTCGAATCATCTGGATGACAAAGCCCAGTGCCGGGTCGTCCTGACACAGAATGATCGTGTCGCAGAAGTTCTTCAGGAACTGGTACTGCCAGACTGCGATCCTGCGCATCAGCGATGCAAAGAACCGGACCATACTCTTTGAGATGAGCTGGTGTCCGTCCGGGTCGCGAATCGTGAAGCACATTGTCGCAGGCGCGGTCTGCTGTGTCTTGAAGAACTCGAAGCGTCTTCCGAGGTCTCTCATCAGATAGAGGCCGTGGGCGTGGTCCGCATCAATCTCGATGGGAGTGTCATCGGTGAGGACCTCCTGAAACGTGTGAACGTCAATGTCGAGTGTGAACAACTCCTCATCCTCGAATCCGTCTATGACGTACGCAAACTGTCGCACCATGTCCTCCTCGGGAAGGGCTGGAAGTTGGTACCAGTAAGGCAGTCTCATTGTCGAAACGTACTCGAGCGGCTTCTCGGGATCGTTCACACTGAGGCTCCCGACACCGAAGAAAGAGCCCACGAGTTCCTCGGGCAACAGTCTACGCACCAACCCTGCGTCGCCTCTTCTTCTCCACTTTACGTCTCAGCACACGCGTGCACGATTGGATAGCTGGACATCCCATGCAGTCCTCGGGGACATCGTCAGCCGCGGCCTGCTCGTACAGCAACACCTGCTCAGCAATGGCAGTCCCGTGTGAGGCCTCCAGAGGAGACGTGGTTTCCCCGGGACGTGTTACGTGGCACTTGTTGTCCCTGAGCAGGTCGACCAGCTCCTCGACATCGCCACTCACAATGACAGCGGTCGGTCCCACTCGTCTCACAACATGATCCTCAAGACCTCTGATGAGCAGCAATCCCTCAAGGTCCCTCTCCGTCTCTGTCTCCAGCAGCGTCACAGTCGATATCTTGACGAAGGTCATCCGTCCAATCCAGTCACGGATTGACCTCGCCACATTCTTCGGCACTGGCTTGCTGCTCTTCGACTCAAGGAACTCCACTATGTCCTTCTCTCTCATACCGAGCTCCACGGCCTTGAATACCGACCGGTCGGTGATTCGAAACGTCGACACAACGTCAATCTTGACGGGCTCCGTGAACAGCATCAGCCTATACAGGTCCGCGTAGTTCATCTCTGGAGTGAAACACGTTATCTCGAAGTTCGGCTGCACGAAGAAGGTCTCTCTGCTCTCGTTCTCTGGAAGACGGCGATTCATCACAACAGCCGCACCGACCTGTGTCAGTGCAACAGCGACAAGCTTCCGGCCCTTGTACGCGGCCTCAAGAAGGCCGAGCAGGATTGGAATCTCAAGCGCAATTGCCACTCTATTCTCATCGACCTGGATCCACTTCAGTGGCTCCTTCTCGATAAAGAGCTCGCTCCGAATCCACTGCTTCATCTCCTCTATCGTTATCCAATCGCCCTCGCTGCTCTCTCGCAGCCTGCATATGGCAAGGTTCAATGTGAACTCGGTCGGCTGGTCGGGAGTTGCCCAGATTGCCCTGGTGCGGCCCAGCGCTGCGAGGAGTATGCGCTTTGACACCTCGGCCTGGTCGCCATCAAAGAGCCTGTCGATGCGGCCCGGTACCGCCTTGTCATCCTCAACGATGACGTATGCGCCGCACTTGCGCGCAACTCTCTGGACGGTTTCGAAGCGTTCGTCTGTCTGCTTTGAGAGAGCGGTCTTGATCCGTTCAATCTCTCTGCGGGGGAACTCCCACGTTGTCGTCATCTTTACGGGGTTGGTCGCGAGATGCGAGACGAGCACCAGGATATCGACAAGCAGCGAGTCCCGTTCATTGACAAAGTTCCTTATTCTCTTCGGAGGCTGCGAGACGTGTTCGGGTTTACGACTGAAATACTGAATGAGATGCGGTAGGAAGAAGTCAATTATCTTGAACTCGGCGACCTCGCGACCAAGGTCCGTCACCCGCTGCACAATCCGTCTGACTATGATGCCCTTCTTTCTGAGTTCCCTCTCGGTCTGGTTCAGCTGTCCGTAGGAGTACTTCTTTCTGTAGGGCTTCAGCCCGTCGTAGCTCATCGCGCCTCCGTTGAGGCACAGCATTCCGAGCAGGTCGTACTCCCTGTCGGAGAACGTGGCGAAGATTCTCTCACGAGCCTCTCTGTCCCTCATCTTCTCTGCAAGTAGCTGCGTCAGTTCGTCACCGGACTTGCTGGTGCTCAGGTCGACCCCCCAGTATTGACAGGCAACAATGAGGTCTTCTCTGAACATATGTTTCAGTTCGGACTCGAGAGGTTCCCGTGGCATGACATCGTGGCCCCTGGCATCGATTTGAACACGCCGCTTCAGATATTCGCTTTAAGACCGTTACGGTCATAACACATCAACATCGTTCAGCAGGCTCAGGTCACACCACTGAACAATCTGCTCGAACATTCGTTCTGTATCAGCGCGAGTTCTCTCGGCCAGTTCATGTGCTGTACGTGTCTGTAGGTGATCACGACTTCTCCTGTCAAGCTCACGTGCCTGATCTATCGCTGTCTGAAGATCTCTTCCCACGGCACAGACTCGATATGCAACTTCCCGCACTACACCAAAGGGACCTATCGTCTGAAGTTTGTCCGCATCAAAGACTACCCGCGCCTCAAGAGTAGTGGCACGTCCTATCGTCTCGAACTCCACGCATTCCACACAGTGGGTGATAGCGGTTCGCAACTCGTCTGGCACATCTATGCTCCGAAGAAACCGATCGACAGCGGGAGCGCCTTCGGGATGATACTGATGGAGCAGCGCTCCGAGGCGGCACACCATCACGTTTGCACCCTCGTGGGCCGCGATATGCTCTGCTAGGCGGACAGTCCTCTCGGCATGTCTGCGTCCGTGTGTCGTGTCGAGTTCGTCGTACTTGTTCAACGCGAACTTCTCTATCTGTGTCACCTGCTCCTCCGTGAGACTCAACGGATTGTCCTCCACCACGTTGGCTGGTTCTCGACCCGGCTGGCTATTCGGTCCCTGCGCAATCACAGAGGCGGATTGGCAGCAGGACGCTCATCTGCCTTCGGTCACACCGTGTCAAGCGGTGTATATATGCTGTCATAGTACCGTAGGAAGCGAGACCGGGCGCGCTGTTGAGATGTGAGTCTGGGCTGAGGTAGGCCCTCGGCCTACTGACAGGTCTTGGCAAAAAGCAATAAGCGCTGTACAGCGACAGGAGTGCAGGGATTGCCCTATGGAGTCGCCACTGTGGAGCATCAAGTACCGGCCACGCAAATGGGAGGACTTTGTCGGTCAAGACATGGCCATCCAGCAGCTGAGACAGATGGCCGAGTCTGGGACGTGCCCTCACTTGATGTTCGTGGGTCCCTCTGGCACAGGCAAGACTGCTGCAGCGGAGGTATTTGCGCGGTCGCTGCTCGGGCCAGACTTTGAATCGAACTACCTGTGGCTGAATGTCCGTGACCTGCGCTACTATCCCGTCTCAAAGGCCAAGCGTTCTGTGGCCGATCTTGCCAAACTGGACAGGGAGGAGCGCACGCCTCTTGATGAGTATATGTCCTTTGTCTACAGAGAGGCCAAGATGACACTCCGGACGCGTGGAAAGTCTGGCGACCCCAATCGGAGCGACCTGCTGCACACCGCCATCCGCCTCTTTGCCTCGACATTGACGGTGGCGACGGAGACAGTCAAGATACTCGTGCTCGATGAGGCTGATGCGATGGACAACAACATGCAGCAGGCACTCAGGAGGACGATGGAGATCTACGGTGAGGACTGCAGATTCATCCTCATAACGCCGTCCCTCAGCAACTGGATTCCGGCCATACTGTCCCGCTGCTTGATCATTCACTTTCCAAGTGCGTCACAGGAGGACATTGTGAAATGCCTTCGCGTCATCGCGGAACGCGAGAACGTGTCGGTGGATGATAGTGTCCTTGAGGTGATTGCCCGGGAGAGTGCAGGTGACCTCCGTCGGGCAATCGACATACTTCAGATGGCCCACGTCGCCGCCTCGAGCGGCGCCATCACAGAGGACCACGTCTACGAGGTCTCCGAGCATCCGCTTCAGAGAGCAATACACGAGGCAGTGTCGCTTGTCATCGAGGGTTCGTTCAAGGAGTCTCGGGACCGGGTCCGCAAGCTGCTGGCCATTGAAAGGTACGAGCCTCACGCCGTGATGCAGGGCATTCTGAGGGACATCATGTACCGGCCACTCGACCCCGAGGTCAGGGACAAGATCATCAGACGCATAGCGGAGATAGACACTCGAATAACCCAGGCCAAGAACCCGTTCATACACGTCACCGCGGTGATGGCGTCAATATGGCACGTGACAAGCGAGGCGGCGACTGATCAGGACAGTACGTCCTGACCGTAGTGCCTATCAGCCCGTGGCAACCGATGTCTTGACCTTCTCAGGAGTTCTCATTGCATCGGTTCCACGTTGTCCCGGACTCTGACGGCATTGTTAAGCAGGTGTGTCATGTTCGGTGAGAGCGACTGTCTATCAAAGAGAAAGCCCGCGTGTATTTGATCCTCCTCCCTCTCAATCATCCCTCTCTGTTCGGCCACGGCCAACATCTTCCTTATCTCGGTGGGCGGGCCATACCGGCAGCGAAAGGATAGATACTCTACAGCATCGTCGATGGTCACGACAGCCCCGCGAGCCCTGAAGAGATGAGCAAGGATTAGTAGCACATGCTGACCGTTCATCGGGACGGGTTCTTGCCCTCAACTATATGTACTTGATGCAGGCCGCACTTCCGAGGCGCCTCTTGGCGCCATACCAATCCGTATATCAGTCAGTCGACCACTGTGTTGATTATGCTCCCTCACGGGACCGTCGTCCACGGCTGGCCACTACGTGACCTCATTGGTGCCGTTGTCCCTGAGAGTGCAGCATTGACCAGTGTTCCGGCGATTGTCGGTGTGCTGGGTGGGTGGTCGAACGTCAACGTCCTGCTGGAGACTGGCGCTGGTCAGCGACTGGTCCTCAAGGTCCCTGCGGTTCGTGACGTGACCGTGGCACATTACGAGATGCTTGCAGCCCGGTACCGGGCCTTGGCCTCGCGCGACCTGATGCCGTCGCCCATTGAGGTCGGTTGCCTCGGTGAGCTGACGATTCCATACCTCCTGCTCGAGTACGTCGACGGCGAGGTCTACTCATCCCCCAGCGCGATGCCCCCTGATCGGCTTGTGTTCCTACGTGATGCGTTGGCCCGACTGTGGGACTCGCGAGTGGGTGATGCCCCCGTGTTTCGATCCTCCATCGACTATCTTGTGCATCTCATCGGTACTCTTGAGCAGTGCGATGGGCCTGAATTGTTCTCAGAGCTGGTTCCGGCCGTTTCCTATTCAGACACCATAGACCGGATACGCGACGTCTGTCTGAGCATGCACTGGTCACAGGCCCTCATCCACGGAGACCTCTCCGAGTCTAACATAGTCTTCACAGAGGGGAGGGTATGGCTCCTAGACCCCGAGGCACTATGTTTCGCTGACCCGAGGCTTGACATTGCCTATCTCTCGGTGCAGCATGAGCATGAGGGGCCTACGGAGATGATCCGGCATCTCTTTGACAGTCCCGAGTTGCGTCCCGAGTCTGGTCATACCGTTCTTGCACTGTTGTCCTGCATCACGTGGAGCGTGCAGAGAATAGTTGACATAGACCGTGGCCGCGTGACGGAGCATCTGGCAACGGGTGACGTGAGACAGCGGATTGGGGCGTACGTCCGCCAGAAGATGGGTCTTCTTGCTCTGGAGCTGGATGCCGGCTCATAGACCTACCGCGCTCCGGGACCACTGGGAAATTGTAAATATCAGCTCTGCCAGACATTGCGCGGGAATGGCCTGATGAGCCTGAGCGATAAGCTGGCAAAGGGGAAGATCCTCTATCACACTGGTGTGCCAGTGCTGGACGACCAGGCCCCGGACGGTTTTCCGCGAAACGCCTTCGGAGTGATTCGTGGTCCGGGCGGCGGTGGGAAGTCCGTGATAATGAATGAGATGGTGCGGCGTGCCACAGAGGCTGGTCACAAGGTCATCTACGTATGCTTTGAGGACTCTCCGATCTCTATACTTCAGAATCTAGTTTCCCTTGGATGGCAGCACGAGAAGGCGCTTGAGAATGACCTGATTGAGCTGGTGGACTGCTTCTCCAGCCTCATCCTGCGCAGGACACCTGCCCTTGAGCACACCCACGTCGTACGTGATCCCAGCAACACTGACACCATTACTGACACAATCAACTCTCTGATAGACAGAATGGGGGCCGACTCGATAGCTGGTATCTACCTTGACAGTCTGACCGAGTTCTTTGTTCAGAGCCATCCCTTCAAGGCAGTCAATGCAGCAAAGGCCTGGCGTGCCACCTTCTGCAAGGACCTCAACATCCCCTTCTGGGCAGTCTATCACACAGGCCTTCAGCAGTTTGCCGCCTACGACGACGTCATCAGCTATACGAGTGATGTCCTGATTGACACGCGTCACGAGCCGGCCTTTGCAAAGGCTGGCGCTCTTGTCAAGCAGTTCCGCATAACCAAGATGAAGGGCGCGCGTCACATCCCCGTCTGGGTGACCTTTGACGTGCGGTCAGAGGGCATCTACGCCCTGTCCATCGACGACCTTCGAGAGACCGCAAAGAGCCTCTCGCGGTTCGAGACCTCTGGCTCTGAGCCTGACTAGGCCCTGAAGAAGGTCTCTGGTGGCGTCTTCCAGATCTCCTCGTCACCCGATGCGATCACATACTGATATCCCTGCTCCGTGAGGAACAGCTGCCTCTTGGCTGCAAAGTCCATATCGCGTGTGTCCTTTGTGATGATGGAGTAGAACCTTGCGAAGCTGCCATCCGACTTGGGCCTGAGAATCCGGCCAAGCCTCTGTGCCTCCTCCTGTCTCGACCCGAAGGTGCCTGACACTTGGATGGCCACATTGGCATCTGGCAGGTCGAGAGCGAAGTTGGCCACCTTTGATACGACGAGGACCTTGATCTCGCCCCTCTTGAAGGCCCCATAGAGTGCCTCTCTCTCCGCATTGCTCGTCTTGCCAGTGATGAGAGGTGCGCCCAGCATGTCTGCTATCTGTTTCAACTGGTCGAGATACATCCCGATGATGAGGATATTGTCGTCACGATGGTACTCCACGATCTTCCTGAGGATGTCAAGCTTCACCGGGTTCTCAGCGGCAATTCTATACTTCTTCCTGTCCTCTGCCAAGGCGTACTTCCTTCTGAGGCTGTCCGGCAGGTCCACTCTTATCTCGTAGCAGATGGCCGTGGCAATCCAGCCCTGCTCCTCAAGCTGTTTCCACGGGACATCGTATCTCTTTGGCCCGATGAGGCTGAAGACCTCCTCCTCACGACCGTCCTCTCGCACGAGTGTGGCGGTGAGGCCGAGTCTGCGGGTGGCCTGTATCTGAGCCGTGACCCTGAACACCGGTGCGGGCAGTAGGTGCACCTCGTCGTATATGATCAGTCCCCAATTACGTTCTCCGAAGATCTTGAAGTGCTCAAAGTCGCCAGTCTTCGACTTTCTCCAGGTGAGTATCTGATAGGTGGCTGCGGTCACAGGGCGGATGTCCTTTGTGTCGCCTGAGTACTCGCCAATCTGGTCCTCCGTCAGCGTGGTCTTGTCCAGCAGCTCTGCCATCCACTGTCTGACAGCCACCACGTTCGGACACAGAATAAGAGTGGATGTCTGAAGCTTATGCATCACCCCGATGCCGACAATCGTCTTGCCGGCGCCACAGGGAAGGACGATGACTCCAGAGCCGCCGCGCTCCCCGCCGCCTGCATAGAACGCCTCTATCGCATCCCTTTGGTATTCCCTGAATCTGAAGGGCTTGCCTGAGAGAGTGATCTCCCGTAGCTCGAACGGAAGGGGCTCGCCCTCGATGTATCCTGCGACATCCTCGACGGGATGGCCTATCTCGATGAGAGCGTGTTTGACGAAGCCACGCTTGGCGGGGTCGACAAGGATTCGCGTTGCATCGAGTCGCTCCAGCAGGTGTTCCCGTACCTGCTTGTGGGCCCAGATCTCCTCGCAGAGGTCCTCGCTCTCACACTCGAGGATGAGCATATCGCCCTCCTTGTAGAGGCTGATCTGCCCGTACCTGCTCATATAGTCGATGATCTCTCGGACTATGTTTCCAGGGATTGGGTACTTTGCGTACCGCTCGAGCGTTTCTATGACCTCGTCTGGCGTCATCCCGATGGCAGCGGCGTTCCACAGACTGAGTGGTGTTATTCTGTAGGTGTGAACGTACTCTGGACTCTTGACCAGCTCTGCAAATCTCGCGAGGGCGTCTCTGGCCTCCTCGTAGAGCGGGTTGTCCACTTCAAGCAGGACCGACTTGTCCGACTGCACTATGAGGGGATTCGCAGGATTTGGCATCTCAGTACTCCTCGTGTGTTTTTGTCACCACGCCGCCATCAACTGTTCACACGGAAATCACAGAGCGGCGACTCTCTTCTGTGATAAAGTCTTCTGTCTGTGCTCATTCTCCACAAGTATTCACCCCCAGAGAGGCAAGTCTGGATTGCTGCGAATATTTCCCGATACTGATAGTTTCTGGACCCCGCCGAATTCCCATTGGTGGGGTATTCGGCCCCGTGCGAGGGTCACTCCACTGGGTCCAGTCTGGCGTCTGGAGTAGTCAACATTCACTCCGGAGGGACTGAAGATGACAGTCTATGCCAGATGGTCGCAATCATCTCAGCCCGTGTTGCAGTGTCCCCGTGGAGATGTTTTCGGTCTTGAAGACCGCCCACAAAGCATATATCCATCTGCCCAACTGGAAGACTCAACAAGTCACTATGTACGAGGGAGAGAGAGATTGGTGGGTAGCGGAGTGAGCCCACGGGCTAATCCAGGTCGGTCGGTCGTCGTGACCGTACTCTGTTGAGAATTATTCTTGTGATGGTCGTGATGGTGTCCCCGCTGTGGGTCATGCCTCTCTCGGCACCAGTGATGGCTGATGTTGTTGTGGTGATGCATCGCGACAGTGCGGTGAACACAGCGGTCCGGACTATCACCGAGAATGCACCTGCTGTCCAGGTGGTGGAGTACGGCTCGCTGGATTATGCATTGACAATCCATCGAGCGTTTGGAAGAGTCGTGTGGGTGTCCCATGGCTCTGAGGAGGGGATTCTTCTCCGAAGCGGGATGATGACGTGGAAGAGGTTCAGTCGTCTGACAACACTGACTCCCGGTAGGGATATCGTTCTTGCCTGTGAGTCTGACAGAGTCAATGAGTATGTCTCTTCCTCACAGGCCATAGGTATCGGTGGTACTATTGATGCGACCCTTGGAGGACTGTTTGTCGCCTATCTTCTCAGTCCCACTGGATATATTGTTCGTGCTGTATGGGAAAGAACTACCAGTCTTGTTCTGGGGTCTGTTGTGCCAGAATTTCTAGGTGTCGTGCCCCCATGGTGGATTGCGGTCAAGGCGGGTTTGGTGGCCCTACTCACTTGGTGGTATTTTGGAGCTGCAGAAAAGGAAGTTCCAGAGGCGGTAGCAAGCTATGCATATCCTCCTCTCTTAGTTACGGTCATCTCAGGCATTCTAACTCTTCTGGGAGGCATAGGATTCTATCTGCTCCAGTGCTTTTTCCCCTCAGCTGCAGCATTTCTTGCAGTTGTCTCACCAATTGTGAATGTTCTGGTTGGTCTTGCAATACAGAGAGTGATTGGAGGAGCGTTGCCGGGCGCCGCATACCTGTTCGGACTTCTAGCAGGACGAGTGGCATCTCTCTTTGGCTGTACTGTTTCCATAGCTCAACCGTGGATCAGGGCAGCGTTTGCAGCATCGGCAGCAATACTGACAGTCTCAATAGTTGACTTCATTATTGTGACAATCTACACTTTTCTCGTATAGAGTGCAATGATAAGCTGTGTGAGATGCAATGAGTCGTTTCAGTACCGGACCAATCCAACTGGAACTCCCGTCATCTATTGACTACTACCTTGAGACGTGTGTTCACCTGACCATTCTGTACAGCATATTCATTCTCGGTCTTGTTGTTGTTGGACCACCCTCGACTGAGTCCGGACTGTTGTCCGCCCTACTGGGGGCTGCAACCATCTGTCTGGGCATGGTCTTGACCATCGCACTCTTGCTATGGATGGCAGTATCTGCGAGGATGACTACCTGGGTGTCAGTTGCCATTGCAATCGTTGCTCAGACGGAGAAGAACGGGCCGGACTGGGATGACCGCATCAAGAGAATTGCTCTCCTCCCTGGTGAGAGAGCCCGGGTCGGTGTTCCAAGAGTGATCACTTCACTGATTGTCACCCTGGTCACAACGCTGGTGGCCAGTCTCAGTCAGAGCAATACTGAGACTGCTACAGTCTTCCTTCTTGTGGGGTTCATAGGTATTGGTTGTTCGGCTCTCATAGTCTTCTACGATTGGTGGCTCGCCCACGTTATGAATCGAATCAGGCATAGCTCAGCGGAGACAGTAGCTGAAACCTCTGCCAACAGAGATCCTTCACAGTATGCTCTTGCAGATCTTGAGCGACAGCTTGGTATGCCGTGCTGTACGCAACGCTGGCACCCAAGTCTTCTGGTATTGATTCTCCTACTCTCTCTTTGGCTTTCAGCACTGTTTTTCATTCTGCTGTGAGGCCCGCTGTGAGAATGAAAAACATGGATTCTACGTTGTTTCGTTTGATGACGGATATTGTCGTGATGGACTATGACCATGCGATGAACACAGCAGTGCGGACCATCACTGAGAACGTACCAGATGTGCGAGTGGTGGAGTACGGTTCTTTGGAATACGTTTTGACAATCTCCCGGACTGTGTGGAAGAGTCGTGTGGCTCTCTCACGGCTCAGAGACCGGGATTCTGGTTAACAGGGAGACTGTCAGTTGGAAGAGGTTTAGTGTCTGGACAAAGACAACGCCTGGCAAAGACATAGTTCTGGCCTGCCACTCGGAGGCAATTTGCGACTATGCAGGAAGGGACGTATTGTCCATTGGTGGAACCATTGAAGCGGGAATAGGTGGTATCGCAGTAGCGAGTATTCTCACCTCCGATCTGGGTCTTGTTGGTGCCATCGTTGAGAGATACCAGTCCATTGCGTTGGGAGAGACAGCGCCCATCGTATTGTCAATCCAGCAAGATTGGGCCTCTGTCAGAATTCCTGCAATTGCTGTTCTGACAGGCCTATTCTTTGTCGGAGCATATTACGTAAAATGGCATTCTAGAAGTCTCCTATTGAGTATTCTCGGTGCTATCCTCACATTTGGGGTTGGAGCTGTGATTGGCTATGCCTTTCAGGAGATTCTCGAATTTCTTCGTGCTAGTGTTGGAACAGTACTAATGGCAATCAACTCAATGGTTGGAAAGACGTTCAATGCAGTGATAGGTTCTGTCATCGGTTATGTTGTGTCAGCTGCCTCCCCATTCAAGATTCCCTCTTTTATTTCTGCAATCCAGTACCTGCTGGGTGGAAGTGCGGCAGCCCTGGCTCTATCGGATACGCCTGACATTTGGGTCCGTCTCGCCGCTTGCTCAGCAGCAGCAATTGGCATAATAGCCATGATCGATGCGATAGTTCAACTCATGTGATAGGGGTCGAACCAGAGATGGTCGAGTGAGAAGCAAATGTCCAGAGAAGAAGACAAGCTTGATACTGCAATGGGCCGGTTTCGTGTCACACTTGAGTCTATTGAACACCCGGAGAAGCTTGGCAGGGTTTCAGGCAAGATGCAAGATGCTGCATACTCTATTGTCATCACCGAACTTCTATTCCTGTTAGCAGTTGAGTTGGCGATGAATGGAGGGACAGGTGTTCTCCTCCGCATGGGTGTTCTGACAACTGGTGTTGGTGTAGCTGCAATCCTGCTAGCGAGCATCCTTATGTTGAGAGGCGTGCTGAAAGCTGCTGATGCCACACTGCATGCCATTTCGCTCAACACCGAGAGGCTGGATGCCAGTTTTCTTCTGGCGAACTCGGTGGTATTTCACTCAAGCGAGAATAGTGAGTCTCGCTATCGTGAGTATAATCTCTCGATGTTTCGAATTATGCATCCCGGTTCATTCTCTCCCTATGCACTCGTCATTGGGTTGGCAGTGCTCTTGTATCTGTTCCAGCACTACGTTGATGCTGAAACAGCAATTGATTCGTACTTGGC
The DNA here is from genome assembly GCA_029855935.1 of Candidatus Thorarchaeota archaeon. GTDB lineage: Archaea > Asgardarchaeota > Thorarchaeia > Thorarchaeales > Thorarchaeaceae > B65-G9. The sequence goes on along the minus strand of JAGSHN010000018.1, from coordinate 96,561 downwards.
GAATGCTCTGTTTGCGTCGGGCACCTGGGGACTCAACTACCTCGAACTTCTATGCATCATTCCCTCTCTCTACATTGGTGTCCTTGGAATGACAATGAGTGCAGTCTCGCGCTATGGAGCCACGAAGTGGAGCCGAATGCGACCCGAGGACCTCTACAGAGAAGCAGAACAGTGTAGAGCAATCGTGCTTGCATCTCCAGGAGATGAGATTCGTGATCCAAATCTTACCCTCGAAGACGCAATCAATCTGTACAGGAATGCGGAGTCGGGAATGCACGATGCAATAGAAGTGATATCCGAGATCTCTCGAGGAATCGACGAGGAGATCACAAGATTCAACAGAATCCGCAGGTACTATCTCATTGCTATCACAATCATCATAATAATTGATATCGTAATTCAGTTCCTATGACAGAACTTGGCTGGTTCATCTAGATGGCTCGACCCCTTGCATTGGAATGAATGAAATTGACTGGATTGTGTGATAATGCCGTACCCACCTTGTGCGACTATCGCTGCGCGTACTGCTACCTATATTAGGGTTGAATAGCCGCCCAGTGATAGAGGACTACGCGATGAGGATTCAGGGGCATTCAAGTACGGGGGACAGCCTCTATCTGAATCCGCGCGTGATGGTCCTCGCCATCAATGCCCTTCTTGTGATGCTTGGCTTCGGCATAGTGGCCCCCTCGATGGCTCTGTACCTCATCGCGCTCGAGGGAGGGCTGACACAACCGCCAGCTGCTGGCTACACGGTCCCGGCAGAGGTTGTTGCGCAGTTCTCTTTTGTTCTCGGAATGATGATGGCAGCCTTTATGGGAACAAGAACGCTTCTCGCACGCTACTGGGGCGGGGTGTCTGATCGTCGCGGGCGGCGTCCCATAATCATCGCTGGGCTGCTTGGTTACGTCATCCTGCTCATCCTGTTCGGCCTGGCACACAACTGGATGGAGTTATTGGCGATACGTGCGGGGCAGGGCGTTGTTTCGGCGATGGTCTGGCCCACGTCCGAGGCGGCTCTGATGGACATTGTCGGCCCGACACGACGGGCGGAGGGCCTTGGCCTGTACATAATGGTGTCAAATGTGGGCTTTGTGGCCGGCCCCGGACTGGGTGGCCTTCTCTATAACTTCTGCAGGGATGTGCTGCTTCTGCCCGTGCCTGATGTGTTCAGAGTCCCGTACTTCATTGCTGCATTGCTCGTCGTACCATCTGTCATCGCCACCTGGTTTGTCCTCAGTGAGACCGCGCCGCTCTCCAAGGCCAACGAGATATCACCGCTTCGGGTCGTTGACCAGCAGGACCAAGAGGATGCTTCTGCCGAAGAATCGGACCCAATCTCGGACGATATGGACCCAACGACCCGCAGGATGGTCAATGTACTCTATGTGATGGCCGTTGCCAACGGAGTGGCAATGGGAATGGGCCAGCCACTCTTTCAGCTGTTCCTGATGAGCAAGATCACCACGGACATTGGTGCAATCGGGTTCATCATATCAGGGGCTGGTGCAGTGGGCATGCTCTTCACAATCCCCGCCGGACGGTATTCCGACTCTCACGGACGAAAGGGCATTGCAGTGGTTGGTGCCATCACTGCACGAGCAGGGCTCTTTATGCTGCCCCTGACACGCAACCTCACCGAGACCGGAGTCGTCTGGGTTGTTCAGAACGCGGCTATGTCAGCGTCGCAGCCCGCGATGCGTGCCATCCAGGCCGACGTAGTGCCGTGGAGGCTGCGTGGCAAGCTCTTCGGGACTATTCAGGCATTCTTCAACGCTGGCGCCACCGTCGGCCCGATATTGGGCGGCTGGCTCTACGGCGTATTCTCACTGACGACATTCTACGTTGCGTGGATAGCCATTGAGGGTCTTGTGATACCATTCTGGGCAGCGGGTGCTCTCGGCATAGGCGCCGCTCTCCTTCTGTGGTTCGCCATCAGGGAGACTCTTCCTCAGGCTGCAATGCCTCCAGGCTGACCGCAGGCGATGGCGTGGCGAACAAGAGTGTCCATCAGGGATGTCAAGCGGTCCTGTGGCAAGCCTTGCCTAAGCGTGTAAGGTTAAAGGGCAACCTCTGTTGCAGGGTACAGCCAGCCTGGTCGTGATGAGAGATGCCTGAAGAGAGATGGGGCCTCCTGATTGAGCCCACAAGGACCGCGGCCGTGAGAGACTCGCGGAGGGAGAGGTTTCTCCATCTCTTGCTCAGGTCAATTCAAGAGTGTCTGCGTGAGACTGGCCTCAGACCGCGGGAGATCACAAAGGTCGAGGGCACGGTCTTCATTGGAGAGCGTGACTTGGAGCCTCTGCTCTCATCACTACGACGCGTCTTTGGCATTGCTCTGATTCGTATCGGCGTCCTGGTTTCACATAATGACAGGGCCATCGCGAGAGCCGTGCGAAAGATGCTGCAGCAAAAGGCGGGAGCCTCCGCCGCTGGCGGCGTTGTCTTCTCTCTGTCACGAGATGATTCCACGGCCATTGTTCTGGCGCAGCAGGCGTGTTCGCTCCTCTCAGATGATGGGCTTGCTGCGAGGGTTGAGTCGTCTGACCAGCCTGTCACGGGCTCCGCCCTGAACGTGACACTATGTCCGGTTGGTGATGACTTGGTCTTTGTTGCCAACACGACGGAGGAGGGTCTTGGCGGTCTTCCTACCGGGATGGAGGGGCGTGTTGTGATAATGATCTCCAGTGGTCTGGACTCCCCTGTTGCTGCGTACGAGATCATCCGTCGTGGGGCCGTCCCCGTGTTTGTCCACTTCGACAACTCGCCGTACTCTGACAGGTCGAATGTCAATGTGGCCATCGAGCAAGTACGGCATCTCTGTCGGTTCATACACGGTGTAGAGGTGAAGATGTACATCGTGCCACATGGTGATGATCTGACCGAGGTACTCCGCCACGCGCCGCGACGTATGACCTGTGTGTTCTGCCGGAGGAATATGTATCGTCTCGCGGCCGAGGTGGCGAGGAGGGAGAATGCCGAGGCCATTGTGACGGGAGAGATAATCGGCGAGCAGGCCTCTCAGACAACTCGGAACCTGCTTGTGGAGACGTCTGCCATCTCAGACCCCCCCGTCATAAGGCCTTGCATAGGCTACGACAAGGTCGAGATCGAGCGGATGGCACGAGAGATTGGGACCTATAGGTTTGCCAGCGAGGCTGCCTCCTGCTGTGTTCTTCCTCCGAAGTACCCTACGATTCACGCCCCAATTGAGGAGATTGCGCCAGCTGAGGAGAAGATGGACCTGCTGTGGATTCGTGCAGAGGTGAATGAGGCGGAGGTCCTCGTTCTGAAGGAGGGCCAATCACTCTGATGCGCGCCTTACGCTAGCCGAAACCGAGCTCATATTCGAAAATGTCTTAAGGCGGACTCTCGACAAAAATCGGCCGGGAGAAGGCTCCCGCAGTTCGTTTTACGGAATGTCTTCCCCTGGGAGGTGTTCCAGATGAGAACAACTTTGAACAGACTACTGACCATTGCACCGCCAACAGCCCTGCTTGCCCTCTTGATCTTTGCCACGACCGAGGAGACAGTCGTCGAGTCCACCTGTGGCACTCCCATAGAGTAGATGCTTGCACTGACCGCCTTTGCGCTCTTCCCCCTCGTCGTAGGGCTCCTGCTGATTTGGAAGTCCTATTGACCACGTTGTCGGACGCCTGTTGTGAGACTCTCCCGCTGGGGAGACCGCCTCGGCGTCGCTCGACTCACCTTCATTCTATTCTATTCTCTTGCGAAGGTTGGGCCTGGAGGCATATTGAGGCAGCTGGCCAATCGACGAACACTGTTTCCCGACGTCTCTCCGCTGTTCTCCACGGGCCACAAACAGAAGAGTCAAAACATCAACTGGGAGTCCAATGCTCAACTGAGTGCCGGTCCCCTTGATGCACGCCCCCGAGCCCGGGGACTCGTTCATCGGCGGGCGAGCGTGTCGTTGCGACATCCGGCCACCATTGGACGGCTCCTACCAGCTCTGTGAGGGAGCTCTCACTATGAACTCGCCAGCGAGATACGAGATGCGTCTGTGTTCGGAGAAGACAGGATTCGAGATACGCCTCGACCGCAGGTCACGTATCGATCTCCCCTCACTGGCAGAGAGAGTGGCCCGTGCAGTCGGTATGCAGGTTCGCGTCGCCCTGCCCTCAATTCTCATACTACAGGGCGCAGGGGACAGTGCTGTGACAGTGTTTCCTGATGGCCGGATCCTGCTGAGAGGCATGTCGGAAGAGAGCGCCGAGTCCGTTGCAGACATCCTCGTGCCGCTTCTTGTGGGAGATGACAACAGATGAGCATGGCAGATACTGAGAGAAAGTTCGAGAGAGTCAGAGAGATCCTACGCGGGCACGGAGTGCTTGTCGCCTTCAGCGGTGGTGTGGACAGTGCAGTCCTTGCTCTCCTCGCCAAGGAGAGCGCCCAACGGACGGTGCTCTTGACAGTCGACAGCATCATGCTTGCTCGTGGCGAGATTGATGCTGCAAGGCGTACGGCAGAGGAACTCGGACTCCCTCTGAGGGTGGTTCACGTTGACGAGTTGAACAATCCCGGCCTTGCGAAGAACCCTGTCGACCGCTGCTACTTCTGCAAGAGAGAGCTCTCTCAGGTGTGGCTCAGCGCGGCCCGGGAGCTCGGGCTGGACCTTATCGTCGATGGCACAAACGCGACCGATGTTCAGGGGCATCGGCCCGGGGCGAGGGCTCTTGCCGAGGCGGGAGTGATCTCCCCGTTCAAGGAGGCTGGCGTCACAAAAGATGAGATTCGTGCTTTTGCACGGAGTCGCGGTCTGTCTGTTGCTGAGCGTCCCTCCATGGCCTGTCTCGCCAGTCGATTCCCGTATGGGACTGAGATAACTGAGGAACGGGTCAGGATGGTGGACACGGTCGAACAGGCAGTTCGAGACCTGTTCGGTGTTGAGTGTGTTCGGGCACGCTATCACGGCGATATCGTCCGGATAGAGGTCGGGCGTGACGAGCGTCAGAAGATGTTCGATGTTGACAAATTGGACCGTCTGACTGAGATTGCCAAGAATGCGGGTTTCAGGTATGTGACACTTGACACGCAGGGCTATCGGACTGGCGCAATGGACGAGGTCCTATCGAGACAGTGACACTCGTGGCGGAGAAGTCGTGTCTATGAGAGGGGCTGTCTGAATGCCCTCTATTCGACCTTGAACGGCTCGTAGTCAATGATCACAGTGCCGTCCTCCGCAGTCTGCGCCGAGACTGGGACGACCCACACCATATCGGTCTCCTGACTTGTCATCACATCCACGTCAAGACTTCTGTTGTGATACCTTGGTGGAGTCTTTGTGCTATCCCTCTGTCTGAGGAACTGCACGTGCGCCCTATACCTCTGCTGCACGGTCTGTTGTCCCAGTTCTACGCCGTCGACCAGTCGTCGTAGGATCAGCGGTATCAGGCCAGCCTCAATCTCTATGCCGATGCTATGACGGGCCGTGATTACCGCGGCCACAAGTGTTGTGCCGACTCCTGCGAATGGGTCGAGGACAGTGTCACCACGGATGGAGAACATCTGAATCAGCCGATACGGCAGCTCAACGGGAAAGGCCGCGCTGCGCGACCGCGTGGTCTCTGACTGAAGCGGCTGAGAGGTCCCGGTGAGATCGGTCCAGACGTCGGAGAACCACTGGTTCCGTTCCTCCCAGAAGTATGCGCTCTGCCTTCTCCGGCTCCTTTCCTCACCAGATGCGAACAACCGCCTGTTTCCCTTCCGGGCGATGAGAATGAACTCGTGCTCAAGAGTGACGTACGCCCCGGGTGGGAGCATCCCGGAGCCCATGAACTTGTTGGGCGCATTGGTCGGCTTTCTCCAGATGATCCACGGCAGCACCCTGAGACCGAGCGCTGTCAGCGTGGTCAGTACTCTCGAGTGGTTGGGATAGAGCCTGAATTCCTCGCCCACGGTCCGGGTGGCATCGCCGACATTGATGCAGATGATCCCGCCCTCTTTGAGAACACGGTGGCACTCCCTCCACGCACAATCGAGTTCCTGATGCATCAGTTCAAAGGCCTGTGGCCCGTCTGCAGCATTGAGGGCCTCCTCAATCTCTGTGTTCATCATCGAGAATGTCTCGTCCCACATCTGAATCATAGGGTATGGTGGCGATGTGACAATCAGGTCGACCGATGACGACTCCAGCTCTGCCATATCTCGCGCGTCGCCACAGATGACTCGGTGAGTGGTCTTCATTCTTGATGGGACTCCGTGTTGGATGGGGCTGTGCGGTGGCGCAACCGGAGCGTCTGAGAGATATTAAGTCCTCTGCCAGCGATTCACCGGCGAACGGCCGCGGTCACTATCGCTCAAGACCAAGCGGGCAAAAGTATTTCACTGTCCACGTTGTAGAGGAGCCGACAAAGGAGAACAGGAGGTGCAGATTGGTATGGCGTTGGTGAATGTTGTGACAGTTGAAGACGGACTTGTTGTAGCAACAATCTGCACCGGTCAGACCGTTCTCCAGTGACTCTGGTTCTGGAGGCTCGACTCACTTCGCACGTGTCGGTGTAGCCGGACAGATCGGGTTGACCGTGCGGACTGTTGCTCGTTCTGATGACCTAGGCGGTGGCACGCGATCTCCTAGCCACCCAGTGACGACGAACATCTGACACGTGCTCCACTGTTCCCGTGTGACAGTCACTCCATGCGTACACGGGGCAGTCCACAGGTGCTGAGAACAGAGGAGATGCACTGAGCAGTGTGTCCTGTTGAGAGATTCAATCCATCCAAATCAAGTGTGACACGGTTCAAACGCAGTCGACAACGAGGGGGTCGTTCGGGCCAGTCGGTTGCCATCCACGAACTGACCCTTGCAGAGGTCCGACAGGATGCAATGGAGTTCGGCCTTGTGTCAGAGGTCATTCTACAGCTGAGGTCGGGAAAGGAGGCCGATGTCTATCTTGGTGTCCTCAATGGATTCCCACTTGTGCTGAAGGCCTACCGGCTGTGGCGTACATCACGTGCTGGCAAGAAGCGGGGCTTCTTTGCTCCTGGTCGAATGGAGGTACTTGCAGCCAAAGAGTACGACGTGCTACTGGTCTCCTTTCGAGCGGGCGTCCCCGTGCCCACTCCTGTGGGTCGCGTTGCCAACTATGTCACGATGCGGTTCATTGGTGATGGTACGACACCAGCACCCCGACTGAGGGAGGTTCACCCAGAGGATCCCGGGGCTGTGCTCGACCAGATTCTGGCAGACTATCTTGCAATGTACAGTCGTGCCCATTACGTCCACGGAGACCTCAGCCCGTACAACATTCTCTGGTGGCGCAACCGAGCATGGTTTATCGACATGCCACAGGCCTATCATGTGGACCCGTGGTGCAACCTTGAGGTCGCAGTGAGGCTACTCAGGCGCGACCTGAATAATGTGCTCAACCACTTCGAGAGCTATGACATAATCCGTGATGAGGAGACTGTACTCAGAGGCTTTCTCGCCTCATATGTGCCGCGGAATCTGAGGGACTACGTCGAAGATGTCCTCGACTAAGCTATATTTGTTGTGCTCCCCGCAGACCGAGCCCCCTGAACGGTCCCATTCTCGTTGAATCAGAGCCGGCCCATGCAAATGCAGGCCGCGTTGGGTCCCCTATGAAGACTCAACCCTTCGAAGGACAACACGTGAGACGCCTGGGATCTTCTCGAGGCTGTTCTGGAGCTCATCCAGCGACACAACGAGCTGGTCCGGCACAAAGTAGCACTCGTAGTAGCACTTCTCCCCCCGCAGGCAGACGCCAGTGGTGAAGATGATGTCCGACAGCTTTGCATCGTTGAAGGAGAAGTTTAGCTGCTTTAGGAAATCCCTGGACAGGTCGCTGATCTCGATGCGAAGCAGATAGATGTTGTCAGACTCCACAGGGTAGATCTTCATGATCCTGTCCTTGTGGTGAAGGACCGTGAGCGCGGTGCTTTCACCGATGTCTGCAACAAACTCCGCCGGAAGACTTGCAGGCTCTCCCGATTTGAAGTGCAATATGACTGCCGATGTGGCTCCCTCTCTGTCAATCACCATTGCAAATACGTCCTTCAGGGTGTGTAACGTGTTTCTCACAGTGTCTTTCTCTCTAATTAAATCATTCGGGCAGATACTCCGCCGATTATCTGGGGAACACCCCAATAGGTATCTGGCATCCGTCACGTTGCCAGCATGTGCTTGCTGATTCTCACGCACTCAGTAAGTACCGACTCAATGAGCAACTCATATTGAGTTGAATCGGATTCTGACTCTCATTGGACGAATTGATGCCATCTCTCCACAAGCTCCCGTAATTTCAATGGGCTCGGCCGCGACCATATTGGATATCTCTTTCCGCCGCATCTCATTCGTTTCGATCTCAGCTGAGCCATCTCGTGTGTCTTCATACGTCTATGAACAACGAGAAAGATTGGATTCCAGCCAGTCGGCCGAATTGAGCAGTGCTGAAGAATATTCGTGGCGTGTTCGTAGCAGGTCTGCATCTTGACGATGCAATCGTCCGCCTTGACAGTTCCCCTCTTTAGTTCAACAAAAAGGACTATAACATCCTCCTTCCATTCGGATATGATGATGCAATCACAGCTCTTACGAAGCATGGCATTCCCAATGAAATCTCTCTCAATCGCATCGCCCCAGAGTACAACACATTCAATACCAGTAGTATCGACCCTGCTTCCTCTCTCCCTGCATCGATATACATAGTTGGCATACTCTTTCCTGATGCAGGTAACCACGCTCATATGGCTCACCTGTCACCAGGGCGAGAGAGTGCAGTATCTATCAATACCGACTGTTCATATAGTTGCTCATATACCTTTGAGAACTCATCATCCGGGATACCTTCCCAGTCTATGCATAGTTGTCGTGTTGTGAATTCTCCATCACCAACTGTTTCGAATAGATATATGGCCACCTTGTCAGATGGCAAAGTTTCGCTGTCTAGAATGCCAAGTGCTTGTTTTTGTTCGGATGTGAGTCTTGATGCACCAATACAGTTGCTCAGCTGATTTAGCAGATAGTCGCTATGTGTCGTGACTAGCAGGACAACTCCCTCGTTGACTAGGCGGGCAATCAGTTTTGCAACTATCAGCTGGTTCTCCGGATGAAGATGGGCCTCTGGCTCCTCGATTGTCAACATTGACTTCGGTGTGACATAATACTTTAGATACAAATACAGCGGAGCCAGTTCTGATATCGAGGATGAGACCCTCTGAAGTCCCATTGAATGCCCGGCATATCTGAACTCTAGACGTGGAAGTTTATGCTTTGAGTCTTGTACTATTTCAATGTGTCCTCCTGTCGTTCTAGCCTCATACTCCTCAGCAATCTCGGCCAATGGGCCTCTCTCATCGGGCATGTTAATCATCTTTGCGAAGAGCAAAGCCATCGTCTTGCTCAGGGTGGGTGGCCTTGACTGGGGCTCGGAGAGGGCAAATGGAAGCTGAAGAACATACTCAGCTGCAAGTGAGCGATAGGTCTGGACAGAACCGCCTCTTGCTGCTGGAAGGTACAGGCTGTTTGTTACTCCGACGAGGGGATAGAGTATGCCCAGCGTTGTCAGGACAACAGCCACATCGGCAATGGCTCGAGCCGCTTGCTCAGGTTTGCTTGCCGTCAAAAGGTGTGAGATCCAGCCTGCAATGACTTCACGATTGATTGATGGTATGTAGGGAATGCCAGAGTCTGCTCTCTTGATCGGCAAGTGAATGTCGCGAACTCTGAGGCTGACCTCGCCAGTCTTTGATACAGTGACTTCGTAGTCCGAATACCTGTTCTCCACTACTATCCTCATCTTGTTGGCGCCGAATCTAACGATGTCGCTGAGCCTACAGGAGAATGAACGCACTATCTCACCGGATATTGAGCGCTCTAGTCCCGCAAGTGTCCAGCGGACAATCTTCGCCGTGCGATCCTCTACGAGTCCTCCGACAACGCCCAGATCTCCGAGATTGGAGCCCACTGCTTGAACAATTTTCTCCAGCAACTTCGCATCAAGACGTTTCTTCTTATCTACTACGTAGTCATCGGAAGAAAAGACTGCCCTCCAAGGGAATTCCGCCGAGAGAAACGAAGTGCCAAGCGCGTGGATGATTGTGGCCACATACGACTTTCCAGCATTGTTTGGACCAATGAAAACCGACAATGGGCGCAGGACAATCGTAGCTTTCCTCAATGGTCCAAGATTCGTGATATGGAATCGCACGAAGTCCGTGGAGAGATCAGTTCCTTCTTCTTGCATTGTGGTCTTTCCCGTCCCTGTTCTTCTCCCTCATTCTTTGAAATGAATGTTTCGCGATATGGGCAACGGTTCATTCCAACTGGTCTTGTCTTGAGCCAAGAAATGAGAAGCCTCGCGCCCACAAGAACGAAATCCCAATAGGGAATGGTAGCAGGATTCTCAATGGGCTTGGTACGAGGCGATTTACGAAGTGACCAAGTTCCGCTGGCATCATCTTGTGTCTGATTGAATTCCCCGAGTCAGTGGCAGCTTTGCCGACTCGGAATGTCCCTTCCTATCATTCCGTTCGTTCTTGTGAGGAAAAACGATATCAACGCCCGCTCCACAATCGCACATACCTCCAGTCCCTGCTCTGTTTCTCCGATACGTAGTAGGTTCTCTCTCTTGATTGCGCGACGATTCGATAGGCAAGAGGATTGCTCTCAGACACGCTTCTATGCTGATGTGGGCGCGCTTCAATCTTGTATGTGTTGTCAATCTATGCTCACTCCCGATCTGGAAATATATAATTCCCCAATTGCCATTGCGAAACAAGAGTGAATCTCGATGAATGCACGCCTACTCCAGTTCCTTGGAATCGTGCTGATTGCTGTCTCAGCATTCATGTCAGTGCTCGTCTACCAGTCTGCCCTGAAGGTGGCAGCCGGATCGTCCACGACGTTTATCTCCGCGGTGGTGATATCATGGGCCATCCTTGGCCTGCCCGAGCTCGCTGTGGGACTGTGGCTACTGATCAAGGGAACGCGCGCGGCAAGAATTGGTGATGTGTCCAGCAGAGTCATCGCGCTCGTGCAGAGAGAGGGACGCATAGGGTTGGAGGCCGCCGCTCGGGAGTTGGGCGTCAGCGTCTCGGACGTTGCAGATGTGGCTGAGGCTCTGGCACGCCGGAAGTTCCCGCTCGTGTATCTCGACGCAGCACATGGTGAGATTGTCAGTCCCGGTGCAGTGAGCCTGCAGGAGAGTCTGCTTCATCTTCTCTATGCTCAGCGGAGGATGACGTTCGATCAGATATCCCGTGTGACCAATGCGACGGACGAGCAGATCGTGGAGGCACTGGAGGAACTCTCTCGTGCTGGAAAGTTCCGTGGGACGATTGACCGGAACTCGAGGGTCGTGTACACCGCAGAGGCTGTTGCCGAGCTGCCTCGTGCCATCACGAAGTGTCCTCAGTGCGGAGGACGTCTCGAGGCCCCTGTCCTCCCTGGCGAAGAGGAGGAGTGTCCCTACTGCGGACATCTGATAGTCAATCGTGTCGACTGAGTTGTCGAGTCCTCTGCTCACAGCCGGCCGCGATGAATTCCCCACCTGTCGACTACTCTATCACCATCGACGACGACGTACCAGTCCGACAGGTTGGCGGTCAGGCACGAGTGATTGGGAACAATCCAGAGGCGGTCCCCCACCCGATATCTTGCTGAGGCCCCCTTCTCTCTCACTCTGATCTTTCCGTGCTCTTGTGACAGACCCGCAATCACCAATGCATCATCGATCGAGCGGTGAACCCCGTTGCTCACAATCTTTCCGAACCCGCAGTCTGGTTCGAGATGTACTGGTCCCGCGTCCACCGAGAGTGTGGTGGCTCCAGCATCAATGATGAGCCTGTCCCCATACGTTCCGACGACCGATGCAAGCACCAGCAATGCGCAGTCATCTATCGTGCAGGAGCCGAGAGCGACCTGCTCGTAGTCATAGAAGACGTAGTTCCCCGGGCGGACCTCGGTTATCCCGTCAACAACCTCGGTCATCAACGAACAGCCCGGAGTGGAGCCGACAGACACCACCTCAGGGCGCAGTCGCTCATCGTGACGAGCCAGTCGTTCCGCAAGGTCAACCATCCTCCTCTGCGAGGTCATCTCGATCTCTCTGATCTCATCTGGTGTAGAGGCGTCGTATACGTGGCCCTCGTGAGTGAGGATTCCTCTGAACTCCAGACCACCAGCACGCGCAATTCTCTCAACAAGATGTATCGCGGCAGGATCGTCCCACAGAACTCCTGCACGATGGTAGCCCACATCGACCTTGAGCAGGACATTCATTATGAGGTCATTGCTCTCACAGTATTCGGATAGTGCATCAACGGTGACAGGATTGTCGAGGATGACGTTGAGACTCACGCGTTCAGCGAGCTGACCTGGAACACTGAACTTGTCAGGCGCGATGGGGAAAGCATAGGTGATGTCATCGAATCCCGCATCTGCGAAGACCCGGGCCTCGAACAGGGTTGACACGGTGATGCCTCTGATGCCAGCACTCCCCTGCATCCTCGCTATCTCTATGCACTTGTGGGTCTTGACGTGCGGCCGGAGAGCGACACCAAGCTCACGGGTCCTTCTTGCCATCCGCTCGATGTTGCGCAGGAGCCTGGGACGGTCCACAAGGACAGACGGAGTGACAAGGTCGTCGATATGCATACCCTGCGTGTGAAACGAGGCCCCCTATTAGTCTGCACTCTCTACGTAATGCCGTGCTGATGCCCCTTTATCCTCCTCCGCAGGGTCAGCCTCCACTCATCGATCTTTGAGGCTGCTGCGCTGCGCCTTGGCCACTGGTCCTTGATCTCGTCATAGCCCTGTACATCCCAGTATAGCGGGCAGGCACCCATGCAGTAGTCGAACATATCACATCTCCTGCAGCCCTCTGGCGCGTATTCCTTGTTCCTCCAGAACTTCGCCGCACGACTGTACCAGACCTTCTCGAAGCCCTCTCTGAGCAGGTTGCCAACTGGCTCGCTGAAGCTGGAGCACGGCAGGAGGCCCCCCTCTGCGTCGACGGACAGCAGACCATCGCAGGCCGCGCACATCTTGGCTCCCAGACCGTTGGCAATGGGATTGAAGAGGCACACGGGTGTCGGGGCGTACCACACAAACTCGATGCCCCTCCTCTTGGCACGCCTGCGTACTCTTCGCACGATGTCACCTATCTCCGAGTATCTTATCTGCAGTTCATCGCGCAGCTTTGCGGCGGTCCCCGTGTAGATGACCATATTCATACTGAAGTATGAGAGACCCAGCTCGTCCTTGTAGAAGTCGACAAGGTCCTCCAGTCGGTCGACATTGGGCCTGCAGATTGTGGTGTTGCAGTGCGTGTAGATGTCAGTCGCCCTGAGGTTCTTCACCCCCTTTACGGTCTGCTCGAAGGCGCCTCTCACACCGACTATACCATCGTGGGTTTCTGCATCAGGCCCCTCGACCGAGACCTGTGCACTGTTCAGTCCTGCCTCCACGAGCCGCTGGACAAAGTCGGGGTCAGCACACCGTCGACCATTGGTGATGAGGTTCATCCTCAGACCCTTCTGGCGTCCGTAACGGATCAGCTCGAACAGGTCGTCTCTGAGAGTCGGCTCGCCACCAGTGAAGGACAGGCTGGGGACGTGAGCATCATCGGCGATGATGTCAATCACCCGCTTGACCTCATCCGTCGTCATCTCGCCCGACTCGCGATAGGGGGAATAAGCATAGCAGAACTTGCATCTGTTGTTGCATCTGTACGTCAGAGCTATCTCGCTCAGAACGGGATACTTGATCTCGCTCTTTCCGAAGGGGACGATCCGTGCCGTGCGGTAGGAGTAGATGTTCTGGTTTCCCGAGACCATCTCTCGCAGGTCTTCGACGAACGCTGCGAGGTCGTTCATCACTGTCTGCCTGTGGACCCCTCTCTTCACAAATGCCTCTACGACCTGCTCAGGGCTCTGCCCCTCAAGCAGCCTTTTCAGCATCTCCACTGCTGTCTGATTGAGATGCATGACCTTGTTGGGTCGGAGTATCAGCAGGTTGTCGTGTGGTCGTACGAAGAAGTAGTCCCTCACCTCAGAGATGAAATGTGGTACCCATTCGAGGTCCTCAATCGCATAGTTGTACGCGGGCAGCCTCATTGCCTCGTCTCCGTGTCCCTGTACTCAATCGCCACAGGGCGGATAAACTGATTGGCATCGCCACCACACTGACAGATGAAATGCTTATCTGCTCATGGGCTCTCATTCGCACAAGACCTCTGGAGAGAAGTGCGATGAGTTCGCGTGAGATTGTTCTACCATACGGCACAATAACCGACAAGAAACTGGTGATGCGCTTCAGTGCCTTTGACATCGACCTCCCCGTCATTGCAGCAGGGATAAGGGAGCGGATGGATGTTCTCAGGGAGATGGAGGTGGCATTTGCGGGATTCGGTACCGAGGTACCACAGAACATCTCGGAGCAGTCGCCAGCAGTGATCAAGGCGTTCTTCGAGTACGTCGGTACGGATGGCGACCCCACCAAGATCCTCAAGCGTGTCTATCACCTTGTCTGGAGCGGTATGATTCAGGAGTTTCCGTCGCTGAACGAGTGGGCGGAGGCCAAGGCTGACCTCTCGAACCTGACGCTGGCACAGGCTGAGGTCCTCAGGGCCCGGAGAGGTGAATAGGAGAGCCTGACCCGAAATGGTCTCGGTGGAGATCTCAGAGGTGGTCTACGAGCTCTTGGAGAGGCTCGTGAGTCGAAGTGAGAACCACACGACAGTTGACGACTTCGTTGAGTCCGTCCTTGTCGAATACCTCAAGCGCCACGATGTTGTTGGGCAGCTGCACGTACCCCTGTCTACGATGCTGATGAACGGCGCTGACAGTCTTCAGGCTGTTCGCACCACGATTGGCTCTATCGACTGGTACGAGACCCATGACTCCATCGAGTCCGCACTCGGCCATATGGAGGCTGCAGAGTCGTTGCTGCGGTCGACGGCCAAGAAGTTGAGTTCGGAGGGAAAGTGAGACTTGCGTCGTGCCACTATCGCTGCAAGATGCCTGCTGTTCCTCGTCTTGGGTTCACCCCTCGTCGGTCTTCTGATCGCACCAGCTGCGGCTGCGTCCACGCCATCGCAGAGCCCCGTGGTGGACATTGACAGGATTGACGTGGAGGTCATAGTACAACCGAATGGGCGACTGAACGTCACCTACTGGATGACCTTTGACGTGGTCTCTGGGTCGCTTGGGGGCTTTGACCTCAGAGGCATTCAGGAGACCTCTCAGCCCGACCGTAGTCGTGCCTACGTCGAGATCGCTGGTGAGAGATACGACTTGGTGATTACGACTCTCTCAGATGGATATGGGCTGGATTGGACCCCGCGGGCTCAGGCCGGGCAGACGGTCCTCGTCGTGTTCGGATACTATTCGTTGAACAGGGTCGTAGAGCTCACGGAAACCGAAGAGGGTGTCAAGTATGGAGTGTTCCATTGGGCGCCCGTTCAGTGGGAGCAGGATGTCGGCACAGAGACGATTCGTGTCGTCTATCCAATCCTGATAAACTCCTCCTACATCACGGGAGAAGGTGGCATCACCCCGGAGGGTGCGGAGTATGCAGGGTATGTCGTGGACTCGCGTCAGAGAATAGAGGACAACTCGGGCAACTATCGTTCCTATGATGAGGTGAACTTACTTGCGTATCCGACCACCGGGCCACCGGGACAGCCACGCAACTTCAGTGTGAGTCTGGAGGCCTCGCCGGTCTATGCCTACGAGCATCTTGTGGTATTCCACTACACGAACTGGAGCTTCTACGAGGCGTATTTGGCTCCCGGCCTCCTTGCGTATGATGCACCATCCTACCTCAATGTCGTCGCCTCATCGTCCTTTGATCTCCATGTCCTTGTCTATAACGTCGGTGACGCACCCATCTATGACGTAGTGGCCACGATGTCGCTACCAGAGAACGTGACCCTTGTCTCGGGGGCACCGACCAGATACCTTGGTACTCTGGACGGTGGAGAGGGCTTTCAGCTGGACTACACGCTCATCGCCAATGAGGCTGAGACCACGAGGACGATCACGTTCCTGGTGACCGGTTCGGATAATCAGCAGCTGTCATTCAGTGTGGAGATCTTCGTCTCACCGCCGCAGACCGGGTGGGTTCCACCTGGTGTGGGATCATCATTGGCCTCAGTGCCGTGGGGTGTCTGGGTCTTTCTTGGGGTCCTCCTGTTGGGAGCTGTCCTCTATGCTCTCTCCGCTCATCGTGGTTATGGCGCAGTGTGGTCGGCGGACGAAACCACCTTTGCGTATGAGTCGCCAACGATAGAGATTCAGACCTTTGGCCAACCCGGCGTGGTGGCAGAGCTCGACCCTGTTGAGGCTGCAGTGTTCCAGAATCTGACACGAGACCGACTCGTCACTATGATACTGATGTCGTGTGTTCGAAAGGGGGCTGTCCGTATCATCTCCACAGACCCGCTGAAGCTGGCCGTCACTGGCCTGCGCTTCGAGGACCTGACGTACTACGAGGAGAAGTTCCTTGAGGCGATAGTCGACGGTGAGCTCGATCCTGCAAAGGTCGATGAGCTAATCGAGGACATCGCAGACAAGGTGCAGGAAAAGGTCTGGAACGCCGACTTTGAGGCCACCAAGAATCACAATGAGGAGATGATCGAGTCAGCCTGGCAGGAGCTCGAGTCGCAGCCTGCGCCCGAGCAGAAGGTATCCTACTATTTTGATGGCTCGACACACGACACGTGGGCGTGGTACTGGCTCTACATGGATCCTCGTCACGACTCGCGCATCACTGACGTGCTCGGATCTGACAAGACGCCGGTCAGCACGACGGCAGTCCCAGACTGGTTCAGGGGTGTCTCCGAGGCTGTGAGGTCAGGAGCATCAGGTACCACACAGGTTGTCGGTGAAGTGGCCGGCACCGTGGGGCAGGTCATCTCGGACGTGACGAACACCATCGGCTCTATCCTGAACGGAGTGGCGCAGACCATAACGGCACCATTCCAGCAGATACTCCAGACGACAAGTCGCTGCGTCTCCCATGACGCCTGTCATAGCGCCTGCGTGTCACACGATGCCTGTCACAGTGCATGTCATAGTGCGTGCCACTCCGCGTGTGTCTGTCATAGTGCCTGTCACAGTGCATGTCATAGTGCCTGCGTGTCTGGTGGATTCCGGTGATGATGGTATCCTCCTTTGACCGTATCAATTAACTGGGAAACCCTCCGGTGCTCTGCCTTGGCGTCCGGATGGTTCTTATTAGGACGACAACCCAGTTGAGCGTGGGATGAACGGATTGTTCGACCCTGGTGAGATGTTCGTCAGGCTCTGCGGCGAGGTGGGTCATCTCAGTGAGAGGCTCACAGGAGTGAGCGTTGTCGATGCGTACTTCGGGCCGGATGAGCTACATCCAGATCGCCAGAGGAAGGACCGTGAGGGCGAAGAACTCCACGCATATCTGATGGCTGTGGCTGACACAGCCCGCGAGGAGCTGACGGAGCCGCCCCTGAGAGGCGAGTATGTAGCGTCTGAGGCCGAGTCTCTGGCAAAGGTAGTGGAGTGGCTTGATGGCAGGTCGGTCTCATATGAGACGCTGGTCATGGGTTTCTTTGGAGTCGAGGCACGGCGCTTTCCCGATACCGTTGTCGAGGGCCTCCGGGAGAGGGTTGCAGAGGCGCTTGACGTGACTGACGACTCTCAGCTATTCGAGTCGGTTGTCTCGTTCGAGGACTCGGGGCGAGTAGAGGGTGCTGAACTTAAGCGTGTCATTGAGGAGACTCTTCAGCCCCGGGCCAAGGAGATTGGTCGCCTCTTTGCGGAACGTGTGTTCAATTGTCTAGGCGCGTCTGTCACTGACAACGGTGTGAAGTACGAGGCCGTTCAGGACCGAGCGTGGGGCGGCTACAACTACTATCAAGGGGACTATCGCTCAATCAACCAGTTCAACATCGACCGCTCCTTCAATCGGGACTCATTGACAAACGTCGTGTACCACGAATATGGTCATCACGTCTCGAACGTCTGGCGCGAGCGCGCCTATCGCGAGCACGGCTACACGGAACTGAGCATTGTCCCGCTTCACACGGGGCGCTGCGTGATCTCCGAGGGTGTTGCCGACACTGTGAGGGACTTTCTCGGAGTAAAGGAGACGGGCTGGCGCTCTGTCATTGTCAATGCTCTTCGCGAGCTACGACAGGCCGTGCGCATCAATGCCGCCTATATGCTGAACGTCGAGGGTTGGACGACCAGCGAGGCCCGTCGATATGTGATGGAGGCCGGGCTGGTCGATGAGAGGCGAGCCAACGCCATACTACGTTTCATCTCTCCAGAGACCGAGGATGGGAGGGTCAATTTCTGGGCTCCCTACGTGTACACGTACTACTTCGGGCGAACAGAGTACGTTCTGCCGACGTGGGAGCGAGCGGTTGAGACCAACCGCACTGCAGAATTCTTCAGAACTCTCTACCTCAATCCGTTCTCCGGTTCTAGTGCCACGTGGAACGAGGCCTTCGACTGGCTCAGGTGAGCGGTCGACCTACAGTAGGAGTTCGCCGTTGCGCATCACAACTCTTGTGCGCCCGTCTGCGTAGGTGACCTCGACGGTGGGCCTGCTGACGAGGAAGTCCTGATGCGTCGCCGAGTTATTGGCCGTCACGCCTGGATAGTCCCTGTTGTTTCCAAAGGCAACGTGTATCGCACTCACCTTCTCGCTCTCAAGGAATTCGTCGACCAGCCTCGCCCGAGGATTCAGTCCGAAGGCAAACTCTCCCACGAACTTGGCCATCTTGTCAGTGGCCTGCGTCTCGCGTACGATCTTGAGCGCCTCCTCGTCGTCAGACTGGACATCGACGACCATACCGTTCTCGACCCTGATTGTTATTGGTGCCTTCAGCGGACCGATGCCCCCGGCCGCGAGGTCGGAGACAAGGACACCATTCATAGATGTCTCGACAGGCCCGACAAGTACCTCTCCCGTTGGGAGGTTCATCCACTTCATAGTCTTCCAGTCAATGGCCGTGTCGGTGAACCATGTGCGTCCCTTCACACTCAGGGTGAAGTCTGAACCACCCGGTGCTGTGACGTGCACAGCCTCGACGTCCTGTAAGAGCGCGAGCAGGTTCTTGGCTCTCTCCTGCATCTCCTTTGTTTCCTCGCGTGTAAGAGAGAGAGCACCCTCCGTCAGCATGTCCATTGTTATGCCCGGACAGTGGCCGAGCCTGGACCTGCCCTTTCTCGTCTCTAGGTCGATTATCTTTATCCTGAAGGGGGTCTCCTGTGCAGGACCTCGCAGGATGTTGATGAAGATATCCGGCTGATGTGGAGAGTTGATCATCTCCAGAAGCTCGGGTGGGACCTTGGTCCTGTACTCGTCCTCACTGGTCTTGAGGACGACCATTCGGGTCCAGAGTCCGAGGCTCATGGCGCCACGTGCGAAGACCTCACCTACCTCTCTTCTGACATCGTCGCACACGATTAGAACAGACTCGCCCGGCCGCGCCTCGAGGACAGTCTCAAGGGCGTTCGCAGCAGCGGTCTCAGCGTCCATCTCTCTTCACCGGGAGAGAATCGCTGCCTAGTCGCTTTAGTCTGTTGGGGTGTATGCCACCCTGTCGCTAGGGAGTGGTCCGCTGGCATCTCGCTGGTGATATCTCGATTGATAAACGGGATGGGGATGAGCGGCAGCTGTTCGGCCGCCGCGACCCCACGACTACTTCACTGCTCTCTGATAGGCAGACGCAAGGTCCTTGTGAACGGCCGCCGGAATGCCCAGCTTGCCCTTGATCTCACCCTTCTCCTGGCGAATGAACGCGTAGAGTAGTGTGACGTAGACGATGTCGAATGTCCTGAGCATCAGGGTGCTAGGAATCGAGGCGAATACAAGGAAGACCACTGCCAGTAGAAAGGCGTGGACAAGGCTTGCCGTGGCAATCCAGCCGAGCAGTCCACCAACGAGCGGGAACCCGACGAAGAAGAGCATCGACAGGACAGCGAAGCCCCATCGAACACCGGTCTCTTTGATGATCACATCGACCAAGTTCTCCCACAACATCCGGGCACTCTTCTTAATGCTGTCAACAACTCCCTTGCCCTCTGCAACCATCACAGGGATGGTGAAGTAGTTGACTGCAGCCCAGACGAATCTGATTGCACCACTTGCGAGGCTCCCAGCAGCTGCACCGACCGGTCCTCCTCGGCGGCTGGCGCTGCGTATTAGCGATGTGATCACCCTCACAATTGTCCCGATGACAGCGAGGGCTGCGAGTCCCTTGGCCACACGGAGTGCTGCAGTGACCCCCTCTCCTAGGGATGGGTCGCCACCACGGACATAGATGTAGGCCATCGCGGATGATGTGGCATAGGCGAACTTGTAGACGAACAGCGTCAGGAAGATGTACACGAGACTGGTGATGGCAAGCGGCGTTGCAGTCTCCAGCGTGTATGGTTCGTTCCCAAGTACGACGTCCATGGGCGTGAATGCGATATAGATGCCAAAGGCCATGATTGCCGCTATGACTGTGAACAGCATCGAGGCCAGTGGCGGCAGGAAGATCCCCTTCTCGTCGAGGCAGATCTTGCCTGTGAGCTTTATTATTCTGTCAGCTCTTCGGATTCGTCCCTTGAACACGGTCACCAGAAGTACGGTGAAGAACAGGACTATGAGACCCGGGATGAATATCGGCCAGGCCTGACCGATCTGCGATACGGTCATACCGGCCATCAGCATTGTGGTCAGCGGGATGATCAGTGTTATCGCACACATCAGTCCAGCGCCGATATAGATGAGGGTTCCACCCAACTTCCTTGCCAGTGCGGCCGCAGCCAGTATCAGAAGCGTGCTGAGCACGGCAATCGCGACAACTGCCAAGATGATGATTGGCAGCAGTTGCGAGGAGGTCAGAGCAACTCCCAGCAGATTGAGGTAGTCCACTATGTGCGGGCTGTAGATGTCCCAGAGCTTCAGGTAGGCATAGAACCCCACAGCGAGGAAAATGCCAATGACCGCTGCGATGGCTATGGCAGTGCCTGTGCGTGCTGGATACTTTCCCTTCTTGTGGAGAGAATACAGGTCAGATGATGACACGTCTCACATCTCCTCTCTGAGATATGGTAGCATTCCCTAACTCCGTGATGGCCGTAATAAGTATACCTTCTCCCCCAGCCACTGTGACACCAAGATGGCCATCCCGAGGCCGTTCGTTCTTTCTCGATGCGTGCTCTCTGCGGCCGCTATCAAGCTGGATTTATCTTCAGCCATTCCAAGATAGATACGCTATGTACGATGTCATGTATCAGGAACCGTACCGGTTGATTGGCCGGACAAAGGTCATAATGTTGCCAGTGGACGGTAGTAGGGACTCCGCTCGCGCGGCCTCTGTCGCATTTGAGCTCACTGAGATGACTGGCGCCCGGCTCATAATCCTCCACGTAATCAACATGGGCACGGTCCAGCAGGTGGCTAGGATGTCCAATGCTGATTTGGAGGAGGTACTTGAGCGTTATCGCGAGAACGGCCAGAAACTCCTAGAGAGCTACAAGGCTGCAGCGGCGGAGCATGGTATTGACCCCGAGCTGATGCTGGCTGAGGGCCTGCCCTCTGAGAGGATTGTGAAGATCGCCGACGAGGAGGGCGTCGAGGTCATCGTGATTGGTGGTCACGGGGCCACAGGGGAGCGCTCCTCCGCGGTAGGTAGCACAACAGAACGCGTTGTCAGGCGTGCGAAGTGCCCTGTTCTCGTTGTGAAGCGTGTCGAGCCACGTAAACAAAAGCGCCGTCCGACCGCGAAAAGGTCCTGAGGAGATTTCGCAGCGAGAGCAGCTGTTCCCCGGGTGACCCGAAGGCCCTGGCTATCTCGCGTGCGTGATCTTTCCTGACGCCCATGCCGACGAGCGTCATCTCAAATGACTTCACGCCTCTCTTCAGAATCCGACGGGCCCGCCTCATCCCCCTGACAGTGGTTAGGAAGAGGCGGGAGGCTCCTACAACGGCTGCAAGAACCTCACGCGCCATTGTCTACTCCTCTTCCTAACCGGGCTCTCCAGTGGTCTTCTTCTTCACCGCAATCCTGCGACCGCCCTGCATCCCGCCCAGCTCCATCATCTTGCTGAAGTCGAAGCTGCTTGCATAGTCCTTTGTCATCTGCAGAGCGACGTCCTCTGGGATGCCCTCCTCCCTGAGAGTGGAATAGAACTTGCCAATCGCTCTCGCGATGCTGACTGCCCTCTCAGGATCGTAGACACTACCGATGAGGCCTGTGATCAGGCTTGGTATTGACTCGTTGAGGGCTGAGAATATCTCACGAATCTCCTCAGCGTCCTCAGTGTGCTTCTTCTCGTGACTTTCTTCCGAACTCATTGTTTGTCACCGACGACACTATCGTGTGGTCACACGATATGCTATTTGTGGGCAGAGGTGACCAGAGATGTGCTCACATGGTGAGCACTGGAGCCATATGTCTCCTACTCGCTGAGCTCAAAGTAGCGGGCGCGCTCGTCATCCGTATCTACAAC
This sequence comes from Candidatus Thorarchaeota archaeon, assembly GCA_029855935.1. Lineage (GTDB taxonomy): Archaea > Asgardarchaeota > Thorarchaeia > Thorarchaeales > Thorarchaeaceae > B65-G9. Next base: position 74,094 of record JAGSHN010000018.1, on the reverse strand, counting down.
TCTGAGGACGCCTCTGTCGAGCAGGTGCTGAACCCTCTCCCGAATGATCCTGCGCGAAGCGCTGCCGCGCTCTGCCCTGACTGCCGCTGTTATCTGGCTGATATTCAATGGCGACGACCGGTCGAGGACTTGAACGATGGTCCATCCTATTGGGTCTCTTCGCACGTCTGAGTACCGCTGTGCGAGCCGTTCCAGCCGTGTGAAACGGCTCATCAGTTTCACCACGCCATCGTAGAACGTGAATGCCTCGCGAATCACGCGGGCTGACTCGCTCACCTCCTCAAGATGCGGAGCAACGCGTTCAATGAGTTGCTCGACATGCTCGAGCCTTCTTGATATGTCATCGAGCCTCTCTTGGACCTCCTCAAGGGAGAGTTGTCTGTCTGGGGTATCTCCCTCCTCTGAGGCCTCGTGTTGATCGTGCTCCAATTGCTGTCAGCACTCTCCCTTGAGTGATCAGGACCACACTTAGGTCTGCTACACATCTGAGCCCGTATGACTGATAAAAGAGATTGCTAGACAGAGGACTATGGGTCTGCTCTCTCAATCGCCCAAGGACTCACAGCCTGTACGCCCCCTCAGTGAGATCTTCAACTTCTCGTTCTTTGTTCACTTCTACAGGGTCTATGTCCCCTTCGCCATAGTGATCGGGGTCGTATGCGGACTGTCCATGGTCCTGTTTCGGATGATGATTGACCTTCTCACTGTGGCACTCTCTTGGATTCCTGTCTTCTTGGCGCCTCTCATTGGTGGGGCCTTCTCCGGGTTGTTCATCTATGTGGGCGCCCGTGAGGTGGAGGGCAGCGGGATATCGAAGGCCATTGAGCTGACACACGCCCCGTCCGAGCTGAAGACGCGCACTGCACTGACCAAGATGGTGGCCACATCCGTGTCGATTGGCTCCGGCAACCCCGTCGGGCAGGAGGGGCCTGCAGTGCTCATTGGTGTGGCTATTGGAAATGAGATAGCACAACGTGCTGGTCATACCGACCCCTCTCATCGGCGGGTCTTCATGATGATTGGGGCGGCCGCCTGTACCGCTGCAATCTACAAGGCACCACTTGGCGGTACCCTATTTGCGGCAGAGGCGCCCTACAAACGTGATGCGCGTCTCGGGTTCTTCGTACCGATGGTGCTTGCCTCAATCGTGTCATATCTCGTCGCTGGCGTGATACTGGGTGTGGAACCGCTCTTTGACTTTGAGGCGTCAATGGTCTTCACACTGGCGCTCGTCCCGCAGGTCGTACTGCTGGGTGTTGTTGCTGGTGTGACAGCCACGATATTCGCGGTCGTGTTGATGCAGACCCGTAACTTCTTTAGAATGGAGCTGCCCGACTGGGCGGATCCCATCGCCGGGTCGGTCTTCGCCTGCGTCGTCCTCTTCTTCGCATGGTGGTTCTTGGACCCGAGTCTCTCAATTGCAGGTCTGGGCTTTGACGTGATCACCTTCGTGTCAACACACACAATTCCCACGAGCGTCATAGTGGCACTGCTGATTGGAAAGATGTTCGCCTCATCATTTACCGTCGCAGGCCGAGTGTCTGGTGGAGTCCTTGCATCCTCGCTGTTTGTGGGTGCGATGCTCGGCACCGTGTTCGGAGAGATCTTCTGTCCGCAGTACATCACAGCCTTCGCCGTTCTCGGTATGGGTGCTGTTCTGGCGGCGAATACCAACACGCCTGTTGCGTCCACTGTCCTCCTGCTGGAGATAAGCCAGACGTTTGACCTGCTGATTCCTCTTGTCATCAGTGTATGCATAGCATACCTCATTGCAGGTGGTACGTCGCTCTACGAGGGCCAGAGGCTGTCCCGTGATGATGAGGCCCCAGGCTTCTACAAGGTGCTCGACTTGGACGACCTCGGCGGTGTTCCAGAAGACCTGGAGAATCCTCTTGCGGAACAGGATGATATAGCGGGCAAAACTTGAAGTACAGCAAGCGGGTATGGTTTGACAATCACTGACTGTGCGCCATCATATTTTCTGGTGTACAAGAGAGGAGATGTAAGAGATGAGAGTAAGGTTGTTGTTACTGTCGCTGCTGACCGTACTCCTCCTTGTGCCCATAGTTCTTCCGCAGGGTCCCGCTGCTCAGACTGAGCCCTCTAGTGACTCTACGACACGCTCTCTTGAGGGACCGACTGGCATCGACCTCCGGGCACTGGCAGAGAGTTTTGGTGATGACATTCCAGTTGTAGTGACGTTTCGGTACGAAGTCACTCCGGAGACCGCAGAGGTCATCCGGTCTTGTGGTGTCCGTTTCAGCCTCGGCAGTCCCGAGATGAGTCACGTACAGGAGTACTACCTCCTGAGAGGAAGTGCGGCCGACCTTCAGGCGTTGCTTGACACGGGCATCGTGCGTTCGATGGATGTCCAGACACTACCGGAGAGCGTGCCCACGCGTGACGTGTCGATTCCCGAGATCAATGCCGATGATGCGTGGAAGATGCTGGACTCCCTCGACAGGAATCTCACTGGCAAGGGAATCCTTATTGCTGATCTCGACAGCGGAGTCGACTGGCGCCATCCTGACCTCTGGTTTCCTGGCAAGACAGAGTACCAGTGGATTGACGTTGGCGGCAACCTGGTCCCCGACAATGGCACCGATGCCGTCGACCTTGACGGGGACACCATTGCCGATGCAAACGAGATGTTGTACGTCATCGACATAGATAGTGATGGCACATACAACACTACCACTGACTGGCTCTGGGTCGACAACATCACACAGAATGGGATTCCCGACCTCGGTGAGCCGTTCTTTGTTGTCAACGATACGAATGGTAACGACCATCTTGATCCGGGCGAGCCCCTTGTGATGCTCACCACACCCAAGACTCGCTACATTGTGGAGAAGGATGGTAGCGCCACGCCCGAGATACAGGTATGGGAACGAGGCGTGAACCTCACCTCAAGCACCCACTACGACACCGACGGACACGGAACGGCCGTTTCCGGGATATTGCTCGGTGGGCAGCTAGGTTTCAGGAAGTACGTTGGTGTTGCCCCGGATGCGGAGCTGATGATGATAAGGGTACTGGGGGCATCGAACACTCGCCTATCTGTAGACGAGGGCCTGACTTGGGCATACAATCACGGGGCAGACGTGATTCTCACGGAACTCGGTTCGTGGACATACCACTATCTCGACGGTTCGTCCAGCGCCGAGACGCTGATCAACACAATTGTCTCGGACGGAATACCCGTGCTATCGCCTGCAGGCAACCTTGGCGGAAAGGACAAACATGCTCTGACAACAGCGCAGCCCAACAGCCCCACGTACGTCGATTTCACAATACCACAGCCTAATGGTACTTATGTGGACTATCCGATTGAAAACGTCTACATCACGGTCCTGTCTGTCAATGAGACAAGTTTCGCTGCGTGCAACTTCAGCCTGATAATGAACCTGGCCGTGTGGGGCGGTCCAGTCGTTCCGGTCTACCTTCATCCAGGCGTGGGCTACTGGAACTGGAGCGCCGAGCCACCAGTTAGCGCGGGTGGCAACTCCTTCACAGTCGAGTCCTTCATATCCACCTCGTCCCGCAACACCCGGATGCTTGCGATCTGGATTCACGGTACTCTCCCGACGACTCCTCCACAACCGTGGCATCAGCTCAACATCACTGCTCCTGCGACGACTACCTTCCATTGCTACATTTCCGATGACCAGTCCTCGTGGACTGGCGGATGCGTCTGGAAGAGTTCGGTGAACAACAGCTACGAGATAACTTGGCCGTCAACGGCAGACAGCGCGGTCAGCATTGCAAGCTATCGCACGCGCACGCTGCTTCAGGGCTCCACGCCCGATGTGCTGGGCGACATTGCCAGTTTCTCGTCCAGGGGACCCCGCATTGACGAGGTGCTGAAGCAGGGTGTTGCCGCACCCGGAGGTTGGGACATCATCTCTGACTACTCGAACGCCTCCACTTGGCAAGGTTGGTTCAATGCCAATGGGGGTCTCCCGTTCAGCGCGAGATTTGGGGGCCACAGACTGTTCAGTGGGACATCAGCGTCAGGGCCGCATGTGGCAGGGTGTGCAGCGCTTATGCTACAGGCGGACTCCTCGATTGGCAGTCAGGTCGGAAACATGATCAAGGGGTCAGCAAGGACTGATGCCTTCACGGGGACCGTTCCCAACCCAACGTGGGGCTATGGCAAGTTGAACGTCTTAGCTGCTGTGCAACAGGTAGTGGGCTTGGCTCCCCAGATACACTCGGTGTCTCGACAACCCGTTGACGTGGAGTACGACGACACGGTCACATTCGAGGTCAATGTCACAGACGACGGCACTATTGCAGGCGTCTTTGTGCGATACGACATAGGCTCGTGGACATCTCCTTCGGAGGTCGCGCTCACCCTTCAGGGATCTGGCAACTACACTGGTTCAATCGGCCCGTTCTCTTATGGTGATACTGTCTACTACACAATCAAGGCAAACGACACCGAGGGCAACACGAACGAGACCGCCGTGTCGAGCTTTGCGGTGGGTGACAGCATCGAGCCGTGGCTCGGGAACTTCTGGCGGAACGCCAGCCAGCCGGGTGCGGGCCGCGATGTCCTTGTCAGCGTGGATGTTGTTGAGCCATCGAGAGCATCGGGCGTGGACACGGTGTTGTTGAACTGGTCTGCGACTGCAGGAGTCTGGAATGCCGCAGTGATGAGCGGAACGGGTCAGACCTTCAGCGGTGTCATACCCGGTCAGCCGGAGGGTACCACGGTGTACTACTACTTCGTTGCTAACGATACTGCGGGCAATACCAATACCTCCGCCACATTCCAATACACAACGGTGGTGTCAGAGAGCAACCCTCCAGTCTTCGTGGACATATCACAGGATCCGTTGACCCCTGATGACACCCAGTCCGTCACAATCTATGCGAACATCACCGACGACACAGGAGTCGATATGGTGACACTCTCGTATTTCAACGGGACTGCTTGGACCAACGTGACGATGCAACTGGTGGGAGGTCTGTATCAGGCCACCATTCCTGCGCTCCCGTCTGGGACTACTGTGCGCTACTACATCATTGCCTGGGACAGTCAGGGCAATGTCGGCCAGAGTAGCGAGTTCACCTACACGGTCCAAGAGAGCACGACAACTACCACTACTACGACGACCACCACTACCACAACGACAACTGGAACCACATCCACAACTTCAACCACAACAACGACATCGACGACGCCAACGCTACCGACCGAGCCGGACCCGATGCTTTTGGCGCTGATATTCGGGGCAATCATTGCACTCATCATTGTCTGTGTGGTCTACTCGCGTCGTCGTGGCAGCTAGTGCCGAGACAGGACCCGGTTTCGGCGTGGGGTCGGCGGCACCGACCCCGCTGCCACCACCCCGCAATCACTTAATACGGCCGCAGATACCCTCCCCCTCCAGGTCACACGTTTGGAGTTCTGAAATCAGATGCATAGTCTGGGAACCTTTACGATTCCTCTCGACCGAGGCCTCAAAGCGAGACTCTTCGGCCCGAACAGAGTGCTGAAGGTCGAGGTGCTCACAGATGATGGTTCCACCCGGGTTCTCGTTGACTGTTCGGCCTGCAGGGAACTACTGCAGGGGCGCCTACCGAGAGGAGAACTCATCCCTGTGGTCGGAGCAATAAGGGACTTCTTCAGCAGCAGAGGTATGCGACGGCTTGAGGTACGTGTCAGCCGTTATCAGATGTCGCGGACATACGAGGGCCTGCTACGACCCTCTGATGTCAGGGCCCTCTATTCAGCCGTTGCCGACTCGGTATCTGGTAGGCAAGTAGACCGAGGGAGGGCACGGGTATGATGGGACATACCCGACCATCCCGATTAGATATTCTCTCTCACTGATGCTGCTCTCTGAACTCCCTGAGGAACTGGGCCAGTTTCTCTACGCCCTCAAGTGTCATCGCATTGTAGATGGAGGCCCGCATTCCACCGACAGAGCGGTGACCCTTGATACCGATGAGCCCCCGCTTGGCGCCCTCCTCCACACACATAGCCTCGAGCTCCTCTGTCGGAAGCCGGAATGTCACGTTCATTATTGAGCGGGACTCCTTCTTGGCGTGACCCCTGTAGAAGCCGTCTGATGAGTCTATTATGTCGTACAGAATCTTGGCCTTCTCACGATTGAGCTTCTCCTGAGCGGACACTCCGCCGTGTTCCTTTAGGTACTCCAAACAGAGCTTCATTATGTAGATGGAGAACGTGGGCGGGGTGTTGAACAGGGAGTCTTTCTCAGCGTGGGTCTTCCACTTCTGCATCGTCGGCGTGTTCTCCGGTACCCTATCCAGAAGGTCCTCCCGCACAATCACCAATGTGACTCCAGCTGGCCCGAGATTCTTCTGGGCGCCCGCATAGATCACGCTGAATCTCTTGAAGTCCATCTGCCTTGATAGAATGTCCGAGCTCATGTCCGCAACAAGTGGCACATCATTCGCGACCTTTGGTATCGAGTGCCACTGGGTCCCGTACAGAGTGTTGTTGGTCGTTATGTGTGCATAGGCAGCACCGTCGCTGAACTGCACCTCCTCGGGAACATAGGTGAACTTCTCCTCCTCGGAGGAGGCCACCACCCTGACCTCACCAAACAGCCTGGCCTCCTTTATTGCTTTGGTCGACCAGCGTCCAGTATTGACGTATTCCATCGGCTTCCCCTCGACGTGGAGGTTCAGCGGCACCATGTAGAACTGTGTGGATGCACCACCCTGCAGAAACAGGACCTTGAAGTCATCAGACAGTCCCATCAGCTCACGGACAAGGTTCATCGCCTCGTGATGGAGCTGGTCGTATTCCTTGGACCTGTGGGAGATCTCAAGGACACTCATCCCCGTTCCTGCGTAGTCCAGCAGCTCCTTCTGTGCCCTCTCCAAGGCAGGCAACGGCAGCGTTGCAGGCCCCGGATAGAAGTTGTATACCCTGTGTACCATACCTGTCACCTTCTCTATTCGCTCGATCATCTCAGCTTGTTTATCGTGAATCCAGTCCAGACCTTGGGCTGGAAGAACGTGCTCTTTTGAGGCATCACCTCGAAGTTCTTTGAGACCGCCTCGACCTCCTCCACTCTCGTCGGATTCATGAAGAAGACAGCCTGCGCACCTGACCTGACGGCCGCAATCGCCTCATCAACAGCGTTGCCGATGCCCTTGATGTAGACCACGTATCCGCCACGGCCGCTCATCGAGCCTTGGGCAAGTTTCTCCTTGTCGATTCCCAGCACCCTGTCTAGAATCAGACTGTGGAGGATTGACACGTCCAGCCTTCTCAGTTCCCGCGACTTATCAGGCAGCACCTCATCCATCACGGACTCGTCCCGGAGAACCAGAGTGTAGAACTTTCCGTCGTTGACGAAGAGCCCGAAGGCGTGTTCGCCTCTCCTGAACTTCTCCTCCATCAGGCGGAACATATCATCCTTGTTGTCAAAGCTCTTGATGTCGAAGTACTCCCCTATGCCCTCGAAGAGGCGCTCCACAGAGAAGTCCTCAAGATTCTGGACCAGCCTGTGCGTCGGCAGGATGACAAGTCCCGGATTGGCCATGTTGACAAAGGTCATCATCCTGTACTTCGCACTCTCAAGCTTCGGATGCTCTCGTGCCAGGGCCAATGCCGTCTTGTAGCGGTGATGGCCATCGGCGATGATGACGTACTTGTCCTCCATCAGTTGGGAGATTCTTCTTGTCTTCTCCTCATCGCTGATTCTCCAAATGCGATGTCGGACTCCCTCGTAGTCGGTGACATCTGCAATCGGCTTCTCGTTCATTGCCTCCTTCAGGATCGAATCGACCTCTCCCTCGTGGTCGGGGTAGATCACGAAGATCTGACCGAACTGGGCCATCGTAGCCCTGCAGAGGTTGAGCCGGTCCTCGATGTCCTTCGGGAGAGTCTCCTCGTGTTGTAGCACCCCGGTGAACTTTCTGTCCTTGGGGGTCTCCTTTGCAAACTCTTCGAGTCGAATCAACCCGATGAATCCGAACCTGAAGCGCCTCCTCCCATTGACCTCGAAGTCCTGTCCATAGACATAGAAGCTCTCCCTGTCATCTTGGACTAGGATTCCTTCCTCAATCCACTTCTTGAGAAGGTCCCTCGCCCTCGTGTACTGGTTGTTCGTCTCGTCATCACCGTCTTGGGGTTTATTCCGGATGATCCATGCAATGTTGTAGGGCGACATGGACTGTAGCCTGTCTACCTTCTCGCCCTTGATGATGTCGTACGGCGGCGAGACCAGTTTCGACAGGTCACCCGCCTTTTCTGTGTTATATCGATAGGCCCTGAACGGAACGACCCGCACCATTCTGTATTTCCTCCAGTCGCTATGCCAAGAGGCACTGCCTGCCTTCTGCTGACACCGCGCCGTGCCTGTCAACATCGATATGAGTCTTTCCTTGCGCCTCATCGGATGTCCGTTGAGTGTGGCAACGTCAAACTTAAATCAGGATGCGGCACGAGCCGAGAGGCCATAATCAGTGCACTGTCGAGGTGAGATCTTGGAGTTCTGCGACAAGTGTGGGGCGTTGATGCTTCCCAAGAAAGTGGGTACCAAGACCGTTCTCCGATGCAGAGAGTGCGGCTTTGAGAAACCGCTGAAGCAAAAGGACGAGGACTATCGCGTTGAGTTCAGGATAGAACACTCGCCGCACGAGAAGATAGTCATCGTTGAGGACAGTCAGCAACGGTTGGAGGACCTCTCAGAGGACGAGAAGCGAGAGCGCCGAAAGCAGATCTTGGAGTTTCTCGAACTTGAGGAGACGGACTGAATCGCCTCGCGAACAATCTTTATTATACACGTGACCACTAAGTATCTTCATCAAGAGTGACGGAAGTCGCCACCTATTTCTGTTGGCGAGACGTGAGGCTTGCTTAGGAATACCTCTGAGGGAGGCAGTGACAGTATGGTCAACCTTGTGTATGACGTGCAGAGTTTTGTTCTCAAGACTGGTAACGTGCTTGACAAACTCAGACTTGCTGCGGCGGGCTACGAACTCCCTGCCGAAGTGTTGCAGGAGATGCTCTCTACCCTGCGTGCCATTGTGAACGACAATGGAGGCGTACCCTTTGACGTTCGGCCGGGTGCTCCGAGTGCCGTCAAGACGACCGCTGAGGTCCTGATGCAGCTGGTCGAGCTGGACGAGGACGTGTCTGACCTGACGAGCAGGATGATGCAGTTCCTTGTGTCCCGCCAGAAGAGGGATGGCGGCTTCTCTGAGACACTGAACCTTGATCCCTTTATTGAGGACAAGTTCGGTGATGGCGAGGGCCGTCAGTGGTATCCTGTGGGAAAGAGCATCACTTGGCTGACTGGCAAGGCTCTTGAGGCGCTGTGCCGTGCTGGATATGTGAATCAGGAACGCATCCGCAAGGCCCGCGACTTTCTCCTCTACTCGCAGTACGAGGACGGCAACTGGCCTGACTACAAAGGCCAGAAGGAGTCCGACCCTCTTGGTACTGGCAACATTCTCCCCGCCCTATTGGCGGCTGGTGTCGACAAGAACAATGAGGTCTACCGCAACGGCCGGGCTGCACTGTATCAGCATCTGAAGAGATCAGTTGAGGCTGGCTACACGTACGACATGGTCGACCTGATAGCTGTTATACCTCCTGAGTCCGACCCGGAGCGCGAGGTCATCAAGCGCGGTGTCGAGCTCATCGTCAGGACACAGAGGAACGATGGTGGCTGGTGCCTGTATGGGTCCACAAAGAGCAATCCCGACCTGTCCGCACAGCTGGCTCTTGCTGTAGCCCGATGCTCCCCATATGTCGAATAGGGGTGAGGTACGCTGTCCAAGGCGGCTGAGAAGCGACTGGTCATCGTTTCGAGAGACGATCTCTACGTTGCAGGCGTGTTCACGAGTGCTGGTCTGTATGCCACGTGTCTACCGCGACGGTCGCCTGAGGAGGCAATAGCGGCCGTCAAAGGTGAGGACCTCGAAGTCGTATCCGACAGGGCTCTAGAGAACGTGCTCGAGAATGTGTTTGCCATATTCCAAGGCCAGCCAATCGACCTCTCCGGCGTGAGATTGGACTTCTCCGACCTGACTCCCCGTCAGCGGGCTGTTCTCAAGGCCGCTATGGGTATTCCGCGTGGGTCCACCGTCACGTACGGAGAACTGGCCAAGATGGCGGGGCTGCCGGGGGCCGCCAGATTCGTGGGGAATGTAATGGCCTCGAATCGTTTTGCACCAATCATCCCGTGCCACCGCGTCGTCTCGGCGGGCGGCATCGGAGGCTATGCTCTCGGTCGGAGAGCAAAGGCGACTCTCTTAAGTAGAGAAGGGGTATCTCTATATGTCACAGACGGGCCGTGACATTCAATAGATGGTCCGACACCTGCCCAACAAGCAGTAAGGGCACTCACTCTGGGATGGCCTGAAGTATGAATCTGAAGGTTCGCAGAAACGGCAAGATAGTCGAGCTCAGAAAGGTAGAGCTGGAGCCACTCTGTCCTCCGCTGTATCGTACGTTCATTGGGTACAACTCTCTGAAGAGGCTCGGGTACTCGATATCGTTTCTGCGGCCAAAGAAGAGCGCGTCGGGAAACTTTGAGCGGATCCGGTATAGCTTCATTGAACGTGGCACAGCCACCAAGCAATTGGAGCAGGACCTTAAGCCGGACATGAAGCGAGGCATCTTGAATCAGCTGCCGCGTGGAGACTTCAGCATCGTACTATTCCTCACACAGGTCCCGCGCCGAGGTGTGAACATCCGACTCGACAAGTATCTCTATGAGTTCTTGGGTTGTATGTTGCTGAGGAACAACGAGATCCTTGATGTTGTGATGAATACAACCCCCACCAGAGATCTCCTCTTGCCCATGTACGAGGATCTGGAGAAGACGCAGGCCGAAGAGGAAGGGGCGGCAACAGAGGGCACGTAGGTGCCAGCGTATCTATTTGAGATTCATAGCGGCCTTGTCAGAGGGGTGGACTTTTTCTCCGTCTCGCGGAGTCTGTCTCGTATCTGCTTGGTCCTATATGCCGCCAAGAGCGCACGTCCGATGAGGACCATGAGGGGGACCACGAGCCAGATTATGAGCATGGTCATATCGAAGAACTGCATTGCATTCTCAGCCACACGTAGAGGCGAATACAGTTAAGTATGTCTCTCACAGCTATCTGCCAGGCCTGATGGCGACTGCTGAGGCAGTCAACTCCGCCAGCCTATGAGATGGAGGTACGCGTATTGAGTCAGAGAAGCAGGAGAGTCCCGCGCGCGGTGGCAGAGTTTGGAGAACGACAGTACCGGGAGACGGGCGCACTTGCCGTGGAGATTCTCCGCGTGAAGGCCTCCACCTTGCGAAAGCACTTCGCTCAGCTTCGCGGCATCGTCTTCCTTGTAGCAGTGATTAGTCTCGACAGGATAAGGGTCTATTTCTTCGACGCCTCGGGCGTGCTGCACTTGGGCGAGAATGTCAGTGTTGAGGTGTACAAGAAGATTCGGCGCGCCTCCCGCCTGATTGCCCGGTACGAGAAGCCGAGGGAGCCCACGCCAGAGGAGCTGAGAATGGAGGCCACAGAGGAGGTGCGCTCGCTGCTCGCACGTGCCATCAGGCGAGTGTCGCGGCATATGGGCCTGACCGAGCCCGACTTCCCGCCACTCTTTGTCAGCTCTTCACCCGTTGGCGAGGGACAGAACTTTGGCCTTGCACTTGATGGCGATGCCTTTGTCATCGAAGAGGCATCGGTGCGGGCCTCGTGGAGGGAGGGGCTTGCGCTCAGGGCTGCCGTGCTGTTGCACCTTGATCCTGACAGGCGCTTGGCGCAATGGTCGGTCACGCTTGGCAATGCTATCGCATACTCTCTTCTGCGTGGTGATTCCCGTACGGGCTGGCTGAGGGCGTGGCTGAGGGCCTCCAAGAAGAGTGGTCGGCTCTCCGTTGTGACGCACTTGGTCTACCACGCAGAGAGCTACGACTCTCGCGGCTTCCGGTCTTTGCTCGATGTTCTGAGAGAGGCGTCACCACCCATCAAGGGATGGAAGCAGTTCCAACAGGTGCTTGACGTTGTGCACAGTTCTCACGAGGTAAATCTCGGGACAGAGCGGTATCATTCCCTCAGAGAGTTCTGTGGACTGCTCCCTTCTCCTCGTCGACTTGCCCAGACCGACTCCCCAGTACCGGAGATACATCTTGGTGTTCGAGCGGTCGTCAATCCTCTAGCTCTCGACCAGCGCATCACGTGGCAGCGGCCGTCTGATGATGATAAGGCACTCTTGCGTCTCGACTACATCCAAGGCTCTCACGTATCTGCCGCGACAGTGTCCGATAGCGGGAGCGGCTCAGACCTATTGGCCCTTGAGTATCGCCTAGAGCTTGACGACGTGGTACCAAAGTCAGGAGGCATTCTGCCCCAGGTGGACAGAATAGTGACCTGGGCACTGTCACGACTGGGACGGTCCCGTGAGGTTTCTCCAACCGTTGAGGCAAGAATAGACTTTCGCCAGGCGGAGCTCCCTGCTGCGGAGAGGGCCGTCCTAGAACGGCTGTACTCGGGAGATCCTCAGGTCCTTCGAGACACTTTTATCGGTTCGCCCGAGAGGATGGAGTCCCTGATACGCACCGGGAATCTTCTACTCCTGCCGGAGTTCAATCATCTCGGTCTTCAGCCCAATCTGCTTATCACAGGATCGGAGGAGAGTGTTAGACAGGCCACAGAGGGTGCGGCAATCGAGAGAACACTGCTGCTGACGGAGGACGGGGCCGTGGCCATCGTGTCAAGTCCGCCTCACTGGAGAGTGGAGCTACTCCGAAGATGCACCGACACAGACATCGCCGTATACCCCCTGCTGCGCGTGGTCTCCTCGCGTGGTCTGGTCCGATACGAGCCCCTTCTCCCGACGTCATTGCCGCGCTTCGAGTCACAGGCTACTTGATGATCTCAATGACCGTCCCGATGGCCCGAGTGTTCGCCTCTCTCAGCACTATCTTGTCGCCCACGCCTATGGCCTCGGGATACATCGAGAACTCCAGTCGTACTCTGGCAAAGTCGCCTACGCAGAGATACTCGGCATTGTAGATCTTCCGCAGGACGACGGTATGCTGAATCGTGTGACACTGCAAGACGGGAGAGTAGCCCACTGAGATTCGCGTCGGGTGACGGGTGACTACTATGTTGGCCTCAAACACTCTGCACGGAGTGATGAGTTCCTCAGAGTCGGCAATCGCTTGGCCGCGTCGCACTGAGTGCTTGTCGACATCCTTTATGTCAAAGCCAAAGAGGTCGCCAGCCTTCACCCCGCTGACACGTTTCTTGAACACCTCGATGCTGAAGATGCGGCCTGTGAGCAGACTACCATTGTGATCCGGTCCGAGGACGACGATCTGACCCGTCTTGAAGACGCCCTGCCTCACGGTCCCTGTGACGACCACGTTGGTACCGCGAATCCCTCTGTAGACCTTGTCAACGTAGGCAAGCGCTGGCTTGTCGAGCGAGTCCTCAGTTGACTTTGACGGCAGCTGTCGGAGTATCTCTGTCACTAGGTCTAGCGAACGCGAGTCCACTGCAGACACGAGCAGAACAGGCACCACAGTACCATTCGGCATCTCTCTGACTACTGGCGGAATCTCATCGTGGCTGTTCACCGTGACGGGAATCTTTCCAATCTCCTTCAGCGTGGACCTAGTCACCTCGCTCACAAGCGTGATGTCATCGGCGTCTGCTCTGTCCACCTTTGAGATGAGCAGCATAAAGGGCATCTTCTGGCTGGCCATCAATATCAGATGTTCCCGGGTGATATCGTCCAGCCGGCGGATGCCGGTACGGAGCTCCTCCTGCCGTATCAGATCGGCCTCTTCTGGTGCTGGTACTAGCACCATTCCATACTGTGCGTCAGCGCCCAGAATACTCCTTATCATAGTCTTGGAGTATTCTTTGTGTCCCGGTGCGTCAAAGAATGTGACAATCTTCGAAGATCTGTCCAGTACTCTTGCGGCCTCGCCCTTGTTCAACGGGTCATCGAGATGGAGGATCTCTCCGTCTTCGGTGAATCCCATGAATGCCAGGTGAATGTCAGCGGTCTGTCCGCGGGTGAGTTCCTGAGGATGGGTCAGGAGGAACGATCTGGCCCGACCACTCCCATTGTCAGCATTTCCCGTCACGAGCACTCCAATCAGCGTGGACTTGCCGGAGTTGACACGTCCTGCGACATTGACGGAACAGGTCTCCTTGACCTCTGGCGTGACCACTCGCTTGAGGAGAAACATACCGACAAGGCCTCTCTCAGTCTCTATCTGTTCCTCCTCAACTATCTCGACTCCCGCCTCCTCGCAGATTATGTGGAGGACCTCTTGAGCCTCTCTTAGGCGCTTCTCATCGAGGCCGTATATCTTCCATTCTCTGTCGTTGATGTCCTCAATGCCAACCAGGAATCGCCCCTCGAAGGGGCTCTCGCAGGTCATGTACCGGATGCGCGCGACGAGTCTCTCTCTTCGGTCTTTCTTGAGGTCCGCTCTTGTCAGCGTTCTCTTGAACTCAGTATTGCGGGTCTCTCCGATTGTGACGATACGCTGAATGTCATCTATAGTGGTCATGTCACAGGTTCTCCGGTCTTGAGACTGTACATCATCAGGCCACTATAAGGTCTGTGAAGCTCTGGTTGACCATCTCAGTGGCCGCCTCGTATACCTTTGTCTCGATGACGTCGCCCTCGGGCAGTGGGAACTTTTCATCGAATTCCTTCGCGAACTTTCTCAGTCTATATCTGATCTCATAGGTCTCCTCAGTCGCTATGAGAGCCACCGTCCGTCTCTCAGTATGTTCCATCATGATGGTGAATCCCTCGTGCGAGATTGTCCTCAGGTTCCCCGTAGACTCCATCAACTTTGAACTAAATGCCGCAATGGCTGTGATGAATCCTGCAATTATTGAGCTGTCCATCTCAAGCGAGCTGTCAAAATAGTGAACGAACTCGGTCAGGCCAGACTCTCTGATTATGGTGATCAAGGCGTGCAGTGTTGGTGTTGCAACCTCTCTGTAGCGGCCGTGCGTTCTGAAGACTGAGATGCGGTCCATAGAGCTCATCACACTTTCTTCTACATCTTCCTCCTCCGCGCCACCCAACGTCTCTAGGCTCTCCCTTATCTGTGCCTCCAACATCGCGTCATCCCTGAATCTTGCAATACTGAGTGCACGTTCCAGATAGCCCTTCGCTTGGAGAACGCCCCCAGTGAGACGATGCAACTCTCCCTTGAGCATCAACGCACGTGCTCGCAGCGATGGCAGGTCCTGCTCCTTCGCAATCTGCGTCAGGTCGTCTAGATACTGCATCGCCTGAGAGATCAGTTGTCTGTTGCCTGTGGCCTCAAACTCGCTCATATAGACCCTCGCGGTTTCGATGATGGCACGGACAACCATCTCGAAGACCTTCTGTTCGCGGGCAATTGTCAGCATCTCGTCCAGCGCTTTTCTGGCCTCCGCATACCCGCCGTTGCTGGCGTTGAAGAGTGCGAGCGAGAGTAGGTAGGAACATCGCTTGATTGGTTTCTCCGACTTCTCCGCTATCTTCGCGGCCTCGGACAGCATCTTTCTTGCCTTGTCCATTTCTCCAAGGCGACACAGTAGGGAACAGTACAGCGTGTAGGTCTCTACGACTCCCTTCTGGAGCTTCTTCTCTATCCGTACAGCCTCCTCAAAGTACTCGCGTGCCTCATCGGTCTTGCCTAGGAGAGTCGCAATCTCTCCCAGATTGACGAGTGTGGTGAGCCTTGGCGTCTCTATGTCCATATACTTGAGCGCCTCTCGGAGATACTCAAGCGCCTCCTCCAGCCTGAAGACCGCTATCATCAGTGAACCCATGTTGTTTAGAGCCATTCCCACGCCTAGAGAGAAACCGTACTCCTGACTGATCTCGCGGCACCTGAGATAGTGCTCCTCTGCTCTACTGTATTCTCCCAAGTAGTTGGCTATGTTGCCCCTGAGGTTCTCAACGAGAGCGGTGAGCATCCTGTGGCCTTTCGACTCTGTCATTGTCTCCAGCGTGTCGGCCAATCGCGAGGCCTTCCCCACCTCCCCTACTTCTTTGAGCAGAGTACCGACCACGTAGAGTGCGAACATAGTCTCTGTCAGGGGCTGCTCGACCTGCTCAGGATAGTTGTCAAGCAGATTATCAAACTCCATTATGCACATTATGACGCTTGTATCCCTCTCCACGGCCGCAAGAAGGATTCGAACCGTCGAGACTCTCACCCTGTCTGTGACTGGAGACTCATCGCTCACCTTCGCCTCCACGGTTTCGAGAACGTGCCTCAGTCCCTCGGTATCGGAGATAACGAAGAGCGCAATTGCTCTCAGGCTGAGAACGGCGATGCTATCACTGCTATCAGAGAGGAAGAGAACGTCCGCCAGTCGACCACGTGTCAGCGCAGCCTCGATGCCTAGGATGACCACTCCCTCCCGTGGGCGCTTCTTCATACTCTCCTTCCTTGCGAACTCGATTGCGACATCGGTAAAGGCAATGAAGTAGTTCTTCTCACGCCTAGAATTGGCCTCTGATACTATCCTCTCCCACGGGATGCTTGAGTCTTCCCTCAGATGACCGAACTCCGACGGAATTTCCAATATGAAACACACTCACTCCCGCTGAGATTGAGCACTTTCGTAATTGGTCTTTTGGTGGATGAACTTGAGCATGACGCTGGCCGTAGATGGCGACTCGACACGGGCTGGGCCCGCCTAGGATAACCTGATTCCGCAGAGCCACATAGTCTGACTATGAACAATTCGCCAAAGCCCTCCTCTTCTTCAAGCGAGAGACTACGGTCAGGCTCAGTTGTTGGCTACTCGTGGCCTATATCTGTCAAGCGGCTCTGAATCCTTCCAGTTCTTCTCCAACACCATTATGCGGATGATGCAGAGGCTAGTCACCAACTACACGCAGAACTAGTACTACGAGGCAACGTCGGTGTATGACAGCTCGCAGCTTCTATCTACGCGGCCAGAACCGGGAGCCGAACCCGCCTCAACTGACCCTGCTCCCGAACTTGGTGATTCGGCTCTTTGTGACGTGACCCACGTCGAAACCGCCGCGATCTCAAGTGGTCACCGGAAACATAGTTCTGGTGTTTCTCTTAGAGGCTTCTACTTGAGCATTGTAGTTCTCTTCGGAGTTGGAACCTTGTCTAGTGAGTCCCGACTGAATGTATCCACGCATAGGACCTAACTGAATATTGTGGCTCCGATGCTGCAAACCTGTCATTGGATCACAGTCTATCGGCCGCTTGGAAGGGTGTGCCCGCAATTTCGCTCTATGATGCCAGCAAGAAACTGGGGTCTCGCTTGTTGCGAGAGGCTGGACACACACAAGAAGCGCAGTCTGTATGCAGGTGCGGTACTACCGGGAGGGCGCCAGTCCAAGTAGGCTGACAGTGTCCTCTCCAGAACAATGTATGGGCGTGGAACGGCCTTCCTGTGACCTATCACGATGAGTGACTGCCGATGTGTCCCCTGCAGCAGACAAGGCTCTCCACTAGCACGGAGAAGCGAACCAAGACCGACTGCGGGGAACGTGTGGAGATTCACGACTATCGGCACAGCAGTCCTGCAAGGACCGTCGAGCAGATACATAACACTCGCCTCAGCTATCTAGAGTCTGACTACAAGGTGTTCCACGACAACTGCAATGGTACGGCCGGGTTTCGTAGCGACCCCTCGTTTCCCAAGAGTGCACAGCGACGATGGGCTGAATGTTTCGTCGGGATAAAGTCACGCGTTTCAGGCAGAAAACTATGATAAGAGCGAAACCGAAAGTTCTATCATAGAGAGCTAGGCGGGAACACAAACGTGGTCGGAAAAAAAAGCTGTGGGAGTCACCAGCCAATTCGGAGGCAGGTAGTCGATGATGCAAATGGTTCCCAATCGCTCCAGCATGATCAGTGCGCATTTGATGGGTGAACCCAAGCATGTCGACAGTCATCTGCAAGCGCTTATTGAGGAATTCTCAAGAGAATCAATTGGTGCAGCCATCAAGAAGCTTGTCCTAGAGGAGTTCGAGTCTTCGTTTCTGGCGATGTTTCAGGACATAGAAAAGGCAAAGAAGACAGCAATCTCCGCGTATAAGTCACTTCAGTCATTCTTCCAAAGAATAGCGGAGGACAGTGCACTGTTTGAAACGCTTAGAGAACTCTATGGCTCAGTTGTTCTCTCTAACTTCACATTTGCGCTCGATACTCTCAGGACTCTACTGCCAGTCCTTATGTTCTCTGTTGAAGCGGGACCGGACGGAAATCTCCATCTCGAATACTCTGACTTTCAAAGGCTTATGAAAGAGCTTCGACGCATTGTTGATGACACTTCCGAGATGCCAGATGCAACAGCAGTAGAGAGTGACGAAGGGCAAATTGACAGTTTGTCCCTGTCGTGGTGGATAATGACGTACAACCTTGCGCTGTTCCCGACTTTGGTGATAGTGGTAATCGGACTAGCCCAGATGCAAGCAACCCTGACCAAGAAACAGATTCAAGAACTTCAGGTATTGCTCCGCGATTGGACACAAGAAACAATTGCACAGCTCTCAATGCTAACAGACCAGCAATGTGCTGGCTCGACTCTTCGGGTTGAGGGTATCGTTCCAAGTCCCGAAGACATCGAAATAGCCGAAGACTTTGGCCGTATCGATTCAGATCTGGAGTGACTGCGTAGATGGGTGACACGTTTTCCGTAGGCGATATTGTCCACGTCAACCTTGACCCCGTGGTCGGGCACGAAGAGGCAAAGACAAGACCGTGCGTCATTGTTGCAATTCCTACGAGGCATAGGAACACTAGCAAGGACCTTGGACTTGCCATTATTGTTCCACTTACAACCAAAAGGCGAAATTGGTGGACGGTTGTCCCTGTTGAAATGGTGAGGGGGCTACGGTCAAAGTCCTTTGCGTTGTGTCATCAGATTCGCACCGTTTCGATACAGCGGATTTCACAGAAGACCCCTGAGCCAATTGTAAAGAAAGATCTACTCAAAATTCGTTACACACTTTATAACATCCTTTCGTTGGCGTAGACTCAAGTCTTGACCAAGCAGACGGTTTCTGTGTTGTTGTGAACTTGGGTTGATGCCGGAAACTATGACTTGTCAAGACTTTGAAAATCTATGGCGAGTGGTCTACGCCAGACGTACATCAGTCTGTTCAAGATTCATCTTTCCAGATCACAACGAGTTGTATCTCGTCAAGATCACACCATTCTCGAATCTGAGAGATGATGACGACAGGGCGGAATTGCTCACCAGCACGAGTATGCACCAATGCGGGCCAATGAGGGTCTATGAAACCAGAGCACCTTGTTTGTGAGCTCACCCGTTTGATCATTGACTAACGCGAGGATATTACCCTCCAATGACGACAATCACCTGTCTTCATCCCCGTTGTCGTCAGAGTTTCCTGTTGCCACCCCGGATACGCTAGGACCACTGTGCTCCCTTTGGGCGCGACGTGGGGTGCAAATGGCAATCCGACGCGGGCCGTTGCCCACCTGCTCCTCGCTCGATGAGAGGAAAAAGAGAAAATGGCGGGAGTGGAGGCCGGGTTGGCCCGGCTATCTGCCACTCTCCATCCGTATGTGTGGCTACGGTCCGGAGCCTATGACGCCCTTCCTGTTGAGAATCACGATCACAATGACAATCATTCCGCCCGCGGCGCCAATTATTATCATCACCACGAGTGTGAAACCTGGTCCTGTGATTGTGGTCGTGATTGTCGTGACCCCGGTGGTCTCCGACGTTGTACTTGTGGTCGTTGTTGTAGTAGTGGTCGTCGTTGTAGTCGTGGTGGTGGTCGTTGTTGTGGTCTCTGCTGTGACCTGGACGGCAACCTCATCGCTCGCGGAGTTGCCCGAAGTGTCGTTGAGCACAAGTCTGAAGACGTAGTATCCTAGTGCCAGACCATCAAGTCTGACGCTGATCGTCTCGCTGCTGGAGTTCCAGCGTCCCGACTCGATGACGGTGTCGTTTCGAAATATGGCGTAGGTCCCGGGGAAGAGGTCAGATCCCGTCCATTCTATGGTGACGTTTGTGTCGGACTCGGACATGACCACGTCATCGGGGTGACTGATCTCTGGAGGCGTTGTATCGACAACTGTGACGATCACGGTGTCTGTCCTCACGTTGCCAAAGTCGTCATTGACCTCAATCGTGTAGTTGTGCTCACCAAGGGAGTTGCCCTCAACAGTCAGCCGGAACTCGCCCGTTTCCCACTCCTCGTACGCACCGGGCGTGCCGTCGATGATGACCCTGAGCTCACCCGGGTGCGCGTCATCGAGGGTCCAGTTCAGAACTATGCTGTCACCAGCCTCAAGCGATACGTCGTCCGGACCGACAATTGTTGGTGCCGTGAAGTCCGTCACGAGGACATAGATATCGACATATGTTGAGTATCCCGCCTCGTTTCTGACCTCGATTCTGTACGTGTAGTTCTTGGCACTGTAGGGCAGTCCGCTCTCGATTGCAACAGTCTTTTGCCCGGCAGTTGTTCCGGTGGCCACTGTGGAGTTGCTCCACGAGGAGGTCACAGTCCATTCGTCAATGTAGGCTCCTGTGACTGTGAACGAGAACTCTGGCGGCTGCGGGTCATTGACAGGGTCCCACTGTATCCAGAGCGGGTCGGTTGAGAGAACGCCAACGTAGAGGTTGTTCGCAGGCTCAAAGTCGCTGCTGAGGTCAGTGATTCCTGGCGTGTCCGTGACCTTCGTTGTTGTCGTCTCCACTGCCTCGATAGTAGAGATACCATAGGTGGCCTCCACTGTGGCGTTCACGTGGTAGGTTCTAGCACCGGTTCCAGAGTACGAGTCAGAGATGACGAAGCAGGAGCCGTTCCAGGTGGCCGCTATGTTGCCGATGATCACATTGTCCTCCGCACCGAGCTCGTGGCCGTCGAAGGCAAGTCTTAGCCTGGCCCAGACGGTGAACGACTCGCCCGAGAGCACCCACTCAGGTGAGCCAATCTCGTAGACCTCTATCGCATCCCAGATTATGGTCACTGACTGACCATTCTGGTTCAAGACGTCAATGCCGTACAATGCGTCATTCTCAACGGTCACATTGTTGAGAGTCCTGCTTGACACGACATTCCTGCTCACCGTGACCTCCCACGTACCATCTCCGGCGTGTGATGCCACGAGGCCGTTGATGATCACTGTCGCGGTGTTGACATACGCACTGTCGTACGCGTACCGGAGCAAGACCTGGACGGTGACCGTTGTCCCGATATTGACGCGACTATCCGCGACCGTGTAGCCCTGCACCTCAATCTCGTCCCAGATGCAGTATGTTTCCCCGCTGGAAAGGACGACCGTTATGCCGTAGGAATCATCGCCAGCACCAGAGGCCACAGAATATCCTCTCTTGCCAACAGTACCGTAGGCCAGATTCGTATCATTGAGGATCAGCGTGCCGTCATAGACCGCATTGTCGTAGGCGTAGACCGCCGATGCGGTCACTCCGGTCACAGTGTCACCCACGTTGATTCGCTGGTCAACCGGGTCGGTGACGCTTGCAATCAGGGCATCCCAGACGCAGTAGGTCTCATCGTTGGAGAGTATTGCCGAGATTCCATAGGTGTCGTCGCCTGCCGCACTTGCGACAGTGTATCCTCTCTTGCCCACAGTGGCGTAGACGAACGTGGTATCGTTGAGAGCCAGCGTGCCGTCATAGGAGGCGCCATCATAAGCGTAGACAGCTGATGCCGAGATTCCCGAGGCCGCGTCACCTATGTTGATCCTCTGGTCGGATGGGCCTGACAAGTGGACGATAAGTGCATCCCAGATGCAGTAGGTCTCGTCATTGGTGAGAATCACAGAGATTCCATAGGTGTCGTCGCCTGCTGCACTGGACACAGTGTACCCGCGTCTTCCCACCGTCGCAAATTGGAAGGTTGTGTCATTGAGCGTCAGTGAACCGTCATATGCACCGCCGTCGTAAGCGTACGTTGCTGACACCGCGATGCCGCTGGCATTCGCCCCGATGTCAATCCGCTGATCTGTGGGGTCTGTTATGTGGATCACCAGCGCATCCCAGATGACAGATGTCGATTGGCCGTTCTGATCGACGGCTGATATTCCGTGGGCGTTACCCACGCACGCCACAGTGTCGTAGGTCACCTGCTGTACCGTGCTCTGGGTCACAGTGATCTCCCATACGCCATTGCTGCCAGTGTATGTGGCCGAGATCCCGTTGATTGTGACACTGCCATCCACAACGTCCGTGTCATCGTACTCGTATTCTATCTCGACCTGAATAGTCACGGAGTCTCCTATGTTGACTCGCGCGTCGGTCACCGAATAGGAGCGTACAGTCACCTTGTCCCAGGTCACCGGCTGTTGTTGGCCATTCTGGTCCACCACTGTTATTCCGTACTGGTTTCCACTGCACGCTACGTCGTTGAAGATGATTCTTGTCACGTCGGACTGAGAGACCGGGGCCACCCAAGCGCTGCCGCTGACGTGTGATGCAGAATAGCCGTTGAGGGTCACGGTACCGTCGGTGACGTTGGCCCCATCGTAGGCGTAGGTGAGTGTGACGTGGACATCAACTGTCGCGCCGATGTTCACCCACGAGTCCTCGACAGAATATCCGCCCACGATGATCTGGTCCCATATCACCTCGACGCTCTGAGAGTTCTGGTTCACAACAGAGAGGCCGTACGTGTCTCCCGATATTGCCACGGTGTCAAACGTGATCGATGTCACCGAGCTCTCAGAATGTGTGATGGACCACGTACCACTCCCCTCGTGGGTTGCAGTGATGCCGTTTATCGTCACAGTGCCTGTCGTCACGGGTGTGTCATCGTATTCGTAGACGAGAGTGGCATAGATGGTCACAGAGGCACCCACGTCGGTCCTATTCTGCGGATCATCGCAGTGCATGTCAGTTACCTTGACTCTATCTCCTATCACATCATCGCTGTATGGGTCAGTCAGCCGGTTCACGTGATGCACCGTGTCTCTCACTTGGTATGAGAATCTGTTGTTGCTGACGTAGGTATCGACAGACACTGGCACTGAGAAGGTTCCATCGCCGTTCGGAGTTCCAGTCCAGCTGGCTGACGAGGTCAGGCTTCTTGTCACATAGACCTCTACCTCTGATGGGTCGGGTGCTATGTTAGAGGCCGATCCATAGTATCTGATATCGCCTGTGACAGAGAGAGAGCCTCCCACGTCGACGCGTGAATCTGTCACACCGTGATATATCAGCTCCAAGCCGGTTTCTACGTCCCAGTTTGTTGGGAAGTATGTTGTGACATCGGACACGCCGTCATCGGTCTCTAGTCCTATGTCTAGGTCATTGGTGTCCGGATGGTTCCAGTCGAACCTGATGTGCCACGTTATGGTGATGGTTGTGCCACTCTTGATCACACTCCCGGGGCCGAGATCAATATACGAGGAACCGCTGATTATCGTCCACTGGTTCCCAGCCGGGGTGTACCGTGCTTTCCATCTCACTGTTCCGCTGACGCGCCCGATGATGTAGCAGTAGTCAATGTCGCCGTATCCGTCATCATCGACGTGCTTGGTAGTGATATATGCATAGTTCGAGCTGTGCGGTGACTGTCGGGCATAGAACACCCCTCCGTCATACAGTGAGTCGGACGTTGGTGTGTACGGATGCGTGGGTATGGCATTTGAGAGATAGAGGTACATCCTTGAGATGTACCATTTGTTCCTTGTCCAGTCACCGCCTCTCGTTTCATCAATCAGTCGCACACGGAACGTGTCGGAGTTGAGGTAGTCGTGAACATTGAAGGTCTGAGGGCTCGAGCTGATAGATCCGAGAGTATGCCACGATGATCCCGTCCAGCACTGGGCTATCATGTTCTCGCCCCCTAGAGGGGAAGAATAGATTGTCAGGCGCTCGTCCGCAAACCTGTTGTAGTCAACGTTCGTGAAGCGGAACTCTTGGTCCAGACCGTGATTGGCTCCCTTCTCGATGCGGTGGTTGTCCACACCTACCATCTCGAACTGGCCAACCTGAGTTGCCTCGTATTTCACTTGAAATGAGCCATGGAGGTACTGAGAGTCAGTGACTGTCATTGCCTTGTATCTCCATCCATTGGCATCCGCTTCGCCGCAGTTCTCCAAGTCGAACTTGTAGTCCCAGTTCCCCGAGCTGTCCTTGAAGTAGACCTTCAGGTCAGCGGAGGATCCGGCGTGTCTATAGTCCTTCAGATATACGGAGAACTTGAAGGACTCCACTCCGGCCATGTTGTAGGTGGGGCTGGTGAGTGTTCCATGTGCTGTATGCTGCTCCTCGAATCCACACCCTGCATAGTCGTCACCGTCGACTCCCCCTGTGTTCACGAGCTTGAAGTCCCCGGTCGAGCTCCACCCGCCAGGTAGCCACGGACTCCATGTTCTGCGGTACTCCAAGAGGGCGTAGCTCGATGCCGCCTCGGATAGCGTTGCGGCGTCGTCGTTATTCTGCGTCATATAGATGAAGTCGGTGACTTTTCCCAAGTTGGACTTGTAGTGTTCATCAACGTAGTCCCAGACCGAGGTGGCCGTCCCGAACTTGTTGACTGGCTCAAGAAACGATATAGTTTCAAGACCTGAATCAGAATTGTCATCTTCTGCTCTGATGCTGGTTGTGCTCGTCATCATCGAGAAACTGACAACGAACAGCGATGACATCAGAAGCAGGCTCATGATGAGAAGTATGCGGCTCGCTCTCATCTCTGTTACCTCAAATGGAATCCGAGTATTCTCCTCTCCATTCTTGATAGGTGGGTTTCGTCAGGCTCTCGGATGCTCTTCGTAAAAGTATTGCGGAGAAATCTACTAGTTCTTTTTCGGTTTCATTGCATTCTCTAGTCTTCAGCGGCGGGGTGCGCACCCCGGGTTGCCTGTCTGGTTGGGCCCCTGTAGGGTGCTCGGCAGATCACTCGCCTTCGGTCCTGTTCGGAGATTGACGCGCGTCCCGTCACCGCGTTCGGCAAAGCATATCAGCCCCTTGGGAACAGTGAGAGAGGATGGCGGTGAAGCTACGCGTGTCGTCTGCAAGGGTTCTTCTGGTATTCTCAGTCCTACTCTGTACCCTCTCACCATTCTCTGCAGGGGCGATCTCAACACAGGTGCCCAGGTCGCCGATGTCCGTTGCTCCTGCCCTCTCTGTTTCGCCAATTGTCGATTCCACTCTGGCAGCGGAACTCAACAGGCTACAGAGCTCGCCCGCAACCACCGGGGATCAGGGTGTACGTGCACTGTTGAGATTCTCGCACGAGCTATCAGCATCTGAGCTCTCTGCAATGCGGAGTCTTGGCATCAGACCCGAGATGAGGAACGGCAATGTAGTTCACGTTGGGTCAATATACGTGGTGCGCGTCACGAGCAAGTCCTCTCTCACCGGTCTTGGCCAGATGGGCCTGACTGGGGCCTACTCTGGGGATCGCCGGTTCGTCCCCTCATTGGAGTCGTCTGTCCCGGCAATTGGTGCAATTGACGTTCACAACTCTCTCTCGGTGGATGGCGAGTCCGTTGATGGCTCCGGGGTCACGGTCGCCGTACTCGACACTGGTGTGCAGTGGCTGCATCCCTCGTTCTGGAGGGTTACCCAGGGACCCATCAACGTTCTTCAACAGGGTTCTGAGTTCTATGCTGACCTCGACAACGACTCCATCGCCGATGACGACGAGGGGCCGATACAGGTCGTCGAGGTCGCACATAACGGGGTCATCGAGACCGAGAACGAGTACCTGTACATCGACACACGGGGCAACAGCCGGTTCGACTATGCTGAGGGTGATCGCTGGCTTGTCGGCGTTGACCATGACCACAATGGTGTAATCTCCCTACCTGACGAGGATGTGATGCTTCTTGGCGAGCCGAAGGTGTCCATACTCTTCGATCAGTTCGCTGACAACGTGTACGTCAGAGGGGTCAATCTGACAACCGATGCCCTCTTTGTCGGGGACAGCAATGGGCATGGCACTCACGTGGCATCCATTGTCGCTGCAGGTCAGCCTGGGTACACTTCGATGATTGGTGTCGCACCGGGCGCCGATCTCATGGTGATTCGCAGTCCTCTGATGAGTGCGGACATAATCGAGGCCGTATACTTCGCCATTGAGAATGGCGCTGACGTCATCAACATGTCTTTCTCGAGTTTCCTAGGTTTTCTTGATGGCACCGACATAGAGGATGCGGCTGTGAGCGAGGCGCTGCGAAAGTATGGCGTACTCACAACTGTGGCCACTGGGAATCTCGCAGGCACGCAGAAACATGCGCGGCTGGCTGTCAACGCTGGCGAAACGGCGAGTGTTTCGTTCGCAGTCAACAACCCCGACGAGTACTCATTCTTCAACGCGCTGTGGTACAGCGATGACAGTGATGAGCAGATCTATCTCCGGACGCCTTCAGGCCGCCAGATTGAGATTGGTACGTTCAGCGAGATTGTAGGGATGAGTTCCGAACTCGACGAGGACGAGATACACGCCTATGTCTTTGCCGACAGGAGTGTGAGGGGCACCAATCGCCTCATCGTCCAGCTGCCATCCCAGCAGCCAGAGTGGCAGAATGGCGACTGGTCGCTCGTGGTCTCGAACCCGTCCGGAGATGACGTTGTGATGGACTGCTATGTCTGGCCTGGAAACTGGGGGCTCACAAACCTCCGTTTCCTCGATCACATTGACAACTCGCGCACTGTCAGTTCTCCTGGGACTGCTGACCTCGGGATCGCGGTGGGGTCCGTGGACGACTCGCTCAACAGTGTGTCATCAAGCTCAGGGCGGGGGCCTCGTGTGGATGGAGCGGTCCGCCCCATCGTTGTGGCCCCTGGTGTTGCCATCACTGCGGCCAGGAACAGCCTGACCTCCCTCTGGACAATCAAGAGCGGGACGAGTATGGCAAGTCCACACGTTGCTGGCCTGCTTGCACTTGTTCTTCAGGCCTCCTCCTCAGCCGACTCCTGGGAGGCCTATTCCGCTATTGTCGAGGGGGCTGGTGGTCTCGATGGCAGTCATTACGATGAACCTCCACGGCCTGATATGGGCTATGGTGCTGTCAGTGCTATTGCCTCAGTTCGACACGTGATGCCAGTCCCGTGGGGTCCAGACGTTGACATTAGCGACTGGCTTGGTGTCAACCCTGTGTACGGTCCAGCCGAGAACAACGGTCTTCCCGAGGATATCGACATTGTCAACGTCCGCGTCTTCTCCTCTCTCCAAGAGGCCCACTTCGCCATCACTATGAGGGGTGCACCTGACATCACGGGTGGTACCATCACAACGTTGGCAGTGGACCGTGACAGCTCCAGCAGTACAGGCGACAATGGCGTGGATCTTCTCATCAATGTCACTGGAGGGAGTGCGTCCGTGTACGAATGGGATGGGAGCAGCTTTGTCGCGTCCTCATTGAACGCCTTTGTCCGGAACAGTTCCAACACGTTGTTTGTACGTCTGCTGACCAGTCTTGCACCTTCCTTCACCTTCGAGGTATCGGTGGAGAGCACAACCGGTCCCGAGTCGGACTCGTCGGGCTCGCTCGTGATCTCTGACATTTGGCGGCCGCTGGTGTGTTCACTCTCCTCCAACTTGGGTGATGACGGGGTCTGGCACACACAATTCACAGCGGTGGACCTTGACACTCCGTCTACAGGCATGGCGTACTCGTACCATGTCTACTCTGGATCCACAGAGGATGGAACTCCTCTCCTCTCAGGTGGGAGCACAGGTGATGCGAATGTGGCGATAGATATTGACCTCACTACAGTCAATCACAGCTTCGACCCTGTGATTGTGATAGATGTCACTGACGGTCACAGCCAGTTCACGTTGCCGCCGCTGCTCTTGTCGCAGGCAACATCTCCGCATATCGCCATTGTTTCTGCGGTCCTGGGCGCAGATACGGTTGCAGTCGGTCCGCTCATAGATGAGATGATAACGGCCTCAATCACTGTGGAGGGCTGGGCCTACGTGGACCACGTGTACGTGTCTTTCAGGCTGTCATCTGAGGCGGTCTGGAATATCTCCGCCTCTCGTACCGTAGAAGACGGTGTGTACGGACTGACACTGTCTACGGGCTCGATGCCTGTCGGCGACTACGAGACCTACGCCGTCGTTGTGACAATCTTCGGTGATACAATCGAAGAGCCTATGGGAGTCCTTCACTTGGTGTCCGACTACTCGAGAGTGATAGTCCCAGCGGGGGCAGTGTTTGCAGTCACAGTTACAATCGTCCTGTGGCGGACCAAGAGAGCTGCGCGCAGAGAGGTATGACGATGAAGATTGTGATCGTTGGGTACGGCCCCGCCGGAGCATCGGCCGCTGTGACCGCAAAGACTCTGTCACCAGACATCGATGTTGAAATAGTCTCAGCAGATCGGCTCCCTGCATATCGCAAGCCCGGAGTGACGAGAGCATTCCGTCATCGTGACGATCACGGACTAGAGATAGACTATTGGTCACCCGATTCCTTGACTGACAGGGGAATAGTTCTGCGCCAGGGACTGCGCGTGATCGGTGGTGACACACAGTCGCACTCGCTCGTCGCTACCGATGTTGATGGCGGAGACAGCCCGCAGGAGACTATCAGCTACGACCGGCTGATTCTCGCCACTGGTGGTGAGCCTCTAGTACCTCCAGTTCCGGGCGTTGATCTCAATGGCGTCTTCACTCTGAGGGGCCTTGCAGACGCAATGCGCATCTCGGAGGCCGCCGAGGGGGCCTCAACCGCCACAGTGGTGGGCGCAGGTTTCAGCGGACTTGAGACAGCGGAACGGCTCCGAAACCTGGGACTTGAGGTTCACATAGTAGAGGCGTTTCGTGTTCTCGGTCGGCTACTGGAGCCGGAGATGACCGACCGTCTATTGGCACGTCTTCCCGGAGACGTGGCCGTACACGAAGACAGTCCGCTGAAGAGACTGGTCGGTGACAGTCGGGTACGTGCAGTAGATCTTGGGAACGAGACGATTGATTGCGACCTCGTCGTCCTCGCCACGGGCGTGCGCCCTAGCACGACTCTGGCACGCGCGCTTGGTCTTGAGGTTGGTGCGCTTGGAGGTATTGTTGTCGACGAGTACATGAGAACGTCGAGCAGAGACGTCTATGCTGCTGGTGACTGTGTCGAGATGCGGGACTTTCTGACCGGCCGACCTCTCTTGATGCCTGTCGGCAGCACTGCAGCACGGGCAGGTCGTCAGGCTGCCTCGGCAGCGCTTGGCAAGGACAGGCTCTATGATGATGTACTCCTGAGATTCCAGTATGACCGGATCTTCGGAACCGAGATCGTCACGGTCGGGGAGTCCACAGCCGTTGCCAAGTCGCTCGGAGTCGAAGTTTCGGCTCATTTCCTGAGGGACAGCGCGGAGTTCACTGATGTGGCTCTTCTGACGACGCCGGGAGGCCGACTAGTGGGCGGGCAGGTGATCTCGAGCCGAATGGCCTCGCGAGTGGGAATTCAGTTGCTGAACCGCGTGAAGATCGGGTCGACATTGTCCGAGCACCCACTCCCGCCCTTCAGGCACGCTGCGCTGCGTTCGTATCTGGAGCACGTACTTGGACCCATTGAATGAGCCAGCGGGGCTTGGAATCGTCACTCTATCTCTGGTGGAGCCCCCTGCCCGGGGGGAGCTATCGGTATCTCCCACTCCTCGTCCTCACTTCGCCGTCTGACTCTTGGTCTTCGCACTCCGAACTTGATCACCGCGACATAGCATAGAGCGAGTCCTGCAACGGCAAGAAGAGCAATCATGACATTTCTAGCGAACGACTCATCAACGGGTTCGACTGGCACCAGTATTGTCTTTGTGAACGTGCGTACGTTGCCAGCGCTGTCGCGGGCCACAATAGTCACATCATAGAATCCTGCGCTTGCCATTGTGAAGTTCACGTGGTACCTGTAGCCGAGAGTTTCAGTCATCGTGGTGTTGACGAGCTCGCCCAGCGGGGTCGTGACCGTGATCCTCACGTCCTCAAGGTCGTCATCAAAGATATACGCGGTCAGGTTCGCCGTCTCGCCTATCTCTCCTGCCTCAAGTATGACATCATAGACTCGGGGTCTGACAGGATTAATCCATGACGCGACATTCTCAAGGAACTTGAGATTATCGGCACCAGACCTGATGGCATCATAGATGGTTGTATCATAGAGTGTGGAGCCGTCCGCTATCACAAGCACCTGTCCCTTGCCTTCAGTGGCGGTCGCGACGAGTGCGTGCCTCTTCGTAGAGTCTGTCCAAAAGAGCCCCCGCGCATTTGAGTTGTTCTCATCAACAGTCAACGCGCTTCCCATCAGGATGTATAGTCTCTCAACGTCGTCCATCAGCGGCGACGAGTTGTCCACCACGCCGCCATAGCCGACGCCGTATGCTATTCCTGAGTCTGAGAATGGCACGTAGCCTGTTGTATAACGTTCGCACTGTATGCCGTACGGCTGTAGCAGTTCGTTGTAAGAGTCGATTGCAAATGAGGCCTGACCCGTTTCACTGTCATAGTATTCCGAGAGCACTATGAGGACCCCTCCATCCTCGACGAATTGATGGATGGCATCGATCTCCTCAGGGGCGTAGGGCACCTCCGTGTCCATTACGAGGAAGGCGTCCGCGTCCCCGAGAGTGCTGTCAGTGGCCAGCACTGGATTCTGAGGGTCGCCAAGCCAAGAACTGACAATTCCCCGGGCCCGTAGATAGTCCTTGAAGTAGCTGTAGTACGATGGGTCATCTGGATCGTCCAGACTGTGATGCGACATGTCTATGAGCACACGCCCTCCAAAGGTTGTGATGGCAAGATCAAGCTCCATTGTTGCGATGACGTTCGAGTCGGTGACCAGCGTGAGATTGCCGAGGTACCTTCCGGCTGCGGACAGGGGAAGATTGTCCGGTATTGTGAGGCCGATGGTGAAGAATGTGTAGCCCACCCTGGTGAGAAAAGTGCTCGGCGATACCGTGATGAACTGGCTCACGTTGCCGTTGACCACTACTTCGGTGTTCTCGTATCGCACGGTCGATATCACCGTTGCGTTCAGAGGTGCCCGCTCTTCGCCCACGATGAACGCATTCCGTCCCTCGGGCAGTGTCGGGTATCTCCTCGGGGCTAGGATGGTGATCATCCTTGAGGTCTCTTGAATCACCTCTGCTGCTCTCGTTGCGTTGGCAAGCCCAGCACCCTGCGCCATTGGGTCTTGACGCAAGTCGTTGGCCCCCGCCATAATAGCGGCCTTTGTGGTGAGCGGGTTCAACGTGAGGAATTTCTGTTTGAGCAGAGCTGCAACGCCCGCAATCTGCGGCGTCGCTGCCGACGTTCCTGACCATCTTGTGTAGAGCCCGCCATACTGTGTGGAGTTGTACGCTGGATACTCTGCAACGCTGGCATTCGGCCATCTCCCTGAGAACACCTCGTAGCCCGGAGCAACAATGTCTGGCTTGACGATTCTACCGAGCGGGGCTGACTGAGTCCGTACGACCGGTCCCCTGGAGCTGAAGGCTATCACGCCACCGTCTCCTATTGATGCCCCAACAGTGATGACCCGTGTGGCAACACCCGGTGTGGCTATGGTCTCGGCCGCAGGTCCTGAGTTGCCCGCGGCCACCACTACAGTGACGCCAGCATCCACCGCAGACTCACAGCTCTCGACTGCCACATCCTCGCCAGTGTCCTCCCACTGGCCTCCGACACTGAGACTGATGATGTCAGCACCGAGATCGACAGCGGTTTCTATACCCTGTGCCATTGTCGATAGATCGGTCGTACCATCCTCGTCGAGTATCTTGATGATGAGAAGGTCAGCACCCGGGGCGATTCCGCTGTAGATACCCGTACCGTTGTCCGTGCCTCCAACGAGCCAAGCAGTCGCTGTGCCGTGGCCATTGTCATCGTACGCGTCAATACCATCACTTGGATTCATATCGTCCAAGCCATTTACGAGGTCCTTGAAGCCTATGATTCGACCCTGAAGATCCGGGTGGCCTCCCCAGGCGCCGCTATCTAGCACAGCCACCGTGATACCCGAACCGTTGTACCCTTGCTCCCAGAGCGGGCGCACGTCCAGTGCCTCAGTCGGGTGGAGATACGTGACGTTACTCTCTGCCTCGAAGACTGGCTCTGGCGCAGTCTCTAGGGCCGATACTCTCTTGTCGAGGCCGACCTGTGTCACCAGCCCTGAAGACGCGAGTGCGTGGATAGCTCTTGCGGGAGCATAGGCTGAGACATATGGTACGAGATGAAAGACATGTCTCACCGTGAGACCTCTGCCATAGGTCTCAATGATGCTCAGCATTGTGGTGGGATCTGTCCCGTCAGGGAATCTCACAATGATTGGTATGGGGGTGTCATCACGTTCCTCCGCTATCCGGTCCGCCAACGTGGGCGAGAGAACACCGAGTCTTGTCGAGGGCGTGACTCGGGCTGTCCCCTGCTGAATGAGGGGGGCGAAGAGTGGTGAGATCATCATCAGAAGCACAAGTAGAGCCTGTATCTTGATCGGCCTCGTCATTGGTATCATCTACCGCCCTTTGATAGCCCCGGTCATCGCGTCTGCAATTAAGCCTTGTCTTGCCTACGTCTTCTGTACGATGTCCACATATGTCACTTCAGACTCGCCCCCACCGAGAGATTCAGTCTTATCCGTCTGTACGCATGTTCTTGGACAAGAGCGACTGACTCCCCTGAGTCAGGGGAACAAGAGCAAGACAGGATTGATGAAAAGATGGGAACAAGACCTTCTAACTATGAACGTAGGCTACAGATCAAGCACTTCTTCGAAGACCGTAGCACGGGGCAGACCCGTCGCACGTGGCTTGAGATCCAGTTTCAGCCGCCCGAGAAGAGCGAAGAGGGATGGGTAAACGAGGGAAAGGTCCGCCTCACACTGGGTGAGGACAGAGACATCAAGGGTGCCTTTCTCCTGTCCATCTCAGAAACTGCTCGCCTAATCAAGGCGCTCGAGCTCATAGTGGAGGACCACGAGCTTGAGGCCGCCCGTCTGTGGCGAGAATAGAACATACTCGACATACCAAGAATCACAGACCAGTGTTGTGATGCGTGGCCGCCTGACCAGCCGCAGGCGGTCGTAGGATTTATCCGTCACTTCTCCATAGTCACTCTACACGCAGGAGGAGTATCCGTGCTCGGTCTGAATCCCGGTCCTGGTCTGGAAGCATTGATTGATTTCGAGTTTCCTATGAGTGATATCATCGCTGTGGCGCCCTACGTAATACCGATGATCTTCATCGGCATCACTCTCTTGCTCTATCAGAGACATCTCGACCCAGAGTCACGAGTGCGTAACGCGATGGTCCTGAGTGGTCTTGTGCTCGTCATAGGCTCATGTCTGGTCCTACTGTACGCTGGTTTTGGAGCTGTCTGGTGGGGCCCTGACACGCTCACCTTCGGATCTTGGTACGCCTTTGTCGCAGTGGTCCAAGGCCTGACCAACGTCGTCTTTGGAAGCGTGTTCTCAAGTATCGCCTATCTCGCCGGTGTCGCCGTGATATTTCTGGTTCTGGCCCACTCCGTCATCTCGCCTCCTGATCCCGACTTTGTCAAACTGAGACAGCAGCTGAAGGAGGCCTCCGAGAACGCCAAGGTGCTTGAGAGTGAGGTCCAGAGACTAGAGGGTGAGAAAAAGCAGCTTGCGGATCTCCTCAATGAGAAGGAGGAGAAGCTTGCGGCCATCGAGGGTGAGCTCACTGCTCTCAAGCAGAAGGTTTCCGACCTTGAGAGGGAGCGGGCTGACCTCCTTGCGCAACCACCCTCTGAGGGCGGAGGGTCCGATATGGAGTCCGAGCTACTCGAGACGATTGCGAAGAAGGACCAGACGATAACTAGACTCCAGGCCGAGGTCGAGGAACTGAGGGCAAAGCTCCAGAGCGCCGCGCCCGGTGCCGATGCCGAGCGGATGAAGAAGATTCAGGCACAGCTGGACGAGTGCCAAGCCCGGATTGAGAGCTTTACGCGGCGAGCAGAGACTGCGGCCGAGGTCACCGAGAGCATGATATCCGAACTGGCTGAGCTGATCACTCAGGTCGAGGGCAGCTCTCTCGACGACAGTGCAAAGAAGACGCTGGCCACGATCATTGAGAACATGGGCCGGTCGGTTGGCCGGATATCGAGGCCCGAGGCAAAGACCGAAGAGCCTCGCGTGGAACTCATCGGTGCAGTCATGATGGTGCACGAGGTTGTCGACAGCATAAAGCGGATGGCCCGCTCTGGCAGCGAGTAGGTGTTTCTCCCTCAGGTCGTCCGTCTGGGCGACCGCCTCTCTTCACTATGTCAACCTCCCGCTCCTCCCTGAATCACTACCACACGTTTCCCCCGTTTCGATTGTCGCCTCTTGTTTATGCCACTACGGGTGTTGCGTTCTCGTCTCGACACCCCTCCCCCCATCTTTAATATATTCGTTAAATGAGTATTTATGATATCCGACTGTGCACAGCTAGATATCAGCAATCGCACGCCGACTACGGAATCTGATGGATATTGAGTTGGAGTGGCCTCTCTATGAGTCGCAATCCTTAATAATGACCGAGTTCCTGAACACCAACAATCACACCCGATACCGGAGAACGCGAACGAGGAGATTGGCTCTTGAGGCGGAGCAACCGCCTCGGAGGATTGGAGGTTCATTATCGCAAGAGAGTGCACCATATAGTGCACTTGCAGTTCTCGGTGTCAACATGTGAGGAGACTGAGGAAAAATGAACAAGATAAGAACAGCGGCAGTTCTGTTTCTTATGGCAGCGCTGAGCCTGACTATGCTGCTGGCTCCAGCTGCTCCCATAACGACAGCAGAACCGGCCAGCGCTCCTCAGCTCAGTCCAGAGGCCCGAGACACGCTGCAGCAATGGTATGACAACGTTGCGCAGCCGGGCTATACGGCCAAGATTGACAATGCCTTGGCCAGCTGGATTGACTCGGGAGTGCTAAGCGACAGGGTCGTCACAAGCCCTGATGGCCGCGTCCGCGCGCTCGTCGTCATGACCCCGTGGGCCGATGTCGACGCAGTGGCGGATATTGTCGAGGTGCACTGGAAGGCGGACCTTGGATTCTTCAAGGTCTGGAACGTGTACATCCCCAACACTGATGCCCTCGACGCACTGGCCAGGGTGAACGGCGTCAGCTCAATCGAGGCTGACCTGTTCAAGCTGAATGTGGCTGACGACCTTGCAAGGATGACCGGCGACACCTCACAGCCAGGCGTCGGTGTGGACATGTACAAGATCAAGGAGGTTGTCGGTGCGACAACTGCTCCTGCAACCAACTACGACGGTACTGGCGTCAAGGTTGGTCACATCGACACTGGTGCTGACTTCGGCAACCCCGAGCTTCAGCATGCCTTTGGTGGTGCTTTTGACCCATCAGGCTACGGTGTTGTACCGGCATTCTACATCGCTAACGGTACTGTTGTCAATGCGACGGAGTGGCTGGCAGATCCGTACCACCTACTCACCTACACTGGTTCGGATAGCGCCCTCTATCTGAATGTGACTGGTTGGGACCCGCTGCTGAACTACGGTTACAGCGGTGAGGCTGGCCCGAGGTACCTGATAGGCGATGGTGATGCGAACACCCCGTACGTCCACAGGGTTGGTTTCGTCTATCTCTACGCCTACTACTGGGGTATCGAGGGTGCAGACAACCTGATCCAGAACTATCTCTGGAACGACTGGAAGATGCCTGACCCATCGATAGTCAATGGTGACTACTACATCAACTGGGTCATGCAGCAGCGGTTCCACCCATATGCAAAGCTCTTCGCTCCAGCAATCGTGTTCAACTACACGAGCACGAACGACTGGGCGGTTGTCATCAACTGGGACGACGCCAACGGCTGGAACAAGTTCTGGACTGGTGGTTTCTACTACGAGTCGTACGATCTCACCAACATCATTGATGCATACCACATCATCGCGACCTTCGACTGGGACTTCACAGACGAGATCGCGGCCGGTGAGATCTATGACGAGAGCCACCCGATTGTCGCACACGACTTCGACGGTGACGGTATCGACGACTTCAGCTTGGGTGCCATTGCCTCTGGCTTCGTGCCGGGCTGGCTACAGGACTTCGGCTATCCCGCCTACATTGACGGGTTCTACCACTTCGAGAACGGTACCGCCCTCTCACTGTACTTCGATGCCGGTACCCACGGTACGGCGACCGCCTCTCACGTGGCGTCAGCTGGTGTGCTGACCTACCAGAATGAGGACACTGGTCAGAACTTCACTCTGCCAGGTATTGCTCCTGATGCGGACATAATCTCCGCCAGAGCCCTCACAAGAGGCGACGACTACGGTGCCTACCTGTGGGTCTGTGGTTTCGACTACAACGCGACAAGCGGTGAGTTCTACTACACTGGCAATCACCAGTCTGACCTCGTGACCAACTCTTGGGGTTGGATCACGGAGCCGTACAGCGAGTTTGACTATCTGTCAATGACCTGGACCATACTCTCCACGCCAGGAATCCTCGATAGCAGCTATCCTGGTATCCTGCACGTGTTCTCTGCAGGAAACGAGGGTGCCGGCTTCATGACTATTGGGCCACCTGGCTCATCACCTGCAGTGCTGACTATTGGTGCGTCCACGTCGAGCCACTGGCTGGAGTACCTCTACGGTCCAACGCAGCCCTACGAGGGTATTGCCAGCTTCACAAGCAAGGGTCCGCTGGTGTCTGGCTACGTGAAGCCTGACGTGCTTGCACCAGGCCTTGCCGGCTACGCGGCAGTCCCGTGGTACGCTCCGTACTGCGCGCAGTTCTGGTCTGCTGGTCAGTGGTGGGACAAGACGGCTGGCTATGACATGCAGTACACCCTCTTCGCGGGTACCAGCCAGGCTGCTCCCGTGGCAGCTGGTGTTGCTGCACTCCTCTACGAGGCGGCATCTGGAATCACCGGACCACAGGCCAAGATGATACTGCAGCAGACTGCGGACGACCTCGGCTATGATCCTGCAACACAGGGCTTCGGAAGGATAAACGCCGCAAAGGCGATCGACTTCGCCGTAAACAACAACGGCTGGGTGTCATACTCCACTGACTCGTTCGCGAACCACGCTGCTCTCATGCAGGACGCGTGGGACTACTGGGGTGTGTTGCCTAGTTCTTACCTCGGCGTGTTTGTGAACAACTCCGAAGTCGCATATCCGACCAACCTGTGGGAAGGCTCTGTCTTCTTCGGCCAGGTATGGCCTGGAGCAACTGTCACCGTGCATCAGAAGATCTACGGCGACTTCTTCAGCACGCTGGACGATGGTACTGGCTGGGTGAGCAGTGCCACGCACTACAAGATGGCAAAGCGCTACACCTTCGAGAACACAACCTTCTGGTACACTGACGCAAACGTCAGTGGTGACATGGCCTATGGCTTCTACAACCTGCGTGACCAGCTGACGCCATCTGTCTACGACACAGACATGGGAACCTACAGCTATGTCACAATTGGCGTGGCATTTGACAGCGCAGAGGTCGCTGGAGCCGAGCCGTGGATGTTCCTCTATGACTGGGAGGACAACAACGTCACGGACGGATATCCGAACCTCTGGAACGGCACCGACGGCAATGAGCTGCACAGGCTCACCAGCGCAAGTGACCCAAGCGCGACCAACATGATGCCATTTGCAGTCAGCGGGTCCAGCTTGGCTGCGGCACTCAGCGGAAACATGACACTGGTCATTCACGACCCAGTGTTCGATGAGGACCTGAATGCAACCGGCCACAACTTCACCGTGACGGTGATCTTCTGGGAGGAGGTATCATCGTCCGAGATCTCCATTCAGGCACCAGGCACTGACAACAGCCTGAACTTCACGCTGACAGTGCCTAACGATGCCGAGGCTGGCATCCACCAGGGCTACATCAACTTGGCCAAGGGTGGCTACTCTCTCAGGCTGCCCTACAGCTACATGGTCGTGGCCAACCTCAGCGCCAATGTGACCGACGTCAACACTGTTGTCAACGGATTCGGTGCTGAGCTGACACCATACGACAGCCCTGTCTACGGATGCATGGACAGCGATCCGGACGACTGGGACTTCCGCAGCTTTGTCGTCTACAACCCGTACGACACGGCCGGATACCTCGGTGTCCGCGTTGAGTGGGCTGACACTGGCAACGACATGCATGTCGAGGTCCTTAGCACCACGGGCGCGGCCATTGCGACGAGCGACGCCTTGACACCGACCAGCACAGCTCTGATCGCTGACCTCAGCGACATGACCAGTCCGGTGGGCTACTACTACATCTTCGTGCATCCCAACCGGCTGAACGGCACGGTGATGCTGCCGGTCAACTACACGCTGGAGGTCATGGTCTACGAGCAGCTGACTGGTGGCGCGGGTGATCTGATCTTCACCTACACGGCCAACGACGTGACCAGCCCAGTGCCAATAACGGATGGCGACACCATTGTTGGTGACCACGCTGTGGTCAACGCCACATTCCCACAGTTCAATCTGCCAAACATGCCTGAGTACGAGGTGGTACAGACCACCGTGTCGTTCCTGTCAGGTGTTTACTACCAACACATCGGCGACCTTGTCGTCCCCGACTCGAACTATAACCCATTCTCGGGCACAATCCAGCTGGATCAGTTTGCCTGGGAGAGGGTCGAGGGCATCAAGGCTGGCGACACCGTGAGAGTGACCGTTGACTTCACCAATGGTGACTGTGACATCATGGCCTGGTGGGCTGACTCCGACAACAGCACGTGGTCATACGCGAACAACCTGCTCGGTAGCCAGATGGCTACTGGCAACAAGCCCGAGCACGGCTCGTTCGTTGCAGACCACGACGGTGCGATAATGGTCGGTATCTTCGACTACGACCTGTCAACTGGTCAGTACAAGCTGACTGTCGACACTCGTGTTGGTACTGACATAGTCAAGACTGGGCGGAGTGTCACCTACGACACCTACCAGTTCCTCAAGAACGGTACGTTCTCCGTCCAGATCAGCGCTCTCACTCAGACCAACATCGCGTTCGACATCAACTACGCGTCACTGACCTTTGCGAACTTCTTCGCACCCGACGTGTCGAACGTCCAGACCCATATCACTGGCAACCTTGTCAACATCACCTGGGACGCCTACGACAGGAACACAGGTGACGACCTGTACTTCGAGGTGTCTGTCTCGAAGGACGGTGGTGAGACGTACCAGCTGCTGGCCGTCAATCTGACTCAGACGTTCTACGTCTGGGACAGCACCCCGTTCGAGCACCTCAGCACGTACGTGGTCAGGGTCAGGGTCTATGACAACGATCCGGCCGTCAACCCGACTGCGGGTCAGGGCGACTACTGGATGGGTCTGTCCGACGTGGCGTACTCCAGCAGCTTCACTGCTGGTGGATACACGCCGACAACCACCACGATTCCGACAACCACGACCACAACCACCACGACTACAACCACCACGACTACACCGCCACCCGCACCGGGTATCGATCCGCTGATCATTGGACTGCTCGGCGGTATCGGCGTCGGTGTCGTCGTCATCTTGATCCTGTTCCTGATCAAGAAGCGATAGGCGTGGTAGCATAGCGGGGACGAAAGTCCCCCACACCCTTTCTTTTTCTCTCACCTCTCCTGAGCAGTCGGGAGTGGGCTCCAGTTCACCTCATCCGTAGACCATAGCAATTCCCCGGCTGCGCAACGGAGACTTGGTGAGACGGCTGCCTCATACTATGGTCGAGCAGTCTCAGAATGGTGCGGTCGCGTACAATTACCGGAACCAGTTATCTCTCGAAGACCTCAGGATTGACAGCGTACTTGGGTCTCTGACCCGAGAGCGCCGCGATGAGATTCTCAGCGCAGATCTGTGCCATCTTCGACCTGGTCTCGACGCTCGCGCTCCCGATGTGGGGCACGATAACAACGTTGTCCAGTCCAAGGAGGGGGCTGTCCAACGGGATCGGCTCTCTCTCAAAGACATCTAGTCCTGCTGCACGAATTCTTCTCTCAGAGAGTGCGCGGGCGAGTTCTCTCTCGTCGACGACGGCCCCCCTAGATGTGTTTACCAAGACTGCCGTTGGCTTCATCAGGCCGAGCTCCCTCTTACCTATCAGGTGTCTTGTCCGGGGGGTGAGGGGGACGTGCAGTGACACAAAGTCAGACTCGCGCAGCAGCGTGTCGAGATCCACACGTTTCGCCCCAAGTTCATTCTCCGCACGGCGTGTGATCTTGGTGTCCGAACGGGACGTGTAGAGGACTCTCATGTTGAACCCCGTTGCGCGCCTTCCCACGGCAAACCCGATGCGGCCCATACCCACGATGCCTAGGGTGGCTCCATAGACGTCCCGCCCCAGAAGGAGAGTGGGCCCCCACGCCACTCGCCACTCTCCGGCTCTGACGTATCTGTCAGCCTCCACGACTCTGCGTGACGCCGCCAGCAGAAGCGCCCACGCCAAGTCTGCTGTGGTCTCCGTCAGCACCCCCGGAGTGTTCGTTACGATTATGCCTCTCTTGGTCGCATACTCCACATCGATGTTGTCGTATCCGACGGCATACTGGGAGATGGCCCTCAGCCTGGGGAGAGCATCGATGACTCCGCTGTCGATGTTGTCTGACAGGAGGGTGACGAGGCCCTCGCATCCTTGGGCCGCTGAGACGATCTCCTCGCTTGTAGGAGGTCTCTCGTGTGGCCAGACTGAGACATCGAAATGCTGGCCTATCATCTGCAGTCCTGTCCCGGGAATCTCTCGTGTGACAAACACTCTTGACGCCATTTCGTGGCCTCCTGTTTGCTGCTCCGCCCTTGTCTGGTCAGCAGGTTGAGCGATTTCAACCCATCGCCGCCGTGTGCGTCAACGGCAGCGCTTAAATAACGCGTAGGAGGAATAGTTCTTGGGCTGGGTACCCAGAACAACGGGTGGTAACGGTGTCATTGGAGCTTCCTCGAAGTGCGATAATCGTTCTTCACAGGCTTCAAATAGATGGTCCGATGACTCCCAAGGACATCTCTGAGAAGGTAGACTTGGCTCCTAGGACGGTCTCTTTTGCGCTCCGCAAACTGGTCCGTCATAAGCTGTGCCACAAGGTACCCAATCTGCAGGACATGAGGCAGCCGCTCTACTACGTCGACGCGGAGCGAGCCAGAGAGCTCAGGATGAAGTACGAGCACGTCTTCAGACAGGTCTTGATGTGAGGCCCCTGTGTCATCTCTTCTTTCGTAACTCTTTTCTCCCCGGGCAAGCGTGAGGAGACATCGACCCAACCAAGAGGAGTGTATCACGTGGCTCACGAAGCGCTTGCTGTAACGATTGCGGTACTGGGTGCTGTTCTCCTCCTCGCCTACTACTTTGGTCCCCGGAATGAGGTCCGACAGGCAAGACGTATGGAGGGGAAGATAATGCTGATACCCACTGGTCTGCTACTCTTCGCCATGGCCGCCATAATCTTTTCGGGTCTTCTCGGCTGATTGTGCGGTCTACTGGTTGTTGAGAGCGAGTTCTACGAGCCTGTAGAAGACACCAGCCGACACCAAGTCGGCCGTGGTGCCCGGATTGAGGAGGTTCCCATTGCTTCTGAGAAGGGCATCAAGTCTTCTCAGACTGTCGAGCGCAGTCCCTTCTCCCTCAACTATCTGAGCTGCTCTCCGTGTTACCTCCTGTGCCTGCTCAAGTCCCGCTCGTCGGACGATATGCCAGTCCGGTTCCCGGGCCAGCTGCCAGAGGAATACGTCCACGATTGCCTCCTCTGCGTTGTCAACGCCGGACATGCGCTCCCTGAGCCTTGGCACAATTTCGAACAGGACGGTACGGTATCTGGTTGAGAGTTCGCGACAGATCCTGTCCACTGATGAGGACTCTCTCAACAGGCGGTCCAGCGTCAGCCTGTCCGTAGTTATGTTCTCGAATACTTCCGGGTTGTAGATGTCATACCTGTCGTGGTGATCGCTCCAATCTGGCACCTGTTTGTTCATCTCGCCTCTGGGGGCAACGAGGCGAAGGGCCACAAAGAGGTCCAGAGTGTCCTGCACGGTCGTCGCAGACAGTATGGTGTCCACAGTCGTTGACACCGCCTCAGGATCCACACCGCAGTTGCGTTCGATAGTGGCGGCCATTGCGACTGCAAGAGGAACGTACAGCAGAACCGTCCCGAACACGGTGTTCTTGGAGACAATCCCGCCGCAGACCGCTTTCGTTATGTCGAGGATAGTCTGTCCCGCCCGGACATCAGACGCAGAGAGCTCTCCGCGCGAAACTGCTACTCCTCTCTGTGCCGCTGTGTAGATACCCTCACCCATTAGAGCCGCGCTGGCCAGAAAGTGTCTGTATCCGGTGTCAGAGAAATCTGCTCCCCTGTTAACGTTTCCGGGCTTCGGCGCACTGACCTCAAGTAGCACTGCCAGCTGCGCCATTGAGGATACCGTCCACGTGATGTCCATCATCTCCTAACGCCAACTCCCGAGTGCCTATAGTTGTTTTCACTTACTCCCGTCCCCAGTTCCGGCCGACAAGGCCTCGGAGAGGATAAATACCCGCACTGCAGAGTTCCAGTGCGCTGAGGTGTGACCATGAGCCTATCGGCACGTCTGACATTCTCGCAAGTCGGACTCATTATCTCGATTCTGGACTATCTCGTCGTGAGAGGTTTTTTCGTGATTTTGAACATCGGTCTACTATGGACCCATGCCGGGGGCTTCCTTGCCGTTGCCTTTCCGCTCCTGCCTGTGATTGTCCTCGGATTCACGGCCTGTGTCATATCGTACGGTTACTCGTATCTGGGTCTCTGGCTCATTGACCACAACCAGCACTATCTAGGCCTGGTCACAATCTTCTTCGGCG
Source organism: Candidatus Thorarchaeota archaeon (assembly GCA_029855935.1). GTDB lineage: Archaea > Asgardarchaeota > Thorarchaeia > Thorarchaeales > Thorarchaeaceae > B65-G9. The sequence goes on along the minus strand of JAGSHN010000018.1, from coordinate 31,421 downwards.
TGCTCCTGATGCCTGGTATTCTGGCAGTGTACTCATGGGTCTTTTTCCCGGCAGCATAGGGATGCCTGTCCAGTCGGCGTGCAGCGCGTCTATGTACCCTTGAAATCCGCGCGTATCTTAGCTGTCGACAAGCTGTGGCAAGATGACCGAGGCTCTCCCCTCTAAGACGATGTCAGCAACGCCATCACGGTTGCCACCGTGGAGATTGATGATGATCACCTTGGCACCGTGGTCCTTCGCCAGCTGTGGAAGATACGCGGCCGGATAGACTGTCAGGCTGGTCCCGACAACGAGCATCAGGTCGGTCTTCCTGCACAGCTCTATAGCCTCGGACATCGCCTTCTCAGGAAGCGGCTCACCGAAGAGAATCGATTCGGACTTGAGAACGCCGCCGCAGGCATCGCAGTGTGGTGGGATCTCACCATTCACAACTCTTCTGTGGACCTCCTCCCCCACGTAGACCTTCCCACACTTCATACAGTACGCCCTCAGATAGTTCCCGTGAAGCTCTATGACCTTCTTGCTGCCCGCCGCTTGATGCAGATTGTCGATGTTCTGTGTGATGATTCCTATCAGCTTGCCACGTCTCTCAAGCTCGGCAAGGGCAAGGTGCGCGTCATTCGGCTTTGCATCAAGGATGACTCTTGCAAGCTCTCTGCCCATTGTCCAGAACTTGCTAGGATCTTCGAGGAAGCTCTCGTATGTGGCGTATTCCAGAGGGTCGTAGCGCCTCCACAGACCACCCTCTGACCTGAAGTCTGGTATACCCGAGTCTACACTGATGCCCGCACCAGTCAGGGCACAGATTTTCTCCGCCCTCTCGATCATCTCCTTTGCCCGAAGGAAGTCCTCTTCGAAGGTCATAAGATAGTGGGCCTCATTGAGCCAACTTGTTGTTTTCGGTCGTGACGCTTTGGTAGTGTCGAAAGCTTTTTCTTCGTTTTTCAGATTCTCGGCTCTGAGTCACCGAGGGAGCCAGCCGCTCTATAGGCTGTTGTGGACAACTTCACGGTCTGGATGGCTTCTGTGCTTGTTTCATCACTGACAGACGGACAGACAGGTAGGCAGAGTGTGCCAAGGATGTCACAGGAGAACGACGAGGACCGCAAACTGGAGCCCACTCCGGCCAACGGGGACGAGGACAATGAGGAGGCATTTGAACTGGTGCCAGAGAGTGAGGCGGAGGTTCACCGGAGACGTGCCGACGAACTGTTTGAACGCCTCCAGCGGCTGCAGGCCGACTTTGACAACTATCGCAAGCGTATGGATGCCCGGTTCGAGGAGTCCCGCCGCTATGCCAGCGAGGGCATACTCCTCAAGCTACTAGACATCTACGACAACCTCGAACGAGCCCTTGATGTCGACTTTGAGCGCAATCCTGTGGGCGCGCGAGAAGGGGTGGCCGCCATAAAACAGCAGATGGAGACGCTTCTCGCGCAGGAGGGCGTGCGCCGGATGGAACCTCTTGGAAAGCCATTTGATCCATACTATCAGCACTCGGTCAACAAGGTCAATGACCCTGACCAGCCGGATGGCATAGTCGTTGAGGTGTATCAGCACGGGTATATGCTCCGAGAGAAGGTCCTACGACCTGCACTTGTATGTGTGAACCGTCACGAGTCTGACGGGAGTGCGAGTCCCAGCTCCGAAGCGAACACAGTCTCAGAAGGGGATGGTGAGTAAAGATGGCACGAATAGTTGGTATTGACCTGGGTACGACTAACAGCGGAATTGCGTATATGGAGGGCGGCAAGCCCACTATGATACCGAATGCTGAGGGCAAGTATCTCACCCCCTCAGTGGTGGGGATAACTGCCCACGGCGAGATCATCGTCGGCGAGCTGGCGAAGAGACAAGCAGTGTCCATGCCTGACAGGACAGTTCGCTCGATAAAGAGGAAGATGGGCCAGAATTACAGGGTGAAGATTGGCGACAAGGAGTATACGCCCCAGGAGATCTCGGCGATGATTCTCCGTAAGCTGAAGGAGGATGCCGAGGCGTTTCTTGGGGAGAAGATTGAGAAGGCGGTCATCACAGTACCTGCGTATTTCAATGACAGTCAGCGTCAGGCGACCAAGGACGCTGGGAGAATCGCAGGTCTTGATGTTGTGAGAATCATAAATGAGCCCACCGCCTCTGCTCTTGCCTACGGCCTTGACAAGGGGGATGAGCTGAAGGTCCTGGTCTACGACCTCGGTGGTGGCACCTTCGACGTCTCTATACTTGACATCGGTGAGGATGTCTATGAGGTCCTCGCCACGAGTGGCAACACGCATCTTGGTGGCGATGACTGGGACCAGCGCATAATCGACTGGGTGGTCGAGGAGTTCAAGAAGGATACTGGCATTGACATTACGAAGGACCTGGCTGCAATGCAGCGCATCCGGGATGCCGCAGAGCAGGCCAAGATTGAGCTCTCGACGGTGCAGCGCACAATCATTAGTCTGCCCTACATCACGGCCGACGAGTCCGGTCCAAAGCACATCAACCTTGAGCTTACGCGTGCTAAATTCGAGCAGATGACTGAGGACTTGGCTCAGGCGACGGTTGGACCAATTCGTCAGGCGCTCCAGGACGCGAAGCTGGAGGCTGAGCAGATTGACAAGATTCTGCTCGTTGGCGGTGCGACGCGGATGCCGATGATTCAGAAGCTAATCCGCGACCTGTTCGGCAAGGAGGGCGAGAAGAGCATCAATCCTGATGAGTGCGTCGCTCTGGGCGCTGCAGTGCAGGCCGGTGTGCTTGCAGGCGAGGTGAAGGACATCCTGCTACTGGACGTCACTCCGCTGACTCTCAGCGTGGAGACCCTTGGCGGGGTGGCCACTCCACTGATCCCAAGGAACACGACCATCCCCACAAGAAAGTCGAAAATATTCACGACCGCTGCTGACAATCAGACAGAGGTCGAGATCCATGTCGTGCAGGGAGAGCGTCCGCTGGCAAAGGACAATATGACCCTCGGTAGGTTCAAGCTCGTTGGCATACCTCCTGCTCCGCGAGGAGTCCCTCAGATTGAGGTGACCTTCGACATAGACGCGAACGGCATTGTCAAGGTGTCGGCAAAGGACCTCGCGACTGGCAACGAACAGTCCATCACCATCACGGCAACGACGAATCTCTCAGAGGACGAGATTCAGCGGATGGTCAAGGAGGCAGAGAAGTACGCTGAGGAGGATGCCAAGAGAAAGGCCCAGATTGAGGCCAAGAACAATGCCGACAATCTCATCTACCAGGGCGAGAAGCTGCTGAGGGACCACAAGGACAAGATTCCAGAGGATCTGCGAAAGGAGTTTGAAGAGAAGGCCAAGAGCCTTCGTGAGGCCATAGAGAAGGACGACTTCGAGAAGATCAAGTCAGGTAGCGATGACCTCCAGCAGGTCATCTTCAGAATCTCGGAGAAGCTCTATGGCAGTGTCGGTGCGGGTGCCACTGGCTTCGATGCCTCCAAGGTGGGAGGATTCGGTGCGGCCACAGGTCAGCCGGGCAAGGCCGGCGCAGCGGCAGGCGCAGGCAGTGGTTCAGGATCCTCGTCCACCAGCGACGACGATGAGAATGTTGTCGATGTCGAGTTTGAGGACCTCGACGAGTAGGCAGATGTCATCTTGACGGGGTGAGACTCCTTGGCTTCCGATGACGACTACTATGAGATTCTCGGCGTCAGCCGAAATGCGACACAGGAGGAGATCAAGCGCGCGTACAGGCGCCTCGCCAAGGAGTACCACCCTGACAGGAATCCGGGCGACAAAGAGGCCGAGGAGAAGCTCAAGAAGATAAACGAGGCCTACTCGGTGCTAAGCGATCCGGAGAAGCGCGCCAACTACGACCGATATGGCACCGCAGACTTCCAGAGAATAGACATGGACGGCTTCTCCGAACTCTTCAGAGAGTTCTTCAGAGGCTTCGGCGGCTTTGATTTCGGCCCGCGCGCAAGAAGAGGACCAATGCGTGGCCGTGATCTCCGACTGAATATCCGCCTCACCTTTGAAGAGGCGTTCTTCGGTACCAAGAAGAAGGTCGCCTTCAAGCGGCGTGTCCCCTGCAAGACCTGCAGGGGCACTGGCGCGGCACCGGGCACGTCGCCCTCGCGTTGTCCGACCTGCGGAGGACGTGGTCAGGTCATTCAATCAATGGGCGGCTTTCTGACGGTATCGCAGACCTGTCCCACCTGTCAGGGTCTGGGGGAGGTTGTCACAACACCCTGTCCCACGTGCAGAGGCACGGGACTGGAGAGCCAGCGCGTGGAGGTCGAGATTCCCATCCCGCCTGGAGTAGAGGATGAGATGTATCAGCGCATCTCTGGGGCGGGTGATGCTGGCCCGCGTGGCGGGCCTCCGGGCGATCTCATCATAGTGTTCAGCGTTCAGTCTCACGAGAAGTTCGTTCGGCGCGGTCTGCACACGTACATCGAGATTGACATCCCATTTGACATTGCAGTTCTTGGCGGTACTGTCCAAGTCCCGACGATGTGGGGTTCCAGCGAGATCAAGATTCCTCGCGGTACACGAGATGGCACGCTATTTAGAATGAAGGGCAAGGGCGTGCACACGAATGATGGCCGGAAGGGCGACCAACTCGTGCGTGTTCACATAGAGATACCGGAGAAGTTGACGCGGGTCCAGCGTGAGTATCTCGAACGCTTCAGAGAGGTCTTTGGCTAGAACTCCAGCGGCTTGCACAGGCAGGCCCGCATCTTGAGCGATGGGAACTCGCTTGTATATGCCGGTCTGACCACCCACGCTGTGTCTGCGCCTCGTCCCGTACCGGCGATTGTGACGACATCTCTGTCCACTGGCACAAGTCCGGCATCGGCCGCCATCATCGCTATCTCTGCACAGACCTTTGTTCCCTGGCCGAATGTTCTGAAGGCGACCGCCATCATCTCGGTGGGTGTCCACGTTCCTAGGACCTTGCGGAAACTTCGTGCGACACCTGCAAAGGCGTGGGTTGTAGTAAGGATCGTTCCACCATTGGCCTCTATCCTCTGTCTGGCCTCCTCGGCGAGTTCGTTGAAGTTCGGTGCCACGAATCCGGTCGAGTGAGTCACGACGATCACCCTTCGGTCCCTGAATCGTTCTGTCGTCTGCACTCCGGTATTACCCTCTGTTGTTGCCACGACGATGTGCTCGATGTCGCTGTTTTCCTTGAGAAACTCCTCGACTATGTCGAGCACCTCTCTTGTGTGCTCAGGGGACGCCTCCTCGAAGTAGTGCGTCTTCACTCCCACGTTTCAGACCTCCTCCATTCAACTGCTCTCGGTCTGCCACGACCTGACAATACCCTCAAGCAGGGCAAAGATGAGTAGCACGGTCAGGGCCGTTGGAAAGTCAAGCATCCCGTGAGTCAGGTCAACAAAGACCCACGCAGCCGGCACAGAGACCACCACGGCCACGATACATCTGAGGGCCATCTGCATTCGGTGCCTCCCGCTCTCCTCTCCCTCCTCGTCGAGCCGTGCAGCTTCGTACTCCTTGGCTATTGTATCAGGATCGCCAATCTCGTCCAGCACCTTCTCGAGAAGCTCTCTCTCAGGCGTATCGGGATGGGCCGCAACCCTCTCGCGAAGCGCCTCGTCGATATGAGTGCGGAGATCCTCAAGGATGTCCTCCGCTTCAAAGGTGTCTGGCAGCTTCTTTCTGACCTCTGACAGGAATCTGTCAATCCTGTCTCGGCTCTCTGCAGTGCTCATATCATCATCTCCTTCAGTCTCTCGAACACGTTCCGAAGCGTGACGGTCAGCTCGCGGTATACCCTGTCACCCTCCCCCGTCAGGACGTAGACCTTCCTTGCTGGCCCCGACTCCGACCGCTCGATTCTCACATTGAGCAGTCTCTCGTTTCGCAGCCTGTGAAGTATGGGGTAGAGCGTACCCTCCTTCACCTCGAGCAGACCATCAGTCTTCTCATCGAGTTCGCGCGCTATGCCATAGCCGTGAATACCGTCGCTGTGCGAGCGCACGATGGCAAGGACTGCATATTGAAGGAGGCCTCTCCTGATCTCGACCTTCCAGCTCTCTTCAAAGGACAGCCCCTTTTTCAACTGTGCAGTCAACTCCGTCAGCGACGGATGAGGTGTTGCGAAGTTCTGACTTAAGTCTTCTACACACGGTCACTACCACCCGTCCGTCGGCCGAGCAATGCCAGCACTTCGGCTCTCAGCGTCGAGCTGTACTCCCTTGGCTCTCGCAGCAAGGTGTAGAAGCCTGTCGACACGAGTCGCATAATTCCGCTGACAAGGAGCATCACAAAGACGGCCCCGCGGCTACCCACAATTGGGACTATGAGGTCCGCGATGATTCCTGCAAAGAGAGACCCCGCAAGGAATACTGTGCCGGTAAAGGTGTTGTAGACCGCAAGATAGGCTCCGCGTTCGTTCTCCGGTGCAACGTCGTATATGTAGGCGGTCAGAGCGTTGAATGCCCCGGCGATGGCAAAGCCCGCAATTGCGTTTGCTATGTAGATATGGATGGTGCTTGTCGCAAAGGCATAGATGATTGGGACCGTGAACAGTGTCCCTCGTCCCATTATGATCAATGGCTTGCGTCCCACGCGGTCACTGAGACGCCCGAGCGGTCCTGTGAAGACGACGGTCACACCCGTCATTATTGCTGAGGCTATGGCAATCTCGAGGAGCGTGTTCTGCAGCCAGACCCTCTGGACCACAGAGAAGAACGGCCACGCCATAGACATAGAAAACGAGAACATTGTGGCCACTGCACAGAGTCTGCGGAAGTCCCCGGGCCGTGACAGAATCCTGTGGATTGGCGGGAATGTTCTCTTCTGTGTCTTGTCAGGTGGTTTCTCTCTTATGGTGAGCGCCACTATGGAGGACGTTATACCCACAACGGCCGTCAGATAGAACGGCACGTAGTAGGCCTCTCTCCAGGCCTCCACAGTGGGGAAAAGAATGAATCCAATATCACCGAGAGCCTGACGCAGGTATGGGATGACGGCTGGGAATCCTGCGATAAAGCCCGACAGCAGTGTTGCAAGAAGGGAGGCGACATTGGTGACAATACCGAGGTTTCCGAGCTCTGTCCCTCTGTGTTCCTCGTCAATCAGTCCACCAATCAGAGACAGCCACGTGGGTATCTGGATGCTCAGCAGGAGAGACTGAATGCCATAGAGTATTATCATGTCAATAGGCGTTGCGGCCCAGAGAAAGAGGAGCACCGTGAAGAGACCAGTGAGCGTGCCGAAGACGACGAACGCCTTTGCGCGGCCAACGCGGTCGGACCCTGCACCCCATAGTGGCTGAAGGATTGTGGGGGCAATGTTGCCCACGCTACGGAACGTGCTGAGCTCGGAGTAAGTGGCACCCATATCTATCAGGTATGCTCCGAGAAAGGGCTGATACAGGCCCTGGGCAAATCTTGTCAACGATCCCACGAGGAAGACTCTGGCAGGTAGTCTGCCGCCACTCTCCGACTCCGCTGACAAGTGCCAATCAACTCCCGGGACCTCGCCCCCGCCAGTGCTGCAATTTAACTCTAGTTCTATTGGTAATGGCTTCGCAGTCACCGAATGTGTTAAGAACAAGAACATAGGAGACTGTAGCCGAGCGAGTGTCATAAGATGCTAGATGCACGGACGTACGAGTCTCGGGTAGACCGGGTGCAGCAGTTTCTCCGGTCGAGTGGTGCATCCTTCGCGCTACTGACTCCCTCTCCCAACTTCGCGTATCTGACAGGCATTCACTACTCGATGCGCGAGAGGCTCATTGCCGTTGTCATCCCCTCTGAAGGACCGCCATCTCTCGTCGTTCCCGCGTTTGAGGAATCAAACCTCTCAAGGAAGACATGGATTCAGGATGTTCGTTCTTGGCAGGAGGACGAGGATCCCTATGACCTCGTCATCAGCGTCGTGAATCAGGAGAACGCTGAGACAGTTGCCCTCGACGACGCGCTACCGCTCGGTGTGTTTCGCCAGCTTCGTCGGCATCTCCAGGATCTGCGGCGGGATGTATCAATCACGCAACTATTGGGTGAGATGCGGATTCGGAAGACTGCTCCTGAACTGGAGCTGATGCGGCGGGCCGGTCACATCATTGCTGACGCGGAGGAGGCTGCCTTCAGACACGCCCATCCCGGAATCACGGAGGTCGAGCTCAAGAGGGTCATCGAGGACGAGATAGTCCGTCAGGGGGCGACTCCAACCTTTGCTGCAGTTCAGTTTGGTCCCGACAGTGCTCTTCCGCATGCAGAGGCCGGGCCGAGAGAACTCGTGCGCGGCGACATAGTTCTACTCGACTGTGGCTGTAGCCTTGACGGCTACAACACCGACATGACACGCGTGGGCATACTTGGACCGCCCTCCGAGGAACAGGAACGTGTGTACAGGATCGTCCTCAGAGCCCAAGAGGCTGCTCTTGAGAGGCTGGCACCTGGCCTGGCCTGCGGCAGCGCAGACGGCATTGCGCGACGGGTGATCGAGGAGGAGGGCCTTGGGGAGTTCTTCACTCACAGACTCGGTCACGGGATTGGACTTGAGGTACACGAGCCGCCGTATCTGGTCAGAGGAAATGCGATGGCGCTTGATGTGGGGATGACTCACAGCGTCGAGCCGGGGGTGTATCTAGAGGGAAAGTTCGGCGTCAGGATAGAGGACCTTGTTGTCATCACGAACGACGGCTGCGAGCCTCTGACCTTCAGCCCCAAGGAACTCAGGATCGTGGAGGAGCGGTAGTCACTCATTCTCCCCCTTGCCGCTCTGGCTCTCCGTCTTCTCCCCTCCCCTCTCGTGCTCGTGGCCCACTGGCGCCCCCGTTTCTTCTCCTGTCTTCGGGGTCTTCGACATTATCTCCTCAAGCCTCTCTCTGTCCTCCTTTGACATCTTGCTGACTATCTCGGCGGACTGTCGAAGCATATAGCCCATTATCAGCCCGTAGACAGACGGGAGGGCAGCCTCCGTCTCCAAGCGCTCACGGAACTCCTGTTCCGCCAGCTCCCGCGCCTCTCTGAGACTCTCCTTGGTGACCTCCCCTTTTCCAATTCCGGGACAGGCCTTGTCCGAGACGATGAACTTGCTACCATCATATAGCAGAGGAAATGTCCGACAGGAGATTGGTCGACTGTACCTGATCGAGCACGCGTTTGCATCCTCTCTGAAGAAGATGCAGGCGTCTACCTCCTCCTCGTTGCCATCTAGGGTCCTCTTGAAAGTTCTGCGCTGGGTCTCGATGGTGAAGGCCTCCTCTTTCGCCTTCGGTACATTGATGATCAGGCCGGGGAAGATGTGTTCGATATAGCCCTGTGCCGCCCAGCGGGAGAGGTCACCGAGGGTCACGTTCACGTGAGGCCGGGTGCAGCATACGCGGTTGTCACAGTTCTGCTCAAGACACCTGAACGAGTACTTCTGCTTTCCTGGCATGCCGTTCCACCTCGCTCCCTGTGCAATTGGTGAATCGTATAGAAGACTTAATGATTTCGAAAGTGCGAGGACGACTAGTGATTCGTCGCAACGTTCCGAAAGGTATAACTCTCTTTGCCGCGCGCAGGACGTCACGTATGAGCCAGGTGATTGCGCTCATCTCCACCCGGAGTCCACAAAATGAGCAAGGCGCAATGGTACAGCAATGATGTAGAGTCTGTTCTGGCCGAACTGAGGGCCAGTCGTGAGGGACTGACGGCGCAAGAGGCGGAGGCTCGCCTCACAGAATACGGGTACAACGAGATAGTCGAGGCGGAGAAGAAGGGTCCCCTGCGAATGTTTCTGGAGCAATTCACCGACCCGATGGTACTGATATTGCTTGTCGCGATTGCAATCTCGGTGTTCACGTCGATGCTTCCTGAGTCTCACGAGGAGGGCGGGCTCATTGATGCAGCGGTGATCTCGGCCATTGTCATATTCAATGCGATATTCGGCTTCGTTCAGGAGTACCGTTCGGAGCAGGCCCTTGAGGCACTGAAGGAGATGGCAGCACCACGTGCACGTGTCAGACGTGATGGTCTCTGGGTCGATATTGATGCAAAACTGGTCGTCCCTGGCGACATCATCGCGCTTGAAGCGGGAAACAAGGTCCCTGCCGATGCGCGTGTGATCTACGCTGTGGGGCTCTCTGCTGACGAGTCTGCCCTGACTGGCGAGTCGGTTGCTGTCCGCAAGATTGAGGACCCGATTCATCTTCAGTCACCCGTTGTCGGCGATATGCGCAACATGGTCTTCCAGGGAACAACAATCGTCTCGGGCAAGGGCCAGGCCGTGGTCACGGCCACAGGCATGACGACATACTTTGGGAAGATTGCCGAGATGGTCCAAGAGAGCGAGAAGGACATGACGCCTCTCCAAGTAGACCTTGCAGATCTCGGCAAGAAGCTTGGAATCGTTGTCATACTGTTGTGTGGTATAGTCTTTGGAGCCGAGGTTCTGAAGGACATCTCAGATAGTCTCGTTGAGGAGCTTCTCGCGGCCATCGCCTTGGCGGTCTCTGCCATCCCCGAGGGGCTCCCAGCTGTCGTCACAATCACACTGGCCATCGGCGTCCAGCGGATGGTGCAGCACAATGCGATAGTGAGGCGTCTCCCGTCGGTGGAGACCCTGGGTGCGACCACGGTGATATGCTCCGACAAGACTGGCACAATAACAAAGAACGAGATGACCGTCCGGAAGCTCTACGTCAACAGGCGAGTGATTGAGGTCACCGGCACGGGCTATAATGCGGCGGGCAAGTTCATAGTAGACGGCGAGGAGTACGAGGTCCTCTCTGATCCCCATATCGTACGGATATTCGAGATAGGACAGGTCTGCTCCAACTCCACCCTTCAGCCCGACCCCAAGGGCCACGCCGACTGGGATGTGGTGGGCGATCCCACAGAGGGAGCAATTCTGGTGGTCGCGGAAAAGGCCGGCATCCCGCACGAGAAGACGATGTCCCGTTTTCGTGAGGTGTCTGAGATATCGTTTGACTCCGCGCGGAAGCGAATGACATCGATTGTGGAGGACGAGAAGGGCTCTCTCCTTGCCTATATGAAGGGCGCTCCGGATGTCATACTCCCACTATGCACCCACATCTACGAGAACCATCAAGTGCGTCGAATGACCGATGCCGATCGTGAGGCCATTCTTCAAGTCAACGAAGAGTTCGCTGGAGAGGCGCTCCGCGTACTTGCATTCACCTACAGGCCTCTTGCCGAGGAGGTTCAGAGTTGGGAGCCCGAACACGTCGAGAGGGAGATGGTCTTTGTCGGACTGATGGGGATGATGGACCCGCCACGTGAGGAGGTCCCTGAGGCAATCGACGTGTGCAAGAACGCGGGTATTCGCCCGATTATGATCACCGGCGACCACGAGCTGACAGCTCGGGCGGTGGCCAGACAAGTCGGCCTGATTCCCGAGAACGGAGAGGTGATCACCGGTTCGAAGATTGACCGGATGAACGATGAGGAGTTCCTTGAGGCGGTGGCCCGGTGTGATGTCTACGCGCGTGTGGCTCCAGAGCATAAGCTCAGGATCGTAGAGGCGCTGAAGGCGCAGGGACAGGTCGTGGCCATGACAGGTGACGGAGTGAACGATGCACCTGCTGTCAAGGCCGCGGATGTTGGTGTGGCCATGGGAATGCGCGGCGCGGATGTGACGAAGGAGGCCTCTGATGTCATACTGACGGATGACAACTTTGCGACCATTGTCACGGCAGTCCAGAAGGGGCGAGAGATATACTCCAACATCAGGAAGTTCGTCAGGTTTCTGCTAGCAGCCAACTTCGACGAGATATTTCTGATATTCACCATCATCATGCTGGGACTGCCGCTACCAATCACCCCGATTCAGATTCTGTGGCTCAACCTTGCCACCGACGGCTTCCCTGCGCTAGCCCTTGGTGTTGATCCACCAGAGCCTGGTGTGATGAACCGGCCGCCGAGAAAGCCGGGTTCCAAGATGATGAACCGTGGCCTGGCATCCTTCGTTCTGGTCGCCGGGTTCTTGGCCTTCCTTGCCTCATCATTCATCTTTCTCTACTCTCTCACAGTGTACGGAGGCTGGATTCCGGGCGTCACGGGTCCTGCCGTTGACTGGTCATCGCCGTTTTGGCACAGGGTCCTCCATCACGCACGGACGACGGTGTTCGCCAGTGTTGTGACCTTCGAGCTGGTCTTTGTGTGGAACTGTCGTGATGAGTATCGTTGGGTCTGGGAAACACATATTCGCCAGTCGCGTGCACTTCTTGCTGCGGTGGCGGTGTCGGTCATTCTCACTCTGATGACCATCTATGTACCGCTCATGCAGCCGCTGTTCCAGACAGAGCCCATTAACCCGTTCGACTGGTTCCTCATAGTTGTCACATGCATACCTGCATTACTGATTCCACCCCACATCGTATTCGGCCATAGGGCGGAGCGCGCGAGACTGGAGTCTACCTAGGGAGCCTCCTCTCAAGCCAGGCATATGTGTCCTCGAACACCCTCTCCCTCTCCGGCTCGAAGTGAAGTGCGTGATAGAAGCCCTCGTAGAGAATCCACGTCTTGTCCTTTGAAGACAGGCGTTCGTAGAACTCGCGGACCTTCTCCGGTGGGACGACCATATCGTCGCCTGCTTGTTGCACGAGTACGGGCAGTGTGATTAGAGGCGCGGCATTCATCGCTTGCTTCATCGCCCTCAGCCCCGAGATTGCGAATCTTGGGGTGGCGAGGTCCCACGTCAACGGATCGTTCTCCATCTGCCTGAGCGCCTCCGGATTGTGTGTTGCGTACTCTGTAGGGGTGTCGTCACTGAAGTACTTCTTCACATTCAGCAGTGAGAGGATCTCCCCCACAAGGCGCTTGAGGGGCGAGATCTTCAGGCTGTGCGCGACTGCCGGGCACCAGAGAATGAGACCGTCGACCTCCTTGGGATAGAGAGCCGCGTACCTGATGATGTGCTGACCACCAAGCGAATGTCCGAGCAAGTATGTCAGTCTGTTGATGTACCTGTCCTTGACCTGCATCACAAGGTTCTGGACATCCTCAATGTACTCGTCGAAGTTCATCACGTGACCCTTGGTCCCAGAGTAGTGTCCGAAGCCTCTCATGTCTGGCGCAAAGACGGCTATCCCCCTCTCTGCGAGATACTCTCCAATCTCCTTGAGCGTCTGACCATGTGAGCCAAAGCCGTGGATGGTAATGACAAGGGCTCGGGGCCGGTCGTCGTCCGGAAGCCAGCAGGCCATATACATTCTCGTGCCGTCATAGCCAATGTAGTTCGTCTCTTCAAGCCTCAAGTTGCTCACCAGCCCGTTGCTCCGGCGGAGACATAGTGGTCAACGCCGGGCGAGATAGATAGAGGAAAGACGGAGAGGCATCATGGCCTCTCGTCGAAGACCTCACCAAACTACAGCTTGATGGGTGTTGGCTGCTCGCCGGAGTAGTCGTAGAAGCCGCGGCCAGCCTTTCGTCCGAGCCAGCCCGCCCTGACCATCTTTCTGAGCAACGAGGGAGCTCTGTACTTGGGGTCCTTGAACTCGTCGAAGAGGTAGTCGGAGATGTAGAGCAGCGTATCCAGTCCCACAAAGTCTGCAAGGGTGAGTGGTCCCATCGGCCAGTTGAGGCCGAGCTTGATTGCCTTGTCCATATCCTCAATGGTTGCAACATGTTCCTGCACTGCAAAGATCGCCTCGTTTATCGCTGGTACCAGCAGTCTGTTGACGGCGAAACCGGGCGCCTCGTTGACGATGACGGTCTCCTTACCAAGCCTGTGAGAAACGTCCTCAATCACACGAACCGTTTCATCGCTTGTTGCTGCGCCTCTGATGATCTCCACTAGCTTCATCACTGGCACAGGGTTGAAGAAGTGCATTCCAATGAACTTCTCAGGTCGCTTTGTCATCGCCGCCATCTGAGTGATACTGATGCTGGATGTGTTCGATGCCAGAATCGCGTGTTCCGGCGCCAGACCATCGACCTCTTTCCACGTGTCGAGCTTGAGCTGCACGATCTCTGGTATCGCCTCTATGACGAGGTCTGCATCCTCTACAGCTCTCTTGAGGTCCAAGACGCCCTCTATCCGTGCGACTATCGCATCGGCCTCTTCCTGGGTCATCCTGCCTTTCTTGACTCCACGACCGAGGTTCTTCTTGATCGTCTCGAAGCCCCTGTCGAGGAACCTCTGCTCGATGTCTCTCATCTTGACCTCGAAGCCAGCCTGAGCGCAGACATGCGCTATGCCGTTGCCCATCTGGCCTGCTCCGAGAACTGCAATTCTCTTGATTTCCACTGTCTGTATCCTCCCTATCGGATTCTTGGGTTGGCCGGTCTGTAGTCCGTGCGACCCGCGTAATATTTCTAGCCATGGCGCTTCTAGGCCCGTTTCGTGTGCTGTGTAACGAGATGAGTCTAATCTGCAGCGTTCGTGCTACGGCAGAGTTAAGAGCATTCGTTCTATTCTGCTACCCGGTGCATCTGAAATGTCTGGAAGACCTGCATTCCTGACTGTCACATATTCCGAGTCCGGTCTCTCGACACTAGACTACGAGAGGAAGATGGTGCGAGAGAAGGACGTGAAGTTCGATGGAGAGGATGGCACGCTAGAGCTCACCGACGTTCGGCTCGTCTGGTATAAGGCGCCCGAAAAGAAGAAGAGAGGCGGCCTCTTTGGCAGCCTCAAGAAGGTGGGCGCATTGGCGGGTGCCATTGCGGGTGCTGCGATTCTAGAGGGGGTCGGTCGAGAGGTCGGTGGCATTGGTGGTGCGGCAATTCGCGGTATCGGTCGGGGAATAGGCTATGCGGCGGTTGGGGCCGCTATAAGTTCTTGGACCGCAGACGCGTTTTACAACAGGAGCGAGTCTGGAGAGACAGAGAGCCTAGCTGTTCCGCTTGTGGCCATCAGCAATGCTGCGCAGAGTGGAAATCGGCTCATTGTGGAGTTGAAGTCGGGCGGAACGCTGGAGTTCGAGTTCAAGCAGAAGAAAGTCATACCCTCCGTTGTTGCCAACCTAAAGGCTGCACAGGACGAGGGAAAGTGTCCATACTGCGGAGCGCCTGTCGGCCCTGGTCCCAATTGCACTAATTGCGGTGCTCCTATCGGTGGAACCGGAGCCGTCGGAGCGGGAACTGCTCCTGCTATGGGCGGGGGGTCTGGTGCAACACGGGTGCACGCCACCATCCACGAGGGCACAGGTGAGGGTCCCACAAAGATACACGCCACCATTCGTGAGGGCGAGGGTGCCGAGTACACAGTCACAGTCGAGTCCCGCGGTGGATACTGTCCGAACTGTGGAAATCCTGTCCCTGCTGGGTCGAAGTTCTGCAACAACTGTGGTCACAAGCTAGCGTAGAGGGGACTGTCATCTCCCCTCATTTTCTTTTCATCACTTCTCTGCATCAATGCCGGCACAGTTCTATATCCAGTCGCCAGTCTCTAGTTTGGTTGGGAGATACTCGTCTGTCAGGAACTGAAAGCTGTGGCTGGCAAATGCCTGAATCTCGGCCTTCTCCTTTATCTTGAGCATCAGCTGAAGGTCCTCCACCCACTCTC
The DNA here is from genome assembly GCA_029855935.1 of Candidatus Thorarchaeota archaeon. Lineage (GTDB taxonomy): Archaea > Asgardarchaeota > Thorarchaeia > Thorarchaeales > Thorarchaeaceae > B65-G9. Next base: position 15,981 of record JAGSHN010000018.1, on the reverse strand, counting down.
TGTTCTTTCTGACGAACGGCTCCTTCAGCATGTCCTTCACGCGCTTGATGTCTGCAGGCTCCATCGGTATGCGGACCGACCTCGGAATGTTGTATGCGTCAAGGTCTCTGCTCAACACGCCCAGCAGCTTGAGCTCTGGCGTCGCGATGAATGGCGACTCGTAGCTCAGTCTCTTCGACCCGCGAAGAAAGACGGAGTAGATGTAGTGCCCATATGGGTCAGAGTCCACAAGGGCAAAAGCTGGTATCTCCAACTCCTTGACGAGCCTCTTGAGGAAGGCTCGTGTGGCCATATCTCCGGAGCCCTTTCCGGTCAGGACGATGCACGGCTGTCGGTTCCAGTACTTGGACTCAGCGAGTCGCATGACCGCAGCGTCCTTCTCGGACAGGATGATGAACTCGGCATCGCTCTCCACTATCTCGACCTGATCGAGGAATGGCGTTATGGCCCAGCCACCTGTTCCCATCTTAGTCAGGTCGATCAGGTCCCCGCCGTCTCTGATTATCACGCGTCCCATGGCTGAACCACGGGCCGATGCCACAACGTGGATGCTGTCTCGTGTCGTCTGCAGCATTGACGCGACATCTTCGATTATCTTGTCACTGTATTTCTGGTCCCTGAACAGGTTGACATCAGAGTAGTAGATCTCTCGTTTCGTGGCGTGCAGGTTGGAACGCAGGAGCTGGAAGACTATCTCCATCACCCTTGCAGTCCGGGTCGCATCGACGACTGAGGCGAGAGAGTGGTACGGCCTCGATATTGTCTTCATCCCAAGCAGTAGGAGGTCACGGACCTCATCCCAGACTATGTTGTCGGACGACCTGCTGGGTATCTCGAAGGCAGGCCTACCTGTGGTCATTGTCTCGTTAAGAATCTCCATCGCCTCGTCGACTAGGCGCTCCATAGTCTCCTCTCGGGTGAGTGCCACGACCTCCACGGTCGCCTGAGTTTCGTCACCAGTCTTCGACGCCGCCCGTTTCTCAGCCTCCCTCCACTGCCTTCGGAGCTCCTCGGCGAGCTTAGTCACTGCCGCAGGGACTGGCAGGCCTGACTGCTTGCGAACGGGTCTCTTGTGCGGTGCGACGTGGGGCTTTGCCTTGCGTCTTGGCGTCACTTTGGGCTTCTTCTCCTTGGCCTTCTCTGTCTTCTTTGTTGTCTTCTTGGGTGTGGTCTTCTTCTTAGATGGTTTTGCCTCCCTCTTTGAAGTTGTCGTCGATTCCTTTGGTCCGACAAGCGACTCAATCTGCTTCTGCTTGACATACTCCCTCGCTGCTGAGACTATCTGCCGCGCCTTTGTGATTCCCAGACCGTCGACGATGCCGGCTACTGTCTGAGGCTTGGATCTGGCGAGTCTCTCGACCGAGTCGTAACCTCCCTCGATGAGTTTCGTGGCCAGCTTCGGACCTATGCCACGTATAGCGGTCAGCGGTGTCACAGTCGTCTCGGACTCCGTGATGCTCTTTTCTCCCTTTGTCTTCGTGGTAGTCTTTTTGGATGGCCCCTCTGGCTTCTTGCTTGCCCTCTGCCTCGCCTTCCTGAGCGCCTTTGCCTCATCGATCAGCTTCTGAGCGCGCTCCTTCGACAGTCCCTTTACCTTCTCGGCGAGGATGCTGGCCTTGGATCGAGCAAGCTTGTCCACTGTGCCATAACCCGCATCCACAAGTTTCTCAAGTACTTTCTTGCCAACGGTCTTGATACCTTCCAGATCAGTCTCCACAGGCGTGGTTTCCGCGACCTCGCGCGTCGCTCTTCGTCTGGATCTCTTCTCACTGCTCATGACAATCTCTTCCAGCGTGACTTGGACTGCCTCTTCATCTCCCGCCTTCTTGCGAGGGCTCATCTATTCACCTTCCCTGATGTCCGCTTCCACGGCCTCAGGCTCTCCGAGTGGAATGTCTGCCACAAGGTCGGAACCGGCCACCTCGGCCTCGGTCTCCACAACATCGTGGCGAGTCTCGTATCCCGTGATGGCGTCCCTGAGTCTACCAGCCACCGTCTCCGGGTCAAAGAGCTGCTTCCCCTTTGCTGTGTTCACGATATTCACTAGGCTCTGTGCGAACTGATCAGCATACATCGCGAGAATCCCGGCGCGTTTGGCCTTGCGACGGGCTGTCTCACGCCGTGTGATGAATCTCCTGAACCTCCTTCCAGCATCCTCAAGAGCGAGCTTGATCTCCCGCAGCAGAACCTCGTCCTCGGCCAAGGCCTGCTTACTCTGACCCTTGAACATCACGTGGACATAGGCACCGCAGACATGGATGAAGACCATCAGTGGTCCGCGAGGAATGCCGTTGTCAAAGGTCTGAACCTTGTAGTTCCGCCAGTTGACCGAGGCGCACGCCTTCCACGTGGCACAGTCACTGTTGTCTCTGAGCTTGGGTACTCTGTTGACGAATCTCCATAGTACCTGGGTCGCTGATGTCGCAGGAGGAATCTTGCCGCCGTATGCTATACACACCTCAACAGCAAAGGACAATCCCTTCCCGGATGTTGGCTTCCTGGTGACTGCTGTCACAAAGTCCGGCTCGTAGGCCATTCTTATCGTCTGTTCGAAGACCTCTTCGCCCACAGGGACCACCGTGTCCGTTGGAGGTGCCAGGTAGTCCTGGCTCGAGAAGGCCTTGTACAGCAGCTCGACCTCGATCTTGGAGAGAGAGTCTATTGGGGTCCGAAGACTGAGCTTGGGCAGTTTCTTTCGACCGAGTTCCTTGTTTGCCGCTTCGATTATCTGTCTCGCCTTGTTTGTGCTTATCCGGCAGAATGCCTTGGTCAGAAAGCTTCCCAGGGTCTTCTCTTGCGACTCTCTGAGAAGATCCTGAAACTCACCTATTCGAATTGAGGCCGGATGCGGCTGGGCATACTTGGGCTCCTTTGGGAATTGGTTGACTCTCCTCGGGTAGATGTGAATCTCACCGTAGGGGTCGATGAAGATGATTGTGACGTGAGAGTTGAGTAGAGATGCCATCTGAGCATACGTGTCGGCGTATCCGCGACGGTACTGGATGTTGAGGTAGTATAGTCGGATGTACGTCCCGTGCTCGAAGGGGAGATCCATCTCCACCGGACCCGCCTCGTACTGCTTGGTGTTGGCGGTCGTTGTGAAGAAGTCTGCTACAATGGCGCGTGACGCCGTGAATCGTTTCGTGATTGCGAATATGGGCTTTCCCGTCGTGTTCTGCGCATCGCTGAAGGCTGATGGTGCTCCGAAGCCCTGGCTGCCTCTTGTCTGACGCAGTTTCTCCGACTTGCTTGACGCCAGATAGATGCCGTATTTCTCGAAGTCACTGGCCACCATTCCGACACCATTGTCGAAGCATGTGAACTCGTAGACACGGAGGCCCTCGTCGTTGTCGAGCGGCACAAGGTCTGGCATCATCACCTCAGTGAGCTGAATGACAGCGAATGGCTCATTCTTCTTGATCAGCGCCCTGAAGGGAACTAGGAACTTACGAAAGGCCTTCACCTTCTCCTCCAGGGTTTCCTTTGGTCGGGTCGGGAACTCTACGTCCTTCCCCTCACGAATCTCTTTCTCCAGCTTCTTGCTCAGGGCGATAGAGTCGTATAGAGAGGGCTCGAGCTTCGCGCGTACCTCCTCAACAATAGCAGGGTCGAGATGCTCCTGCAGCCGCGGGTGTTTCTTGGTCTTCCACCACCAGCTCTCAAGGGCGTCGACTGCGTTGTCGAGAAACTCTATGACGTACTGTGTGTGCTTATTGAGCCCGGTTTCGAAGCCGACCAGCTGCGTCCTCTTGCGCATGAATTTCGCAATGGTGCCCTGCTTGATGTCGCCAGTGTCGGCGGGGAGCTCTGCTGTTGCCGCAGCTGCTCTCTGCCTCCTGCTACTCTTGGCCTTTCTCTTCTTTCGTGATGAAGCCAACTCTGTCACCTTTTCTGCTCGAGCTATTGACGCCCCAATTGGAGTTTCTTGGATGACGATGTCGTAACGATCCCCTGACACTCACAATGAGCCGAATTGAGGCTCTACTCCGTTCGCATTTATTGTTTTCCCGTAGGGCCTGAAAACGCCTGCTCTGTAGCGTTTCTCCTGCGAATCAGTTCCGGTAGAGTGGAGGGACGTTTTCTTCGGTCCACAACATGCCGAATTGTTGAATAATGTTGCTGTAGTCTCTTGGGCTGTGCAGACAGCCAGAGTACGATTCATTGGTGTCGAGGGCATCGGCCTAGTGTCAGAGGGTGACGACCTTGCCCGACTGATAGTTGACGTGCTATCTCGCAGCTCGCAACCGCTCTGTGACGGCGACATACTCGTAGTCTCGCACACCATAGTTTCCAAGGCCGAGGGACGAGTGGTTCACAGGTCTACTGTGAGACCCTCCAAGGATGCCATCCGCATCGCTGGTGACAATGGATGGGACCCGGTCCACGTGGAGCTGGCACTCAGGGAGAGTAAGGCTGTTCTGAGATCAAGGCGCGCCCTCATCACCGAGAGGCCTGATGGTCTTGTGTGCAACTTCGGCGGCGTAGACAAGTCGAACGCTCCGCCAGACTGCTTCGTTCTGCTCCCGCTCGACGCTGACGCCAGTGCACGCCACATTAGGCAGGGGGTGCAAGACCTCACTGGTCATCGAGTTGCGGTGATAGTCGCGGACACACAGGGGCGGCCCTGGCGTAGGGGTGGAGTGAATGTGGCCGTCGGAGTGGCTGGGATAGGCCCGTTCAAGTACAATAGGGGACGAGTCGATCTACGGGGGCGGGTGTTACGGAGGAGTACCGTCTGCCAAGCGGACGAGCTGGCTGCGGCTGCAGAGACCCTTATGGGGCAGGCGGATGAAGGGGTGCCTGTTGTGCTGATCAGAGGTTACAGATACGAGGTTGATGAAACAGCGGCTGCGGTGTCCATTCCAAGACCCGCGAGAGAAGACCTATTCAGGTGACGCATCCATCAGACACGCGCAATCTTCTTCTCGAGGCCACGTAGTCTCTTCTCGGCGTTGGCCTCGCGGTATTTCTCGGCGGCCTCCTGATATAGCATTAGGGCCCTCCTCGAGTCGCCGAGCTTGGCCATCCTTTCGGCCTCCTCCTCTAGATGCTTACCCCATTCCTCATAGCTCTTTCTTATCCGCTCGCTACACTTGGCCCGCATCTTGGCCCGCGTCGTGAACATATAGATCTCTCGAGCCTTCTTGAACTGGACAATGGCCCACTCGAACTCGTCCGCTCGCAGGTGACTCTCGCCCTCGCTGAAGTGCGACTCTGCCATAGCCTCATAGCTATAGTCCACTCGTTTCATTGCCTCCTCGACAAGCTTTTCGTTTCCCGCGCGTTCGAAGAGCTTCTTGGCCCTCTCAAACTCCTCGATGGCCTTCTCATGGTCACCATTGTCAAGCAGGGCGTCCCCGTGCTCCATCCGAGCACGACCCATGGCCTCGAATACGTACCCGGGATACTCGAAGTCGTCCCCCGTCAGGATAGCCCCGCAGCTCGGGCAAGAGGGGGTCTGCAGCTCTCGCATAGGTTCCTTCGGCTGTATTCTCTTCGGCTTTCCGACCACTACCTCGACAAACTCGCGCGAAGTGGTCCCCTTCCCCTTGGGGAAGAGATGGGCGACGGCCTGGACGGCCTCTTCGTCCTCAGTTGTGTCCCTAAGGACCTGCATCACAACATCATCGGTCACAACACTGTCATCATCTTGGTCCACAACGACGGGGGGCGCCACCTCTCTGAACGGGTCTCCCTCCCGAACCTCGTCGGCCTCTATCTCCCGGGCGACTGTCGCCTCCTTCTCGACTACTCTCATCCCCTCTCCTGCATCTGCAGAGATGTCCTCGACATCCCACGTCATATTGTCTGCTGTCTCTGTCTCTGCCTCCAGCAGTCCGGGCGAAGATGCGCCTGTGTCTGTTGTCTCGCCCTCGGCCTCCGGCTCGGGTAGCAGCCCCTCATCTATCGGGGGAAGAACATCCTCTTCCGTTTCGGCTGTCTGCTCACCAGTCGGCGATGTCTGCTCTGTGGCCAGCATATCTGTCATGGTGGACTCAGCAAGGTGAAGTGAGTCCTCCGAAGTCTCCAGCTTGGTCCCTGAGACAGCCGTCTGCTGGGCTGCGCCAATGCCATCCGTCAGCCGTGCACCACAGTGCAGGCAGTGGGTTGATCCTCTTACCACACGGTTTCCACACTTTGGGCAGATGATTATCTCCGCCAATACTTCACCACCTTCGGTCCTGCTGTCTTGGCGAGGCATAAACAGGAATCAGGTCGACAGGCCCTCTGAGTTAGAGTCTCTTCTACTAGTCCCTCCTAGCTGTGTTTTCATAAGGCTTTTTGTGATGTCACTATGAAGCTCCCGCGGCGGTCAGTACATCAATACGTAGACAGCGAATGTCACAATTGCACCAGTAGCGATTCCTAGCGCGCCCTGTCTGAGTGTGTGCTGGACAAGGACTACCCTGGACCAGACTACCAGAATCCAGATGATGGTGACGACGGATGCCAGCGGGCCGTACATGTATATCAGTGCCGTACCCGGCCCAGAGACACCAGCCGCATGGACCGAGACCTTCGTCCTGAGATTTAGTAGGAGGAGGCTGCTGCTGACACCCACGTACCCTGCTGCGAGAACCGCGAGAATGTGACACTGAAGAGTGGTGTAGGCCCACCAGGCTAGGGCATAACATCCGACCGAGAAGAGAAAGAACTTGCCGCGCTTGGACTGCTCCGATACATCAAGGTCAGTATAACCACGATGTGCACTGAGCAGGATGGGAGCTACAGGCATCGTGACCATCAGGACGACGCAGATCATCACAGCACTGAGGGAATCCAGGAGAGGCCCGAGCTGGTCTGGCGACAAGATCACGATAACAATGACGGTGTAGAGATTGAAGAGAGGAGCTGCAGCAGCACGGGACACAGCTCGTGCGATTCGTACGCTCTTGTCCTCGATGGTGAGATGGTCATCTCCGAATCTCACGAACCTGTCCTCCTTGGCACGCCCCTGTGGGACCGTCTTCGTGATAGGACTCTCGGCCAGCAACGTCACTATCTCATCCTACCTATAGGTTTTGGCAAAATATGTAAGCACAAAGCTTTTCTTCGCGTACTCAACACTCCCTCCGTGGACGCTAAGCCCGCGGATGTGAACTCAACATGCCAGCGATGCCGAAACGCGAGATCTTCGAGCGAATCATTCAAAACATAACCAGCAAGTTTCCTGATGTCTATGCTGCGCTCTTCATCAGCCCGGAGGGATTTCCAATCAATAGCTGGGGAGTCACGATGGAGCGGGCTGAGGAGATCTCGGCGCTGCTTAGTGCTCTGATTGGAAAGACGAAAGAGGTGATCTCTCAGGTCAATGAGGGCGCCGAGATGCGGTTCATTCAGATCCAGACGACGCAGGGCGGCATCAAGATAGCTCCCCAAGAGGAGTTCATCCTTGTCACGATGACGCACACAGACTGAGAATCGAACTGCTGCCGTCTTGTTTCGGCTGTCGCTGATCCGCCGATTGCTTGCCCGATCAACCACGATGGCGTACGTTGCGGTCGACCTAATGTCACTCGGCGTTCCAGTTCGTGCTCTTTTTATAACCTCCAGAGAGTATGGAGCTCGGCCAACGTAGATCTCAGTGAAGAGAGCACAGGCCAAGTAGGGAGGTCTTTACGATATCACCCGACGAAGAGTTTGATGAATCGGACTATGAAGAGTTCGAAGCGGCAGATGGGATTGTTGATGCGGAGGCCGAGAGCGTCACGGGCCTTGATGTGACGGACCTGCCTGGTGTCGGTCCCGCAATCGCGAAGAGGCTGAGCGAGGCCGGCTTCAAGAGTGTGGAGGCAATCGCTGTGGCCTCACCGTCCGAGCTGGCCGCTGCCGGCTCCATTGGCGAGACCACGGCCACGAAGATAATCAAGGCTGCCCGTGAGATGCTGGACATAGGATTCGAGACTGCTGACCTATTGCTTGAGCGGCGGAGGAGCGCAGGGCGGATCACCACAGGCTCGAAGGCGCTTGACGAGATTCTCGGCGGTGGAATAGAGACACAGAGCATTACCGAGGTGTATGGCTCGTTCAGGTCGGGGAAGACCCAGTTGGCACACCAATTGGCAGTCAACGTACAGTTGCCTCCTGAGAGGGGTGGTCTGGACGCGACGGCAATCTACATCGACACTGAGGGGACGTTCAGACCGGAGCGTCTTGTCGATATGGCACAGGCACTTGGCCTTGATCCCGCAAAGGTTCTGAAGAATGTGATATGGGCACGCGCCTACAACTCCGACCATCAGATTCTTCTCTGTGACCAGGCGATGGAGATGGCCCCCGAGAAGAACGCAAGGCTCCTAGTAGTCGACTCCGTGACGAGTCACTTCCGCGCAGAGTATACTGGCAGGGGGACTCTGGCTGCGCGTCAGCAGAAGCTGAACAAGCATCTCCATCATCTGGGGCGTGGCGCAGAAGTCAACAACATGGCCGTGTTCATCACAAATCAAGTGATGGCGCGTCCGGATGCCTTCTTTGGGGACCCGACAGCGCCGGTTGGTGGTCACGTTCTCGCGCACGTACCGCAGACACGGTGCTATCTCCGCAAGTCGAAAGGCGAACGCAGAATCTGCCGACTTGTCGACTCGCCCAATCTGCCTGAGGGCGAGGCAGTATTCATCGTCACGAAGGACGGAATTCGTGACGTGTGATCTCCGTTGAGTGTGGTCTGTGGCGGACCACACTTGCCCCACCCTCTCTCTTTTTGTCTTGTTGCACGCACCTGAAGACACGATATCGCTGGTCCCTCGTTTCCCGCCTCGCAAGGGCTGGTCCTAGGTTATCCCCTCTATCGTCGGCCGAACACCGCCGCCTCGATGACCTGAAGCACGGACTGGTTCCAAGCCTCAAGCCGGTCAGGCTCGTGGGGATAGCGACGGTACAGCCTGTCCATCTTTTTCATCAGGCGAGCTGCACGCTGTAGGTCTCTCAGAAGCGAGAGTCTGCCGATTCCCCTCTTGAGCCGTCTCACTTTCTCCAGCAGCCCCATGGGGATACCCTCGCCACGGTTTGCTGCCATCAGATCGCCCGCCTCAAGTAGCCTCTTCTCAAAACCGAAGTTGATGTCATCGTCCGACACTTGCTGTAGCAGACGACGGAACACCTCAAGCGAGGCGAGTCTTCTCCCATAGCCAGTCAGGTACCGTATGTTGTAGTCCCATAGACCTCTTGCAGTGGTGTCGCGTCTGGCGATTGCCTCCTTGGCCACCTCTCCTAGGATGATTCCTGCACGCATCCCCGGCCCGAGCCCTCCACCGTGGATCGGGTTGACTTGCAGAGCGGCGTCTCCCACAAAGGCGACACCATTTCCAACAAGGCTCTTCAGGGGCCTTCTCACCGGGACAGCTCCACCGCCCCCCTCAATTACTTGGCAGTCATAGAGAAGCGGGTACTCTTCCTTGAAGAGCTCATACAGGGCACGTGGCGGTCTCGCTCCGCTCCCGCCTCCAATTCCGACACCCGTGTTCACGGTCTGTGGCCCCTTCGGGAAGATCCACGCATACCCCCTAGGGGCGAACCTTCCACCAAGGAAGACTCGTGCTACCTCTGGTTCGGCCATGGGGACCCGGAGCTTGACAATCTCTCGATAACAGAGCGCAACGTCCTCCTTGGCAACTCTCTTCTCGACTAGCGGGCTGTCAATGTTGTTTCTCATGACTGCAGCAAAGCCGCTCGCATCCACCACGAGCTTGGCCCTGATGACATCTTCCTGCCCCGATTGCACATCCCTGTATCGTACGCCAACGACTCTATCGGCGCGGACCTCAGGGTTTCCGGCTCTTGCTTGGTCCACGAGAGTCGCGCCAGCCCTGAGTGCCTCTTCCAGCAATCTCTGTCCGAAACGCCACCGGTTGACGGTCCATCCATCGAAGTCGGACCACCCACGCACAATGAGTTCGTTCTGCAGGTTTGGAGGGTAGACATCTGCGCCGGAAACCACACTGGAAACCTCGTCCCCAGACGGATAGTCAATTCCAGTTGCGTCGAAGTGTGACTTGCTTATCTCGTCACCGCAGACCTTTTTCCCAATATCCTCCCTCTTCTTCTTCTCTAGGATGAGGGTCTTCAGGCCCATCTCTGCGCATCGTCTTGCGGTGACGCAACCGGCGGTCCCGGCTCCGACAACTACGACATCTACCCTTCTCAACGTCGTTCGAGGAGCCGAAGCAAGTCCAAGATATAAACTCGTAGGTGAGAATGCGCATTCTCTCCTGCCAAAAGCGTTATCTGGGCTGTCCCATCGGTCGTCACGGGCGTCAGCGGTGACAAACCTGGTGACAGTGGGCCTCCAGTGGGGCGACGAGGGAAAGGGAAAAGTAGTCGACTGTCTCGCAGGCGGGTTCGACATCGTCGCCCGGTTCCAAGGTGGGAGCAATGCTGGCCACACCGTTGTAGTGGGCGACACGACGTACAAGTTCCGCATCATGCCCAGCGGTGTTGTGCAGGGTAAGACAGCGGTGATTGGAAACGGTGTTGTTGTGGACCTCGATGTCCTCATCCACGAGATTGAGCAGCTGGCCCGTTCTGGGATACCTGTTGACCTCGTTCTGAGCGAGAGGGCACATATCATCACCCCGCTGCAGATTCAGGTTGATGGTCTGATTGATGAGGCCCGCGGCAAGAACAGAGTCGGTACCACTCGTCGTGGCATCGGCCCCACGTACGGTGACAAGATACTCCGTTCTGGCGTTCGAATGATCGACCTACTGAACGGTGATGAGGACCGATGGAATGCCTTCTTCGAGTACCAGCGCGGGCGCGTGGAGCGCCTGTTTGGCTCCTCTGTGGAGTGCCATCCGCATCGCACTTGGCTGCGGCTGAGACAGATGGCCATGACACTACGCGACAGTGTGGCCGACACAGGCGAGTTTCTTGTCAATGCAACGGACAGTGGCAAGAAGGTGCTCTTCGAGGGCGCTCAGGGCACACTTCTCGACATCGATCACGGTACGTACCCCTTTGTCACGAGTTCAAACTGCGTCGCAGCTGCTGCGTCAGTTGGGACTGGTGTGCCGCCCTCCTTTCTACACGATGTTCTCGGTGTGTGCAAGGCATACACCACCCGCGTCGGGGCTGGTCCATTCCCCACCGAACTCAGTGACGAGATGGGTGAGGAGCTGCGGGAACGTGGTGGTGAGAGAGGTACAGTGACGGGTCGAGCGAGAAGATGCGGATGGCTTGATCTGGTCGCTCTCCGCTATGCAAGTCGTGTCAACGGTGTGACAGCTCTTGCGGTCACGAAAGTCGACGTTCTCGCCGGGATTCGGCCACTGAGGGTCTGTGTCGCATATCGAATCAACGGCGAGGAGACGACGAGGTTTCCAGCCGACAGCAGAGTGCTGGCCCGCGTCGAGCCAGTACTTGAGGACGTTGAAGGCTGGACTCCTGAGGAGATCGAAGACTGGCGCTCCTCTTCAAAGGCGTACGACGACCTCCCCGGGGGCCTGCGCGAGTATCTCGCTCTGATGGCCCATCACACGAGGTCGAGGATTGCGCTTGTGTCGACAGGTCCGGCACGACGCGACACAGTCGTCGTGGAAGGTGTACTGTCCTCCCTCACAGATGCCTCCGCTCTATGACAATTATCGACACTACCACGATGCAGACGATGGCAAGAAAGACCGGAGGCATCCAGTTCAGGAACAGTTCGAAGTAGTATAGGATTGTGGAGGGGTCGAGCACTATCTTCACAAGATGAGCATATACGAGCAGGAATCCGTAGATGGCGAAGATTGGATAGAACACAGGACCTCCACTCAGGACCAGTAAGAGCACTATCAACGCAAGACGGCTCTTCGTAGGGTCGAGTAGCGGGATTGGAATCGTTTCGTTGTCGTCGAACTGAAAATAGTAGCTCACGAGCAGGGTTGGCATTCGGATACGGATGAGCTCCAGAATCTGGACGCCCAGCTGTATGGACAGCATGATAGCTGTGTGGATCAGTATGTAGCCGAGGATGATGACGTTGAGGAGGGGCAGTCCAACGTTGAAAAGCTGAAACGACTCCACAACGCCTACAAGAACGCAGAAGTTGATGAAGAATAGAGCAATGTGACCCAATGCACCCCTGACGATTTTTCTTCGGCTTGTCATTGTGTTGTCACGGCGTACTAGAACCTCAGATTAGCTTTGTGGGCCGGCCGGTCAGCTGAACGCCCGTCGATATTCCGAGCTCCTCCTGCTTGAGCAGCGTTCTCTTTACGAGCTCGTCAAACATTATGTCAATGTTGTCGCCCGTCTTGGCTGAGGTCTCAAAATGCAGCACGCCCAGCCACTTCTCGATCATCTCGCCCGCCTCTGGCGGTACCAGCCTGTCTGGCCTGTCAATCTTGTTCGCGACGACGGCAACGACTGCATTGGGGCACACTGTGGTGAATCGGGTGTACCACTCTCCTACATTCAGAAATGTCTGTGGTCTCGTCACGTCGTAGACAATGATTGCCATAGAGGACCCGGCCATATACCGCCTACGAAGTTCGTTGTACGTCGGCTGTCCTGCGAGGTCCCAGAGAACAATTCGGCAATTGACCTTGCCGCGACCGGGCACGTCGACTGTCAGTGTCTTGAGTGCAAAGGTGGTCCCGATAGTCATTATGTACTGCTCGCTGAAGCTGCCCTCGGTGTATCTTCTGATACAGCTGGTCTTCCCGACCGCACCGTCACCGAGGGCGACGAGCTTGAACATGTGCGTGATGCTATCGGAGGCCAAACTCGTTCCACCGTCCACTGAACACTACCTCAGGATGTGGGACCGCATTTAATGGTTCTTCTGACAGTCTCAATCGAATCTTTGTGGCCAGTCTCGGCGTGGCAAATCCTTTTTTTGTGAGTTTGTATCCTTTCGACAACACACGGACGGTGCGACTACCATGGCTGAGCAGTTTCTCAACAAACTGAACGAGATTGAGACCAAGGTCCAGGCGCTCGGTGAGACACTCAAGCGCATGATAACAATCCTCGGCGCCATCACTGAGATCAAATCAGAAGTGCGCATTGCAAAAGAGGAGATATTGGAGCAGCTGAAGACCATGTCCAGTCCTGAGGAGAGCCTCTCTGCAGAGCTGGCTCAGCTCGTTGTGACTGAGGTGCGCGCAGCGAAGGACGAGATACTCTCAGCACCTGCGATGACGAGTGCGAAAGCCCCCGCTGGCGAGGGCACTGCCTCTGCAGACACTGAGCGACTGGCTGAGATGATAAAGACCGAGATTGGGTTCCTCGGGAAGTTCCTTGGTGAGCAGCTCGAGGCCTTCAAGCAGGAGCTCTTGGAGACGGTGAAGAGCATCGAGGTTCCGGCACCAGCACCCGCAGCAGCGGCACCCGTAGCTGCTGCACAGGCCGCTACGGCACCTGCTCAGCCGTCCGTAGCAGCCCCAGCTGCGGCAGCTCCTGCGGCACAGGAGGCACCGCCCCCTGCGGCCGCTCCTGCCACAGCGCCGTCACGTGTTTCGCTTGAGCAAGGGCTTAAGATCGTAGAGCAGCTTGAGCGGATTATCGCCTCGATGAAAATGGGGTGCATAGCTGGCGATGTTCTTGCAACGATGAACGATGCCAAGGCCGAGATCATGAAGGTGACTCCGAGCGATCCGATAATGGTCAAGATAGACCGTTGGGCCAGTGTCGTCTCCTCCTATCAGAAGCGGCACCAGCTTCAGGCACGGGACATCCTAAAGCTGAAGAAGGAGATTCGCGCAGAGATTCCCAAGTACAAACCAGCGTGACTGTCTGTACTAGTCCTTGCCACCGTCGGCGATGAGCTTCATAGTGGCCAGCACCCTGATTATGTCAGTAGCAGATATGACGCCGATGGTCTCGTGGTTGTCCACCACGGGAATGTGTTTCTTTCCAGTCTGGTCCATCAGCGAGATTGCGTGCCACAGATCCGCATCAGGGCTTATGCTCACGACCTGAGTTGCCATTATGTCCCTGACTGTCAGGTCCTTGTAGGTCTCGGGAGAGAGGAGCTGTGCCTCGATGATATCACGTTGAGTGACAATCCCCACCATCTCGTCACCGCTGGTGACTATGAGACTGCCGATGTCTTCTGCGGCCATCAGTCGGGCGGCCTCCACCACGGGCGTGTCCGCATCGGCAGTCACAAGGATGTTGGTCATGAATTCCCTGACAGTCACCATTGGGGCTCCACCACGTGACAGACTCGGTATCTACATTCTTGGCTCTGCATACTTACTCAGCTTCTTCTCCAACATTATCTCTGCCAGTCTTGCAAAGACATCAGCGACCAGATGACCCGTCTTCGCAGAGGTCTCGTAGTACTCTGCTTGGAACCAGTCTCTGAGCATCAGTCCCGGCTCTATCGGCACCATTCGCTGGTCCTCAAGGTCTATCTTGTTGGCACAGATGATTACATCGGCCCCAGGACATGTGCTCCTAAAGGCCTCAAACCAGTTGTTCATCGCCATGAATGTCTCTGGGCGTGTCACATCGTAGACGATGACAGCGCCAGCCGCACCCCTCATAAAGCGACGCCTCAGCTCCTTGTATGTGTCCTGCCCTCCCATATCCCATATTACAAGGTTCACGGTACGCGTGTATCCATCCTTGCATCTCACGGAGACCGACTTCGACGCAAAGGTCGTACCTATGGTCTGCTTGTACTCGGGGTCGAAAGAGTTCTCTGTGAACCTCCTGAGAAGGGAGGTCTTTCCTACTCCCTCCTCCCCCAAGAGGACCACTCGGAACTTGAAACTCCCAGTGTCGTCCTCGTCATCATCGGAGGGCGAAGGCCTCGCACTCATAGATTCGGTGCCTCCATGCGGGAACCGCCGAAGTTCACTCTGGTCAGTGGCTTATATGTTTTCTTTGCAGTCATTCAAGCCGTCCCTAGGTCTTGTCCCAGGTCCCCTCCTCCGGCAGCACCAACTCAAAGGCCATGACGGGTCTGCCCATCTCAAAGTTGGTGAGTACCTCTGGTGAGACCTCTCCAAAGTAGCCGACCTCGGCACCGTCTACAACTATGGTTCCACATCGTCCTGCGATGAAGCTCGGATCCTGTCGCGTCTTGAACCGAAATCTGCCATCGAGATCCATCCCTCTGAGTAGAAAGCCGATGTCCTTCATCAGGTCCGTCAGATTGATCCTTGTGTCGGCAACCAGGCCGCACACGACAGACTCGTGGTGCACGCGTGTCTCCTTGGTCTCGTCTGGGATGACAACATCACCCACCTCAAACACCTTCTGCGGGTAGTCGGCATGTTGATTTGCTGCAGCAAAGTCAATCAGGATTGGCAGAAGGGAGTTCCTCAGGGCCGAGAACTCCGCACTCTTTGGATTGCCCACCCTGACAATAGGCCTGTCACGCAGCATCTTGGTGTTCAGCACCTCTGGTGATGTCATCACGTAACTGAGGATCTCCTGATATCCTGCACCCACCATCAGGTCCCTGCACTTGTTCTTCAGCCGTGTGATAGGTCTGAGTCTTCCGGCGGTCATTGTTGAGGGCATCGTGGCCTCGATGCGGTCAAAGCCGTAGCCGATGGCTACATCCTCTATCACATCGACGGGGTGCAGGATGTCCACCCTGAACGCCGGGATAGAGACCCTCACCCTCTTCTTGCCAATCAGACGGGCTCCGTAGCATATCTTCTGAAGGGCCTCGACAATCTTCTCGCCTGTGAGGTCCAGCCCTGTCAGGGAACGGATGTCATCGAGAGGCAGATCCATTGTCTGGGGGCGCAGGTTGGGAGTCTCCTGCACGGTGCCGTTCGGGTACGTGATTGTCACTGACCCGATACGCCCCCCGCGTTCCGCGAGCGATGTGACCATGATGTTCAGTGTCTGCTCCACTGTCAGGAGGTGCGTCCCTGTCACTTCCACAAATATGTCGTGCGTGTCCTCTGTCACACGCCCCAGATCGTTGCTGTTTATTATCGGTGGGAGGCTCAGTGTCCGGCCTGCTGAGTCGACGAGGAGAGGCCATCTCTTGTAGTCAGCTATGATATGCCCGTACTCAATCCCCTTCTCGTG
>JAGSHN010000025.1 GCA_029855935.1 Candidatus Thorarchaeota archaeon | reverse complement strand
TCCCACCACAACCCCTTTGCCTCTGCCACCCAACTCCTCTCATCTCTGTCTGATATGATACCGTGCCGGCTCGATGCCATCCATTGATTCTCCATCAATTGGCTGACGTGAAGTGGCCCCTCATCCGGTCTACGGGCCGAGGATTCCACACACGGCTGACTGATTCGACCGCAAGCCTCAGATCTGACGCAATGGAATCTCCGCGTCGTAGTCGTGTCCGCAGCTGCAGCTTAGTCTGACGGACCAGCGTCGTGGCACCGGGACACTGAACTCCTTGACAAAGTCGGCAAGGCTGTCCCGTATCTGCGCGATCAGCCTCACATAGGTGTTTGAGAGCTGTTGTATCTCCCCAACAAAGTCAAGGTCTGAGACAAAGAGCTTGAACGTCCTCCCGCAGTTCGGACAAGAGGTCAGAATGAGATGAGTCTTGTCACCGCACTTCTCGCAGGTCACCTCTCTCTGTATCATCTTGGGCGCAGGAGGAATATCGACTGTCTCTGTTTGACCAGCCCCGCAGACGTTGCAGTAGTATCTCACATCGAACTCGGGCAACCTGTTGCCTCCGGCTCTAGGAATGAGAGCACGTCTGTTAAACGATGCGGTGCTCCATCATGCGTGGGAAGCGTATATCAGGGCCCGCGATGGCTTATGTCTTGCCATGGTTACTGCAGGTCGCGACACGGATGACGAGTTCGTCTTTGAGCAGTTGCCCTCGGCTTTGAGTCGGCTCATGGCCGAGAGGGCCGTGGGCAAGATGGTGACGTTCACCGTATCAGTAGCACTCGTGGCGTTCTGGGCACTCCGTGAGGGCTTCGACTGGGGCCTGACTGTCGTCCTTGAGGTCCTCTTGTGTGCGGTATTTGTTCTCGTCTTTCGCCTCCACAGGTGTCGGATCATCATCCACTCGGAGACGTCAGCGGACGTTGTCCGCCCAGCTGTTTCCTATAACCTTGTGACCGAGGCCATCATTGGCCTATCTCTCGTCGCGGGATCAGCATACTTCGTAGTCGCGACTTCCGTCGCTGAGAGTGGCGACCTCCTACTGATGATCTCATTCGTTGCGCTATTTCTCACAATACTCCTCTCTCCTGTGCTGTTGCTTGTCTCATCGATACCCAGATCCCTCTGGCTCAAGTCTGTCATCAATGTGAGGGGTCAGGGCGAGCTCCGTCTGACGGTGCTCGCTGTCTCAGTCCTTGACCGAGCCCTGAACCATCGGCTTCGGAACGACCCTGACCTGACTCGACTTGGAGCAGAGGTGGTCGACCTGGCCCGGGCTGGCACCGACTCGTGGTGACGAACGGGCTGGCTAGTCCCGTATCTTGACAAGGCGGGAGGGATAGTCTAGGGTCAGTCGGACGTATGTCTCAACATATTTCTCAATCGTCCTTCTTGCCGGGTCATCCGGTCCGAGATCCCTGAGGAGTCTAGCGGGTACGCCTGCATAGACTCTGTATGGTTCGGTCTCTGTCTTGGGATGAAGCAGTGCCGCGTTGGCTATCAGGCAGTTCTCTGCAACGACACTACCGACCATCAGTACGGCGCTCATCCCAATGGCCGCTCCATCACCGATATACGAACTATGAATCGAGGCATTGTGTCCTATGTTGACACGCCTCCCAATACGGGTCACAAATGCAGGATCCGAGTGAATCACAACGCCGTCCTGAATGTTCGTTTCGTCGCCGATCTCAATCCGACCGTTGTCGCCTCTTATTGAGGCCTGAGGCGCTACGAAGACGCGTTCGCCTATCTTCACGTCGCCGATGACACAGGCCAGGGGATGTACGTACGCCGTGTCTGCAATGTCAGGAACAAGATCTCCGAGGGCATAGACTACCATGAGTGACGCACCGTACTACCGGCACTCACGACAGGTCAAAAAGACATTCGGTCAAGGTCCTCCATAGCATGACGAGCAGGGCTGGGCGTCGACGAATCAGTCCGTGGGTGTTTCACCAGTCGTCTGCCTATGGGGTGTCGCAGCCTCCACGGTCAGTGCCATCAATGACAGTAAGATTATTCAACATCATCTGCTACGTCTGGATGGGTGGGTAGCACGCCAGTGCAAGCGGAATCAACTGACTATTCACCCCCCGCACTCAGTCAGGACGTTCTACGGGTGGTTGTGTACGGGGGGAAGAGAGACGACGTCAAGGAGTCGTTCAACAGACACTTGCGACCAGCAGAAGACCCTCGTGTCTTCCGTGCTTTCATCAACCTGACCGTTCTCTCAAGACTCTCTTTTCTCTTTGAGGGGGGTGTTGAGAGTGCGGGAGGCATCGTTGAGATAGTCTGTGTCTTCATCATAGTCGCGGTGGTTCTCTCTGTCTACGCAGTCGTCCAGTTCGTGGTACTTGGAATAGTCGTCGTGGTACTCGGGATACTGAGCGGTGGTGTTGCGTTCAAATACGTCATCTCGACGGTCCTTGAAACACCCATAGAGTTTCTCGACCTAACTGGTCTTGACGACTTCGTAAGAGAGCAGCTCACCAGAGGCCGCTTCGTGCGGGTCTCCGTGCTAAAGAGTCATACCAACGGTGGTGACGCCGCTAGACAATACGATCTCGGAGAGCTCACACGGAAGGCGGGGGTGGCCACGGACCTGTTCCGTTTTGGCATTGCCATCAGCTTCTTTGTTGGACTGCTGTTCATGGCTTTTGAGCTGATATGGCACTATCTCTACTCGGCTTGGTTCACCACAACGGATGTGCTGCTGGTCTTCGGGATCGACTTCCTTCTCGGCGCTGTCATACTTGACCTTGGCACTCTGCTGAGGAGGCGTCTCGCACGGCGAATCGCTGCCGAGGGTTCGGCTAGTCCTTGACAATGACGTCGAAGACTATGGACCAGAACTCCCGCTCGGAGACCTCGGTCCGAAGAGCGCGGAGTTCTCTCTTTATTCTGTCGAAGGCCTCCTTGTTTGACTGCTGTTCCTTCATGCTCTCGTGAGCGCTCTTTACTCTCGTTGCTATCTCCTTCACCTGCTCCGGTGTCGCCCTCACGCCCCCCATCTTCAGCAGGTGTTCGATGAATCTTCTCCCCACAAACTTCCCCAGATGGAATCTCCTCCGGCGGCCCACCCTCCTAGGGTTGATTGGCTCGTATGTCATAGAGTGTGAGAGTTGTCCGTGGGAATGAATGCCACTTGAGTGGGTGAAGGCGTTGTCGCCACAGATTGCCTTGTGTATAGGTAGAGGAATCATAAAGTCCCGTTCCACCACCTGACAGAGATGATACAGACTCTCCGTCCTCACGCCCGTATCGACACCGTACAGCTCCTCGAGTGCCATCACGACCTCCTCGAGAGCAGCGTTGCCAGCACGCTCACCATAGCCATTGACGCAGACGTGCGGGAAAGTGGCGCCCTCCTCGATTGCGGCCAACGTGTTCGCTGTTGCGAGGCCAAAGTCGTTGTGACAGTGGACGGCTATCGGGACCTTGTATCGGCTCTCTGTCCACAGCCTCTCTTTGATTCCTCTCATTATGTACGTCATCACCCGCGGACGGACGAAACCCACGGTGTCGGCCACGCAGATCCGGTCGGCACCGGCATCGATGGCTGTACGATATGCCTGACAGAGAAAGTCGAGGTCGCTCCTGGTCGAGTCCTCGGCGATATATGTCACGGTGACACCGTGTTCCTTTGCATAGCTGACGCATTCGGCCAGTCTGTCTAGCAGCTGTTCTCTCGTCATCCGCAACTGGTATTTCAGTCTGAAATCGGTCGTCGGAATGAAGATTGGTATCTCCTGGACATCGGCCTTGATACAGGCGTCAATGTCTTCCTTGACTGCCCGTGCCGGTGCCCCAACCCTTGCGTGAGATAGTCCCTCGCGGGCTATGCCTGAGACTATCTCCATCTCGTGTCTGCTCACAGCAGGATAGCCCACCACGACGACCGAGACTCCAACCTCGTCAAGTAGCTTTGCTATCTCTATCTTCTCATCCATAGATAGAACAACGCCGGGTGTCTGTTCTCCGTCTCTGAGGGTCTCGTCCCAGATGAAGACCTTCTGGGGGAGGCTGGCAGGCCTTGTCTCCTCCAGCCTGTTGTAGTTGACGGCAAGGCCTGCCTTCTCAAGGGACTCCATAGTCATGCGTCATCCTCATCCGTGGCCTGTGGTCATTCGAAGGCGTATCGTCCTTCGTCCACGATGCTGCTGAGCCTCTTGTCCATCATATCTATTTGCTTCTGGTATTCCTCCTCGGAGATGAGGCCAGAGTCCAATGCCTTCTTCGCCTTCTGTTTCTTGTACTCGGCCTTCGAACGCTCCACGTGCGCTAGCCTGAGGGATGACTTGATGATCGCAGTCGCGCCTGTCTTGTCACCTATTCCGTTGAGGAGAGGCCCCCAGCAGATCTTCTCCACGTGAAATGCGTACTCCAGTCCGCGATTGAGAATCCTGTTCCAGACAGGACAGGACTTGACGACGACCTCAGTGCCCTGCTGCTCAGCATCCAGTCCTATGGCTCTCATTATCTTGACCGCGATTCCAGCCGCAGCCTCGGGGCCGTCACCACCCATCTGTTCCGCGATCTCTTCGCCCATCTGCCGGAAGCCGCGGGCATATCCCTCGTACATAGACAGGGCACCCACGTTGTCTCTGAGGCCCCACCAGAGTCCATCGAGGAACGCGACAAAGCCCTTTCGGAGTATCTCCAGTTCGTCCATCTTGTTCATCACTCCTTGAGTCTGAATGGTTCGCCCCACCTGTTGAGGAATGCAATCTCTTCAGGAGGCTGTCGAGGTGGTCCCAGCGTTCTCTCGTACTTGGGATAGCCCACAGTCAGACACAGGATGGGCAGCCAGTGTGGGAATGGTATTCCCAGCTTCTCGCTGATTGCTCTCACATCATCGAAATGATCGAGCTGCACGGATGAGACGCAGGTACCGAGTCCAAGTGACGCTGCGGCAAGCATCATGTTCTGCATCATCATCCCTCCTGCGATGTAGGCGTGTCGCGGTGCCGACCAGCCGTAGACGCCACCAGTGCCACGGAGCGTCGGCTGGGAGTTGCCCACATGTGTCTGGTCAACGGCGAGAACAAGCAGCACAGGTGCGCCGTTGGTCTCCGGCTTGCCCTTAATGTACTCGAAACGCCGCCCCGTTATCAGTATCTCGATCGTCCTCTCCAGACTGGCCTTGGACTTTATGTAACCGAGCCTGCGCTCTAGCTCCTGACGAGGCGTGGCTCTCCCGAAGAGGAGAATTGTCCGGTCCACTGCAATCTGGCCGATAAACTCTTGGATCTCCTTGTCCCTGACTACTATGATCCGCCACGGTTGCTGGTTCTCGGCACTGGGAGCAAAGCCTCCCGCCTCTATTATCTTGTAGATGAGCTCGTCTGGCACATCTCGCTCGGTGTCATAGTCTCGGATGGCTCGTCTGGCCTTTATCAAGCGGATGAACTCATTGTCTTCCAACTTGGCCATGCTCCATCACTAATGAGCCGGCAAGGTCTAACGCCCTTTTAAGTGATTGGCGACCGCTCACAGACGCACCTGAGGGCCGGACTTGTCAAGACTTGCTGGGGGACGTGATGGTCAAGTCGTGGGGCATCTTACAGACATCGATGGCGCTGTGTCCCAGAGAATAGGTGAGAGTGAGAGGCCCCATATGGGCCTCGCGCCAACCTGCACCGTCCATCATATGAGCGGAGCGTCCCGACCCTCGTACTCGACGTGGAATCCCGTGTCGAGGTTCATTGACTCCCTGAGGATCTGCCGGCCGGCCACCATCCTCTGAATCTGGTTTGTGCCCTCATATATTTGGAGCAGCTTTGCATCACGCATTAGCTTCTCCACGGGGTACTCCTGAATGTAGCCGTAGCCGCCAAAGATCTGCACTGCATCGATGGCGTTCCTCATCGCAGCATCTGATGCGAAGGCCTTGGCAAATGCAGAGTCCTTGGATACGGGTAGGCCCTGATCTGCGCGCCAGGCCGCGTACCTTGTCAGCAGCCGTGCGGCAGACGCTCTCGCGCCCATATCCGCCAGCATGAAGCTGATGCCCTGGAACTTACCAATTGGCTGACCAAACTGGTGTCGGATATTGGCGAATCTGGCGGCCTCGTCGACTGCCCTCTGTGCGACGCCGGTGGCGATGGCCGCTATCCCTGCCCTAGTCTTGTCAAGAGTCATCATTGCAATCTTGAAGCCATCTCCCTCCTTGCCCACAAGGCACTCCTTGGGGACCCGCACGTCCTCGAATATGACCTCGCTCTGGACCGAGTTGCGCTGCCCGACCTTGTTCTCTATATGCCCAATCTTGACGCCCTTTGACTTTGGGACGATGAACACCGAGATGCCCTTGTGCCTGAGTTCGGGCTGGGTCGAGGCGAAGACAGTGAAGACAGACGCCACTGGTCCGTTGGTTATCCAGCACTTAGTACCATTGATGACGTACTCATCGCCATCACGGATTGCTCTCGTCTGCATTCCGCTGACATCCGACCCGGCCTGTCTCTCAGTCAGGCAGAATGCTCCGAACTTCACGTCCTTCCCGGTTATGAGAGGCTGGATGTACTCTTGGAGCTGCTCAATAGTCGCCGCGATGATGAGAGGTGCGAAGGCCAGATTGTTGCACATTATCGAGGTGGCCATTCCTGCACAACCGTATCCCGTGGCCTCTGAGACCAGTGTCTCGGCGAGGAGCGAGAGTCCCGGGCCTCCGGCCTCCCTCGGGATGTGGAGGTTCATCAGGCCCGCCTCGTAGGCCTTCTGGACTACGTCCTTCGGGAACTCGTCTCTCTTCTCGAGCTTGTGAGCCTTGGGAGTGATGTACTCTCGTGTGAATTCCTTGGCCCGTTCCCAGATCTCTTGCTCTTCCTGTGACAGTTTGAAGTCCATATTGATCGCTCCCTTCTTGTTGAGCACTGGACCCCCAGCAACTTCTCCCACCTTAAAACAGTTCTCAGTGACAGGTCAGAGCGTGCTGGCACCATATGACGCCACGACAGACGACCTGTGCAATACCTCGGGCTCTCTTCGTCGCCAACACTTGAGTTGCAATATGGCTTTATGGCGCCGCTTCGTCCTTCTCATTCTGGTGGTCATATGGACCTCTCCATATTTGAGCGACCCAGGATGCTCATTGTGGGTGGCCTGCTGACGATAGTCCTGTATGTATGCTTTACCCTTACCTCTTGGGCCCTCTTTCCCGGAGCGTACTGGCCGACCGAGAACTACCTCAGCCGTCTCGGGGATCTGCTCTACAGCCCATTTGGAGGCTACTTCTACAACATCGGATGCGTCCTCACGGGAGTTGCCTTGTTCCCCTTCTTTCTTGGTCTGAGATATTGGTGGACAGGTCGGCGTCCTGTGGATGCACTGCTCCTCCTCGGTCAAGTCCTCGGGGTCCTTGCGGCAATCGCTCTCGTGATGATTGGCGTGTACTCTGAGGACACGGGTGCGCCTCATATGGCTGCGTCGGCGACGTTCTTTCTCCTCAACTTCTTCATGCTTGCTACAATCAGCCTGGCGCTACTATTCAACGCCGCGTTCCCCAAGCTCTTCGCCATCTATGGACTGTTGTTCGACCTGTCCAGTTTCGCTATATCACTCACTATTGGGGGTCCGATAACGGAGTGGTATACGGTCTTTGGTTCTCTTCTCTTCGTGGGTATAGTCGTAATTGCCACTCATCGTGGTGAGGGGTCGCAGAGGTCCTGATGCTCTCCCATATACAGCCGCTGAAGGTCACCACCCGCGATCCTGACCCATGCAGTATCGTTCGTTCCGTGCTGAGCGGGCGGGTTGTCGGCTCTGCTCACAACGGATAGGCCATTGTCTTTATATCTCGCATCTTGGCGTGGTTTCATATCCGTCTAGACAGGTGGAGAACACGTTGCCGCTTAGAGAGACACACATTGTGAGTGGTGCGCAGACAAAGTTCGGCAAGCTCGAAGGAATCACACTCCGCGAGATGTTTGCCGAGGCGGTCGACAAGGCGACAGTCGACGCTGGTATTGCGAAGGAGGACATTCAGGCCGCCTTCATTGGCACGTTCATTCCGGAGATGCTCGTACATCAGGGACACACGGCTCCACTCCTCGTAGACTATGCAGGACTGAGGGGTCTGCCAGCAACACGCCACGAGGCCGCGTGCGCTTCCGGTGCCACAGCGCTACGTGCTGGGATTATGGCCATTGAGTCAGGGCTGTACGACACGGTCCTTGTTGCTGCGGCCGAGAAGATGACCTCGGTTTCTACAAACAAGGCGACAGAGGCTCTTGCTGCGGCCGCAGATGACGAGTTCGAGTCCAGCATGGGACTCACCTTCCCAGGCGTCTTTGCCATTGCAGCAGTAGCGCATATGCAGAAATACGGTACCACGGAGGAGGATATGGCGCTCGTTGCAGTGAAGGCTCACAAGAACGCAGCAAAGAATCCGCTTGCCCAGTTCCAAAAGGAGATCACGCTTGAAAAGGCAATGACACCGCGCTATGTTGCGTGGCCTCTGAAGCTCTTCGACTGCTCCCCGATCTCCGATGGTGCTGCAGCGGTGGTGTTGACGAATCGCGAGAAGGCGAAGAAATACACCGATACACCGATCAGGATAGTCGGCACTGGGCAGGCCTCCGCGTCGATGAACTTGTGTGACCGCACAGAGCTGACATCATTTGAGGGATCAGTCCGAGCCGCCCGGATTGCCTACGAGATGGCTGGCCTGACTCCCAAGGACATTGACGTTGCAGTGGTCCACGACTGCTTCACAATCGCCGAGATAATCGCCACTGAGGACCTCGGCTTCTTCAAGCCAGGTGAGGGTGCAAAGGCCGTGCGCGAAGGTGTCACAGCCATGGATGGTGATATGCCCATCAACCCGATGGGCGGACTGAAGGCAGTCGGTCATCCGGTCGGCGCCACTGGTGTGAAGCAGGCTGTGGTCATCTACAGGGAACTCATTGGCGAGGCGGGAGCAAACCAAGTGCCGAACCATGATGTGGGACTGATGCACAACTTTGGCGGCACAGGGGCTACCTGTGTCGTGAACATTATGAGGAGGGCTGACGCATGAGCGAGAGGCCGACAATAGAGCAGTACCAGAAGTTCATCCAGGAGCGCGACTTTCACGTCTTCAGGTGCAAGAAGTGTGGCGCAATGATAGCGCCACCGAAAGGCGTGTGCTATTCCTGTGGCAGCAACGAGCTGGAATGGGCCAAGGTCAGCGGTCGCGGGAAGCTCATCTCGTTCACAGTCATCCACGTTGCGCCCGAGCAGTTCAAGGACGAGGCTCCCTACTTCGTGGGCATCGTGGAGCTCGAGGAGGGGACTCGTGTGACAGCGCGGCTCCTTGGTCTTGATCCAGATCAGCCCGAGAAGGTACAGCTCGGAATGCCGCTCAGGCTCGATTACGAGACTGGCCAGACTGGCCGCATGTATCTGGGCTTCCGGCCAGCGTAGAGATGCTACGCGCTTGGCAGTGCGGACGGGGAGTCCTCCACTCTCCTCCAATCATATCCTATCGCGTCTGCGGCATCCAGTCGCGACTGACCAGCAGGTAGATGACGACTACGAGAGTAATGAGGCCCATTGCCTCAATTGACCTTCCGACAACGCCACCTGACGCAACTGTTCCCACCAGTTGATCGGCCCAGCTGAGCCCGAGCCTTCCAGCAATGGCAACAGCTGTGATGAACATGGTCTTCCCTACGAACTGTGGGATCACAACACGCCACCACGAGTAGCGGGAGACTCCGAGTGGCACTATGAGAACATCATCAGGGAGAGGAGTGACAGCGAGGAGCCACAGTATCACGGGGGTGGCCCACGGATGTGCCTCCGCCATCTCTCTGAGCACCGACCGACGGTCCTCCTCCACCAGCTCCCCTCCGACATAGCCTGCTAGGTACCCTGTCATCTCGCCTATGAGTGCGCCGGTTCCGCCCACTATTCCTACAAGGTACGGGTCGAAGAGGTATGCTCCTGAAGAGTCTGTCAGGCCGCCGAGGACAAACGGAATGCTGAGGTATGGGAAGGGAACAAGAACAGTGGCGTTGCCCACAAGACAGACAAAGAAGTCGCCAGTGTAGCCCATCGCAAGAGCAATTTCAATCAACAGGTGGTACAAGGTCACGACTGGGCTCACTATGGTCGGAACAATCAGCGTGACTATCCAGTAGAGGATGATGACGACGACTGAAGAGATTGCAATGACATCTGTCCTGTTCATCAGACTGTCCTCACCCTTTGTCAGTCCCTTTGCAGGACACTCCACACACCGTTCTGCGCTGACCCTACTTCTTGGATGTCTTCCTACGTGCGGCTGCTGTCTTCTTCTTCTTCGTGGACTTCTTGCCAGATGCAGTCTTCTCTTCCTCCGCTGCGAGCGCATCTGTTACGCCCAGTGCCCTTGAGATCTCTCCGCTGGTGAATCTTTCCAGTTCTCCCTTTTTGGCTATGCGGATAGTGACCAGTGCGTCCTTCTCTCTCGGGACCATCTCCCACGATACTTCCAGCCCCGGCTCCTCCTGGACAACCTCTCGAAGAAGGTCAATCCATGCCTGTTTGACATCGTCTATGTTGATGTAGATGAAGTCAATCAGGGGAATGGTGATCTCAATGCATAGCACGCGCCCGCCCAATATGTAGTAGTTCTCGATGTTCCAAGGCAAAGCCGTGACCACCGACTTGCGCGTTGCGACTGCCTCTTGATAAGTGTTCTCTGAAGGGGGTACTGAGCCCCTCATTGTACCCGTGACGGGTCTGAACTGGCTGGCCGTCCGGCGGCATCAGTCAGTCTGCTGTTCGTCATTGTCGGACTTCTCTCTCAGGAGGCGTTCCACCTCTTCAATGAACTGCTCGGCATCATCTTCACGAGGCTCGCTCTCGGTGTCCTCCTCCGTCGTCCTGTGCTCCTCTTCCTGCTCAGTGTTCTCGCTCTCGGGGGGAACTATCTTCAGCGCCTCCCCTTCGCCCTCTCCTGGGATACCGAGGCCTTGGCGAGTGACGATTGTACTGATACTGATGGGTTGAATGATGCCCTCATCGTGCATCTTGAGAAGAATGTTGAGGGCCTCCTCCTCCGACACCTTCAGTTTCTGTGCGACATCGGGCAGGATGTCCTTGATGTGGAACTCTCCTCTCTCGTTCAGTCGTTCTGCTATGATCCCGACAACCTTCCTCTCCACGCCCTTCGTCTTGGCCGCCCTGTTGAGAGTATGAGGCAAGGCCCAGTCGTAGTTGATCGCGTTGTGAAGCGTGGAAACAACCCACTCGGCGTCAAAGTCGTCAACACAGCCGCTCCAGTCCTTCAGGATGTCCTCGTACTGCGACTCGAATATGTCCACAAAGAATCTTAGTCTGTCCCTGAGGAACCCGGTCATCTCTCCCTCCATTATGATTACTCCAAGGATATACTTCCCACTGTACGCGTTGAGTATCAGTCCCTTGTACTGAATCTCCTCGAGCGTGCCCTGTACGCCATCGCCCTTGATCTCACCGTAGACTGTTGTTATCGCTGTGATGAACCCACTGATCAGGTCAGGCTGAATCCTCTCCTCCGTGAACGGGTAGTAGAACACGCAGGTACCCCTATCTCGGTAGACGGCCATAAAGTGTCTCAGGGTGCATAGTTCCTTGAATCTCTCGTACTGTTCCCGCAGTCGTTTCTCTTTGCGCTCCCTGCTCGGCCTGTGCTTCTTGGTGTAGACTAGGTAGGCGGCTCCCACAAGGAGGATGAATGGTAACCCAAATTGCACTGTACGTACTAGGTTCTCACTGAGCCCCGGTGGATGTACTTGAATGACCTGTGAATGAACGGAGGCGCTCCAATAGAGATACGTTCCTCTGAATGTCGCCTCTACTACCAGCTCGGTGGCGGCCTGCGGCACCTGGTAGGCCTGACTAGCATAGCCGTCGGGATTGGTCGTGGCGCTCAGTACCTGAGCTATCTCGCTACCGTTGTCGAAACGAGCAGTCACCTCGAAGATGATGGTAGCACCCACAATGGGATTGCCATCTTCATCGGTCAATGTCGCGCTGACAGTGATTGAAGAGCCCTGAACAGCGTTCTCCGGTACCTGTACCTCCAACACCACAGCACGCTTTGCGGTCACGGTGAGTGTGACCGTGGTGGAGTTTGCAGCACAACCCGTCGCCTCGGCGTGGAATGTGATGGTGTACGTCCCAGGATCAAGCCTGACCCATACCTCAGCACGATACGTTCCCTCTCCAACGTGGACCATGGGATATACAGTACCCTCGATTGCGAGAGTGACGTTCGCAGAACGAATCGGGCGCTGATGGTCGATGTCGTAGTATGTTGTGGTGAAGACCTCAGTCTCGTTCTGCGGTACGGTATGACTGTCAGCGGCCGTGAACAGCGTAAATGCAGCACGTACGTTCACGACACGAATGTACTGAGCATTAGTGTAGTTCTCAAGCGCAAAGGTGATAGTGAGAATGTTGTCCCCCAGCGGTACCATCAGGGTCGAGATGTTGAACTCGTACCCGTCGCCCGTCACAGAATAGTCGTGCATTCCCACCCAGTCCACAGTCACAGACTGAGGAGCAATAGGAGCCAGAGTGTGCGCGTCCACGTACCGTATTGTGAAGACGGCAGTAGCATTGATCACTATCACGCTTGGTACGTCACTTGTCACCAGCACGGTGGTTGGAACTGCTGCAACCACTATCTGGTCAGACTGTGAAATTCCCTCGTAGCCATAGGTGTCTGCCGCCACCGTGAAGTCATGGGTGCCGACGCCAAGAGCATCTCCTTGGAAAGTGATTGTATACAACCCTCCGCCCTGGGGTGCGAGCGGCCAAGTATCTCCGCCAATTGTGACGTTGACGACAAGGCCATCGACGCCCAGTCCGTCAACATCCTGCACGGACACGCGAATCTCAACGCTTCCATCGTGATAGAGGGTGTTGCCAGCGGTCCCATTGTAGAGGTACTGGATCTCTTGAATGGACATAGTCGTTGGGGTCTCGACTATGTTCAGTGTCAGGTCTCTTGTCGTGTTGAACACGCCATATCTTCGCACGGTGATCTGTATCTGGAACGTCCCGAGCCCATCGGTGCCGTTGAATGTGATCGAATATACTCCGACGTCGACGGAGGTAAGAGTGTAGTTGGTCCCGCGATATGAGGCGTTCACCTCGGCCCCGAAAACCGGTGAGCCGAGTTGGTCGGTGACGGTCACATTGAGTGGTCCTTGGTGTGTGTAGTACAGGTCCAGTGATGTCCAGGTTGTGGAGATGGTGAGGGTCGCGACTACGACGGTCACATTGTAGGTCACATTTGTTCTTGCCTCGTAGCCGTACAGCCACGCAAACACGGTGGCATTGAACTGCCCGAACCCGAGGTTGCTTGCTGGTATCGCGACGCTCCAGACTGCTCCGTCATATGTGAGGTTATACCTGTTGCCGTCAATACTGACGTTCACAGTAGCGGTGGCGGGCACATCCCCGCCAGCATAGTAGTAGTCGACAGTCAAGACGAGGTCACTCGTATACGGGACGACCACATCGGCTGGGAACCACGTCACCGTGAGGGTTGTGACGGTCTCTGTGATGTCAAAGGTAATGCCCTCCTGCGTGCCGGGAACATACCCATACTTGCTGATGTTGACCGATACAATATGATGACCAAGATCGAAGGAGTTGTTGAACACTATCTGATAGACATTTCCTGAGGGCTGAAGTGAGTATTCCGTGCCATTGACAAGGACCTGAAGCTGTGTTGCACCAGAGATTGGCGTCCCATACGAGTCCGTGTAGTTCACAACTAGGGTTCTTGAGTCTGTCCAGTCGAAGGTTGCGGATGTCCACGACACTGTGATGTTCGTGGGCTCGGGTCTGATGGTGAACGTCAGTGTGGAATTTGTCTGGGACTCGTAGTCTACTCTCCAGGCTGAGACGCTGACGCTGTATGTGCCGATTCCTGGAACCGGGTCGCTACCATTCAGCTGAATCTCGTAGAGTCCAAGGAGGCCGTTGTACGTGAGGTTCCACGTAGTTCCTCCAATCGTGACATTTACCCACGCTCCACTGACCGCCGTACCATTTTGGAGAGTGTAGTTGACTTGAAGAGTCGTAGTCTGGTAGTAGGTGATGTTGTCTCCGTTGGTCCACGTGATCTCCAGTGGTGCCGTGGAATAGACGAGTGTGACATCTATGACTATGCTATGATTCTCAAGGTAGCTACCAGTCCCAAAGACTGTGACCTCATAGTCCCCTGGACTCATTCCTACAGTCGACACAGTGGCGGTCCACGTGCCATTGCCAAGGTCACCCATCGTTGTATTCGACCCGCCGTCAAAGGAGTACTGAACCGTTGCTCGTGTGCCGTTCAACCCCTCCGGAGTGAAGGTGTCGTTGAAGAACACCTCTATGTCAAAAGAGCTGTCCACGTAGGCAGATATGGTGGGTGTAGTGGCATACAGTGACGTGGGGATGTATACGTGTATCTCCACAGAACGGAATCCAGCCTCTGTGCCATTGGCCCAGTAGACCTCAACAAGGTATGTGCCTCCTTCCGTCGTCCAGTTGCTGATGACCCACACGTAGGTGGTGACACCATCGATCACTGTTTCATTCTGAGGCGCCCACACCGTGGCACCCGTCTTTGATACCGTCAGGTTAGTGCTTCCTGTGGAGGCATTCACGGACGAGGAGTCTTGAATGTAGTTCCTGATTGTGACATTACTTGTTATCACAGCCTCCGAAACCGAGTCGATTGACGCCACATAGTTCGGTGCCGACGAAACAAGAGTCCAGGTGCCATCCGACATTGAACTTGCAACCACCGTCGTCCCGTATTGATCGAACTGCGTGTGATTAGTTGCTGGGGCGGACTGCTCATACAGACCTGTTGCATCCCAATCTGCAGGAACGGAGAGGTTGACATATTGCCCCGTTTTGCTAGGTACAGAGGGATAGCTCACGGCCATTGTTGCATTCCATTGTACGCTGCCCCCTGGACTACTCACGCTCCATATCGTGTCCGAATTGGTGATCCTGCGATACCACAGCGTCAGGTCGTGAAAGACGTAGACCGACTGGTTACTCGTGAACCGGATGAACGTGATGTTCTCTCCCGTAGGAGAGGTGAACTCCCAGTCAGGGGTTGACGACGCGCCCGCCTCGGGCGCGCTCAGCAGAGTGCCGTTTGCCCGCAGGTCCACTTGGTCGGGACGACCCGTCAGGTCAAGGGGCGTGCCTGTCGTCCTGTTCCACGGGATGAACGTGTACAGCAGGTACGCGTCATATGAGTTGATCTGAGGCCAGCCACCTCCGCGGAGGTGCTTCCTGCTGTCGAGGGTGTCCGTCGCCTTGGACTGATAGTGCCACATGATGTCAGGGAATACTCCAAAGGCGGAGTGCAGAGACTCGCCATCTATGAGGGCGTAGTACGTGGTGGAGGCATTGAGGAGGTTCAGGGAGCAGGTGATGTTCGCAGTGGTGTTGGTCGTGACATACTGCACCGCAACGGGGTTGGTGACGTTGCTCGTGCTGTCCGAGTAGTCGGAGCGCACCACAAAGTACGCTGTCCCATAGGTCGCAGGGTTGTAGATGAGCGTCCAGTACCGGATGGAGTAGTTGACGAGCGCGCCATCGAAGGGCTGGTCGGAGTAGAAGCCCTGTGCCAGTGCGTCGGTCGTCAGCGCAGTGTCGGAGTCGTAGTAGATCCTGAACACATTGCCGACGGTGTTCTGTGCGGGGTCGGGGTCTGTCACGGACTCCCTCTCTGGTGCGGCGGTGATGTTGGAAACATCCATTGTGACCCTGTACAGTGTCCAGCCGGAGATCTGATGTCCGGACAGGTCAATCACCCCGCTGTGGTATGAGGTATTCGAGTAGGAGTTCATGATGCTCACTCTCTGAGAGGTCATCTGTGTTGCAAAATACTCGATTGCCTGAGTAGGCTGTCCTTGGCCGCCAGCGGAGCCGACTGCCTTTTCCATTCCTCGGCCTTGTGGTACTATGGCCGGAATGGTCTTACTTGGGAGCACTCTGACTGGACTCTCTTGGACGGGTGCCAGTACCATGACCAAGACGAGGACCGTGGCTACGATGAGGGCGCGTTTCATTGAGATTCCTCACTGGTGCTGGTAGCGGGGTGCTGATGCAACTGTCAATATCGGTGGCCAGTTCAGTCTGGTGGACGTTGCCAACCGAACCAACTCGTGTATTCGTCAACGCACGCAGAGATATATAGGTTTAGAGGAAAGACTTGGGATGGACATCCTGCCTCAGGTATAGTACGAGGGTCCCTCTTCTGTTGGCTCGGGTGCCTTGCCGGGTGTGTCGCCTGTGATGTCGTTCAGAATGTGAATGACCATGTCCACAATGCGATGTACCTTGCGCATTGTTCTCCAGAGCATGTCGGCGCTGAAAGCGTCATCATAGATCCTGTCGGAGACCACAAACCCCGGGCCGGGTGGTTTCGGTCCTGGCTGTCCTGGGCGTGGCTGTATAAAGCCCATACTGATGTCCTGGGTGAACGCAAAGCGCATCGCCTTGATCTGGAACTCCTGCATCTTCTCTGCGGTGAGCTTCTTCAGGTGCTGCGGGGAGATTAGCACTTGTGACTCGATCTGGATGAACTTCTGGTCATTGGGCCGGACCACTGTGAAGAAGAATCTCATGAACTTGACCTTGTAGAGAAACTCGGCCCTTGGGTTCGATATACTCTCTACTTTGATGCCTTCGCGGGAGAACCACTCTCTGACGGCCTTCTTGATGCGCTCGGACTCTCTATCACTCATCTGTCTTGTCTCCAAGCACTGCTGCCAACGGGCTCACTTAACGGTTGTGTCGTATCTGAATACCTGTACTCTCTCATAGGCCTCTGGACGGCGATCCTCGAAGCAGGTCAGCTGGGTCCTTGCGCTCTTCACAGCCTCCGTGTCGCCCGACCCGACTATCACCCGTGGACTTGACTCTATCTCAGTGCGCCTGACGCCCCACGGGTCTACCAGCTGACTATGACCAAAGTACGTCTTGCCATCAAAGGCCGAGCCGACGCGGTTAGCCGCAGCCACAAAGAAGAGGTTCTCGATAGCTCTGGCCTGAAGCAGAGCATCCCAATGATGACTCCGGGGATTGGGAAAGGCCGCAGGAATGAGAACGAGCTCTGCGCCTTCAAGTGCCAATCGTCTTGTCATCTCCGGAAATCTGATGTCGTAGCAGATCTGCAGGCCAACTCTCAAGTCACCGATGTCGACGAGAGCGAGAGTATCACCGCCATCGAAGACATCCTTCTCTGCTTGGAAGGGGTGCACCTTCCGGTATCGCGCGATGGTCCGACCCTGTGGGGACGCCATGACGAGAGTGTTGTAGTACCTCTCACCGTGGGCCTCTATGTCCGTTGTGACAACAAAGGCCCCTGTCTCTGAGGCGAGCTCTCTGACAAAGTCCTCTGTAGGCCCTGGAACCCCCTGTCCTAGACGTTCGTAGTCGGCATGTCTGAAGCCAATGGCGAACAGTTCCGGCAGGACTATGAACTCGGGTCCGCTGTCCTCCGACGCCCTATACCGATGTGTTCGCAGTAGTTCACGGACACGTTGAGAGTTCTCCTCACGCCTACCCTCCTCGCAGGGCACCTGGACAAGTACGACTCTGAACTTCAACTGATCTGCCTCTGTCATCATTCGTCGTACATTGTCGTTGTTAAGCGTGGCGCAGGCGACAGTTTCAACTACATCACAATCCTTAATATCCGACCTGCGGAGTGCGGCTCCTGTCTTGTAATGACCGCACCTGGAAGTGTTTCACGTGGTCAACGAGGTCAAGCTCAATCCTAGGAGTCGGGCTGAGATGCCCAAGAGTCCGTATTCTGTTCCCGTTGTTGGTTCAACTGGAAAGACGGGAAGCTGGCGCACCTTCGATCCAGTAATCGACTATGACAGCTGCAGCCGGTGCAGGACCTGCTGGCTCTACTGCCCCGAGGCGTCGATTGACCTCGAGGAAGATGGAACGCCCCACATAGACTATGACTATTGCAAGGGCTGTGGAATCTGCGCGCAGGTGTGCCCGAAGAAGTGTATCGAGATGGTACGCACCACTGAGAGAACGGGGGCGAAGTAATGAAGACTATGCTTATGAGTGCCAACTATGCAGCCGCAAGGGCAGTCGTGTCCGCCCGAGTGGAGGTTGTTGCGGCCTACCCAATCACTCCAGCAACAACGGTTCCCGAGCAGATTGCGCTTCTCGACGAGGAAGGCATCTACAAGGGCGAGTTCATTCGTGTCGAGTCTGAGCACTCGGCCATGTTTGCGTGTATTGGTGCGAGCTCTGCTGGTGCCCGCGCCTTCACCGCGACGTCATCCAATGGTCTCCTGCTGATGGACGAGGCTCTCCACTGGGCCGCGGCAGCACGGCTACCCATCGTACTGGCGAACATCAACCGCTCTGTCTCTCCGTCGTGGAATATTCACGTCACCCACGACGACAGCATGAGCAAGCGCGACACCGGTTGGATCCAGTTCTATGTGGCCAGTGTTGATGAGTTCTATCACACGATAATCCAGGCCTTCAGACTTGCCGAGGACGAGCGCGTTCTCATGCCCGTGATGGTCAGCGCTGATGGCTTCGTGCTGAGCCACACCGTGTCACCCTTCGACTATCTTGAGCCAGAGGAGGTGGACGAGTTCCTGCCTCCCTACAAGCCGCCTCACTGGGTGATGGACCCGGACAATCCCATCTCCCACGGCAACATTGTCTTTCCGGAGTACTATCAGGAGTTCAGATACCAGATGCACGAGGGATCCAAGAATTCCCTCAAGGTCTATCCCGAGATTGAGGCGGAGTACAAGAAGCTCTTCGGCAAGTATTTCGGAGGAATGATTGCCCAACACAGGTGTGACGACGCCGAGGTCGTCTTCACTGCTCAAGGTACTGTCGGTGCTGAGGCCATCGATGCTGTCGATGAACTTCGTGAACAGGGATACAAGGTCGGCGTGGCCCGCATCAGGATGTATCGCCCATTCCCCGTTGAGGAGATACGCAAGCTCGCCTCGCACGTCAAGGCGTTCGCGAGCTTTGACCGAGGGGTATCGTACGGTTTTGGTGGTCACGCTGCCAACGATATCCGCGCCGCATTGTACCACTCGCCCCACCGGCCCTTTGTCAAGAGCTACATTGGCGGACTTGGTGGCAGGGATGTGACTGTCGAGGACATCAAGGAGATCATCCTCGCCACTGTCAGGGCCGTCGAGACCGGAGAGTTGGGTCCGGAGGAGACGTGGCACGACCTACTGGAGTGATGCAAGATGGTAGCGATAAGAGAGATGCCGATGAAGGAATATGTGCTCAAGGGCAACGCCGCCTGTGCGGGATGTATGGACACTCTGTCTCTGCGTCACGCGTTGAAGGCGCTTGAGGGCGACGTCATCCAAGTCGTGCCTGCCTGCTGCACCAGCGTCATTCAGTCGCTCTGGCCAAAGTCCGGGCTGGGTGTCCCAGTTCTGAACACAGCCTTTATGGCAGCAGCCGCCACGGCGTCCGGCGTGCGTGCAGCACTGAAGGTCAAGGGTCGTGATGACACTCAGGTCATGGTCTGGGCCGGTGACGGAGGCACATTCGACATTGGAATTCAGGCACTGAGCGGGGCCTTCGAGCGTCGAACCGATTTCCTCTACGTCTGCTACAACAATCAGGTGTATTCCAACACCGGAACGCAGCGGTCGGGTGCAACTCCGCTCTATGCGCAGACGACCACCACGTGGTACGGCAAGACTGAACCTGAGAAGATGCTGGACCTCGTTGTCGCTGCACACGAGCCAGCCTACCAAGCTACAGCAAATGCAGCCTATCCGCGCGATCTGTACGACAAGTTCCGTCGCGCCCGCGAGATACACGGTCCCAAGTTCATCCATATCTTCATCCCGTGTCCGCAGGCGTGGAACTATCCCGTCGAGAAGGGCGTCGAGGTCGGCAAGCTCGCAGTCGAGACAGGCTACTGGATCCTCTGGGAGCGGATTGGTGACGAGTTCAGACTCAGTCCGCAGAGCAAGAGGTATCAGGATCCCTCGAAGCGAAAGCCGATAGAGGAGTTCCTCAAACTACAGGGCCGCTTCTCTCGGCTCTTCAAGCCAAAGAAGGATGAGAAGAAGATTGCCGAGCTGCAGGCCTACGTCCAGCACAGATGGGATATTCTGCTGCGCACTTTCACGTAGTCTGCTCTGGTGAAGGTCGGGCCCAGGCGCGGGACAAGTTTCCTGGGCCTGCCACACCCGGCTACTATGCTGCGAAACGAATCTCCTAGTGTGGGCGACGTGGCGATGTCACCACGCATAGAGTCGTCATTGCCAAGAGTAATATACAAGATGACCCTCTGAGTGAGCAGTTCCCTGAGAGCCTATCCTCAGATGGAGGCCTGCAGGCCAATATGCCTCTGATTAACCTCAAGACGACCTTACAGATAAAGGACCCTGTACGAGGCTACATCGAACTCACAGAGACTGAGGAGAAGATCCTAGACCTGCGACTCACACAGCGTCTACGAAACATCCGCTGGCCAGCGGGCGTCTACAAGGTGTATCCCGGGGCGGACACATCGCTGATGGGGCATATGCTGGGCTTTCTTGACCTCAGCCATCTCCTCTTCGACCATCTTGCGCGCGACGCCCACGTGATAGCGCTGGCGCGGCTTGTCTCTCTACTTCTCAGTGTCGCACGAGGGGCGTGGGCCAATCCTATGGAGGAATACCTCAACGGTCTGGGCGCCACCAGGAAGTCCCTTGCTGTGGAGGCCATCCGAGGCACGGAGGCCGGAGACATAGTCAATGACAGCACGCTGTCGCGGGAGGAGGTCATCGACGCTCTCCAGAGGGGCATTCCTGTGAGGTCGATTCGCGTCGACCTTGAGTCAGTGCCCGTCAACCCCGAGTTGATGGACAGCCTCGAGCGCGATGCCTACTTTGCAGGTGTCGACTATGCCCCTCTGGAGATCAACAGGTTATTCTCATCTCTTCGCGTCGCGAAAAACCGGCTTGTCATCTCCCGAGCCGCGCGCTATACACTCGACTCATATCTGTCGGCCGGCGCGAACATGTTCGAGGCGGTCTACTACCACAAGACGGTCCGGGCGGCGGAGCTTATGCTGTTGCGTATTCTCGAGCTGGCCGGTCGTGAGCTCGTTGGCTCGCCTGAACGGGACCCGACTGAATATTTCGCCTATGATGATCTGACATTTCATCACGTGCTGCTCGACCCGCCGAGTGAGGCCTCTGAGGACTTTCTGACCGCCAGTGACATATTCAATGCCTTCCGACGGCGTGACCTGATAAAGGTCGCCAGCATGAGGTCAATCTCCGACCCTCAGATGCTCAAGCAGCTGTCTACTCCTGAGGGACGGAGAGCCGTGGAGCGAGAGATTGCAGAGGATGTGGGAATCGATCCCCTGAGGGTCTATGTGGACATCCCGGACCGTCCCTCTGTGATGTTCTATCCTGGCCGCTATCCTCTCAGTCAGATTGCCATGTATGAACGAGGCTCCAGGGGATACGAGTTCTGGGAGATCCGTGATGTGAGCCCAATTGCGAGAGGTCTGGAGAGCCCTATGCGGACAATCCGGGTGTACACGACTCGTGGCTACAGGCCGAGGGTGAAGAAGGTCGCCGACGCACTTCTGGAGAGCCACGACTCGGCTGGTGCCACTGAATAGGCTATCCCGGCCGCTCACGTCTCTGCTTATTCCTGACCGAGCGTGTACCCGCCTTCCCCCCACGTGGCATTCAGCAGGCTGCCGGCATTGAGCAGGGCCAGTATCCTGTCCACGACGGAGTCCACGAGGTCGTCTATCGTCCTAGGCCTGTGCCAGAACGCCGGACTCGCAGGTAGGACCATCGCCCCCGCCTCTGCGGCACTGACCATGTTCCTCAGGTGAACGAGGTTGTAGGGCATCTCCCTCACGACGAGGATGAGCGGTCGTCGTTCCTTGAGCGTACAGTCTGCTGCTCTGACAACGAGGTTGTCTGCAAGACCGGCGGCGACAGCGGATAGGGTCTTCATCGAGCAGGGCACGACCACCACCCCGTCAGGACGGAAGCTGCCCGAGGCAGGAGGTGCTGAGAGGTCGTCCTCATCATAGACTCTCTCGACCTCTCTCGCAAGCTCC
The DNA here is from genome assembly GCA_029855935.1 of Candidatus Thorarchaeota archaeon. Lineage (GTDB taxonomy): Archaea > Asgardarchaeota > Thorarchaeia > Thorarchaeales > Thorarchaeaceae > B65-G9. The sequence continues at coordinate 189,059 of JAGSHN010000025.1, read as the reverse complement.
GACGCAGTCACTCCAGTCTCGTACTCTAGGGTCTTGGCGCCCCACCTAGTCACAACAAGATGAACAGAGTGGCCCTGCTCTCGCAGTGCTCTCACAGTCCTGAGGCCGTACACCGCGCCGCTTGCTCCAGTGATGCAGACAAGGAACCTCTTCCGGGACATATCACATCCACATCTCGTCAGAGTAGCCCTTGTACCGAATAAGTCGTTCCATCTGGTCCTACAGCAGAAGTGAGAGCAATAGAGTGAACAGCGCAAACAGGCCAGACGTCCTCAGTCCTACTCTCTTGGCAATCTCTGTTGCCTCGGCGACATCCTGTGTCAACGTGTCAAAACCTCTCTCCCCGAACGTCCTGATGCCCCTCACCTCACCGAATGCCAGCCCCATCTCCGCCTCCGTGACACGTTCTCTGGCCTTTACAGCAGCCACCCCTATTGCCTCCAGGACATCCTCTCGTCGTTCGCGACCCACTGGTGGGTATCCGCTGTGAGATAGTGAGACTGCATTCACGATGTGCGTGTCTGTCGTGGTTATCTCCACTTGGTCAAATCCCTGTCCTCTCAAGAGGCTGATCACCTCCTCCCTGAATCCGGGCTCTACGTTGTTGCCGTCCACAGACACGATAGCGGTCTCGCCCACCGAGGATCTGATCACGATCACAGCGATGCCACCAGGACCTATGCCATCAGGGATACCAAGCCCCTCAGGCACGGTCCTGTAGACCCCAACGGACACCGGGCCCTTCTCGGCACTGGCAGTCGCAAACACGGCTCCGGCCACGGTCCCGACATACTCCTCTGCATCAGGGTCGTCGGGCATCACTGAGACCGCGTCATGGCCGATGCTATTGTGTGCATCAACTATCGCCACGTTTCTGATCCCGGGGTTCCTGTCACGTACGGCCATTGCCGCCCTCTTGCCCACCTCAAGGGCAATGTCATCGGTGTAGTGTGGTGCACTCGTTGTGATCACAAGCACGTCATCATCTACAAAGAGCGTCCATGCCTTGAACCGACCATTGTTCGACCAGTGCGGACCAGAGGCGAGATCAGTCGTCCTAGCCTCGTCGATCAGCCTATCAAGCTCCTTGAGGACCGGACCATAGTCCTCCTTTGTTGTGAGGTTCTGGTGATGCGTGCAGGTCCCGTGGAGGACGAACGCGGTGACACCGTACTTGTCCTCCAGATGTTCAATCAGGGTTGCCGGAAGAGCACTGCTACCAATGTTTCTGAACGGTCCCGGATGGACGTACAGTATTGCCCCTATCGCCTTGAGGCCGTCGGCATCTCGAATCACGATGACCTCTATCGGGACATCCTGTTGCTCGGCAATCTGGGTCATTATCTCTTCGAACGGTCGCGGGTTGTCGACCAGATAGGAGTAACCGAACGCCCTGAGGAGAGCGGGACCATTGATACCAAGGTCTCTCTCAAACGGCATTGACACAGAGCGGAAGATGTGACGCACGGACATTGCTCCCACCACGACCAGCGCGACGAGCACGATGTCACTCGTGGCGGACGGCTGCTGCACATAGGTCCACGTCACTGCCACATACATGAGTAGCAGAAGGGCTGGTGCAAAGAGGGTCCCGACAAAGTGCCGCAGCGGATGCAGAGTGCTGAGCCCCGTGACCAAGAAACTCAGAGCAAAGAACGACAGCGCCATCCCTGCCAGGACGAGCCTGCTCTCGAAGTACTGCGTTCCTGCAGCAGCATCCACGACCACACCTATCGCAGAGAGGATGAGCCAGACTGCAAAGGCTACGAGAGATGCTCCTGTCGTCCTCCGGAGGTCAAGCGGCGAGCCCGGCTGTCGTACCGTCAGGTAGAGGCCGCCCACCCCAACACCAATGGGGATCGCAAAGAGGAGACAATACTCTGCAAATGCGTTCGCAGTCTCAAGACCAAGACTTGGGAACGTCTTGATGATGGCGATGGGGACACTGACCACGAGGAGGGCCATAGCGAGTCGTGCCACTATGCCCGCGAAGGAGGGCAACTGCCATAACTTCGTATAGAGCCGCACCGTCTCCTTGACCTTGGCCTTCTCGCCCAAAGGTGACATCCTCCGGTGTTCTCTGCAACCCTCTGATGTCTTCTTATCAAGCTTGTCGTGAGGGTCAGTCGCATCGGGCTGCTTGCTCCAGAGTGCTCTTCGGCCCCGTTGCAGCCGCCGATTCATTTATATCGCATTCGATATCGATTCAAATATCGTATTCGATATGAGATGAGTTGATGATATGTGCGCAGGGTCGACCCAGAGAGGCAGGTCGGAGCACATCCGTCTGCATTCGATTCCACGCGGGCTGCTCAAGCTCGCCATTGCACGTCTCCTACGTGACAATGAGATGTCGGGAATGGACATCATGGACACGCTCGAACAGCAGAGCGGAGGTGCGTGGCGTCCCAGTCCGGGGTCAATCTATCCTCTTCTCTCCCAGATGGAGGAACTGGGATGGATTGAGGCTGTCGCACGCGAGGGACGGACGAAGACCTACCGCCTGACAGACCTTGGTCGGCAGACGCTCTCGGCCTACAGGGTCCATCAGCGGATGTTCAGGAGCAAGGCGAAGATGTTGCCCCGGATATGGGGCCTCATTCTCGACCCGCGTGATCAAGTCTCCCTCTATCGGGATGCGCTGGTCACTCTCATCGACTGCGTCGGTTCGCTGACGGACGAGCTTCGCGCACGTGACAGAGAACGTCTTGTCAGATATCTCAGGACGGCACGTGAGAGGATTGACGAGATTCTCAAACGGCTTGAGAGCGGCGTAGACGTGGAGGTCGATTGAGGTGTCAAGAAGCGAGAACGGTGCTGCCAGCCATCGTGCAACGGCCACGAGATATATGCTCAGCAGCTTGCTCCGCAACAAGGCTGTGATAGTCGGTGCCACGCTACTGACATTCGTGTCGTCCTATCTGCTCACCATCCCCAACGTTCTGGTGGGTGATGCCATGGATGTCCTTGTGGCCTCAGGACTGTCGCCAGAGTTCATCAGCCTCACCGAGCTGATAGTGGTGATCTCTATCGTCTATATGCTCTCCTACTTTCTCGTCGGCTATTCTTGGGCAATCGTCACACTCAGATGGGAACGAGATGCCCGACAGGACTTTGTTGAGCGTCTCCAGGACTTCAGTATGGCGTTTCACGATTCCATTGACAGCAAGAGGCTGCTCTCTGTGGCGATGCAGGACATCAGCTGGGTCCGCTTTTCCATCAATCCTGCTCTGAGAAACGTCGTGGCTGGCCTATCTTCGATGGCCGTCACAATCATTCTGCTCATTCCCTATGACACGAGCCCTGAGGTTCTTGGCATTGTGACGGTCTGGGGAGTCAACCTGCCAATGATCACGCTCATTCTTGGCATAGGCTCTCCGCTCTACCTGTTTTTTGCCTACAGGTACGCCAAGACAATTGAGCCTGTGAGGCGCGCTCGATCGGAGTGGATGGAGCAGCTGACGTCAGTTGCTCAGGGAGTGTTCACTGGTATCGAGGTGGTGAGGGCATTCGGCGCTGAGGAGCGAGAGAAGAAGAAGTTCAGGAACGTCAGCACGAAATATGCACAGCTTGTGGCACGGGAGGGGCGACTGGCGGCCTTCTACCTCCCTGTGTTGATATTCATCTCTATGGTCGCTGCTGCGTTTGCCTATGGTGCGTATGCAGTGCTGCTTGGAAGGATGACCGTGGGCTCTCTCGTGTCAATCCTGGGTCTAATACTATCTCTTGAGTTTCTCAACTTTCAGCTGCCACGAATGTTGCTGATGCTGCGCGGCGGGTACGTCAATGCTCAGCGGATTGTGGACATTCTGAACTGGGAAGATCCTCTCATCGAGCCTCACGAGGAGGACGAGCCTGAGGTTGACTGGCTTGGCGACATAGTCTTTGACCATGTGAGCTTTAGATACCCCAATACAAAGAACAATCACTACGCCCTTCGGGACATAACAGTCCGAATCCCCGGGGGCTCACGGGTGGCCCTGATAGGTGGCCCCGGGGGCGGGAAGAGTACAATCCTCAAGCTCTTGTTGCGCTTCTATGACCCGACGGAGGGGTGCATAAGGATTGGTGGTGTAGACCTGAGGCGCGTCAGCACAAAGAGGGTCAGGGATGCTGTGGCACTGGTCGAACAGGACATCTTTCTGTTCCGGGGGACGATACGAGAGAATATCGCGTTCGGACGGCCCGACGCGACCGACGAGGAGATAGTGGAGGCAGCGAAGCAGGCTCAGGCCCACGAGTTTATCGTTCAGCTCCCTGAGAGTTACAACACGGTCATTGGTGAGAGAGGGATGACACTGAGCGGTGGTCAGCGTCAGCGCCTTGCCATCGCACGTGCTATCATTCAGGACCCGAAGATTCTCCTTCTCGACGATTCCGTCAGTGCTGTTGACGCTCAGACGGAGTACTATCTGCGAAAGGCTCTCGACAAGGTGATGGAGGGGCGCACTAGTATCACGGTCACACAGCGACTGCGCACCCTCCTGGAGTCGGATCTCATAGTCATTGTTGACCGCGGACGAGTTGTCGCAGTCGGTCCTCACAGTGAGCTCGTGGAGACGTCGGAGCACTACCGGCGAATCTTCGAGCGTCTGCCTGGTGCTGAGCGACTGCTGGCGGGAGCCAGTGTATCAGGAGGTGCACTGTAAGATGGCAATGAGAGGTCACGGTGGTCCACGGGCCCTTGCGATGAGGCGTCAGAAGCCGAGCCGCCCAGTGCGAGTCCTGCTGAGACGGATGTTTGGATACTTCGGTCCATTCAAGAGAATAGTGGCTGTCGGTGCGGTCCTGTCACTATTGGCCACAGTGATGAGCGCAGTATCGCCTCTTGTGATAGCACGTGGCATAGACCTCGCCTTCTACGGTGGCGCGTTGGACGGTGTTGTGTTTCTGACACTGCTGTATATCGGATTACGCGTTGCAGCGTGGGCACTGATGGGCGCCTACACGTGGATACTGTCAGGTGCGCAGGCGGGGTTCGTCCAGTCGGTCCAACAGGATGTCTACGACCATCTGGTCGACGCCGACCTGCTCTATCACAAGAGGGAACAGAGCGGCAACGTCACCTCGCGTGTCACATCTGACACAGTGTCTCTGGCAACAGGTGTGCAGATGATCATAGACTTTGCGGGGCAGGTACTGATGCTGGCAGTGTCGTTCACGCTTCTCTGGATCACCTCAGAGATGGTCGCTCTGACATCCCTGCTCATCGTACCGGGTATTGCGCTCATAGCACTGTTGTTTGGCACGGTCGGTCAGAAGTTTATGCTCGCCTCACAGAGGGCCACCGGACAGGTCTCTGGACAGATTGCCGAGTCGCTCAGCGGCATACACGTCGCAAAGTCATTCAATCGTGAGAAGGAGCTTGCTGAGACTCTCTGTCGCCTCAACCAGAAGGCGTACAACTACGGCAAGAGAATGATGGTCCTGATGACATCGATGCAGCCCCTGATGCGTGGCATTGGCTCTCTCGTCATTGCTGCACTCCTCTTTGTTGGTGGTTCTCTTGCTGTGGGCGCTGCTCCGGTGATGACGCTTGGTGAGGTCTTCATGGGCATTATGCTGACGCGACAGTTCCTCTGGCCGCTACTGATGCTCACGATGATGGCATCCCAGGTGCAGGCGTCGCTTGCTGCGATGGACCGTGTTTCGGATGTCTTGGAGGCGAAGCCCTCCGTCAGAGACCTTCCTGATGCCGTACCACTCCGCGAGGACAGCGACGGGATAGCCTTTGACCACGTGACCTTCTCCTACGTTGAGGGAACTGAGGTTCTGAAGGACGTGAGCTTCAGGGTGATGCCCGGTGAGACGGTCGCGCTTGTGGGTCACACGGGCGCGGGCAAGACCACTGTGGCCGCTCTGATAAACAGGTTCTACGACCCGCAGGAGGGGCGCGTCCTCATCGGCGATCAGGACATAAGGCACGTGACCCTGGAGTCTCTTCACAGGGTTGTGTCGCTCGTCTCGCAGGAGCCATATCTGTTCGACGGCACAATAATCGAGAATATCCGCTATGGCCGCGAGGACGCCACGGACGAGGAGATTGTCGAGCTGTGTCGCCTCATAGGTGCTGACGAGTTCATTGAAGTGCTGGCTGACGGCTACAACACTCGCGTTGTGGAGAACGGGAAGAACCTGAGCGCTGGTCAAAGGCAGATGATTACCATTGCAAGGACGATGCTTGCCAACCCGCGCATACTGATTCTTGATGAGGCCACAAGTCGTCTCGATGCGTACAGCGAGGCACTGGTTCAGGAGGCGCAACAGCGCCTGTTTGCAGGAAGGACCACGGTGGTCATTGCTCATAGGCTGACAACGATTGTCAATGCCTCACGGATCTTTGTCTTTGACCACGGCCGTCTGGTGGAGCAGGGAACGGTCGAGGAGCTACTGGCCGCGGGCGGAATCTTCAAGCGCCTGTACGACACGTACTATGCGCATCAGGGTGTAGAGGAGATCAGTGAGGAGGTCGTGGAGGTGGCTCAACAGGAGGTTCAGCGAGAGGCAGCGGTCGAGCACGGCCCAGGTGGCCCGCCCGTATCTCCACATCGCCTTGGTGCTCGCAGAGGACATGCTGGAGGTCCACCAATGCGCGGCACCGGACGTGGTCGCGGTCCTCCGTCCCACTAGGTCGGTCAGAGAGTCTCCTCGATGCTCTGTGTTAGCCCCAGCAGAACGTATGCCTCGACTGAGAGAAGACGTGTGATGATGTCTGTTGGGAGTATGCCGAGCGCCCCCCACATCAGGCTCTGGACCAGATAGACTATCATGCCGGCCAAGAGGACAATGATGAAGATTCCAATCCTCCCCCCTCTGAATGACCATGCAAGAGCAGCCAGTGCAATGACTGTGGCACCGAGTGCTGTTGTTGTGGGAAAGTAGGCCAGTGCTCGAATGACATCTCTTGACGCAGGAGAGTCGACAGATAGCCAAGTAGGAGTCACAGTCACGATCGCTGCCACAACAATCATCGTCGCTATGTCCCCACGGACGCTACGACGTTTCAGGGCGCTAATGGCAGCACTGTAGTAGCTCATCGTTCCAAGTGTCCACAGGATAACGCCCGGGAACTGAAGCAACATGACAACCATCACGTCACTTGTCGCTGAGGGCACGATAGTGATGATTGAGGCAAGGATCTCAGGGAGTACCAGTACACCGACGCCCAGTGCAACGAGTAGATTCATTGCGGTGAACTGATCGTGTCCGACGAACCCTCCTCGTGCATATCTCCTTATTCCGAGAGCCCCTGTTATGGTGGCGATGGCCGGGCCAAGAACGATTATCAAGAGGAGGAGCACGCTGGTGAGCCCGGTCATTTGGAGGAGCCCGCCCACAACTGGCACGATGATGGCAATTGCGACGTAGGCGATGACTTGTGGAGTTCTTCTCTCAGTCAGGCTCTGGGCCCCCTAGGTGTGAAGAGACAGACGTCTCAAGCGCATTGTGGGATATGACACTTACGATTTAGATGACGGACTCCTCGCTCACCTTGAGGAGTTCCCACTCGATGTCGTAGCACCGTGTCGGAAATTCCTTCTCCATTGTGTCCTTCACGGTGAGAATAGCCTCATTGACCCGTTTCATATTCACATACCTACTCAGCCGCTTTGTGAAGAACTGCGTCAATGCCCTGAACCCGTCATTGACTATCACTGGTGAGATCTCTCCCTTCACAGCAGAGGCAATCAGGCCACTTCGAATGTCGACATCGACTTCTCTCTCAAGGTCTACAAAGGCCAGCCACGGATAGACGCCCAGCAGTTCGCGACGCGCCTCGGTGAACACGCGGGCTGTTCTCTCAGTACCAAGAATCTTGGCACCGATGTTGAGCAGCTGCTGAATGAGAGAGGTCCACAGTATCATGGCTGTCTGCGATGGCGAGACTCTCTCAATGGCTCTCCGGCGTGCGAGCATTGCGACCTCCTCGAGGAACCTCTGAAGATCAGAAGTCTTCACCCTCTCTGCCGCGATGGCCAGAGGTGTCTCACCATCGAGCTCCCTGATGGCACGGGCGGTGTCCGGAGAAACGTCATCCGTCTGCCCGCCTATGAGGCCGCGCACTGTCGCTGAGAATATGTCGTCGGGTCGGACTGGCTCTGAGACTGTGATAGCTCTCTCCCACAGGGCCTCAGCCGTCAGCTTCATTGCAACCTCCACGGGCATCTCAAGAAACTCAGCCGCGTCCCTCACGGAGCATTTCTCTGGCAGGAGCTGCAGGAAAGACCTCACGTCGGGATTGTCCGTGATAAGGTCCCAGTTCAACTTCTTGCGGATGATTGTCTCTGGCGTGATCTCGTTGAAGATGAACTCGCTCATCACAGTCTTCTCAAACCTGGTGTAGACTGCAAGGTCAAGGTCAATGTAGCGCAGAATGGAGAACTGCTTCTCAAACTCCTGGATGATTGCCCTGAGTTTCTCGCGGAGCGCCTCAGTGTCCTTGTTCACAACCAGCGCTCCGACGGTCCACTCTCCAAACTCTAGAACGATCTTGTAGTCGGCCCCTTCGAACGCACGTGCTGTCGACATCACGGAGTAGTTTGACTCCGTGAAGAAAGAGGTCATCGCAGCGATGAATGAGGATATGAGGTGTGGATCGAACATAGGCTCCTTGAAGTCGCGGTGATAAAGGCACACGCCACTCTCTCTCTTTATGATGTACAAGCTCTTTGCGTCCAACAGGCGGGCCTCCAGTGCCGCAGCTATTGACCACAAGTATCCTCTGTCGAATTCCTTTTGAGTGTTACACGGATGTACTGCTTGGATGTGATACATTGAGCCATATCAGCGAGAGAACGATGACGCAGAGGTCCCGTCGGGCGCGTCGAGAGCATGAACCGTGACTGGAGGAGTATGACGTGAGTGATGAGATGAAGATACGATGCCCGATATGTGGCAAGGCCGACCTTGAGGTGAAATCGATTCTCTACACTGTCCCCTTCTTCAATGAGATAGCAATGTTCACGATGCGGTGCCCCTCCTGTAGCTTCCGGCACAATGACATCTTCTCAACAGAGCAGCATCAGCCTAGCCGGTGGACGCTGCGCGTCAAAGATCCATCGATGCTCCGAGTACGCGTGATACGGTCTAGCTCCGGGACTATCAGGTTGCTGGAGTTTGGTATCGACGTCGAGCCGGGCCCCGCGGCCGACTCGTTCATCTCCAATGTCGAGGGCGTGTTGCAACGAGTGCGACCAGTTGTTCAGACCGCAATCAACTTCGCACAGCGGCCTGAGCAGAAGGCACGGGGGGCGGAGGTTCTCGCTATGATTGACCGGGCAATCGATGGTCAGCTTGAGTTCACCCTAGTTATTGAGGACCCCGCTGGAGTGAGTGGCATCCTTCCAGACGACATGACGCTGGTCAAATATGAGGAACTCACATCCGAGGAGGCATCTATGTTGAAGGGTGCGCCCGCGTGGATCGATATGGCCAGAAGGGAGTATCGAGAGCGCAAGGGTTAAAACGCCCCCTCAGACAGTCTCAATACGTGGGCCGGTAGATTAGCCCGGTAGATCGTCTGGTTTGCATCCAGAAGGTCGCGAGTTCAAATCTCGCCCGGTCCACCATCTTTCCTTCTCACGTCCTGGGCTCCTCTAGGTCGCAGTGGCACAATAGATTCGCGGGCCGGGGTGCAGGACCGTAGTCTGTCATTGTCGCTCTGGGCGGGAGTCCTGCAGTCTGTTCACAACCAGCACCCATTGCGTATCCCGTTGCTTGATGGCTGTCTAGGCAATGCTTAAAGGGCCTTGTCTTTGCGGGACAGCACAGTGCAAAGGGGAATTCAGGACCTGAAACAAGAGCATGGAGTAGGTTTCACGGCCCTGACCCCCAGATGTGGTGATATCAACATGCAAGGACTATTCGACACGTTCCTTCATCACTTCACACTGCTGGAACAGGGAATGCTACTCTTCGTCATCGTTGCAGCGATAATCTCCCTTGTGTACGCACACTGGCTTTGGCAGGGCGTCAAGGCAAAGCCCAAGGGCACAGAGCAGATGCAGGCTGTGTGGGGTGCCATCAAGGAAGGTGCTCTCTCATATCTGAACAAGCAACTCAGGTCAATCGTCCCCACGCTTGTTGTACTCACCGCCTTTCTCTTTCTGAGCGTCTACATAGTCCAGCCGACTCCGGAGGCAATCGAGGTCTTTGGCAACAACCCGGACTATGTGCGATTCATTGTCGCCGTGGGCCGCACATGCGCATTCATCCTCGGCGCGAGTTTCTCGCTCATTGTCGGCCAGCTTGGAATGAGGATTGCGGTTGAGTCCAGCGTGAGGGTGGCTCAGGCGACTCGCGAGGGTGAGAACCGGTTCAATCATGCCCTTGAGATTGCGTATCATGGTGGCACCTTCACCGGTATGCTCACTGATGGTCTTGGCCTTCTAGGTGGTACGTCCATCTTCATCTTCTTTGGCCTTGCAGCGCCTGATGCGCTCCTGGGCTTCGGCCTCGGTGGCACGCTCCTCGCTCTGTTCATGAGAGTCGGCGGAGGCATCTACACAAAGGCTGCTGATGTGGGTGCCGACCTTGTCGGTAAGGTCGAGCAGGGCCTCCCAGAGGACGACCCCCGAAACGCGGCCGTCATAGCGGATCTCGTCGGAGACAACGTTGGCGACTGTGCCGGAATGGCCGCCGACATATTCGAGAGTTACGAGGTAACTATTGTTTCCTCTCTGATTCTGGGTCTGGCCATCTACCACGCTATGGGCGGACTCGCTGGCGGCGCCCCGATGTTCTGGATTGTCTTCCCGCTGGTGATTCGTGCCATTGGTGTGATCTCCTCGATGGTCGGGACCTTCATGGTCGCGGTCTGGAAGACGGACGACGCTGAGCACGCAATGTTCATGTCGTACGAGGTATCGAGTGCAATCACAATCCTGTCCGCCTTCGTCATCAGTATGGTGTATGCTGGTGACTGGCGGCTCGGAGCTCTGATTGCGACAGGTGTGATGCTCGCTGTGTCGTTCAACCCGATAACGAGCTACTTCACCTCTCCGTACAAGGCTCCAGTGCAGGAGATTGTCAAGGCATCCGACACTGGCACGGCCACAGTCATCCTTCAGGGCTTGGCCTCTGGGTACGAGTCCACGGTGGCCGCCCTGATGGCAATCGTGACCAGCTTTGTCATAGCAACAGCACTCTATGCTGCTGATGGCGCTCTGTACGTCCTCTATGCCATCTCGCTGGTCGGTATTGGAATGCTCTCTCACACTGGCAACAATGTCGCGATGGACTCCTACGGTCCCATCAGCGACAACGCAAATGGCATCGGTGAACTCTCTCCAGGCGACTTTGACAAGGAAGCCCGGCAGATAATGGCCGACCTCGATGCTGTTGGCAACACCACCAAGGCTATCACTAAGGGTGTCGCGATTGCCTCGGCTGTGATTGCTGCGGTGAGCCTCTTCTACAGCTACACTGTGGACACGAATCTCGTCAACATCACCGGGTACGCTTTTCTCAGGCTCAATGAGCCACTCGTGTTCACTGGCCTGCTTGTCGGTGGCGCTGTTCCGTGGCTGTTCGCAGCGCTGAACATCAAAGCTGTGTCACGTGCTGCGGGTCAGATGGTCCAGGAGGTCAGACGCCAGTTCAGAATTCCTGGTGTGCTTGAGGGCACGACAAAGCCCGACTATGGACGTGCGGTCGGAATCTCCACTGCCGCCGCACAGAAGGAGCTTGTCAGCCTGGCCGTGATGACGATATCCATCCCGCTTGTGGTCGGTATTCTGCTCAACGTGGAGGCTCTTGGAGGCTTCCTCGCGGGAGCGATTCTGTCTGGCCAACTTCTTGCTGTCTTTATGGCCAACACTGGTGGGGCTTGGGACAATGCTAAGAAGTCCATTGAGGACGAAGAGAGCAATCCTGCCGCTAACACTGGCAAGGGCTCTGAGCGTCACAAGTCAAGTGTTGTCGGTGATACTGTCGGCGACCCGCTGAAGGACACTGCTGGACCTGCTCTGAACCCGATGATCAAGGTCATCAACCTGATCTCGCTCATAGCTGCACCCGTGCTGGTACAGTACCAGTTCGGGCAGAGTCTGCAGACTGACATTGCTCTCCTCGGCGCGGCGCTGGTCCTGATGCTGGTGACGGCGTGGGCGATTGCCAAGAGCCGCAAACCTGCGGACTTCACTGCGCCAGTTGAAGAAGAGGTAGCACAGGTCACGGTCAGCTAGACCCAGAGGATGGGTGGTCCTCTTGGCCACCCGCCTCTCCCTCTATTTTTCTCTGTTCGATTGCTCTCAGTCTTACTCTATCGTGAAAAGCGTGGACCATCCATTTTACCGGAGCCCTGAGGAACAACCGCAGACCACTGAATCTCATCACTGCCCTGATTCTCTCGCGCTCCACCGGACGGTAGCAGTGAGTAGGACAGTTCTTGCACGTTGGTTTCTCCTCACCGTATCTGCATCGGTCAAGTCGTTCTAGGGAGTACGAGAGGAGGTCGGCGCATTCCCTGCAGAGCTCACCCTTGGGGGTATTGTGTCTCTTTCTGCAGTACAGGTTGATCATATCGCTGACGACATCTTTCTCCCATTCTATGCGTCCGGGTTCCTTGCTGCTCGTGCTCAAAATGTTGTCCTCCGGAACAAGAGCCATCCTCTTGTCGGCTCAATATGAATGGCCTTGTAGTGGCAGAGCGAGAGAGGGTTACGGTCCGAGTGAGAAAAGAAGTAGGTTGTATTCGCGTGGTTAGGAGGGGTGGGGGGAGATTGTTCTCCATGAGGAGATGTGTATTCTTACTCGGACCGCACACTCATTCCGGCGATTTTTCAAATAAACATTGGGCTTACTGCAGAAATTCGGCAGCCGTGCTCAGTCTTGGACGAGGTTCGCCGCAAAACGATTGGCGGTCAGAACACCGTGGGAGTGTGTGTGACGGTAGAGCCACGCCGCCATCTTGTCAGAGGGAGTGTCCTCTGCCCGGTGAGCAGGCAGCAGGTCACCGCCGTGATCTCAATATCCCCATTCTTGTCCCAGTCTCTGGCGGTACCAGCGCTGACCACGCTTGGTCAGGTGATACTTGCCACCCAGTTCGTCAATGAGCCCCATGCTGAGCATGCTCTGCAGCACGCCAAACAGTCGGTCGTCCGATGACTTTGTGATCTCTTTGAGCTGCTCGAACGTGAGCTTGCCCTCGCGTTTCAGATGCTGCGCGATCTCGAACTTTCCAACGGCCCGGGTCTCATGTCTTGTGATTATGTGGCCACAGTTCGTGCACAGAAGGTCGCCCTTCAGGTCATCACGGGCAACCTCTTTGCTACCGCAGATGGGACAGACAGTCTTTGCGAATCTCAATGCTTTCCTGTGCGACATGATTCAGGACCGTGCATCCCGCCCTCCCACACAAGATAAACATATTGAAACAGTTGTTCTCCTTGTCGTCCTGGGGACCTATTCGTCACTGCTCGCGCCGTACTTTCCCTTGCTCAGCGCACGGAAGAACTCATCGTGGTCGACCTCGAAGGACACACGAATACCCGGTCTGACGCGGGTCCCGTCGTCACTGAACTCTACGTACCCGAGGACCTGGAGTTCACGGAGGTCCGCACGGACCGATCTCATCGTCTTTCTGCGGACGCGTCTGACTTGGCTCACCTGGACCCAGTCGCGCTCCCGATAGGACAGTGCTATCACGGCAAGCAGTGTAGCCGCAAGGCGGTCGGGGAGTCTTGTCCTGTCCTCCTTGCCCCTTGCAGTGACATCGATGAAGAAGACATCTTCGACCGGATTGAACGCTATCCTCAGGCCCACCTGATGCAGGATGCGATCCAGCCCGGCGAGCAGCCTGAATACGATTGTCCGTCCCGGGTCGACTGGATAGCCAAGCACCTCGATCAGGTCTGAGATATTTGCCCCCGGGGGGTTTCCGGGCCTCGTCAGTGCGCTCATCAAGACAGAGAACTCGTTGTTCATCGGGACCGCCTCCTCCATCTCCTCCCTCGGTCCGCTGGCTGGCCAGCGACCTGTTGTTGCTCACGCGAAGAAGTACTGTCCGGACTCCTCTCTACTCGGGTCAGGGTTCTGGCGGTCGCGTCGTACTGAAGGTCGCCGCTGGCCACAAGAAGAACCACCATCAGGAACCTACGCAGGAACTCCTCCACGTCCTCGCTCCGCAGGAGGTCACTCAGTCGTAGTGGCTCTCCCACTGGGACTGAGGTGAGGAACTCTTCAACCTCCTCCTCCGTGATCTCCGGCTCAAGCCTCAGGTCCATCCTTGTCGGCCGTTCGACTGGCTCGACCCGCCCAAAGTCCCACTGCCTCCTCGGTTCTCTAAGTCTGAGTCGTTCCGCTGCCTGATGCATATGCTGATGCGACAGCCCCGGGACCAACAGAGGTCGCTTCAGCCTCAAGAGGCGGGCAAGCTCTCTGGCTGACATGTGTGCCACACGGTCTACCAGCAGTTCTGGGTCCACCACGGCGCGTGCCAGTTCCTGCACCCGACCCACCTTTGCACTGAGGAGTTCGTTCAGTGCCTCATCGATCTCCATCTTCACTGGGAGTTGTTGCGAGAGTTCCTGCAGCTCTCTGTACAATCTCGCGAGTTCAACTTCGAGGGGGTCGACCTCTCCGGACTCGACACTCCGGGCAAGGCGTCTCACCCTACTCCTGAGTGCGTCCCTGATCATTCCTCTTGCCTCCCATCGTCATCGTCGCCTCCCTCCCTCTTGGCATCTCCCTCTTTCCTCTCGTTCTGTTCTTCGTTCTTGTCCTCCTCTGGGGCCTCTATGATGACTGGGGTGCGACCGTCAGGTGTTGCAACTCCCAGAAGAGTGTCTGCGTGCTTGAGAAGTTTGACGCTCCGGAGCGGTGTCAGAATGACAATCTGCTTGTCGGCCGCAGCCGCCTTGAACAGTCGGCCGACGCGGTCCGCATAGACAGCATCCAATGCCATGTCCGCCTCATCGAGGAAGTATATCGGGGCTGGATTCAGCTGCTGTAGCGCGATGATCAGTGCAATTGTTATCAGGGTGCGCTCTCCGCCGGATCCCGGTCTCACGCCCTTGAACGTACCATCCTTGATTCTCGTCAGGAACTCGACCCCGTACTCCTCGTCCTGTTTGACCATCTCCAGACGTACCTCCCCTTCCAGCTCGACAGTCCTCAGAATAGTGTTGATGTCTCTGCCGAGACGCTCCAGCACCTTTGCCATCTCACTGTAGTACTGCGCCTTGATGTCCTCCAGCGTGCTCTCAGCCTCTGACATCTCGTCACGTATCTGGTCGGCCTTGGCCTCGACCTCCGCCAGTCGCTGGGCAAGCTCGGACCTGACGCGAAGAAGGTCATCATCCACATCCCTGTACTCGTCCAACCGCGAGGTCACGCTCTCCAGCTCGCGGGTGACATCTGCAAGGGGTCTCACCCGGGCTGGTCGTGCGATTGAGGCGACCTGACTCTGTATCTCCTTCCTGCGAGTCTCAAGATTTCCCAGTTGTAGCCGTTTGCGCCGCACCTCTCTGATGAGGTCCTGACTACGGACGTTGTGTTCCGCGAGCTCCCTGTTCAGAGCGTACAGCTTTGTCTGGTGTTCGCTCAGCTCCTGCGACAGGGACTCCTCCTTCGAAGAGAGTTCCTCTATACGTCTCTCAAGGCCCTCTATGTTCTCAAGTATCTCGTCGGACTGTTCGGCAGCCAGCCTGAGAATCTCCTTCAGCTCATCACGATGCTGCTGCAGTGCAGCAATGCTCTCTTCCAGTGTACCGACCTTGTCCTGATCTGCCCTCAAGATAGCTCTTGCACGCTCCACCTGGCCCCTGCGTGCGGAGATGTCGGAGGCGAGCTTGGCGATCTGCTGACGCACGGCAACGAGCTGGCCCTGAATCCGGCTCCTCTCAGGAGGCTGCTTGCTATCCATCTTCCTCAGCTCGGACACGAGTTCTTCAATCTCCTCCCTCAGAGGGAGAATCTCCTCCTCGATCTTGCGGATGGCCTCCTCGGTCCGCTCGATATCCTCTGCGAGTTCGCTCCGTCTGGCCCATATCCTGTCCTTTTCCGCGTAGCGCTCGAGAAGCTGGGTCAGCTCGTCGCGCAGTCGCTCCAGATTCGCAATCTCTCTGACTGTTTCCGCGAGCTGTTGTTCGCTTTCGATGAGTTGCTTTCTCAGCACCTCTCTCTTGGCTCGAAGAGGCGCTGTCGAGAGGAGTCCAGCCTGCCCACTCTGGGGCCTGCTCAAGACGAAACCATTCCCAACGATGAAGACGTGGCCTTGAGGTGTGACGGTGGCTACCCTTGCTGTGCGGGCGATGCGCATTGCATCTCCTGCGTCAGAGACTACCAAGAACGATCCGATGCTCCTGCGCAGCAGGCGGGCAAGCTCCTCTGTCACCCCGGCCATCCGCCACAGATCACCAAGGACCCCCTCCCTCCCTCCTATCTCGGGGGCCCCCTTGGCACGCTCGTCTGTTGAATCTTCGACTAGGAATACTGGTGCAGGCGCCTCAAGTTCGTCCCGTATTCTACAGAGTAGCTGGAAGTCCGCAGCGTCTGTCGTTATGAATGCGAAGGCCAGCTGGTCACGCAGTACAGCCTCCAGTGCGCCCGCCATCTCCTCGTTCTCGCCCACGACCTCTACGAGAGGACCGATGGCCTCTAGTCCGTGCTTCTCTACCTCAGACCTGAGGGCACGAACAGTCTTCGGTATCCGTTTTGACCTCTCTGCTATCAACTCTTCAGTGAACGCGAGTTCCCTCTTCAGCTCAGCGATACGGCTGAGATGTGCCACCCTCCTCTGTGCCAGCTCTTCAATCCTATTGTTGGTCTCGGTCCTTTGAGATAGTAGTTCCTCTTCGCTTGTGGTCTCGAGCGTCTCCCACAGATCACTCCACTGTCTCTCAATCTCCTCAAGATCGGCTCTGTCTGTCTGAAGCCTCTGGCGATAGGCTCTCAGATCTATCTCTCTGTCCTTCAGCCGACCTCGTGCGGCTGTCAGTCTACTCCGAATGTCCATCCTACGCGTGTTCCACTCGACGTAGCGTGTTAGCGCCTCCTCAAGTCTCTCCTGTTCCTCTCTCGCCGCCTGTTCCTTCTCCCTGAGTTCCTCGAGTTCCTCCGTGGTGTTCCATATCTCCTTCTTCTTCGCCTCGATGTCACTCTGTAGCGCCA
The DNA here is from genome assembly GCA_029855935.1 of Candidatus Thorarchaeota archaeon. Classification (GTDB taxonomy): domain Archaea; phylum Asgardarchaeota; class Thorarchaeia; order Thorarchaeales; family Thorarchaeaceae; genus B65-G9. The sequence continues at coordinate 171,947 of JAGSHN010000025.1, read as the reverse complement.
TCATCTCCATTCTGTCTCTCTTGATGCGCTTGTCAATCTCCCCGAGCTCTATCACAGCCTGCTTGTTGCTCTCCTTCAGGTTTTTCAACCGGTCTCGTTCCGAATCCAGCCGCTCTCTCAGTCGGCCGAGTTCGGTCCTTATTAGCTGCGTCTGCGACTCGATCGCCTTGGCCGTCTGGGTCTCACTCTCTATCTTGTTCTCAATCTCCTCGACTTTTGCACTGGCCTGTCTTAGGCTGACCTCCTCTTCCTGAATCTCCTGGTCGATTCTCTCGATGTTCCTCTCCACAAGTTCGAGTTCGGCCCACTTCAACTCGATCTCAAGGCTCTCTCTGGTCCTCTGCAGATCCTGCTTCTTCTTCAGGCGCTTGAGGTCGCCCTCGAGAAGCTTCAATTCTCCCTGAATGGAGCGGGCCTCCAGAAGCGCGGCCTCCAATCTCATCCTGTCGTGACGCAGTTCTGTCTCCTGAAGGAGGATCCGGTCCCTCAGTCTGTAGAGTCCCGTACCATCCTCGACCATCTCTCTGATGTCGGTTGCTGATGCACTGCTCAGCTGAATGACACGTTCCTGTGGGAGGAAGACAAGAGGGTTGTCAACCTTGAAACCGAGGCGCTCGACCTCGCGCCGCAGCTCCGATGCACGGACCCTTCGGCCGTTAATGTAGGCCAGTGGGACTCCCTTCTTGCCAATCCTGCGCGCGAAGACGATCGTCTCACCCTGATGCTCAACCGTCACTTCAACTTCTGCAACTTCCGCGCCCCATCTGATGAAGCCCTCCCAGCTACCAAATCGTTTCTCTCGCTGGTTTGAGCCCAGGCAGAACTTCAGTCCGTGCAGTATCGCACTCTTGCCAGCGCCGTTCCTCCCCACAATGACTGTCAGTCCGCGGTCGAGCGGGACTGTCTCGTCCACGAAGGGCATGAAGTTCCTGAGTCTGATTGACCTCACGATCACGCTCAATCAGTCATTCCTCCCTTCCCATCACGCGCATCAGACGGTCTCTATTCTTCTTCGCCCTTATCAGACGGGCGAGCCTCTCACGGGGCTCTCCTGAGAGGAGAAACGGAAAACGGTTGAGGAACCTCACCTGCTCATCAGAGAGCGGGAGTCCCTCGTTTAGGGCCTCGATGACTTGCTGTGCTGTCCCATAGTCCTCCGTAACGACCATCAGGTAGAGCTGGTCGAGGAGGTCATCAGGATACACCTCCTCAATGACGTGTGTGATCCCCCGTCCCCCGCCGACAAGCCTCTTTTCCAGTTCGGTTGTGCTGCCTGTGGCAAGAACTGGGACGAACAGCCCCTCCTCTATCATCTTCTCGATGCGGTCTATGGATGGCGCCTCGCCCGACTCTCCGCCCTCTGCCAATACGGCCGCAACAAGATGTCTGAGTGACGCGTAGGACCACCCGTCGGTGAGGTCTACGAGACGAGGAATATCAATGTCCTCGTGTGACGCAAGGGCCTGGACGAGCAGACTCTGCCGGTCCTCTCCGTCCGGGGGACCGACGCACAACACTCTGTCGAAGGCAAGCAGGGTCTGTGGGTCGAGATCCTGTGGCCTGTGAGTGGTGCCCACAATGACGACGAGAGACTGGCTATCCATAGACGACTGTGCCAGCTGTTCTCGGAGAAGGACCTCAGAACGTTCTCCAACGGCCCTCAAGAGATGCAGTGACGAGATGTGCAGGAGGGCTGGTGCCTCTCTGCGTGCAGTGTCCAGTGCTGCTGCAACAAGTGTGTCAAACTCTCTCTCGTATTGCAATGTTCTCTCGACTCGAAGTCTTACGAGATTCAGCGACATCTCTCTGCAGACAGAGAGGACAAAGTCCTCAAAGTCCGTTCCTACGGGGCCCGTGAATAGTATCCTTGTGCATGGGGAGAGGCCCAATTGCTCGAGTTGCTCTCGTGCGGCTAGGGTGCCAGAAATGACCTCGGCTACAGACTCTGCCATCTCGACGACTGACCGCTGTGCTAGTCCACTGGGACTGATGTCCTCCCGCGACACCAGCCTTATCGCGTCAGCAAATGAGGTCTCTTCGCCCACTGTAGGTACCTGCCCTTCATCCGGCATCGGAATCTACGTTTATTACATCTTCGGGCGGGGCACTCTTTGGCGCGTTCACCGCATCAACCATAAGGCAGAATGGAGACTCCGATAAGAGTACGCGATGTGATCGCAATGGTCAGCAGGAACGAACAGCTGAGGCGCAAGGTGATGGAGGTCATCACGACGGTCGAGAGCCACGGCCTGTTCGTTCACTCCGGGGAGCTGACCGTGAAGTATCAGCCAGCGGGAGCGGGTCGTGCGAAGTCGATTCGACTGCCGCTCATTGCTGGTAGCTGTGTTCTTAATGCCCTGGTCCCTCGCTCTGCGATGCTGCTTGTTGGAGGCCACGGCGGCGGCAAGACCACCCTTGTGAAACTCCTTGGCCGGATGATGACGGGGCGGAGCATAGCCGAGATCGAGGATGCCATTCTCCGTGGACACCCACAGCTGACCGAGGAGAAGATGGTGGCGACGCTTCGTCCTGGCCCGTTGATGAAGGAGGGTCGCGAGGTTGTTGTTTGGCGGCGGTTTGTAACGGACTTCTGGAAAATAGTCGATGAGGTCAATCGTCTCACTCCGCATGCACAGAACATACTCCTGTCGATGCTTGCGGAGGGCGAACTCAAGTACTATGATGAGGTGCGCCGATGCGAGGAATACTGCCTGTTTGCCACTATGAATCCAACCGACTCGGGGACCTTTGAGCTGGCGCCACCCTTTCTCGACAGGTTTGGCCTTGCCGTACCAATAACAATGCCTCGAATCTCTGACCTTGAGATCATCCTGGGTACCCGTGATGAGAGGCTCTTCGGCTACGACGAGCTCTGGCAGGTGCCGGGGATCCTGACAGAGGAGGACCTCCTCACAATCTGGAATCTTGCGGATAAGATGGCGGTATCGCACGGGGCCTCCGAGTACATACGGTCATTGGTGAGGGAGTTCGACGCCTGTGTGCGTGTCGACAAGAGCCAGTCTGGAGAGCTGACAGTTGACTCGGGACTCTGTGATGGATGTCACTACAACATCGCCAAGACGGTATGCAACAAAGTGGTCATCCCACTCAGCGTCAGGGCTGCAAAGGACCTGAATCGTTACAGCAAGGCGCTAGCGTGGCTTGTCGGTGCGGATGAAGTGAGTGTGGACATCGTCAAGTCGATTGCACCGCTCGTCTTCTGGCATCGCACCCGCTTTGTACGTGACCGGCTGGCTGCATCGCCCTTCTATGGTGACAGATACGAGTTCACGTGCCACCTTGTGGAGCTGGCCACTGCCCGATTCGTGGCCCGGGAGCCAGCCCGTAAGATAATGGCCCGCCTACAGACGGGTGATGGGTCTCGTGATGACATCCAGAAACTCCAGGAGATTGCCAAGAGCGATCTACTGGTCAGACTCGACTATCTCCCTGTGGCAAAGAAGATGATACAGGCCTCGTACGAGAAGATGGTGCATCGTATTGATGCTGCTATTGCTGCAGGTGATGTCAAGAGGCTCTCAAAGGTGTATGCGGAACTTGTACGGTCATCTACAATACCGAACCGCGCCGCCCTGATTGGCCGGGTCTCGGATGCCCTTCACAGGCTTACGCTGTCGCAGTACACCCTTGACTTCCGTCGTTGGAGTGAGCTGTGGACGACCATCAGTATGGCATTCCCCGAGATGACGCCCTTCCTAAAGGAGACCCTACATCCGCCCAAGCGACGTGTCATTCGAATGGATCAACTGACCCTGGTCATCTATGTCACTGGCGATTCACCGGACTCATCCGTGTTTCTTGAGGTGTCGGGTGGTACTCCTGCAATCAGACTGAGGAGGATAATTGAGGAGGGACTGGGACAAGTAGCGAGGCGTTGATGGTGTCCGACAGCAGATCTGGCATGCCTCATATCATAGAGGTCGCAGAGCGTGCGTGGTCACGGGCACTGGCTGACCTGTACTCGCCGCCTGTCCCTGACCCTGTCATAGACATCGACGACGAGCGTCCCAGCCACTTTTACATCGACACCGAGACGTGGACTGTCCATCTCAACCTCGCTAGTGTCCCCGACTATCTGACGAGCGAAGAGACCTTCGCCTTTGTCAGGTCAGTGTGCCATCATGAGCTGCAGCACTACCTGACCTGTCCTTATGACAACGTGACCAGTGCGATGATGTTCTCCCGTGCCCGACGACATCTGAATGACGAGACCGCTATGTTCGCGTGTAACCTGTTCGCGGACCTCGTCGTCGACTCCCTACTTCTTGAGCAGTATCCTCGTCTGACCCACAATCGGATCGTACACTCGGTCTACTATTCCGCAATGAAGGGCGCCCAGCGGTCAGTCCTCTGGTCGCTCATCGTGGCGACCTACCGAGTCCAGTGGGGTCTCCCCGTTCCGGAGTCCGTGAAGCTCGGTAGAGACATCTTGGCTGCAGCCTCCGAGATTGTGGAGGTGTTCCGCCAGTATCGTCATCGTGAACGCAGATGGCCCTTGGCAGTCGAAAAGATTGCTCAGATCATTGCCAGACTCGGGGGGACTTCAGGGGAAGAGGGCCTGCCGGGCAGCGGCTCGGGCGAGAGCATCAAGATGGTGCGCCTGCCGTGGCGTGGTGAGGGCAAGGAGGATGTTGTTCGTGTCCCACAAGATGTAGACAGGGTGATGGGCAGTCCCGTCGAGATTCGCAACGGCGAGCGTGTGAGAGAATGCACAGACCCGTTGCGTCGCGCCAGTGAGGCCGAGATTGAGGCCACTGCTGCGAGTATCAGAGAACGTGGTGGCAATCTTGAGGACTTTCGCGCGGCCATGGTACTGCGCGGGGTCACTGGTTCAGGCCGTGACTGGCTCCGTTTCTGGTATCGTGCCCTTGCTCGCGAGCTAGTCAGGCTTGAGATACGAGAGCGTAGCCACACTGGTGCCCTGCCGCTAGCTCCGATTGTATGGCGGATTGGTGATCCAATTGAGGAGCTTGATGTGGTCCAGTCGTTGCAGGCATTTCCCGTCCTCATACCGAACCTATCAACGCGGAGGTGGCACCGGGTAGAGTCCTATTCCGACACGGAGGCCAAGGTCCTCCCAGACCTTCTGCTTGTGCTTGACTCCAGTGGCTCGATGACCTGGAATGTCAGGACCTCCTCGCTCTCGGGAGCATTTCATCTTGCTCTCCTATCCGCCTTTGCCGCAATCGACTATGTGTTGCGTCGCGGGTCCAGGGTTGCTGTCATCAACTTCTCCTCAGACTGGATTGAGACGAGATGGACGAGGGAACGAAGCCTGCTCGAACGTGTGCTGCTCAGGTACCAAGGGGAGGGCACTGTCCTTCCCGCCGAGGCAATCGAAACGATGGGTCTGCTCTCAGAGCACAGGACCGTCGTGCTGATGGTCACGGACGCTGAAGTCTCTAACTGGGGAGAGATGGTCCGCTGCGTGAGGAGGTTGACACAGCGCGGCCATAGCCTGTTCGTGTTCCACATATGGCTTGATGAGGGCTCTGATCCTCCGTCGATGGCCCTTCTGACCAAGGCGGGCGCGACGGTCATCAGGGTCTCTCGGGCAAGGGATCTCGTGGGTCTTGTACTGAACACTGTCCGTGCCGTCTTCTAGGCGTCTGTGCAACCATTGCGCTTCTGATATTAGGTGGGTACCCAAACCTTTATGACCGCCTCAAGTCGGCCCACGCGGCGTCACAAGGGCGCGAGGCGTAGCTTGATGTACAAGATAGTCAGAAAGAAGGTGCTCAACCCCGTCGTCAAGCTGATGGAGGTCAGCGCACCGGACGTGGCCAACGTCTGTCAGCCCGGTCAGTTCATCATGATCCGTGTCAACGAGACTGGCGAACGATTCCCGCTGACCGTAGCAGACTTTGACAGAGAAAAGGGAACAGTGACAATCGTCTTTCAGGAGGTCGGTAAGTCTACAAGGCTGCTCGGAACTCTGAATGAGGGCGACTACATTCTCGACTTCACAGGGCCTCTTGGTAGACCTACACACATCGAGAAGTACGGCACAGTCTGTGTGGTCGGAGGCGGCTGCGGTACGGCCATCGCCTATCCGGTGGCACGTGCCTTCAAGGAGGCTGGCAACTACGTCATCACCATAAACGGTGCAAGGACAATGGACCTGCTGATCTATCGCAAGGAGATGCAGGAGATAAGCGACGAGTTCTACGAGACCACAGATGATGGCTCCTGCGGTGTCCACGGCTTTGTGACGACAGTACTTGGTGACCTCATCCAGAAAGGTCGCAAGATCGACCTCGTTTTTGCAGTCGGACCGGCCATTATGATGAAGTTCGTCGCAAAGACGACCGAGCCCTCGGGCATCAAGACGATAGTGTCGCTCAACAGCATAATGGTGGATGGAACTGGGATGTGCGGTGCTTGCAGGGTCACGGTCGGCGGTCAGATGAAGTTCGCCTGTGTGGATGGTCCCGAGTTCGACGGTCATCAGGTGGACTTCAATGAGCTGATGGGACGCCTCAATGCCTATCGTGAGCAGGAGCAAGTAGCGCTCGAACTGTGGGAGAAGGAGCACGGAGGTGGCAAGTGATGTCTGACGAGAAGAAGCCTAAGAGGCAACGAAAGCCTCCCACGAAGAAGGTGCCGATGCCTGAGCAGGACCCAATGGAGAGGATCCACAACTTTAACGAAGTGGCCCTCGGGTACACTGTCGAGCTAGCCGTGGCAGAGGCTGAGAAGTGTCTCCAGTGCCGCAATCCGCGCTGTGTGTCAGGCTGCCCGGTCGAGGTGCCCATCAAGGACTTCATCGCGCTCATTCGTGAGGGCGACTTTATGGGCGCAGCTGCGAAGATCAAGGAGACCAACAGCCTCCCGGCAATCTGCGGTCGTGTCTGTCCACAGGAGACCCAGTGCGAGGCCAAGTGCATCTATGGCATTCGAAACGAGCCAATCGCCATTGGTCGGCTTGAGAGGTTCGTCGCAGACTATGCCCGCGAGCGTGGCGAGGAGTTGCCCGAGATTGCTCCCAAGAACGGGTTGCGTGTAGCTATTGTCGGATCTGGTCCTGCGGGTCTGACCTGTGCTGGCGACCTTGCGAAGCTAGGCTACGAGGTGACCATATTCGAGGCCTTCCACAAGCCCGGTGGTGTTCTCGTCTATGGCATTCCAGAGTTCCGACTGCCCAAGGAGATTGTCGCCAAGGAGGTCGACTATCTAGAACGTCTCGGTGTAGAGATAAAGTGTAACTACGTAATCGGCAAGATTCGAACGATAGACCAATTGCTCAACGACGATGACTATGATGCTGTCTTCATCGGTACTGGCGCTGGTCATCCGAACTTTCTGCGTATCCCAGGTATGAACCTTGTTGACGTGTACTCTGCCAACGAATTTCTCACGCGTGTCAACCTGATGAAGGCCTACAAGTTTCCCGAGTACGACACACCTGTGCGTGTTGGTCGTCGTGTGGCAGTCATTGGTGGCGGAAACGTTGCTATGGACGCCGCAAGAACTGCGCTGCGCCTCGGCGCTGAAGAGGTATTCATAGTCTATCGTCGCTCACGTGAAGAGATGCCCGCTCGTGTTGAGGAGGTCGACCACGCGGAGGAGGAGGGCATCAAGTTCCAGCTTCTCACAAATCCCGTGGAGGTACTCGGTGATGAGAAGGGAAATGTCATTGGGATGACCTGTGTCCGGATGAAGCTCGGTGAGCCGGATGAGTCCGGCAGGCGTCGTCCAATACCCATTCCCAATTCGGAGTTCGTGATCGACTGTGACACGGTCATAGTCGCGATTGGTAACTCTCCCAACCCAATCGTACCATCAACCACACCGGGCCTCGAGACGACGAAGTGGGGCACCATAGTCATTGACGAGGAGACAGGTATGACCTCTCGTGAGGGAGTCTTCGCTGGTGGTGACATCGTGACTGGTGCTGCCACGGTCATCAGTGCTATGGGTGCCGGTAAACGCGCCGCACGAGGTATCCACGAATACCTGACGAAGAAGCGAAACAAACAGTAGCAGCACTTGTACAGGTCGCTGTACATAGGTCGATGGGCGCTGGCATTCATAGCTAGCGTCCTCCTCTCTCTTCTATCGTGACCCCCCATGTACTCTCCGGTCCTCTCTCATCCTGTCCTCTTCCATTCACAAGGTCTCAGGGAATTGTCCGGTCGTGCTACGGGCACTCCGTCGTCAGACGTGTCGAAAGGGTTCATTAGACAGTGTGAGTTCGGATGTGGTACGAGCGAGGTGATACCTGTGCAGAAGGAACCACTGTCAACTCTTGAGATGCGAGTCCTCGAGCTTAACGCCCAGTACCTCGGAGTGAGCCTTAGTATGTTGATGCAGGCAGCGGGCCGCGAGGTCGCTCGCGTAGTCACGGATCACGAGAAGGGTGTCGACAGGAAGAGGGTAGTCATCCTATGTGGCGGTGGTGGCAACGGTGGCGACGGGATGGTGGCGGCAAGGCATCTCCACGAGGCAGGGGCGACAGTGGACGTCTATCTCATCGGGTCGGAACACAGCATCTCAAGCGAGGACACGCGATTCAACTGGAGCATTCTGAAGAATCTGGACGGTATCCCTGTTCACACCCTCCGCACGGAGAGCGCTGTCCGAGACTGTGAGGCCCTGAGGGCTGCTGATATTCTTGTCGACGCTATGCTCGGCTTTGGTCTGCGTTCGCCTCTCAGAGAGCCCATTCTGTCCGCGGTGCGTGCCTTTAATGCTGCAGGCGGCCGGAAGTACGCCATTGATGTCCCCACCGGGATCAATGCAGACAGTGGAGAGGTACTTGGTGAGGCCGTGCGGGCTGATGTCACAATCACACTTCACGCTCCAAAGCCGGGACTGCTGAAGGCAGGCGAGTATGTCGGTGAGCTCGTCGTGGTACCTATTGGAATCCCTCCGGAGGCGTACACGATATGCGGAGACGGCGACCTCTGGGTCTTCAACAGACCTCGCAAATCGATGTCAAAGAAGGGGGACTACGGACGAGTTCTCGTGGTGGGCGGGAGCAATGTATTCTCGGGCGCGCCTGCTCTCTCGGCGCTTGGCGCACTGCGTACGGGCGCGGACCTCGTGAGTGTGGTTGCTCCCGAGCCTGTTGTTGGGGCCATCAGATCGTTCAGCCCCAATCTGATGGTCCGCAGTACGGGCACGACAGTTCTCAGTCCAGATTGCGTGGATGTGGTTCTGGATGCGGCGAGGGCCAACGATGTGGTGGCGATTGGACCCGGGCTGGGGAGAGATGATACGACCGTGCGGGCTGTCAGACAGATTGTGGGCACGCTGACGGCTGAGGGGACATTGATGGTGATAGACGCTGACGGTCTTAAGGCAATTGCCGGATCCGGTCTGAGACTCGACCCGGAGACGGTGATTCTCACACCACACTGGGGCGAGCTGGGCATACTCCTCGGAGACGATCTCGGCCCGGCGGACGATATTGACAACAGAGTCGAGCACGCAGTTCAAGGTGCACGTGAGTACAACTCAACGGTTCTGCTCAAGGGTCCCATTGATGTGATTGCATCACCGGACGGCAGGCACAAGTTGAACAAGACTGGTGTCCCTGCGATGACAGTTGGAGGCACTGGTGATGTGCTGACCGGAATCTGTGCCGCACTTCTCGCCCGAGGGCGCGGTGCCTTTCTTGCGGCATCTGCTGCGGCCTTCATCTCGGGACTTGCCGGAGAGATTGCGCATTCCCAGCTCGGTGATCATATCACTGCTACCGACTGTATCGGTCAGATACCTGAGGCTATGAGAGGGGTCTTCATTCGATGACGGGCATCTGCTCAAGGAGTGCCCTCGCTGCAGCCTTGCTATCTGTGTTGACGGGTACCCATACAATGCCGCGGTCAGGCTGACCGTACAGCATCACGGCATCCTCAGGAGCGAGCAGTACCGCAGGAAAGCCGAGTAGATCCTCCTCGCCCTCCACAGCAATGACGGCCGGAGCATCGCACTCGATGGCTGTGGCAATCGTTGACCATGCCTCCGGATAGATTGTGGCTGGCGGGTTGTATATGACAAACCTCTCACGCGTCCGCACTTCTCTCTCAAAGGCCCCTCTCTTTGTGGCCCCATCGACGATGCACACGTCTGGCTGGACCCCGACATCGAGGAGAGTCGTACTGGTGACGTCTCCAACCGCTATCACGACAGGTGGTTTCTCCTCCTCAAGTCGTTGCCCGACACGTGCCTCCGGCGGGCCGTCACAGACGTCAAACAGGATTCCCTTGGGCGTCTTGAGAGACCCTCTACCGGTCTCGGGGAGCCGTCGTGGTGGCTCGTCAGTTCCCTTCAGTCTTCGGCCCTCTCTGTCTATCTCGCCGAGCCTGATGCGTGCGGACGAGAGCTTGCCACCATCTCGTGCCATGACCGGCTTGAGATACACTCTCTCATCCTCCGTGCCGAGTACCTGCTGACGTCTCGCAAGACCCAGTTCGTCAATCTCTGCACAGCAGGGCCCCTGAAACACCAGGAACGTCGTGGAACCCTCAATCCGCAACAGGTCGTCGAACTGCGACATCGTGACAACGTCAATTGTGTCGCCACCGTCGGTCTCAGCAAGATACCGCTTGAGGTTCTTGACACGTAGGTCGATGGGCTGTATGAGCTGGGGCAGCTCAAGGTTGTGTCCGACAAACTCCCCCTCCACCACACAGGCAGTCCTTGGCTCCGGCAACTCAAGGAGCCTCTCAATGAGTACTTGGTGGCCCAGATGGAACCTGTCGAACAGATTGAGCGCCCAGGACCCGGTCATTGCCGATGCACACTGCCATCTCTGGCACCCAACGCTTAAATCAATGTTTCAGTGACTTGACCAAAAGTCACACGAGTAGAGGCTATGAAGATCGCAGCCGTTGGCGATGTACACAGTCCGCGCTATCTGGGCGAGTTTGGTAGAGCACTGAACGACTGCAGCCCGCCAGATCTCTTCCTACTGGCCGGAGACATTGTTGACCAGGGCGTTCCGGAGGAGTTTGCGGCAGTCGTTTCTATGATTCGCGATCGGCTCGGCACGGCCTTTCCCATTGTCGGCTGCTACGGCAACCAGGAGTACACTGAATTGCGAAAGGCAATAGCCTCACGCGTGAGAGATCACGTCGTGATGCTCGACGAACGCGACCTCATCCTCACTATAAGAGGCATCCGTATTGGAATAGTCGGCACGCAGGGGTCTCTCACCGAGCCGACGAGCTGGCAACGGCGGAACATCCCGCGTGTGAGAACAGAGTTTGAGCGTCGGGCAAGGCGTGCTGAGTCTCTACTACAGCGTATCCGCCCGTCTGTGGACAGGGTGATTCTGCTGATGCATTACAGCCCCTGTCTGGCGACTTGCCGAGGCGAGCCGGAGCGAGTAGTACCGTGGACATGGAGCCGTAGGTTTGAGGAGCTGATAAGAAGAGAGAGTCCAGACCTCGTGATCCACGGTCACGCGCACAACTCCGTGGTACACGAGGCCTGGATTGATGGTACGCTCGTACGCAACGTGTCGCTCCCTGCCACCGGGAGGATCACGCAACTTGAGCTGTGGACCGACGACTGATCACTCCTTGTTGTGGCCGGTGACCTTCATGGTGGGCTCGAACTTGTAGCCGTAGACGATGATGCCACCGCCACCCATCTCGCGGATCTTCCTGAAACACGCTCTGACGCGCATCCCGATGTGTACGTCCTCGGGGTCACAATTGACAATCTGCGCCGTCAGACGGGGACCCTCATCCAGTTCCACCTGCGCTATCACGTAGGGCACCTGACGCTTGAACTCCGGCGGCGCCTGACGGACCACAGAGAAGGTGTAGACCTTGCCGAGTCCCTTGAACTTGTACTCCTCCAGCTCGCCTTTCCGCCTGCAGTTCGGGCAGACTGGCCTCGGCGGGAAGTAGTACTCGCCGCAGGTCTTGCAGTGCGTACCGACGATATTGTAGACCGACCTGATCTTTCTCCAGAACTGTGCTACTGGCTTCTCTGCCACTCATGTCACCTCCCTAGAATGTGGACAATCGAGGTCCCGCCAGTGCCCCCGATGTTCACGGCGAGGCCCTTCTCCGCACCATCCACCTGTCGCTTCTCAGCATCGCCCCGCAGCTGCAGGGCAAGTTCCACTATCTGTGCCACTCCCGTGGCGCCAATGGGATGGCCTCTGGCCTTCAGCCCTCCGGACGGGTTGACAGGATACTTCCCGTCTATCTCAGTGACACCCTCTTCGACGAGCTTCCCACCCTTGCCCTTCTCGGTGAGGCCGATGTCCTCCGTGAGGATGATCTCACCAATCGTGAAGCTGTCGTGAAGCTCGAACACATCGATGTCCTTTATCTCAAGGCCGGACTCCTTCAGGGCCGACTTGGTCGACCTGACTACGGCGTCCATCGTCGTTATATCCCTCCTGTCGTGGAGGGAGAGCGTGTCACTCGCCTGCTCGGATGACAGAATGTAGATGGGCGTGTCCGTGAACTTCTTGGCAAGGTCTGCTGAGCACATCACAAGTCCAGCGGCGCCGTCCGTCACCGGAGAGGAGTGGAGTACTCTTATGGGGTCGGCTATGAGACCCGACTTCATCACAATCTCCAGTGGTACAGGCCTCTGAAACTGTGCCCACGGGTTCCACTGGGCATTCTTGTGATTCTTCACTGTCACCAAGCTCATCTGCTCCTCTGTTGTGCCGTACTGGTGCATGTGTCTGCGGGCCATAAATGCATAGAGTGCGGGGAACGTCGCACCGAACATGCCCTCCCACTCCCAGTCCGTGGCCACAGATACCGTGTTTATGGCCTCGCCCTGAGTCACATCACTCATCTTCTCGCAGCCCAGAACGAGCATCAGGTCGTGTTCGCCAGACTTGATTGCCATATACGCTTGTCTCACTGCAGCACCGCCACTGGCACAGGCCGCCTCAACGCTGTACGCAGGTACTCCAGCAAGACCGCCCATATCCGCGGCCATTGCACCGAGATGCTCCTGTCCGGTGAATCTGCCAGCGCTCATGTTTCCAATCACTATACCATCTATGTCCTTGCCGCTGACGCCAGAGTCGAATATGGCGTACATCCCTGCCTCGAGTGTGATGTCTCTCAGGCTCTTCTCCCAGAGCTCTCCGAACTTGCTCATTCCAACGCCAATGATTGCAACATCTCTCTCCATTCGTCTCTTCCCTCCCTAAGCAAGCGCCTTGATCTTACGCCTGTACTTGGCGTAGGTGGCGTAGTCGACGTACTTTTTCCTCTCGATGTAGTCGTCCACTGTCGGCACCTCTCCGCGGTGTTTCTCTATCTCCTTCTCAACACGAATCACAAAGGCATCGCTACCAGCGCCCGAGCCGTACGACACCGCGAATATCTTGGAGCCGGGCTCCGCGATGTCAAGGATTCGGGCCAGCCCAATCATTGCCGACCCGGAGTAGGTATTTCCAATCTTTCTCACAACAAGACTTTCCTGCAACTTCTCCTTCGGTACGCCGAGCTGCCGTCCCATATTGACCGGGAACTTGCCGTTTGGCATGTGAAAGACAAAATAGTCGTAGTCCTCAATGGTCGTGTTCGTCTTCTCCAGCAGCAGTCGTGCTGCAGAGCCGATGTGCCTAAAGTAGGCTGGTTCTCCAGTGAAGCGTGCACCGTGCGATGGGAAGTCCTCTCCCTCCCTGCGCCAGAAGTCGGGCGTGTCCGTGGTAAAGGACACGGTGGTCTCAATGGTTGCGACGGGGTTGTCCTCTCCAATGATGTAGGCCGCCCCTCCGGCTGCAGCCGAGTACTCCAGTGCATCACCAGGTCTGCCCTGCGCGGTGTCAGCGCCAATTGCCAGTCCATACTTTATCATCTTGGACTGGACAAGGCCCATACACGTCTGTATCGCGGCCGTGCCTGCCTTGCAGGCGAACTCGTAGTCCGCACATGTGCTCTCGTGGCTCCCATCGATAGCCTCAAGGACTATCGTTCCTGTGGGCTTCACGGCGTATGGATGGGACTCGGAACCGACATATATCGCGCCGATGTCCTTTGGGTCGATCCGTGCGTATTTCACAGCGTTTCGTGCCGCCTCGGTCGCAATTGTGGCGACGTCCTCATCGGGACCCGGCACTGACTTCTCATACACACCAAGACCCTTGGCGAGTTTTGGACCATCCTCGCCCCAGACCGCTGCGATGTCCTCGGTCTTGATGCGGTATCTTGGTATGTACACTCCGTAGCCGATGATTCCAACCATCAGATTTCAACCCCTTGTGTTCGTTAAACGCCGAACTGTCTTACGACATTTGGCTCACCTGTGGCCCCGGAGGCGTTCATAAAGGTTTTCGTCCGACTCTGGGGCCCAAACGGCTCTCACCGAAAGGGGTGGGCCAACATCGTTCAATGACGAGTTCCAAGGCACTACCATCCTACTTATCTCTAGCTACATGTCCACCGCGTAGAGTTGAAGCGCAATTCGGCAACTGTCTAGCAAGTCTACGCTCCGCGCATTCTGTCCAGTTCTGCAAGTAGTCTGTCGGCGGCAGATGTATCAAACCCCGGTTCCCCGCCCTCCACGCCACCGCTGTGCAAGTATCTGGCTATGTCGTCGAGCACGTCCTGTACATGTCTTCGGGCCCGGCGTAGACTAAGATTCTCTCCACTCCTGCAGTGATGCCGTACGGCCTCAATGAGCAGCCTGTCCGATCCCGAGCTGAACTGTGCGGCACTCTTGGGCGCCTCTGCAATCTCTCTATCTAGGCCTAGTGCCACAGCCGCTCTGCGGAAGATGACCTTCCTCTCGGGCTTGCCGCCCGGGTCCACTTTCCACAAGGGTGGGATTGAGAGTGCGAGGTCGACGACTTCTGGGGCGACGTAGGGAAACCACAACTCGCCCCCAGCCCACGCGACGACAGCTTCGTCTCTCTCAAGGTTGTTTCTGTGGGTCGTGGAGACCTGCGACCAGAGCGTCTCGTCGAGTGCCTCGGGCCCTCTCTCCCTGAGAATCTTGACGTGATGGGCATAGCCTCCAAACAGCTCATCCGGCCCCTGTCCTGACAGCAGCGTGACAAATCCGCGTTTCACGGCCTCTCTTGCAGCTGCGTACATTGGAATCGATATCGCGATGTCCATCTGGCTGGTGGTGCCTGTTGCGTAGATCAGCTCCGGCAACATCTCCCAGACGATGTGATGATCGATTGGGACCGTGACAAGATTGAGATTGAGTTTCTCAGCTGCGCGCTGCGACGCATCCACATCTCGCGAATCGGGACCGATGACAGCGAAGAGGATTGTGCGGGCGTTCGAGTGGGAACGGAGCAGTGCAATCAGGCTACTGTCAACGCCGCCAGAGAAGAGGACACCCACGTCGACTCCGTAGAACGGCGAGAGGCATCTCGGGAGCACTGCGGCGAGGAGCGCCACAGCATTCTGCTCGGAGTCGAATCTCGGATGGGCTGGTTTCTGGAGCGGCTGTACTTCCTGTACACCGATTATTCCGTCATCGAGTACGAGTCGTTCCCCCGGTTCAAGCCGGTGCACGTCGTCGGTTACGTTCTCCAGTGCAAAGGGGTCGTGGGTCACGACGACAACGTCACTGGTCAGACCATAGTGGACGCGCCACATGAACAGGTTCCCACGAGCGCTCGTGAGTCGACCATTCTCAATCTGGTGACACAGGTTGGTCCTTGTTGCATCCTCATCAGGCAGAGGCCAGCGCATCGTGACCGAGAGGCGGTCGTCGCTGTCGTCGAAGACCCATGGGCCGAGTAGCGGCGAGAGATAGCCACGGCGTTCGTGTCGGTGAATGACGACAGCCACCTGTAGCCCCTCCCTCGTGTAGAACGAGATCTCTGGTGTGCCGCGTCGGGTGAGCCTCCGGGCCACGTATCTGGCAGTATCCTCTACGACAGCCTCATCACCGCGACCAACGACGATGCTCATACCTGTCACGACGGTTCACAAGTGATGTGTGAAGATAGGGTCCTCTTGGTCTTGTCGGTCATGTTTTCCTCTCAGTTCCCTCGGCGCCAACGCCGGGGGCCTCGGCCTCCGGATGGTTCCACAAGGAATGCAAGGGAGAAGATTGGACAACAGAGCCTGTCTGCTATCACAGGCCTGATCGCACTCGTCCGTTGTGTCACGATGTCGGTACCGGCTCCAGAACGACCTTCTGTACCCCTGATATCTTCTCCAGCTGGTCCCTCAGGTTCTCCCTGTCCACTGTGAGCTGCTGGGGCGTGAAATAGCACTCATAGTAGCACTGGCTCTTGGTCTGACAGATGCCGCTTGTGAAGAGTATGTCCTCTAGGCCGGCGTCGGCGAACACCCCTGTCAGCTCTTCAAGAAAGCTCTTGCTGAGCTTTTCTATGTCAAGCTTCAGATAGAGAACCTCCTTCCCCTCGACAGGGTAGATCTTGACGTTGCCGTCCTTCTTCACTAGGATGACAAGACTATACTCCTTCTTTATACCCTCCACAAACTCTGGCGGCAGCGTTACTACATTCCCCGCCTCGACTCTCATCACGCGCGCCTGTGTCAGGTCAGTGTTCGACACTTCTCTTGCCTCCAGATTGACAATCACGCTTTTTGTCAGGCCCCGATTATATTTCTTGTGGGATGGAGCCTGCAGCGCCAGTTCTGCCAGAAACTACTACTCCCCACGCGCAAGGCAAGATTGCCCCTGCAGGTGCCTCCTATGTTCTCCCCAGTGTCGGTTCTCAGAGTGGCAGAGAGGGCGAATCGCTGACAGACTGGAAGTGGTCTTGTTGCGCCCTCAGCGGATCTTGCGGAACCATGCCCTGACATCACCAAGGAGGCCCTTCTCCGGCTTCTCCACCACGTGCAGGTGCCACGGCATCTCTGAGTCAGCGTAGTACTCAAGGAAACCGACACCGCCCTCCGACCTGACACGCTCAAGCTCTTGAAGCTGCAGCATCAGCCACGCCTTCTTCGAGATTGGCAGATTGCTCGTGACTATGTCAAAGAGTTGGGGATGTAGGTCGAACACGAATGCCCAGTTTCTCATATACTCGATGACTCCTTTCTCTAGTGACTCCGTCACCTGCTGCTGATTTGTGAAGAACGATGCTGCAACGGACACATTGGGCATTCTGTCGGGGATTCCGACGGCGAACTCGAACGACCTCGTGAACTTGGAGAGATGAGTCGCCGCATCGAGGAAGAGCACAGTTTCGGGCTTTCCCTCAAACGGTTCCTTCTGCATACCCCCGCCATCGTCCTCTGAGGTCTGGCCAGTCGCTCCGCTCTCGCTATCCCCTGCCCCCTCTGATGACGGTTCGCGTCTTGGTCGCAGGTGCGGAGGCACATAGCCGATCTCCTCTACAAGACGTCTCAGAAGTAGCGGCAGGAAGAGGTCGTAGAGAGTGTCTCGAGTCTCTGTGATAATGAGCACGGTCCCGCGATTCTTGACATGGTCGACGACATCAAGTCTCGCGTTGGGGTCCTCATCGAGGAATCTGCGGAGGTTGTCGACAGAGTATCCGTTCTCGACTCGTTGCTGCCACTCCTCGTAGATCTCTCTGACCTCTTGCCGTCGTCGCTCCTTGACCATGCTGACGAACTTGCCGAGGTACTTCATCCCGCGGGATACAGCGGTGGCGGGGCTGATGAATACGGTCATCAGTCCCACAGCCTCTCCCGCGTACTCGCTCGCCTCAGCGGTTCTGATCTTGCCCAGTACCTCTTCTGTGAGCGAGGGCGGTCCGAGCTTCTCGATGAGAACCTCTCTCATCCCCTCCAGGTCCTCGAAGGCAGCATCGCCCGGTCCGATAATCTCACCAACGGGTGACGCGTCAGAGAGGACCTCAGCCAATACGTTCGGATGCTCCACGAGCCATTTCAGCGGAATCTTCAATGGTCGCGCCTCGTGAAGCCAGGCGCGGTCCGATGTCTTCGGTCCGAAATAGTACTTTGCAGCATTCGGGAAGACACGGTCAAAGATCGACATAAACTGGTCGAAGCCCTCTCTGCTGCTCAGACCCATCTCGCCCTTCTCAAGTGCGTCCGCCACTATGATCAGGGCGTTGTCACTTTTCTTGGCCAGCTTGGCCATCACAAGCATTGTCTGCTTCGGCGAAAGATAGAGTGCATCGCTATCTATGTAGGGCGCATCGTAGAACGAGAGGAATCCGAGCCTTCTCCATCTACGTCTTGTCAGATGGTGTTCTGCTAGGTGGAGGAACCACTCGAACCCCCGGACGTATCTTGACCCGTTCAGCTCGACCCTGCTCATTGGCGGAGGCACCTCGTGAAGCGGCCGCCTCTCACTGCACTGGCTGGGCCGCTCATGTGTACGTCCCTGCAGGGATTCTTAAGAATCTTGGCTAGTCAAGCCTCAGGGCAACAAGCCCGGCTACGAGTGCCAGCACCAGCGGGACCGCTACAGCAATCCAACGCCAGTCTATCGCTGGCGGCGAGCGGTTATTCGGATCCTCCACGCTCAGCGCTGTCACCACGTTGACGTCAGGAAGCAGTGTCAGTGCCTCAATTGCAATCCCGATGTATGTGGTCTCGCCCTCGGGACTGTCTGGACTCAGTGCCCACGCGCCGTCTGCAGCCTGGCAACTGATGACGAAGTCCTCGACGAGGCTCACGTTCACGTAGTTGGTAATGGCATTCAGGACATCAAGTGCCTTGAGTGCGTAGTACGTGCTCATCAGGTTGGTGTCGTTAGTGAGATATCCCTCAGTGAACCCGCCGACGTACTCGCCTGCAGTGGGGGTGACCACCTGTCGTGCGAGCAGCCAGTCACGAACGCCCTGGAGATCTCCTACGGCATTCAGTCTGTCGAGGATGTCGAGAGTCAGCAGTGCGGCCGCAGTGGGCGTGACCCCTGGGACACTTGCATCAGGCGTCGGCTTGAAGGCGTCCCCGCTCTGACAACTGAGGACATAGTCGACAACGGCGGACTCGTTGAGCCACTTGTCCATCGTCTTCTGATAGGGAGTGCCATCCTCCTCCTCAATCAGCCTGGCGAGGTAGTCAATAGAATACACTGCCATATAGGTTGTCAAGAGGCTGCCCTGTTCGCCGACGTTCGAGGCAAAGGATCCCTCGTCCGTGAAGGTGCGATTCAGGTAGACCAACGCAGCTGTCTCGTTGATCTCGACTTCTGTCATTCCGATGTAGTCGTTGTGCAGGCTCAGTATCTGCCAAGCCCTCAGAGCATAGTATGTTGACATCACAGAGGGCGTGACTGCGATTGCACTTGAGAACCCTCCGTACTTGTCCTCCTTCTCCTTGATTCTCGTCCACTGCAGGTGATTGATGAACTCCTTTGTCTTCGTGAGGTTGATCGATGGGGGTCGCGTCGCAATGTCACCGAACTCGTTGAGCGCAAACAGTGCTGAGAACGTCGGCTCTGCACGGGAGAGTTTCTCGGCCTTCAGCGAGTATCCTCCCTCGGTGGTGTCGTAATGGTCGTTGAGGTACGAGTGTACAGACTCCAGCCGAGTGGCGGGGTTCGCTGAGACAGGCGGTGTGAGAAGCGCCATGGACACGAACATCATCGCAAGTAGTAGTCCTGCAGCCTTCATTCTTGTCATGGAGGACATCTCATCCAAGCTGTCGCTGAGGAAGTATGCTCAGCGCATTCAGCCTCGGACAATGGGGCAGTTATTAACGTTTCCCAAGAAGTAGAGACCGTGGGTGCTGTGTCGAACATCATCAAGACAACAGGTGGGAGGGGGCATGAGGGTCAGCTCCACCCCCTCCTGCAATTGTCAGGCCTATGATTCCATCTGCATGATGTACTTGTGTGCGGAATCCGCTGCCACCGCTCCGCCCGCAGCCGCGACAACAATCTGCTTCATAGCGTCTGTCACGTCTCCGGCTGCAAAGACGCCTGGGATGTTGGTCCTCTGCTGCTTGTCGACGAGTATCTCTCCGTATTCGTTTGTCTCCACACCGAGCTCCTTTGCCAGCTCACTCTTGGGCTCGACGCCTATGGAGATGAACACGGCGTCCACCTTCAGAGTCATCTGCTCGCCAGTCTTCACATTCTCGAGAACGAGTTCTGTGACAAGCTGGTCGCCACGTATCTCCTTGAGGATTGTGCTCCAGAGTATCTCCACACTGCTGTTGAGAATCTGATTCTGCAGTGCTTTCTCGGCACGCAGCTCGTCCCTGCGGTGAATGAGATATGTCTTGCCTGTGACCTCTGCCAGGTATAGCGCCTCTGTCACGGCGCTGTTACCGCCGCCCACAATGGCGACGGTCTTTCCTCTGAACAGCGGCCCGTCGCAGGTGGCGCAGTATGATACGCCTCTGCCTGTGAACTCTTCCTCTCCAGGGACACCCAGCTTCCGGTGACCACCGCCTGTGGCGAACACGATGGTTCTTGCCACGTAGTCACCACGCCTCGTGGTCACAATGAACTTACCCGTATTGTCGTCTCTCTCGACACTGCTGACCTCTGTGATCTCCTTGATAGTGGCTCCCGCCTTCTTGACGTGTTGCTTCATCTTCTCAGCGAGTTCCATTCCCGTGATGAACACAAAGCCCGGATAGTTCTCAATTGCCGGACTTGTTGCCTGTGCTCCTCCGAGGACTCCTCCCTCCAGGAGCAGTGTCCTGAGTCCGTATCTCGCGCCGTAGATTGCGGCTGTCATTCCTCCGGGCCCGCCACCGATGATAATCAGGTCCCATTCTTCGTCGTTGCTCAAGTTGTCATCCTCCCTGCCTTGCTCTCAATTTCTGCGTATTTCTTGCTAATCACTCTTTCCTCAATGCACTCTACTAGGATGCCAATCTCCTCCTCCCCAAGGCCGATGCCGGGCCTCAGCTCAAGCCTCCTCAGCGGACTCACAAGGTCGACAACCCGACCTACGGTGACCTGCCCTATAGGTTCCTTTCCACGTCTGGTGAACTCGACAGCACGCCGGAACTTCCACGGGTCGTAGGTGAAGGCCTGTCCCGGTCCAACGACAAGCACGACATCCACCTGATCAAGACCGTCCCACGGCCAGGCCGAGTTGTTGAACGACTCGATCACGACCACGTCGGCGTGTTTCTCAACGACTGCAAACGATGCGGTGACAGAGTCTTCGTAGAGGTCTCTCTCGTACGCCTGCGCCTCCTCCAGAGAGTTGACGGATATCGTTCTCGCAAACTGCGTAAGAGCATCCACTTCTTCTCTGGGGATGATTACAGTCGAGTTGTCAATCAGCGCGTCGGCGACCAGCATTGTAGACTGGACGACGCCTCCCGCGGGTCTGCTGAACCGCTGAAGCACGAGGAACGAGTCCCAACCAGCAAGTCCCAAGGTATTGGGATATGGTCTTATCGGTCTCGTCAGTCTGCTCGGCACAAAGAGCGAGTGCACAGGATTCGTCATCAGCGGTGAGACATGCGAACCCAGCTGCTTCCGTGCACGTGTGGCGTCGACGGAGATCAGGTGACCCGTTCGGACACAGTGCCTGATGTGGTCGTACTTGTACCAGTAATTGCTACCGCTGGCCGGCTTGAAATACTCTACCGTATGGCCCTCCTGTTGAAGGAACTTGGCCAGGCGGATTGACATCTCCGTCTTGCCTGAGTCGAACGGGCTCATCCCTAAGACTAGGACTCTGTGACTCAACGTACTCAGCCTCGTGGAAAAAAGGAACTAGGAGGAGCCGATTGGCTCCCTCTATTCTGTGCGACTGTGCGTTTCGGGCACTAGGCCTATCACATCATGCCCATGCCGCCCATACCGCCCATGCCGCCCATACCACCACCCTCACCGCCAGGTGGCGTCGGTGGCTGCGCCTTGGCTGCGATGACATCATCTATTCTGAGTATCATCTGCGCGGCCTCAGCAGCTGAGCGGATGGCCTGATACTTTACGCGGGTTGGCTCGATGACTCCCGCCTTCATCATATCTCTGGTCTTGCCCTCAAAGACATCCACGCCGTACCATATGCCGCTCTCTTCGGCGTGTGCCTTGTTCAGGTCGGCGATGATATCAATCGGGTCGTGGCCGCCATTCTCGGCGAGGGTCTTTGGTACCACCCGCAGTGCCTCGGCAAATGCCTCTATGGCGAGCTGCTCGCGGCCCTTGACCTCTGAGGCAAAGGCATCAAGTCGGCGGGCGATCTCGATCTCGGTGGAACCGCCACCCGCGACATAGGTGCCGTCCTCGACCACGTTTCTCACGACACACAGAGCGTCGTGCAGTGCTCTCTCGGCCTCATCGACGACGTGCTCGGTACCGCCGCGGATGACAATGGACACCGCCTTCGGGTCCTTGCAGTCGCGGACATACACTAGCTTGTCCTCGCCGATGCGGGCCTCCTCGACGAGACCAGCCTCACCAAGGTAGTCTGCACTCAGCTCGTCCAGGCTGGAGGCGACCTTTCCACCAGTGGCCTTTGCGAGCTTCTCCAGCGTGCTCTTCTTTGCTCTCCTGACGGCAAGGACTCCCGCCTTGGCGAGGAAGTGCTGTGCAACGTCGTCGATGCCCTTCTGGCAGACGAGGACGTTGGCACCAGTGGCCACTATCTTGTCGACCATCTCCTTGAGCATCCGCTCCTCCTCAGCAAGGAAGGCCTTGATCTGGTCGGGACTGTCAATCTTGATCTCAGCGTCGAACTCGGTCTTCTCGACCTCGATGGGCGCGTTCACAAGAGCGATCTTGGCACCCTCAATTCTGCGGGGCATGGATGCGTGGACAACCTCCTTGTCGATGACCATTCCCTTTACGAGCTCGGTCTCGGAGAGGCTCTTGCCCTGCTTCTTGATGATCTCAATCATGTCGATGTCAGCCTTGACCTTGCCGTCCTTCTCCTCAGCGATCTGTAGAACTGCGTCCACCGCAATCTTGGCGAAGTGCTCCTTGGCCCCAATCACGGACTTGCTGTTCATCGCCGTTGATGCGATCTTGATGAGGGTGCTCTTGTCGAGTCCCTCCATCGGGACGGATATCTCCTCGAGAATCTCGGTTGCCTTCTCAGCGGCCTTCTGGTATCCGCTGACTATTATCGTGGGATGAATCTTCATATCGAGGAGTTCCTGCGCCCTCTTCAGAAGCTCACCGGCTATGACCACTGAAGTGGTCGTTCCATCACCGGTCTCCTGGTCCTGACTCTTGGCCACCTCAACAAGCATCTTTGCGGCTGGATGCTGGACGTCAATCTCCTTGAGTATTGAGGCGCCGTCGTTCGTTATGGTCACGTCGCCGAGCGAGTCGACGAGCATCTTGTCCATTCCTCGTGGACCGAGAGTGGACTTGACGGCATCAGCAATGACGATTCCAGCCATAATGTTGTTGTACTGGGCCGTCTTGCCGCGCGTGCGAGATGTGCCTTCCTTCAGGATCAGCACTGGTGTTCCTGCCATTTGCGCCATTTTCTATCACCATCTGAGTCTTGTTCTGGAACCTGCCTTCTCACATTGGCATAGTTCCAGTCGTCTACAACAAAACTGTACATGCACTTCTCGCCTCTGAAGTGCTTAAAAACATTGGGGCAGAGGTAACGCAGTTCGCATAGGGTAGCGCGTCCGCTCCCGGGACGGAGAGGTCGAGCTGGTCTCTCTCATCTAGCGGAGGAGAACTCCGTCCGGGCGATGATCCTGTCCTGTACGAACGGGTCGAGTTCGATGAAGTATGCACTGTAGCCAGCAACACGGACTATGAGATCACGGTGGCTCTCCGGATGTACCTTCGCATCCTCAAGTACCTCTCTTGAGACCACGTTGAACTGGACGTGTAGCCCACCGAGTCTGAAGTAGCCATCTATCAGGCCGATGAACTTCTCTCTCTTGGCTGGAGTCGAGAACATATCAGGTGTGAATTTCATGTTGTACAGTGTGCCATCGAAGTACAGTCCGTGGTCAAGACGTGCCACTGATCTCGTAGCGGCTGTCGGGCCGTGAGTGTCGCGATTCTGTGTTGGCGACACACCGTCTGACAGCATATAGCCGGTGAGTCGTCCATCAGGCGTCGCACCGACCACCTCTCCCTGCGGGATGTACGTGGACACTGAGAATAGCGCACCGTGATACGGTCCGCCGCGCGTAGTCTCCCGGCTCTGGACAGCCTCACAGAATGCCCTGCCCACATCTCAAGCGAGGAAATCAACCCGCTCTATGTCATTGCCGTATTTGGAGGGATCCGACTGGAGTCTCGCCTGCAGTTCTTCATAACCCTCGTAGTCCTTTGACAGTGCATCAAGAAGCGTGTCCATACTCACATCACGGTTCTCAAAGACATGCTTCCTGACCATCTCGAGTGAGTCTGTTGCGATGCCGATTCCGACGCCCATTATTCCTCCTGAGTTGTAGACTGCACCACCCTCCTGCATCGTCTTACCTGACTCAATGCATCCATCAATCAGTGCTGAGCTGAAGGGTGTCGGCTTCAGCTCCGCGTGAAGTCCTGCGGCGACTCTGTCAGCGCGTGTCAGGAGCTCGACAGCGTGGTCCATCTGCCGGACGAAGGCGTCCCATAGCTGTTCGAACGAGGTCCACTCTCTCGGGTCACCTGTCTCGACACCGACCAGCCTGCCTGTCTTTGGGTCGTGACCATTGTTCAGTGTGATCTCAAGGATCTTGGGGATGTTGATGTAGCCGATGTCCGGGCGCGCATCGGTCTTGCCAGCAATGATCGGCTCCACGCAACCCAGTATCGCATAGTTCCAGGCCTCTTCGGGGTCGGTCCCCTTCCTCAGCATCATCGGGATTATGACCTCATCGTTGAAGAGGCCGGGCATGCCAAGGCCCTTTGAGATGACATCGACCACAAGTCGCTTCATCTTCTCAGGGGTGCCTCTATGCCATCTGAATGACACAGTGGGTTGGGTGACCTTGATATTCCCAGTGGCTACCAGAATGAGTTCCGTGAGTTCGTTGCAGGCGTCATTTCCGTCAGCGTCGACCCCGCCAATTGTCAAGTTCTGAAACATCGGATGGCCAGCAAAGGCTGTGCTGTAGTACTCGTCACGGAGCTTGATCAGAGAGGTGAACTTTATCCACAGGCACTCAAGGAGCTCGATGGCCTCCTCCCTAGTGAGCATCTCACTGTTCACATCCTCTTGAAAGAACGGGTACATGTATTGGTCGAATCGGCCCGTGGAGATGGAGTGGCCATTCGACTCTGTCTGCACGAGCAAGTGAATGAACCAGAATGACTGCAAAGCCTCGTGGAAGGTTCGTGCAGGACGTCTTGGGACGTGTCTGCATACGCGTGCTATCTAGAGGAGTTCCTCTCTTCTCTGTGCGCCTTCTTCCCCACCAGTCATTCGCTCAGCGAGGTCGGCGAATCTCTCAGCGTACTCAATTGCGGCGCGGAGCTCTATCTCCATCGCCTCGTAGACCATCCTCTTGTGGTCGTCCACCGCCGACTCCTTGATGGCTCTGATGTCTTCTATGATCGCCTCAAGACCTCTCTGGAGGACTCGTTTGTAGTTCACGATTACGTGACCTATTCCTGTCCCAGGCGCACCGATGGTGAACAGACCCGTCTTTGACGCAGCTATCGACTCGGGAGGCATCTTCTCTTGCGCGATCTCTGCGATGCTCCTGCCTCTCCAGTACCGGAACATCTCTCTCAGAGCTTCTTTGTCCTCCTCCGATATTGCGAACCTCTCGGTACGACGTTTCTCAAAGCGGTCCAGCTCGCTCTCAATCCACGTCCAGCTGTATTCTGGGAAGACCTAGCAGGAACGAGGAGTTGGGCCCATATTGCCCACTATGATCTCGCCCGGCTCAATCCGGACCGTCATGTTTCGAAGTACGTGGGCAAAGGCTCCGGCAAGTCGGAGGACAGTGGGCTGGTCCTCATGTTCTCTCAGATATTCTGTGAAGAGCCTCGCCCGCTCCGCAGATATTGTCGGTTGTGCGTCCAAGACATGCCTCTTGAGACGTTCCGTGCGCTCGGTCATTCCAGATGATGGGTGTGTCTGAACGATATTACCTTTTGGTTGCGGGGCTCGGCAGACCTTTCGAGTCATAGGATGACGGCCGTCGCAGAACCGAAACTTGTTCGGACAGACCAGGACTCGCTGCCCCCATATCCATGTGTTCCTCTCAGTGTTGGCCTTCGCAATTGGTCGCTACCAAAAGGGCAATAACCAACGCCCCCTATGTGACCCTCATCTGAGATGGACTGGTGAGGATGAATGGATATCACGTTCAACATTGGTGGCATGGCCGGACAGGGCATTGACACCATCGGCGATCTTCTCACCAAGGTGTTCGTCCGGAATGGGCTGTACACCTTCACGGTGAAGGACTTCGAGTCACGGATACGTGGCGGCTATAACTTCACCCAGATACGGGTCTCTGACAGGCCTGTTCACTGCCCGGTGGATGATATTCACGTCATCGTTGCGCTCTCGAAGGATGCCATAACCGGAAAGAGGGACCAGCTTGTCGCAGACGGGGTGATCATCTACGACGATCGGCTCGACTTCGAGCCCTCAGAGCAGTGTCACTTTCCAGCTCCTCTGTCCAAGACTGCAAAGTCTGTGGGCGGTTCGACACGGATGACAAATGCAGCGGCCCTTGGCGCTCTGCTGTCAGTTGTCGGCTTTCCCTTTGATCTTGCGAAGGAGGTCCTGAGTGACATCTTCAGTGCGAAGGGCTCGGATGTCGTCGAGAGAAACATCCGGGTGGCGCAGGCTCTCTACGACTTCACGGCAGAACGATTTACGGGGAGCTGTCGAACTCTCCTCCGTGACCTGAGGCCCGGGAAGGCCACCGCACGCCTAGTCGTCACTGGAAATCAGGCTGTGGCCTTCGGTGCGATGGCTGCGAATGCCAAGTGGGTGGCCGCCTATCCCATGAGCCCCTCGACTGGTGCCTTTGTGGAGATAGTGAGTCACGCGCGCGAACTCGGCATTGGCGTACTGCAGACGGAGGATGAGATAGCTGCGCTGGCTATGGCAATTGGCGCATCGTACGGCGGCGTACGCTCCTTTGTCTCAACATCGGGCGGGGGGTTCTCGCTCATGGTCGAGGCTCTCGGCCTAGCAGGTATGACCGAGACGCCTGTGGTGATCTACAATGCTCAGAGACCCGGCCCCAGTACGGGGCTGCCCACACGCACCGAGCAGTCTGATCTTCTGTTCACTCTGTTTGCCAGTCAGGGAGAGTTTCCGAGAGTGGTATTTGCACCGAGGGATCCTGTGGACGCCTTCGAGGCGGTAGTGAGGGCCTTCAATCTGGCTGACCGGTTTCAGGTCCCCGCCATTGTGCTGGGCGATCAGTACTTGGCCGACTCGGCTATGAACATCGAGGGGCTCGATGTCCCAGGCGTCACGATCGACCGGGGGAAGCTCTATGATGGCTCTCAAGACCAGTACCAGAGGTACCTGCTGACTGAGGACGGCATCTCTCCACGTGCCTTCCCGGGTGACCCGGGAGTGGTGGTAGTCTCCTCAGGCAATGCACATCTCGAGAACGGTCACATAACGGAGGACCCCAGCCTTAGAGATGCAATGGTCGAGAAGTTCATAAAGAAGATACCTGCCATCCGGGAGTCGCTTCGCGAGCCTGACCTCTACGGACCGGACAATCCTGAGCTGACGATAGTATCTTGGGGCACGACCTGGGGCGCCATCCGGGAGGCGGTCACCATACTCAATGAGAAGGAGGACCGTACCATCGCCCATCTTCACTTCACGGACATCTACCCATTGCGGACGGGTCGTCTTGAAGAGATGTTTGCGTCGTCCGAGCGTGTCGTCTCGGTCGAACAGAACGCAACATCTCAGTTCGCCCATCTCGTCACGATGGAGACAGGTCATACTTTTGACGGCCACATCAACAAGTTCGATGGGCGACCCATGACGCCTCGATGGGTGATGGACCGGGTCAGGGAGGTGATCGCGTGACAATCACAGCAGAAGAGCTCGCACCGCCGCAGAAGATCACGTGGTGTACAGGGTGCGGAAACTTCGGCATACTCGCAGCACTGAAGAAGGCTGTGATGGAGCTGGACATCCCGCGTCATGACTACGTCCTCGTTTCGGGCATCGGATGTTCAGGCAAGACCCCGCACTACATCAACCTGAACTCCTTCCACACTCTTCACGGTCGGCCAATCCCGGTAGCGACTGGTCTGCGGATGGCCAACCGGGACCTGCGTATCATAGTACATACTGGTGACGGCGACTGCTACGCCGAGGGTCTGGGCCATTTCATTCACGCAGCCCGGAGGAATGTCGATATTGCGGTGTTCGTTCACAACAACGGCGTCAACGCTCTGACAAAGGGCCAGTACTCGCCCTCATCGCCGCGCGGATACGTCTCAAAGACCTCGCCGCCGCCACCGGGCGCGCCTATGGACCCGGTGAACGGTGTCGCTCACGCGATAGTTGCAGGTGCCACCTTTGTTGCGCGAGGCTACGCCGGAGATCAGAAGTCACTGGTCGGGCTGATGAAGGAGGCCATCACGCATCGCGGCTTTGCCGTGCTGGACATCATCCAGCCGTGCGTCACGTGGAACCGAAAGCTCACGTGGCGCTACTACAACGAACGCATCTATCGGCTAGAAGAGGATGGTCATGATCCCAGCGACCGCATTGCTGCGCTACAGCGTGCAATGGATAGCAGCGAACGTATTCCAGTGGGGGTCTTCTACCGTGGAGAGGGGCCACTGCTCATCGAGGGGCTCTCCGTCCCCGAGGGGCGCCTTCGCGACCACGCGACCGACCTGAAATTGCTGGAGGAGATCATCGACCGTCTGCGAGTGTGATGGTCAGCTGACCGGGGGACTCACAATGAGACGGGAACGCGAGGAGAGGGACTCTCTTGGACCGGTGAGGGTCCCCGCTCACGCATACTGGGGGGCTGTCACGGAGCGTGCGCGGCAGAACTTTGACATAAGCGGCAAGGGGCTGCCTGAGAGATTCATCATTGCCCTCGCCCGCGTCAAGAGGGCGTGCGCGCTGGCCAATATGGAGCTGGGTAGATTGGATCCTGAGCTCGGTCAGGCGATTCTTGAGGCACTGGACGAGATAATCGAGGAGAGGAAACTCCTCAGTCAGTTCCCGGTGGACATCTATCAGAGCGGCTCTGGGACTCAGACAAACATGAATATGAATGAGGTCGTGGCAAACCGGGCAAACGAGATACTTGGGCAGCCTCTTGGAACCAAGTCGCCAGTCCACCCCAATGATCACGTGAATATGAGCCAGTCGTCGAATGATGTGATACCGACTGCCATGCATCTCTGTGCTCTTGAGATGTTGTCGGACGACCTCATCCCGGGGGCTGAACATCTCATACATGTGCTTGAGAAGAAAATTGAGGAGTTCCAGGGGATCGTGAAGGTGGGGCGTACCCATCTTCAGGACGCCGTGCCGATACCACTGGCTATGGAGTTCAGAGTGTACCACCATCATGTGCTCTCCGCTCTAGCAGGCATTCAGCACGTGCGGGACGACCTGTCTGTTCTACCGATTGGCGGGACCGCCCTTGGCACGGGATTGAATGCGCCAGAGGACTTCGGCGAGACTGTCGTGCGTCATCTTGAGAAGGAGACCGGACTGCCTCTTCGCGCGTCTGGCCTGAGGGCCGAGGCCATCGCCTCGCATAACGTCTTTGCCCGGCTGGGCGGCGCTCTGCGGTCACTCGCCCTTGCCCTGCTGAAGATGGCCAATGACATCCGGTTGATGGCCTCGGGGCCACGAGCTGGTCTGGCGGAGCTGGTTCTGCCAGAGAATGAGCCCGGCTCGTCAATCATGCCTGGAAAGGTCAACCCAACTCAGGCCGAGATGTTGGCGCAGGTGTGTCTGAGGGTGATGGCGAACGACCTCTGTATCTCCCTTGGTGAGGGCGTCCTCAGTAATCTCGATCTCAACGTGGCCAAGCCCCTCATCATCACTGCGATCATCGAGTCCCTTCACATCCTGAGCAATGCCATGGTGTCCTTTGCTGAGAGGTGCCTCAATGGCCTTAAGCCAAACACCGAACGAATCGAGCAGACGCTCGATCAAGACTTGATGATTGTGACCCGTCTTGCACCGGTCATCGGATACGACAAGGCGGCGGAGATCGCACAGGAGGCTCTGAGGTCGGGCCACAGCGTACGCAAGGTCGTAGAAGAAATGGGCCTTGAGGTGGAGGGTCTGGACGAGCTGCTCGACCCCCGCAAGATGGTGTGAGCCCTCCGGAAACGCCTAATAGGCCATTTGCATAGACTTCTCATCTCGGTCGAGGTCGATACGATGGACTATCTTCATGACGTAGTGGTGGTCGGTGCTGGCCTGTCCGGTCTGCGCGTGGCGATAGAGCTGGCAGACAGCTTCGACGTTGTTGTTCTGACAAAGGTGCATCCACTCAGGTCACACTCGGTTGCTGCTCAGGGCGGAATCAATGCTGCTCTCCGTCCCGACGACTCGTGGGAGAGCCACGCGTTCGACACTGTCAAGGGATCAGACTATCTCGCCGACCAGGACGTAGTCGAGGTGCTTGCGAGGAATGCTCCCCTTGCTGTGATTGAGAACGAGAGATGGGGCACAGCCTTCTCACGGACACCGGATGGCAGGATTGCGCAGCGCCCCTTTGGTGGCGCCGGATTTCCAAGGACCTGCTACGCTGCTGACAGGACTGGCCACAATCTGCTTCACACCACATATGAGCAGGCGCTTCGTAGAGGAGTACACTTCTACGAGGAGTGGTTCGTCACCTCACTGGTGAGGTGTGGCGATCGTGTGTGCGGTGTCACGGCCCTCAAGATACCTACGGGTCAGGTACATGGTATAGGCGCCCGTGCGGTTGTCATAGCGACGGGCGGATTCGGGAGAATCTACGGCAACTCGACCAATGCACTGATCAACACGGGCGACGGTGCGGCCGTCTGTCTGCGTACGGGCGTTCCGCTGAAGGACATGGAGTTTGTCCAGTTCCATCCCACTACACTGTATGGCTCGAACATTCTCATCACTGAGGGCGCGCGCGGTGAGGGTGGTCATCTGCTGAATGCAGATGGAGAGCGGTTTATGCAACGGTACGCCCCCGAGAAGATGGAGCTCGCACCCAGAGACATAGTTGCCAGGGCCATCAGAACTGAGATAATCGAGGGTCGTGGATTCGAGGATGGCTATGTACATCTCGATCTCCGTCATCTCGGTGCTGACAGGATAAAGGAGCGTCTGCCCGGCATCCGTGAGATATGCATTCACTTTGCGGGCATCGATCCGATTGACGAGCCTATCCCTGTTGTACCGGGTCAGCACTACTCGATGGGTGGCATTGATTGCAATGTGCGCGGGGAGACCGTCCTGTCCGGGCTTTATGCAGTCGGTGAGACGGCGTGTATGAGTGTCCACGGTGCCAATCGTCTTGGCGGCAACTCTCTGCTGGAGACCCTTGTCTTCGGGCGCGTCGTCGGTCAGGCTGTTGGCGAATATCTCAAGTCTGCGTCTTCTCCCGACTCCGCAGCAGTGGACGAACAGGTTTTCTCAGAGCGTCAACGGCTACAGCGTATCCTGATGCGGGAACGAGGTGAGAGTCCGGCCACCATTCGGAAGGCAATGCACAGGGCTATGGATGAGTATGCTGGTGTCTTCAGAGACGCTGAGGGGCTGACCCACGCCTTCAGAGAGATCGGTCGATTGAGAGAGCGCTACCAGAAGGTGGCACTCGGTGATAGTGATGAGCGGTTCAACTACGCCCTCATTCGAACTCTTGAGCTTGGCAATATGCTGGACCTTGCCGAAACGATAGTACTGGGGGCACTGAAGCGCGAGGAGAGCCGGGGAGCACACTGGAGAACCGACTTTCCTGCACGCGATGACAAGAGGTTCCTCAAGCACACGCTAATAACAAAGACCGCTGAGGGACTGAAAGTCACATACAAGGATGTGACACTGGGAAGATTCGAGGTAAAGGAGAGGACGTACTAGATGATGTTCCGTGTTGCCAGAAGTCGCAAGGGTGGCCAGGTGACCCACTATGACCTCTACAAGGTCAGTGCTGAGAAGGGTATGACGGTCCTTGACGCCTTGTTTCAGATTCAGGACCTGATGGACCCGTCACTGGCATTCAGATACTCGTGCAGGGGCGCTGTCTGCGGCAGCTGTGCGATGCTGATCAACAAGGTCCCAATGCTGGCCTGTAGAACCCAGATACTGGAACTCCCAGATCTGTCAGTCAGACTGCGTCCCTTTTCTGCTCTTGAGAATATCCCCTCCGGATGGGACCCGAAGAACGAGGTGTTGGTGGAGCCGCTGCCGAACCTGCCCCTCCTGAAGGACCTCGTCGTGGACATGGAGCCATTCTTCAAGGCTCTCCGCAAGATGCGTCTATGGGTCGAGCCCGAAGAGGGTGATAGCCCTCGCAGTCAGAGTCCAGAGGACCGGCAGCGCATCAGCCGGTACGTCAACTGCATTCTATGTGCGTTGTGCTACGGCTCGTGTCCCGTCAATGCGGAGCATCCGGAGTATGTCGGTCCTGCCGCACTGGCCAAGGCGTGGCGGTTCTACAATGACACTAGGGTCGCCGAGCCGGAACGTTATCTTGAAGCGGCAAAGGCACCGAATGGGGCACCACTATGTGACCTTGTCATGAACTGCGTACGGGTCTGCCCCAAGGGCGTTGCTCCAGGCGGAGCCATCCGCAAGATCAAGGATCTGATGTGACGAGACAGTCGCGGCATCGTCTGTTTCACTGGCTCTATGCCGTTCTTTTGGGCATTGGTCTCGAGAGTGTTCTACTCACCCTCGTGCGGCACTTGCTGGTCGTGGGTCTGCGTTGGGGACCTCAGTCGTTTCAGGCGTCCCTCAAGATAGGCCTCCACCACTTGCCCCACTGTCGTGGCGCCCTCTGGGAGTGCGTATATCACGATGTGCCTCCCCTGAAGGATGTCGAATGGTCCCTCCCCTATTCTGTCCACGACGATTGCGGTGACGTGTTTCTGTGTCAGCACGTTAGCAGTGGTGACCCCTCTTCTCTTCTCCATCGTGACGGCCGGATTGTCGATGGGCTGTGTACTCCTGACGCCCTCAGGTCCCACCTCAACTATCACAAACCGGGGGGCTTTGGAGAAGTGATGACTCACCGTAGCGTTGAGGTCTTCGCCCCCGTCCACAGGGACGCCAAGCCGCTTTCTGACCCTCCCGTCTGGCTCCGTGTGTATCGTCACGGTCTCCATCTCAGGAATTCTCTCACGGAGCCTCTCCTCCACAATGTCGGCAATCTCGTGTGCCTCGTCAATCGTCAGGTCGCGCGTCACCGTGAGGTGCATCTCAGCGAAGCACACGGGTCCGGCGTATCTCACCCTGACATCGTGGACGTCTACCACACCGTCTATCTGTCCGGCTATTCTCTTGACCTCGTCGACCACCTCGGGTCGCACTCCGGCGTCCATCAGGGCAAGGACAGCACCCTTGGCGAAATCAGCACCCTGCAGGATGACGTAGACTCCAAGTCCGAATGCCACAAGAATCTCAACTATCGACATCTTCATCGATGAGAAGACTATTCCCACAAACACCAGTAGTCCGGCGTACACGTCCACCATCGAGTGAGTACTGTCTGCAACCAGGCTGGAACTCCCTATGTCCCTTCCCACACGCTTCTTGTAGACCGAGAGAATGTAGTAGGTGAACATAGATATCGCTGCAGCCACAAGCGGTACTCCGGCATCCACTAGCGGCTGGGGATTGAGCAGCCTATGAACCGCCTGAATCACTATCTCAACACCGGAGGCGGCAATCATCAGGGAAACGAGGAGCGTGGCTATCGACTCCACGCGGTAGTATCCATACGGAAACCTCTCGTTGGGAGGTCTGCTCACCATCACAAGCCCGGACCATATCAGCGCCGAGGCAAGAATATCTGAGAGGGAGTTGAGTGCATCGGCCACAAGTGCGACACTTCCATACACTAGGCCCACATACCCCTTGATGACCGTCAGGAAGACCATTGCTGCTGTGGACAGCTTCGCAACGAGCGTTCCTCTCTCAAACCTCGTGGCCACTTCCGTACTCTCAGCCATCATTGTCCGACCCCCACCCGAGACTCAACACACAATTGAAGATTCCTCTTCGTCCCTTGCCATCAGGTCAATCACGGTGAATTGCGTGGAGTCTGAGACGCTGAGGAGCCTCTCCTGCGTGGTTACCAGGGCTGCCTCTGAGATGTCGCAGGCGACCCACGGCCTGCCTAACTCCTGAGCCACGACAGCAGTGGTGCCGGAGCCTACAAAGAAGTCGGCCACTATGTCCCCTGGGTCGCTGGCGCACTCTATGATCCTTCGCAGCAATGCAGCAGGCTTCTGAGTGAGAAAGCCCGTGTACTCCGCAGATGCCCCCTGTAGCGGAGGTATGTCAAGCCACAAGTCTGAAACCGGAACACCCCTCGTCTCATCGAGGTACTGCTTCTTTGAGTACCTGCCGTTCCTGCTTCTGTAGATCAATCCCTCCCTCCACCACTTCTCCAAGGTCTCTCTCTTGTAGAGATAGGGAGCGGTCCTCCCGCGCCACTCAAACTGTCTTCTTGAGGCGCTTCTCTGGATACCGTGAGCCTCGATCTCTATCAGTCTGAATCTGCCTCTCTCATCCCTGTATCTGTAGGGCCTCAGCGAGTGAGCATCGTGTTCTCTGTATATGGGCTTGAGTCTGAACTTCGCTCTGTCCCTCGCGTACAGGAGGATCGTGTCGTGCTGGCTACCAAGTCCAACACTCTGAGCCTTCGGACTGTTGGTCCTTCTCCAGATGATCTCGTTGACAAAGTTCCTCCGTCCGAAGATCTCGTCAGCCATCACTTTGGCATAGTGGCTGACGTGCCAGTCCAGATGTAGCCAGAGGCTTCCTGTCTCCGAGAGAATCTCCCGGATTGGTTCAAGCCTCTCTCGGAGAAACGAGATGTACTCCCCGAGGCCGCCGTCCCATCGGTCACTGAATGTCGCTGTTTCCGCGACTGCTGGTGCAGCGGCGGCACTACCCCCCTTCTTTCTCCTGATTGAGTAGTCCGTCCCCGTGTAGAATGGCGGGTCTATGTAGATGAGCCTGACCCTCCCTCTCAGCTCTTCCATCAACTGACTAATCACTTCAAGGCTGTCTCCGTGGAAGAGTCTATTCACCCACTGGCCCATACTACTCTTTTCTGACAGCCCTCTTAAGTATGGTGCGTTTCACCGTGCAGCTGTTCCCTACGTTGCCGCGTCACTTGCAATCTTGGCAATGTGGCTACGATGCCTGCGAGCGGAGACGCGTGGACCTAGAGGCTGAGCGTGTGTGTGGAATGGTCTGCAGGATACGATCCGATGTCGTCGTCGCCAGATACGAACTGGATGCCCCGCTCTACGTAGGCGACAGGCACTGAGAACAATCCGAGTACTATGATGTATATGAAGAGCAGACCCAGAGTTTCCAGAGGGGCCATGATGACGACTGATACTATAGCAGTAGTGATGAATCCCGTAGGACCAATGACTAGCAGGTAGGAGATCACCCTGCCCATATGGGTAGTCTCTAGGACGTTCAACTCGTTCGACGGGATTCTGGCTCCCATTATGAGCAGCATAAACAGGACGCCCACGATGATGGTGACTGTAGTGTTGCCTCCAAATGCCAGTGGGACTATGGCAACTGCGATGCCCGCCACTACGATGGGGAGCGACGACAGGCGACGGCCTATCCACGCATAGAGCAACCCAACGGCTACAACAACAAGGTTGAGAACTAGACGAGCGGAGAAGATGGCCAGGTATTCAGGCGAATCTGTCGTCGGGGGTCGAGTGATGATGTGCGCTGTCACAACGAGGAACGTCAACCAGAGGACTCCCAGGCATATCAGGTACTTGCCGTGAGCCGACCCCCTGTCCATCAAGGTCAGTCACCACACATTGTTAGAATTGTTCATTGTCGGTCTCCGTATGAAAACGCCGTACATAAGTATGCTCTGCCAGTGGTGCGAGAAGTCAGAACACTGGTGCTCCTACGCTAGGAACGAATATTAGCCACCGCGCCAGAGGTCCTTCAACCCGGAGGCGAGCAGGTGCACGCGCGGTCTGCCTATCTACCCCTGATACTCTTTCTTTTCGTGATGGCTCTGCCAGGTGTCGTCATGGCCAGTGTCCTCGCACAACCAACAATGCCACTTCAGGACACATCGCCCGTGACTGTTGGAATTGTCGGCTACGAGCGTGCACCATCTGTAGTCACAGCCCTCGAGCTGGACCACAACTCAATCTCACTTGCCCGCCACGCGACAGTCGAAGAGGCACTGGGGGACAGTGATATTGACGCTCTTGTCATTGTGGATACTCCTCTCTCCACATCTGATGTGTCTTCGCTTCAGGCCTTCTTGGGATCCGGGCACGGCGCGTTGGTCTTGCTGGGCCCCGAGATGACGGTCAATGGCACGGGAATGTCTGAGCTGGGCGTCACTGTCTCGAACGACCTGACCGCGAGTCGGCCGCGAGCTGCCATCGTCACGAGAATGGTCAATACGGAGCATCCCGTGATGAGCTTTGACTGGTCCTCTGCACCGCCCACTGACAGGATCACAGTCCTTCCCAATGTCGCGCCGGGCGCAGAGATTCTCCTCGCGAACGACACAGGGTTCGGGACTTATGGTGTCCCCCTGCTCGTGTCATCCCGGGTCGGTTCTGGTGAGGTCTTGGTCTTCACTCCGTGGCTGACTGTCAATGCCTCTGCCGAGGAGACACAGACGAATCTGGAGCTCACACTCTGGCCCTACTACAACTACTTCCTCTACTCGTCTGCTGTCTATCTGGCTGGCGGGAGTCCGCTCACCTACGCCGAGTGGGCATACTCGCCCGTCCCTCACACGGAGCAGCAGATGGTCATCGGTATCATCGTGTTCGCCATCGCCGTCCTGACTGCCGTTTCGTATCGCTCTATGAAGCGCTACTCTGCACGGCACAGGGAGATACTTGATGAGATGGAACGGGCCGAGCTGCTCGTCGAGGTTTCGGAGGAGATTGACGAGTGGGAGGAAGTGGGTATGCACCGCCAGCTGGGTGGTTTTCTGATACAGCTCTTTGTGACGCTGTTGCTAGTCATCCCCCGAGTCGTGATGGCCATTATGATCTACCCCCGCTATGTGATGCCTTTCCCACAGGCTGCTGGCTGGTATTCCTTCAGTGTGAATCTCTTCCTTGGTCTGTGGACCGTGTTCGACTTGGGCACCAGTGTTGCACTAGCCAAGTACTTCGCGGAGTATAGAGTCGAACATCCCGAGGAGGCCGTGAAGTACGCTCAGATTTTCATATGGTTCCAGTGCATCACCGGCGTGGTCCAGATCACCCTTGTTGCGTTCATCGGCTCGATAGTCTTTCCTCACACGTATCTCGCACATCTATCATACGTCTTTATCGCACATTCGCTGTTCCAGTTTCCGGGCTTCACCCTACTCCTCATTCACGTCTTTCGCGGGATGAACCGTATAGACTACCAACAGATACTCACAGTGGCCAAGTACATCGTCTTTGACACCATCGGCCCTTACTCGCTCATAATGATCTTTCGCTGGTGGGGCGCCCAGAATCCCATCTTCGGAGAGGCTCTTGGTGCAGCCATTGGTCAGGCCATCGGGTCGTACCTCTCCGAGTGGATGGTGTTCGGGGTCTCTGTCGTTCTCTTCCGGCGTCTCGGCCTCAAGCTGACGACCCTGTTTCGAATAGACTATGGTCGCGAACAGGTCGCCAAGGCGCTGAAGTTCGGTGCTAAGTGGACGGTCGGCGCCGCTGCCGTTCCGCTGGTCTGGTTCTACCAGATGCTCCTGATCAGCACGCATCTTCTCAACTGGTCTGCACTGCAGGGTCAGTATCAACTGGCGTGGGATCTCGCCATCATGGTCAGTGTTGTGGGTCTGTTCATGGAGGGAATGCTCGGAGGCATCTCTGAGGCCTATTCACACGGCAAGAAGCGCCTCACCGAGCTCTATACGGCGCAGGGCCTCAAGTACGGCGCCTTCTTCGTCTTCTGGCTGGTCTCCATGCTCGCAGCAATTGGCGCTCGAGCGATACTCGGTGCGGCTGGTCCTGAATGGGCCTACGCCGCCGTCCTGCTGCAGTTCTTCCTTGTGTTTCAGGTCTTGGGATTCTGGAGTTGGCTAGGAGACTGGATGTTCGCTGGTGCTGAGCGGACTGGCTTGGCTGCGGCAGTTTGGATTCTTGAGCAGTCGATTCGTGCTGTTGCAATGACGTGGTTTGTCGTCACGGAGCCGGTAGTCTTCGGCATCTATCTCGGAGGGATGCCTGGAATCATCGTGGGATACTGCATAGGTCTGTTTGTGAAGGACATTGTGGCCTGGGTGTTGATTCGGCGTACGATCTCGGCGCCGAAGTTCTATGTCTGGCAGAGCTATATCGGGCCCTCAATTGCAGCGGTGGCGAACTACGTATGTCTTGAGATGGTCGCGCGCGTGATCTGGGGCGGCGTTGGGGACATCCTCTCCTCTGCCGTGCTGTTCTTCCTTGGCACGTTGCCCTCTCTGTATGTGTACTCCTTTGTGAGCGGCCTCTCGGGCACTTGGGACGACAGGACAATGGCGGAGTTCAAGCGCGCCTCGGAGATGGTGAGGATGCGCGGCATCGGATGGCTCTCGCGCAGGTTCTACGGGGCTGTGGCACTCGGAGCGAGAATCTCACCGCTGCACAATAGATTTCCAATCGACATCTATGACGAGGCGATGAGAGAGGCAGAGGAGTTGACTAGAGAGAAGAAGAAGCTCGTGATATGATCTCTCTCCCGCCTGTAGCCATCGCAGGATGTGGCTCCAGCGGCAAGAGTTGGGCAGGGCAGGCAAACGGTATGCTATCTTGCGACCATATGGGTAGTGAGCAAATACAAGATGTTGCAGCCCTACGTGGGACCGGCTGTAAGCTGGCAGGAGGACGAACGCCTCACTACTCTGCTGCAAAATCAGTGCCGGTGTCGATCTCCTCCTCATCGGTCGCCATCTGGGCCTCTATCCGCATTCGGTTCTTGACCAGACGGACGAGGTAGCCCGCGATACGGTTCCTCACTTTCTTGCTGTCAACGTCCGTGTACTGTTCGACGAGGCGCTTGTTCGTTTCAAAGTCGGTCGTAAACTCGTCTGGGTAGTGCATCAACAGTTCACGGGCCGCATTCTTGATGTAGCGAGGTCTGATACATCCCAAGTTCTTCACCGTTTCTCAGGCTGACTGAGTGAGCATCGCCCTAGGCTGCGTTTATAAACAATGTGGTGCGCCAACTAGGTGTTGGGAGTGTGACCAATGCTCTATCAGCGTCTTGCTGAGGCGTACGAGAAGATTGAGAACACATCCGGTTCTCTCGACAAGATTGCAATCCTTGCCGAGCTACTGCGCGAGGCCGAGGCCTCTGAGATCGAGAAGGTCATTGCTCTGACACTGGGAAAGCTCTTCCCGGACTGGAAGGGCGAGCCCGAGATTGGAATTGCTGAGAAGATGGCCGTACAGGTCGTAGCGCAGGCCGCATCAGTGCCTGATGACGAGGTCAAGAAAGTAGTGAAACGGCTGGGTGACATTGGCGCAGCCGCCGAGGAACTCCTCAAGTCCAGCGTTCAGATGACCCTCCTGAGTGAGGAGCTGACGGTCAGTAGGGTCTTTGACACACTCTACTCTGTCGCACGTGCGTCGGGCTCGGGGAGTAGTAAGATGAAGACGTCACTCCTTGTCGGTCTCCTGACCGAGGCCCAACCTCTGGAGGCGCGCTACATTATGCGGACGGTCACAGGGAGCCTCCGACTTGGTCTGGGGCATATGATGATTGTAGACTCGCTTGCGCTCGCCTTCACCGGCAGCCGCGACAACAGGTCTGACATTGAGCACGCGTTCAACCTCTGCAGTGACCTCGGATATGTGGCCAGACTCCTCGCAGAGGAGGGGATAGAGGCTGTGCGTAGCGTGTCAATCGAGGTCGGTCGGCCAATACGGATGATGGCCGCCAAGAAACTCTCGAGTCCCGAGGAGATAATGGAGAAGGTCGGCGGAAGGGCACTTGTAGAGTACAAGTACGATGGAGAGAGAATCCAAGCGCACAAGAAGGGTGATGAGATTGTTCTCTTCTCACGCCGACAGGAGCGCATAACCGATCAATATCCTGACGTTGTGGAATATGTCCGCGACCATGTGCGAACGGGCTCCTGTATCATCGAGGGAGAAGTTGTAGCATACGACCCGGGGACAGGCGAGACGCGTCCGTTCCAGGAACTGATGCGGCGTCGGCGCAAGTTCGACATCGAGGAGATGACAAAGGAGGTGCCCGTTCGGGTCTTCCTCTTCGATGTCCTCTATGCTGATGGCGAGGACATCAGTGTCCGCCCAATGCTCGATCGGCGGTCCGTTCTTGAGAAGATTGTCGACAAATGCGAAGACATAGGGCTCACAGTTGGTGAGGTGACGGACAGTGCCGAACGGCTGCGGGAGATCTTTATGACGGCTCTCGACACCGGCCACGAGGGGATAATGGCAAAGGCGGTCCATGAGGGCTCAAGATACCAGGCGGGCTCCCGTAGCTGGCTCTGGATAAAGCTCAAGGCATCTTATTCGGAGGGGATGATGGACACCCTCGACCTCGTCGTCGTGGGCGCGTTTCACGGTCGCGGCAAACGGACTGGCGTGTATGGCGCAATCCTTGCTGCTGTGTATGATGAGGACACGGATACCTTTCCCACCGTGTGTAAGATTGGCACCGGCTTCACCGATGAGATGCTTGAGGAATTCAAGCGACGGCTTGCTGACTATGTTCTCGACGCTCGTGATCCAAGGGTTGTTTCTGACCTTGAGGCGGACGTCTGGTTCGAGCCACGTCTGGTGGTAGAGGTCGTAGGTGATGAAGTCACAATCAGCCCGACTCATCCTGCGGGTCGTGAGAAGATTGGGACAGGGGGCCTTGCAATCCGCTTCCCCCGGTTCACCGGACGATTTCGCGATGACAAGAATCCGACGCAGGCCACGACTGTCGCGGACCTCATTGATCTCTTCGAGATGCAGCGGGGACTGAGGTGACCTAGGATGCACTCCGTTGTCGTGACTGATGAGAGGATGTCCTTCAGCTCAGCGCACTTTGTGGCTGACGAGAGAGGTGTGGAGAAACTCCACGGCCACAACTACAGCGTGACTGTAGAGGTGGAGGGTCCTCTTGACGGGCACGGTATGGTGATTGACTTTCGTGAGCTGAGGCGACAGGTCATATCTATCTGTGAGGAGCTCGATCATCGAGTCCTGCTCCCCGCGGACTCCCACGTCATCGAAGTCAGGAGCCAAGGGACCGAGGTGACGGTCAGATCTCAAGGACGGCGGTACGTCTTTCCAGCTGACGACTGTGTGATTCTCCCCATTGGCGCGACGACCGCAGAGCTACTGGCGGAGTATATCTACTCTCGAATAGAACTCGCCCCCGGCCTGAGGATGACCGTCTGCGTCAGCGAGAGCCCCGGCTCTACTGCCTGCTATGCCTCACCTGGCTAGATGGTTCGTTTCTGAGTTCAGCGACCCAACGCGTGGTCTGAGGGCAACAGTTCACTGCTTGGCAACAGGAATCTCCATATGGCGCAAACCTAAAAGCACAGACCGACGCGCCAGCCCCAGAGGCGTGCCCCCAACGGAGCACCAATCACCCTCTTGAGGCGAAGGACTTGATCTTCGACACACAGAACGAGGAGCCGAGGCACAAGATCCGGCTCAGCCGTGTCGGCGTGCGCAATCTGAAGACGTTCGTCATAATTGAGCGCAGCGGACTGAGACAGCATCTGATTCCGCGGGTTGAGATTGTGATTGACCTTCCTGCCGACCTCAAAGGGGTTCATATGTCTAGACTCGTTGAGTCGATGACCGAAGTCATCAGCGACGAGTTTAGTGTGTACCCGTCGGTCGAGCAGCTGCAGGTGCGCATTCTTGAGGCACTGCGTCAGAAGCACCCGTTCAAGAGGGGCGAGGTCAAGTTCGAGTTCGAGTTCGGGTACGCCAGCAGGACGCCTGTGTCCAAGAAACGGACTTGGGAGGTCTGTGACGTCACGGCCGTCACTGTGGTTGAGGAGGGTTGTCCCGTCATCCATAGTGCGGAGGTCAGGGTGGTGGGCAACACGGTCTGTCCACACTGTATGGCCAACAACGATGGGCTCACGCATATGCAACGGGCGATTGGAACGCTCAGGGTGACAGGTACCATCGACCAGATTCCGACATACGGGTCGATGATTGAGATAGTGGAAGAGTCGTTCTCGGGGAGGACGTACTCGCTCCTCAAGCTCGAAGATGAGAAGTTCGTCACAAAGGCAATGCATGAGAACCCCCAGTTCGTTGAGGATGTCTGTCGCAACATCCTGCAGATTGCGAGGGAACGTTACGCTGACCGCGAGCTTGAGATGTTCGCAGAGGCGACATCGTTGGAGAGCATCCACAAGCACGATGTCATTGCGCAGGGATATGCCACAACGAACGGTTCACAGGACCTTGAGATGGGGACCGAGTGACACTGGAGAAACCCCAGGAGGCTGAATTCACTCGTCCTGTTGGAACAGTCACTCCATCGGCAAGTTAATTAGCGTTCAGACGGAGCGTTCCGAGCGCCACACCCGCGCATTGTTGGAGTTTGTAACATTGAGTATGAAGAAGACAGCGCCATTGCTACTCGGCGCTCTGTTTCTAGTCTCGCTTGTGTTGGCTCCAGTCGGGGTCACGCCGTTTAACAGTAGTGACGGCATCGTAGCAGGCCCCGCGCCTGACGGAGGCACACAGGAAGTCCCTGCGGACCTACCACCAAGGACGGTGAGGGTTGCAGTGTACTTCGAACCGAACTTGACAAGGCCTGACTATGTCACGTCTGGTCTGACCACTCCGGACTTCACAGGTCTGTGGGACCTGTTGGAGGCCAATGGCTATCTGTTGACCAACATCACACTTGAGGATATTGTGGATCACCAGCTGCTCACAAGCAACTATGATGTCCTGATTATCCCCGATGTCCTTCCGCGAGAGAGTATTGTGTCATATATCAAGGAGTTCTGGCTCGGAGGAGGAGGCATCCTGAGTATTGACAGTGCAATCAGCTACATCACTTATGCCGGCATTCTGCCGCAGGAGTCCGAGGGCTCCGAGGGCTACCTGAGTACCTGGCGCTATGCCTGGCAGTACAACTACACTGTCAAGACAATAGCTCCACCGACACGTCACTACGTCCTTGGACAGAGCCTTTCCATCAAGCCAGGCGGGTTCGACTATGCACTCTTCAACTGGAGTGCGCTGAAGGAGTCAGCGGATCACAATCGAATGATTCCACTACTGAACCGGAGCACAACCACCGATTTTGATACTGCAGCTGTTGCCTATGACCCCTCAGAGAGGGGCGGAAAAGTCATCCAGCTTCCTCTCAACGTGACCACCCCCGAGGTGGATCTGAGAAACCTGGTCGTTGACTCAGTGGAGTGGCTCGCGCCAATGCCGAAGGGCAGAATTGTGTTTGACCTTAGTCATTCTCCGCGCCTTGGAGTCGATGCTTGGGACAACCTCTCAAGCTATCCCGACTATTATAGCAATGTTCGTGACAAATGGGTCGCGGCAGACCACACCTTTGACAAGCTCTACCCCACTTCGTCCGCCAATCTCACGGCTGAGCGGCTTGCCCCCTACGACGTATTGGTTCTTGTCAGTCCTGACTTCAACTATACGGCGGCTGAGGTGACTGCTGTTCAGAACTGGGTTGCTGATGGTGGCACACTGTTCGCACTTACCGAATCAGGAGTTTCGCCTGTATTCGCTGTTCAGGCTGACCAGATCAATCGGATCATCACCACACTCGGGGTAGAGGTCAACATGACCCTTGCAGCCCATACCTACGACACGGCAGAGCCACTTGATTCTCTTCTCACCGAGGCCTGGACTACACCACAGCTGTCAATCGGTAACTTCTACGGCTATGTGGATATGATCAGTCCCAGTGCCTTCCCAGTGTGGAATACCTCGGGCGGCTATCCGGTCGCTGCAGCATTCGCTGGCTCCGGCCGGATTGTGGTCTCAGCGGATATGAATTGGATGGACAACAGTCATCTGAGTAATGGCACGAACGGTCAGTTTGCTCTCAACGTGATGAACTGGCTGGTATCCTACGGTTCTGACATAGTTCTCTACACCGACAATCCTTTTCCGCCGAACCCCTACGTGAGTCCGTCTGCCCGTGCGCTGAATGCTCTCCGGTTGCCGTTCTATCTCGTCTTCACGCGTTCTAGGCTGAACGTGTCAATCAACACGTGGTCGCCATCGGTTGTTGTTGCAGATGCCCCCAACTATGGTGGCGTGAACTTTTTCGACCCACTAGCAAGACACGTTGAGAACGGTGGTAGACTGATTCTATCGACCTTTGATGTCGAGTCGAATCTCGACCACAGGATCTGGCCTCTGCTTGGCGCTACGCCCACAGGTGTCTCGCTGTCGAATGACGTACAGGTCAAAGTGTGGGATGCCGGCCATCCAGTATTCTCATTCCCGTTTGACTTTGGCACCACAACATTCAACCCCAGTGTGCTCTATTGGCTTGATGACGGTGATCTGATGACGGTGTTGCCGAATGCGACCGCCATTGCGGGCAACTTCAGCACACCTCAGGACAATAT
Source organism: Candidatus Thorarchaeota archaeon (assembly GCA_029855935.1). Lineage (GTDB taxonomy): Archaea > Asgardarchaeota > Thorarchaeia > Thorarchaeales > Thorarchaeaceae > B65-G9. The sequence goes on along the minus strand of JAGSHN010000025.1, from coordinate 127,476 downwards.
GTCTCTCGTAGTGCTGCGAAACGACAATATGACCATCCTCAACACATTCTTGATAGACGCCCTCAGTAGTGATTCGGACGTTTCCGGATACGAAGACGCGTACGAGCTGTGGGTCAATGAGATTGCGTTTCTGACGGCACCCTCTGTCAACAGTCCCGCCGATATCTCCTATGTGGAGGGCGAGACAGGGAACGAGATCACGTGGGACGCACACAGCCTCCATCCCGACTCCTTTGAGGTCACTCGTGACGGAGCAGTAGTAGCTGGTGGTCAGTGGGATGGCTCTCCAATCACGATATCAGTCGATGGTCTGTCTGCAGGGACCTACGTATTCAGACTCACGGTCACTGATTCAGCTGGCTATGCTGTTTCTGACGAGGTCACAGTCACTGTCAGCAGTGGAGCGACGACCACGGGCACCACTACGGCACCTGGCGGTGTGGGAGCAATAGTGTCCTCCTACTTGCTCTACATCATCATAGGTGCCCTAGTGCTGCTGATCGTCATCGTGATCATCACGAAACGGCGTTCGTGATGGTCTGACACACATAATATGAAGGTACACCGTGGCTCGAATGTCAACACGTTCGCGGCCGCGGTGATATCCCCTTTTTCTTTCTCCTCTTGCGCATTCTGTACTTCGCAACATTCCACAGTGTCAGGCCCTGAGGGAGGTCGGGCTACGCGGGCTGTGCTACTTCTTGCCGAGCAGTTACCTCGCCACGTGAACAGCCTCCACAGAATCCTGGCCATAGCCATCGGCACCAATTGCGTGAGCATAGTCTGGTGTCGCAGGTCCTCCCCCGACCATTGTCTTGACAAGAAGTCTCCGTTTTCTGATTGTGTCAACGACCTCTCGCATCGCGGCCAGAGATGTCGTCATCAGTGCTAAGATTGCCACGATGTCCGCCCTATGCTCGGTCGCCGCTGTCGCGAACTTTTCTGTCGGGACGTCCTCTCCAAGGTTGACCACCTCAAATCCAGAGGCCTCAAGCATAGAGGCGACAAGGTTCTTGCCCAGAGAGTGAATGTCGCCGTGACAGGTCCCGATGACCCCGGTCCCTCTCTTCACCTCCTCCCCACTCTTCAGCTGATGGCCCACTGTTTCCATGACGGCCTCGATGACAATGGTCAGTGTATCTATTTCGGCCTCCAGTTTCCTTTTTCTCACCATCCGCAGCCAGCCCTCTGTTTACGTCGACTACCGCTCTTCGAATCTCCGCCAGAATCTCGCTGGACATTGTGAGTCTCGCCTCCAGATGGGCTGTCAATTATGGCATAATTTCCTAGACGCAGTTTATCAAACAACCGTGTCTACTCAAAGAACTGCGGGTGATTGCTAGAGTGTCAGAACTGAAACCCTTGAGGCTGATTCAGCAGGCACTGGCTTACTCAGAGCCTGAACGCCCCCTGTCTTGCCTTTCTTTGGACTGTTCTCTTGCTCTGTGACGGGTATTTCGACAGAGGAGATACTGACTGACGCCCAGACTCAGGTAGACGCTCTCCTGCGTACGCTACAGAGATTAGGCTACAACGGCGTGTTCAATGTGATGGACCTGACAGCTCAGGCGGAGGCCTCGGTGCCGAGGCCGTTTTCCCCAGCGGAGAGTTACCGTACGTTGCAGGACACCCCATCGCCGACCCTACCGAGATTGGATCTTTCGAACCCCCATCCACTCACAAGACACGCCTGCGCATCTTTGTGGAGACGACCAAGATACTCTCCCAAACTGTGGGGTCAACGCATCTTGTCAGCAGCTATGTCATCGGGCCTCTGACTCTTGCTGGATATCTCTTGGGACCGCCCCCTGTTCTTGAGATGAGGATTGAGGATCTTGACACCGCTATCTATGTAGTAGCTCGCTCTGGGGAACTGGTGCGACCCTATGTCGAGAATCTCATCGTAAACGGGGCGCACAACATTGTCATATTAGAACCATCGGCGAGTAACAGCATAATCTCTTCTCGGCACTTCGGCTCCTTCTCGCAGCCATTCCTCAGTGAGATGGTTGAGTATACACATCAGCAGGGCGCTCGCGTGACCGTCTACATCTGCGGGGTGACCAACAGAATAGTCAGCGAGATGTGCGCCACAGCTGTGATAGAGGATCTTCACGTGAGGTGATCTGCGCCTGATGTCCTGATAGATTCTCTTGACTCGTGGCTTCACCATCGAGCGGAACATCTTCGGGCTCACTATCAGACCGTGCTGATGTCCGAGGTCATCCCCCACAAATACGAGATCAAGGTACTCCCCGACCTCATCTAGAAACACACGATTCATCTCAATGGCGAGCCGCTTGGATTTGTCCATCATCGCCTCTGCGAATCTCGGATTCTCCACCATGTCAACAGGAACTTCCCGAATCCCCGCATATAGTGAGCACAGATCTCAAATGCGCCCCAAGGTCCGCCTACCATACCTACAACCGCGTAGTCTGTTTTCTCATGCTGGTATCTCGCCCAATCGGCAACGCCCTTCATACGAGAGGGGTCTTCTGGGTCAGGCCACTCGTAGGCCTCCACCTCCTTAATCTCCGTGAAGTCCGCCCACGGGTGATACACGATCTCCCAGTGGGGGCCATACCACTTGCCCCTGAGGCCGAACTCCGTGTCCGTACTCCCATCCAGGTACGTCTTGGCTTGAACTTGGAGGAGGGATTCATGTATACACTTCTGTAGTCTATGTGAAGCCTGTGCAGAAACTCCTTTGACACCTTGAGCGGCGCCATTATTCCCCACTCAAGTCTCTCCGACGCATTGATTCCAGGATGATAGCGGACGCGTTCATAGGCTGCAGGAGTTATCCAGACATCCAGTGGCACTCTGTCGGGCTCCTCACGCTCGACCGCTGTGTGGAACCTTTCCCGAGGCCCCAATGCCCGTCACATTGCCCTCATCTGATCAAAGGACTATTGAATCTCCTCCCGACAATACTCTAACTGTGACTAAGCCGGCCAGAAGGGGAGTCGCATCGGTCCTGCCGCCCAGGCGTCTGCTCCTGCGTTCGAGTCTCGTGGTCTGTCCTCCATCTTCTCACCTCTTGAGTGAAACTGTGTAGACTGGCCGCTCTTGGTCTATCGCTAGATCGGGCGCTATGGTAATCACGAGAGGAATCTCGCGGGGGCTCCTTGTTACATGCAGGGACTACGGTGAGCATATCTGGGTTGCACCAATCCTTATTAGCCTGTCCACCGGAAATGGAGGTCAGTTATACCACAGAAAGCGAACACGGAGAAGCGAGTGATGACCGAGAAGACGAACAAGTCCCGGCTGCCCAGTTCCACGCTCCAGAGAAACGCACAGGTGCTTCACGTTCTGTACGGACTGCTCGACAGTGATCGTGACCCAACGGATGCTGACGCCGAAACGCTGCGTTACCTCTATTCGGGCTCGTAGAGAATGACCCTACGCTCCTCATTCCTTGAAATGAGGTCTCATTCGCTGTCTCACGTGCACCTCCCGGCAAGCGAGACACAGTGGGGGCTGTCCGTCATGGCTGGCCCCCACACCAGAGGAGATGACGGGGATTGGCGGCCTGAGGACGTGGAAATTGTTAAAGGACAGTTTTCCCATCGTTTCGCTGGTGAGGTGTCGTGGTCGACTGGATTCATTTTGCTACATCTGTCGTGTCAGCGAGCGTTGCCGTGATTGCCGGATTGACATTCTTTGTGGCATACTATCGCGGGGAACGACCACGGCGCCTTATGTGGGGTCTTGCCTTCATTCTCTATGCTATGGGCCACGTGATCAACTCGTGGCTGGTGTTCAACGAGATTGACATCACGTCTCCTCTCGGGACGACTGCGATGTGGGTGTACGTCAATCTCGGAGGAACGGGTACAGTCGGCCTCCTGCTCTATGCCACTGTTCCGTTCGTCACATCGCGTCGTTTTGCCCGAGAACTGGTCACAGCCCTCTATGTCGTTCCCTATGCGGCGGGGACCACCTTGTTCGCCTTCTTCCTGCCTGGTGATACGCCTTGGGCATTCTTCAATCCCGAGACCCATCTGCCAGTCCACAACATGAGCTGGTGGGTGGTGGTTGATCTTGTCCCCTTTGTCCTATTCATCGGTCTGATCTTCCTCCGTCACTTCTGGGTGACGGGGGTCGACTGGGCTCTGCTGATAGGAGCAAGTTTTGTCCTTTACTCGGCGATCCTGTTCATCTGGCCAGTGGTCGAGCTCAAGCCGCTGTTCTATTCTCTGCGGACGATATCGGTTATGCTTCTCTGCATCGGTGGGGTCATCTTGGCAAGAGAGTAAGTGAGGGGGTACGGTTGGCTACGACTACTGTCGACGTTGTGTGTCCTGTCTGCAGGAAAAGACGAAGGGTCAAGGTCTCTGATGTCCAATACAGTCGTGGACTCACAAAGGTGGTTGTAGGACCCGGGTCTGACTGTCCCCACACCCTCCTGGTGTTCGTGGAGCCAGACCTTAGTGTCCGCAGGGTCCAGAATATCGATCAGGCCGGATTGACTGGGACACCTGAGCCTCGGGGGATGAGTCTCCGTGGTGTCGTGAAGGTCTTCGGCGGCCTGTTCACTGATATGCTGGCCTGCGTTCTTCAGCACAGGACACTGGTCCTCTGTGACGATATCGATGTCAGCATCACGCTCTACAACACTCTGAGCCGTCTCTTTGTGGAACCTGTCAGACTTGGAGTGGATGTCCTAATCGTTGGAGGGTGTCACGAGGCTCCAGCGGACGCCTATGTCGTCAACTGCAAGTACTTCATCAGAGTGCGTGGCGATGTGGATCGTAGTGCGCACAGGTCCCTTGACAAGTTCCTTCGGGAGGCAATCACCGTTGACGACAATGATGCAGCTGTGCTGTTCGTCCGACAGAAGATATCTGCCCTCATGCGTGCCGCTGACATCTTTCAGGACAAGATAAGGTCGCGAACGCTGGCCCGTGATGCTCTCACCCTCGTAGAGCAGAGTGACAACATCAAGATCAGATACGAGGACATCCGTGCCGTATTGATGATACTGCGGGCGCGTGGGCGGAGTGATGTGGCAAAGAGGATTGTAATGGGTCGGCTTGACGAATTCTGAGTGTGGCTGTCCGCAATATTGCAGACCAGCATCCACAGAGCCAATCCGAACCAGAGGGAGCGAATAGGGCCTGTACACTCACAGTACATAAATAGGACCCGGATGATTCTGACTCAGGACACAACAGCAACAACGAAACAGCGATGTGAGCGGGTTGTCCGACTACGTTGAAAGGGATGTTATATGCCCCTACTGCCACGAAACCTGCCGGTGCAGATGGAACATAAGGGGAACAGATGTATTGGGCTTCGTGACGGTTCGGATATTAGGTAGTCCTCGGGAGAGGGTGGTGAAACGACAGGCAGTTGCAGAATGTTGCCACTGCGGGAAAGAATTCACAGTGTACGTACGTTTTTCCACAACACATCCTAGAGAGGCAAGACTTGAGTTTATCGATTGCGAAGAGGGATAGACAATATGTCATCCGCAGAGCGTGAACCCCTGATTGGCGAGAAGCTGTCGAAGACGGACGAGTTCTTCCTGTCGATAAGGTCGGACCTCATCCTGTCTGGTCTGAGGGGGGCTACCGACTTCTCTAGGGTGATTGTGCCGACAGATGCTGGACTGGTCACAATCTATGTTGCGTTGCTGAAACATACTGTTGCTGATACTCTGGTCGGGTATTGGTTGCCCGTCTTTCTGGTCCCCCCTATCCTTCTACTGATCAGTCTGTGCTTTGGTCTGCTGATACTGCAGCCTATGCTTGTTGTCTGTTCGCTTGAGGTCCCGGCTGACATATCGAACTTCTACGCAAAGATTGTGGCACGCAGATATTGGGCGAGTCGTGCGGCAAGCGTGTTCCTTGGTCTTGGGATACTTGCCATGTTCCTCGTCCTGATGTTTCCACCTGTGTGAGCGTATGTGGGTTCTGTGCTCTCCTAGCGAGCCTCATCTGTGGCATCAAGACTTCAGCGTTGGATGGTCCATTCTATGCCACGTTCTCTCCCAGTGGCGGCAAGCCTGAAACAACGCCAGTCCATCGTTACAGTTATATCCGGTCGCATCGCACTCAGCTTCGTCGATTCTAAGGTGGGAAGAAGCGCTCACAGAAGACAACCCGAGAAGAAGAGAGACCGAGTATGACGAGCAGGATCTGAGGTTGGTTCCGGACCTGGCCCATCCAGTCCGAACCATATTCGTTCTTGATGTCCTGCCCGGCCTGTTGCGGACGGTCGAACTGACTCTTCTCGGTCTCGACGAATCAGCCTCCGGGTCTCATTGTTCAGACAGAGCATCTTCCGCCAACATCACAGACAGAGGAGTGTGACGAACGTGAACGATGTACGCAAGACATACCCAACCAAATCACCCGTGCTCGTGACCTGCGGACTACCGTACGCCAGCGGGCCGATGCATATAGGCCACCTCCGGACCTATGTCCCGGCCGATGTCTTCGTCAGGCTCCTCAGGAAGATGCAGACGGAGGTGGTCTTCGTCTGTGGTTCTGACACCCACGGGACCCCGATCGTCACGGCGGCCGAGCGCGAGGGTGTCACACCGGAGGAGTTATTCAGACGCTACCATCAACACTATGTCGAGATCTTTCCGAGACTGAATATCATCTTCGACAACTATGGCACCACAGATGATCCCGAGAACCATCATCGGACGCACGAGATAGTGCGTGCTCTGCAGGAGAACGGCTACATCTATTCCAAGGAGCTTGAGACGCCGTACTGTGACAACTGTGGACGTTCCCTCCCTGACAGGTTTGTGCGAGGTGAATGTCCCTACTGTCATGCGGACGCCCGCGGAGACGAGTGTGACCAGGGATGCGGAAGATACCTCGAACCGGGCGAGATACTGAATCCGCGCTGTGCCATCTGCGGTTCTCCAACTCGACCAGTGAGGAGGCGTCACTACTACTTCAAGCTGACCGCGTTCGAGGACTTTCTCAAGGAGTACCTTGAGAGTGTGGATGGCACAAAGAATGCGAAGAACTATGCTCTGGGTTGGATTCGCGATGGCCTGAAGGACTGGTGCATAACGCGTGACCTGGAGTGGGGGGTCAAGTTCCCTGGTGATGAGAGTCTGACGCTGTATGTCTGGGTCGACGCGCCAATTCACTACATCTCCAGTACCGAGGAGTGGGCCAAGAAGACCGAGCAACCCGATGCGTGGGAGAAGTTCTGGCGCCCGGGCGATGGGAAGATCGTGCATTACATTGGTCAGGACATAGTGTATCATCACTGCATCTTCTGGCCCAGTATGCTGAAGGGTAGTGGATACAATCTTCCATATGCCATTGTAGCATCCGGGATGGTCAAGATTGAGGGTCACAACTTCAGCCGCAGCCGAGGATACGTTGTCTGGATAGATGATGACTACCTGTCAAAAGGTCTTGACCCTGACTATCTCCGGTACTATATGGTGGCGACGACAGGTCAGACGCGTGACCTCGACTTCTCGTGGGACACGTTTCACGACAAGGTCAACACTGAGCTTGTGGGAGTGTTCGGCAACTTTGTCTACCGGGCACTTCACTTCACTCACAAGCACTTTGGTGCCGTTCCCGAGGGCGAGATCTCAGAAGAGGTGTTAGATAGGATCAGGAGTACAATAGACAGCATCGTGGCTGCGGTGAACGAGTACGAGTTGAAGAAGGTGGCCGACGATATTATGCAGCTGGCCTCCTTCGGCAACGAGTACTTCCAGTCCAACACACCGTGGGTACTGGTGAAGGAGGACAAGGCGGCGTGCGGACGTGTGCTGTATGACGCACTTGCAATCGTCAAGGCTTTGGCAATCCTCATTGAGCCCATGATGCCGGGCGTGGCTGAAAAGATCTGGGAGCAGCTGGGATTCGAGTCATCTGAGATACACTCCATTCTACTTGAGGAGGCTCTCGTGCCTCTGCCCATCGGACACAGGATGGGGCGCCCAGTACCTGTCATAGCCAAGATAGACGACAGGCTACTCGCCGAACTCAAGTCTACAATCGAAACCCGTATCAGACGGGCTGAGCGCGGGGAGGGCACAACAGAGGAAGGTGGTGAGTCACAGATGGAGACCGTGACATTTGACGAGTTCAAGCGGATGGACATTCGTGCAGGCAAGATTCTTGAGTGCGAGAGGGTCCCGAAGACGAAGAAGCTCCTCAAGATGAGAGTTGACATTGGGGACGAGGAACGGACGATCGTGACAGGACTGGCGGACCAGTATGCTCCTGAGGAACTCGAGGGTCTGACAGCACTGTTTCTCGTCAATCTCGAGCCGAAGAAGTTGGCCGGCATTGAGTCGCAGGGAATGATTCTTGCGATAGAATATGCAGACCAGCCTGGGAAGTGGAAACCCCTCACGGTGGAGAGCGTTCCTCCGGGCAGCAAGGTCGCATAGTCAGCGGGTGTCCTCATCCCTCGTAGGGCGCCCGTTTGCGTCCTCATCAGCGGTCTGACGTTCAACAGCCCATATCAGGAATCGTCTCATTCCGGCAGACATCCTTGGCAGGGCCTGCGGGTCAGGTCGGTCAAGCACTCTGAGGTCATAGCCCATCTTGCGGAAGGCCTCGACTATCGGTCCGAGACTACCCTTTTCGACCTCTAGACCGACATTCATAGTTCTTAGCCTCCTGAAACCGATGTAGGTGAGCCACAGGGGTCTCAAGTCAACAGTATCATCCCTTGCCAACACGTAGGCGGTTTCCATCTCCTCCCCTCGTGCGCGTTTCACGCTCTCAGCCAGTGATCTTGTTGTGGGGCTCTCCTCAAGACGTTCCACAGCCACAAAGTGGGTAGGTCCTCCCCTCTCGACCTGCTCGTGAAGAGCCACCAAGAGATGTTCGCGCAGTGCGTTCGTGATCTCCTGCATCGAGTTGAGCCCCTCCGTCGTCAAGAGGATAGGCACGAGATTGATGTCGAGCGCCACGAGATCGCCATTGCCAGTTAGCCGAAGAAGCGTCGCCTGAAATGAGAGACGTTCAGCGTCATCCCCGATGTTCCTGCAGAAGGCGATGGCGTGCCTGGCCAGTCGGGACCACTCGCCCGTCCTGAGTCTCAGTTTCTCTACTACCTCGATTCGTTTCCTCTTCTGCGCCAGACCTACGGGCCAGTCCACGAACACAGGCGTGTATATAGTCTTCAGCCTGCTTCTCCTCGCCACAACAAGGTCTTCCAAGTCTCTGCAGCAGAACAACGGCAGGACATCCAGCTGCCTTGCACCCACCTTGTCTAGAGTCAGAACACGAAGACCCGTGCAACTGGCAAGGGGGCTGAGATCTATGTCGGGCAGGTCATTGCCATCAAGAGAGAGTGTCCTGAGCCTCTTGAGTCCACTCAATGGGGAGAGGTCAAGCCTCTCAATCGAGTTGCCGTCGAGGGACACCAGGCTCGTCTGCGGGCAGTCGCTCAAGGGTCTAAGGTCCACCTCGGTCAGGATGTTGGAGGAGAGTACCAATGACCTGAAGTTCGGACAGTTCGACAGTGGTCTCAAGTCAATCTCCGACAGACGATTCTTGCTCAGGTCGAGAGTCTCAAGGCCTCTTCCGACTCCCAGCGGAGTGAGGTCGATACGCGTCAGACCACAGTCACTTGCGACGAGGATGCGGAGCCCGCTTGAGCACGGTAGGATCAGACGAGTCAGCCTGTTGCCCGACACATCCAGCTCTCTGATTCTGTCGTGGAAGTCAAGAGGGCTGAGATCCAGCATGCGCAGCCTGTTCTTTGACAGACCGAGTTCGAGTAGTCCTCTGCAATCGCTGAGTGGAGACAGCTCGATGAGTTGTAGTTCGTTCCCGGAGAGGTCGATCACTCTGAGATTAGCCAGTCGCGCAAGAGGTGAGAGGTCAATGCGCTGGATCTTGTTGCCCGCAAGACGAATCTCCCGGAGGCTGGTGCACCTGGCCAGAGGAGAGAGATCAATCTCTCTCAGTCTGTTGGTGCTGATGTCGAGAACTGTCAATCTCTGACAGGAGCCGAGAGGCGACAGATCTATCCTCTCAAGGAGGTTGCTCTCGATGCGTAGTTCCCGTAGGTTGTGGAGTGAAGCAACGGGTGAGAGGTCGAGCGCCTTGAGGCGGTTCTGGGCAAGATCTAGTCGGACAAGTTTCTTGCAGGAGGCCAGTGGCTCAAGGTTCAGAGCAACTATCCTGTTCCTATACAGACTGAGGCTCCGTAGACTGGTGAGACTGCTCAGTGGCGTGAGGTTGACCTGCTCTATGTGCCGCTCAGCCAGACTGACTACGGCGGCATTGTCCGGGACTTCGTAGTGTCTTGACCTTCCGAGGGTCTCGACGTATGCGATTCTGATCTTGGCCACCTTCTTGGAATGCGGGGTCCTCTCAAAGACGTATTTGCAGTGATGATAAGAACCCTACTGGCCGCCCACGAGAAGATCATCGGTTCTTCAATATAGCTCTCACAATATGGCCAAGCCAACAGAACGAGAATCTCACAGAAAAGAATGGGCGGGCGGACCACGCCGAATTAGCGGGCTCGCCCCGTATGTGCCATTTTGTAGAATCTATCTTACGACCGGCGTGCCTCCTCCGCCGCCCCCTCCTCCACCTACTGGATCATAGGCCCAAGTAATTCGTATGTAGATGTAGTAGATGCAATCGCTCTTTGAGGCTGGATAGTACTGATAGCCAGCACCAATCTTTGAGTGCCACGTGGTTGGTGACCAGACTATCTGGTAGGGGTCGAATTGGTCATCACCGTCCGTGCTGTCGTCTTCCCACGCCTCAATGCGAATCTTCAGGTATCTGTAATAGTTGACGAATGAATAGAAGTCTTTTCTCCAGTAGAGATCGCCAGCTCCATTCCTCGGCCATGTGCCATCCGGTGTCCGGCCAATCTTGCCACACCCCGGATACCCTTCCTCTGTGGGATACTGGCTGTCGCCCGTGAAACTCTTCAGGTACATTTCGCCTGCGCCCTTTAGCCACGGATCCTTGTCTTCCTTGTAGTGGATCTTGTACACGTAGACTGACACCTTACAGACGCCATATCTGGCACTCCAACGAGATGACCCGTCTTCTCCGGCGATGACTGAAGTGTATTGGGAGTGCCACAGGTCATCAGGGGACACACCGATATTGAATGGTGATGTATCGGCGTCAAGGTCGATACCCAGAACTGACTTGTAGGCCGCCCAGACTGCCTCCGAGCAGTAGTAGGGCGGATTAACGCCCTTCCTGAGCCAGTTGTAGTCGTACTTGGGCCCGACGGGGTAGCCATCCTTGCCACCACTTAGCTTGCTGCGGAGAAAGTTGACAACTTGAGATCTCTCGCTGTCTGTCAGTGGTACTCCGCCGCTCTTCATTACTCGGAGTACGAGCAGGTTCTCATATCCTCCGTTAACGCGTGTGTACCACGAGTCGTATCCAAGGCCGTCTTTCGAATCGTCATCATCAGGAGTCGAATGGATGATGTACGGCTCACCCACCGCCAGCCAGCGACCATTTGTCCGATCCCAGTATTTCTCCCCTGATCGGACTACACCGCAGTACATCATTGCGTGGCTGTATTTGCCAGGGACGAGCTTGCTGCTTTTGGTCCCCGGGTTCTCTCCGAGGATGATGTCTCCCGGTAGGAGTCCCACGTGACTGACGCTGTTTGTCCCACCCGAGCCAGATGATGTTGCGGTCGCTGGTGACGGGACGAACACGGTCAGCGCCAGCATTGTCGCGAGAACAAACAGTGTGACCATAACTCTCCTTCTACGCATCACGACACCTCTCCTGTTAGACAGGATGATGCTGTTGTTCTCTCGGCAAGATAAAAATCGGCGAGCCATAATCTCCGAAAATCGTTCGAGTCACTATGGTCTTCTCAGTGTGAGTTTCGTCGATCAGGCATATCTGCCGTGCCCGTCGATTGGTATCTTCCAATGGAGGAAATCTCTCTGTGTGCCGCTGTCTATGCGGCCATCGAAAAGGTTAGGAGCTCTCCCAACAAGACCTGTGCCAGAGGCTCGTAGTGTTGGCACAGTTCCGACTTGAGGCACCATTTGAACCGACAGGCGATCAACCGCAGGCCATAGCCCAGCTGTGTGAGGGACTAGACTCAGGACTCAGGTTTCAGACATTGCTCGGCGTGACTGGTTCTGGGAAGACCTTCACAATGGCCAATGTGATAGCCCACTACGGTCGACCCACACTGGTGATCTCTCACAACAAGACTCTCGCAGCCCAGCTTGCCTCAGAGTATCGTCAGTTCTTTCCGGAGAACGCCGTTGAGTACTATGTGTCCTACTATGACTACTATCAGCCGGAGGCGTATGTCCCCTCCAAGGACATGTACATAGAGAAGGAGACTGACATCAACACGGAGATTGAGCGTCTTCGCCACTCCACTACGCGTTCGTTACGCACACGTGACGATGTCATTGTGGTGGCCTCGGTCTCGTGCATATACAGTGTCGGCAATCCCGCGGACTACGAGGAGATGTCCCTCTATCTTGAGGTCGGCCAGACCATACGGCGGCGTGAGATTCTGGAACGACTTGTTGCGATGCAGTACGAGCGAAATGACATAGAGGTAGGCCCTGGGCTATTCCGCGTTCGTGGTGATGTGATAGAGGTTCATCCTGCGTATTCGCGCAACAAGGTCAGAATAGAGCTTGATGAGGACAGGGTCGACCGCATCTCTCTCATTGATGCCGTTGCGTCACATCGGATTCGCGACGACAGCTGGGTGGTCATCCATCCGGCAAAGCACCACGTGACGCGTCACGAGAGGGTTCTAGGCGTCCTTGACGAGATTCGTCAGGAGATGGAGGAGCGCGTCGAGTGGTTTCGGAGTCAGGGGAAGCTCTTGGAGGCCGACCGTCTCAGGAGACGGACGCTCTACGATCTTGAGATGCTCCGTGAGACAGGCCACTGCACCGGCATTGAGAACTATTCGCGCTACTTTGATGGCAGAAGGCCCGGGGAGAGGCCATACACATTGCTTGACTACTTCCCCGAGGACTTTCTGATGATAATCGATGAGAGTCATATGACCATTCCCCAGATACGCGGTATGCACCACGGCGACCGTTCGCGAAAGCAGAACCTGATCGACTTTGGTTTCAGGCTCCCCTCCGCATTTGACAATCGGCCCCTCACGTTTGACGAGTTCGAGGAGTATATGCGTCACGTGATATTCACAAGTGCAACACCGGGTCCGTACGAGCGGCGGGTGAGCGCACAGACTGTGGAGCAGCTCGTCCGTCCTACTGGAATCGTGGACCCCGAGGTGTTTGTTCATCCCACCGAGGGACAGATCGACCATCTTCTCGGTGAGATACGGCGGGCGAAGGAGCGCGGCGACCGGGTGCTTGTCACAACGCTCACCAAGAAATCGGCCGAGATGCTCGCAGACTATCTGCTTGAGAACGGTGTCCTTGCGAGATACCTCCACTCGGACATCGGCACTGTGGAGCGCATCGAGATTGTGAGAGAGCTCCGCCAGGGCAAGTTCGATGTCCTTGTGGGGATCAATCTCCTCCGAGAGGGTCTTGACATCCCCGAGGTTGGCCTTGTGGCAATCCTTGATGCTGACAAGGAGGGCTTTCTGAGGACAGACTGGGCACTGATTCAGACGATGGGCCGCGCGGCGCGCAACGTCAACGGTCGCGTGATATTGTACGCTGACCACATCTCTGAGGCGATGAGATCCGCCATTGACGAGGTGAACCGGCGACGCAAGTACCAGATTGAGTTCAACAAGCGCCACGGGATAACACCACAGTCCATCTCGAAGTCTATTCGAGACATTGCTCAGGGGATTGCACGCCGCGGTAAGAAGGGGACCCGTACCGAGGCTGCAGACCTTGATGAGCTTGCCGACCTTGAGGGACTGATTGTCGACCTTGAGGCAGAGATGAAGGAGGCGGCTCAGCGCCTAGAGTTCGAGCGTGCTGCAGAACTCAGGGACCGGATAGCAGAGCTCCGCAAGAGAATGCCACAGCCCTCCTGAGAGTCATTCTGCACGTTTCGGTGAACTATCTCCGTAGAATCTCAGGTGGTTCCGTCTGCTCATTGCGAAGACTTCATAACCTGATGGAGGCAGCTCCGTTCTGCACCGAAGGAGTCAGACAAGATTCACCGGGATGGGCTCGACCAGAGGCAACAGGACACTCCCGGTGAGGTTGATGGGCGAAACTCGAGGAAGTACTGATTTGACGGAGCCTGTTTCGGACATTGTGACAGAGCCGGGCCGCGACAAGACCGAGGAAGGCCCACGCGTCATCTCGGTGGTTGGCGCCTACGAACACAAGCTGAAACAGATAGATATCGATATACCTCGCAACAAGCTCACCGTCGTGACTGGGGTGTCAGGATCGGGCAAGTCGAGCCTCGTCTTCGACACAATCTATGCAGAGGGACAGCGAAGGTTCCTCGAGTCGCTCTCAGCGTATGCCAGACAGTTCTTGGGTATGTTGGAGAAGCCACGAGTCGAATACATATCAGGCCTGTCGCCCTCGATATCAATTGACCAGAAGAGCGCAGGGCGCAATCCTCGCAGTACTGTAGGCACTATCACCGAGATCTACGACTTTCTGAGGCTGCTCTATGCTCGTGTGGGAACACCTCACTGCCCCAAGTGCGGGAGGGAGATACATCCCCAGACTGCTCAGCAGATTGTGGATCACATTCTGAGGACGCTGGATGGTCAGCGCATTAGCATACTTGCTCCGATTGTCCGCGGGAGGAAGGGTGAGTATCGACGGGAGTTCGAGGAGCTGCTGAGGAAGGGGTTCAGCCGGGTCCGCGTCGACGGTGAGATGAGAGAGATTGAGCCGGGGATGTCACTCGACCGATACTACGAGCACACAATTGAGGTCGTCGTTGATAGGGTCCGTGTCTCATCCAACAATCGTTCTCGTCTGTCCGAGGCTGTGGAGACCAGCCTCAAGATGGCTGACGGTGTTGTCGTGATAATCTCAGAGCGAGGAGAACAGATACTGTCGGAGAAGTTTGCCTGTGCGACCTGTGGAATCAGTCTTCCAGAGTTGGAGCCAAGGCTGTTCTCGTGGAACACACCTCACGGTGCCTGCCCTACATGCACGGGACTGGGGACGATTCCTGACTTTGATCCGGAGCTTGTGGTAGTGAACCCGAATCTCTCAATCTCCGAGGGCGCCATAGGGGTGTACAGGTGGCTCCGTCGGAGTCCTCTGCTCAGAAAGGTGGCTGAGAGACACGGTTTCTCTCTTCATACACCTTGGCGTGATCTGACAGAGGAACAGCGGCGCGTGGTACTGTACGGTTCGGACGACGAGTTCGAGCTTGACTGGAGGTGGGGAAACAGTGCCGCCACAATGGTGGTCGAGGGCACCACCCGACGACGATGGGAGGGCGTCATCCCGAAGATGCGACGCAACTATCGTCGGACGGACTCCGAGTATGTCAAGCGGAAGCTGGAGCGCTTCATGGTGATGCATCCGTGTCCGGAGTGTGGCGGTACGCGTCTTCGACCAGAGTCCCGGGCCGTACTGTTCAATGGCAAGTCCATAGTGGAGCTGAACCGGATGTCAGTCCGCGAGCTCCATGAGTTTCTCAGCTCTGCGACGATACCTGCCGGGCTGGAGCCAGTGGCCGAGCCAATTCTTCGGGAGATAATGGGACGCATCGAATTCCTCCGTGCAGTCGGTCTCGACTATCTCACCTT
The DNA here is from genome assembly GCA_029855935.1 of Candidatus Thorarchaeota archaeon. Classification (GTDB taxonomy): domain Archaea; phylum Asgardarchaeota; class Thorarchaeia; order Thorarchaeales; family Thorarchaeaceae; genus B65-G9. The sequence goes on along the minus strand of JAGSHN010000025.1, from coordinate 111,828 downwards.
GGACAGGTCTGCCCCCACACTCGCAGGGGGTGAGGCTCAGAGGATCAGGCTGGCGAGCCAGATTGGCTCGAACCTTGTCGGTGTGACCTATGTCTGCGATGAGCCCTCCATTGGACTGCACGCAAGAGATAACCAGCGACTGCTGAATGCTCTCAAGCGTCTTCGCGATCTGGGCAACACAGTCATTGTCGTGGAACACGACGAGGCGACAATCCGCTCAGCGGACTATGTCGTCGACCTCGGGCCGGGTGCGGGAGCAGAAGGTGGTAAGGTGGTGGTTGCCGGTACCTTGGACGAGGTGCTGAAGTGCCCCGACTCCATCACCGCCCGCTACCTGCGGGGCGAGGAACGGATTCCTGTGCCACGAAGACGACGGCAGCCGAACGGTCGTTTCATAGAGATTCGAGGTGCGCGACATCACAATCTCAAGAACATCGACGTGCGTATCCCACTCGGCCTCTTCGTCTGTGTCACTGGTGTCTCAGGGAGCGGAAAGTCCAGTCTGATAGTGGAGACGCTGCAGAGGGCCCTGGCGAGGCGGTTTCACGGTGCGGAGTCCCCGCCAGGAGATCACGATGAGATCATAGGCGTGGAACAGCTTGACAAGGTGATCGTCATCGATCAGAGTCCCATCGGCCGCACCCCTCGTTCCAATCCAGCCACCTACGTGGGCCTGTGGACACCCCTCCGACAGCTCTTCGCCAGCCTTCCGGAGGCGCAGATCAGAGGCTACAAGCCGGGACGATTCAGCTTCAATGTGCGCGGCGGGCGCTGCGAGAAGTGCCGGGGTGCTGGTGTCGAGATTGTAGAGATGCAGTTTCTCCCACCCGTACAGGTGACCTGTGGGGAGTGCAAGGGACGGAGGTATAATCGTGAGACGCTCCAAGTGCGGTATAAGGGAAAGAACATCGCCGACGTCCTTGAGATGCGCATTGATGAGGCCCTCGAGTTCTTCAAGGACATCCCTCCAATTCGACGGCGGCTTCAGACACTTGTCGATGTCGGAATGGGCTATGTCAAGCTCGGCCAGCCGGCAACGACACTGTCCGGCGGCGAGGCACAGAGAATCAAGCTCAGCAAATTCCTGTCACGTCCTGTCACTGGTCAGACTCTAATTCTGCTCGACGAGCCCACAACGGGTCTTCACTTCGCCGACGTGAAGAAACTGCTCGAGGTCCTCCATCGTCTGGTCGACCTTGGAAACACGGTCCTTGTCATCGAGCACAATCTCGATGTCATCAAGACAGCCGACTGGATAATCGACCTGGGCCCAGAGGGCGGTGACGAGGGCGGGTATCTCGTTACAGAGGGGACTCCCGAGGAGGTGGCGAACAACCCGGCCTCATACACGGGGCAGTTTCTCAGGCGAGTCTTGGAGATTGACGGTCAGAGAGGGGGGATGGAGGAGTGACCGGAGTCATTCATATTGAGGGAGCATCAGAACACAACCTCAAGTCCGTTACGCTTGACATTCCACGCAACAGACTCGTTGTTGTGACGGGTCCCTCTGGCTCGGGCAAGTCCACCCTTGTCTTTGACACGATCTTCGCGGAGGGACAACGGAGGTACGTCGAGTCGCTCTCATCATACGCCCGACGTTTTCTCGGCCGACTGGAGCGTCCTCGTGTCGAGAAGATAACGGGCATACCACCGGCGATATCCATCGAGCAGAAGGGACGGAGCAAGAATCCTCGAAGTACAGTCGCCACCAGCACTGAGATTCACGACTATCTTCGCCTCCTCTATGCCACGATAGGTATCCCTCACTGTGTCAAGTGCGGGACGGAGATGCAGCAGCTCACTCCTGAGTCGGCAGCACGGCTCCTGATCAAGGAGAATGGCGGCGAGAGGGCCCTTGTCCTTGCGCCCGTTGTCAGGGGCGAGAGGGGTACGCACTCGGAGGTGCTGCAGGGGCTGCTGGAGAATGGTTTCGTCCGTGTCAGGGTCGATGGAGAGGTCACTCCAATCGAGAGCATCCGACTTGATGGTCGGCGACGCCATGACATCGATGTGGTCGTCGACCGTCTGGAGATCAGCGAGAGGAACTGGGAGCGGCTCATATCATCTCTTGAGACTGCGCTCGAGACTGGTAACGGACGCGCGATAGTCGTGCGGCCTGGACACGATGACCTCGTCTTCGGCGAGGAGATGATCTGTCCTAGATGTGGGGCTCAGTACGAACATCTTGGTCCCAAGGCGTTCTCATACAACACTCCACAGGGCGCGTGTCCGGACTGCAATGGCTTGGGCGTCAGGTTCGACATTGACCCGCGTCTGATAGTTCCCGACGAGTCGCTGACGCTCCGGGAGGGGGCTCTCCGACCGTGGAGCAGCAATCCCAAGTCGTGGCCTATGCGCTTCCTTGAGGCGCTGAGCAGAGAGGCTGGCTTCTCGCTGGATGTGCCGTGGCGTGACCTACCTCAGAGGGCGAAGGACGTCATTCTCTGGGGCCGACCCCGCTACACTGTGAGCTTCGAGTACGAGTCAGTGGGACGAAGAGGTGGTAGGGAGACCGTTCGTGTTACGCGGACTTGGGAGGGGATGGTCCCAAGGCTCCGTCGTCATATGCGCGACACGAGTGCTGAATGGTACCGCGAGAAGATAGTGAGCAAGTTCGCCAGCGCGACGACGTGCCCCACCTGCGGTGGCCGAAAGCTTCGTCTTGAGAGCCTGGCTGTGACCGTGGGCGGCAAGTCGATTGATGAGGTCTCCTCGATGACCATCCGAGAGGCGCTCCGTCACTTCGAGAGCCTCAAGCTCACTGACCGGGAGAGAAAGATAGCGCATCTCGTTCTGAAGGAGATACTCGCTCGACTGAGATTCATCGAGTCCGTTGGCCTCGGATATCTGACTCTCGACAGGAGGTCGATGACACTCTCAGGTGGCGAGAGCCAGAGAATACGTCTGGCCACGCAGATTGGCTCTGCACTGACCGGGGTCCTGTATTGCCTCGATGAGCCCTCTGTCGGTCTTCATCCGCGTGACATCCGGCGCCTCATTGAAACATTCTATCGACTACGTGAGCTGGGCAACACGGTGATTGTCATAGAGCATGACAGGGACACCGTGATGGCGGCCGACCATATCATCGACCTCGGGCCTGGCGCGGGGATCCACGGTGGCGAGATTGTGGCTCAGGGGCCGCCATCGGAGGTGCTCTCCCATCCACGTTCGCTCACTGCCCAGTATCTGGCAGGGGAGCGTCGAATCCCCATTCCCACCGTGCGCAGGAGCGGCAATGGCGAGAAGATAGTCCTGCGCGGTGCAAGACAGTTCAATCTCAAGAACATCACTGTGGAGATACCGATCGGTCTCCTTGTATGTGTGACGGGTGTTTCAGGCAGCGGAAAGAGCACCCTTGTCTATGAGACTCTCTACAAGGCTCTCGCGCGCCTTGTCAACCGTGCGGCGGTGATTCCGGGCGCCCACGACTCGATTGAAGGCTGGGAGCGCATAGACCGCGTTGTGATGGTGGATCAGTCGCCCATAGGTAGAACTCCACGGTCGAATCCTGCCACGTATACTAAGGTCTTCGATGACATTCGTAGGCTCTTTGCAGCGACGCCAGAGGCCCGCGTCCGTGGCTTCGGCCCTGGTCGGTTCAGTTTCAATACCCGTGAGGGGAGATGCGAGAAGTGCAAGGGCAGTGGTGTTCTCACCATCGAGATGCACTTCATGAGTGATGTTCACATCACCTGTGACGTGTGCAAGGGCCGCCGGTTCGACAGGGAGACCCTTGAGGTGACCTACAAGGGCAAGAACATCACCGAGGTCCTCGACATGACAATCGACGAGGCACTGGCCTTCTTCCGCGACATACCATCTGTGGCACGGAGGCTCCAAACCCTCGTTGATGTGGGCCTTGGATATCTGACGCTTGGCCAGCCTGCAACAACGCTCTCCGGAGGTGAGGCTCAACGCGTGAAGCTCGCCGCCGAGCTCTCTCGCGGAGGGCAAGGTCGTACGCTCTACATCCTCGACGAGCCGACCACGGGCCTGTCGGCCTCGGATGTTCACGTCCTGCTCAAGGTCCTGAATCGCCTTGTGGAAAGGGGCAACACCGTGGTCGTCATCGAGCACAACATCGAGGTCATCAAGACTGCTGACTGGGTGATCGACCTTGGCCCCGAGGGCGGCGAGGAGGGCGGTGAGGTCGTGGCGATTGGCACCCCCGAGGACATTGCCCGAATGAGTCGATCACATACTGGCCGTTTTCTCCGAGAGGCACTTGAGAACAGTCCTCGGGCTCGGTCAGAGGGGGAGGTGATCTCAACGTGACAGGCTCTGACATCACTCGCCTTGTAAGGGACCTTCCTGATCGTCCTGGTGTCTACCTCTGGAAGAGCGAAACTGGCAAGGTCCTCTACGTCGGGAAGGCCAAGTCACTGCGCAAGAGGGTGTCCTCGTACCTCCGGACTCGCGGGCTGGACGCAAGGATGCAGGAGCTGATGGCAGAGGCACGTGATCTGGAGACGATAGTCACGTCGACCGAGCGAGAGGCGCTAATTCTGGAGGCCACGCTCATCAAGAGGCATCAGCCCAAGTACAACATCGCCCTGAAGGACGACAGGCGTCACGTCTGGGTCCGCGTGGACACGAAGGCGCCCATACCGTCGTTTGTGGCTACCCGCGAGACTGAGGGCGCGGATGGCGCTCTGTTCTTTGGTCCATATGGCTCGATTCGTCGATTGGAGAAGACACTCGACACCCTCCGCCGCTACATCCCTGTTGCAATGTGTCGTGACCCGGCCTCTCAGCAACGGGAGTGTATCGACTTCCACATCGGCCGCTGCGCCGGACCCTGCCGCGGCCACATTAGTGTGGACGAGTACCGCCGGCTGGTCGACGAGATGATTCTCTTTCTGGAGGGGCGAGAGGAACAGCTTCTCTCGATACTGCGTGGAGAGATGGAGGAGGCTGCATCGCGTCTGGAGTTCGAGAGGGCTGCAGTGCTCCGTGACAGGATCGACGACATTGTCCGACTGCTTAGGCATCAACGCGTCTTCGACATCGAGGGACGCGACCGGGACATTGTGGGCATTGCCCGCACCGAGGAGGCGGCACTGATAGAGCTCCTCACTATCCGTGGAGGCCGCTTGATAGGCACGGACAGCTTTCTGTTCGATGTCGGCCTTGATGTGACCGATTCTGAGCTGTTGACAACGTTCGTGAAACAGTACTATTCCTCTCTACCACGGCTTCCTGAGGAGGTACTACTCCCAATCGACATTGAGGAGCGCGAGCTGCTAGAGAACCTCTTCTCAGACGGACGTTCACACGGGATGCGCCTTCTGACTCCTGACACTGGTCCTGACCTCGACCTGATTGAGATGGCGAACACAAACGCTGTACAGGCTCTTCATAAGATCCTCATTCTCGGTGACAGCAAGGCTCCGGTCGTGGACGAGGGGGTCAAGCAGTTGCGCGAGGTTCTGGGCCTGAACAGGGCGCCACTTCACATAGAGGGCTTTGACATAGCAAACATTCAGGGGACGACTCCCGCTGGCTCGTGTGTCGTATTCCGCAACGGTGCTCCAGACAAGACGTCATACAGGATGTTCAGGATTCGGTCCAAGGAAACACCCGACGACTATGCGATGATGAGGGAGGTCGTCAGGAGACGATATCGCAGTGTACTTGAGGCTGGAGAGGCGTTACCAGACCTCATTGTGATTGATGGCGGCAAGGGTCAGCTCTCCTCTGCTCTCTCGGCACTTACCTCCGTAGGACTAGACTACCTTCCTGTCGTGTCCATTGCCAAGAGAGAGGAGATTCTGTTCACGCGGGACCAGCCTGGTGGGATAGTCCTCCCGGCAGAATCACCCGCCCTGAGACTGATTCAGAGGGTCCGTGATGAGGCACACCGATTCGCTCAGCGCTACTATCACACTCTCCGTCAGCGAGTCCTCACAGGCTCGATTCTGGAGGACGCTCCCGGTATAGGTCCGAAACGACGCGCTGCTCTTCTTCGCAAGTTCGGCAGCTTGGACGCTGTCTGCACGGCCTCTGTCGAGGACCTTGCCGACACGCCTGGTATGACACCCGCGGCCGCGCGTGCCCTGCGGGAGTGGCTTATCCAAGAGGGACTGGTGCCCAAGGAGGACGCCTGTGGCACTCAGACTTAAGAGGGGGAAGACATGCCTCCCATGTGAGGTAGTTGAGCAGTGCCCCTTGTCTTTGTCGGCGTCAAGACTGCGGCCGGACAGGCCGGCAATGTGTGTGACACGTTGAGAGACGTAGAGGGCGTACAGTTCGTTCACGTGGTCTATGCTGGCCAGTATGACGTTGTACTGATGGTGGAGGTGCCTACCCTCGAGGCCTATCACGACTTCGTACAGTATGTCCTCGCCAAGCATCCCGGCATTGCAGATTTCGAGTCGTTCATTGCGGTGTAGCGTGGTTGCGAGGATCTAGTCCCATCGGTTCACCAGCCTGAGTCTTGTTCTTCTCCGTGAGTAGACCGCGTAGATGAACAGGCCGACCACGGTCATTATTCCGCCGAGGACGAGCGTACTCTGGTGCAATGTGGGGACGAGCAAAAGACAGGTGATCACGCCAAGAACAGGCATGGCCGGGTAGAATCGCGACTTGAATGTGCCTGGTACACTGAGCCCCTTCTCCCTGAGAACGATGACGGATGCGTTCACTATTGACAGTCCGATGAGGTACCCAAAGTCGGACAATGAGGCGACCATATTGACATTGCCCGTGATGGCGAATGTGCTGATTATGATGAACGTCACAATGAGTGCGGGAATCGGGGTCTTGAAGCGCGGGCTGACGCTCTCCAGAAAGGTGGGCAAGTATCTGTCACGCCCCATTGAATAGGCGACTCGTGCGGTCGCGAGGAATGTGGCACTGAGGGCAGCATAGTTCGAGGCTGCCATTCCAGCGAGAGCGAAGTAGTAGCCGGCTGGCCCAAACATCACGCCGTAGACGTCTGCGATGGGCGTGTATGAGTTTGCGACGTGACTGTAGTGAACGACTCCGACAATGACAAGTGCAGCGGCCATATACACAGCAGTTGCGATGAGTAGAGTGAGCATGATGGCCCGGGGTATGTTCTTCGCAGGCTCCTTGATCTCCTCACTGGCCGTGGTGATGAGCTCAAATCCGACAAAGGATATGTAGATGAATGACACGGCGCCCATGAACTCCACCGGACCAATGCCCGGCTTGACGAACGGGTCGAGATTGGTGGGCTGGACAAAGAACAGGCCAATAAAGATGAATGAGAACAGGACCAGAGACTGAAACACATTGAGCAGTCCTAGGACACCACTGACTCCCCGAATACTGATGATGTTGATGACGAATGTGACGAATACTATCACGACCGCGACCTGTCCGACTGTCGCCTGAGTGGCCCCTGGGATGAATACCGCAAGTGTGTGTGCCACTGCAAGAGCGTACAACCCGCATGCCACAAGATTCCCGATGAGCAAGAACCAGCCTGTCAGAAATGCAGGAAAGCCACCGAACGTGTCGTGAGCGAAGGTGTAGCCTCCGCCCTGCTTCGGGATTGAACAGGCAAGCTCTGCATAGTTGATTGCTGTGAAGACGGTCAGGAATCCAGTCAGGAGGTATGCCACGATGATTGCAGGCCCGACCATACCCGCGGCCACCCCCGAGATGACATAGATGCCGCCTCCCAGCATCGCCCCTAGGCCGATGTTTGTTGCACCAATCAGGCCGAGTCGCCGGGCGAACTTGCTGCTTCTCTCCTTGTCGCCAAATGTCTCGGTCAAGGCCTTTCCTTCCCTGTACGTCCTCCCCGGCAGGAGTCTCTTGTGAGAGTCGTTGAACTCGTAGGGCGCAAGTGGGTTCTTTTCAAATTTTTGATGTGCTTGAAATGGCCTCGTAGAGCCTCTCTCTCGGCCACGTGGCCATCTGCTGTATGTTCCGTTCGCGGTGATACCCCGAAATTTAAAAGCCAATACGGTCGCCCCACCGTCGCCGAACGAGCGGTTCGGAAGGTGACAGATATGATCTGGAAGGTAGACGAGAATCTGTGCACTGGATGTGGCACCTGTGCGGAAGCCTGTCCCATAGAACCTCCGCTGTACGAGATCAATGACAAGGCAAAGTACCTGGTCGATCGGGCAGACGAGTGCACCGAATGCTATGCCTGTGTGGACAGCTGTCCCGAGGGCGCAATCTCAGAGGGCTAGTTGGTCCTACACTGGTCAGCAAGACAGTAGGGGCGCACGACAGGGATTCTGCTTCGAGTGTGAGGCAGTGTCCCTGTCTGCGGGTATCTCCGCTTTTTTTCGAATTGTCTATTTCACACGATACGGTGGGCCGAACACACCATCGAAGACCTCTCTCAGTGACTCATCGTTGATCACAACTCGAATGTGAACGTCCTCATCGGTAGTGGGGTCGTAGCTCGCACTCACGAGTTCGATTCTTGACGTATCATCAAGCATCAGCATTGTCTTGTCCTCATCGATCTCTTCGTGCATGCCAAACCTTTCCTTCACCTTGTCCAGCATCTCGCGGTATTCACTCGGGCTCACTCGGTAATAGAGTCGCACAGCATATCACTCTCACTTGGATGTACCCGAAGACAAGTTATAAGTGCTGTATCAAGACAAGTTGAACAGTTTCAAACAATGGGGCAACAACCGTGAAGTTTCATACTCGAATATCTGTTCTCTTTGCAATCCTCCTTATGATCTCTCCAGCTATCATCATGCTGTCCCCGACGCCCGCACGGGCTACAACTACACTACCTACCGAGAGTACAGTACCACTCGCATTCGAGTGGCAGACCTTTCACAAGAACATGAATGTGACAACATTCGCGAGCCCGGATGGCAGTCGCGATGCGCTGTGGCAGATTCTGCGCAGTGCGCGTCAGAGCATCTATGTGGAGATCTACGGCATCAACAATCCGTACATCTTGGACCTCATCCACGAGATTCACGCCGAGCGACCCAGTCTTGACATGAAGTTTCTAATCGGCTGGAACAGCCTTGGCTATCCTGAGCCGAACAAGTACGTGGCCAACAACCTTACTCAGCTTGGGTTCGAGGTGAGATGGACTAACAGCTCTGACTTCACGTATGCGCATCAGAAGTTCGTGATAATTGACAACAAGACGACCGTGATCCATGCCGGAAACTGGGCCAAGACCTCCTTCCCCGAGGCAGGCAAGAAGGCCAACCGCGAGTGGAGCATTGCGATGACCGACATCGATGTCACGGCATACTACAGGAATGTCTTCGACTACGACTGGAGCCGTGGGAGAGACTATGATCCCGTCACGGACGGAACAGGGGCACCACTATCATACACCGAGTCGAGCAGCACATATCCGCGTCCGTTTGCCGAACCGGGTCATTTCAGCGGGCAAATGAATGTGACACCCGTCTTCAGTCCTGACACGAGCCTGCAGGCCTACCTGTATGTGATAAACAGCGCTCAGGTGACCCTTGACATCCAGATACCGTACTTCACAAACGTGGGCGATGGTGGTGCTGTTGACCAGATAGTCGATGCAATACTTGCCGCCAAGCGACGTGGTGTCACTGTCCGCGTCATAACTGAGGAGGAGAAGGACTATCTTGAGATTGCAGACATCCTCCACAGCAATGGCATCCCGATTGTGTGGCAGGACACCCGCTGGTTCACAGCGAACCACAACAAGGCAGTCATCGCTGATGGGCGTATTGTCCTCATCTGTAGTATCAACTTCAGTGACGGCAGCATCACGGAGAACCGCGAGGCTGGTGTGATAGTCGAGAATCAAGATGTGGCCCAGTGGTATCAGCAGATCTACGACTTTGACTGGAGCATTGCGGACACGGACGTCCAGGATGATGTGAACCTCTATTGGGAGCCGAACATCCCGAAGAGCACATCTCCGATCAACGTGACGGTGTTCGCTCATGCTTTGAACTCCAGCCCCGTTGATGATGTTGAGCTGGACATCAAGATAGGGTCCGGCGACTGGACGAACGTTTCAATAATCAACAACATCACCAAGTCCGAGGAGGGCGACTACGAGACATACTACTATCTCATTGATCCACAGCCCGACGGGACAAACATCACAGTGGTCGCTCGGATACTTGTAGGCTCCACGTGGCACACCGGGGTCCCGATGGTGATTCACGTTCGTGATAGACTCGGCTCTGTTGTGACCACGACGACCACAACGACCACGACGACCACAACAACCACTACGCTGAGCCCGCTGCAACAGTTCTTGGTACAGTACGGTCCAATCATTGCAGCAATTGTCGTGTCTCTCGTATTGGCTCTTGCCTACAAGATGGGCTGGTTGAAGAAGTCGCGCCGACGCAGGTCTCGCCGGCGTAGGTGAGAGGTTGAACGCGAGAGACGGTAGCGGTGATCCTCACGGACCGTCTCTCCTCTCCTTTTTTTTCTATGAGGCCCACGATTCCTGCACTGCCAATCTTCTGGCTCAGTGCCTACGAGGACTCCTTCGCCATCTTGGCGAATCTGAGGCAGCTCTCATAGTCCTGCATCTCACCACGCCTCTTGTGTAGGTCCGCGGCTATCGTATACGCTCTGGCGACCTCTTCCCATTTCTGCAGTGCGTCGAGTGTCAGTGCCAGTGCCTTCCAGATCTCGGGGTCGGTAGAGTTGATCTTCAGCGCTTGGCGGTAGGCCTCGGCCGCCTCCTCGATTTTGAACACGCTCTCAAGCGCCCTTGCCTTCTTGACCCACAACTCCTCTGAGTCGGGGCAGTGGCGCAGGCCCTCCTCAGCCGCCATCAGCGCACTGTCGAAGTCTCCGATTGTCAGGTAGGCCTCGGCCTTGTTCGAGTGGGCCCTGTAGTCCTTGGGTCTCTTGGATATCGCTGTGTCAAAGGCCCTTATCGCCTCTGACTGCTCGCCAATCTTGATGAGGACCTCTCCCATCTCGTTGAGAGCATCAATGCAGTCGGGGTCCAAGTCAAGAACGTCCCTGTAGGCCTTGATGGCCTTCTTGTTCTCCCCCTGCTGTCTCAGGACTCTCGCCTGTTGCAGCAGCACCTTGGCGTCAGAGATGTCGTCAGACATAGGGGAGGTTACAGCCTCGGTAAACTTAACCGTTGTGTGGGTAGACCGTCCGAGCTGGGTCCCGGTGCTGACGACAAGGGTTTTAACGGGGTCTTTCCTCGGCTGTCTGGATGGACAATGACCCACGATGAGGCCGACCCGCAAGATGAGCAACGTGATGCCGATCTCGTGGAAGAACTCGGTGTCGAGTTTGAGCCCAGCCGACTCAAGAAGTTCGCAGAGGATCCGTGGCCGCCGACGGTCTTTGTCCTGATGCTCCTTGGATTCGGGATAGTACTCCTCACGCCATACTCTGTGTGGCGCGTGTACAACTGGCTCTTCGTAGGGATGTACCTCCTATGGATACTCGTCGGAGTGGCCATTGTGATGGGCATCAATGTCTGGTACACGCCAACAGAGTCCCGGATGAAGTACGGCGGGCTCACGAACATTCTCATCGCCCTTGTCTGTGGTGTTCTCGGTACCGCCGACACAATTGTGACAATAATGGGGGGTCATCTCTTTCCTGGCATTGAGACCTCTCTCCTTTACGGTACCGCTATGATAGTGTTCTTCGCACTCTATACACTGTGGCTGATCCAGAGGACGATGACCAACCCGCCAGAGTAGTCGGAGAGTGCAGTCTTGTCCGATGGCGACCTCACACTGGGGCGCATCACCGAGATAGTGCGGAGATTCGTTAGGGAACGCGACTGGGAGAGATTTCATCGGCCCTCAGCACTGGCGATGTCTGCGGCCATCGAGATGGGCGAGCTACTGGCGAATTTCCAGTGGCTCACCGACGATGATGTCGCTCGCCTGTCTGACTCAGAGGAGTTCAGAGGTGCAGTGGCTGACGAGATGGCAGACGTGATCATCTATCTTGTGCGTCTCGCGGATGCTCTTGACATTGACCTCTCCGACGCGATAGTGTCGAAGATGGAGCGGAACGCCATCAAGTATCCCGCCGACAAGTGGAGAGGGCGCGCGCCGCTCAGGTTCTAGTCACTCTTCTACAAGACGTCTGTATATCGCGGGCCTGCGGTCTCTGAGCAGATGATTCCTCTCAGTCAGCATCTTGTCGTCTGCGTCTGCCGGATTGACATCGACCCATCTGACAGCTGTTTCATCACCGCTCATCTTGAGCAAGACCTCACCACGCGGTGAGACGACCTGCGACTCCCCGTAGAACTTGAGGCCTCTCTCCGTTCCCGTTCGGTTTGCGGTGACCGTGAAGACTCCGTTCTCAATGGACCTTGTGACCATCGCCCTGTGGCAGTACGGTAGAACGAGATTGGCAGGATGAAGAATCACCTGCGCGCCCTTCAATGCCAGTATTCTCGCCATCTCTGGGAACACCCAGTCCCAGCATATCATCAGGCCGTACCTGTGTCCTCCGTATTCGATGACAGGTGGTTCCTTGTCTCCTGGCTTGAAGAACAGCTTCTCCCTGTTGAAGAGATGGACCTTCCTATACGTCACAATGTAGTCACCATCTGCGAACACAGCAGCGGAGTTGTACAGATCATCCCCATCGGTCTCGCAGATCCCGGAGATCACAAGCCCGCGGCTGGACCAGTCAGCAAGCCTACTGGAGAACGGCCCCTCTGGTATGACCTCGGCACTTGCTGCAGCCTCCTCGCCAGTCTCGAATGCGTATCCCGAGTTGGCGAGCTCTGGTAGGACTAGGACGTTCACCTCGGCCCTCTCAGCCTCATAGAGCAACCGATCAAGTATCTTGAGATTCGACCTCGTGTCGCCAATGACTGGAGACATCTGGCCGATTCCGATTCGTACCAAGTCTCATCTCCCTGCCGTGGTGCGCAAACACGGCCCTATACCTTTGTTGGTCGGGGGCAAGCAGAATGACGCTCATCGCTCAGCGTCTAGGCACCGGGCGGGAGTATCCACTATCGTCTGATCTCATCTCTCAGATGTGAGGCGGAGAACTCGTCGACTCTCCTTTGCCTCCTCTCTGGCAGCCTGATTTCTCTCGAGAAGATTGGCCACCATAGAACGAGTATCTGCTTGCACTCGCCGCAGAGTATCTCTCCGCCGCGGTATTTCTGTTCTATGTGCTGAAGGTCCCTGTCGTCGGGCATAGAGACGAACTTGTAGTACATGAACACCGAAGCGATGTCCGGACTGCCACCAAGCTCCCGCTGCTCCTTTGCCGACGTACGGCCACCCCTGAAGGCGTTCATCACTTCGTTTTTGGCCATCTTTGGGGAGTCCACAGTGAAGATAGCCAACATCGGGTCAGACGCCGCCATCTTTCCGCCCTCTGCAAGACGGGGGACGAACTTGTTCTGAATCGATCCGGGCCCATAGTAGCCTAGCTTCTCCGCCACGTCTTTCGCGACTCGCCAATGGGGGTCTTGGTCGATGGCGCACGGAATCAGGCACGGGGTCTTGACCCCGTAGTTCTCGGAATGGAGGAACGCCGGGAGCGTCTGAAGGGCGGTGTACCAGATGGCGCCGATGTTCATACTATTGTCAAAACCGTACACGGCACGCGCAGTGGAGAGTGTCACCTTTTTCGCGACACGTCGGCTGCAACTCTACCAGAGGCATCATCTCTCCTGCTCGCTACCAGACTGAACAATATCGTGAGATACGTCGGTCTGCGCCGCAGTCACGCATAGAAGGGGCCACGGAGTGCTATGTTGAAGTCATATCTCCCAGAGGTGCAGCGGATGCGAATAGGCGACTATGAGTTTGAAGAGGAAAAGACTCTCCTCAGTCAGTGAACTCCTCGCGGCAACCGCAGAACACCTTCGTCAGGGCAATTGGCCCGAACTGCCGATGCCGAGTAAGAAGGAGGGCAATATCGTGCTCCCCCCAGAAGAGCCCGTTGAGGGCATCGAGGTCAGCCCCAGAAGACAGTTCACTCGTCTGCGAATAGACCTCTCATGGTCGCGGCCGCGCGAGACCCCGTAGATCACATACCTGACCCAATCTGTTAGAGATAGTAGGGCCCAGAATACCCCCGTCCGCGTGGCACACAGTGAATCAATCAGTAATCGCTTTGGTCACGTGGGAGTATCTCGAGCCTCCGCAGTTTTTTCCGGTAATTCAGTAACTTCTATGTCGCCATCAATAGTCTTGGCCTCCCCACTTGTATTGGCAGACAAGTTTGCTGTTCGTGGCCCGCTCACGACTCCCATATCTAAAACGACTTTTAAACAAGTTAGGCGGTTGCCTCCGTTATGGGCACTATTGATGTCTTCATAGAGTCCGATGTATCGAGAAGGCTCTCGACCTATTTGTGTGAAATCTATCCCTACCAATTTGAACATATGGAACGGTTTGTGAGAACTTCCATTTCTCAGGAAGAGGGCATCGAATTCCTGAAGGCTATTGAAAACACATATCCATCGCGCTATGTTAACAGGGTATTCCTTGCCAATGCTACATCAACTGAACTTCCATCCTTTTTCTCCAGTGTCGCTCAAGATGGCTTCATTGATAAGGACGAGACCATGGTGTTGAGGGTCCAAGGTCATCCAAGGGCTCTACAAGACCAGCTGTTGGCAATGCTGGAAGAACACGTTGAACTCTCCCCAACTCATTTTACTACAGTGCTGTATGTATTGCAGATTCAAGATGTCTATTACTATGGCATTTTTCCCCGCGAATTCTTTTTCAGAAAAAAAGCGAAGACGTTCGAGCCTGTATGTGGAGCATATTACAAGATTGAGGAGGCAATTCAGAGATTCAACATTCCAGTGTCGAAGACTTGGAATGTACTGGATATTGGAGCTGCACCCGGAGGTTGGTCACAATATCTCTGCGGTCGTACTGCCAAAGTCATTGCAGTTGATCCTGCAAATCTCCAGATTGAGGCACCAAACATCGTTCATATCCGCGCCAAATTTGAGAGCGTCATTGATGAACTGGGGCGATATGCACCATTTGATATGATAGTGTGTGACATGAATCGGGATCCAAGAGAGAGCGCAGAGACAATGGTTCGTGCTAGTGACCTGCTGAGGGAGAACGGACATTTGCTGATGACGTCAAAACTGATCTACAAGTCAGAGACAGGTAAGAAGGCTCTTGTCAGCAGAACCATCGAGATCCTCAAGGATGCCTATCAGATTGTGGGCGTGAAATGGCTTCTAGCAAACAGCAAGAACGAACGTTGTGTCTATGGAGTGCGAATGTAGTTGGTCAATTCTGATTTTTTCTCCAAGATACCCCTGCCCGCTCTGCAAGACTAGATGGGTCGTGTCCAGCGGTATCACCACGATGATGGTGGACAAAATGACCCGGGGCGACCCGACGAAGTTGAGCGAGATCGGATTGGCATCAATATGACCAATGACGGAGTTGGTCTGACCGATTCCGATTGTCAGCACACGCAGCAGTCCCGAGTCCCGTGATGACTTTACTTCTTCGGTTGACGACCTGTCCGGCCGCATAGGATGTTCCGTGTGTCCCGCGAGCAACCTCTGGCGCCATTGCCGTGTCAGCGCCTCTTCTCCTCTCTCAGCCG
The DNA here is from genome assembly GCA_029855935.1 of Candidatus Thorarchaeota archaeon. GTDB lineage: Archaea > Asgardarchaeota > Thorarchaeia > Thorarchaeales > Thorarchaeaceae > B65-G9. The sequence goes on along the minus strand of JAGSHN010000025.1, from coordinate 96,318 downwards.
TGCAGCAGAGAATTCCTCCACGCGGTCCTTGACCTCCTCGCGAGCCATCTGATGTCGCTCTAGGAACTCCTCCACCATTCCCGCAAGTATCTGCTTGCACTCCCCGCAGAGTATCTCACCGCCCCGGCACTTCTGCTCGATGTCGGCCAGATCCTTGTCATCGGGCATGAAGACGAACTTGTAGTAGAGGAACACGGAACAGACATCCGGATTTCCCCCGAGTTCCCTCTGCTCTCTCGCAGATGTGCGCCCTCCAGTAAAGGCATTCATCACCTTTCGTCTCGCCTCCTTGGGCGTGTCGATGGTGAAGATAGCAGAGTCGGGGTCCGAGGCCGACATCTTGCCGCCCTCCGCCAGCCCTGGTACGAACTTGTTCTGGATGGAGGCGGGCTTGTAATATCCAAGCCTCTCTGCAACGTCCCTGGCCACTCGCCAGTACGGATCTTGGTCGATGGCACACGGGATCAGGCACGGGGTCTTGACCCCATAGATCTCGGAGTGGAGGAATGCTGGGACCGCCTGAAGAGCGGTGTACCAGATGGCGCCGATGTTCATACTGTTGTCAAAACCGTACACGGCACGCGCAGTGGAGAATGTGACCTTCTTGGCCACACGGATGCCTATCTCATACATCAGGTCGATGTGCCTGATGTCGTCAATGATGTAGGTGTTCTCCGGCTCGAAGCCCAGTGCGAGGAGGTCTAGCGTGTTATCGTACGTGTATCTGTGAACATCTTCTATCGATATGTCTTGGTTGAACAGGAATTTCTCATCATTCGTCATCTGAAAGTACAACCGTGTTTCAAAGTGGTCCTGAAGCCACTTTGTGAATCGCCAAGGTACAAGATGGCCCAGATGCGTGTGACCGCTGGGGCCTCTCCCAGTGTACAGGACGAACTTCTCGCCGCTCTCGTACTTGTCCAGTATCCAGTCGAGATCTCTGTGCGAATAGACCAGCTCTCTCCTGAGCAAGAAGTGGTCCTCACCAGTAATAGCCCGGATTCTTGCTCTCAGCTCCTCTGTGATGTGCTGAGTGCCGAACTCCTTGATGAGTCGGTCATAGTCAATCCTTCCCCTGACCTCCCAGGGGGTCACAACCATCTCATCTTCTTCATTCATCTCGGTATCAACTCCTTGGCGATTCACGATGCACGTGAGGAGTCTTGTCTGCTCCCCGTGGTATCACAATTAAGGATGGTGGTCAAATCAGCGCGGGAGATCTTGGTGAAGTGCCAACAGACATCCAAGACCGGGTCGATGACCTCGTCTCTCTCGGTCGCCGCTCGACCCAATCGTATGGTGGGACAGGCTCAGGTATCGCCGCAGTCACGCATAAAAGGGTCCAGAGAGTCCTATGTAGGAGTCTTAGCTCCCAGAGGTGTAGCAGATGCGAATCGACGACTATGAGTTTGAAGAGGAGAAGACCCTCCTCAGCCTGAGCGAACTCTTCGCGGCAATCGCAGAGCAACTCCGGAACGGTGACGTTCTCGAACTGCCGATGCCGAGCATGAAAGAAGGTACCATCGCGCTCCCCCTGGGAGAGCCCGTTGAGACGGGCATCGAGGTCAGCTTCAGGAGGCAATTCATCCACCTACGAATAGATCTCTCGTGGTCGCGGCCGCGTGAGGAGGTGACAGAGGAGTGACAACCCGGGACCTTGCACGAACGGAGATTCTCTCCTACCTGTCAGACATAGTTTCACAGCTCAGTGACATTAGTGAGGTGGTCAGTGCAAAGCTCTGCCGTGAGTGCGGAGTCGAGGATCCAGAGTGGTCGGACAAACGCGAGAGGATTCTTGACCGCCTCAAGGACCTTGTATCTCGCTACGCGTTCAGTGACAGGCTACCTCAGGACGAGACAGGAGTGCTGGTCCTCTCTGTCATCAGTCATCTGCTGCGTATCGAGTACTCGTTCTCTCTGGTTGTTGTGATGATAGACATGATTCGGGGCGGTTCGTTCCAAGAGGTGTATATGGACTCCCTGTCGGCCATCGCATCAAAGGTCAACTCTCAGTTCAAGGCCCTCGGAACTGCACTCGCCTCGACTGTAGAGGACCCAGAGTCGGCCACCGAGTCGTACCAGGCGGTGATGCGTCTGGAGCGTGAGATAGACGAGGACAATATTGTCATCTGTCGACAGGTCTCAGTGGCCACGGGCGGTGACTCCACCTTCGTCTGCTACATAATGAGAAAGATCGTGAGTGAGATGGAGCACATCTCCGACTCACTGAAGGAGATTGCTGAGGTCCTGATCGACTACTGAGGTGGATGGTGTGGCCGTCGACCTCTACGTGATTGCGCCCGTCCTGATTGGGGGCGTGGTGATAGCAAAATTCGCGGAGAGATATCGGTTCCCGTACCCAATCCCGCTCATCCTCGCTGGCGTCATCATTGGTCAGGTGATGCCGCTCGGATCGGTCTACGGCGAGGTTGTGGGCTTGGATGTTGTTGCGCAGCTGACACTTGCGGCTGTACTGTTCTATGCTGGGCTGACGATGAATATCCGAGAGCTGCGGTTCTCGCTGACTAATGTCATGCTCCTGGCAACTCTGGGTGTCGTCATCACGTCGATAGTCGCCGGCATCACCATTGGGCTGTTCTCGGCAATGGGCCTGATGGCCTTTGTCATCGGCGCGATCTTGTCGCCCACCGACCCTGCTGCGCTGTTCTCTGTTCTGGAGTCTGGTGGTGTACGTGTCAAGCGCCGCCTGTTCTCTATTCTTGAGGGCGAAGCAGTATTCAATGACGCGACGTCTGTGGTCCTTGTCATCACTGTCTTTATGCCGCTCGTGATTCCCGCTCTCTCGGTGGCCTGGTACGTCATCATCGAGGAGTTCCTTCTGAGCATGATAATTGGTGTCGTGACTGGATTTGCCATTGCTCACGTCATCGGTCGAATCATCATCCGTACGGCTGAGGACACGACCATCTCCATCCTGACAGCCACGACACCAATCCTTGCCTACGGTCTCGGAGAGATCTTTGCTCAGCTCGGCATTCATCCTGGTGCACTCGCGTCGGTCTTCGCAGGGATCTTTATGGCTAATGCCCGGCGGATGGGTATGGAGCCCCTCCCGCAGAAGTCGATGCGCGGCGCTATGAAGAACGTCTCCTTCGCTTTCGAGATAGTGGTCTTCATACTCCTTGGCGCCACTGTGGACCTGCAGTATCTGATGAACAGTCCTGCCATTGTGGCCCTTGGCCTGATGACATCGGTACTGGTCATCCTCGTCGCCCGCCCGGTGGCTGTGTTCCTTGTCACAGCCCACGACAGAAGTATGTCGTGGCGGGACAGGTTCTTTGTCAGCTGGGCAGGGGTCAAGGGGGTTGCAAGTGCAGCGTTGGCAGCAATCGTCGTGGCTGCGATAACGAGCTACGAGATCACCGGCTTTGAGCAGTCGGGCCGGGATCTGAATGCCATTGTCTTTCTCGTTCTGATGACAAGTCTGCTTCTGCAGGGTCTGACGACCCCACACCTTGCTACGCGGCTCGGTCTTGTAGAGTCCCACGACTTCGCACAGGAGATAATGGCTCGACGAGATGCAACGAGAAAGGCGCTCCTCCATCTCGTAGACCTCTACACTGAGGGAAAGGTTGACTCCTCTCTCTACTCCAGATTGAAGGCCGAGCTTGAGGAGGAGATATTCAGGCTTGAGGACGAGCTGAGGCAGCTCGTGTCTGAGAAGCGGGCACGGTTGAGGGAGCTTGAGGTGCGAGAGTCGGTTCTTAGGGCCAAGCTCGACCACTTCAAGAGGCTCTACGAGGACGGAAAGATTGAGGACTCGATATTTCAAGATCAGGTCCGGGAGATAGAGGCCGAGATTGAGGAGCTTGAGAACCGCCGTAGGGCGTTGCAACAGGGCCTGTAGATGGCCTCTGACGCCGTTAAGAGCGTTAATATCTGCTGCCACCGCAGAATAAGTTATATGTGGAGAGTTGACAGAAGGTCTTGGAGAATGAGCTGTGGACGACCCGCTGGACGAGCTTGAGGACCTACGAGAGGGCATTGATACTTTCATTGAGAGATGGGCCAAGATTCAGCGCAGTTCAGTCAAGTCTATTCAGGCCGTCACCAACACACTGGTTCAGATTGAACACCTTGATGGACCCCTGGGGAAACTAGAGGGATTCCAGGACATCCGCGATAACACACGGGGGAAGCTCCTCGTCACTCTGTACGATAGGCTTGTCCCCGCACTGGAGTCCTCAATCAAGGAGTTTACCAAGCTGATGAAGATGTTCGAGGGTCTCCGACAGCGGGTCAGCCGGATTCAGACCTTTGTCGAGAGCCTCCGTGGAAATGTCGGCGATGTCCAAGTCCTGGAGGACATAGTTGGCTATCTGGACCTGATAGTGATGAGTGCCAACGAGGTCCTCAATATGTACGAGTCCGAGTTCCTTGTCAAGATAACCATCTTCAAGGACCTTGAGGAGGGCGGTGTCGACATAGGCGTCGTCAGCAACTACCTCACTGTCTGGACAGCAGAGCCGAATATCTCCCCGCACTCACTGGAGCGCCTTCTGAAAGAGATTGACGAACACCTCGAACTGTTGCGTGATCTCTTTGCGGGCAAGGTCGGCATTGACGTCAACCTGTTCTCGCGCAAGGTATTCTCATCTTGATGAGGCCCCGGTCGTCTTCACGTCAGTCCAGCGCCAGCGCTCGCATTATGTCTGACCTTGCAACTATGCCAACGAGTCTGCCACCGCGATGGACGAGCACTGCCTGAAAGGTGTCTAGCAGCGCGATGACCTCCTCTATCTTTGTCCGCTCGTCGACCAGCGGAGGGCTCACCGTCTCCATTATTGCCTGCACCGACATCTGCTCGAGGTCACGTGTTATGTTCCGCACCACGTCCCTCTCGGTGACCATCCCCACAATCTTTCCCGCGCGCAATACCGGGATCTGAGAGAACCCATTCCTCAGCATGTCGCGGACGACCTCCAGTGCGGAGTCGCGAGCATCGGCAACAACGAGGTTGGTGCTCATCACGTCGGCACACGTCAGTGTTGATCCCTCAAGGACGTCGAGTATTCTATTGACGACGGACAGCTTGGGATCAAGTGTGCCGTTCTCAAGCCTGGCAATGTATGCCTGCGACACTCCTACGGCCCGTGCCAGCTCGGCCTGAGTCATTCCTCTTCGTTTCCGCATTCGTGTAATGGTCTCTGGGAGCACCCTCATGCCGCGTCACCTTTCTCTGACGTTTCTTACTGGTGGGTATTTGTAACGCCGTTATTAATTACTGAGAGTAATGGGGGGAGAAAGGTATATAAGCGCTGCGCACAGCCGCGGCACTAGAGTTGATGAAAATGAAGATTGAAGTCACACGAGGAGACGGCCTCCCTGTGGCCAAGAGAAAGGTCGAGATCGTAGAACGCAAGGGGAAGGGCCACCCCGACACTCTCTGCGACAAAGCAGCGGAGGAGCTGTCAGTCCGACTCAGCGAATACTATCTTGAGACCTTTGGACGAGTCCAGCACCATAATGTTGACAAGGTGCTCCTCGTCGGTGGTCAGTCGAATGCTCGGTTCGGTGGCGGTGATGTCATCGAGCCCATCTACCTGCTCCTCAGCGGACGTGCCGTCGACGTTGTCGGCAAGGACTACAGCCGACAGGTGCCCGTTGGAAAGTTCGCGGTCGAGCACACGAGAGAGTGGCTCAGCGAGGACCTACCGCATCTTGATGTCAACTCAGACATCATCATCGACTACAAGATTCGAGCTGGCAGCACGGACCTTGTGGGCAATTTCGATGCCGAGGTCGAAGTACCGCGCGCGAACGACACCAGCTTCGGCGTTGCATACGCCCCTCTGTCACCGACGGAACAGATTGTACTTGAGTCAGAACAGCTGCTCAACGACCCCGCGACAAAGAGAAAGTGGCCCCAGATTGGTGAGGACATCAAGGTGATGGGCACCCGTGTTGGGGACCATATACATCTGCAGGTTGCAACCGCCATAATCTCCACCGAGACCCGCGACGCTGACGAGTACGCCAACGTGATGGACGCCATCAGGAACATGCTGCTTGATCTTGCTGCAAAGAAGACGGACATTCCCGTCGAGGTGGATGTCAACACGGCCGACGACCCAGAGCAGGGCCTGTTCTATCTGACTGTCACTGGCACCTCTGCCGAGCACGGAGATGATGGCCAGGTCGGACGCGGCAACAGGGCCAATGGTCTCATCACTCCATACAGGCCGATGACGCTTGAGGCTGCGGCTGGGAAGAATCCGGTCTCCCACGTCGGAAAGACCTACAATGTCGCGGCCCGCGAGATAGTCACAAGGATCACAAAGGAGTATCCGGACATCGAGCAGGTCTACTGCTATATCGTCAGTCAGATTGGGGCTCCAATCACCGAACCGAAGGCGCTGAATATCGAGGTCTTCGGAAACGTGGACCTCAATGCCGTACGAAGCTCAATTGAGAGCATCGCCGCCGAGGTCGTCGAGACGCTTCCACATGTCTGGAAGGGCTTCGTCAAGCGCGAGTACCAGCTATGGTGAGCAACCGATCTCTGGGCGGTCAAGAACCGCCCCACTCTATCTTTTTCTCCGCCAATCGTTGATATGGCCAGACAGGACTGTCTGCGGGAGCGGAGTCCTCTGCCTGTGCCCGGGGCATTAGAATGGTAGTTGTAGTACCAAGGAGCCGTCTCCGATGGCCTGTGTCAAGACAACGCCGATAAAGAGCCAGAGAAAGGCGAAGGCCATGTACCCCGATGCCGCCTTGAAGATCCAGAAGGTCTTGTCTTGGTCGGGGGCGCGCAGGTTCTCGGCCGCCCTAATGACTATGGCTGCGCTCAACAGGAGCAGCGGGAGCAGAGCCAACCAGTGAAGGTTCAGAACAACTCCGGTCATCACTACGACGACAGCACTGAGAATGGCCGAGAGAGTCACGATGATCATCGTCTCACCCGTTCCCCTGACGACTGGCCACATTGGGACTCCTGCGCGGCGGTAGCCCTCAAGGTTCTCTGGCAGCATCGCCAGAGTGAGGATGTGCAGTGGTATCCACGCTATCACGAAGAGCGCGAGAAGCACGCCGACTAGGTCAACCTGACCGACAACAGCCGTCCGGCCAGCAAGAGCAGGCATCCCCCCTGCAATGCCGCCAAAGAGGATCGATGTTGGGGTCTTGCGCTTTAGCCACACCGAGTAGACCACAACATCAAGTACGAATCCAGCTGCAATGACAGCGGTTGTCACGGGGTTGATGAATAACCAGCTGAGGACTAGGCCCAGCCCGACCATCACAGCGCCGTTCACCACCACCGACGTTGGAGAGACCTTGCCACTCGGTATAGGCCGGTTCTTGGTCCGAATCATCACCGCGTCGATGTCCCTGTCGATGTACATATTCAGCAGAGTGGAACCCGAGACCGCCAGTACAAGGCTGGCAATGAGGAGCAGGGCAAAGCCGAAGTCAATGCCCATATTCCAGCTGCTAAAGAGGTACGTGAACACTGTGGTGTAGACCAGGAGGGCTGTCTGCTTGCTCTTGATGAGTTCGCCCAGGAGTGAGATAAAGGAGGACGAGGAGTTGTTGTCCCCGCCCTCCAGCTGGTCTGCGTCGCCAATCCCGATCTCCACTGTCTACTTCACCGCTCTGCCCTTCAGTATCTGCACCAGCATATAGATACAGAAGACTGCAATGCCGATTACAAGGAGGATGATACCGACATCTATCATCGAGAATGCAAAGCCAGTGGCGATACCAATCTCCTCAAGCATGTACGCGTTGGCAAAGCCGAAACCTATGATACTCCCCAGCGTCAGCGACCACCCGACAATCTGTCTGGTCCAACCGCCGACGTCAAGGTAGTCGAAGGCAAGCAGAAGAGCAATCACAGCAGTCAGAACGCCAAGGACGTGCCAGTGTCCGACGGCAAACGCCCGCTCGACATCAGCACCAATCTCTGTTCTGAAGTGCTCAAGATTGATGGCAACATAGATTCCGGGAGCTGTGACAACAATGTTCACCCAGATGAACTGGAAGTAGAGACCAAACTTCACGGGATCTTTGAACAGTGCGATAATACGTCGACCTATGCCGGCGCTCTCGTATTCCTCCCCGAGCACGTCTCTGACAGTCTTTTTCCACCCCCAGATTGCCAGTATGAATGCCGCAAGCAGAGCGAAGACTGCGCCGACATTGATCACCATGTGCGCCTTCTCATAGCCGACGGGGACGAGCCACGCGCCAATTGAGATGATCAGTGTTCCGGGGATCGAGAGGATCATCCCGGCAAGGTACCACTTCCCTCGCTGTTCGGGGTTGGTGTACCTGAACACGATGAGCATCACTGCTGCATCGATGAGTGCGAGCATGATGTGCAGGTGGCCAACAACGGCACGCACAAAGAGGTCCTTGTCCTCCACTCGGAGAAAGTCCTCGGCGAGAATGGCTTTGAATCCGTTGCCAAAGTAGGCGCCGACACCTGCTCCCAGCATTGCCGATATCAGCAGGGCAATCACGACCAACGCAACTGCCCATTGGGCCCAGTTGACTCCGAACAGGTAGGGTCCCTCTGGCTGCTTCTCGGGGAAGTTCTTCGTTGGCCACGTTCCCATCAACAGAAGCACTCCACTGATGAATACGAGAGTGAGTCCCACGATGAACAGTGCGTGTGCAATCCAGTTCTCAGGCAGAAGATATGCGAAGGTCATCCCTGAGACTGAGGTGAGAACGTAGCCAGGGATGATCGACCACTTGACCAGTGGCTCGAACTTGGGCCTCACGTCAAAGAGGTCGAGAGCAAAGAGTACCACTGCCCCGAGGAACACTATCCCGAGGGAGTGATAGACCATGATGATTCTGGCTATCCTGTGGCTATCTTCCAGAGTAATTGGAATGAGAGGCTGTCCCAGCATCTGAGTGACTGGCTCGGAGAACGTCGTGAGAAAGACGACGATCAGGAACTCATACACAATTGTGGCAGTGATGAGTCCCCTGTAGCTTCCAAGCCAAGTGACAAACTGCTGAAACTTGCTGGTAGGGCCTTCGGCAGTACTCTCTTCAGTCATTCAGCAACCACCCTAGTGCCGAGTGGAATTCCTGCTTAAAAGCACGTGAGTTTAGAAGTGGATAGCAAGTTACCTGTAGATAACTCGCTCGTCAGAATGACAAAGAGGGGGCGGAGGAGCAGTGACGCTCCTCGTGTTGCGCCCCGTGTCACGATACTGAACCTGTTCCTGAGACTATCCGACCGGAAGGCCTGCCTTCCACTTGGTGGGGAGGAATATTCCGAGGAAGAACAGCACGCTCACTATCAGCAGGAGAAGGGGCAAGACAGCGAAGATCGTCGCCGCTGGGAGTATAGGAGCGTCGAACTTGAGGGCAGCCAGGAGCATTCCTCCCAGTGAGATTGCGATACCCCCAAGACTGAAGAGTATCGCGCTCGCCTCTGTTTCCTTGCGGATTGTCGTCATCAGCGGGACAAGGACGATAATGAGGCCGCTAGGTATGTGTGCGGCGAGGAGCGACGGCGTGGCTACGCTCTCGATTGGTACATACCTCGCCACAATCTGGATGATCACCATCAGAATGCCGTAGATAGTGTAGTACAGTCCATAGGGCTTGTCATCCCATACGGCGTATAGCAAACCGATGGCCAGTCCGACCGGGATGAATGTGGCCACGATGGGTATTGCCGGATTGCCCAGTACGGCAAAGTCGAAGGCGACAATTAGCACGCCAGCCAAGAACAGGATGAGCGAGCTGAGGCCCCACCACATATGGTAGAGCTTCTTGTTCGCCGCATAGTCCTTGAACAGGAAGATCGTCATCACCAGAGCGATGATTCCGGTGATGAGTAGCAAGACGAGTGAAACCAGATCCATCAGTACATCTCTCCTCACATTGTCACGTGCTGTGAGTGGTGTTTCGGCAATACTAAAGCATTTGCTGAAGGAAACGTAAGGTCATTTCATCGATGTAACCTGATTCTGTTGCCATCAGTAGATTACGCAGCACAACCGTAAAATACAGGTGCGCCGAGCTGTTAACTTGCGCGTAGCTGAATGGAGGATCTTGAAGCTGGGTCGAGAAGATAGGGACAGATGCGCCGTCCTGCGGGCCCTGAAGATTCTTGGTCGCAAATGGGTCCCGTGGATACTATGTGAGCTCGTAGTCGCGGAAGAGCTCTATTTCAGCGACCTGTTGCGACGTGTCGTTGATGTGACAGGTGAACAGATCTCGGCCCGGGTGCTCTCCGAGTCTCTCAGCCTGCTGGAGCGAGAGGGCGTGGTGGCACGTGTCGTGGAACCTGACACAATGCCCATCAGAGTTCGGTATTCTCTTACAGAGAAGGGACGCGATCTCAAGGTCATCCTCGGTGTTCTCAAGGGCTGGGGCATAAAGTGGGGTGACATAGATCAGAAACTGTGCAAGTCCTTCACGTGTGTCCACAACGGGATTGGCATGATTGACATAGACAAGCTTGAGTCTATGTTGGAGTACGGTCCGTCTGGTCAGAACGGCTCCGCGACGGGAAGAGATGTCGAGGCCTGAGTCGAGACAGAGCCCACAAGGTCTCGACCGCCTGTCTATTCAGGTCTGACCTCTGTTTGCTGCTCCACAGCCGCCGAGGCTTGGAGCTGTGCAAGTCTCATTCTCTCGGAGATTCGGATTGACCCACCGAGCATGAGAGAGAACAGGCCTGCAAAGAACTGCAGTGCCTCATAGCCGTACTCATATCTCCCGTCGATGACGTGTGTCCACGGTACGACAATTGGCTGCAGCATCAGCAGGATGCCAACGGCCACCAGTATGTATGTGACAACGTCTGCACTGATTCCGGTGCCCGGGGCCTCAAGGGAGAGGGCCGTCTTCATCTCACCAGCAGCGGATGGCCGTAGCAGGTAGATGAGAATGAACAGGTTGAGGAAGGCCCTCATCAACGACGGACTGAATGGCATACCGTTCGCCATTACAAGAGCTGCAGGTATGAAACCACTGGCTGCGCCCACGGCGCTCACGAGAACGCTGGCCATGTATGACCAGCTCCTCCGTGTCATCAGTCCCCACAACAAGAGAAACCACGCGAAGCCCACGGCCCACGTCAGTGACGTCGTTATCAGGAAGACCCAATTGAGCGTATACATGATGTACAGCTTGCTCGTCGGATCGGTCGGCGGACTGAGAGTCGGGCACGTGCTCCCATATGCACTTATGACTCCCAGGACTCCTGCGATGGCTGCCAGAACGGCCATTCTCTTGAGTATCTTCTCCATTGTTCACAATCCCCGTGACCATAGTCCTCTGTACCGGACGCTGCCACACCATATTTCGGTTCTCCTTTAGAAATCATTGAGTAATCTATCAGTAACCCGCTTACGATGTCAAAAGATTGCACTTATGAGCGCCTGTGTTTCTACGACGCTAGAATGGCCGCATCATTCTAGGTCTTGCTTGACCTCGTTAGGTGCAGGCCATAGCCCTCTCGGAGTGGTGAATGATTGGAATTGCGGCCCCGCCAAGACGTTCGATTGAACATCTCGATTCTACGTACCCGCTCTCGGGCGATCTCACAGCACGCTCTCTCACTGCTTGAGACCAGTGGGCACCTCGGTACGGGTCTCTATGGAGTGGCCCGGGACTTTCTCACGATCCGACCTGTAGAGCCGTCCTCGATTGTTGCTCTATTCTCGTGTGAACTAGCTGGCGGCGCTGATGAGCACTGCCTAGACGTGGGAACGACGGCCCTGCTGGTGAGGACTGCCGTGGATCTACACAGAATGGCCGAGGAGCAATCAATGCCCTCTGACGGAGACCTGACCAGCCTTGTCATCCTAGCCGGGGACCTGATGCTCTCTGAGGCCACACGTATAATGGGTAGACTGAGATCCCCTGTCGGACTTGTGCTGCTGGGTGAGGGTCTGAGACATCTCGTCAGGGCAGGCGCCAGAGGGGAGGCTTGTGATGCGACAACGGACAATGACTCTGTCTTTCCGTATGGGGGACACAACGAGAGCGGAATCTTGGCATTCGCTGGCTCGTGTGCCGTGAGCGGCGCACTTGTCGCAGGGTGGGCCCTGCCTCTTGCACAGCAAATGCGGCCATTTGGCAGATCGTTCGCTCAGGCCATACGCCTGACACAGCTCTCGGAATCTGAGTCTTCGTCTGCCACTGACGGGATGGGAGACGTAAGTCACAGTGAGCGCCAGATTGACGCGGCCGAGCATCTCGCATCTGCTCTTGACAGAATCTCTTCAATAGTGCTCCCGCGAAGAGAGCTGGGGCGAGAACTATTGTCGGTGTTCGATGTGTCCTGACGATGCCCGGCCGGCTAGGATGCAGGACCGCCGTAAATGATTTTTTAAGCGTAGCCGCATAGTCCGAAGTAGCACAACCCACCACCTTGTGAGCCGGGTTGTACAATTCACGAAGGAGAACACTTGGGATGGGTAAAGTCACAGACCCGATTGCTAAGCGCATCCGAAAGAAGGCAGCCAAGGACATCAAGGGTGGCATCTTCGGTAAGATCACCCACTATATTCCTGGCTGGCACGGCTATCAGGAGAAGGAGGAACGCCGCGCCGCGGACAAAGTTCTCCGAGAGTTCCTTGCCGATCAGTTGAGGCTGGTCAAACAGGACTTGGAGAAGCTTCAGATGATGATGGTCGACTACAATCTCACGCGGACTTGGGAGACCTTTGACCGACTCCTTGCGCTCACGGACAAGATTGAGTCGGCTATGCGCTACGCCGACTATGGCTACGCCGCGTGGGGTTCAAAGGAGAAGATCAACGAGAAGGAACTCGACAGGATGTACGAGTTCGATGCCACGATCATCGACGACATCGGCGAGATAAACGACGTCGTCGAGGAATTTTTGGACAAGATGAACCAGGGCCAGTTTGATGAGGCATGGAACTACACATATCGTCTGTGGACGATTATGCAGCGTCTTGAGGAGAAGTGGAAGCAGCGCGACGGCTACATGAAGGGATACCAGGACTAGATTGATCTGTTCTGGCCAGACCCGGTCCTGTGGCGCCGTCAGTCTGTCTGGGGCCACAGGCTGCTTCCCTACTCCCCTCTGTGTTTCGTTGCTCGGACACAGCCTACGGCCTCTACGTGAAGACGCGGCCGTGTGCTTCAGGTCCTCAATGCGGCTGACGATGTTGAGATCAGATTGACGACCTGTGGGCCTCGGGGCGCACTCCACAGACTCACCGCATCTTTCTTGCTCAGGCAGACGATGTGACTGTCCCACACTACACTGTTTCAGAGCCCGGAATGTCCTCTTCTGTACAGTTGGGATCTCTCTAGGCCCCCACGCTCGTTCCGCAGTACTGACACGTGACAACTTCCCCGGAGCTCAGTCGCTTGGCGACATCAGGTGCGAACCTGCAGCCACACATCGGACATAACCATACTCTCAGTTCCTGTTCAGGCACCGTGGCATCTTTCTCTGCAGACATCTCATCACGCATCTTCTTCGTCCAGGCTGCGTACTCGGCCATTCCTAGGCGCACGAAGAGTCTCTCCGCCTCATCAAGAAGTGCTAGTGCCTCCTTCACCCGTCCCATTCCGCGAAGGGCCTTCGCCAGACCGAACGAGTTCCAGGCTATGAACCACATATTGGAGGAGTCTCTGGCCTGCTGCAGGCCGAGCCTGAAGTGAGCCTCTGCGGTTTGGAAGTCCATATGATGTATTGCCGCCTCTCCAAGCCCCCAGTTGCCCGCGCTCTCCAGATGGGGTAACGAGGCCCCGGTGCCCTCTTCGAGGAGCTCCTTGTACAGCCTCTTGGCCTCGTTGATGTCACCACCATTGAGTGCACAGTCGGCCATAATGCGAAGAGCCTCAGCCGCATTGAGGTAGTCCCCGGCCTTGAGGAATCTCTTTCGCGCCTTGCGTGCAGCCTTCAGTCCCTTCTTGTACTCGCCCTTCCTGTGTAGCTCCCTTGCCTCGCGGAGGTACTCCTCAGCTTCGACCATAGCCGACCGCAGACCTGAGTTCTTTATAAAGGACTTGACTGGTGCCACTGAGTGTTATCGGGTCTTAAATAGCAGGCTCCAGCATAGTAGAACGGCGGGAATGATGACTTCGGACGGTGAGCTAGACGGCCTCCCGGCGCCCGTTGCTCGTGCGCTCCGTCATATCGACGCAATGACTGCACTTGTTGACGAGTATCCAATCACCCATTCCACACGGATGGGTCTCCTCTCCTTTCACGACCGGCTGGTCCGGGACCTGGATGATCTGTGGTTGGCTGTCAGGAACGGACGAATTCGTGTCGACTCGATGCCGGTCCTCCGGGCCCTGCGCAATGTGCAGTGTCTAGACCTCTGGTATCTGATATCGTCACCACGCCCCGATGTGACAGGCATTCTCCGTGAGGTGAGACTGATTCGGAACATGCTGACGCAAATAGTGTGTCCGCGTGCTCCACGCCTTGGCCAGCCGTCCTCGTGCGCGAGGTAAGACTGATTATGGGGCGTGCAGACTGTTCATAGTGATGGCTGATGAGAGTCACACTGCTTGGCACTGGCACATCCCATCCAAATGCTGACAGGGTGCAGTCGGGCATTCTCGTCGAAACTGGTGAACAGTCAATTCTGCTCGATGTGGGCTCTGGCGTTCTGTGGCGTCTGAACCAGGTGGGTGCAGACCCCTCGTCACTGCGCCATGTTCTGATCTCTCACTTTCACGTGGACCACTGCTCGGACCTCGCTTCTCTTGTGCAGACGCTGTGGATGTCGGGCTTCAACGGACCCTTGAAGGTCTACGGGCCTCCGCCTCTTGAACAATGGATTGAGAGCATCTTTGACGGAGCATATCCATACCTGAAGGGGAAGGTCGAGATTGAGACCGTTGTCCTCGAGTCCTTCTCCAAGGCGACTCTGGGTGATGTGATCGTACGCACCTGCCCGACAGTTCACGGAGGCTTGGACTCGCGTGCGTTTCATCTCACCTCACACGATTCCTCCCTCCTCTATACGTCCGATACTGCACCCAGCAACGACATAGTCTCCCTCGCTGATAGGGTTGACCTGCTGATACACGAGTGCAACTGGCTGGACGGTGATCATCCTGAGGGCGCTCACACCAGCCCGAGCGAGCTGCGCGAGATTGTCCGCAGGGCACACCCGAGACGCGTTGTTCTCACCCACCTCTCTCCGGAGGTCGTCGCCGCTGCTGACCGCGTTGTCGAGATAGTCCGCGGAGGGACTGACACCCAGGTCCTCATCGGAAGCGACCTGATGCGTCTGGAACTGTAGTTATGATATCATAATACGACTTAATAACAAAGCCAGCGTATGTAGACCTGCAGGGCTGCCGGCAGTCCTCCCACTGATAACTCCATCTCGCATGGCGTTCACGCCGCGCGAATCCTCAGGACCCCCCTAGGGAAAGCGAGGTGGGAGGGTCGAAGGCTGTCCTGCTCTCTCTTGCTTCATCTCGCGCAGCAGGTCCTCTCAGGTTCGGCTATGACTCGCTCCGGGTTCTCTGCACGTACATTGACTCGATGTTCCTGAGCCCGAACTCCGTTGACAGAATCAGAAGTGGCATTGCAAGAGTGAAGTTCTCCACGTGCGGAAGAATCGGGTAGTATCCCTGACTCTCGTAGGTGATTCCGTTTACCGCTAACAGGACGAAGGCGGCGATCGCGAGGATGACATTGAAGTACGCCGCGCGACGTGCAATATTGTTGTCGGAGTTGCGCAGGATGAAACGTGTGCTATTGATCGCGTCTATCAGAAAGATCATCATCACAATCACAATCGCACGATAGCCGAACACGTAGAACAGAGAGTACGACAACAGGATCGCGACACCGATGTAGAAGTAGACTGCCAGCGGGTTGTAGTATCTTCTCATAGCGACCTCGGGGGTGACGGATCTCCCGTCGCCATTGCCGCTACCTCTCTCGTCCATTGAGACCGTTCTTCTATCCTCTGCCCCACCTAATAATCTGGTGCTGATGGCATACTCGCGACGACAGTGCGGAATGGACGTAGTAGACCACGTCAATGTTTAAAACAAAAGGCGTAGTACTCAGCACCAGACTCGACTAACACGAGAGTGCAGATACATGGCAGATGCAATAGAGTGGACGAATGCATCCCCCGATGAGATTGTGTGGAGGTACCCCAACAACAGGATTGCATGGGGCTCTCAGCTCATAGTGATGGAGAACCAAGTCGCAATCTTCTATCGTGATGGGATGGCTCTGGACGTGTTCCACGCCGGCCGCCACAAGCTCACCACGAGTAGCATGCCGGGCCTTGCGGGCTGGCTCAAGAAGAAGATCAAGGGGGACGTCTTTGAGGCGACCTGTATCTTCGTGTCTAGAGGCCAGTTCCAGGGTAAGTTTGGTGGTCGTGGTCAGACCAGCGACCTTGCCCCACTGATGTTCCACGGCGTCTTCTGGTTCCGCGTCAAGGAGCCGAAGATCTTCGTGACGGAGGTCGTTGGTAATCAGAACGCCTACACCACGAAGGCAATCAACGACTTTCTGCGCGCCTTTATGAACGAGAGGATCATCGACGAGTTCGCTCACTACGACCTTCAGACCGTCTTCACACAGCTCGACGAGACATCAATGAAGGTGAAGACAAAGGTCCGTATGAACTTCGAGCGGATTGGTCTTGAGCTCGTGGATCTCAAGTTTGAGGGTATTGACACGACGGAGAAGTACCGTGAGAGGCTCTTCTGGCTGCGGACTGGTGGCGTGGGAGGCCAGCAGCTGGCTGGGATGGAGACGGTGAAGGAGACCGCTGAGGCACTCGGCCGGAGTCCAGGTGCTGGATTCGGCGCAGGGATGGGCTTTATGGGTGCAGTGGCTGGGACTATGCAGGGTGGACAGCAACCCGCAGCACCAGCTGGAGCCAAGTTCTGTCCTAATTGCGGTACCAAGCTCAACGGAGCCAAGTTCTGTCCTAACTGTGGTACAAGAGTGGGATAGGCGCAGCGCCACCTCCCCTCTACCCCTTTTTCTCTCTCTCATCGTCAGAGTGCCGAATCCGTTTTATCTCGGAGTGACACAATCTGATTCCCACCTGACCGAAGAGAGAGGAATCGCATGCGCGTGGTGAGGTCGTGTGCAGAGAGTTCATTGTATTCCCGTGCACGGCCATCATCCGCTGTTGGGCACAGCCTGAGCCGTGCACGACTTCGCATTGTCACGGCACTGGGTGATTCGCTCCCAATTGGCGACAGCATCGTCGTGGCCCACGATATTGCTGAGAGGCTCTTCGTCTTACTGTATTCAATAGGCGCAGGCCTTCTAGAATCGGCGGGCCACACGGGCTCGGAGGGCCAGTATCACTTACTTCAGGAGATCGAGATGGGCCCATTCTCCGCCGATGAGATTCTCGACGCGCTGTACGGTACAGGCTCAGACCTTGTTGACAGCGCACAATACGGCCTCTCTCCGTGTGAGCTCATCGGCATCGTCTACGAGGGTATTCCTCAGCCAACCGGACCAGTCCATCTCTCTCGACACGTGATCTCCGACTTTGTTCGCACGGTGCGAGATGTGCTGTGTTCTGCGCCACGGTGGTCCCTGTCGCTCTCGCCGTTTCAGGTCCTGCACGAGACGTATCTGCCTGTTCTG
This sequence comes from Candidatus Thorarchaeota archaeon, assembly GCA_029855935.1. Lineage (GTDB taxonomy): Archaea > Asgardarchaeota > Thorarchaeia > Thorarchaeales > Thorarchaeaceae > B65-G9. Next base: position 78,746 of record JAGSHN010000025.1, on the reverse strand, counting down.
TCCGCGGCGTCCGTGGTCGGGAGCGATGTGTCCAATGCGCTCCGCGTTGTCGCGAGAAGGTGGAGATCGCATAACCGTTCGACAGGGACCTTCTACACTCCTGAGGCCATCGCTCGCGAGATATCGGCAACGGTGCTCTCACGTTGGGCCAACATCGCTATTGGCGCTACGGCCCCTGATCACACACTTACCGGTGAGGAGCCCCCCTCCTTGTGGCCCCCTCGGCCGGTCCCCCGCACAGCTCAGACGGAGCTCCTGGCCTCGGTGACCGTGCTCGACCCAGCCTTGGGTGGAGGAGTCTTTCTGGAGGCGGCTGCTAGCTGGCTCCTCTCCCTTCTATCGAGGTCCACAGAGGAGATGGATGGATCGCTTCCAGTGACCATACTCCGCCGGAACCTCTATGGAGTCGACATACATGAGTCAGCAGTGAGATGCTCAACAGTACGGTTGCGTCTCTGGGCGCTGAGCCACACTCAAGGCCCTCTTCCTCGTCACCTACCTGTGAACCTCGCTGTCGGTAACTCGCTTGTCGGACGGCACGTTCATTCCCACGAGGAGCAGGCATCGGCGGATGCGATGAGCAGGCCTCTCGACTGGCCGCGTACCTTTCCTCACGTGATGAATCGTTCTGACCCGGGCTTTGACGTTGTGATCTCGAATCCTCCATATGGGAATGTCACGAGCCGCTGCGAACGTGAGTACATCAGCACAGAGTATCCATGGTCAGTCAGTGGCGGGCGGACCGGGACGTGGAACAGTGCATCGCTGTTCATTCTTCGGTCGAAGATGCTGCTCAACAGCTCAGGACAACTGGGCCTGCTACTGCCCAACAGTCTTCTGAGAACCCGACAGTTCGCTAAGACGCGCCATTTTGTGAGAGACCATCTCACCCTGTGGCAAATAACCGACGAGGGTGCTCTCTTTGATGGGGTGACCCTTGAGGTGGTGACGCTCTACGCCAGCGCCGTTCCTTCCGAGAGGCCGTCCTCAGTTCGAGTATTGTCGCGGCGTCCTGGAGTTCGGCGTGTCGCCACCGTTAGTCGTGACTTGCTCTTCAGAGGCAACGTGATGGTGATATATGCCGACGATGTCTTTGAGCGCATTCTCTCCGCTGGAAGAACCGGAGTGCTCAGTGCAAGCCGTGGCCGCGACATCCCCCGCCGTCATGTATCGGTGAGACAATCGGACGAGTTTCCCGTGCCATATGCTTCCACCGGCAGGAGCAGTGGGCGCTATGTGTTCAACAACAGTCACCTCAACTACACTGACTGGTCGTTCCACGATGACCGCCTGCTGAGGGTGTCGTTTGAGAACGAGTTCCTAGTTGCGACCAAGAATCTGCCCTATCCTCGATGTGTCGTGAAACCGCAGGGGATGATTCACGGCGGAGGCCTTGTGAGAGTCAGACATAGCGGACTGCCGCTCGATGCCTATGGCCTTGCGGTCATTCTCAACTCTCGATTGATAAGGAACGTGTGCGTGCAGTTCCTGACCAATCGCTCCCAGCTCACCACCTGTCTGAACACGGGAATGATGGAGGATCTGCCGGTCGCCACACCACCCAACCCTAAGGTCTACAGCCTGATCGGTCGTGCCTTGCACAGACTGGCCCGAGTGGCGGATCAAGCTGTTGTGTCATCGAAAACATTCGGAGCGCTAGATGATCTTGCTGATGCCTTGGTCTATGAGCTCTATCTCTCGGATGATGATAGACTGCACCAGCTACTGTCCTCATATGCTAAGGACGGGTCCGACACGGCTGACACGATTGAGTCGGTCGCCACGCGTTCCGATGTGCGTGATGCTGTGAGGGAGGTCGTGCAGAGTCAGAGAATACGGAGATGCCTGAGTGAGTGACGCGTTCGATGGCATCAGCTCTTCGAACCTGAGGCTTATATGCCTCTGTTCGAGCGGTTGATCGAGCACGGATGACAAGCACCGATAGAGAAGAAGACACTGCTGAGGAGATGGCCGAGGAGATAGTGCGAGCGGTGAGCAGTGAAGACCAAGGCAAGGGGGACGGCCTCACAGAGCGAGAGCGCGAGATCGAGCTCCGACGAGAGGAGGAGCGCAGACGGAAGGGAGAGGAGCTCAGGAAACGGCTGAAGGCGCGTGGCGTGGGAATCGTGACCTACCGCTGGCCGGCATTCATTCTTCTCGTTGCTGCTATGTTGTCAGTCTGGAGCGAGTTCTCGGTAGTGATGGTTCACCCGCCCGGTGTGGGGTTTGACACCTTCTACGAGGTCTTTGTGAGTACTGGAAGCCCCTTCTTTGTTCTCCCCTTGGTGGCTGGGGGCCTCTTTGTGGTTCTGGCGGTCTTGGCATACAGAGATCCCCGCGCTACCTATCTCTCGCTCATCCCCGGGCTGATGACCGCGATGGGTGGTTCTGCTGTCTACTATTTGGTCTCGTTTGCCAACAGTGTTTCGCCTGACGTGGGAGTGTATGCGACTGGTACTCCACTGACGATGTACCTCGTAGCTGCACTCAGCCTTCTCGCAATAGCGATGAGAGAGCGTCTGTAGTCGCGGAGTTCAGGGCTCAAGGTAATCATCAAGGCGCCCCTCGCGTTCCAGCATCTCCATCCAGTCGATTCTGTCTTTGGGCGGACCATTCCTGAGAAACTCGATGATGTTGTTCGCCGTGTTCTCCGGTGTCAAGTCGGTCGTGTCAATCTCGACCACGCGGTCCTCGCCGAAGGACTCGATGGCGTCCATCTGGCAGACGCCTATGACCTCGGCCTCCACGTTCTCTCTCACCTTGGGCTCGGAATACCCTCGCTCTCTGAGCCTTGTCCGAAGGGTCTCTGGATGGGTACGGAGGATGACTGCGAGCCTAACGGACCTGCTCGGCAGCAGGTCTACATAGTGACCCTCGACAATCATCTGTTTTCCCTCTCTCTCATCAAGAAGGTCAACTATGGCCTCCACAAGACAGTCTTCGTCAATTATGTCAGAGTCTCTCTCTCCATCGTGGTCGCTGATGCATCCCGCCCTCCGGGCAAGCTCACCAAGAGATATGACCTCGAGGGATAGCAGTGAGCCCAGTATCCTTGCGACTTGACTCTTCCCGGTGCCTGGAGTGCCTCCGATGGCTATGACCGACAACTGTTGTCCACCGCCTGCAATGATTTGTCTGCTGCGTCTCCCGGCTAGGCGACAGATGTCCTATGTCTAGCTGGACGCATGCATCAACGGACCTTTCCGTCAGGTGAAGGTTCTTTAGGCTACCGATACAGGACCTAGGGCGGGGAAAAGATCAGATGCACAGACCGGACATAGTCAACCGAGACGCCCTGGTGGTTGCTCTCGCGGTATTTGCCTTGCTGATGGCAGTGCTGCTCTGGCCGTATGGACCGCTCTTGTCGTTGCTGGCTGTCATATTGGCTGTGCATCTTGTCATCTTGGGCCTTCCCGAGGTGAGGTCACAAGCTCATCTCTGGTGGGTTCTCTCAAGAAACACGGTAGGCACAGGCCGCGTGCGTATTCTGAATGCCGACCCGCCCCCAGCGAGTCACTCGGCGTTCCTCGCTGAGATGAGGCGTCTGGCCGATGCCAGGCTCGTGAAGGACTACGCAGCCTTCGACCCCGATCCCAACCCTCTCAGTCAGCCCTCGGCTCACGGCGGCGCCGAGATCCCGATACCGCCGACTGTTGTCGCGGATCCTGACTCCTACGGTGACCTTGACTTTGACCGGGCTGGAATATTCTCCGTGGAGGAACTGGCTGATTCGCCTCCTGAGGAGCTTGCCGAGGATCTTGGAATCGAGGAGGAAGACGCCGAAGACATTGTTCTGGAGGCAAATCTCTTTCGCTACGGCGCGGGCATTGAGAGTCTGATGGAGCTCGCTATGCTGACTCCTGATGAGATAGTGGACATGATTCAGAATGGTCCCTGGCGAGACGTCTATGACTCCGAGTCAGACTTGGCGTATCTGCATGAGCTTGCGGACGGCTGGATACGCCGTGCGAACAAGGTGCTTGCAGATGCTGCGTCCAGTCTGTTCGACCGGCGGAGACGCAGGTAGACGTGACCTGGCGGGCCTCCGTGGCCGGTCCTCACACCCGAGCGACAGCCCACGATAATTCTAAAAAGATGAGTCGCTCTCGGAGCGTTCAGCGAATAGGCAGAACGTGATCATCCTTGAGTGACTACACCATTCGGCAGTTCACACAGGACGACCTCAGAACAGTGACCGAGATCAACAAGACCTGTCTGCCAGAGAACTACCCGGACTCATTCTTTCTCGTTCTCTATCAGCACGCCCCGCGAGCCTTTCTGGTGGCCGAGGCGAACGGCTCTGTTGTCGGCTACATCATGTGCCGGATAGAGCGAGGCATCTCGAGTTTCGGGCCACTGCCTGTCAAGAAGGGCCATGTCGTCTCAATCGCAGTCCTTCCCGAGTATCGCAACAGAGGAATAGGGTCAGAGCTGATAAGGCGCGGCATCGAGGGGATGAAGGAGTACGGAGTGTCTGAAGTATTTCTTGAGGTCCGGAGGTCCAATGAGACTGCGATTCAGGTCTACGAGCAGCTGGGCTTCGAGGTCAAACGTGTCCTCCGCGGCTACTACCGCGACGGAGAGGACGCGTTCTTAATGGTGCGTCGGGCGTGACCTGATAGGAGCGTGATGACGACCGTGCCGAGAGATCCGATTCGTGTCCCTCTTGTCCCTGAGTGCGCACCCTGTATCACGCACAGCCTCAAGATGCTGATACCGCTCCTGACGTCAGACCCCGATCTCCAGTTCCGGATGTTCAGACGTGCATTCGAGTATCTTGCAAAGGGGTTCGATGAGGGTATCGCACCACACCCTCTGTCGGTGGACATGTATCAGGAACTCTATTCAATGGGCGACGTGGACGATCCGTTCCGCGAGATCAAACGCAAGAGCAACGAGGTCGCGATGTCGCTTCTGCCGCAGGTCGAGGAACTCATCTCATCGCTGACTGGCTACGAACGGCTCCGTGCGTGTCTGGGCGCTTCGATAGCTGGGAATCTGATTGACTACAACACCGCCGCACATAGGCCCGACCTCGAGACACTGTATCAGGACTTTGAACGAATCCTTGAGGATGGGTTCGCCATTGATCATTCCCGCCGACTGTGGGAGGAGCTCACACGGGAACCCAGAGAAGATCGCCGTCTGGTCTTTCTCGCTGATAACGCAGGCGAGACAATCTTCGACATCCCATTACTACGCCTACTCAACAGTCTCGGCTGGTCGGTCACGTACGTTGTGAAGGGCGGCCCGATGGCTAATGACGCCACCCGTGAGGATGTGGCAGGGACGGAGATCGAACAGCTTGCCGAGATCTCTGACACAGGAGTGCAGTCTCACGGTGTTCCCCCCGACCTCGTTAGCAGCGAGTTCCTCGTCACAGTGAGGTCGGCAGACCTTGTTGTGTCTAAGGGCCAGTCTAACATCGAGACGTTTCCGCGCATTCAGGACCAGATTGGTGTGCTGACGTTCTATGTGCTACGGGCCAAATGTGCCAACATCGCGGGCGCGATCGGTGCTCGCCCCGGTGACAACGTTGTCTTGGCCGTGGAGGGTGGATAGACGGTACTGCTATTCGACAACGTTTTTATGGACGGCCCGGCGCCAACGGTCCAACTCAAGAGTGGTAACTCAATCTTTAAATGGGGATATCAGAGCGAAGTCCATGTACAGTTTTGTTGGACTAGTCTGAGAGTCACCAGACTATGTTGGAGGAAGAAGCAATGAGTCAGATTCCCGTGATAGTGCTGAAGGAAGACACCGAGCGCACGGAGGGCCGCGATGCCCAGCGGACCAACATTATGGCGGCCATAGTGATTGCCGAGGCCGTGAAGTCTGCTCTGGGTCCTCGCGGTATGGACAAGATGCTCGTGGACTCTTTCGGCGATGTGACGGTCACCAATGATGGTGCCACAATTCTGAAGGAGATGGACGTCGCTCACCCTGCTGCAAAGATGGTGATTGATGTCTCGAAGACCGTGGACTCGGAGGTCGGTGATGGAACGACAACAGCAGCGGTCCTCACCGGTGAGCTGCTCAAGAAGGCTCAGGAGCTACTGGAGCAGAACATCCACCCGACGACGGTGATCACCGGGTACAGGAAGGCTGCTGAGAAGGCCGCCCAGATAATCGACGAGATTGCCGAGAAGGTCGATCCTGCAACTCCTCAGTTCAAGAAGGTCCTGAAGGATGTTGCAAAGACTGCGATGTCATCAAAATTCGTGGCGACCGCGAAGGAGCAACTTGCCGACGTGGTTGTTGATGCGGTCCTCTCGGTAGCCAAGGCTCGTGCGGACGACGAGGAGATCAACCTGGACTACATTCCCCGTCAGAAGCAGTACGGTGAGAACATCCAGGACACCGAGCTCATCCACGGCATCGTTCTTGACAAGGAGGTCGTTCACGCGGGAATGCCGAAGCGAGTCGAGAAGGCCAAGATTGCGCTCTTGGAGTGTGCTCTTGAGATAATCAAGACCGAATTTGATGCCAAGATTTCCATCACAGACCCGAACTCGATGCAGGCATTCCTCGACGAGGAACAGCGGATGCTCAAGGAGATGGTAGACAAGATTGTCGAGGCTGGTGCCAATGTCGTGATATGCCAGAAGGGCATTGATGACGTGGCCCAGCACTACCTTGCAAAGCACGGCATCCTTGCTGTCCGCAGGGTCAAGAAGAGCGACATTCAGCGGATTCACAAGGCAACTGGCGCCACAATCGTGTCGAAGATTCAGAACCTCACGGCGGATGACCTCGGTACTGCTGACCTTGTCGAGCAGAGAAAGATTGGTGATGACAAGCTACTCTTCATAGAGGGAACGCCCAAGACAGCAGTGGCCACGATTCTGATTCGGGGAGGTACCGAGCACGTCGTCGACGAGGTTGACCGTGCCATTCGTGATGCGCTGTATGTGGTCAAGGACGTTGTCGAGCACCCGTACATTCTCTATGGCGGTGGCGCGGTGGAGACGGAGATTGCCTTGAGGCTCCGCGACTTCGCGTCAACACTCGAGGGTAGAGAGCAGTACGCTGTCAACGCGTTTGCTGATGCGCTTGAGGCGCTGCCTGCCACGCTGGCCGAGAACGCGGGCATAGACCCTATCGATATTCTCGTCAAGCTGCGCTCATCGCACGCAGATGGGGAGATCACAGCAGGTATCGACATCGTCAAGGGCAAGGTCCGTGACATGAAGAAGACACGTGTTGTCGAGCCTGCAGTGGTCAAGAGGCAGGTTATAGCCTCCGCGGCTGAGTGCTCGCAGATGATACTCAAAATCGATGATGTTATTAGCTCGAAGTCTGCGCCAGTCCCCGGCGAGACGCCTCCGGACCGGGACCTCGGTGACGAGGACTGAGAGCTGATGACACAGACTCCCGTCAAAGGTGGAACATATGTCGAACGGCCCTGACGAAAGGAAGACAACGACAGAGGAGATGACACCGGAGGAGAAGGCCTCGCTCCTGACGAACGTGCCAGGAGTAGGCCCCCGGACTGCGGAGAAGATGGTGGCAGCCGGCTACGACTCGATTGAACGCCTTGCAGCTGCTCAGCCTGAGGAACTTGCAGAGGCGGTTGCGGGTCTGAGTGTTTCGAAGGCCGAGGCTGTCATTGCCGAGGCATCGTCACTCCTCGAGGCGGTGAAGGCGGGGGCCGTCGACCTGTCCGAGGGGCGGAAGACGAAGCGAAAGAAGCCTCCGGCACCAGAACCCGTGAGAATATCGCTCCCACCAGCAGAGGAGGTACGACAGACCGAAGAGGTCGTCCGCCTTGAGACTGGTCTTGACCGGGAGAAGAAGGAGCTCGGTATTCCAATCGGCCCAAAGTGGCTGACGAGATTCGAGAAGGCCCGCATCATCGGTGCCAGAGCGCTCCAGATTGCAATGGGTGCGCCCACGCTGATTGACCGCTCAAAGGCGCCCAAGGGTCTGTTCGCTCTCGCGGAGGTCGAGCTGAGGGCGGGGGTTCTGCCGATGACGGTGAGGAGAACGCTCCCCACAGGCGAGTACGCTGACATTCCTCTCTCTGCCCTACTGAAGCACACAAGGCTGGACTGAGTGCACCTCGGTCCACCCTCATCCTCTCTTTTTCTGTTGACGTCGTGGCGGTCAGCGTAAGCTCTAAATGCAAACGGCCTCCGTCACCTAGAACTCCAAAGGGGTGATGACCGTGCAGGAGCTACTACCTCCAGACCTCATAGTGCGTTCCGTGTTGGGTTTTGCAGTGGGTGCTCTCATTGGGCTTGAGCGCCAGAAGCGGATGACACAGGCAGATGCAATTGGTGTGCGTTCGTTTGGTCTGCACAGCCTTCTCGGAACACTTGCTGCGTACTCCTACACGGTCACGGGCAACACGGTCATTCTCGTCTATGCGGTGGTCATCTCGGTGATCCTCGTCACAGCACAGATAATCTACAAGATTTTCAGGACTATGCGCAAGGGGATGACTACATCAATAGTGTTCGCCATGTCCTTCGTGCTGGGGGCCCTCGTGGGGCTTGATGCGCCCCCTACGCCACCGGAGCTGGTCGGCCCCCTGTCAGTCTTGGCAATGACGATATCGTTCCTCGTCTTTCTCATCCTTGGTTTCAAGGAAGAATTGGCTGCAGCTGTGGCAGTGATAACGCGGGATGAGATGATCAGCGCTGTCGAGCTTGGTGTGCTCATACTGTTTCTGTGGCCTCTGATGCCCGAGTATCTGCAGGTCGGGACGATTCGCTTCCCAATCTTCCAGACCTATTGGTTGATAGTGCTGCTGTTGGCAATCAGCTTCGGCAACTATATCCTTGTCAAGAAGTATCGGCATCGTGGTCCGTACTTCTTCGGCTTCTTCGGCGGATTCGCTAACAGTGAGGCCACCGTCTCTAGTCTCACGGACTTTCACGTTAAGACAGAGCGCAAGTTTCCCGGTCGGATGTCTCTGGCGGCAATCTTCGCAAATCTTGCTATGGTCCTCAGGAATGGCGTGATAATCGTCCTCCTCGATCCCTCCCTTGAGATAATGCGTTACTATCTATTTCCGCTTGGCATTCTTGTCATTATGGGCCTCGTCCGGCTCGCCATTGAACGTCACGATGTGCGTGAGCACGACGAGCAGGAGATAGATATGCGTTTTGTCTCGCCATTCGAGTTTGGTGCGGCAATACGCTTCGCCGCTGTCTTCACGGCCGTATCGTTCGTATCCCTCTTCCTGCAGCAGGTCTTTGCGGACGTTGGCACTCTGGTCGCCGCAATCTTCGGAGGATTCGCCTCTGCGGGTGCTGTTGTTGCTGCCGTTGTACCGCTGTACGTCAGTGGCGTCATCTCACTTCAGACGGCCGTCTTCGCGGTCATCATCACCACGACCACGTCTGTGCTCAACAAGATCATCTACGTCTACGTGGCCGACCGCGAGGGCACACTGGCCAGGCGGGTCGTGAAGGACTCACTGGTGATGGCAACGGGTGTTGTGGTCTACCTGCTATTGTTGGCGTTTGACCTCATTCCTCTCGTGTAGAGCGTGTTGTTCCGGTGTTTGACCAAGAGGCGCGGGCTGTCCCGAATCGCGGATGACCTGTGCTGGAAGCCCCAGGGCGGGGCAGGCTTGGACTAGATGGTGGAACCCGGAACCGTCACTCTGCCCTACAATATCCTGTGGCTCTCTGCAAGACTCCTGTCAATCGCAAGGTTTAAAGTCGGCCGGCTGAGGTTGCCTCTTGGGTGACGATCTGGATGGTTGGTGGACCCGTTCATCTTCCCTGCTGAAATGAGCCAGTCCAGATGCTCGTCGCCGAGGAGACTTGTTGGAGGCCTGACTTTTGGGTGAGATGCGTACTGTACGTGGTACGAGGGACCTGATGGGGCCCGAGATGTGGGTTCAGGACTATCTTGTGCGGACTGCTGTGAGCGTCTTCAGGCAGTACGGCTACGAGCCTCTGGACTCCCCGGTGATGGAGCTCTGGGAGACCCTGAGTGCGAAGGGTGGTGAGGAGGTGGAGGCTGAGACCTTCAAGTTCAAGGACAAGGGGGACCGTGACGTCGGCCTTCGTTTCGACCTGACAGTCCCTCTCGCAAGGATTGTTGCTTCCAATCCGACGCTACCCAAGCCGTTCAAGAGATACGCAATAGGCAAGGCTTGGCGGTACGATCGTCCGCAGGCTGGACGCTATAGAGAGTTCATGCAGGCAGACGTGGATATTGTGGGATCATCCAGTCCCGCTGCGGACGCCGAGGTTGTTCTTGTGGCACTTGAGTTTCTGCGCAGGGTATTGGGAAAGGACTACGTGATCAAGATCAACAGTCGAAAGGTACTTCGAGGGCTCATAGAGCGAGCGGGCGTTCCCGACAGCCTCACGTACGAGTGTTTCCGGGCCATCGACAAGCTCGACAAGATAGGTGTCGACGGAGTCAGTGAAGAGCTGTCCGAGCGCGGCATTGACCGAGAGGCGAGTGAGGTTCTCCTGAGTGCTATTGAGATTCGAGGAACAGGTACCGCTGCGCTGGACGAGTTCAGAGGGGTGCTGAACGGCTCAGAGGTGGGTCTTGAGGGCGTCGACGAGCTGGAGTTTATGGCGGAGATATTCGCCGAGGTGGATGTTGAGAAGTACGTGGAGTTCGACCTATCCCTCGCAAGGGGGCTCGACTACTACACCGGCCCCGTGTTCGAGGGCAGGTACCTCGGACAACCGTACGTGGGTTCGGTTCTCGGCGGCGGACGCTATGACAACTTGATTGAGAGGTTTGGTGGCCCGCACACACCAGCAACCGGAATCTCTCTGGGCATAAGTCGTTTCATCGATGTCCTGATCGCTCGCGGGAAGGACAAGGAGCTTCGTCCCCGTCTTGATGTCTTCGTGGCACCAATCAAGAGAGCGATGGTCAGACACGCGATGAGAATCCAGCAGGAACTGGTGCGTGCTGGCCTAGTCTCCGAAGTTGACATAATGGAGCGCTCCCTGAAGAAGCAGCTCGAGCGTGCGGACTCACGAAGGGCGCGGCTCGTGGTCATCGTGGGAGCTAAGGACCTCGCGGCGGGAAATGTAAGTGTGCGGGACATGGAAACTAAGGACACGGCCGTAGTGCCTCTGGAGCGGCTCGTCGACGAGATACGCGCACTGCTGAATCAAGAAACCACGGGTAGAACGGCGAGAGAAACCCCCGCGACACGTCGCGAGGACCCACTAGGATGGTGACTCCTGCTGCCGTAGCCCCGGAAGGAATCAATCAACAAGTCGGCCTCTTACGTCTATGCGAAATGAAGCTACGAGTCAGAAGCGGAGCCGTGGTTCTGCTCTTGGTCCCTTGACCCAGCCCAGTCTAGACTGACCCCTGTCTCCTTGCTCCTCTTCTCCCAGTAGTCAACGAACTCTCCCGGAAGGCCGCTGGGTTCCGAAATCTTCTTGGAGAGCACGGTCAGGGCATCGCTATGTTCTTCAATGAGTTCCTCGAAGTCTGCGGTCATTCCACCGGAGTAGTAGAGGTCGTATGTCCTGCCCTGTATCTCGCTCACGATCTCTCGATACCTCGGAAACGCGTCTGTGAATCTGAGTGTGAGCATCCTGTTCACTCTCTCGCGTTTCCACCAGTAGGAGTCTTCGGTATAGCGTTCTCCTCCGACATCAAAGCCATCATACAATGCGTGTCGGTTGAACGAGATGGGCCAGAAGACGCTCATACAAGTAGTGGACGAGCCAGTGAACCAGTGCACGGGGTCGCTTCCAAGTTCGGAGATCTGCGCTCCGGTTGTCGCATAGGCGTTCTCGTGACTCGCATGCTGGCAGACCGCAGCCTGCTCCTGTGACCAAGGGGTCCAGCCATCCGGATGGTCACGCAGGGTCTCAGCAATGGTAAAGAAGTCGATCTCCCCGTGCGCATCCCTGAGCCATCTTCTTGTACAGCTCAGCCTGTCGTCGCACCTTGAAATATACCGCATCGCCTCATTTCCGTAGGCCGCGGCGAAGTCGAATTCGCTGTCCTCATCGTACCAGCCCTGTTCCACGGCGTGCTCGACTACGTCGTCTGACCCTCGGTCCCACTTGGTGGTTATCGTATACCCATTCGATATTGACCAGACATCTCTCACCCTGAGGGCGACCCATCGTCGCTGAGATGTCTCAAGAACCCACGCCTCATCTGGGTCAGCAATGATGAAGCTGTTGTGATACATCATTGCTCCCCCAAGCTCGCAGATTCCTCCCTGGCCGTGACACTCGAGAAGCTCGACCATCACGTCAAGAGCACTTGTCGCAGAGTCCCCACGTTCCAGCCCCAGACGAAGGAGGTCCATTCCCAGCAGACCAGTCTCCGGTACCTCCTCATTGGAGAAGACAGCCTCATTGCCTATCACCACACCGTGTTCGTTGCATCCCATCTCGGCGCCCCACATCCAGAAAGGACGAGAGATGATGATGGCGTTCGTTCTCTCCACCTGAGGAATGGTGACATACGTGCACCTCAACTCGGTGCCGGGGTCGTACTGACGGCTTGGGTGATACTCTACGACTTGGCACTCATTTGGTGGCCTGTCGCTGTTCTTCCCAAACAAAGTACGTCCGTCACTCGTGGCCTTCCCTAGCGCGATGATCGTGTCGCACATTGCAAGACACGTTGTCACTCCCTAATACTTGAATTGTTCTTATACCAATCATTACCATCCGAGACGGGCTGTCGACAGTTGGCAAACCTTTTGACCGACGGTGACATACCTGTCGGCGGGATGACCTATGGTGAGGATGCCTGTCGTTGCTGGTTCGTTCTACGAGGGTAAGCGCGACCTCCTCCTGAAGAGGATTGAGGAGTGTTTTCTCGACCCTCAAGGGCCGGGACGGCTACCGTCAGGTGAGGCAGGGACATCACGCTCAATCAAGGCTCTTGTGAGTCCTCACGCTGGATACGTCTATTCGGGTGCTGCAGCGGCCCACTCTTATCTCAGGCTCTTTGAGGACGGTCAACCGGAACACATTGTGATTCTCGGGCCGAATCACACAGGGCTGGGCGCACGGCTCGCAGTGTGCAACGAGGACTGGGAGACTCCACTGGGGACCGTGATGTTTGACCGTGCGCTCGGTGCGCAGATCGTCAATGCAGACCCCATCGCGACCTATGACTGTCTGGCGCACGCGCGCGAGCACTCAATCGAGGTACAGCTTCCCTTTCTGCAATACATCTTCGGAGACGGTGTGCCCTTCGTCCCGATATGTGTCAGCGACCAGAGGTACGAGGTGTGTGAGAGTATTGGCAAGACGCTGGCGAGACTGGCCGAAGAGTTCGACATACTTGTGATTGCGAGTTCCGACTTTACACACTTTGAGCACGCGGACGCCGCCCGGCGAAAGGACTACCAGGCAATGGAGTATCTTGAGATGATGGATCCGAGAGGTTTCCTTCAGTTCGTACGCAACCACAATATCTCCATCTGCGGTGCTGGGCCGATAGCAGCAGCAATGGTCTTCGCCAAGGAGCGCGGAGCGACGAGTTTCAACCTGCTCAAGTACACAAACTCTGGAGTTGTGACAGGCTCGCCCGAGAGTGTCGTTGCCTACGTGGCTGCTGAGATGGTCTAGAACTCACGCACACCCGCCTGAATGTCCACGTCCTCGCTCAGCGTAAGTTTCGCAGGTGGGCCTCCGGGAAGCCCAACTGCCGCAGCAGCTCCTCCAGCCAGTGTCACAAGGGCTGCGAGGCCAAGGCTAGACACGCTATTGCCCGTGGCATCGAACATCACTCCCCCGAGTAGTGGGCTGACAGCATAGGCGCCGTTGCTGATGGCGCCGAAGGCCCCCATCACGACACCGTACGCACGCTCATCCGTGAGGTCGCCAATAAGAGCCTGAATTGTCGGCCCACGCATCGAGATTGCGAGAGCGAGAACACTACCCGCGATATACAGGCCAACAGGATCGGTGACGATTGTGAACATATACAGTGAGATTGCGCCTACAATAGCACCAAGAACTATGAGCCACTTACGTCCCCGTATGTCGGAGAGTTTGCCGAACACCACACTGCCCACCATCATCACAAGGCCCAGAACGCCGAAGAACAGACCAATCTCAATTGGTGTCACCTCAAGCCTGATGACGGCGTCCATTGTGAATGCAACTTCAAGAATACCAATGGCGAACATGTTGGCGAACATAGCCACGGCCAGCGCGGAGTATTCTCGAGGCCGAACGCCGAAGACCTCCCTCAGTGACACCTCCTCGAAGTTGCGCATCCTATCCACGTTCTTCTCAGGCTCTCTGACGAGTAGCGCCACCGAACAGAATGTCGCCATTGTGATGGCTGCGGCGATGACAAAGGGCAGCCTGACGCCAAGAAACTGTGCGAGAGCACCGCCGAGCGCGGGGCCGAGAATAAAGCCCACCATGTTCCCCGTGTTGAGGTAGCCCATAGCAGTGCCACGATTCTCGGGTGTTGTCACGTCCGAGACGAAAGCGTTGGCCGCGGGGAAGAATCCGGCCGAAACAGCACCCTCGACTGCTCGTGCGGCAATCATTAGGATGATGTCCTGTGCTGCAGCGTAGACAAGATTGGCAGCGGCAAAGCCAATCAGAGCGCCGAGCATCACACGCTTCCGCCCCGTGCGATCCGATAGACCACCGAGAGGGCCCGCAAGAGCGACACGTGTGATTGCGAAGGCCGATGCCAAGACTCCTAGTTCGGTGGCGCCGACGCCAAGTTCGACAATGTAGAATGGAAATATCGGCACCACTATCCCGAAGCCGACCTGCAGAATGGCGAGCGACAGCGCCAGCATCCACACTTGGCCCATATCTGACGCTTGAATCTGAGAGGGGTTGATGTCGTGCGGACCGCCATTCCCGGTTGTGTTCACTGCCATATCTATCAACCCCCGGAATGACATCAGGCCCCGAGAGCTCTCTTTTTAGTGTCGCGGAGGGGGCATAGTTTCGAACGCAGGTGGCTGCTGCAGAGCGCTTACGCTCTGGGCGTTCGTATTCCAGCAGAGGCAGCTAGTTCCCGTGCCCCATCCTAGTGTCCTCGGACTGGCATAGTGATGTTTCAAGACATACTGCGGAAACGATATGGCCAGACGCCGGGGGGGGCACAGTGTTGGCTAGTCTAGACCAGTAAGCTATTTCAGCAGATGTGTGGCGTCTCTAGGCTGGACGTTGCGTAGTAGATAACTCTGATGACTCGGCACACGGAGGAAGTATCGAGTGGACCCATGTTTCTACCATCCGGACAGAGAAGCCGTCAACACTTGCGCCTTTTGCGGAAGACCCCTATGTGAGGAGTGCACGCATACGGTATCCGGAGTCGCCTACTGCATAGACTGTGCGAGGGGATTTGGGATATCGGTGAGCGAACCTCAAGCGGTGTCACAACCGGAGTCTCCGATGGTCGAGCCCGCGACATTGTCGTCGCAACGTTCCTATGCCCCGGCCGTGCAGCCAGTCATCGCTCCGCCTCGACGTGAGGAGTGGGCACGTCCTTCGGCAGGGCTGGATCCCTATGTTGTGGGGAGGATCTCTTCCGGATCGTTCGTCATCGCGGTGGGTGCCTCACTCGCGTGGCTCTTTGGTGTATACGTCCATTACCCAACGGCTACTGCCGTGCTTGCCACTGTTTTCTCTGTGTTTCTGTACGTATATGGTTTCTTGCAGATCTTCCGAGGGTTTAATGCCTACAGAAGGGGCAACCGCAGCAGTATCGCCTGGCTTGCAGCGATTGGATACCTAATTGTGTTACTGATCGTCATTCTGCGCGCGTTGTTGCTCGCATTGATGGCACTCGTCTTCGGTGCCAGTCCGTACCCTCCCGTCGAATTCTTCCAGTCAGCGGCTCAGTTCACGCTTGCTACGAATCCGTTCCTGTTTTCGATTCCTGCAGTCGTCCTCGACACAATCATCCTGTGGAATGAGCGCCGGAATGGCACTCCTGTGTTGCTATTTGTGGCTCTGGCTCGCGCATTGGTGTTCTTCACGGTGCCACTGGTCGCTGTCCTAGGCTGGGGCGCTCTGTACGCATATCTCAAGAAGGTAGTGTAGGGCTCTAGTGTTCTTCAGGACGAGGCATTGTGTCCATCCTTTCACGAAGCCCCCTCACTTACAGGAGGAGGCCGTGGGCGCCGATACTACTTCTCAATGACGACCCTGCTGACTCCCTCAATGGACGCGAGGACATTGATTAGGGAGCCCGGGAGTGTTTCTTGCGTTATGACTCGCAGGCACGGCTCGGGATAGATGGCCACGTCCTCGGCGATAACCTGTCTGATGGCCACCCCATGGTCTGCGATCACAGAAGCGACCTGGGACAGAATGCCGGGATTCTCTGGGCTCTCGACATAGATTATGACAACTCCGTATCCGAAGACGTCACTCACCCTCTCCAGCGAGGGTCCAGCCGGACTGAGTCTGGAGAAGAACCTGAAGAGGTCCTCATCTGCACATATCGCCTCAGTGGTGGCTCGGACCGTTCGTCGGTCCACGCCCAGCGCTCTCCCCACGGACTTCAGAGGAATTCTAATCTCACCACATCTGATGTCGCCTGGGCCAGCCACTCTGAGTCCGTGTCGGACGATGCCCTGCCCGACCATCAGTCTCTGCGGAGAGTCACCGAGAACCTCAACCATACGTTGCCACATTGAATCACAGCCATCGTCTCTCGTTAGGACCTAGAAAGGCTCAAGCAGCTTCTCATAGAGAATCTCATCGATATAGTTTCCGCCCATCACAAAGTGTTTTTCTCTGACTCCGACCATTCGATATCCTACACTCTCATAGAGGTGTCTGGCAATACAATTGTTGCTGAAGGTCGAGAGGACTATCTTCTCATAGCCCTTCTCCGCGGCCACCATCTCTGCGACCTGCAGCAGTGCTCTCCCCACGCCAATCCCTCTGAGCGGCTGTACCACTATGACGCCCAGCCGACCAACGTGACGAGATGCATCCCACTCCTCAGGCTGGATGCTGAGATGACCAGCGTACCTCATATCGACCTCGCCAACAAGCAGTATCTCTCGGCTGCGTTTCGCCCGATGGATCCACGACACCCAGTCAGATATCGTTCCGTTGGGACGATACGTGGGGAGCCACTTGCCCTCTCTGACGACATCCGAGAAACCCGTATGCATGTTCTGGGCGTCCTCGGGGAACGCCTCCCTCACAGTGATGGATCTACCGTCAGTGCTGGTGAATTCCCACTTTCTCACGTTTGTGACCGTGCACAGTTCTGCACGTCGCTTCAAAAACAGTTGTGGTGTGAACACATTCTCGTAGCCACTCGACCGATAGTACAGCGTCACGACTTGCGCTAGCTTTAAAAATGGGGTTCTGGTTGACGGCTCAGTCGCCCGACTAACAGACTCCTGGGTGTCAGGAAGGCGTGACAATGAGGAAATCGAGTCTATTGGTACTGTTGTTCGTGACGGTCATGATGGTGGGTGCGGCTGTTGTGGCCCCGGCGGCCCCCGGAGCCACTGTCAATGCCACGTCTGATTGCGCTGCGAAGGCGGCGACATTCAATCCAGCGGGCTACGACTCTCCAAACATAACCATAGCCCTGCTGAGCCCGGCGAACCAGTCTGAGCTGGTCGGCACCGTCAACGTCACGTTGAACATCACGTCGGCGAACGGTCCTCTCAACCTCACGCTCTTCGTTGATGGTATGATATACCCGGACTATAACAGGACCCTGATTGGGACTGGCGTGCAGAACGTCACAGTCAACACGACAACCCTCTCGGAGGGCCTCCGCAACTTCACGCTACTCTTCGAGAACCAGACTTTCACGCCTCCTGACCGGGAGACCTACCATCTTGTGTTCGAAGTCAACAATCACGGTCCTCCACACGTTACAATAGTGAGCCCTGGCGTTGACGATTTCTTTACCGGGCTCGATAACCTGACCCTGAACATCACGGCTGATTATCCAGAGGTCTATCTCAACGTATCAGTGAATGGAGAGATCACGCCGGAGTTCAACGGCACCAAGGTTCCCGTCGGCCTCAACAACTACACTATCAACGGTAGTCGGTACGAGAACGGAGAGAATCTCGTGGATGTCACAGTCTGGACGGAGGAGGGTCTCTCGGCAAGCGCATCACGTCAGGTGAACTTCCTCGACTATGTGAGATTTGCGTTGCTTGAGACTGTCCAGTACTCCGAGGTGTCAGGAGAGCAGGAGTTCAGGATCAAGGTCTTCACCCCTTACGATACTGTCAACCTCACGGTCTACGTGGACGGCGACCTCGCCCCCGATGTAGCCAATATCACCGTTCCTAGTGGCATCTCGACGTTCACTATGGACACAACATATCTCTCTGAGGGCGAGCATAACTTCACCTTCATTGCCTACGACCCCTATGGACACAGTTGGACCGTGGAACTCATACTGATCGTCAACAATCACGGGTCCCCCGAGATCTCCTTTGTCGGACCAAGCAGCGATGTTGTGGTCGGCCTTGCCGAGTTCACGGTGCGTATCGAGTCAACGTGGGACCATGTCAATGTCACGGTCTATGTTGACGACGAACCTGTGCCGGGACTTGTCGGCGTTTCGGCGGCCCCCGGTCTGTTCAACTTCACAATCGACGTTGGCAACTACACAAAGTGGCAGCACACAGTGAAAGTAGTGGTCGAAACTCCAGAGGGTCTAACGGCCGAGACAAGCCGCGACTTTGGCTTTGCCTCGCTGAAGATTGAGGAGATGGCGAGTGGCATAGTCCTACTCGCTGTGGCGTTCTCAATTCCTCTCATCCGCCTGAAGAGGGGGCTGCCTGTCAGGAGCATGCTTCTTGTCGATGGGCTGTTCTTTGTCGTCACCCTTGGCCTGTTCTTCGTTCTCGGTGTGAACACCCCAGAGCTCATTGTCTGGCATCTCAATCTTGCCAGCATATGGTCTGTGGGTGTGGCATTGATATTCACCAACTGGCTGTATCACATGGTGCTTCAGGCACAAGCCGAGGAGGAGTCATAGGAGTCTTGTGACGGGCACAAGAAGCGGGTCCTCAACTCGCCACGACCCCGTTTCCTCAAAGTAGTGTGTCCTGTCACTAGGCACAAGGCACTCCACCTCACTCACCCTGTATCTCGATGATGCCCGTAGTGCAAGGATGATTGCATCTTGCATCAGATTCTCATTACCAGGATAGACATCCACAGCTATCTCGCCCCGGACCGGGTCTCTCTTCAGCACCACAGCCACACCGATGGTCTTCTCGTCCCTGACCACTTGAAGCACGCGGCCTCGGTGCCCCCGATCGACTATCTCTGACGCTAGTCTTCCCACAAGTCCCGGGGTGGCAACATTGGAGTACCTCAAGATGCGGGGCGTATGATAGAACTCTGCGAGTGGTTTCCCTCTGACGCTGAGAGTCCCCCTGGTCCTCACATCTGCGAGTCTGCACCGCAGCCTCACAATGGAGCCTCGGGAGAAGTACCCGAGCTTCATCCAGAAGTTGTAGTTCTCTGGGGCCGTGTAGGTCACTACTCTTGTTGCTCCTCTCTGGGCGAGCTCTTGCTCTGCGTTCCTGACGAGTCCCGTGCCAATGTGTTGCTTCTGATAACGGATGTCCACGTCGATGCTGTCTATTATCCCTATGAGGCCACCCCACGATGTCTCCTCGTTCCGGAACACAGTCTCACCGACCACCCTGTCATCCATAACAGCTACACGCCACTCTCGTCTGTTGAAGAGCCGACCCCTGTGTTCGCTCTTCACCTCTTCGACAGTACTGTATTGGCGGGAGAACCATCGTGTCGTCTGATAGACCGTCAGCAGGTCGCGGCAGTCGTGGAGGGTACCACGACGAATCTCGGCGGGGCAGCTGACCACGGCAGTCATAATCTCGAGTTCCGGAGAACTGGAAATAAGGGTGTGTAACACGGTGTTCTGAGAATGCTGCCACCATCGCCTCGGTGGAGAGATTCTGTGCCCCGCTGATACTTCTATGCATCTTCCCCTCGGAGTGAGGAATAGGCGGCCACAAACTTTGAGTCAGAATCGCCCTCCGCGCCATCCCGAACCAGTCCGGAGGGGGCAGAGCAGGCAAACAAGTTCGGACATCTGGACGGGAGAAGAATGGCTGGAGGGGACGGGTGGATTGTATGGATGGTGGTTGGGGCGGATAGGGCAGGGGGTTGGATGGTATGGTGATGTGTCCAAGTCACGGGTACGAATCACTGACGAAATCTCTCGGTGCGCCCCAGCGACGTGCAACGAGCACACTCATAGCGGAGTTTAGGAAGAGACTCGCCGTAGCTAGGGGTCTATCAATCCCGAGCAGCAATCCGAAGACATAGAGAAAGAGCTGCGGAACTGAAATCAACACTATTACCATGCCCAACCTAAATGCTCTGGAGTATCCTGCTATGAACGACTCGAAGACTATTAGACCTCCGACTATTGAGTGACTCAGGGAGAACATGAACAGCAAGAGGTAGAACTCCCACACAAATTGCAGGCCAGTATCAATGATTAGTTTCAGCAGTCCTACCAATGCATTTGCAAGAACGAAAAAGAGTCCGTACAAGACGGCCATTCCTGAGAGCCTAGCTTGCGCTCTCTCTTGATACTCGCTCTTGATTCTATCTATGTAAAGGTCCACTAGACGTAGTAGTTCCTTGCATTTCAACTCTGAATCATCAGACGCTGGTTCATCAGGCATTCTTACACATCATCCTGATGGGTCGGTAAAAAGACTTCCCCCGGGAAAACGGCAGGACAGAACCTCGATAAGCCAAGCACACACGCTCCGTTGCGAAGTGTTGTACTGATATGCAGACCGAACGAATAGTCCCTTCTACGACGCAGAGGGCCCGAGGTGAACACTGTTCTCTCACGTTGCTATTCTCGCAAGTGTGATTCTATGTTCTCCCTACTTCGGGCCTTCCCGTCAGGTCTTATCGTAGGGACGAACACGCTCTACAATGATCAACGCGTCAATCAACCTAGCCTCAAGATATGGGTGAGTCCCTCGCTTGCCAATGAGACGCACACGGCGTTTCTTACGATACTGGCTCTTGACTGCCTCGTAAGGACCGTAGTCCCTCGTGTGGTACATTCGTCATCAATCCGTTTCGCCGTAAGGCCTAACAGTCCTGATTCTGACGTTGTGCTTGAATATCACCCACTCGTATGCGGGCGTAGGCGCAGACTTCGGTATCTGTGGTGGCGAGGATTCGCGATACTTTACGATGGCTTCTTTAGCCGTAATCACATCGCCCGGCTTACTCATCCGCGCGTGGCACCTCCTCCGGGTTCAGCGGTTTCAACCGCCCCTCGTTCACAAGCTCCTCGCAGGCATCTATTACGTCGAACGGGTCTAGATTCAGTTCATCGGCCAGCTCGTCAGGCCAAAACGCCCCATGCTCTTGCACATGCTTGAGAATGACCTCCTTTAGCTCCTCTTTCGGCATCTCATCAAGCTCATGAATAATCAGGCCCTTGATCGTTTCCACTTCACGTCTGAGCCGAGCAACTTCACGGAGCACCGAAACATCGAAGGTCGTCAGTCCTGCGGGAATTGACGTCGTCGAAGCCTCTGAAGCCCGGACGAGTAGTATGACTTGATCGCCAGTCGTTTCAAGTTCGTAAATAAATGGTACCGACTCGTCGGTGGATGTTTCGGGATACCTAGTCAGTATGCTCTCGGGGTCTTGAAGCATCACTCATCATCCCTCTTTGCCTCTTCTGGCGGATTCGTGGAAGCCGGAGGGTTGGCTAGTGCTTCCTTCTCGATCGCCTCTATCTCCGGGAGGCGCTGACTGAGCCAGCGGAACAGTTCTTTTACCGCGTAGAAGGGCATCATAATCCCAACTTTGAACTCACGTTCGACAACTTTCTTGTCCTCCCCATCAAGCGGAACACGCCTTTGTGTGCCGTCAGGAAGCACCTCAAGTTTCTCCTTGGTAAAGGGCATGCGCAGCTTCTCTACGTAGAATTCCATCCTCAAGTGATATGCGCTTTGGATGCCCCCTCGCGCCCCGTTCACGTAGAACTCCCTGTAGTCGGGTCCGGTCACGTATTCAAAGATGATTTCCTTCTTTTGCTCCTCCGGCATAGAGCGACTCCTCCGGGCGCTTGGTATGTCTTCACCTCTGCCCTTTCCTCCACACGCATCTTATTAAATATCCTGTTTATCCCACGCAGACTCAAGCATCTGGAGCATCTCGCGTATGTTCTCCGCTACTAGCTAATCCAAATGTGGATGATGCTCCATCGAGAGTAACCGGCATTGCATGAGAAGCGTTCAGACCCCAAGCTCTGAGATGTCCATGCCGTCATTGTTCTCACTGCACGAAATTGAAGCCTACTGTGCGAACTCTGGACTGCTTTTCGCAGTGGATATGCGAGGTGTCCAGCGCCTGAGCTGGAGCAGTTGTTGAGAACGACGCTACAGAATTGTACCGGTGCGACCTGTTTCGCCTCATGTCCTCAAAGAAACAGTGGCTTCGCAGATTGATAATCAAAGCTGTGCGATACACGCCCTTCGTGCGAGAGTCATTCCTGCACATAACGCCGAGAGGGAGCCCCTCATTGTTGGTCTTCGGCCAGCAACTTGGCGATTCTCACGCAGTCCGTAGCGAGTGTCTGGGGTGACTCTCCAAAGAGGTAGAGAACAGGCTCGATCCCCATCCCACCAGGGACCTGCACAGCCAGTTTCTTGGCTCGTGTCCCTCTCAGAACGTCGCCAGCGGCCCGGCCAATCTCATCAGCATCTCCGGTTGGCCTGTCGAGCAGAGATGTTCTGTAGCCCGCTCGTTTCACGAGATTGATGATCTCGTCATCGGCTGCTACGCACATACACGCACGTACCTGTGGGAGGTTCTCTTTCACCCTCAACAGTATCTCCGCTGTGTGCCGTGACGCCCCAAACGCGGGTCTAGCCGGCGCGCGTGGAAGTCCTCCCACGTCGGTTATTCGCCCCGGTACGCCGGCGACCTCATCCGGCGTGGTAGCGTTCTCAGAACACGCGACGAGGCTTGCTCTCACCTCGGGGAGCAGTCTCACGAATTCTCTGCACTGCTCTATCGTCTGTACAGCCTTCTCCATCTCCATAAGGACCTGAGTACGACCCCTCAGGGGTCCCTCACCACCGAGCAGATGTGTGCAGATTGTGCATTCTGTTCTCTCAAGCGAGTTGACGACCTCGCGGTGTCTGCGGCAGATGTCACCTCCTACACGCAGCATCATGCAGGTCGAGCACAAGGCCTGGACCATCTGATCACTTGTGGCCTCGCCCCTCACTATGCTGTCGACGAGGTCATCCACCAAGTGCTCTATTGCATCTCTTCCAATCATTGGCAAGATCGGGCTACTGAAGTACTTACTGACCGCCGCCTGCGTGATCTCTAGTTGCTCTGCAACCCGGCTCTGAGACATCCCTCGCTCGTGAAGCGCGATGGCGAGCATCGACCTGACTGCCGGCAGGTACTCCTTCTGGACTATCTCACAGGGTGGTCTCATCGTTGTCCCACGTACAGTAATGTATTTATCTGCCTTGTTATCGATAACTCGGTTGTATAACTAAGATATAAGGTGATTGATGATGGACGAGTACCCCCGTCGCAGAGACCCACGGAAGATTGTACTCGCACTGGTCGTCGTCGTTGCGATAGTCGTCGCAGCCTTTGCCTTCTTTGCGACTCCGAAGCCCAAGATCTATGTCTACACCTATGACAGCCTGCTCATGTGGGGTGACAACCCTGACACCATCGATGATGTGGTCTTTGGCCCCTTCGAACAGCAGTATGGCGTTGACATAGAGATTGTGCGCCTCAATACCGACGCGAGCGGGATTGTCTCGCGGTTGGTCGCAGAGGCTGAGAATCCGATTGCTGACGTTGTGATTGGAATTGACAACATACTGATTCTGCAGGAGCAGGCGAGGCAGGTACTCACTCCCTATACTCCATCCAACCTTGACCTAGTGTCATCCGAGCTCGTGAACATTCTCGACCCCGACCACTATCTGACACCGTTTGACTATGGAGTAGTGGCACTCATCTACGAACGGAACCTCATCAACGAGACCACAAACCCCGAGCTGGGCAACCTCACGTTTGCCGATCTCGCCCAGCCCGCGCTCGCGTCCTCGCTCGTCATTGAGAATCCTCGCCTGAGCAGCCCCGGACTGGCCTTCTTCCTCAGCGAGGTTGCTGTCTATCATTCCATCCTGAGTCAGGACTGGCGCGACTGGTGGTACCAGGTGCGTGATAAGATCGATGTCCAGGAGGGGTGGTCGGAGGCGTGGTCGAAGTGGAGCGAGGATCCGACACGGAACATAATGGTCAGCTATGGAACGGACCCGGCATATTCGGCCTACTACTCGGGAACCGCTCCACACACAGCCATTGCCCTGTTCCACTACAATGACGCTGACTATGCGTGGCTACAGGTAGAGGGCATTGGACTTGTCAAGAACGGACCGCATCCTGACATCGCCAAGGCCTTCATCGACTATTGTCTCACGGATGCGGTGCAGAGTCATATCGCCCTCAATCAGTGGATGTTCCCTGCGGCGTCCTCCACAACTCTGCCCGACGCCTACCAGTATGCCGTACATCCCGACGACGTGGCGCCCCTGAACACACTGCTTGACAGGTCACTGATACAGGCCAACCTCACTGACTGGTTGGACCAATACGATGCCATAATGACTGGTTGAGCATGCTGACGGAGGTCGGAGTGGAGGTGAGGCGACGTAGCGTCCTCTCGGCAGTTGTAATCGCCTCACCGATACTCCTCCTCCTGATCTTTGTCGTGTATCCCGTCACCTACGTGCTGATTGCTGGCCTCTTGTACGGGCCCGGGTCCACCTTCGCAGAAACGGTACTCTCGCCAGTCACACAAAGGATTGTTGCCTTCACTCTCCAACAGGCCCTTTTGAGCACCGTGATCACTGTGGCTGTGAGTCTACCTGCAGCCGCACTTCTCGCCAGACTGGAGTTCTCAGGGAAGGGAGTAGTCCGCGCTGCCATGATTGTCCCCTTTGTGTTGCCGCCAATTGTGGTTGTTGTTGGTTTCCTCCGTATGTTTGGCCCCTACGGTGTCATCGACACAGTGGCGATGGCGATGAGCGGTTCCGCCATCTCCGTCTTTGATCTCTCCACCGGGCTGACCGGCATCATCCTCGCTCACGTATTCTACAATATCCCGCTTGTCACGCTGATGGTCTCCTCGTCGCTTGAGACCCTGCCTCCAGAGGTCGAGGAGATGGCTGAACTTCTCGGGGCCACTACGCTGCAGAAGTGGCGCTATGTCATCCTACCACACATCAGGTCGGCGCTTGGTGCCTCTGCAGTCCTCACGTTTCTGTTCTGTTTTATGTCATTCCCGATAGTATTGGCCCTCGGCCAGGGGCGCTATTCCACTATCGAGGTCCAGATCTGGTCGGCATTCAGATACTTCGACTACGGACAGGCAAGTGCACTGGCCCTGCTACAGCTTGGCGTCACACTGGTCTTGGCTGTCGCATATGTGTACCTCAGCGGCGGTGTGGCGAACGGAGGGCGGTCGGCAAGAATCAAGACAGTATCTTTCCGGGAGCTCCCGCGGTCGGCTCGCTTGCTCGTCACTGTATACGCTATCCTGCTGCTGATTCTGATGGTCGGCCCAATCGCATCGATAGTGCTCGGCGCCATCTATGATCCGGTGACGCGGGAGTTCAGTACAGAAGGCTTCGCCAATCTGCTGCGCACTGGAGTGGGCGGGGGCCTCACGGCGCTGATCAACTCGGTAGTCTACGCTGGCCTAGCGACTCTCTCTGCTCTGGTCCTTGGGCTCCCACTGGCGTATGCCCAGCTCTCAGAGCGAGCAGGAGTGCGCGGCGTCGCAACAGCGATGACACTGCTACCGCTCGGTGTGTCGTCAATCACAATCGCCTACGGGCTGATGCGAGCCATTGCCGTTCCGCTGCGCCTCAGTATCACCCCGTGGCCTCTCATCGTCATTGCACAGACGATCATTGGCCTTCCCTTCAGTGCCCGTGCCATAGAGGTTGCCCGCCGCAACATCGATCCTGAGCTTCTCGAACAGGCTGACATCTTGGGTGCCACTCGCCTTCAAAGGCTCTTCTTCGTGGAGCTGCCGCTGCTCGCCCCGGGAATCTTGGTCGGCGGTGTCTTTGCATTCGCGATGGCGATTGGGGAGATGTCCGCGACGCTCTTCATCGCGCTGCCACAGAACTACACGCTTGCAGTGGCAATCTATCAATACCTGTCGGTGAGAAAGTTTCTTGAGGCGGGGGCCGCAGCACTCGTGCTGGTGGTCGTCTGCCTCGTCGCCTTCCTCGTGATGGAGAGGGTGTCGGGCGAGTCCGCTGGAGGCACCATCTGATGGTCAGGGTCGACATTCTGGCGCTCAGGCGCGTATTTGCAGACGGGACGAGTATCGGTCCCATCGACCTTTCTATCGCGGATGGTGAGTTTGTGACTCTGCTTGGACCGTCGGGCGCAGGCAAGACGACGACCCTCAGGATGATCGCGGGCTTCATCACCCCAGACTCGGGGGACCTGCTCTTCGACGGCCAGTCAGTCCTGAGCATTCCGCCCAGAGAGCGTAACATTGGGATGGTCTTTCAGTCCACCGCTCTGTTCCCCCATATGACCGTCTTTCAAAACATCTCCTTCTCACTGGATATGGCTGGCTGGCAACACAAGGACGTAGTGGCGCGAGTTGAGGAGCTGGCGTCGATGCTGCGGATAAAGCGCCTTCTCAGACGAAGGGTGGACCAGATAAGCGGCGGCGAGGCACAGCGTGTGGCACTCGCGAGGGCGCTTGCCCGTGACCCGAAGCTACTTCTTCTTGACGAACCTCTCTCAGCACTCGATCCCGAGCTGAGGGAACGCCTTCAGGTGGAGATACGGCGAATCCAGCGGAGACTGAATGTCACAACCATCTATGTTACGCACAGTCAGGAGGAGGCCTTTGCCATCTCGGACCGGATCGCCATTCTTCGGGACGGAATCATAGTACAGGTCGGCGACCCTGAGGACATCTATGAGCATCCAGCGGACGAGTTTGTTGCCCGTTTTCTGGGAGGCGGCAACGTCTTCAGGGGGACGGTTGTCGGCTCCTCCGACGGCACGATCAGGGTGAGTGTCGGCAGTGCGGTCTTCTCAGTGGCGGGCGAGGCCGAGGAGGGTGAGGTCGTGGCGTTCTCTGTCAAGCCCGAAGATGTGGTAGTGTCACTGGAGAAACAGGATGGCGAGATGCTTCAGGCACGTGTTCGCAGTGTTGTTCCCCAGCTAGGCTCATACAGAGTGACGCTTCAGCTTGATGCCCAGCAGGTGGTGGCGATTGTGAGGGACTCCTCGCTGGCACGATCGCTACGCTCGTCAGGGGACAATCCTGTCTGGTTCGGGTTTGCGCCCTCAGATGCTGTGGTCATCCCGCCCTCGCGCCCGCACACAAGCACTTGCTGAGTCAAATCGGCAAGTCGGTCCGCCGTGTCGCTTGGGTCAAGGGTCCTTCTCTTCAGCGTCCGGACTGGATTCCCCGTCTTCCTGTGTGGTGCTACTCTTCAGTACTCTGACGGTCTGCTCCTCGTTTGCCTCAGCACTCTCTGCAAGGCTCTCCCGTGCATCCCTTATTGCTCGCTCTCCGCTCTCTGCGACCTCGCGTCGGGCATCCTCGTACTGTTCTATCAGCGATTCAACGGGTGTTTGTGCCTCGCCAGTCGGTGTGAGCGAAGCGGCCGCTGCCTGCGCGGCCTCAACCGCCCTCTCCGCCAGCATCCGACTCTCCACGAGGCTCAGAACACGCCCGCGTATGTACGACGGTGACTTGACCATGTCAGGCACGCCATATCTCTCGATGAGCAGCTGGATCATTGCAAGAACGGCCCGGTTCTTGACGGCCATGAAGACGAGTGTGAAGTTTAGCATAATGGAGAACAGCGGCCCTATCATGACCAGAATGACGAACGGCGCCACCCAGAGCTCGGTGTTTATCGTCAGTTCAATCCATACAAGTACTATGTCAATCCCGGCAACGAACTCGAGCAGGTCTTCAAGATCGTCGCCAACATTGCTCAGCGATCTGTCGCGTACGTCGAGATGGAACAATCCGGAGTCCTTTATCACCCACGGGGCGAAATAGAGCTGCATCACCGTGATAGGTAGTACGACAATACTCGCTATCATCACGTATGTACCGAAGAGCAGGATGTCACCCTCGGTCGCAGTCCCCATCAGGTCGAAGCTCAGGATTGTGAGGGCAATGCCGACTACGAGGATTGACCCATAGAGCGATCTTTTGATCACCGTGTCCCATGACTGGTCGACTAACTCTGGGCAGACAAAATATTCCCCCGTACCCCTCTTCAGGTACGAGTGGACTTTGAGCAGCGGTGTGATGGTCCGGGGCCTCTTGTACATCACGTAGCAGATGACAATTCCAATGACAGTGGCCGCCGCAAGGCCCACAACAAGGTACAGAGTGTATCTGATGATCTGGTCCATTGCAAAGCTGATTGGTGTCAGAGATGCAACGTAGAAAAGCAGCCCAAATGTGGACGCCCCCATCAGCAGAAATGAGACCACTATGCCCGCAACTATCTCGCTGATGGACAGCTGTCGCGTCTCGGATAACTGCTTCACGTAGAATGACAGGGGATTTTCATCCTCGTTCATCCCAAATCACTCGCAACACTTCTTGTTCCTCTCGTGGCTGATAAGGATAGTGTGTATGGTGTTTCGACTCATCTTCCACTTCCACCCCCACGATGCGACAGGGAGAGAAACGAGTCTGATATCCTTACTGTGGCCTCAACGAAGATTGGGTCTGAACTGGGGCAGGTGGTTCGTTGGACAAACAGTAATAAAGGATTCAGGTGAGGGTTGTTTTTGAAGTCTGAACGACAGACATATGTGTGGAACACCTGCTAGGTACTAACCTCGGAGTTCATCCGGGGTCCACAGGCGGTCGTGGATAGATATGGTCGTAGGTTACGAGGTCTCCGAGGACGGAACTCTTCAGGAGATTGAACTCTCAAAAGACGATCTCGACTCCACCAGGGTGCTGTGCGTGGTGGATGATGAGACCAAGAGCATCTATTTGTGGAAGGGCAGTCAGGCTGGAATCAGAAAGAGGTTTGTCGGCGCAAGAGTCGCTACCAACCTGAGATCGGAATATGGCTTCCATTTCAAGGTCAGACCCATAGACGAGGGCGAAGAGCCGCCGACGTTCTTCTCTGCCTTGGATGGCACTACGGCTGCGACAAGGGTCCTGAAGCCCGGCGAGAAGCCCCCGGAGCCTCCTGCCGCCAAGGCTAGCGCAGGCAAGTCTGAGGCAGCACCCGCATCCCGTCCGCCGCCTCCGCCGAAGGCAAAGGCTCCGCCCGAGTCCGCGGCAAAGCCTCCGCCGCCTCCGCCAAAGAGTGCTGCAGCAACGGCCCCGAGTAAGGCCGCACCCGCGCCTGCTCCCACGACCTCTGCGGCCAGGGCTCCGCCCCCACGCAGGGCGGCACCAGCCGCTTCGGCCCGTGCTGCCGCTCCAGGCATGGCCACCCCCGCAGAGATTGAAGAGATGATCCGGGAGCTGGAGCAGACAGAGCCACCGGAGGGCTACAGGCGAGAGCTATTGATAGTCTACAACCAGCTCTACACGGTCACAGAACGGAGGACCTCGATCTTTGGGCAGGAGAAGATAGAGCGCAAACTGGAGCTGGTGAAGGACCCGCCCGAGGGCACCTTCATGGCGGAGGGATTCGTTCCCCGGGTGATAGTGAAGGATGGGAAGGTCCTCGGCATAGAGCTCCTCAAAGGCACTCCGGACGCAATTCTGACTCCAATCAAGGCCGAGATGAAGGAGCGTCTCAGCGATCTCATCAGCTTCTTCAAGTCAGAGATGGAGGAGGGTTCAAAGCCCAAGTCCAAGGCCCGGCGCAAGAAGCTGGTCGCCAAATAGATGTGCGCGTGACTGCGATTCCAAGAGTGCAGCATCCGGTACTACGGATGAACAATCTATTTTAGCGGTGATGCTCTGAACAGAGGACATTAGAGGAAGGGACTATGTCAATACAGCTAGACCCGGCCAAGGAGAAAGAACTCATAGAGCTTCTGATGGGACTGACAGACATCGCAGACCTTGACGCTATCGCTGTCGTGAGCAAGCAGGGCGTCAAGCTCTCGTATTTTGCAACTGAGGACTCGGACGCAGATCCCGACCTGATGGCTGCCGTCAGCGCCGCACTGCTTGTGCAGGGCGAGATGGCCGCTCAGAAGTTGGGACTCGACGATCTCTACGAAGTCGTTGTCCGCGGCAAGAATGGTTTTGTGGTCCTGTCGCACGCAGGCGATTTCCTGCTTATGGGGTCGGCCAAGGACATCACATCGATGGGCCTGGCAGTCACCCAGATGAGAAGATATGCCCGTGAGATAGGCAAGCTGTTGACGGGATAGTCTTGCCCGCTGGTCGGTATATCAGGGCCAACTGCAACCTCCTCAGTAGGTCGGTCTCGCATTCCGATAATAAGATATACTGCGTGTGCCGGGTGGCCGACCGGGTACCCGAGCAATGAAGGCGGCAATAACCGAACGTGCAAAGAATCTCAGATACGCTATCCGGGACATCGTTGTAGCTGCGCGGCAGTACGAGAAGAGAACAGGGACACGTCCACTCTACCTCAACATCGGTGATCCGTTGAAGTACGACTGGAAGACACCAGATCTGATGGTGGATGCTCTGTGTGAGGCAGCGAGACAAGGTGCCAGCTTCTATTCTCCGTCGGACGGCATTCCTGAGCTGAAGGAGGCTGCTATCGAAAAGGAGCGTCGTGTCAATGGGATAGACATCGATGCTGAGAGGATAATCGTCACTGCGGGAGTTTCAGAGGCCATCCAATTCCTCGCCGGAGCACTAGTTCGGGACGGAGCCGAGTTCCTTCTTCCGGGGCCTGCCTACCCTCCATATCTCTCCTTTGTTTCATTCTTTGGCGGCAAGCCGATCACCTACCGCACAATCGAGGAGGAGGACTGGAGCCCGGACACCGACGACCTGCGCAGCAAGATAACTGACAAGACCGTCGCCCTGCTTGTGATTAACCCCAACAATCCAACTGGTGCCGTCTATGAGGAGAAGACGATTCGAGAGATAGTCAACATCGCTGGTGAGTTCGACCTGCCTCTCATAACGGACGAGATCTACGACCAGCTTACATTCGACAGGCCTCAGACGCCTACAGCCCGTGTCGCCAAGGATGTTCCTGTCATTGGTTTCAACGGGATATCAAAGGTCTATCTCGCCCCAGGCTGGCGTGTGGGCTACATCTATTTCCACGACCAGGACGGTGAGCTCAATCCTATACATGATGCCATGATTCGACAGGCACGTGTCAGGATATGCGTGAATGCTCCAGCGCAGTACGCTGCCGCGGCAGCATTGAAGAGCAGAGGCTCCCACCTGAAGGAGATGATGCGAAGGCTCCGGGAGAGAAGGGACCTAATCTATCGGCGCCTGAATGAGATTGACTCGATATCCACTAGACTTCCGCAGGCTGCATTCTACATCATGCCAAAGATTGACCTGCAAGGACGATGGAAGGACGACACAGAGTTCGTCCTCGATGTGCTGAACAGCACGGGTGTCGTGTTTGTCCCTGGCTCCGGATTCTGTCCGGTCTATGGGGCCTCGCACTTTAGAAGCGTCTTCCTCCCACCGCCTGAAACAATATCCGAGGCGATGGACAGGCTGGAGGAGTTCATGGAGAAGAAGAGGACGTGAGACTCCCTCATCTGGTGAGTTCGCTCTTCTTCCCCTGAAATAGCGTCACCAGGTCGCGCCTGAGCTCCTCCACAAGGTCCTTTGCCAATCTTACCTCCTCGGGCACATCCGGCCGTGTTCCGGGCTGGAAGGTACTCGAGGACGCTATGGTCTCTATCTTCGAACGCACCTCTGCGACCCTGCTGCGAATCTGCTCGATCACGTTCCTTGCCTTTGTTCTTCGCGCCGCCTCCTGCGGGTCGTCTGTTGATGACGCAGTCGGAAGCTGCTGATAGAGCTGGTCCAGCTCGGCCACTATGTCGGAGAGAGCAGTCCGGAGACCGTGCAGTGCCTCAGCCGCGTCCTTGATGCCACTGGCTCTCTGGTCCCAGCGATTCAGTGCTGCTGTAGTCTCCGCCTGTATCCTTCCGAGAGTGCGCTCAAGCGCATTCGTGACGCCCTGTTCGAGAGTGTTCACTGTCTGCGAGGCGAACTCTCTCTTGGCCCTCTCGCGTTCCACCTTGAGCCGCTGAACGAGAGCATCGTCGCCGACAGTCGAGTCGACGGTATCCACCATCTTGTTGATCAACGCTATCTTGGCCTTCGCCTCATCGAGCTCACCCTGCTGTATCTGTACCCTTGCACTCTTGAGCGACTCTACAAGACTGTCGACTATTCTCAGCAGCGGTTCGGTCTCGAGGTCACCCGCCTCCACGGTCGACCTCAACAGGCTGATGCGTCCCTCAGTCACGTCTGCATCGTGTTGCAGCTTCTCTGTCACCTTGAAGTCCCGGACGACGAGTGATGCGGGTCCCGCCTGCAGAGTGTACTCTGTGCTGAGCATGTCAGCGTACGTTCCGCGGAGAAGCACCTGGTACTCTCGCACTCCCTCAAGGTTGGGGTCTGCGCACTTGACCCCAATCTCCATCACAATCTCCCGGTCGGGTGGGAGCTTCTCGACGCTCTGCGTCCGATCTCCTCTCACCAAGACAAGGCCCTCGTCGAGCACCCACTCGGCCTTCAGCCTGTGTGCGTCACCATCACCAACGTTCTGAATCACTGCACGGAGCGGGAACTCCTCTTTGAATGTCACATCGACGGGCAGGTCGAGCGAGGCGCGTATCTTTGGCATCTTCAGCTGGCCGCGCAGTATCTCGCGCGCCATCTCCAGTCCCTTGTCAACGTACTTGATGAAGTCCTGTGCATTCGCATTGTTCAGTGCCGCCTTCAGTTCTGTGACTATCGCGTTCTCCGCAGAGCTGAATGACTGGATGTCTACGCTGTGAATTGCGCCCTCGAGCATCTGGGGGATCTGGCTCAGTCTAATGGTCGCGGGGAATCTAAGCTTCGACGCGTTCTGGGAGGCAAAGACTCTCGCGCTCTGGAAGGCCTTGTCGTCCATTCCAATCATCAGATAGATCATGCTCGCTGTGACTGCAAGAGCGGTCCCCTTCCGGGTTTCGGACTCCTCGCCCCACATCAGGTATTCGCCAGAGGCCGCAAGCAGATCCTCGGCAGCGGTGGCATATGCCCGGATTGCCCTGTCAGAGTCAGCCAGATCTGCATAGATGTCACCGGCGAGACACATGTTCAGCGCGGCGTTCTTGTATGACTTGGAGCTGCGATACTTGTTCGCGGCCTGTTCGTAGGCCTCGGCCGCCTTTCGATACGTGCGCTCTGCCTCCTCGTGGTTGCCCTGCTGTTCCAGCTGCTCAGCTGCAGCTATGTACTTTCTTCCAGCCTCGATAAACGACTGATTGAGTGACTCCTTCGTCGCCTCCTCAATGAGTCGCCTCACACCTTCATCTGCCACTTCCCATCACACTCCATTGAGCCTGCGGGTACTCTCACGACGGGCCTGAACGGCTATCGCTCGTCAGGATGAACTGCCTAGTAGACCTCTCTCGGCGAACGGGTCAGCCTGTCCGGCAGCGACCCACCGTGACCCTCAATCACCAGCTCGTAGCCCCTGCCAATGCTTCCCCGCCTCTCCGTCTGGAAGCCCGTCTTTTGGATGGCACGGGCGTTCCTCTCTGCTGCACGACGCTCAATCATACTCACACCGTTCGGTACGGTGAGAATGAGTTTCTTCTGCGACTCGTCGACCTTCAGAGTGATCGGGGTCGTTGGTTCGCCCTTGCACTCGTGAAACTTGCTGTCGCGATATTCAAGAACAGTCATACCGTGATACCATCCTGAATCGTTTCGGTGTTCTATCTGCACGTCTTCGTCGCATATTAGATTTGCCCGTGTTTCGGACGGCTGAGCACGCCAGCTGCCTGTGGGAGTCTTTTGGACATACCAGTCTGGGGACTGACCCGTGATGGGGCCCGGATTCCTAACTATCACGAGAACAGCTGATCGTGCAGCCAAAAAGAGAAGTGGGAGAACCCTCGGGGCAAGCGTGCTCGCCCCAGGTCCTCTCTCATTGTCATTGTTGTGTCGCGGCTACTGCTACAGCCGTGCTCTCAGTCCGGAGGCGGTGGCGGCGGAGGTACGTCCTCCTGCTTGGTGTCAACCGGCCCGAGGACAGAGTCACGCTTCTTCTTGGTGAAGAAGAACCCTGAGACTAGAATTATCAGCCCGATGACGGCTATGATTGCGCCGTAGAGTACGGACTGTGGTCCCAGAAGATATGTCTCCATTCTGGGCAGAATCGCAATCACTGCGCCCGCTATGACAAGAAGAATCCCAAGGCACACCGGCCCTGAGCGAACGTGTTCTCTCCACGTGAGGTACGCCATATGGTCAATCTCCCATTTGTGGCGGTCTCTTTGAGACCTGTCTGTTCTGTGATTGAACCTGTCCGATTGATTTAAGATTGTCGGCGACGTCCTCCTGTTACTCCACCATAAACGTCACTTTGCATCCTGTTGATGATGCGTTGACGAGTATCTTGACGCCAGTTATCTCGCTGACGCGTCGAGCCAGTGCTTCGTGGAACTTGCAGGGATAGCCGGCTGGTATGCGCTGCGCCTCTGGGTCGAGCTCCCGTGCCATGCGAAGAAGTTCGCACGTGCCTGTTTCGATAGTCCGTGCCCCCTTCGTGACGGGAATCTGGCTCTCTCCTGAGCAGCTCTGAATGAACGATGCGAATCGTCGTATCATCTCGGCCGCGTCACCGCTCCTGCTCCAGTCCCATACGATATTCTCGACGGCCATGTCGAATAGCGCGGCAGTGTGGCCCTCAGGGAGCGAGGCGCCGTATAGAGCCATAGCCAGAATCGCGTGCGCGCGTGCCTCTACGCACGACCTCCACAGATCCTTCAGGCCCGGCGTCGAGAGCTCGGGAACAGTGCCCAGCTTCTCAAGTGAGATCTCCTGCTGTGCGGTTCTGCTCTCGTCGACCGCCGCCGAATTCGGTGTGCTGCCTGCCCCAGGGGCAGTCACGGTCTGCGGAGTCTCGTCATGTGGCGCACTATGTGTGGTCCCATCAAGATGCACAAGGTCAGGGACCTCGAAGTTGGGACAGACCCCGGACTGCTGGTATCTTCGTGCGTACTGCATCAGCCTGCCTGCCGTCATTGCCACAGAATGTCTGCTCAGACCCTCTATCCGCGCGTGGCCGTAGATCACTCCCACCACACTCTCAAGGTCAAGTGAGTTGATGGTCTTCTCTGCAATGACTTTCTTGCCTCTGACGACCCTCACGGCCCACTTGTCATCCATCACTCCGGCCTGGGCAGCATAACTCGTGTTGGTGATCCCGATGAGGGGCGAGATAGGATAGAAGTCACTCACGTTTTGGTCCTCCAAGTGCCCTTTGCTGGGAGATATCTGTCGACAACATCACCTCAAAAGCGTATCTGGGACAACTCCGGAGCATCCCCCACCAGTCGCATTTCGTGGCATTCGCATCTTGGGTCAAGTGCCGCCCGTGTGGCCGTGCTCAATAAGGTCACTGCCCAGAGCTGCCTCGTCACCTTGGCATGGTTTTTCGTGTCGTGGTCACAAGCACCGCTATGGTCACAATACCATCCGCGACAGCCGGACCGGTGAGAGCAGTACCTGGGTATCTCCAGGAAGTCTTCCACTGATGATCTCGAACTGGCGGGTCACGCCAACGTAGCCCTGCCCGTTCTCAGGAACCTGCCACGCGTTGGAGAGCTGGGTCCAACGAATCCTTCCGTCTAAGGTCGGGGGTCCGTAGTCAAGTACCATCAATGTTCCCATTTCTGGATAGGCCGGAGTTGTGACATATGCCCACCGGGAACCGTGACAGCTGAGACTAACCCGTCCCAGTGTGCTCTGGTGTTGGCCCAGTATCTTCCTCGGACGACCCAGTTTCTTTTGCCACTTCGGTTTCTTCTGCTGTCCGCTCATCCCCAGCTGTTTCCTTCGCGGCAGTTTCCTCGGCGTGCGTTTCAGTTCCTGCCTCGAAGGTCATTTCGCCTCTCCTCATTGTCGCGGGTGGGGCGCTCTTCAATTTGACTCTCAGCGTTATGATGGAGTACCCATCGACAGGCACAGTTACAGTCGAATCGTCCACAGGTAGCTCACCTATGTCGTGGTCCCTGAAGTCGACCAACACCGCACTATCGACTGGTCTTGCAAACGTCAGCCTTGTCACGCCATCTTCGCCTGCGGGCTCGTACAGTCGTAGGAGAATCTCATCGTCTCGGTTGCCGGGACGGATGCTGGAGACAACGAGATCCACCCCAGAGATTGTCAGCATAGAGAGCGGCTCACCGCCTGAGCGCAAATGACCTGTCCTGAGAACTGCAATTAGAGGGAGCCTGTGTTCCGTTGCCGCCCGCCACGTCTGACTCTCGCGCCAGTCGCCGGCGTGTGGTCGCAGTGAATAGGTGAACCTGTGACTCCCTCTCTCCCTGCTCAGGTCTGTCTCCACGACCTCGTCATCAAGACCACGAGATAGATGGTCCACGCTGCGAAATAGAGTCATCTTCAGAACACCATCTCTGAAAGAGAACTCGTGAAGTCCAAACACGATGAGGGTCACACCATACTCTGGGCCAGTGCAATCCACCCAGTCCAGCGCTGGGAACACACCACCATTAGGCTCGCTCCAGTCACTGTCGTTGCCCCCGGTGTTTCTCGACTCAGCGGCAAAGGGTGCACCCACTGTGACCCTGTCTGTGAACACCGTCAGCGGGAACTCCACCGAGACTCTCTGGTCCTGCCCATCGAAGTCTATCGTGGTCTCGAAATCTATCCTGTCGATACCGTGATACACTGTGACCAGTTGGGTTCTCGTGCACTGGCCGACCTTACCTGTCACCTTGACGACCGCTCTCACAGGACCGCTCTCGACAATCTCGATATTGCCTGATGTCCGGAGACTGGTCAGGTCGTGATGACTCGGTGCGAGGTCGCTCCGGTCGTAGCGATAGAGATCACCAACGTCGTTCTCAAGGAGGATGTAGTTGCCGGGTCCCCTCAGCACCTCGAACTGATTGCACTTGTCAAGAATGCGTGTCACTGCCCCACTGAATGTGTCAAACTCTATCACATAACGGTCGTTCTCGACCCAGTTAGGACCAGTCTTGATTGACGTCTCGAACTCGGGTCCCTCCTCACAGGGGGCGACAGTGAAGACCTCGTGACCTAGACTCGGCACTCCAGACGCGACAAAGATGACCTCCACTGTACCGTCATCTCTGCTGTTGGCTATCTGATATGGTACCGACACGCCCCTGGAGTCCACTATCTGAAAGATGTCACATTCCATCGCAGACTTGTCAATCTCCACCCGGACGATGCCATCTCTTGACCACCCCACCGGGTTGGTGACGACTATTGAAAGTCCCTCGTCGCCCTCCACCAGTCCGGAGACAGCCCTTGGGACAGCGTCTGCCAGGATCTCTTCCGCCTGACTGATGGCTTGTTCGTAGCGTCGCAGGGCCTGCTGATAAGGGCCGTCCGCAATGACACCTCTGATGATGTTGTGGTCCTGATTGAACAGAAGGATCTTCCAGAGGCTGTCAAGCTCGGTGGCTCTTGACCTGTCTTGGCTGAGGGCTAGATACAGCTCGACAAGGTAGAGCAGAGTTTCAAGCCTGCGATTGAGAATCTTCAGCCGGACTCGCGAGCTCAGTCCGCCCAGTCGGACCGGGGCAAACCGGCCGCTGATCAGTGGCCCCGCAATCGTTGATAGCTTGGACTGAACTGAGCGTACCTTGTCTGCGAACTCCCGTGGCGTTACCACGACGGCTCGCATATCTGCGAATGCGCGGTTCCACTCTCGAACAATATCCACAAGATGAGGCGGCGGTGGCACGAGGGCTCCCCCGACGGGGACGAACAGATTATGAGAGGCTGCACGCGGACCGAGCCTCTCGATGATGTCAAGCAAGGTCGAGAAGGCCTCTCGGATGTTCTCGGAGAGCCACGCTGCGAGGTCGTATCCTGCTGCGAGCCAGACAGCGTTCACTCTGCTCTTGTCGAGGCCCTTCCAGACGAATTCTGTTGGCGCATCATGGGGCATGCCTCTCCAGAAAAACAAGGTATCAATACCGCACTGCCTGAGAATCTGAGGGAGCTGCGAGCACTGGCCGGATGAGTCTATTGCCCAACCTGTGCGGACATCGACCCCGAGCTCCTCGCGGATGAATCTCAGCCCGTACTGGAACTGCCTCACGATGGACTCTCCATCAGGGATGACAAAGTCTGGCATCACGTAGGCTCCGCCGACAATCTCCACACGTCCCTTGAGGACGGCCTCGTGTAGTTTGTCCCAGTAGTTGGGGAATAGCCTCTTGAACCCCTCAAGAAGTGTGACCTGACCCACGCAGAATCTGTGCGACTCGTCCGCGTCTAGAAAGTCGAGAAAACTCTTCAGGTTCCAAGAGGCAATGCTCACATTGTGTTCGTAGTCCTTCACACCGGAGTTCTCGAAGTGGAGGAACGGACAGAGGTTGACGACCCATCGGAGACTCATAGCCAGTGTCACTCCCTAGTACCGTGCACTGTAGCGACTAGAACTCTCCCTTATAGGGATATTTCATCTCACCCGGAGAGGGAATGCGTGGGAAAAAGAGAGGAAGATGGGGAGGGGCCAACGGCCGTTCTCGCCGCTGGCATTTCCTCCTAGTCTTCAGGCTGAGACCCGTCCGTTCATACGTACGCAGCGGGCTCTGCCTTCCGGCCCGTGTCCCGTTTCAGGACAACCTCTGCCATCGCCTCAAACCTCTTCATGTCCTCTGGCGAGATGCTGGGTCGCACCTCCTTCAGGGCCATCTCAAAGTGCTCCATCCGTACGGGCTTGACCTTCCAGTCGGTCCTGACGGCAGCCATTGCTGCCTCACGGCACAGGTTCTCAAGGTCCGCCCCGGAGAAGCCCTCTGTCTTGTCGGCGATCGCAGCGAGGTCGACATCATCGGCCAGGGGCATGTTCCTCGTGTGAACCTTGAGGATCTCCACCCTTGCATCTCTGTCGGGAGGAGGCACGAAGACTATCGTGTCGAACCTGCCGGGCCGTAGCACTGCCGGGTCAAGAATGTCTGCCCTATTGGTGGCACCTATGACGAGTACGTTACGCAGAGCCTGCATCCCGTCCAGCTCCGCAAGAAACTGGTTCACGATGCGCTGTGTGACACCGGTCTCGTCGCGGAGGCCACGGGCGCTCATTATGGCGTCTATCTCGTCGAAGAACAGTACGCACGGGGCTGTCTGACGCGCCTTCTTGAATATCTCCCGGATGGCTTTCTCAGACTCACCGACGTACTTGTTGAATATCTCGGGTCCTCTGATTGAGATGAAGTTCGCCTCGCTCTCCGTTGCCACCGCCTTTGCAAGGAGGGTCTTGCCCGTACCAGGCGGACCGAAGAGCAGGACTCCCTTGGGCGGACGTATGCCCATCTGCTCGAA
Source organism: Candidatus Thorarchaeota archaeon (assembly GCA_029855935.1). Taxonomy (GTDB): domain Archaea; phylum Asgardarchaeota; class Thorarchaeia; order Thorarchaeales; family Thorarchaeaceae; genus B65-G9. The sequence continues at coordinate 39,272 of JAGSHN010000025.1, read as the reverse complement.
GACGTGGGGATACTTCAGGGGCGCCTCGACGGCCTCACGTAGCTGCTCCTTGACCTTCTTCAGACCACCGACATCGTCCCAGTGGACATTCGGCTTCTCAACCAAGACCTCGCGCAGCGCTGACGGAGATACCTCCGCAAGTGCCTTCTCGAAGTCCTCTTCTGTGACGTAGAGATTGCTCAGCACATCGGGTGGGATGTCGCCTGTCTCAGGGTCCACATATGGCAGTGCGCGCCTGAGGGCCTGCATTGCTGCCTCTCGCGCAAGTGCGGCCAGGTCTGCACCGACGAAGCCGTGTGTCCGTGCCGCCAGCTTCTCAAGATCCAGCCCCTCCTCCAGGGGCATAGACCTTGTGTGAATCTGCAGGATCTCCAAGCGACCTTTCTTGTCGGGCACTGGAATCTCGATCTCTCTGTCGAACCTACCGGGACGTCTCAGTGCCTCATCGACATCGTCAGGTCGATTCGTCGCGCCGATGACGATGACCTGGCCACGAGCAGCAAGTCCATCCATCAGTGACAGAAGCTGCGCAACCACTCTGCGCTCGACCTCGCCAGTTACCTCAGCCCGCTTTGGCGCTATGCTGTCGAGCTCATCAATGAAGATGATACTTGGCGCGTTCTTCTCAGCCTCCTCGAACACCTCGCGGAGCTTCTGCTCGGACTCCCCGTAGAACTTGGACATTATCTCTGGGCCATTGATCGCCTTGAACGTCGCACCTGACTCGTTGGCAACAGCCTTGGCTATCAGAGTCTTGCCTGTGCCTGGCGGGCCGTACAGCAGCACTCCCTTTGGAGGAGTTATCCCCAGCCTCTTGAACAGCTCGGGGCTCTTCATGGGAAGCTCGATCATCTCGCGAATCTTCTGCAGCTCTTTCCCGAGGCCACCAATGTCCTCGTAGGTCACCTGCGGGACGGCAACCTCCTCGGGCCTTGCTGGTTTGGTCAGCACCTCGACAGTCGTCTTAGGACCAATCCTGACATGCTTGCTTGGTGCTGCTGCGGTCACCGTGAACTGCAGACCCTGCCCGATAGAGGCAATCATTATGATGTCCCCCCTCGTGACAGGCTTGTTCATTATCTGATGCTTGACGTACTCCTCGAAGCCGCGCTGGAACCTCACTGGCTGGCTGGGTGCGAGGACAACCCTGGTGCCCTCCGGAACATTGATTGGGCTGATCTCCACCATCTCGCCGAGCTTGACACCTGCGTTCTGACGGATGAGACCGTCCATTCTCACTATCTCGAGAACCTCGTCCTCAGGGAGGGCTGGCCAGCAGACGGCTACGGTCTCCTTTGCGCCTTTGAGTAGCACGTAGTCTCCCGAACTGATTCCCAGCTTTTTTCTGACTTCTCCGTTGAGTCTCACAACAAATCTGCCCTGATCACGCGGCATCGCCGCCGCGACCTTGAGCCTCACCTTTCGCTCGCTCATTCTCTCACCACCTTCCAACTACTCACCTGTATCCTATTGTTCCTTCCTCTTCCGTGTCTGAGTGAGAATCGTCCTGTCCCCGTTCCTCAGACTTCACGACATTGAGCTCCAGGACACCATTCCTGACTGTGGCATAGGACTGATCAACATCGACGCTGAAGGGTATGTCGAATACCATATCCTGTCCCCCAAAGTCCAGCGTCACCTTGCCACCTTTGACCCTTATCTCCGGTCTATGCGCATCCTCAACGCCGTCGACCACAATCACGACACGGTCGTCGAGGTCTATCCTCTCGGCCTCTGGCTGAGCAGAGTCCCTCTCGTCCATTCTTGGTGTCGGCTGTGGCACGGCCATTGCTCTATACTCGAACACTGCTCTCCCCTCGGTGCCTTTCGGCATCGTGGTGCCGAAGAAGTGTTCGAACATCTGGCGTACTATCTTGTCAAACTCATCTTCTATCATTCAGAACATACCTCCATAGTGAAGCCCCGGGCGGTGTGGCACCGCCCTGAGTCACCGAGGGGCTTCTGTGCTTGTCTAATCCTGCACTAGGGACTAGATGTTCACTAGTGCTAGGGACCATTTGGTATATAAGCATTGCGAAACGGCGCACGCCGACTCGGGCATCCCGCGAACTGACATACCATACGGCCGCCCCCCGTCGAGCAGGTGGTACATCTCAGGTGCTGGGCCCTGAATCAGCGGGCCCTCGGCGCCACAGGCAGTCTACCGCTATGCTGGCACTCCTGAGGGTTCAGGCGGCAAGTAGCGATATCCCCACGTAGCCAACTATCAACAGCGCGAGAAGCACAATGACCATTGCCAGCCAGATTCTCTTGTCCCAGTTGATCACGGTCGCCCCGTCAAGGGGTTGGAACGGTATCATGTTGAACAGACCCAAGAATGCATTGAGTTGGATCAGATAGGAGAAGGCGAAGTCGGCAACGGGACTGAGTCCACCACCAAGTGCAGCCGAGACGACCGCCCCTATGGTACAGAAGATGGCAATTGCTGCATTCGATGCAGGTCCCGCCAGATTGATCTTCCCGTCCTGTTCGGGAGTAGGGCTCCCGGCCGAGAAGACGGCACCAGTGCCAAAGATGGGAACGGAGAAAAGAATGGCAATCAACGAGAGGTAATAGCCCTGAGCCATCATCCTGAACTCCGACCAGAGTCCGTAGTGCTGAGCCGTGAACTTGTGAGCGAACTCGTGAATGAGAAATGAGATCAGAAAACCGAGTATCAGTATGGCAGGGTACCAGCCATAGCCCTGCACTGCGTACAGGATGATGAGCTGTGCGCCACGCACGATTCCCATAGGTGGGCCGCCAATCATTGAGATTGCCACCAAGACGACGAGCACGCTTGAGATCAGAAGATGTTTCAACTCTGTCTGCGAGAACCGACCAGTTCCTCTCCGTACGGCCACGGGTCGCACAGCCTGGGGCCGGACCACAAAGAATCTCCTCTGCTGCGGAGGTGATGGAGGAGGCGCGACCGCCTGAGCTGCCTTCTTCCTCGCCTGTGCTTGGACCATCTGAATCCCAGCGCAGCCGTGACTCTCCGGCAGCCTGTGTTCGGCGCAGAACACGCCATTGCAATAGGGGCAGGTGAAACACAGGTCCTCTTTACCGCAGAGCGAACATCTTGCCATATCTACTCACCGTCGCCGGGCTCAGAGGACAGAGGGTGCGCCAATTGAATATAACGCTATTCGTTACACCCCTCTCAGGGGGTCTACTGGTCGGTGCTGCCCTCCTTGCGTAGGATATCCCGTGCAGCAATAACGCCTGAGACGGAGGCCTGCATCAGCCCCCGTGTTATACCCGCCCCGTCGCCAGCCGCATAGAGGTTGTGAATCTCCGTTTCGAGATTCTCATTCACCCTGACTCGTGCCGAGTAGAACTTGACCTCGACACCGTAGAGCAGGGCGTTGTCGGATGCAACGCCTGGGCATAGCTTGTCGAGCGCATCAATCATCTCAAGAATCGAGCTGAGATGCCTGTATGGCAGGGCAAAGCTAAGGTCGCCGGGCTCTGCACTGGGCAGCGTGGGCTTGACAGTAGACCTGCTGATCCGCTCCTTTGTGCTCCTCTTCCCTCGGCGCAGGTCCGCAAGACGCTGGACGAGTACTCCGTCGCCGAGCATATTGGCGAGTCGGGCGATGTGCTGGCCGTACGCGATTGGGTGCTTAAACGGTGCCGTGAAGCGTGTCGAGACAAGGAGCGCGAAGTTTGTGTTTGGCGTCTTCATATTGGCGAACGACTGCCCGTTGACCGTCAGAATCTCATCATAGTACTCCGTTGTCACAACGCCGCCTGGGTTGAAGCAGAATAACCTGACCTTGTCGTCGAAGCGTTTCGAGTAGTAGACGAGCTTTGGCTCGTAGAGATCGTTGGCAATGTCCTCCATCACTGGCGCTGGTATCTCGACTCTCACGCCGATGTCCACATAGTTGTTCTCAGTGCTCAGACTGAGTCGGCGCGCCTGTTGGGCCAGCCACTCATTTCCCACACGGCCCGGCGCAGCAACAACGTACCGGGCGCTGATGAATCTCCCGTTGCCTGTCTCAATGCCAATGGCAGTATTGTCATCGACACGGATGTCCTTCGCCTCAGTATCAAAGAGGACCTCTGCGTTTTCGGCGACCTGTTGGTACATGCTGCTCATCACAGATATGCAGCCCTCTCGGCCCATGTGCCTGATCTGCTGTGGGATGAGCTGAAGTTCCACTAGAGCTGCTCTACGAGTCCACTTCTCTATCTTGTCCGGGCTGGCTCCGTAGAGCTTCTTCGGGGCGCCGTGTTCGAGGTATCTCTTGTCCACATAGTCGATGAGCTCGGCCAGCTTCTCCTCGCCTATTATCTCATCGAGCCAGCCACCAACGTGAGTAGAGATGGTCAGCTTTCCATCAGAAAAGGCGCCGGCACCACCCCAGCCTGCCAGGATGTGACAAGGATTGCACTTCCTGCATCCTCTCGCAATTGTTGAGTTGGGGCAGTGACGGTATTCTATGGGCTTGCCGCGCTCTATGATCGCAATCCTGAGGTCTGGTCGCTTGTCTATCAGCTCGAGAGCGCAGTGGATACCTGCCGGACCGCTACCAACTATTGCGACATCATACTCCAACTGCTAACACTCTCAGGCCCTTGACCGTTGCGCGCTCGGCGCATGCCTCACTTAAGCGTTTGCCTTCCTGAACGTGACCTTGACCGCACGACGCCACTAATCCGGGGTGGCGAGGCGCTTGGTCAAAGAGCAGGTCCTGTACTACCCGGGCAATACTGTCCTTCATAGCGCTGCCAGCCTCTGTCCAACGTGATCCGCCGCTGGGGATGAGACCGGATGGAATCATTGCAACAACACAGCACAGACCAGTACGTGAGGTCAGCACCTGAGATCGTCGAGCTGTCGATATCTGCTTGGTTCTACAGAAACAGGACAATCGCAGGCTTTGATAACCCCGCAAGGTCGCTATACGTTTCCATCCGCGAGCTCGTCGAGAACAGCCTCGATGCCTGTGATGAGGCCCACGTCCTGCCAGACATCACCGTACAACTGGAGATGACTCGGAACGGCGCCTCCGATAGCAGGCTGTCAATCACGTCTGCGCCTCAGGTATTCCGGCTCACTGTGCGCGACAATGGTACCGGCATTCCCCGAGGCGCTATCCCACAGCTGATTGGAAAGATGCTCTCAGGGACCAAGTTCACTCTCCGTCAGAGCCGTGGCACGTTCGGATTGGGCGGCAGCCTGGCATTGTTGTACGGACAGGTCACCACCCAGAGCCCAATTGTCGTCACGAGCTCTGTGCCGGGAGAGGACGCCGGTGTGCGTGTCGTGATACGTCTTGACATCGAGCGGAACGAGCCTGTCATCCTTGCTGAGGATGCCTTTCCGAAGGATGAGGGCGAGCACGGGACTGAGATCTCCTTCGAGCTCGAGGGTGACTGGTTTCGTAGCAAGTCGAAGATTCTCGAGTACTTCACCCAGACGGCGATAATCGTGCCATATGCATCGATGAGGTTCACCGGTCCTGATGGAACACGGCTGGACCTCGACCGCGTCTACAGAGGCCTTCCACGTCCTCCGAGGGAGGTCCTTCCTCATCCCCGTGGGATTGACGTGGAGACGCTGAAGAGGATGATAGCCACCTCGCGCACGAAGACTCTGCTCTCCTTTATGACAAGGTCGTTCCAGCGAGTGGGAAAGACGACGGCCCTTGCCTTCCTGCGTCACGCTGGTCTCGACCCAAGCCTCTCTCCAGCGGCGTTGGACGATGAAGCGCTCGTTAACCTGATGCGTGCTCTTGCCACCTACGGGGGGTTCACCGCACCCACTGCGGACTCGCTGTCGCCTGCCGGCGTGGAGTTCCTGAGAGCAGGCCTTCAACGTTTCAATCCTGAACACTGTGCCGTCACCCAGCGTGCGCCGAGCGTGTACGAGGGACACCCCTTCATAGTCGAGACCGCGGTGGCGTATGGAGGCGGACTTCAGCCAGGCATCAGACTCTACAGATTCGCAAACAGAATCCCTCTGCTCTATGATGAGGGGTCTGATGTCTCAACGCGGGTGATACGTCAACTCAACCTTCGCAACTACGGCCTCCGACCAGAGGACCCGCTGGCATTCGTCGTCCACATCTGCTCGACTCGTGTGCCCTACAAGACCGTTGGAAAGGAGTATATTGCTGATGTCGACGCTGTACGGAGGGAGATCTCTCTCGGTCTGAAGTGGTGTCTCCGGAGGATTGGCGAGTCGGTCCGCAGAGCCCATCGCGCGCACAGACGGCGTAGGCGCCAGAACCGTCTGCGTCAGTACTACGAGTTCATCGCTAGCACTCTCTCGGATGTGCTCGGCCGGCCAGTACACGCGGACTCGCTCTTTGCCTCAAGAGGGGAAGGAGGCTGATGGCGTGTCATCAAGGACAGAACCGACAGCAATGCGCCAGCGTGTCGTCGACCTGATCGACAGTGTGCTGGTGACACTCGCTGACACAATCAGTGACGGGGCCTTTCCAGAGATTGGCTATTACGGCTCTTCAAAGAAGAACGTCGTCTACAGCGAGGAGCACGGCTATCGCCCTGTGGACGAGGTGCCTTCCTTCATCGACGGCTGCCGAGTGGACAGCGCGCGGACCATTGCACTTCTAGTCTATGGTCTCACACGGTTCAGAGAGCATCTCGAACAGGGCCTCTCGATGAGCCTGAGGGACTTCTACTACATGCACAAGGTGCGCAGTGTGCAACGTGTCTTGAGCATCCACGATCAGAACGAGACTAACCGGCTGGTGAACCTGTGCGAACGTATACTGCGCATCGGCGGCCAGTCCGTTCCGAGAGAGGAGTTCGGCGTCGTGAGCTCCCCAAAGGGCACCTTCTACGGCGATGTCACTCTCACAGACCTCTCTGGAAAACGGCTGAACTGTGCCGAGGTTGGAGAGTACGGCTGGTTCATATCGTCACGTCCCTTCGATGTGGTGATTCACGAGGCCAACATAGACGCTGCAGTCCTTGTGGAGAAGGAGGCGATGGCGAGAAACCTCATCGAGCTGGGCGTGGCCGAGCAGCTCAGGATTGGCATCGGTGCTCTGTTCGGGCAGCCCGGTCGAAACATGAGGGCGTGGGTGCGACGGCTGGCTGATGAAGGGATTCCCATTCTCGTCCTTGTGGACATGTCGCCGTGGTCGCTGAGGATCTTCTCCACGATAAAGTCCAACTCGATAGAGCTGGCCAATATCGAGGGGCTGGCGACGCCCGAGGCTCATCTCCTTGGTCTCACCACGGACGACTTCTGGTCTGACGATGGCCTGCTTGTGGAGATTGAGCACTCACTTGAGCCGATGACGAAGTCTGACATCCGCTGTGCAGAACAGAATCGCAGGATCCCGGCGATTGCGCAGAACGCACAGCTACGTTGTGAGAACGACAGACTGTTGAAGAAGAGGCGCAAGGGAGAGCTTGAGGCGTTCAAGGCCTTTGGCCTCCCCATCCGTGAACTCCGGGACAAGTACGTCGAGTACATCCGCGAGAAGGCACGCCGGTGCGACGTGAAACTCTTATAGTATGGGCAACATCGGCTATCAGTAATGGAGGTACATCCTCATGTCTGCGGAGAGAGAGGCCATACTGAGTACCCTTGACGATCTAAGAGAGAAGATCACGCACACGCTTGAGCAGCTTGATGCTGTGGAGAAGGAGGCCGAGGAGGCCAGGAACGCCCGTCGGGAGGCGGAGGAGCGCGCTTGGGCGGCCGAGGAGAAGTTGAAGAAGCTGCAGGAGGACCTGCAGAATAGAGAGACCGAGGCCGAGCAGCTCAATGAACGGGTCAAGTCTCTCGAGGGTGAGGTCGAGGAGCTGAAGAAGAAGCTCGCTGATGCTGAGAGCGGCAGCCAGGAAGTGATACGTCGTCTCACAGAGGAGCGAGACGCACTAAAGAAAGAGATGGACGAGATCACAGCACAGTTGAATCGCGTGTCGGAACTCTATCGCGAGACCGCAGCTGAGAAGGAGAAGCTTCAGGAGAAGGTTGATGTCAGTGATCTGCTTGCGATATACATCACGCTGATAGAGACCGTGTTCGGTGGAAAGCCCCACGCTCGCGTACTGTACATGCTGCACAACACGGGAACTGCCATCACGAGAAAGAACATTGAGTCAAGCACCGGCATAATGGCGACTGCCGTGATAAAGGCGATTCACGACCTGCGCAACGCGGGGCTTGTGTCATACGACGAGGAAACTCAAGAGGTCAGACTCATAAAGGACATCTTCTAGACCCTCATTCCCTGAAGAATTGGGATGATGGTCGTTGTCACCGAGAATCAAGTACCCTTCGGCATTGAGAAAGTACGTAGACGGCCACAACCTGCAGGACAGACTCAGGTCAATAGTGGGACTCTTGGGAGATGACGCGCAGGCGGTCATCGAATGGGCGACAGAGGAGGCCCGCCGAAGAAGGGCAGAGGGAGAGGTGGACAAGTCCCTCCCCTTGGGGCGCGTCATTCTGGACCTGCTGGGTGAGGAGGCCGCAATAAGACTGGTTCAACAGAATCAGGCGCGTGGCCGTATCACCACAAAGGATGAGGTGAGAAGAAGGACCGGTCAGCGAATTGAGATGCCGGTACTCTACCGCGAGGCTGGTCTTAGGCACCCGCAAGAGGCAAGGAATCTTCGGCACAATATGTTCCACGAGGCCTTCACAGCGCTCATCCTGCGACTCTTCCCGGACGTAGAGATGAGTGTTCCCAAGACGGGGCGCGGCCTCACACCAGACCTCATTGTGACCCACAAAGACCCTGACTGGCTGATATCAGTGGAGTACAAGGGCTACAGGTCGATGACGCTACTTAGCGAATCGGAGCTGTTGAAGGGTATGCGGTACCAGGCGGAGTTTGGCACCGCGTGGCTTGTCACAACGACGGTGAAGAGTGTCCACGAGCTGTACGGCAAGACACTGCGTTCCGAAGAGATTGTGAAGAATGGCATCGAGCGCCTCACCATAATCTCGAAACGCAAGGCCTATACAACCGAGCAGAGGGAGAATCGGGGCATTGCCAGGAAGGGAATCACTCATCTCACAAAGCACCGTGATGAGCGTTTGAGATGTAGGATGATATCTCCCGACGACCTCATCGAGTCGTGCCGTAGTGGGCGACCGCTGAAGGGCCTGGCCATCACTACGGGATTCGAGTTTATCGCGCTGCTCCGCGAACAGGGACTGAACCAGGAGGCGGACAATGCACTACGGGTGATGAAGATCCCTCCTGACCTGCTGTACTCTGACAGCGTGACCTCAGTTCGGCTGATAGAATGACCTCTGTACCAGTCAGCCCAATCTTTATCAGTGTTTTATGTCGTAACTCCTCACCTAGAGCCCGAGACAGCACGTGGTGTGCCCGCCGGCACGCTGGAGGAATACTCGATGCATAGTCAGAGTGCCGTGGATGTCATTCAGCTCCTCAAGGAGCTACTCAAGAATCTCTCCAACTCGTCCCCCATATTGGGTGCCGCCATATTCTCAGTTGAGGGACTTCCACTTGTGAGCCACTTTCACACCAATGTCGAAGAGGCCTCTGTTGCAGCACTGGCAGCTGGAGCCTACTCGGCTGGGGAGCAGACCGTGAAGGAACTGCGTCAGGGTAGGCTGAGCTCCGTCATAATCCAGGGCACGATGGGCACAACACTGATCATCTCCCTTCTCGACTCGTTTCTGCTGACTGTTACGGCCCCAGAGAATGCCAAGCTGGGCCTTGTATTCAATGACGCAAAGCGCGCAGCACGAGAGGCCAGCCGCCTGATGCAAGAGCTGACATAGGACGCGTATGGAGCCTTGTCAGCCGGATACCCCTTCCTGCACCATCCCTGCTGGAGCTCGTCGCGTTCCGATCTATGGGAAAGAATCCACGTGCCCGTTGCGCCGAGATGTAACCTCAAGTGCATCTTCTGTGATCACTCTCTTGGTGTGTCCTGCCATCTTCCCTCTCCTGGCAAGTCTATGCGCGTGATGTCTGTGCAAGAGGCCGTTCAGAGAGTCTTCGAGGAGTGCGAGCGTCGGCCCCGGCTGCGCATTGTAGGCGTATCAGGACCCGGAGAGCCTCTCTATAATCCGGCGACCCTGGAGCTCTTCTCTCTGGTCCGCGAGAGCCGGCCAGACCTCGAGTTCTGCCTGAGCACCAACGGCATTCTGCTGACGGAGAATGTGGGTGCCCTCGTCGCCCTTGGTGTTCGGACCGTCACCGTGTCCATTCACGCGGTCACACCCGAGTATGCGGACAGAGTCTACGAATGGGCCATCATAGATGGGCGCCGGAAGGTACGACAGGTTGGGGCGGATGTGGTGCGACGCCAGCTCGACGGACTGAGGGCGGCTGCTAGAGCTGGCATCCACGTGAAGGTAAATACGGTTCTGATACCCGATGTCAATGAGTCAGAGGTGACACTGGTTGCACAGACAGTCGCTCAGGCTGGCGCAGAGATTCAGAACGTAATGCCCCTCGTTCCGCCTGCGGGCGGCGAAGGTCTGATGGCACCATCGGGCGCAGCTCTCCTGTCGGTACGCCGGAGTGCCTCTCACTACATTCCGCAGTTCCTACATTGCAGTCAATGCAGGAGCGACGTGGTAGGTGTCCCTGGCGTCGATATCCCCCTCTGGCTGGCAGATTGATTGGTCAAATACGCGTGGACTTCTTGTCTTGTCACTTCGACTCGGCCACGCCAAGACAGCCTGACTCCACCAGTTTGTTGATGAGGAACCACATTGCGCTCTGGTCATAGCAGAGTGAATTGAGCACATCGGCTATCTTCTTCCCGCTGCCAAAGGCCGTGAGTACGTCGTCCAGCGGGGAGCCGAACTGCTGGCGGAGCCTGTCCAGTTCGATGTCCTCGCACTGCCTCCGAACGAGGATGTCCTCAGGAGTGAGCCGCCTCTTGTACTCGATCCATCTGTATCTGTGGAGTGCGGACAGCAGGGCAACGACCTCCTCGTCAGGAAGTTCAATGAGGTTCATTATCTCCCCCACGGTGCGCTTCCCGTTGATGAACGCCTCAAGCATCTCCATTTTCTCGTCGACCTCACCGACCCTGAATGGTATCTGAATCCCCATCTTTCTCCTCACAGGTACCAGATTGAGGTCCGGTGTTTCAAATGGGAACTCGCATATGACCTTCAGCGCGAACTCGCGATATCTCCGGACATCTCCCTCGAAGCGCTTCAGCTTCTCGCCGTGTTCTCTCTCGATGCTGTCCAAGATACGCCTCAGACGCTTGCGGTAGGGTGTTTCATCGGGTACAGGGTCGACAACAATCAGTACAAGGACGGTCTCACCAACTTCAATGAGGATATCATACGCCGCCTTGCGAATTGTCCGAATAGGGGTGTTGGCGAATGTGATGACAGCGGTGACGAATCCTGCTATCAGGTCTGGATCTACGCTCATCTCGGCGTAGGGAATGTTCAGGATTGACTCCCCGCCCTCAAGGCGTATCAATGAGACGTAGCGGACCTTGCTCGTGTCGACTGACATCCTAGGTCCCCCCTGAATCACCATGCCCATAGTGCATCACCGTTTCTATGCCTTCAAGCGCTGCGAGTGACGGACACCACGTTGGGTCACGATACCGTAGTCGCCACAGCCCTATCTCTGCCCTCGTGATGGTCACTCCCGGTCCGCCCCCTGCCCATCCGAAAACCTGAGCACTCCGGCATTTATGAGGTTTCTTGCTAGCGTCTTCACGACATCAATGCCAACCTCCAGCTCGCGTGATATCTCCGCGAGTGTGCGAGTACCATCACACAGATCAACGAGTTTGAGAATGGCATCACCATAGACGCCCGTCAGTAGCGTCGGCACTTCCATCTGCTTGACGAGACGACTGTCATCGAGGACGGGACGTGTGAGAGTTATCCAGTGGTACTGCTCCAGCATAGAGACTATGGCAATCACTTCTGCCTCATCTAGCCCGGACGCCTCGACTATGTCTGCAATTGTCCTCTTTCCGTTTATGAACTCCTTGACCAGCTCAATCTTCTTGTCCGACTCGCCCACGGCCCAGGGAATCTTCGTCCGGTGGTCCGGGGTGGCCTCGGAGCGGTCCAGCGCTATCGGTACAAGGTTGAGATCCATATCACGGTACGGAAACACTGAGAATATGAAGAGGGCAAACTCGCGGAACGGTCGGATGTCGCCCGACCAATTCTGAAGCTGTGGGCGGTACCTGTCCTCGAAGGTGTCAATGATTCTTCTGAGAGCGGCTCGATAGGGCCTCTCTTCATCAATCTTGTCGACAATGAGCAGTCCGACTATGTACTCGCCCTCCTCTATGATTACTCGGTACCCCTCTTTCACAAAAGTCCGGAGCTGACGATTCTCAAATATAATGACTGCGAGAACGAAACTTGCCACTAGGTCTGGGTCGACGCTCATCTCTCTATACGGAATCCCCAAGATCGGTTCTCCTCCTTCTCTTCGGACCAGTGACACGTATCGCACCCTCTCTGGGTCCATTCTCGCTGCGCTCATCCTCGGGTTCCACCATCAGAAACTGACATATGAACGTTCGGGAGCGAGCTCAGCTCGCTTTCCGCGTCCCTTAGAAGAACTCTTCAATGGCAGACTGGACCTCGATAGACATCTCCGGATTCTTGACGAGCCTCCTTCCTGCGCTCCATCTCAGGTCGATGTATCTGATCGTCGCACCAGTTCGTGTGACCACTATGCTTCCCTTCATCCCAACGACCTCGCCCAGAATGTCCACCTCTGTGGGGCGTTCACGGCCCGAGGGCACCCACGATGTTGGTTCAGCGGGCAACTGTCCGATACGATAGTGATTCTCAAGAATGACAATCTCAGGCTCGATGACATCTAGACCAGCCTCGATTGCCTGTCTGACGACGTGTGCCACGGACTCCTCGACCCGGCCGCGATTCGGTGTCAATGCCATCATTCTTGCCTTTGTCGGACTGCGGACCACACTCACGGCACGGGATGAGCTGGCCACACGGCTCTCAATTCTCCGTGCCTCCTTTCCATCCCTGATCTCGGCAATGACTCCTGCGTAGTCAGCACCCTGCTCGACCCACCGCGTCTGGACTCTGGCCCTTGTTGATACGCCCACCTTGACAAGGCTATCTCCGAACACTGCAAGGTATACCACGTAGTCGGTGTTCCTGCACTCATCTCTTCTCTCTGCGGTCGCGTGGCAGATTGTGCCATCGCATCGGTAGCATTCGAGAAAGAGGTCGGAGGCCTGACACGGTCCGCACTGTGCTGAGCCGCTGGTGATGACGGTCCTCTCAGGACACGGTTGCCTGCGGCCAGTCCCATCGCGAAAGCCCACGCATACGCGGGGACCGCGTAGCGACCAGTGGAGGGTCTCACCTCTCTCTATCTTTAGTAGTTGTGTAATGGGATTGTCGTCTTCGTCTCTGTTCTCGTAGTCCCAATACAGGACGCCGTGGACGTAGCCGGTCGCGGACCGACTCCAGACGGAGCCGATGATATGGGCGGCGTCGACCATCAGAACCAGAATCTCCTCGATCCCTTTCCCATCCACTGTACGCCCGCGATGTTCAGGTCTGCGCCGCACTTCGGGCAGTGGCCATCCGGAGCGAGGTTGTTGCTCTTCAGGAATACGGAGTATCTCTCGACGGCCTTGAAGCCACACTGGGGACAGTACGTGTTCTCGTATTCCAGTCCAGCCACGTTTCCCGAGTAGACGAATATCAGTCCGGCCTCCTTGGCGACCTGAATGTGGCGCTGGAGAGTCGCGGCTGACGTCCGTGGCAGATGCGTCATCTTGTACATAGGTGCGAAGGCCGTAAGATGTACTGGTGTCCTCTCACCGAGATTCTCCACTATCCACTCAACAAGATGTCTCGTGTCCTCCTCAGAGTCACCTATCTTCGGCACCACAAGATTCGTTATCTCTATGAACACGCCCCTCCTCTTTAGCTCTCTCAGAGCGTCAAAGATCGGGTCGACATCTGGTACTGCCATGTACTTCTTGTAAAACTCGGGATTTGCTGATCCCTTGAAGTCCACAGTCGCGGCATTGAGATAGGGCGAAATGTACTCTATGGCCTCCTCCGTCATATAGCCATTCGTCACAAAGGTGTTGTACATTCCTGCCCTGCTTGCAAGCTCGGCCGTGTCGTGGGCTATCTCCATGAATATCGTCGGCTCCGTATAGGTGTAGCTGATGCCATCACAGCCGTATTCCTGCGCAAGGGCCACCAGCTGCTCAGGTGTGAAACGCTGGCCCACAGGTGTCTTTCTCTGAGAGGAGTGATAGTTCAGGCAGAACTGACACCTGAAATTGCAGGAGGAGGTACTGATAGAGAACGCTGTCGACCCTGGCGCGAAGTGAAACAACGGCTTCTTCTCAATCGGGTCCGCGGCCATGCCGTCGATGAGGCCGTAGACAAGCGTGTACAGCCTCCCGTCGCGATTGACTCTGACCCGGCAGAACCCTGACTGCCCCTCCCTAATCACACAGCGCCGAGCACAGAGATTGCACCTCACGCTTCCGTCTAGCTTCTCGTAAAGAACAGCCTCCTTCATCACTGTGTCTCTTCCCTCCCCATCTTATCCCTGTTTTGGTGCGATTGTCGTGCCCGGCGCGATCCGCTCACTGGTGGTCGAATCAATGTTATAAGGGCAGAGTGCAACACATTATCGGTCTCCAGTGATGTCCGACGAAGCATTGAAGCGACTTGCCAATCTCATAGACATGGTGGGCGCTGAGACCTCCTCCTTCCTTGACAAATGCTCTCAGGTCCGACTGACTGCAGTTTCCGATGCCGGCGCCGCTCTTCAGGAGTGTATCTCGCTTGTGCAGCAGACGCTTGATGCGGGAGGTGCGCCGCTCTTTGGTAAGTACCTCTCGGTCCTGTCGAACATCAGACAGCGTCTGCAGAGCGGTTGCCTCGACCTGACCTGTGTCAACGAGCTGTCGGCCCTGCGTTCGAAATACATACGGGAGGTCCTGCGGCCTGCTGTGAGTTCCTATCTCCAGGAGAGTGGCTCTCCTGCCACAGTGAAGGCAGCCTATGATCTCGCACTTCGACTGGATGGTCTGCTGGGCGCCACAAGATTTCTTCTTCAGGTCGGCGGTCACTCGGTTGGAGGCTCATCCGACGCCGGTTCCCCCTCGGCTTCCTCTTGAGCCGTCGCCATTGATACGTAGCCGTCATCGGAGACCTTGACCGCGCCAAGCCTCTCAAAGTCCTCAATCCATTTTGTCACTTGGGCTGGGGATATGCCTAGTGACCTGGCAATCTCTCTGACAGACATCCTACCTGTGTCTTCTATCATCAGATATGCCTTCGTCTTGTCCGACTGCTGCATCACGCCCACATAGTAGTCCAGTCTCTGTTCGAGTTCGGCAACTCTACGCCTCAGTTCCTCGTTCTGCTGCTTGAGTCTATTCTCTGATGCCTCAAGTCTTGAGTATTCGCTCTTCAGTCGCTCGAGTTCTCTGTTTACATCGCCGCTCTTGAGCACACTGAGCTCCGTACGCAGCCGGTCGACCTCTGCCAGTCTCTCCTTGTAGTCTTGTATCTCCGATTCCAGCTGGGCTATGCGTGTCTGCAGATCTTTGACCTCCACATCACGCTTGGCGAGCTTTGCCATTGCGTCACGTGTCTTCTGGACCTGCCTCTCAATCTCCTCGTTCGCCTCCTTCAACCGCGCTTCGAGGACATCACGTGCCGCTTCGAGGCTCTTGATCTCCGCCCGCAGCTCGGTGACCACGCTCGCATCTGCCCCGCTGGTCTGACGGAGCGATGCTATGGTCCTCTCGTGAGAGTCGATGACGGATCTTGCTGTCTCCAGCTCCTGTTTGAGCTGCTGGATCTCCTCCTCCCTGTTCTGAATCCGTTCTCTTGCGAGCTCAAGGTCCCTACTCAGTTCCCGGACTCTTCCCTCAAGGGTGCGAATCTTGTCCTCGACGTCTTCTGGCACGACGGCGACAGGCTTGGTAGAGAGTTGCTTGGCCAAGAACTCCAGCTCGGTGATTGTGCGCTGGGTGAAGTCGTCGAGTGTCGCCTTCATCTCCGATAGCTGTTCAACGGTCCCCTCCAGTGAGTTCCTCACAGTGTCTGACAGCTCTCTGATCTTGTCGAGCACAGGTGTGGACATACCAGTGGTGAGAGTATTCTCGACCTTGGAGAACTCCTCCTCCACTATTGGGCCGACAACTCTCGCCACGAACTCCTCCTGAAGATTCGTCTTCGTTCTTCTCCTGCAGCGCCCCACCAACGTCGTCTTCAACGTCACAAGGTCGCCCTTCAGCTTCACCATGAAGGAGATGATGACAGGAATTAGGTCGCGCTCCACCTTGTCAATGGTCTCATTGATCTCCGAGAGCCTGTGTTCCATCTTTGCGATGGACCCTCGAAGTTGGTCCAGACTCTTCTCTATCTCAAGTCTTCTTCTCACCTGCTCAGCAGGCTCGACCTTCAGGATGTCCTCCGTGGCCCTCCCCGATTCCACAAGCTCCTTTCTCATCTCCTCGTCAACGCCGAGCTCCTCAAGGAGCTGGTCGACCACATCCGCCTCGTGGCCGAACTCTTCGTCGTCCTTCTCTTTGTCCTCAGGTGTCACGACATAGACCCCACAGTGAATGCCAGGCAGTAGCTCGTCCAGTCAATGTGAGTGCTCTCTCACATAAATCATTGTTTGCCGCTCTTCGGGTGGCACCCGGATGAGACATTGAGACCGAATCGACCTATGAGAGGTACACAAGCATAATCAATAAAACCAGTCTGATGAATGACCGACCGGTGCCCTCGGCACGCAGGTGAGCCCCTTGAGACTGCGGATCGAGATGCAGGCCACAGTGGTAAACAACGGCACAGGCAAGATTCGCAGTGGCAAGATGGTGTGGTTTCTCTTCACCGATATGGCAAACCAGTTCGTCGGCAGCATAGATGTCTTTCCACCCGCCAGGATGCAGGAACGGGCCGAGCGCAATATGGTCGCTGTCATCAGAGTACCTGACCTCAGTCCTGGTGAGAGCTTCTCTCCCACCGCGATACTACGTATTGACACTACGACACGAGACTGGATGTTGGAGACAGTAGACATCCCGTCGCCCATCCAGCGTAGCACAAGAGGCACATATACCAAGATGCAACGCTACTGGGAAACCGAGGACCCGATGATCCAGGAGCTCTCACAGATGATTGCCGAGAAGGCGTCTAGCGATGAGAGCTATGCGAGAATAGCGATGGAGGTTGTCCGGGACCGGGTCAAGTTGAAGACGCATCTCGATGAGCGGAGAGGCGCCGCAAGAGCGCTCAGGGAGATGGAGGGCGACTGCGACGAGCATGCGGACCTGTTCGTCGCGTTGATGCGTTGCGTCAAGATTCCTGCAAGACGTGTCGTCGGTCACTACTTCCGTGGCGGTCCGACCCCAGAACCGCATGCGTGGTGCGAGGTCTTTCTCGACAATCGCGGATGGGTCCCCGTGGATCCAGCACTGAATCGCTTCGGTGTTCTCACTGAGGCCTACTTCTCAAGGATTCGTCAGGGCCTCGAGTCGGAGCGGCCGACCATTCAGCTGAAGTACGACGGCCGGTCAAAGATGAGGGGCGTCACGATCGATGAAGAGGTCAAGATGACCATTCTTCAGAATGGGGACATGTGACGCCTTGTGAAGGGTATTCATTCATTCCAGTCCCGGTATCAGAGATGCCGCAACGAGATGCATATACATCTCTGCTCCGAAATGCCACGATGTGTGGGAGTCGAAGATTGCGCATCTAATCTTGGGGAGCAATGGAGCCTCAAGAGCAGTGCGCAGTGTTGATGCCAAGTGGTGCGCCATCATCTCACCGTAGGCTGCCACCTGGGGCAACGACTGCAGGAACCTCCTCTTTGTCTGCTCAAGGGGACCGGGCTTATAGTCGCAGACTTGCACTGCCCCGTCGATGATCCTCACCAGGTCAATGTGTCCCGAGAGCGCGAGGCTCTCTGACCAGACCGGGACCTCCATAGCCACAGTCTGCGGGTCGCGCTGCACGAACTCCTCAAGGATACTGTGGTCAGTGTTGTGCGTGTTGAGCCCCCTCCGCTGTTGATACTGTCTGAGAAGCCTGACGAGGCTATCATCTATCGACTCGGTTATCATCCCTGACCTGAGAAATCGTCTGTAGAGCCCGATTCTCTTGTGCGGGGTCATCTTCCGGAGTCGGAGTGAGGAGGCTCTCCTAAAGAACGGGCTGTTGAATGGCTCTTCAGGTACCGATCCCCTCAGCACTGCCTGCAAATGACCCCAGAGGGCCGCTGAGTCGCCAGTATCGCGTCCAATTGTCCTGTGGTGCTCAATGTTCCACCGGAATGAATATGGTGTGCCCCTGTGTCTGAAATCCCGTCTCAGTATCCCTGCGTCTTCACTCAAGTCGATCCTCGTCACACGGGCTGGGCTGCAAACCTTTTTAATCCGGCGCCAGCGTCAAGTCGGACGGTGCGCCCTCTATGACGTACGGCTTCGTCGTCTTCTACAGGTTCCGGCCGATGACCAAAGAGGAGGCAGAGAAATCCAAGAAGTTCTGGCGTCAGTTCAGAACAGAGTCCTGGCCAGACGAGCTGAAGATAGTCGGGGACTATCGCTACGCCTGGGGGACCGACTGGAATGGCTACCTGGTGGTCGAGACCGAGAACCCGCAGCTCTTCTTCGAGTTCTGGCCAGTCTTCAGGGAGGCGACTCGCTGGTACATCGAGAACACGCGGACGGTGATTGGTATCAGAAGGGCACCCGAGGACTGGATGTAGATCCTGTTGCCACTCGACAGGGGCACAGGTGGTTCGAGTTCGAAGATCTGTTTCGACGGAATACCAGTCGCACGACATCAGCGCGAGCACAGATGCCCGTCTCTGTTCCACTCGTCTCGAAAGAAAGAGATGGCCCGAGAGAGGCACCGGGCCTCGCTCGGACTTGGTTCTACTCCAGTGCAGCCTCTTCCATGAGGTCGACGATCCATGTGAGGTCCTTCTCCAGAATACCGTCGCCACTCTTGTAGACCATCAGAGAGCCCTGCTCGGCGTTGATGGTCGTGGTGAGGAAGGCGCCACTCGGATACGCGAAGGTACCACGGAATCTTGTGATCTCACCCTTGTACTTGCGCGCGTACAGGCCTATCTCTGCCTCCGTCTGGATACTGTGTCCCCGGAACTCCAGCTGGCTCAGGTTGCCCTTCTGGATTCCGGTGAGGAGGACGCTGTCGATGTTCTTGGCCTGGCTGTAGAGTCTCTGCGTACCGCCGTTGAGATTCAGCGGGGACAGCGAGGCACCAGTGATCTCCTCATACATCCGCCGGAACTTCCGGGCGATGCGCTCAGAACCACGGACCTCGATCGTGCCACGGTCGGTCTTGATGATCACCTGCGCTCTGTCATAGCTGACATAGTGCACGGGTGTCAGTTCGCCGTCCTTATTGTACGTCAGGACACGTACTCGGAACCCGGCCACGAATTCCGCATTGACGTGCTTGCCCTTGGCCTTCACGTCGACAAAACCGGCACTCAGATCTTTCTTGCCCTTTGGCTTGTACAGATGAGCCCGGAGCAGGTTCGCGATCTGCGTGGCGGACTTGTCCGTTCCCTCTTGGCGGAAGAGCTTCACTGACAGTCCCAGACCCGGGACCCTTACAAGCTTGGCTCTCGTGGTGCGTTTCTTCGTCTTTGTGCTCAACTTGCCTCATCTCGGAGTTGGTTTTCCTGTTGGTTAAACTTACCTTGACTTCCACTGGAACATTTGTCCTTATAAACAACACATCAAATCGAGAGATTATTGAGGTACATGTCGGGATATCACGTGCATACATGCCAAGATATCAGAGGACGGCAAGACGCGAATTCTGTAGTGTTTCGGGACCCTGCATTTGGCGCCAAACGCATAGCTGCTATCGGAATGCAATGACCCCGGCATCCAATGAGCACACTATATGGCCGTCGAGTACTCGTGGGGCTCAGCAGCCAGGTGGGCAAGACGATCTGAGTCTTCGACCTGCCTCCTCCACGGTTCGGGTATTGCGCTCACGCCATCGGGTGGTCATCTCTCCCGGATGGCCTCGCAGGATAAGAACTCGGTAGGCCCACCGAGGGCGTCACCTATGGCGAGGCCCAGCACGCATCCCACATCTATCCAGTGTCCTGCCGCACAAGGAGCTCAACCTCTCTCCGCCAGTCGTCGGATGTAGAGATGCATCTTCGGCGGGTCACTGACGAATGGTTCAAACTCTCTGTGGTGAGCCTGCTCTATGCACCGAGCGAGCTGGGAGAGGTCTCTGCACCAGACGAGGTGTCCTCTCCTCTCCATCTCACCGATGAGCTGCGCCTGATGTCCCTCCATCAACGACTTGTTCTCGACAACCACTAGCGGGATTGCTCTCTTGACGCACTCCATCGTAGTGCCGGCCCCTCCCGCGCTGACGACAAGCCTGGCGCGCTTGTAGGCTGGCTCGAGCGACCTGATGAACCTGAAGTACCTCATATGACTTGGGACGTACTCTCCCCGCCCGATCTGTGCTACGACGGGTTCCTTGATGACGCCCTCTCCCACCAGTCTGTCCATCTCACGGACAAGCCGGTCGAAGTGAGCTGTGCCGACGGTGACGAATATCATAGCAGCTGACCCCCGTATAGAGCGCCTGGTGTCTTCTCGGCGAGTTGCGGCCACTGCACGAAGAAGAGGTCGGTCTTGCCGAGCAACAGCCTTCCTGTCATTGACAGCTCGGTGACTCTCGACATGCTCTCAATGAAGACGGTCTTGACGCCCAGTGCGCGCGCGGCACAGAAGACCGGGACGGTCAGTCCAGTTCCGCAGCTCAGCACCACTTTCGGCCTCAGCAGGAGGAAGTAGATGAACGACAGGAATAGGGTAACTATGGTCCTGACGACAGACATTATCTTGGAGTCCTGAGGGAGAAGCCTCGGCGGCAGCACTGGAAGGACTGTGCCAGGGATTCTGATCTTCTTGGGTGTGAGTCTATCAAGGACTCCTATCAGGTAGAGGTACTGGTAGTTGCGGCCGAGCAGGTCGACAAGCGCAAAGGTCTGAGCGGTGTGTCCTCCGCGTCCGAGGACAACGCCTATGCGTATCACGGGCTATCACTGACAATACCACTGACCCGTCGACACATAAGCGTAGCTGAGGTGACGGAGCGCTGCGCCACCTTGGGAGTGGCCTGTCGAATTATTTGCACTGAAACTCCTCGAACGGTCTGTCACAAAATCGAGAGCAGGCTGGGCAACAAAGACATAATAATTCCCTGAAGACACTTGACTCCGTAGAGGTCACGCTGCGTCTTTGGCAGGCCACTACTTGAGCGTCACTGCTGTCCAGTCACGGTCGGCTCTGGCGAGGTGAGCGACAATGTCTGTCTTGAGGAACAGCCGTCTCAGGCTCATATTAATGGTGTCGGCCCTTGCGCTACTATTCTTGATATCGAGTTCTCCCTCGGGCGAACCCGTCGGATTCTCGAATACGTCATCCCCGAGCCACATCCCCGAACGCGCAGCTCCTGCGGCCGACTATCTTCTGAGGTATACGGCCTCGAGTACCGTATCGTCCATCGCACCAGGTATCGTGGGTGGCGAGCGGGGCTACTCATACGTTGATGACTCAGCGGACCGCTTCTATTTCGTCACCCCGCTCTCGGATGGTGCTGTGACTGTGGATGTGGACAGCGGGACGCACTACGTAGACACAATCATCGGTTCCGACCTCGACTCCGATGGAGAGACCGAGTTCCTCTGGGGTATGGACAATACGACCTCAAGGCTTGTCGTGGAGCTGAAGGTGAGCAGCTCCAGCATAGTACGGTATCCCGTGCTCCTGCAGAGCATAGACCAGATACTTGTCGGTGACTTCGACGCCGACGGGGGTCTGGATCTTGCTGCAGTGGACAAGTCGGCCGGGAAGATCGTGATTGTGGACCGTGACAATGGAGGCGTCCTCGGGACCTATCAGTCAGCATCCGCCATCTCGTGTGTTGATGTCGGCGACTACAACGTTGCCCTCGGGGACGAGATCAGCGTCGCGGCCTCAAAGGATGTAACTATCATATCAGGCACGGCGAGTGCGCTTGCATCAACTGTGCTACCCCACGCTGTGACAGGAATGACGACGTTTCAGTACGGTGTTGGGGTCGACGATGTTGCAATATTTCAGAGCGTGGGAAATGTCACGGTACTTGAGGGTTCGGCGTTGAGCACCATCTACGACCGGGCCTTTGCTGCCTCATCGGTCGAGCCCACTTTCCTCGCATCTGCCAACATAACGCTCGATGGGCAGACGGACCTTGTCATATCGTTATCTGAGCTGGACCAAGTCTACTTCCTTGACGGTTCTGACGGAGCTGTGTTGTACTCACGTGTGACGGGCGTGAACGTGGACGCTCCGCCCGGTATTGGTACCGTGGATAGGGACGATCGGGACGATGTGGTCACGCTGACAAGTCAGGACCGGCTCTGTTTCCTTCACGGGTCAAGCAGTGAGATTGCCTTCGTGGCGTCAGAGGTTGAGGGCTCGACACGGGCCTATGCCTACGACATCGATGCGGACGGACGCGATGATATGCTGGCCGTGGCTGGTCGCGACATCTATGTACGATTGAGCGACACCACAAGTCCTGTACTCGAACCGAGCCCAGTGTGGCCACTGCATCCGACAGTTGTGGACGACTATGTGAAGATCGAGGTCGGCGTGACTGAGGACTCCTCGGTGGAGAGAGCCGTGCTCCATATCCGTGCCGTCGGCGACCTAGGATGGGCCAGTGAGGGCCTGGAAGCCTCCACATCTGGTAGGAAGTATCTCACATTCCTTGTCGGGCTGTCCGCTGGCCAGTATGAGTACTACATCGAGATTGTCGATGCGTATCTCAACCCCGCCTATGTCGGAGGGCCATCAAGTCCTCTGCAGTTTGAGGTGACGGGGCACCTCGCTTGGGAATATGAGATGAGCTACCCGTACGAGATGCGGACGCGCAATGTGATGGCCGTGGGCAACACTTCGACGGGCGAGATTGTCCTCTACACGGCGTCGGTTGAACCTGGTTCAGGTGGGGGATACGCGATCATGGTACGCAAGTTTCGTCCCAACGGCACGGTCGTTCAGGCGGTCGAGCTCCCGCTGGGGAGTAACTACAATACGCAGTTTGCGCTCCTTGCCTCCTCTAACAATCTCGACAATGTTGTCGACCTACAACTGGTCACGGCAAACAGCTCGCGGGCTGGTGTCTACCTAATCGACGGAAAGGACATCACGTCCTACACCTACGATGTCGCCACTCGCAATATACGCGCGCTCACCGAGGTCTTCGTGTTCGATGATGATGGTGACGGTCTTGATGATACCCATATCGTAGATGACAGCGCCGTCGCCATAGTGCGCAGGGGTTCGTCCGGCGGCTGGACCAACACGCCTCTGACATCTGGCGGGCAGGTCTTCAGTCTTCCCCTACGCGGCGCAGCCTGGTCGCAGACAGGTGAGAACGGTTCATACCAGATCGCCGTACTCCTGAACGATACCCTTGTCCAGATATACGACGCCACGAATCTCTCTCGGGTCAAGGAGGAGAACATAGCGCTGGAGCCGAGCTATACTGATGCAAGCTACGGACGAATTGCGTCCTACCACAACTCCACAATGGGCCACGATCAGTTCCTCTATGCAATCACGCTATGGAGAGGGGCAGTTGCTGATACGCGGCTCTATCTCTTTGATGTCCAGACACAGAACATCAGTGCGTCCGGCAAATATACTCTCGATGACTATCACTTCCGAAGCCTGTACCTGTATGACCTCGAACCCGATGGGCTCGACGACCTGTTCATGGTTGACACAGATGGCCTTCTCTCGCTGATGCGTCTTGGTCCCAGTCTTGATGTAGAGTGGACGGTCTCCATTGGTGATGCCACTCCCTCAGGATATGCCATAGCAGACTTCGACGGGTTCAACGGCCCTGAGCTCGTGGTCTTTACCAAGCAGGACAAGACACTCCACTCAATCACGCTCAGTGACCAGACCTTGCGCGACATTGTTCTCGCGCGCGCAGTCTACAATCCGGTCCCTGTCGGGAATGTCGACCCTGGCGGCGGCGAGGACATAGCAGCATTTCCAGTCCTCGAACCATACCGTATGTACGCTGGGGTTGTCCGTGACCTCGACTGGTACTATCGGCTCGACTACAGCGTCTCTTTCTCATCCACCCAACTGGTGCAGGGTGACACGGCATCTCTGAGTGTGACAGTGACCAACATCTACGGGGAATCGCTTTCAAATGCCAGTGTGACTGCGATAGCTCACTACAATCTAGGCGGAGAGGAGACAAAGAGGAGCTACGGACTGGTCTACGACGCCGTAGGGGGTCATTACACGGCACAGTTTCAAGTCAACTGGCCGATGGGGCTGGTGAATATGACTCTGCAGGTCACTACCGACTACTATCACCCCATCTCCGGTGACATCATAGGAAACCTCACGGTCAGGAGCCCTCTTACAGTGACCGTTCACGCTCCCGAGTCGGCAACTCAGGGCCAGAACGCGACAGTGTACGTGTCTGTGACAGACTCGTTGGGAATAGTGATCTCGGACGCCGCGGTCAATGTCACCATTGACAATACGGTATACCAGGCGAATTTCAGCGACCCCGCGTACGAGGTGTTCCTGTCGACTGTCACCTTCCCGCCCGGTGACTATCTTCTCAACGCGACAGCGGACCACCGCTTCGCAACGGGTGTGGCCTCAGCGACCACGCAACTGAGAGTGGTGACCGACACGCTTGTCGTCGTGACGGACATCCCGTCCGTTGTCGAACAGGATACTGGTTTCTCGGGATGGTTGAATCTGACAGACCAGTACTCCAATGCCCTGTCTGGCGCGACAGTGAAACTCAAAAGTGGCTCCTACGAGTTTGTCCTGAGCGAGGTGGTTGCCGGAAGCTACCGTTTGGACGACTCGGCAAACCTGCCAATCGGACGATACAACTTCACGGTGATAGTGGAGGATGAATACGTAGTGGGCACCGAGTTTGGTATGGTTACGATCTCGGTCTATGGTAATCTGACAGCCTCAGTCAGCCATCCGCTGACGGTGGAGGGTGGCAGCCACTTCAACGTATCAGCATACGTCTACGACTCGTATGGGACAACTCCCGATGGCATTCTTGTGAAGGTGGAGTTCAACGGAGTGAACTACACCGCAATCTCCACAGGCGGTGCTGGATACCGTGCTGTCGTGACCGCCAACACGTCAATCGGCTCACGTGTTCTCCTGATCTACGTCTCGTCAACGTACGGTCATCCGCAGTTCACGACATCGACGGTGGAGGTGGTGTCCAACCCTGTGCTGACAATGGACTCGAGTGGTGGCTGGACCCTGTCTCAGGGCGATTCGACCGACCTCTCTGTCACGGTGTTCGACTGGAGCGGCACCCCGGTTTCTGATGCCACCGTGACTATGCTCAGTCCCGTGAGCCTTGTGCTTAGTCACATAGTCAATGGCACATATGCAGCGACATTTTCGACGGCGGGCTATGCGCCTGGAGAGTACGAGATTCTCATCTCCGTTGCGGAGACCTACCTTCACGCTAACCAGACATCGCGTCGGTTGATCGTCTTGGGGATAGTGGACGTTTCAGTTGAATACGAGACACCTGCACGCAATGACGCTGAGCTAAATCTCACGTTTGTTGTGACCGATGCGTACAGCAACCCGGTGTCGTCGTTCGACTACGCAGTCGGCCTTGCTGGACAGGGTGTGTCAGGTAGTATGTTGAACAGCCACACATTCTCTTGGCTGATGACCCCCGGCGTGCCCCCCGGCCTCTATCAACTATGGGTCAACATCAGCGGCTCGTATGTTGTGCCTGTCAACAAGAGCCTGACGATGGCCATCGTGGGAGTCCCCTCTGTGGCCGTGGTGAGCCCAGCCTACATGTCGAATGTCACGCAGGGTGCGACTATCAGTTTTGAGCTCAATCTGACCGATCTCATAGGGACGCAGATTGATGACGCAGAGGTGGTCGTCAGCATCTTGGGCAGCCCGTATCTGCTGGCAGAGGTCCAACCTGGTCGGTACGCAGCAGAGATAGGCACGGCCATCTTCCCACTGGGCCTGTATACCGCAAGTATCAGTGTGACGCATCCGTACCTTGAGTCCATCGTCTTGCAACACCGTTTCAGGCTTGTCGGTTCTGGTGTGCTCGCGCTCGACTATCCGGCGCCGCTGATGGTCGGAGACAATATCACCTTCACGGCTCTGCTCAGCGATGACTACGCGCATCCCATCACGGGGTATTCGTGGGATGCCATCTTTCAGGGAGTACGCTATCAGGGGACTGTCGGCAACGACTCTAGTCAGTTCTCGATTCAGTTATCGCTTGCCGGTCCCCCAGGAGTGTACTATTTCGTGGTGGAGACGGATAGCCCGTTTGTCACGGTCAATCTGTTCAATGTCAGCGTGGAAGTCAGGAGCACACTGCGGGTGAGGGTAATCTCCCCGGCTGCAAACAGCTCATTCGTTCAGGGCACTGAACCAATAGAGTTCCGAGTGTCTGTTGCTGATGCACTCGGAAACCCGATGTCTTCGGTCACGGTCGGGCTTACCGTGCGAGAGACGCTGTTCTACTTTGAGAGCCTCGGGAATGGTACCTATGTCCGGACTGTGACCACCGATGGCTGGACGTGGTCTCAGTACGTCTACGAGATTGAAGTGTCTGACAGTCTTGCTGACACGGCGGTGGTCAATGGGACAGTCAACATACTGGCTCGCCCGCAGATCACAATCACGACATCGACCCTCACTCCGCAACAGGGGAGTGACCTGCTCGTCAGGGTGGAGGTCAAGGACGCCTACGGCGCGCCTGTTCTTGGGCTTGATATTGTTGTCACTTTTGCCAACAGGACCGTCGTCGCCACGGAGTCCGAGACGCCCGGCGTCTATGTGGCAATCTTCGACAACATCAACGCGCGCCACGGTGACTATCAGTTGGAGGTACACGTCGGTGGCACGACATGCATACCGGCCAGTGACAGCCTGCCTCTCAGCGTTGTCGTACCTGTCCCCCAGATCACCCTAACGGGCTCGACCTTCATTCTGGGAACGGGTCTCTCGTTGGTCATCAGCCTCATCGGGATGTTCATCTACTTCCGAGTCGCAGGGATGCTCTCAGCGAGGGGCAAGGAGGAGCTGTCAGTCAGGCAGAGCGTCACGCGCCTGGATCGCGTGTACCTGCTTGTCCTCGGCGGCGGTGGAATGGTGCTGCTCCACTCGATCTATCTCGGCACGATGGGATCGTACGGCCTTGCGCTAGCGGAGAGCATTCTGCTGATTGGTATCTCTGTGCTTCTCTACGGTATCTGGCTGTACCGGGACGCCTACTCCTCGATTCTGATAACAGAGCGCGTGAGTCGGAGACGTGTCCTTGCGGGACTGTGGCACCTCGCTCTCGTGCCTGGGATGATCTACCAGATAATAGAGTACGGCCGGCATATCGAGCTCTTTCAAGTCTACATCCTTGAGAACGTCTTCCATCTTGGTGAGATCGCCGTCCCTGCAATACTTCTCACGGTCTTTGGCACCTACGTCAGCAGCATCGTTGTTGTCGTGGTCAATCTCTACCGTGAGATTCGGAAGGGTCTCGGGAGGATTCAGGCGATGCGGACTGCTGGCACTCCGCCGCGTGTGATTGAGGAGGAGCGTGAGCTTCTAGTCCAGCGCACCGGGACATCAATTCGGACAAAGTTTCTGATGTTCCTCATAGTCGTCGGTGCAGCGACTGCGTCATCACTGGACTTCATCAGGAGCTACTCGCTTGCTGTGATAATACTCTTCCCGATAGTGTTCTTGGTCGTGATTCCCTATCTGTCATCCAAGATTGTGACTGGTGTTCCCAAACTAGCACGAAGGATCCGTCGGAGGTCAGCTGACAATAGAACAGAAGTTCGGACCTACGAGGTGCCGGAGCCGCCAGCGATTGAAGTGCACGAAGTGGAGGAAGATGCTCAGAGCCAGCCGGAGCCTGAACAGCCCGGTGGCGAGGATGACACTGACTCTCACGGTGATGAGCCTTGATGCCCCACGAGACTATCCGGCTGCCAAGAGAGAGTAGATTCGCCTTGTGCAGCAGGCGACCCGACTATGAACGGCGAGTTTCCCCCTTGAAGTGACTATCGCCGTTCCGGGTTTGGAACCTCGGCCAAAGGCTCAACTTTAAAAAGTAGGCGAGTGGAAGGGCGTAGCACACGAGCTGAGTTTCCTACTGCTCATCAGGGGAATGTTCATTGCATATATCTAGTATTCGGCTTGTCAATTTCAAGAACTTCGCGGACGTATCGGTTAGTCTGAGAGAATTCAATGTGATAATTGGAGCAAATGCCTCAGGCAAATCAAACCTAGTGACCGTAGTCAAGTTCTTGAAAGACGCCGCTACTCACGGCATCGACAACGCGATCTCAATTCAGGGCGGCTTCTCGTATCTTCGCACTATCGGATGTGACCCTGACAGCGAGGTAGTCATTGGAATCACACTTCGAGATCTGGGAACAATCAGTATCCCCGATAAGGGCATTGGCATTCGAATCAGTACCCTCTCTTACGAGCTTCGATTGGGACTTGGTGACAGTGAGCAGGAGTATAGCGTCAGCGAACGAGCTGAAATCCAATGTGATCTCTTCACAGAAATGCCGTTTGGAAGTGAGGATACCCCTGTCGAGGAACTGGCGAAAGGCACTGTTGTTGTAAGCAATGATCGTGGCCACATTTCATCCGAAGTGCCCCAAGAGCTTAGAGCAGTATTTGAAAGCAAAGGATTGAAAGAACTTGTATTGCGAGAACCGCTGTCCGAAGAACTTGGATGGCGGAAGTTCTCAATCATTGAGCACACAGCCTTGTTCTCACCATTACTAATCCCGTTTGATCAGTTTTTCAGAAGCACAGCCACTTTCGACATAGACTCTCATACCTGCAAACGTACAGCTTCTGCGACAGGAATGGCTGAACTTGAGCCTGATGGTCGAAATCTCGCAATCAGGCTGAAGCAGATTGTCAGTGACCCGCGACAGAAAAAGAGGCTCATATTCCTCATTGGGGATGTTCTTCCTTTCATTCGCAACGTATCTGTTGAGAATCTTCCCGACGGCACACTCCTGACAATGATGGAGGAGAGTTACTTTGATGGGCATACACTACCATCCTTCTTGTTGTCCGACGGGACCGTGGCCATCACTGCGATGATTGTTGCTCTGTACTTCGAGAGAAAGAAAGTACTGTTCTTCGAAGAGCCTGAACGCAACATCCATCCTGCCCTAATCGGGAATATCGTCCGTTTTATGCAGGATGTTACGAGCCGGAGGCATTACCAGATTATAGTCACCACGCATAATCCTGAGTTTGTCCGATATACCCCGCTTGAGAATCTCCTACTCGTTCGGAGGAACGAGGAGGGCTTCTCTACGGTGGAACGTCCTGCGGACAGCGAGGATGTTCGGATGTTCCTCAATGAAGACCTTGGAGTTGAAGATCTCTACGTTCAGGGGCTCTTGGAGTGATCTCGAAGAAACGATTGACGATATTTGTAGAGGGTGTCGATGATCAGAGATTCTTTCAGCGACTCTTGAAGCCGCTACTTGAACAAAAGTACTCGGTTCGTTTCGTGAAATACGCTCAATTGACTAAGAAGAGGGTCGTCGGTCATCTTCGTAGTGCGGATAGGACTGGCGACTACATCTTTGTGCGTGACTTGGACTGGGTTCCCTGCTACTCTGGTCGGTTCGATAGCATCAACCGACAATATCCGTTTGAACTGAATCGTCGTAGGTTTGTCGGAGTGAAATATGAGATTGAGAGCTGGTATCTTGCTGGCGTCACCACATCTTGGCTGAAGGAAGTTGGTGCCTCATTGATTGATAGCAAGAACTATGCGACAAAGGAGCAGTTTGAACGCGTATGCCCGCCTGGCATGACACCGACAGAATTCATGATATCCCTTCTTGATCAATTCGATTTGCAGCTCGGCTGTCGCAATAACGAGTCCCTAAGATATTTTGTCAGACGATTCTTGGACTATCAACGATGTTGATCTCTTCCTAGTGTTCCGTCAGGCGCAGAAGTCGACATTGATGCGAACTCTGGACCAGCTAGATGTGTCCTGTTCAGGGCGGCCTGCGTTGAAGGCGTGTAAGTATCCGTACGGCCCTCAAGGGCTCCTAGACTTTTTCCCAGTCGTTGATGTCACCCATGAGTCCATGAGTATTTGTGCTGACTATTCGCCGCCACTGCAGGTCTACATTCGTAGCGGCATATCCAACAGCCTGAAACCTCCGAGCACTCGTTGTAACCAGAGTATGTCGCGTCTTTTGGATTCTGCACGAAGATGGTTCCCGCAGAGCGATACGGTGTCATCCTCCTGTTCAAACGCCGTCGACCTTGAGGATTCGAACAGTACTGTATCAGTTGCGAGGCACGGTGGACTGGTTTATGCTGCCATAGAAAGAGTATCTTGGAGGAGGCAAGAGCGGCTTGATCAAGGCTAGTAACATACTTAAGAATCCGGTCGAATACCAGTCTGTCCACCCCATCTCGTAGAGGACTGCACCGGATGTGTCCCAGTCACGAACCTGCACGAATGAGGCAGAGAGTGGCCTGCTGCCTCGTCATTCTTGTGATAGTCATTCCCTGCGCCCCATTGCAAGAGGCGGCTGCAATCGAGACGATTCACGGCGGATTGCACTATCGTGAGTCTCTGTTCTTCGGGAACTTCTCCATATGGGGGCGGTCAGGTCAGATGGCCCCGGAGGATGTTGACTACGTGGAGGCGATGGCACAGGCGGGCGTGAAGATCATTCAGGCAACGAACTGGTGGTCCAAGTGGATAACAAATCCCGTCGACATAGTGTACAACGAGACCATCAGGAACTGGACCATTGAGGCTGTTGACTTCGGACTAGGCATCGGACCAGTGCCAAGCTTCGAAGAGCCCGGCGCATCGCCCCCCGAGAGACTCCTCAACCTGTCCCTCGTCTGGGGTATCCTTCTCGGCGATGAGGAACCTGCCTGGACGCGCTATGCCAATATCGAGAGCGAACTCTCGCCCGACGTTGCAAAATACGCCGATACCTACCGAGCAGAGACTGGCTTCGAGCTGAAGCCGCTGCTGCAGATGAACGCCACAGAACGCTGGACTGCGGCGGAGTGGTATGCGAACAAGACGATCTGGGTGTACAATTTCCTCTACGACTACGTGAGGTCGCTCGCCCCTCAGGCAAAGGTCATCCAGTCGCTCTTTATGCCGCCAGTCTGGGGAATGGTCGACGACATTGCCCCACCATATGAAGCAAAGTCGGATATGTTGTCGGCCGATTGCTACTACGCGTTTGACAATCCCTGGCTCCTCTACGAGACCATCCGAAGGTACAGAGCGTCATGTCCGGACAGGCCCTTTCTGATGACAATCTGGGGGACCATCTGGGACTTTCTCAACGAGGCTGGAGATGGCCTCTACTACAAGATTGGGAGTTATGAGCAGATCCGACGCGAGACGTGGCTGTCTTACGTCTCAGGAATCGCCGGCCTTGGTTTCTTTGACTGGGCGCCGCAGAACAATGACAGCTACGACTGGCGCTGGGGTCACGACCGGACGGACCTAATGGGACGGAGGCTGTTCACATACATCGACAACCTTGCGGGCCAACTCAGGTGGCTACCACAGCTGAACTCCCAACCAGAGGTTCTCGTCGTCGGGAATGGCTACCAGACGGGGGAGCCTATGCTCCACGTCGATCATCTCCGACTCTTCACCGAGTACGACCTCGTCAATCAGAGGTGCTTTGCGTACAGCGACCTGAATCTGTCGAAGTACAGCATCATTCTGATGACCGACAGATGGCATCTCAACGAGACGGTCGAGAAGATCAACGACTTTGTTGCCAATGGTGGTAATGTCATCTTTCTGGGCGGCATCCGCAACGAGGAGACTCCAAACGTCAACCGTGCCCGATATGACATTGAGAAGAACCTGACAGAGCTCACCTATGATGGCGCTATGTACCTCAACATCTCGCCTGGTAATCTCCTCCGTCTCGACCGATCCTACAATGCGTCATTTGCGGAGGCCTACTGCCTCAGCACCGAGGGCCTGACAGCTGACCATCACATCATTGCGAATGCGACACTGTATGACTACGGGCCGGCGCATGCCGCAGACGGAGTACCACTTGTTCTTTATCACAACAGCTCTCGTCCGGGCAGTGGCTGGATGTTGTACTGTGGGCCGAATCACTTTAGCACGAAGCCAAATGTCACTGCGGAGACCTACGACTATGATAACGAGCCCGAGATGAGGGCTCTCTACCGCAGAGTGGTGCGGTCGTTTGCTCGTTTTCTCAACATCACCAACTCCATCAGTTCGAACGATACGGAGAACGTTCTCGTCACACAGGGCCTGGTGGACGATGGCCTTCTTGCCGCTGGCATCTGCAATTTCAATAACGAGACTCGGACCTTCAACTACACCGTCGACATCGCGAGATTCGGACTACCAGATGGGACGTACTGGGTCCACAGCCTAGACTCAAACAGCTCTCTGGGGAGTCACCTCGCAGTCAACGGAACCCTGCGTGTCCCCGTCAGTGTTGTGGCGAACGGGACCCGCATCCTCTACATCTCACAGGAGAGACCCTCTCCGTCATTCGCTCTCGACATATTCCCTCACATCCCTCGTCCTGAGGATCTGCCCCCACTCCCCGGCAATGATACTACGACCACGACCACCACCTCCACTTCAACCACCAGCACCTCAACGTCAACTACCACCACGACAACATCAACGGTCAGCGAGATCACCACGACTGCCGTCTCGCCCACTGGTGGCGGAGGCATTCTGTTGCCTACTGCCATCGGAGCTGTGGCAGCGGTTCTTGTGGTGGTGCTCGTACTCAGAAAGCGCCGAGGTGCGTAGCCTAGGAGCCCTTGCAAATCACGGGAGGGCCTTACCCGTGCCACACGAAGTGCAGGCGACCCCTGGGGGAGTTTCATCTCCTGTGGGCGTCAATATCCGGTGGCCAAAGGCGCTGCAGGTTCAATTAGTATGGGATATTGCCAACATTCTCCCCTGTCCATTGTGGATTGCGCGATGGTTGCCCTCATCGTATGCGCGCGGACACAGTCTTGGCAATTGCCGCAGGTATTCCTCATGCGTGATATTTCGGTTCGAAGGCTCAGAGATGGCGAGAGAGGATGCTCAGACAGTACGCCCCAATGGAGAGGCTGGCATCGAGAGGGCGTGTGTCTTGAGATTGGGACTCAGTGTGTCCTCAGAGATCTAGAAACGCTATGTTCTCTTTGAGCTGCCCTCTCTCTACTGCATTTGCAATCTCTTTCTCTCTTCGAGCAAAGAGTGCAATCCCTCTAGTTACTCTGGCTGCGGCAATGATAAGACAATCGGGCAGTGCAATTGGCACCTTGCACTTGATCCTTGCCGATTCCAACCAAAGAGCACTCGTAGGAATGAATCGTACTGTCGATGATTTGATCAGCAGATGTAACTTCCTCTTTGCCTTTCTCCACCCGATTCTTCTACAGAGGACATACAAAAGCTCGCACAACCCCAGTTCGGTACACGCAAAGAGCTTCTCACCTTTTCCGATCTCCGCTCCCAGTCCCTTTGCAGCAGGCTCACCCAGAGCAAGGGCCAGCAATACTCCAGCATCCAATACTGTCACTTTTCTTTTCTCACCGCTCATCAGAACGACGCTCCGCCATCAACTCAAGATACAGGGACTCAAAGTCTGCGCCGGGGATGGGCTCAAGAAAACGTTGCCACGCATTGAGGTTGATCTTGTCCTTTTCATATGCCTCTATCAGAAAGCGGATGACCGTATCGAAGTCAACGCGTTCTCTTGTTCTTCTCTGAATCTCTCCTGCGATTCGAATGAGTTCTCTTCGGGTGCTCTCTTTGATTGCAATCGTCGTCATCTCTATCAGAATCGACCCTCCTGTTTTCTATAACAAATATATTGAGTATATTTGACATAGTCGAGGTAATAAGCATACAACGTGTTGTACTGCCTCCATTCGACCCACAATTGTGGAGATTGAGATCAAGGAGCAAGCGGAGGTATTCTTGGACGTACCCTGTACCATGGGGCAATCTCATGATGATGGACTTGCGTACATGGGTTTGAAGTACTACAAGAACGACTCAAATCCAAGTTGCAATAATTGCCCAACCAACGACGCTTGTACGAGTTATCAAGCAGAACTAGGCTGGATTACTGATTACCGAACATGAGTAAGTTGCTGCATGGATTTGGCAATCTAGTTCGACGATTCAGGACAATTTGAACTCCCCAGAAGGATAGAATACGAGTAGAAGTAGATTGAGTTGAGTTCTTGTCAGATTCAAAGCCACACTGGAAAACTGTCTGATTGGGTTTGGTCGCAATCAAATTCGATATACGCATTGGAGAGGCCACAAGACAGTGAAGTGCATATCTAGCGTATGGCTCTTCTACTGAACGGGAATCCTGAAAAGATTTTTATCTGCGGAGGAGAATGATGCGGGTTAGGACCTGCTTGTGGGTGGTTGGATGGCCAAAATAAGGGTGTATAGCAAGAGAATTGGATCCGATATTGAAATAGAGATAACCGAACTAGCAAGAATTGGAAAAGAGGCTTTTGGTCATACTGGCTGGAACAGATGGAGTCGCTGGAGTAGAGGACCAAACTAGCAAGATGAATTGATAGTATCTTTCCGGAGGACCTCACATGTGAATTGGACAGTTCAAAACAGTGATGTTTCGAATGTCTATATTGCTCCGACTTTTCACTGTATCAATAGGTGCTTGAATTGTCCATTGTCAAATCATTCTGATTCCACAAGTATCGAACGTGTTGTAGATAGGCTAACATATTTTGTCTCCAAAATGAAACTTGAACCGCAGAAAATCCCAATTGAAATAAGCGGTGGCGAGCCCTTCTTGTGGTCGGACATTGACCACTTGATTCAGAATATTCTCCAAATGGGTTTCAGACCGATAACGTTTGCAACGACGAGCCAGACTATGACTTCCTCAACAGTTGAACGTCTTCAAACGATTTTCAAAATGGCATCGGCATCTCCGGTTTTCTTCGTGACCCTTTACTCACATCATTCACAGGTCCATAATGGAATCGCAATGAGGCCAAACAGTTGGCAGTCAAGAATCAGGGGAATAAGATTGTTGCTAGAAAGAGGTTTCAATGTACATTTGAAGTTTCTACTAATGAGGCCTACAGTTGAAGGTCTACTTGATTCTGTTGAGTTTGTGCACTCTGAATTTGGCTGTCCCGGTGTTTCTGTTGGATTCTACGGAGTGGACTATTCAGGAAGAGCCCTTTCATACATGGACACGATTGGAATAAAGTATACCGATGCACTTCCCAAGGTTGAACAAGCAATTGACAGATGCGAGTCATATGGGCTACCTGTTTCCATAAATACGATTCCACTTTGCTTAGTCGATCCTTTCTATTGGAAATATCTGGCAGCGCAGGAGATTACAGATGGGAATACTCTTCTGATTACACCTACGGGAGTTGATTTTCTTTCCCAATTTGATTCGGTCATACATACTGATGCTTGTGCTTCGTGCGTTGTTCAGAATACTTGTCCGAGGATGTGGAACAGCTATGCACAAGTTTTCGGGACATCTGAGATCTCAGCTATAAAGGCCTAGTTTGGTTGGGAATATCTTGAAGACAATACTACGTCCGGACTTGAGATATACTTTCTCTTCGAAATCTGGTGTGAGAATCTACGATCTAGTAAAAGACAGAATCATAAGCCTGAAGAACTTGCCAACTGCTGATATTGAATCAATAGTTTCAGTCCTCAAAATGGATTCGAAGCTTTCAGACCTCGTAGTTGATCTACCCGAAGACAATGTTTTCGCAAAATGGTCATACGAAAACTATGATGTAGTATTAAGCAACTATGGTTTTCATTATCTTACCCGCAAAGGACTATCGGAAAACACAACGGTTGATAGATCTCCACTTTTTCCCATTCAGCGAGTTTCGCAAATTGTTATTGACATTACGACCAATTGTAATCTAGCTTGCAGATACTGTTCCCGCACTCACTTGCAAGATATGGGCTTCGAAAGGGGGGTTCTACAGTATAGTACCATTGACTCAATTGGAGAATTTCTAACCAAGATCCACAACAAGTGGCCTAATGAACAACTACATATTCAAGCATATGGAGGTGAACCACTTCTATGTTTGAATCGAGTGATTGCCCTCTTTAGGACGATCGAAACGGCTGTTGGATCTAGCAATTTCACAATGTCAATTCAAACAAATGGGACCTTGCTGGACTCAAAGACTGTTAGACTGCTATATGATCATGATATTCGGCTAGGTCTCAGTATTGATGGTATCGGAGCAATCCAGCAAGAGCAGAGAGGTGAAACATCGAAAAGAGCAATTGAGAACATTGATAATCTACTTAGATTCTATGCACCTGAAGAGATAAGTGTTCAATGTGTCGTGACTCCCGCTAATGTTGAAACAATACCTGAAATGGTTGATTATTTTGTCTCGGAGTATTCTCTTCAGAAGTTTTCGTTTGTCCCAGTAGTCCCCACAGATAGGTTTAGAACACTTCTGCCAGCGAAATCATGGGCAAAATCGATTTCGACCTTGGCAGAACTGAAAACACAATACCATAGCAGAGTTGGCATTGAGCCCATTGATAGCATTCTACAGCTATGCAGAACGGGTTTCTCATCTAGTGTCTGTAGAAACAGTTTCGGTTGTTTGGCAGGGGTGGTTATGTTTCATATCTCAATCGATGGGGCTATCTATTCATGCCCAGAATCTGTTGGCAGCAAAGAATACTGTCTTGGAAGTATCCTCAGCTCGCTTGACGAGATAATTGAAAGTGGTTCAAAGCTACTATCAAAGTTGTCCTCAAGGGCTTTTCTACCATTCGTGGCGTTCGGTTGTCCAATCACAAGAAATTCTGTTCAGAGAAATCTGGATCACGATTTCTTGGTCGACCCGTACAGTAGAGTAGAATCATCAATTATCACGAGTGTTTTCTTGAACTATGCAGATAGCAACAATATTGACATTTTGCTGCCGGCCGAGGTTGATGATACCACGATATTGGAGGGCATCGCTCACTGTTAGGCCTATCCGTTGCAGTGCGAGTATCTCCAGACTCATCACGGTGGTACTGCTCACTGTCATTGTTTCTTGGTCGCCCCACATACCGAGTAACACGTTGCCGGTATCTCTCATAGGCCTCTCCGTATCGCTCGGGCAGCCACGGCTCCTCACTGAGGGGGGTCACAGCGTAGACAATGATGAGCAGGCCCCCGGCTATGAGAGCAAGGTACGAGTTCGTGAGCAATATGCTCGCGGCGTAGGGCAGTATCAGGCCGACATATTGGGGATTCCTTGAGTATCGGTAGGGCCCGCTCTCAACAAGCTCGCCCTCTAGTCCGAGGCTCTGGTGATAGCTCAATGTCTTGATGCCCTTGTAGATGATGGCACTGGCGACTATCATCACACCAATCGCGATGGGAATTCTGACCCAGTGAGAGATCCACATCGAGTTCCAGTCGAGAATGCCCGGTACGGGAACACCGACAGAGGCTATGGTGATGAAGTTCCGAGATGTCCAGTACTGCCAAGACTCCCTCTTGGGAGGTGGCCAGACACGGTGCTCCGGTACTAGGATGCTGACCGCCAGGCCTGCGAGAAGGATTACGTCGGCTGCGAGGACGATCAGATACAACAGATCTCTCACCACTGGTCGTCCCTCCGCTAGGCTGTTTGAGACACAGCTGAGGCCTCTCCGTGACAGGACGGCTCCCCCGCGGTGATGGTCGCTGCACGTTTCACGTAGCGCCTAGCCGAGATCTCCTCGATGTCTGGGCCTCTCTCCGATATCTCCGGGAGGACTATCATCTCGCAGTCAGGACTCCGGCAGCGCGTGTCCATTTGCATCTCCACCGATACATCTCTTCAGGGCCCTACGCATATCTCCGCACGGATATATCCAGACTGTCAAGTCTGGCAACCCACGACGCCCGTCTGGACAACACGGATCACAGCTCCACGGGCGGCTACATATACACCAGATTTATATAAACCCCGTTTATACAAGGCGTATGGTCAAGAGAACGAGGGCCGCGTTTCGCGGCTGTCTCACCGTCCCCAACACTCGCCCGTGTTGTGCCACTGACTCGGAGCGTATCGAGGTGATGAAGAAATTTCGCGAGGATGTCGACCTCTTTGAGATCTTCACGGCACCCATCCGGGTTGGTATCGTCTTTCTGCTGCTTCGTCTCAGATCGGCATGCGTGTGTGAGATACAGCACGCACTATCGGCTGCAAGTCAGCCACTTGTATCCCACCATCTTCGAGCTATGAAGCAGGCAGGTTGGCTCAAGAGTGAACGTAGGGGGCGATGGGTCTACTACTCGTTGTCGGAGACGATGCGCGAACGTGTCCTCTCTCTTCTGGGAGTAATTGGTGGTGAGTGACAGTGGCCGTGGCGTATATGATCATGCTTGAAGAGAGGCCCGAGACCTACGAACGTGAATTTGATGAAGTGCTCCGCGGACGGGTCAGTGAGATTCGAGAGCGAATCCTCTCGCTTGTTCGGCCCGGCATGCAAGTACTGGACCTCGGTTGCGGTCCGGGAACTCTGGTCATTGAGGCTGCGAAGAGAGGGGCCACTGTGGTGGGCGTGGATGCAAGCTGTGCGATGATCACTGCAGCTCGGAGACGAGCAGCCAACGAAGGGCAGTTCCCCACACTGATAGAGGGCGACGTGATTAGGACCCTTGAGAGTCTAGCAAGAGAGGGCACAACGTTCGATGTGATTGTGAGTACGTTTCTCCTGTCCGAGCTGACACCTGTTGAGAGGGAAGTGTTACTCCGCCGCGCCAGAGATGTACTACGATCCGACGGACGGATGGTGATAGCTGCGGAGATCCTCCCTGAGGATGACGATGACCGCCGTGCATTCTGGCGTACTCGTCGCAAGGTCCAACGGGAGATGATGCGCGGCAACAAGGGAGCTCGCAATCTGTCATCCCCCATTGATGATCTCTCCAGCCTGATGCGTGCGTGCGGTCTGGATGTGTCCCTGTGTGAGAACTATGGTCCTGAGATTCGCTATGTGGAAGCGTGTCGTTCGAATGACGCTCCCTCCTCTGAACATGAGAACCGCCAGAAACCGTACTCCGGCCTTGTTGTCAGACTACGTATGGCCTATGACCGTGTCCCCGGTTCTTGGCGGGGAATTCCGATTCAGCCCGGTCTGTATCGCGCTGGTT
>JAGSHN010000005.1 GCA_029855935.1 Candidatus Thorarchaeota archaeon | reverse complement strand
TCCGAGTGGTGGGCCTCCGGGTGGTGGGCCTCCGAGTGGTGGGCCTCCGGGTGGTGGACCTCCGGGTGGTGGGCCTCCGAGTGGTGGACCTCCGAGTGGTGGGCCTCCGAGTGGTGGGCCTCCGGGTGGTGGACCTCCGAGTGGTGGGCCTCCGGGTGGTGGAGCACCAGGTCCGTCTGCAGGTGCAGCTCGACCGGCTGGCTCCGCACCGCGGAGCTCTCTACAGTCGGAGATGCTCGCTGAAATGGAACGGCTGAAGGCGTTGATGAGCGGGGACTAACTCCACCAACCTCTCGTGTCGGTGCTGGGTTTCATCTGGCTTGTCTTCACCAGTTCCGGGAATAAACTAATCTTGAGGTGCAGTGTAGTACAGTCTTGAACTTTCCTGCCTCAAACCTATCAATCGTCAATGTGACCGTCTGGAGTGTTCCCTATGTCCGAGAAGAAGAGGATCTCCGCCGAGAGTGCAGTGTCCGTACTACCACGTAGGGGGATAGTAGGTCTGGGAAGTGGTTCTACAGTAGCAATCTTTGCACGAATCTTGGGCGAGTTGATTGCCACACGCAGATATGACATCGCTGTTGTACCAAGCTCGTACCAAGCATACCAGCTTGCAATCGAGAACAATATTCCTCTGACGTCTCTTGACCTCCATCCTTTTCTGCACGTGACAATTGATGGCGCCGATGAGGTCGATCCTCATCTGAATCTCACAAAGGGTGGCGGCGCTGCTCTTCTGCGAGAGAAGGTGATTGCAGCGGCAGCTGGACGGCTTGTAATCATTGTGGATGACTCAAAACTGGTGGACAGGCTTGCGACACGTCACGACGTACCCATCGAGGTACTGCCATTTGCACTAGGGTTTGTCACGGAGCACATACGCCGTATGGGGATAACTCCTCGCCTCCGAGAGGCATCCGGTAAACTAGGGCCAGTCGTCACAGATAATGGAAACTTCATCGTTGACCTAGAATTCTCCTCGCCAATCCAAAATCCTCCGGAGATGGACTCTCGCCTGAAGGGTATTCCTGGTGTGCTGGAAACCGGCCTATTCGTTGGGATGTGTGACGAGGTTCATATTGGAACCGATGATGGTGTGAGAATTCTAAGGCGGAACAACTCAGAACCGGAGAAATAGGAGCGTGGCGGGCCCGGCCGGATTCGAACCGGCGATTACCAACTCTCTCTCCGTCACTATGGGGATGACGGATAGGAGGCTGGTGCCCTATCTACCTCCTTCGACGATTCCGCCAGAGGTCCAGGCTAGGCCACGGGCCCGCTGTCTGATTTCGTGAACCTGTCCTGTGTTGTTAAAGGTTTTGTACAGCTAGGCTATCTTAGCAGTTATCACTGCGCCCTCCTCAATTGCGTCAACGAGGGCCTTACCCTGTTTGGTCTTGATTCTGATTGAACTCTCCCCATTCCGTCCTATCACGGTCGTGAAGAGATAGGTGTTGTCTGCGTATATATCAAGGCGCTGTCTAGCATATTTGCGCCCAGCATAGATTGTTACCTTCTTCTTTGAGTAGCTAACGGAGATAGGAACGGACTCACCTGGCACACCCCGTTTCACAGGCGTACGGCCAGCCCGACGATACGTTGTCACCTCCCCTCTGACTGGCATCACAACGCGCTCACCGCCAAAAGTGAACATCTCGTATTCGAGTATCCCCTCCTCAAAGTCACGAACCTCCACCACTGGTCGTGCAAGATCTCTCTGGGAGCTACTCATTCCGGTTGGGAGCTTCACCTTCAAGGAGAGAGATGACACCTTCGCCACTCGGCCTGCCTCTATATGGATGACCGTATCGACAGTGCTGGGCACCTGCCCGAGCTCCACTCTCCCGCCATGTATCAGACGCTGGATAGCATCAATGGCGGATCCTGCATGGACGACACCCACCATGCCGACGCCTGCAGACCTAAGGTCGGCATAGGCCTGAAAGTCTGAGTCTTTTCGAAGCTCATCATAGACTACATAATCTGGTCGTACTAGGAGTAGTACATCCGCTGCCTTTTCCATACTCCCGTCGAGCGGTGAATACTGGACTATGTCTTCACTCACTTGGAGGTCTCTTGGCTGTTCCAGTGTCTTGACAACATTGCCCTGCTGACTGTAGAACTCGGCAAGCGCTGCCGCGAACGTGCTCTTGCCTGAGCCGGGAGCACCAGATACCAGAATTCCCTCTGCTCTTGTTTCAAGCCGTTTCATCAGCTTAGGGCTCAAATCATAGTCCTCCATCGAGAGCTTTGTGATGGGTCTAATGGCGGATATCTCATATTTATCGGCGAACGGTGGTGAAGCAATTGCTATCCTGAGGTTCCGCAGCTGAACGACTACTGCTCCCTCCTCCTGTATCTCTATAAACGAGAATCTGTCATTCCTTGCGCTCTCCATTATCGCATTGGCCATTGCGTCGAGATCCTCATAGGACAGAATCTCATCCGATAGATCAACCAGAGTCCAGTCTCCCGGCGAGCCTCTTTTGGCACGTGGGGGCGTGTTCTCAATTAGATGAACACTCATAGTGTGTTCGTCAAAATACGACTCAAGCAGCTCGATCTCTTCATCATACCAATCTGCCATTATGACGCGCTCTCCTTGTTCATCAACTCTATCTGTGCCACCCTGTAGTAGTTCACCTCTCCATTCTGGTCAATGAGCGCAAAGACTAGCTTCTTTCGCGATTCTGATGCGATTCGAGTCACAGAGTCAAGATCCTGAAGAGATATTGGCTCACCGTCCCTCAAGACGTACACCAGCTGATTTGCACTTGCTGTCCTTGGCCTTTCTCCCCGTGCATAGACCCGAAATCCAATTCGTCCCCCTAGTCCCTGACGCACCGCGTATCCTCTGCTACGGAGATCCCGATAGACGAGATAGTGAATCCATAGACTAGGATTGTTCGAATAGCCCCGCTGCACAATATCCCTCGTTTCTAATTGGGATCCCCTCTCGTCATATACATGTACTCTTCCTCTCTCCATCAGCAGCAATAACTCAACTAGGTCTATCTCCAGTCGTCCATCTTCGAGCAGTGTGCCATATAGTCCCCCTTGCGATATCTTCTCGGCATTCTCTCTCTCGGCATACGCCTTGTTTCCAATCAGTCTGACATCAACTGGCGCTACGGTCACTTCATCGGTTTCGGATATGCTATCTGCCCTATTGGACGGTCCGTCCCCATCATCGCTCATCGGGTGGTCACATCTCACATCCAAGTGCTCTTGCCCAACTCGATATCAAAGTGTGAAAAACCCTTCGTAGTGGACAGTCATTTCAAAAGAACTATAGCCGACTTACTCGCGCATCGAGTCCTGTTATGGATGTAGATGTTCTAGCTGGGAAGCTCCGCGAGTTCCTCCGAGGCGCTCAGCGGATTGCCATCTTGGGCATTGGGAACGACCTGAGAAGAGATGATGGTCTTGGTCCGTATATAGTCCGTTCTCTCTCCATCAATGATTCGAATTTGATGATTGAAAATGTTGGCTCTGTTCCTGAGGCATTTGCTCGGCCCATTGCCGAGTTTGGGGCGCAGAGGGTCATTCTCATTGATGCCGCAGATATGCGCAGGTCCCCGGGAGCGGTTGATCTCATAACCAAGGACCGGATTGGTGGGATTGCGATTAGCACTCATCATCTCCCCCTGTCCTTCTTGATGATGTATCTCGAGCAGGAAACTGGTGCCCAGACTATCTTACTGGGAGTGCAACCGCAAGATATCGACTTTGGTGAAGGCCTAACTCCCGTGATTGAGGAAACAGCTCGGAAGATTATTAGCATCCTCAAGCAGGTCATAGAATTGCATCTGCGAGGTCAGTCCGATGTTCCGCACAATTGAATGGCAAGAGAACAACACGGTCAAGCTCGTTGACCAGACGAAGCTTCCCCTTGCAGTCGAGTTTATCGAAACATCAAGTCACAAACGGATTGCTCAGGCAATCAAGGTGATGGAGATTCGAGGCGCCCCTGCAATTGGTGCAGCTGCGGCTATGGGAATGGCTCTTGCTGCAATAGAGAGTGAGGCGTCCACCAAAGAGCGCCTTCTTGCCGATCTCGAAACCGCGGCTCGCACTTTGAACACTCGCCCGACAGCTGTCAACCTGACATGGGCTACTTCCCGCATGCTCCGTGTCGCGAGAAACACTGAAGGCAGTGTTCAGTCAATCGTCCAGCGGCTGATTGAAGAGGCTAAGGAGATTGCAGAAGAGGACGTTCGGATGTGTCGTCAAATTGGTGAGAACGCGTTACAATTCATTAGGCCTGGTTTCACGATTCAGACTATATGTAATGCTGGCTCATTGGCGACAGTGCATCTTGGAACGGTAGGAGCAGTGGTCCGCGTCGCGCAAGAGCGATATGGTGACATCAAGGTATACGCTGCTGAAACCCGCCCCCGTCAGCAAGGCGCAAGGCTGACAGTGTTCGAGTTCATGGAGGATGGGATAGATACGACATTGATAACTGATGGAATGATTGGCACGGTGTTCCACCAGGGCCGAATCGACTGCTGTGTTGTTGGCGCTGACAGGATACTTCGAACTGGCCATGTCATCAACAAGATTGGGACATACACGATGGCAATTACAGCCCACCATCACAATATTCCGTTCTATGTGGCCGCGCCAACTTC
Source organism: Candidatus Thorarchaeota archaeon (assembly GCA_029855935.1). Taxonomy (GTDB): domain Archaea; phylum Asgardarchaeota; class Thorarchaeia; order Thorarchaeales; family Thorarchaeaceae; genus B65-G9. The sequence goes on along the minus strand of JAGSHN010000005.1, from coordinate 201,761 downwards.
GACCATTGATATGGTGACAGATGTTGAGGATGTTGTCATTGAGGAACGGTCCCCCGATGAAGTGAGGATTATCAATAACCAGTACATCACAGTGCCGACAGCCAAGGTCTACAATCCCGCCTTCGACATCACACCCCCTGAGCTTGTGACAGCCATAATAACGGACCGGGGCGTGATTGAGGCCCCGAATGAAGATAAGATGCGTAGTATGTTTGAGGGGTAGTCCGACTGTCTGCGGAGTAATCCTTTTATTATGTCAGACTAGGTACTCTCTCGAATCGGCTACGGTGCTGATTCCAAAGGTCGGGACGTAGCTCAATCTGGCAGAGCAGCGGACTGTAGATCCGTCGGTTGGGAGTTCAAACCATCCGAGCAAGCCTCGGACGGGAGCAAATCTCCCCGTCCCGACCACTCCTTCTTGCGAAATCTCTTGTCGCAACTAGCCACGGATGGTTCTTGTACGATAGATGGCATCTTCTTCGCAACCAAGCTGACACCTCAGTGCTTCTTGACACGATTCCCAAGTGACTGGGCCGTTCTAGTGCAAGTGTAACTACAGTGTCAATCGGCTGTGAGTTCATCGCCACGATACTATCAGATATATAAGACACCCGAAAAAGACTGTCAGGGGGTTCCGATGACCGGACGAGAATGTAGTGTTGACCGTAACAAAATGCGTTGTACGTGTTCGTATCCAGGGTGCTCTAGGAAGGGATACTGCTGCGACTGTCTTGCCTATCACTGGCGCCATCGTGAGCTCCCGGGTTGCCTCTTCCCCGAAGATGCCGAACGAACGTATGATCGTTCTCTGGAGTATTTCATCAAGGTGTGGAGTGAAAAATTGGGGATGTGATGGCGGGCGCGCCAGGATTCCCGTCCCATCACAACCCGAAGTGATGGGATTTCGAACCTGGGACATCCAACTCCGAAGGCTGGCGCCCTATCCAGACTAGACTACGCGCCCACATGTTCCTTGAGAGCTGCTCGATTCTTAAGGCCTTCCATAGCATCCCCCGTGGTAACAGGACTAAGAGGGTACCGATGGTATTCACAGCTCGCTAATGGGATGGTCCTCCTGTCCCTCAGCAGGTATTACTGTGCTCTTACTTGGTGTTTAGTAGTCTGATGTGCAGCCTTTGGATGAGGAGAGTGCCATGCGTCAACTGGAGTCTCAGATAAAGACAGAGCTCAAACGACGAGGCATTGCCTGCCACACAGTGTTCTCCCTTCCTGACCCTGACGACCCGAAGCTGGTGATTGCCTTTAGCGCCACAGAGAGCCAGAGGTTGACCCCCTCCAGAGTCGAGCGTGTCCTCAATTCATTGGGCATAGCAGACTTTAAGGCGCAGGAGCGGTTCCACCGGCTGAGCTCTGCATTTCTGCATCTAGAGGTTCGCCTGGGAGCTAGGAGCAAGGCCGAGGTTTCGCCCCGCGCTGGGTGAGTACAGATCCGTCGCGATTTCGGCGGTCAAACGGTGTGCGTTACGAGGAGTTATTGTAAGGCAATCTCGTATGTGGAATTGCACGGTAGTCTTTCTCTTCACAACAGCACTTAATACGACTCACTCTGCAAGGTCGAGCTTGAAATGGACCTATGCGGGGAGTCTACCCGCAAGCCAAGCTCTAACGGTGACTGGTAAATGAATCTCTTACTGAAGGACCGACGGTACTTGGTGACCGCAGCTTCAAAGGGACTGGGATTCAGTGTAGCAAAAGCCTTGGTTGCAGAGGGCGCCGATGTCACAATCTGCAGTAGAGATGAAAGCGCGCTCGCCCAAGCAGTCAAGACGTTGGGCAGTCGGGGCCGGTATGTTGTCGCCGACTTAACCCGACCTGACGACATAGTCCACCTAATGAGTGACATCAGAAAACAATGGGGTGGACTTGATGGTGTGTTCGTCAATGCGGGAGGACCACCTCCCGGCCCCTTTGTTTCTTTCTCTGACAATGACTGGCAGAGGTCATTCAATTTGACAGTGATGAGCGCAGTACGGCTGACACGGGAGGCACTGCCTCTGCTAAAGAAGTCGGATGCACCATCAATCCTTTACAGCACGTCAATCTCGGTCAAGCAACCTATTGAGAACCTACTACTGTCCAACGCACTTCGGCCAGCTGTTGTGGGAATGATGCGTACACTGTCCCGCGAACTGGCCACTGACGGTATCAGAGTCAATGCCGTGTGTCCAGGCTGGATTCGTACGGACCGTGTTAGACAGCTTCTCTCACGAACGCCCGAGAGAGAGAGTGAGATACTTTCCTCCATCCCGCTTGGAAGGATGGGCAATCCCGAGGAATTTGGTGCAGTATGTGCATTTCTGTTGAGCCCCCTTGCCAGCTATGTTCATGGGGCACTACTGCTTGTCGACGGTGGCCTATACCAAGGGATGATGTAGGCAGCCGCACCTAGTCCAAGGCGCCGTGGCTCTCACCAAGCCTCTTGAGTGCACTCATGGCGTACTTCCGAACCTCCTCGTCATCATCGGAAAGGAGTTCGCGGAGGGCCACAGCCGAAGGAGGGTATGGAGTAACACTCAGTGCCCACGCTGCCTCCCGCCGCACGACGGCGTGCGGTGAGCCTAGCGCCTCGGTAATTGCCCGATGTATTATCTCCGAGCGTTTCTCTGCCAAGAGCCGGATCAGCTTGACCTGTTCCTCAGGTTCTGATTTTGACAGAGCATCGGCAAGACCCTGCAGGGCGCGGGTGTCGTCCATATCTCTAAGAGCACGAATTGCCCAGTCCCTCACCTCCGAGTCCTCGTCTTCTATCGCGGCCAGAAGGCAGTCTGTTGACCGAGGAGAGGATATCCTCCCAAGTGCCCATGCAGCCGCCTGCCGTATCTCAGGAAGTGCGTCCCCCAGCAGGACACAGAGCGTGCCTATGCTCCCCTCACCAGCGATGCTCGTCAACGCGAAGATGGCCTCTCTTCTCATCTCAGGGGTTTCTGTTCGGTCCCTAGCAAGGGCGCGAATCAAGTCCCCGCAACATTCCCCCTCTGTAGTGGCAAGGATATGGATGGCCCACTTCCGGGCCTCGAAGTTCTCATGCTGATCGCGAAGAATGCGGGTGATGTCTTCCTTCAACAGATTCACCCGTCTTCTGTATGCTGCTTGGAGGCCTCTTACACGTATTATCTCATCATCATCTGCAATGGCCATCCGAATGACAGCCGCCGAAATGTCGTCAGGGAGATGGTCGCCCAGACTCAGAATACGTTCCTTCGTATGTCGTACATCCTCCCCGCGCTGTCGGAAGATAGACTCGGTTTCAGCAAGAAATTCTTCTCCTCGGTCTGTGACAATCTTGACTGCGGCGTCAATCTGGCCTGTCTGCAGAGCATCTATGACCTCCGCGAGCACTATCTCTCACTCATGCGGTACTCCTCCTGAGGCGAGTTATGTCTTTCCAATTGGGTTGTTTGCATCAGTATATCTTGAAGGCCCTAGCATGGGGGAGTCTGAACCACTTTCTCTCGGGATCCACCCGAACAAGCGTGTAGTACGTCCCAATCTGAATCGCCATCACATTGGGTATCACTCGGGCCATGGATGTGGTGAAACTGATTGTTTCGGGTGGGTGCAGATGGTATGTCCTCAAGCCCAACACATCTCTCAGTATGTTCAAGAATCTAGCATCAGCTGCTGTCAATCGTTTCTCGGTCACAAAGATGACCAAATCATTCCTCTTAGTCGAGAGGCCGCCATAGTGTTGGAACTCCTCTGTAGGCACACTCGTGGCGTATGTCAGGGAAGATTCACTAATCTTCATCACTCCAAGTTCAGCCGACACATAGCATGGGCCGTCCGCAACAAACGTGACTCTCCGATTGACGTCAATCATTTGTGAGATGCTGAGTCCCTCTAGTTCGGCCCACTCCCAGATATCGTCAATCAATCGTTGAAGGACATGCAAGTCATCGCCATACTTAGCTGGATTGATCTGCCCCACCACTCCTAGGATGAATGCCATTCCGCATGTAGTCGGGGCCGTGGGAATAATGTCATACGTTTCGACTCCTGAGTTCGTGAGCCACAGACTATCGACCGTCTCATTGATTCTTCCTTGTTCATTGTCGGTCAGTGCCACCGTTGTAGCGCCACACCGTTTGGCGTATTCAATTGCTCTCATTGTGGATATGCTTCTTCCAGAAGCACTCACTCCTATGACTGTGCAACTGTTGTCAAGAGGCAGCCTCTGGAGGTCCGGTGGTGACACTGAGATTGCACAGACCCCCTCTTGCAATAGTGCCCACACTCCATACGATGCGACGGCCAGCGAGTCTCCACAACCAGTGAGCACGACCAATCGCCTACCAATAACAGACTCTCTCTCGTCTCCCGACAATCCTTGTAATGTCTTCGTTAGTCCCTTCACCTGCGAATGCAGACCCTCGTGGCATTGCTTGAGAAACTTGCTCACCATTCGAACCACCCTTGAGAACAATCACTCGACCGAGTCCGCACTTAACGATGATGGCTCGTACACCGTGAGATCGTCAGTAATGTCCCAGAATCTGTGGCAAAAGGAAGATGGCGCCCCCGCCGGGATTTGAACCCGGGTCATGTGAGTGACAGTCACATATGCTATTCCGTACGTTTCGAGATTCTCGAAACGTGGGCCGGACTACACTACAGGGGCATCGCGGATGTCGTCCAATCGATTTTCTATTAAAGTTGTCGGATAGTCCCTCTGGATTTCAGCACTCTCCTCCTATGTCTTATGAGTCCACACCCCCATTCAGTCGGATCGGTAGTCGAACAAACCAAGTTTATATGGAGAACTGAGCCCTAATAGTACTGGCATCAGTGCCGACCTGAAGAGATGATACTCCAAACCTTTGTGTCATCGCAATCCTTTTATGGCTACAGAATTCCCCTCGATTGCTCAGGCGGAGCTGCTTCCCATCATGCATGACCATCTGCCACATTGCTCAGAGCGTCTGGTGCGGACTCCATATGAGAGCCGTGAACTGGAATCTCGTAGGAATGCTGGGCTCGTGGCGCAGCCAGGTAGCGCAGCAGGCTTTTAACCTGATGGCCGCGGGTTCAAATCCCGCCGAGCCCGCCATTGGTCCTTGCAGGATGGGATGCGGTAGCCCAGAAGAGCAAAGCATGCGGGGCGGCTATTGCGGTCTATGATGGAACTCGACTTTCTATGGGTTCATGCACTGGGAAGCAATCAAGACAGCAGTAGTTCCCCCGCCTTTCACGGCCGAGGTGTGTGGTGACAAGTTGGGCACAGAAGAGCGTCAGAAGTACTGGCCGATAATCGAGGCATACTTCAAGGATAGAGGTCTTGTAGGTCAACATCTTGATTCCTTCAATCGCTTCGTGAAATACGAGCTACAAGAAGTAGTAGACAGCGTTGGCAGAATCACGCCCAAGGTAGAAGGCTACTATGTCGAGCTGGGCAAGATCTACGTTGAACCGCCTTCTGTTCGGGAGGCTGACGGGAGCGAACATCCTCTCTATCCTCTGGAGGCGAGAATTCGCAACCTGACGTACGCAAGCAAATTGTATCTCGAGATGACTCCCGTAAAGAAGGAGGGCTCTGTTACAACGCGGTTGGAAACTCTGAAGATCTACATTGGTGACCTGCCGATAATGCTGCGCAGTGAAAAGTGCCTACTCTATGGAATGAGCGACGAGGAGTTGATTAAACATGGAGAGGACCCCCGTGATCCTGGTGGATACTTCATAATCAATGGATCTGAGCGGGTTCTTGTCACACAAGAGGATTTGGCGCCAAACAGAATCCTCATTGAGGAGGCGAGCAAGTCCTCTGGATACACACACGTGGCAAAGGTCTTCTCCACATCGAGAGGGTTCCGTGCTCCGGTGACGATTGAGCGTAAACGCACAGGTGAGCTTCGTGTGTCCTTCCCCTCCGTCCCCGGCAAGATTCCGCTTGCAATTCTGATGAAGGCTCTGGGGCTGGAATCGGACCGCGAGATAGTCGAGGTAATCTCAGATGATGAGGAGATTCAGACCGAACTGATTGTCACCATTGAGCAGTCCGCGCCCATAAATGCTGGTCCGGATGCGGAGAAGGGTTCTACCCGTGAGAATGCGCTGGACTACATAGGGAAACGTGTGGCCGTGGGCCAGACCAAGGAATACCGTCTGGCACGCGCCGAGAAGGTTCTCGATAGATATCTTCTGCCCCACATAGGCACTGAGCCAGAGCATCGTATCAAGAAGGCCTACTACCTAGGTCAGATGGTCGAACGTCTATTGGAGCTCGTGCTGGGGAAGCGCCAGCCTGACGACAAGGACCACTATGCGAACAAGCGGCTCAAGCTGAGCGGCGATCTTCTGATGTCGCTGTTCCGCGTGGCACTATACTCCCTTACACGTGACATCAAGTATCAGTTGGAGCGTACAGCTGTGCGCGGACGAAAACCGAACATTCGTACTGCGGTCCGTGCCGATGTCATCACACAGCGTCTGAAACATGCCCTCGCAACGGGAAACTGGGTGGGCGGAAAAGCAGGTGTTTCTCAGCTCCTCGATAGGACCAACTACATCTCCTCGTTGTCACACCTGCGCCGTGTGGTTTCGCCACTGTCACGGTCGCAGCCCCACTTCGAGGCACGTGACCTGCATGCCACACACTGGGGCAAGATCTGCCCCAATGAAACCCCGGAGGGACCGAACTGCGGGCTTGTCAAGAACCTAGCAATGATGGCATACATCTCTGTTGGCACCGATGAGGAAGCCGTAGAACGAGCTCTCTTCAGGGCCGAGGTCGAACCTATCGAGCAGCGCCGGGGCAAGCGAAGCAGTAAGTGGGCCGACGTCTTTCTGAACGGCCGGCTGGTCGGCGTACATCCGGCGCCCCAGGTCCTCGTGAAGACGATCCGGCAGAAACGCCGTGCGGGTGAGATTGACTATGAGGTCAACATTGCCTATTATGAGGACACACATGAGGTTCAGGTCAATTGTGATGCTGGTCGTGTGCGCAGGCCTCTTATTGTCGTTGAGAACGGTAAGAGTCGGCTGACGGACGAACACATCAGAATGATTGAGGAGGGTGAGTGGGGCTTCCAGGACCTAGTTCGGAATGGAATTGTGGAGTTTCTAGATGCAGAGGAGGAAGAGAACACCCTCATCGCTATGTATCCAGAGGAGATCGGGCCGAAAACAACTCACCTTGAGATCGTCCCCTCGACCATCTTGGGAATCTCTGCGGCTCTCATCCCATTCCCCGAACACAATCAGTCTCCACGGAACGTGTACATGGCAGGAATGGCAAAGCAGTCTGTGGGCGTCCCCGCCTCCAATTTCGCCTATCGCGCTGACACACGCTCACACTTCTTTCACTATCCACAGGTGCCACTTGTCAAGACACGGGCTATGGACTCAATCGGATATGAGGAGCGGCCCGCGGGGCAGAACTTCATCGTTGCAATTCTCTCCTTCGAAGGCTACAATATTGAGGACGCCCTCATCATGAACAAGGCGTCCATCGAGAGAGGCCTAGGTCGTAGTACGTTCATCCGTGTCTACGAGAGTGAGGAGCGGAAGTACCCTGGTGGTCAAGAGGACAAGTTCACAATCCCCGACAGAAGTGTCCGAGGATACAGAGCATCCGAGGCCTACCGCAATCTCGGCGATGATGGCATAATTGAAACGGAGGTCGAGGTACAGGGAGGCGATGTTCTCATCGGCAGGACATCTCCTCCGCGATTCCTTGAGGAGTTCTCTGAGTTCGAGATAACATCTCCAAACCGAAGGGAAACGTCCGTTGCTGTCCGGCACGGCGAGTCGGGAGTTGTAGACCGTGTGATACTTACGGAAACCATAGATGGCAATAGGCTCGTCAAGGTCAAGGTCCGTGACCTGCGGATTCCGGAACTGGGCGACAAATATGCCTCGCGGCATGGTCAGAAGGGTGTGATCGGCTACATCGTTCCCCAGGAGGATGTGCCCTTCACAGAGGATGGTGTTGTCCCAGACCTCATTATTAATCCGCATGCGATACCAAGCAGAATGACAATCGGTCAGATTCTTGAGATGATTGCGGGAAAAGCAGCCTGTCTTGAGGGCAAGCAACAAGATGCAACCCCCTTCTCAGGGGTGACAGAGGAGGAACTGTTCAAGATTCTCCAAGAGCATGGTTTCCAGTACAATGGCCGCGAAACCATGTACTCCGGCATCACTGGAGAGCGGCTGCAGACTACAGTCTTCATAGGTGCAATCTTCTATCAGAAGCTCCATCATATGGTGGCAGACAAGATTCATGCACGGGCACGAGGTCCGGTCCAGATTCTTACAAGGCAGCCGACCGAGGGACGCGCTCGAGAGGGAGGTCTGCGCTTCGGTGAGATGGAGCGCGACGTGCTGATAGGCCACGGAGCCGCAATCCTGCTCAAGGGCCGCCTCCTTGATGAGTCGGACAAGAGTAATATGCTTGTCTGTGAGCAGTGTGGCCTCATCGGTGTTTACGATCGTAACAAGGACATCTACTATTGTCCTATCTGCGGCCCGAATGCCAAGATCAGCAGTGTTGTCGTTTCTTATGCATTCAAGCTTCTCATACAAGAGATGATGTCATTGGGTCTTGCCTGCAGACTACGCCTGAAGGAGTTGATTTGAGATGTTGTCTGGACTTAGTATCAAAAAGATTGATGCAGTTGAGTTTGGGCTCCTCTCGCCCGACGATATCCGCAAGATGTCGGTTGCGCAGATAGTCGTCGCTGACACGTATGACGAAGATGGCTATCCCATAGAGTCGGGAATAATGGACCCGCGTCTCGGTGTGATTGATCCCGGTCAAAGGTGTAAGACCTGTGGCAATCGTGTCGGCAACTGTCCCGGACATTTCGGTCACATAGAGCTCGCTCGACCAGTGATGCATGAGGGATATGCCAAAGTCATACATAAGGTTCTCCGAGCCACGTGTCGTGAATGCAATCGTCTTCTTCTGAGCGACGATGAGATTGAGGAGTTCAAACAGCTCTTCAAACGATATCCCGAGATAGGAGAGCGGACTTCAGTACTTTCGAAGGAGATTCTCAAGCGTGCTGCCAAGGTCAAGACGTGTCCTCACTGTGGCGCCGAACAGCTGAAGCTGAAGCTTGAGAAACCGACCTCCATCTATGAGATTGGTGAGGCGGGTTCTGTGAGGCTCACACCCATCGACATTCGTGAACGCCTAGAGAACATCACAGATGACGACTATCGCCTGATGGGAATCAATCCAAACGCCGCCCGTCTAGAATGGGCAATTCTCACGGTGCTCCCTGTTCCTCCTGTCACAGTCCGTCCGTCAATCACTCTTGAGAGCGGCGTCCGCTCTGAGGATGATCTCTCCCACAAACTAATCGATATCATCCGAATAAACCAACGTCTGCGAGAGAACCTGGACGCTGGCGCTCCAGCCCTCATTGTAGAGGATCTATGGGAGCTGCTCCAGTATCACGTGACGACGTACTTTGATAACGGCGTGAGTGGTATCCCCCCTGCACGACACAGATCGGGCCGCGCACTGCGCACTTTGGCTCAGCGTCTAAAGGGAAAGGAGGGTCGCTTCCGCTCTAACCTCTCCGGCAAGAGGGTGGACTTCTCCGCTCGTACTGTCATCTCACCAGACCCCAATCTCAGTATGAACGAGGTGGGCGTCCCGGAGGAGATAGCAAAGATTCTGACAATACCGCAGCGTGTCACCGAGTGGAACATCGAGGAAATGAAAGAGCTCGTCATCCGCGGGCCTGATAGACACCCAGGTGCCAATTACCTTATCCGTACTGACGGAAGACGAGTCGACCTGCGCTTTGTCAAGGACCGGACAATCATCGCCAATACCATCGAGCCAGGGTTCATAGTCGAGCGGCACCTTGCAGATGGCGATATAGTTCTCTTCAACAGACAGCCGTCGTTGCACCGCATGTCGATAATGGCGCACGAGGTCCGGGTAATGCCATACCGCACCTTTAGATTATCCCTATACGTCTGTCCACCATATAACGCAGACTTCGATGGCGATGAGATGAACCTCCATGTCCCTCAATCTGAAGAGGCTCGTGCCGAGGCCCGTGTGCTGATGCGTGTTCAGGAGCAGATACTGTCCCCGAGGTACGGCGGACCAATCATCGGCGCTCTTCAGGACTATATCTCTGCCGCTTTTCTATTGACCCGAAAATCGAGCCTGTTCACTCTAGACCGCGTGAACCAGCTCATGGCCGTCACAGGGTTCGAGGGAAAGTTGCCGGAGCCTGCAATCAAGGCCCCGGTGCGCTTGTGGACCGGCAAGCAGATCTTTAGCATGTTTGTACCTGAGGGAATCAACATCTCATTCAAGGCCAACATATGTCGCAAGTGCGCGGTCTGCAAGCGGGAGGACTGTGAATACGATGCCTATGTTGTGGTCCGCGACGGCAACTTGGAGTTCGGCGTTGTTGACGAGAAGGCATTCGGTGCAGGTGAACCCGACTCTCTGTTCCACCGAATCATCAAGGAGAAGGGTCCAACGGCCGCGCGGAAGTTCATGGACTCTGTGGGTCGACTCCTCGTCCGCCTAATCACCGATCGCGGCTTTTCAATGGGTCTCGATGATGTCACGTTGCCACGGGAGGCCGAAGAGCGTATCAAGGTCATCTTGGAGCAGGCCGAGGAGAAGGTGAATCAGCTCATTGAGATTTACAAGCGTGGTGAGCTCGATGCCAACCCTGGCCAGACTCTGCTTGAAACTCTGGAACAGCGGATTATGGCCACACTTGCAGAGGCCCGTGACTCGGCAGGCGAGATTGCTGGCGAGCATCTTGGCTTGGAGAACTCTGCTGTGATAATGGCCCAGACTGGTGCGCGAGGCTCACGCCTCAACCTCTCCCAGATGGCCGCAGTCGTTGGCCAGCAGGCTGTTCGTGGAGAGAGAATCAAACGCGGCTACAAAGGCCGGACCCTGCCCCACTTTGAGAAGGGCGATCTGGGGGCCCGGGCTAGGGGATTCGTCACATCGAGCTACAAGAGGGGTCTCGATCCCATTGAGTACTGGTTCCACGCTGCTGGAGGGCGAGAGGGTCTTGTGGACACGGCTGTGAGAACATCCACATCGGGTTACATGCAACGTCGACTGATGACGGCCCTTCAGGACCTCAAGGTGGAAACGGATCAGACGGTTCGCACTGCAAGCGGCCGTATAGTTCAGTTCAAGTTTGGGGATGACGGTGTCGATCCGAGCAAATCTGACCACGGGCGTGCCGTCAACATTGATATCGCCATCGAGAAAGTTCTTGGTAAGAGCAGGATTGAGTAGGAGTGATGGAGAATGCCAGCCGACAGCATTGAGGAATATATGAATCGGCGGTTCGCCAAGATTCGCGAGGAACAACTACTCCCTCCGAAGGTGATTGACGAGCTGGAGGAGAAGCTGAAGCAGATTGAGGGTCTCTCGAAGAAGGAGTTTGACGAGATCTGTGATAATGTCATCGAGTCGTATGAGAGAGCTCTTGTTGAGCCTGGGGAAGCTGTTGGAACAGTTGCTGCCCAGAGCATTGGAGAACCCGGCACCCAGATGACGCTACGGACCTTCCACTACGCAGGAGTTGCCGAGCTGAGCGTGACCCAAGGTCTCCCGCGTCTGATTGAGATTGTCGATGCCCGTAACAATCCAAGCACCCCCACGATGAAGATTCACCTTGTGGATGAGATAAAGGGGGACCGGAATGCTGCAAAGAAGGTAGCTCGTGAGATTGAGATGGTGCTTGTTGAGAGCGTCGCCAGTAATGTTTCAATCGACCTGCTTCGTCAGGCCATCGATATTCGTCTGGACCCCGACTTGATGGAGGACAAAGGTCTGACGACGGAGGATGTGGCTCGCGCTATAGAGGACAAGCTCAAGAGCAAGGGGGAGGTGGAGGCCGATGATAACGTCATCTTCGTATATCCTATGAACGACTCGCTCACAGAGCTGCAGAGACTGAGTGAGAAGATACGTGGAATCATGGTCAAGGGAATCAAAGATGTCACCCACGTGGTCATTCGCAAAGAGGGCGATGAGTACGTCCTGTACACCGAGGGGTCAAATTTACAGGATGCCCTAGAGGTCGAGGGAGTGAATCCGCACAGGGTGTATACTAACAATCTCAGAGAGATCTATGAGGTGTTAGGCATAGAGGCCACCCGCAACGCCATCATAAGGGAAGCGATGAATGTGCTTGAGGAACAGGGAATGGATGTGGATGTGCGGCACATAATCCTCGTGGCCGATATGATGACGGTCGAGGGAGCCATTCATCAGATTGGTCGTCATGGCATCTCGGGGTCAAAGAACAGTGCTCTTGCCCGCGCCGCATTTGAGGTGACAATAAAGCATCTGCTAGGAGCTGGCATTGCCGGAACAGTCGATCCGCTGAAGGGCATTACTGAGAATGTGATACTCGGGCAACTGATTCCGCTTGGCACGGGGTCGATTGATCTACTCATGAATCCTCAGGTTTCAGTGCCCAAAGAGAAGGCATAGTGATGACACTCATAGATAACAGTTTCCCCAAGATGTGTCGCGGCGCAAGCATTAAAACCATAACTGGTTTGGTCGGGTTGGCCATCCAGTGGAATGAATGATAATTATGATGTGAGGTCATCAGAATTGAGCATGAATCAGCCGATTGCAAGTGCAGTAAGTACGGGCCAGTGCCGAATTGGCGCAAGGTCATCAATTGATGCGTTGAGAAAGGGAGCGGCCAAGCTAATAGTTGTCGCCTCTAATTGCCCCCGAGAGCACTACGAGGACATCGAACGGTATGCACAGATGACCAACACCCGGGTCTACAAATTCAATGGCACCTCTTGGGATCTTGGCGAAGTCATCGGGAAACCCTTTATGGTGTCAGCCATTGCAATAATCGATCCTGGTGACTCTAAGATTCTAGAGATGGTGTGAGGCGGTCATATGCCTCGGGTGCGACTCTCTATGGAGGACATGGCCCTCATAGCAACATTTGAGCGTATTACTGGCGCCTCTGCGGTGGATGTTGTCAGGGACGACGAGGCCAACCGCCTGATTTTCGTTGTTCGTCCGAAACAGCTTGGTCGTGCAATAGGTCGTGGTGGTGCGAATGTCCGAAATGCATCAGAGGCCTTCGGAAGGGTCATTGATGTTGTGGAAATGGCCGACACGCCCGAGGAGTTCGTCAAGGGTGCCCTCTCGCCTGCTCGTGTGGAAGAGGTCAAGATAGTCCGTGGTCGGAATGGAGCCCGTATTGCCCAAGTCACGGTCAAAGAAGAGGATCGTGGAATAGCCATCGGCCGTGATGGGCGGAACGTAGCGCGGGCCCGAATACTTGCCAAACGCCATTTCGGCCTCGACAATGTGGTAATAGTGTGAGCCCTCCTCTATCATCAAGGATGGGTCATGTTCATAATCCTTTTAAGTCTATGACAGGGCGAAGCACTGAACCATCCATACGTTAAGCCACAAATCTCGACAGAGGTAGATTATGTGACCAGGTCCAAGAGTCCGCTAGGAGAGTTTGCAGCGCGACCCCTCCGAGTCAAGCGAAAGAGGTTTCGCTGGAAGAAGTCGAGCTACAAGAGACGAATGCTCAAGCTGAAGCGGAAGACCGATCCACTAGAGGGCGCTCCTCAGGCGAGGGGAATTGTGCTGGAGAAAGTGGGCGTCGAGAGCAAACAGCCCAACTCTGCAATCCGCAAGTGCGTCCGTGTTCAGCTCTCAAAAAACGGCAAGCAGATTACGGCGTTTGTACCCGGTGATGGGGGCCTGAAGTTCATCGACGAGCATGACACCGTGTTAGTCGAGGGGATTGGTGGCGCTATGGGTGGTGCTATCGGTGATCTGCCTGGTGTTCGATGGCGCGTCTTCAAGGTCAATGGTGTCAGTCTAGAGTCGCTGATCTATGGCAAGGCCGAGAAACCGATTAGATAAGGGTGATGCACGTCATGTCCGACAAAGAACATACGACTCCTGCTGCGTCATCTGAAACGACTGACGATGCAAAACATGAAACACCTCATCTCCTGCTATTCGGCAAGTGGAACCCCTCTGAGGTTCAAGTGCGCGATATCGGCCTCCAGCGATACATATCTCTCAAACCCGTACTGATACCACACACAGCTGGTCGGCATGCCAACCACCGTTTCCACAAGTCGAAAGTACCAATTGTTGAACGATTCGTCAACAAGCTAATGAATGCCGGTTCGCGGAAAGAGAAGAAGACGCGCACTGGTCGCGGTTCTGGCAAGAAGGCCCGTGCGATAGGTATCCTACGACGTGTCTTCGAGATGATTGATCACCGAACGGGCCTCAACCCCATTCAGGTGCTAGTCACAGCTGTGGAGAATGCCGCCCCCGCAGAAGAAACAACACGAATATCCTATGGTGGAATGGCCTATCCCCGCTCGGTAGATGTTGCCCCTCAGCGAAGAATTGATCTCGCATTACGGTATCTTGCTGTTGGAGCGACCCGCAATGCCCATAACAGTGCCAAGTCGTATGAGGAGTGCATCGTGGACGAGTTGCTCTTGGCTTACAAGGGCGATTCCGCGAGTTTTGCAATTGCCAGGAAAGATGAGCGTGAGCGTGTCGCGCGGTCGGCACGGTAGAGTAGAGGATTGCCCTCTTCGCTCATACTACCTCCGTGTCTTTCGTATCCACCATGCAACGAACGCAATGCCGACTGGCCACATAATCAATAGGGGCAATGGGTCCATCGGTCCCAGCGAGAGAAAGACCAAGAGCGTTCCTGGAGATGTCAGCAGCAGAATCAACAATATCAGCAGTACTAGTCGCCTCAGAGACCCATCTCCCTGTTCCGTCAGAATCACTTCCTATCTGGGCTCTCGTTGCGGGTACGATTCATAGAGTAAGAATCCTACTGTTTGACAACGTTTTTAGGCACAAGTCCACGAACCTCCTATTGCAGCGGGTAGGGTCGGGTCGTTTGCCGCGACCTGTGACCGGTATGGCAATAGCCGGGACCAGTAACCGAGGCTGAGGGCGAAACCCAAGCCTTGTGCGCCCTCGCACTAGACCATGACGGGCGGTCTCCGAAGTCTGCCACGGCCATAACGGCGGTTGTAGGACTGCTGGGATTGGCTTAGACCTCCGAACCGGGTCAGGCCCTGGCGGGAACAGCCCTAAGGAGGAGTGGTGGAGCCTCGGAGGTAGCCGCTCCGAGAAAGGTGCGAGATCGCGCCAAGGCGAGGGACGCTCGAGGCCAAGGGGCCGCTGCACCTCATAGACCTAGTTTTGACCCGCGATACTACGGCAATGTTTAAGAGAGGATTCAAGGGCCTTTGTCACGCTGCCGGGGTTTCCTAGCCTGGTAAGGAGCCAGCCTGCTAAGTTGGTGTGCTCCGCACGCGAGGGTTCAAACGAGTTGGACTGTGGCCAACTTGGGACAAATCCCTCCCCCGGCGCCACTCTCAATGCCACCCTTGTAGCATTCCCTGTTCTCTTGTTTCTCAATTCATCCAGTTCTCCTTTGTCCTAGAGTCATTCTCTTGGTCAGGTCGCCAGTTCCGCGACTTGGTCAATGTGTATTGTCGAAAGCGTTAAAAGCATCTCACGAAGGGTTGACCAGAGTCCCGGTTCAGTGAACCGACTAAAAAAGAGAAAGGAGACTAATGCCTTGTCCAAGAAAGAGAAGGAGCACCTGAATCTCGTCGTCATCGGTCATGTTGACCACGGCAAGAGCACGATGACTGGCAGGCTCCTATACGAAACAGGCGCTGTTGACGAACGTACGTTCCAGCAGTATAAGGCCGAAGCTGAGAAACTTGGGCGGCCCAGCTGGGCATGGGCTTTTGCGCTGGACCGTCTCAAGGAGGAACGGGAGCGTGGCCTCACGATTGACATCGCCTTCTTCAAGTTCATGACGAAAAGGTACTACTACACCATCATCGATGCGCCCGGTCACAAGGACTTCATCAAGAACATGATCACTGGCGCATCGCAGGCTGATGTGGCCCTGCTGGTCGTGTCTGCCAAGAAGGGCGAGTTTGAGGCCGGAATTGGTCCTGGTGGTCAGACAAAGGAGCATGCGTATCTCGCGATGACGCTCGGCGTTCCCAGTATGATTGTCTGTATCAACAAGATGGATGACGAGAGCGTCAAGTACAGCGAGGAGCGCTACAAAGAGGTCAAGGAAGAGGTTGAATCATTCCTTAAGAGTATCGGCTACAAGACCGATAAGATTCCCTTCATTCCAACCTCGGCTCTCGACGCGGCCAACTTGAAGGAACGAACACCCGATCTGACCCCCTGGTACGATGGGCCTTGTCTGCTGGAGGCGCTTGACTTGGTCGAGCCTCCGCCGAAGCCCGTCGATAAGCCCTTGCGAATCCCAATCAACGACGTGTACTCGATCAAGGGTGTCGGCACCGTACCTGTCGGTCGTGTTGAAACGGGCATTCTCAGGCCTGGCGACAAGGTTACATTCATGCCGCCGAACAAGACTGGCGAGGTCAAGTCTATTGAGATGCATCATGAGCAGCTGGATCAGGCTGTCCCCGGTGACAACATAGGATTCAACGTTCGTGGCATTGAGCGAAAGGACCTCGGACGCGGTGATGTTGCAGGTCATGCTGATACTCCGCCCACGGTCGCTGCCGACTTCACCGGGCAGATTATGGTCATCCAGCATCCGACGGCAATCACGAAGGGGTATACGCCAGTCGTCCATGCTCACACGGCTCAGGTGGCGTGCCGATTTGAGGAGCTACTGAAGAAGATCGACCAGCGCACAGGTCAGGTGATTCAGGAGAACCCTGACTTCGTCAAGAGAGGCGAGTCGATGATTGCAAAGCTTGTACCCCTCAAGCCTATGGTCATTGAGAAGTACAAGGAGATTCCTCAACTTGGTCGATTCGCTGTTCGAGATATGGGCATGACGGTCGCTGTCGGTGTGGTACTTGACATCACACCGCGTGGCAAGTAGCTCCATCGTAGAACAAACACGTGTACACGTGAACCGGGCCCTAGTGGCCCGTGTTCGATTCTTTTTCGTATTGTTTCTCCCCACAGTGGTGAAACCGAGTGGGTGCCTGATTCGCGCGCTATATCAACGCCCCTGCCGCTCTCTTAATGCGGATAATCTCTTCTAGAATCTCTAGCTCGGATTGACTCAGCTCCTCCCTGAACTTCTTGCGGAGTGCCTGAATGTGCTTGTCAGGCACATCAACATACAGGGTTTCACTAGGCTTCACCTGTCTCCCAATGGTTGGCCCCCTAATGGATACTGCCACCTCCATTCCGTCAGTAGCCTCCTCTATCGCCACACCTCTGTCTTGAATCTGGAGGATTGTACCAATACGGCGCCCCTCAGCATTTATCAGTGCAGTCTTGGGACGGATTATGCCGTGAACCCGGACTCCTACGATTGCTGGATCCTTGTTTCGAAATACGTAGTCTGGGAGAATCTCTATCTTTCCTGGCCGTATCATGTGGCCCAGAGTTTTAGCCTTGGCTTGTTCCCTCTTGACAATAAGCCAAGCGTAATACTCGTCATAGAGGCGATATATGACATCACTGACGAATATCTCTACTCCGTATTCTGCGGCAAGGTCCTCAATACCGGGAGCTACCTTGACATTGAATCCTAGGACAACAGCATTAAGTGGGTCAGTTTCCCCTGCCGCACTTGCCTCGATTATGTCACGTTTCACAATTGGCCCCACATCCGCGACTCGCACGGGTATCTTTCTCTCTTGAAGGAACTGTGTCACAGCCTCTAGCGACCCCAGGGTGTCAGCCTTGACAACGATACCCGATGAGTCGCGATGGATTCTGACAGCGCCCACCTCATCGCGGACTTTCTGCTTAATCTCCTCGATATCATCTGTTTCGCCGACCCCATAAATGGGTGCTCCCGCCACTGCTCCCTGAATGTCTGGCGAAACTATCTTAACTCCTGCTGCAGCGTGTATCTCATCGACCTGTGTGAACCTCTCCCTTGGATCACGAATCTCATCGAGTGGCTTTGGTAGAAGGAGCGCCCTTATCTTCGCCACAATGGCATCCTCAAGACCCCCGACGACAATTGTGTCAGTCTTTCGCAACACTCCGTCATAGATAATTGTGTCTAGTGTGACCCCCAACCCAGTTTCCTCCCTCACTTCTAGAACTACACCCTTTGCCGGACCTGTCGACACTCGGAGCCGTTCCTTCATATATTGCTGCGTCAGTCCCGCCAAGACCATGAGAAGCTCAGGAATTCCCTCACCAGTCTTCGCGCTTGTGGGGACAATGGCAACAGTCCTTGTGAAGTCCCTCACCCTGTCGAATCGCTCCGACTGAATCCCATTTGCTGATAGCGCTCCAACTATCTCATAGAGCCTCCGATCAATCTCTGCTTGGGTGGTCCTACTCTGTGCTTTAATTGCCTGTACCAGCGGAAGCTCAGGCTTTGGCTGCCAACCGGGGACCTTGTCGAGTTTGTTCGCTGCAATTAGGAATGGCGTCCTCCCAGCTCGCAGAATCTTCAGGGACTCGTAGGTCTGTGTGAGGGGCCCCTCGTTTATGTCGATAACCAATATTGCTATGTCAGCTATGGCTCCGCCTCGTCGGCGGAGGTTCAGGTACGCTTCATGTCCTGGGGTATCTATGAACAGCAACCCATCTATCCTGAGTTCGGTCTTTATGGCCTTGAGGAGGTTGCCACATATGGACATTATCGTTTCAGTGGGGAAAAACGATGCGCCAATGTGCTGGGTTATTCCTGCCGCTTCCCTGTGCTGCACAGCTGTTCCGCGCATCTTGTCAAGGAGCGAAGTCTTTCCGTGGTCTATGTGACCAAGGACGGTGACAATTGGCGAGCGAAGTCGTTCCCTCGTGTTTCTCTCTGACGGCTTCATTGGCAGGCCCTCGCTGACTAAACTATGAGCGGGCAACTACTGCGAGCATATGAAACTTGCCTTAGAGACTGGCGACGTCACAATGCTAAAATAAGCCACGTTTTGCCTTGGTGCAAGCACGAATCAAGTTGGTGAATCGAATGGAACGTTCTCTTGTCATAATCAAGCCTGATGGCGCAGTACGCAGGACAGTCGGAGCCCGTGTCATTGAAGCACTTCACGGACTCGGCCTCAGGGTCCGTGCCTTTCGAGAGATGCGAGTTTCTCAAGAGCTTGCCGAGAAGCATTATGCAGTTCATAAAGGAAAGCCGTTCTTTCCTTGGCTTGTCCAGTTCATCACATCTGGACGCGTTCTTGTGCTGGTGTTTGAGGGAGAGAATGCGATTCAGAGGATACGTGATGCACTTGGGCCCACATTCGTGCAGAAGGCCCCACCTGACACCCTGCGTGGTAGGTATGGCATCTGGGGGGGCATCAACATAGCCCATGCGTCCGATAGTCCAGAAACGGCTGCCACCGAGATTGACCTCTGGAGCAGAGAGGGCAATGTTCGGGAGTCAGATGGAGCTGAAAAAGAGATGCTGACCTACATTGAACGATACACAGCTGAGGCTTCTGATCACACATCCGAGATTCGTGAGGTTGTTGTGCACGCAATAGATAGTGATGATGTTAGTTCCTCGGTTCTGGAGTCGCTAGAGGTCCTCATCGCCAAGGACGCGCGCGATGTGGAGGACGATGAGGTCGAGAAACTAGCTGAGGCAATCTTCGCGTTGGTAAAGGAAGAGGTTTCGAAGAGCGGATGAACGGCATCTCATCGCTATACTTGTGATGGAGCGGGGCCCAACGGGGCCCAACGGGCCCTTGCTCCTTCGTCAGCGACGCCCAAATGGCGACAAAGGGTCACTCTGCTTCCGCTCTCTATTTGCCCCTTGCACCTTTCTTGTATTCTGCAGTCCACTTCGTGTCCCGGGGCTTCATCCCCCGCTTCAGACTGGCAACCTTGCATTTATTGGAACAGAACCAGAGCACCGCCCCATCCTTTGTTCTAACAAAAGCAATGCCCGTCCCCGGCTCGATGTCTCGACCGCAAAAGACGCATTTCTGAGTACCAACCACGACTAGCGCCTCCTCATCTTGCGGGCCTCACGCTCGGTTTCCCGTAGAATGAGAATGTCCCCGACACGCACGGGGCCCTTCACGTTGCGTGTGAGAACACGCCCCTCGTCTCTGCCCTCAAGTATCCTGACCCTGACCTGAGTAATCTCCCCGGTCACGCCAGTTCTACCGAGCAGTTCGAGGACCTCGGCAGGGATGGCTGGCTCCTTCTCTGCTTCCTTACTCATTGAAAACCATCACCTACTTCAATCTTCACTTACGTAGTGCAGCAATCTTGTCTACAACATCGGCAACAAGGTCTTTTCCTTTACCCTCAACAAGAATCGAGGCAGCAGCTGTGGGTCGCTGAATTCCCGCAGCCGCACCGAGATCCTTTTTGCTCTTTACGAAGATATAGGGCACGTTCTTGTCGTCGCACAGCCCAGGCAGGTACATAATGACCTCCTGAGGTTCCACATCCTCGGCAATAAGGACCAGTTTTGCAATGCCTCTCTCGATGGATTTGGTCGTTTCGTTTATTCCCTTCTTGATACGACCCGTATCCCTTGCCATCTCCAGTGCCTGCAAAGCCTTCTTCTGGAGGTCCTCTGTGGGTTCCCAGTCAACAAAACTCGGTTTCGGCATGTTTCAACTACCTCTGTCTAATACTTCATTGGTAATGAGAACGCTCTCTTATCGGCGCTCTGGTCGTCGTCATGGCTGGTTCTTTTAAAACTGTCGAAGTGTCAGCGCATCTATGTGTACAGATCCAATATCACTCGTCTGAGTTCCTCGTCCTCAACGTCCGCGAGTATCGAGTGTCTGTTCCTCCGCTGCATTATCTTGAGTGCATGATGAATATCGTCGACGAACATCTCTAGAGTGAGGTCTAGGTCTTCAAGCATACGTGGCAGTCCTCTTTCACTGATCACCTCAGTCATAAAGTCCCTTGAATAGAGCGCTTGGCCTCTCGCCTCTAGGTAGTGCAGGCACAAAGGTGTGGCAAAGATGACCTGTAGACCGTGAAGCGCATGGTTCCGACGCTCCATCGCATGTGATATTGCGTGTTCGGTCCCCGAACAGGGTCTAGAGCTCTGTGCCAAGTACATGGCCCGTCCCGCATCAATCTCCGCACGCACTAGGGTTTCAAGGCGGTCGTCCCGAATTACTTGGTCTAGTGCGCGCCTGACCAGGTTGTATGCCTCTTGGACAAACGGTTCCTCATACCTCTCGTGTGCGAACTTCCACTCACTAAGGCTGGATGCCTTGCACAGTATGTCCCCCGTTCCAGCCTGCTTCAGCTCCACTGGCGCATCTGAGATTATCGACAGGTCTGCCACTACAGCAACGGGTAGCTTACAACGCTTCGAGTATCGATAACCATTGTGGGCGACAGAGGCTGCCTCACTAGCAATACCATCGTGCGATGCTGCAGTCGGAACGGAAATCCAATCCAACTTGGTCTGCGCGGCTATGAGCTTAGCTGCATCAATGCTTCGTCCTCCTCCAAACCCCACAATGACATCGATTCCCTCTACCTGCAGGTCATTGGGAATTCCCTTGTCCACCAGCACCCACGTTGGGTCACTATCACAAGTCTTGGCAAGCCTCTCCCCGTATCGCTTGAAGATGATACTGTCTGTAACTACGAGTCCTTTTCCGTACCTTGAAACAATCTCCGGAAGCCTCTCTATTGCATCGTTTTGGATGAACACTATTTCGGGACGAACATTGTCCATGTTACCCGACCAACAGTCACAGCTGTAAGCCGCTTGTTAAGAGCTTCTGTTAGACCGTGTGGCAGTTTAAAGGGGGCAATATGTACCTATCTCTGGAGCAGCCTGTGTTACAATCGTAACACGATGGCTGATATGTATTGTATCCCTTATCCCCGTCGAGAACTCGACTGGAGCCGTATGAAATGACTCGATACGTCAAGGTTGCCCTGATGGGCGCGGGGTACGCTGGCAAATCTACTCTGATTCGTCTGTTGACGGATGATGTCACCAAGCTTCAAAGCAAGTACCAGCCGACCGCAGGAATGGACTGCGGGACAATCACCCTCGATGATCGGACGAAGATCACACTTGTTGAGATGGGTGGTCAAGCTCATTTTGAGTTTATGTGGCCCGATTTTATGAAGGGCAGCGAGATGATTGTCGTGGTCACAGAGAGTACTCCCAAGGCAGTTCTCAAGACCCGCCAGCTGCTGAAGAAATACGAAGCTCTCTTGGCTGGGAAACAGGTAATCGCCATCGCTAACAAACAAGACCTGCCTGGTTCAATGCGCCCGGAGTCTGTTCAGGACCTCCTAGGAATTCCGACCTACGGGATGATAGCAATTGATCCGAAACAGCGCCTACGTGGATATCGACTGATAGTGGAGGGTCTGAGGGACATGGTCCAACTGGCTGCCTAGGCACCTTGGTCATTAGGCACTTGATTTGTGGGGACGGACGTTCGCCCACCCTGCATCGCGTACTCCTGCTTGCCCAATTCGATCTGCGCTACTGGACAAAATCACACGGCTCTACGGTAATCCTTTTATTGTCGTGCGCAGGTCGCAGACCTGCCCAGGACACGGGCGAGTGAGCTAGACGACACACCGGTCGATAGCGAGTCCGTCCGGGAACAGTGTCTTTTGGGTGGACACACACAGCCTCTGAGGTCAGGTGATTAGGTGGAAGTCACAATCATATATATGAAAGATGACGTGTGCCACTTCCTCATCGAAGGAGTAGACGTGGCCTTTGCAAATGCTCTCCGGCGTACTATGTTGACGCGGGTGCCATCAATGGCCATAGATGAAGTTCTCATTCTGGAGAACACGAGTGTAATGTACGATGAGATGCTGGCGCACCGCCTTGGCCTCATACCCTTGGTGACACCACTGGAAGACTACAATCATCCCGACGAGTGCGATTGCGAGGGGAAGGGCTGTAGCCTCTGCCAGTGTACACTCACTCTTGAGGTTGAGGCTGAGGGCGAGGAGAAGCTCGTCTACTCTGGCGACCTAATGTCTCAGGACCCAAAGGTTGTGCCCGCCTCAGACAAGATCCCGCTCGTCAAACTCGCTCCTGGACAGAGAATCATCATCGAGGCCTATGCCCGTCTGGGAACTGGTCGGGAGAATGCGAAGTTCCAGCCGGTGTCCACGGTTGCATACAAGTATGTTCCTGTAGTGAGCATAGACACCAAGGCCTGCGACAGGTGCGGTGTCTGCGTCGAGATATGCCCGAAGAAGATATTCCGTCTTGAGGGGGATGTCTTATCGACGCAGAACACACTCGAATGCAGCCTGTGTGAGCTCTGCGTGAAAGAATGTGAGCCGAATGCAATAACAATCGACTCAAAACCTGATAGCTTCTTGTTCAAGGTTGAGTCGACCGGTGCGTTAGAACCGACCGTAATTATAGAGAAGGCTCTTGACATCCTGAAGGAGCGGATACGTATCGCCTTGGACTTTGCGAACTTGTTATAGGAGCGGAGACAACAAATGGTGAAATCCGGAGCAACAGACCCCAACACCCGTGCTCTAATCAAGGCCCTTCGCAGAACTGCGAACAGGCACGGTGTGAACATATGGAAGCGTGTCGCTGAGCTCATCGCTCGGCCTGCACGCAAGAGAGTGGTGGTCAACATCGGCAAGATTGCACGCTATACAGATGACGGGGACATAGTTGTGGTCCCTGGCAAAGTACTTGGAGCCGGGACCATTGCGCACAAGGTCACAGTTGCCGCCTTGAACGCATCAGCATCTGCGCGGTCTATGATTGTAGGTGCTGGTGGATCACTGATTTCGATTGACGAACTACTGGCCCAGCGGCCAACTGGGCGAGGGGTGACAATCATTATTTGAGGTGGATGATGATGAACGAACAGCGAGTCAAAGTGTACGATGCATCGAATCTGGTCGTAGGGCGCCTTGCGGCCAAGGCGGCAAAGGCTGCGCTCTTGGGCGAGATTGTGGTCATCGTCAACGCTGAGAAAGCAATCATAACGGGCGACCGGTATACAGTGATCAAGGCATACAAGTCCAAGCGTCGGATTCGTACGTCATACAATCCTCGCAAAGGGCCTTTTCATCCCAAGAGGCCTGATACTTTGGTGCGTAGAATCATCCGTGGAATGTTGCCTTGGCCCAAGCCCAGAGGCAAGGCTGCTTACAAGCGGATTCGTGTCTACATAGGGGTTCCGGAGGAATATGCTGACATAGACCCCATCGTGCTGGAGGGGGCCCGGTACACCAGTCTGACTAGGAAATACATAACGGTCGGCGAGCTATGTCACGAGCTTGGCTGGAGGAATCCCATGGAGGAGGCGTGAAAGTGCGGGTCGTAGTGTCTACAGGAAAGAGAAAGACATCCTTGGCTAAGGCCACAATCCGGGAGGGGAAGGGACGTATCCGTATCAACGGCAAGCCCCTTGAGATACTTGAGCCCGAGGTGGCAAGGCTGAGGATTATGGAACCACTGCTTCTGTTTGGTGACGGATGGAAGAAATACGACATCCGTGTCAGGGTACGCGGTGGCGGTTTTATGAGTCAGGCTGATGCAGTGAGAATGGCAATTGCGACTGGCCTGATCAAGATGAGTCAGGACTACGAGGCCCGCTCCCGAATGCTCGAGCATGATCGTACGATGCTTGTGGGTGACGCGCGTCGAACCGAGCCCAAGAAGTTCGGAGGCCCGTCTGCAAGAGCACGATATCAGAAGTCATACAGGTAGATGATGAGGTGTGAACGATTGATAATCCCAGTGCGATGTTTCACGTGCGGAAAAGTTGTTGCAGACAAGTATGAAGAGTTTCGGCGTCAGGTCCGACAGGGAGCTGATCCCGCTGAGGTTCTAGACAATCTGGGGCTTCATCGGTACTGCTGTCGTCGGATGTTGCTCGCCCATATTGACATCATCGACAGCTTCATGGCGTTTGCGACAATTGGCGCAGAGGAGGCTAAGCAGAGTGAGTGATACTGAGATGGCTGAGATTGACCTGCTGACATCACTGGACAACTATCTCGCTGCTGGATGTCACATAGGCACGACAATGAAGACAGAGGATATGGATCAGTTCGTCTATCGTCAGCGACCAACGGGCGTCTATGTTCTGGATGTCCGCAAGACCGATGAGCGTCTACGTGTTGCTGCCAAGTTCATTGCAAGGTTTGAACCATCAAAGATCGCGGTGGTATCGGGTCGCGCATATGGTAAGCGTCCTGTGGAAACCTTCGCGCACTACACGGGTGCAAATGCGTTCACAACAAGGTTCATTCCAGGAACGCTAACAAACCCGAGCATTGCTGGTCCTCGTGTATACGTGGAGCCGGAGCTGGTCATACTGACAGACCCGCGTACCGATCAGCAGGCCCTGACAGAGGCATCGAAAATCGGTGTTCCCGTTGTGGCACTGTGCGACACCGACAACGTGGTGACCAACGTCGATTTAGTCATCCCGACGAACAACCGCGGACGCAAGGCACTGGCGTTGATCTACTATCTCCTCACGAAGCAGGTACTAATCGAACGCGGGGATATTCCTGAAGATGCAGAGCCGGCGTTCACGGTGGAGGACTTTGAGCCGCAGATTCAGCGGCTCTAGTCCAAGATTGTGACGGTGCCGTTGTCTGCATCCACTTCCACTCTCTGTCCCGTCCTGAGATGGTCTATGTCTATCTGATCCACTGCGGGAATCTCACTTATTATACATCCGACGGCAATGACGGGGTCCGTCGCCCTATTGATAATTGCAAGAGGGGCCTTACCTGCTTTCTTCAGGGCGTACAGAACGTATGATCCGACTGTGCTGCCCTTTCCCGTTGGAAATACCAGAACTTTCCCCGCAACGGACTGCCCCTCAAGAGGGTGGTTCTTCTCGACAATCTCCCCTGTTTCCGGATCGCAGCCTCCGTAGAACGAGATGTCCTCGGAGGTGGCGAGGACCTCTCCCGTTGCTTTTCCCTTGAATATGCGCCTTCCCTGGAGTTTCATGATGTCGCCTCCCTGATGCATTCCTCCACAGTCCGAATCTCGGTCCTGAACTTGTTCTTGCCTCTGGCATAGAAGCAAGCCTTGGCGGAGTCCGTCATCAGGCCCTTGAACCTGCCCTTGAGCGGGGCCACTGCACAGCAAGCATCGCTGACAAGGAATGCTCCTGCCTGTTCTATGATGTCATAGTATCCCATCTTGATGGCAAGATCCTTTGTTGGCCTTGCAGTGGTTATCCAGACAGTCTTCCCCTCAGCAATCTTTTTCCCCTTCAGGAGTTCAGCAACCCTCACTATCTCCTTTATGCTGGCGTGAGGGCATCCAATGCTGATGAAGTCTATTTCCGCGTCCCGGTCGTCGAGTTCGTCCCTCGCCTGCTCCAGATCTTCTTGAGTGACCGTTTCTGTTTCTTCAGGGATTGGTGTTCGGTTGGGCGTTATGCCCTCGATGTGAAATATGCCCAGACCGCCGTATGTCGCAATGGATGCACAGAGAGACTTCAATTCCTCAGTGGTCGCACTCTCTATGCCGACTATATATGGCACCCTCTTCTTGGTACGGTCACCTATCACCTTTCCCAGCAGACCAAAGTCGTCCGTGTTTTCAAGGTCGGCCTCCACAATGTATCTCACTTGTGCATTCCTGTTTTCATCGAGATGAAGTCCGTATTCCGCTGTCCGTCCAGTGAGTGCCGCGGCGAGAGCGCTGGGACCGCCCTCGCGATTCGTTCGTGCTCCGATAATCGAGTTAGCAAAGCAGACCGCAGAGGACTCGGCCCAAGCTATGTGTTCACCGTAGTGCGGAAGGTTGCCAATCAGATAGGGGGTGCAGGTGCAGGTAGTTATGACCCCCATCCTTGCAAATGCTTCGACCACTCGTTGCTGATTCTTGGCAAAGTCCTCGGGAATTCCATGTTTTTTCCACTCGGTCAGGTCCATACCTGCTGGATTGAGAGTGGTCAGAACGCGCACCCTTCCGTCCTCCGCCATCTCCGCGAGATACTCAAGCCCAGCCTCTCCGAGGTTGTGATATGAGACACCCGCAATCTGCACGCTTGAAACCGGAATCAGTTTCTCTGCACCATATATTTCTCCCAGTGTTGTGATAATCTCCATTGCTTTCTGGGTTGCCTTGCCGTGTTTCCCGTCCAGCATCTCTTGTTCTTCTCTCGTCAGTTCGAGTCCCATTTCACTCACCCAGATACTTATCAACATCAACGACAGGGAATTTCGCCTTGTCAAAGCTCTTGCCCTTTGTGACAAGGGGCTTTGTACAGTCAAATCCCACCTTGGTCGTCATCTTGGTGCCCGGCTCGGCGCTGGGGTCGAGAGAGCTACCGGGCTCCCTGTCTTTGATCAGAAGGTCCTCATCGGCCTGAAACCTAGTTGCCATGGCCCACTCACGCTCACGCTCATCATAGATGTCTATATCATCGTCGTACACCCAGACATGCTTTGCGCTCTTATGGCCCTCAAATGCAGCCTGGACGGCTCTCAGCCCGTCATCCTCATTGTGCTTTCTTATTTTGACAGCGACATGGAGCCAGCTCGCGCCTCCCGGTGTGATGTACACGTCGAGAACCTCCACGTTTCTCTCCCTGACCTTTCTGAATATTGTGGGCTCACGTGGCATTCCCATCAGGATCTTGTGCTCCAGCTTACCTGGGAGCAGAGCCTGCCAGATGGCCGTCTTCCTATGAGTTATCTTCCTGACTTCAAAGACCGGTTCCTGTCGGACTACATCGACAGTTTCTGTGAGGTCAATGAATGGTCCTTCGTCGTGAAGCTCCTCAAGAAAGACCCGCCCCTCGAGAACGAACTCACAGTCGGCAGGAATCAACAGGTCTGAGAGCTTGGCCTTTGTGACCTGAATTGGCCGAAGCGCATTCGCAATCTCAAGCTCGTTGATGCCAGTTTCTACCGACGTTGCGGCCGCGATGAGAACCTCTGGAGTGTTTCCAACACAAAGTGCCACATCAAGTTCTCCATTCTTCTGTAGGAACTTGTGAAAGTCGCGCCCACGGACAACACGAATCACCATCTTGTCTTTGTCAAATTGCATGGCTCTGTGGAAGTCCAGGTTCTGACCATACTCCGGGTCGGATGCCACCATCACGCCCGACGAGATGTACGGCCCACCATCAACCTCATTGTGCACGAGTATCGGCAGCTCATTCAGGTCGACGTGCTCTCTCACAACCTCTTGACATGGTGCATTGTCCGTGACCTCTGGTGGGCTTCTCTTCTCAATCGCTGCGGTGAGGATGGGGATGATGTCCTGAACCGAGATGCCGAAGTAGTCTGCTATCTGCATCTTCGTGCAGAAGAGGTTTCCCACAACCCTGAATTCGGACTCCGCTATGTTTTCGAAGAGAATTGGAGTAGGCTCCATTGCACTTAGAACTCCCGCGGCCTCCAAGTTCTTGGAAACCTCTTTTCTTACCACTCTGAGTCTGCCATCATTTCGTTGGGTGTTGACGTATTCCTCCAGAATCACCGTTCTCTACCTCCTCTTGATTAGTTCTCATAGTCCAAACGATGTTATCCACACAGCAGCAGCACCTCCCCTTTTCAAGGCCTCCCCGATGTCTTGTGCCGCCTGTGGGCTTTCTGCCAGCGCTATCATATTCCCCCCTCGTCCCGTTCCCGTAAGCTTTGCCCCCAGAGCACCGTTCTCTCGTGCTATGCCCACAAGATTGTCTAGCTCCTCGCAGGAAACTGTCAGTTCCTGTAGCAGTTCGTGGTTTCTGTTCATCAGTTCTCCCACCTTCTTGAGGTCGAGGGCGATGAGGGCCTCCCTAGCCGATCTGACGAGTCCATCATACTCCGTCACTATCTCCTTGAACCATTCAGGGTTACTCTCCTTCTTCCTTCTAACATCACCCACCACTTCCCTCGTACTAGCAGTCAGTCCCGTTGCCGCAATGACGAGGTCTACTCCCCTTGATAGTTTGATTCTCTCAAAGGTTGGTGGTCCGCCCTCCAAATTCCGCACATACCACACAAGTCCGCCAAATGTCGATGCGGTATTGTCTATCCCCGAGGGGGTCCCATGATAGCCTTTCTCCCCCTCGTATGCAGCCTCATTTATCTTCTCGTCGTCGAAGCCCAGTCCAAACTCGTCATTCAGTGCACGTGCAAGTGCAACGCAGCTTGCCGCACTCGCACCTATTCCTGAGGCACAAACGAGATTACCACCAAACTCTATGTGAATGCCCTGTTTTGACACATCAATTCCACAGAATCGCAGGACGTTTTCTATCGAGATGCGCTGCTCTTCGGCTTTCTCCTTCTTGTAGCCCGGCATCTCGGGTCTCTGATCGTCAAGCGTCCAGCCGGGCTCTTCCTTTCTCGTCACAACAGCAACAGTTTCAGCTGCAATTCCTGCAGCTAGTGCTGGATATCCGTATACGACAAAGTGCTCACCAAACAGAATGGTCTTGCCCTTTCCTGTTCCGGTGCCCATTCTCTCACTCTCTTGTTGCGGTGTGAGCGGTCTGTTGTTCATCGTTCCATTTGAACTCTTCCGTCGACAGCTGCCTAGCACACCTGTTTGAACTCTTCTTGGTTAATCATCAACCGATAGGTTTCTATTGCCTGGTTCCGACCCGGTGACGAGCATGAAGATTGTTGACCTCTTCTGCGGCGCTGGAGGCTTCTCACAGGGATTCGCCCATCTTGCAACGCATCATCTTGCAATAGATGTGGATTCGTTCGCTCTTGCAACCTACCAGTTGAATAATCCGCAGGCAACGGTGCTGCTACACGATATCCGCGCCCTTCACTCCCTGACTATTGAACGGTTCCTTGGAGGTCGACCGGATATAGTCATCGCCTCTCCCCCATGTGAGGAGTTCAGTTTGGCCAACCCGACTAGTGAGCGCCCTGCAATCGAGCGGGTCTATGGCGAGGGGACAGCGCGACTACTCCTCGATGCGATTCGGCTCATCGGCGACCTAGAGCCACAGGTCTATGTTATCGAGAACGTAGCAGCTCTGCTTCGTGCAGGTGGCCGAGACATAGTGCTGGAGGAGATGGAGCGGGCTGGTATCAGCAACGTCAACTTCAATCTGATCCGGGCTGAAGAGCACGGGAACCCGTCTCGCAGGCTGAGGCTATTCATCAGCAACATTCGACTGCATCTGCCTCGTCGTCGTGCCCCAGTTGTTGAGGAGGCCATCGGCGACTTACCACCATTAGGTCTTGATGCTCTGTTCTCACCTCAAGCGAACGATGTTCCGAATCATCAGCTGCGCCTGCTGCCCCCGTCGCGAGAGAAGCTCGTACGTAAGACTCGTTGGGGTCAAGGAATTCGGTACTTTCGATCTCGTGGACGGACCATCCCCAACTGGGTACGTCTTCATCCAAATCAAGTCGCAACATCTGTCAACGGTCTCTCACGATACATACATCCATATGAGCACCGATTACTCACTGTGAGAGAACACGCAAGACTGATGAGTTATCCTGATGACTACCAGTTTGTAGGCCCGATTGAAAGCCAATACAATCAAGTTGGAGAGAGTGTTCCACCTCTGATCTCCCATCTGATTGCACAGGAGGTTCAGGTTCATGTTTCATAAGTTTGATAACGTATTCGTCGTACTCCACAATGTCCACTCCGTCAGCAAAGTCGTAGACACTGCCCAAGTTGTGTACGGGATGGGTTTTCCAACATTCATAGTATCGAAACCGGAGGGTGCTGCTGCCCAGAGCGGTGTTCCAGATGCGAACAAACTTGCTCTGAAGATGAACGGTAGATTCATCGTCTTGCCAGACTTGTCAGATGCCATCGAACTGTTGGGCGTAGCGCGTCCTCTGATGCTGGTTTCCCCAATGTTGACGAAGAATCGTGTGAATCTGCACGATTTGTCGCGGCAGGTAACAAACGGTGAGCGTGTTATGATAACCCTGTCCGGCAGTACCAGTTCATTCTCAAGGCGAGAGATGGACCTTGGCGAGTGTGTAAGCATTGACTCCCAGATCGATATTGGTCCGGCCGCAACGGCGTCCGTTCTTCTCCACGCAATCAAATCGGCACAACAGTGATGTGTAATTCCCCCCCGAAGACAGTGTCAATGTTTCCGAGCTATGCTCTAGCAGAAGACGGTGGGTCGGTGGTGGGCCGGACGAGATTTGAACTCGCGACCTCTTGGTCCCGAACCAAGAATCATACCAAGCTAGACCACCGACCCATCAATCTCAATTCCGCCTCTGGAGTCATTTAATGCTTTCGTTAGTTCTCTCTGATAGACTCGCCAGATCTCCCAGGAATACTCCGTTCTCGCTGTATACGTCCGCTTGGGACTTGTCAGCACATCCGCTCTCTATCATAGGTCCGCGTAGTTTCGCATCCGCTCTGCCTATGTTTACACCTGCTGCGAGCGGATTGAAACTTGGCATGACGAACAATACTGCCTCTCCGCGTCTCTCGGTTCTTGAGTTCATCCTCGCGTGCCTTGCGACGCATTGCCTGCTCAATGGCATCTTCAGAAAGACAGGAACTGGCATTCCTCTCCTTCTAACTCGTCCGCCACTGCCGAGGGGAACTTCATGGATGATACGAATGGCTGGATGATTATGTCCCATCACAATGACATCTGCGCTCAGCACCTCTGGTGAGGGCCAAGCATGACCATGAACGGCGGCTATTACCAGTTCCCCGCGCCAGACCGTACACCCCCTAGCGTCGCCTATTACAACTCTCCTTGGAACTAGTGCGCGAATCTCGCCATCGTGGTTGCCTGGAAGTATCGTGACGTTCACCCTGCTACTGAGTCTGTCTAGGAACTTGGGAATCTCGCTCCAGTTGTATCCCGTGTCAACTCCAATGGAGTGTTTCAGATCGCCTACAATCCACAGATTATCCACTCTGTATCGCCTGATGAGTTTCTCAATATCGTGTGTGATGGCCTCCTGCTCTGAGTCGAAGACAGCACCAGTCCTAGTTTCAAGTTCTCTGTGGAGTCCCAGGTGTAGGTCTGCGACAAGAAGTGACGATCGGTCACCGGACGATAGAATCATTCCACGTCTCTCAAGAATGATCTCCATTTCACCGTCATCTGAGAGGGCACAATGTTTTAACCGCTGCTGTAATGACCTATTGACCAAGGATGGTCCTTAGCGAGTCTGAGATTGAACTGATCAGGTCAAACGGTATTAACAATAGGACAGTGGAAGTTCTCACCAATCAATATGGCAATAGATTCATTCGTGCGGCTCGAGCAGTGGAAGAGGATAGAGTACAGCACTACATTTTCAGACCGAGTGGAACAAGCAGGTGGATAGTGCTCGGGGCCAAACGAGAATACCTGGTGATACCCAACGTCTATTGCAGCTGCCGAAGTTTCTACCAAGACGTAGTACTGTCTCATCGTTTAGACTTCTGTTATCATCTCCTAGCACAGGAGATTGCTCAGATTCTCGGTCGTTTTACACGTGTCCACGTACACGATTCCGAACGGAAAGAGTTCCTCGCACGATGGCGACGCACAGACTAGGCCTCTGTCAGCCCCCAGTGGCCCTCCTGCTGTCCGGCCTCACTAGAGGCTGCCTCTCGTTGAGTTCATTTCATCCCAAAATCCGAGGAATATCTTTAAAACCGAAGCCAGATTGGTGGTCGCAGTCTGAGCAGGAAGGTCGGAAACCCCAAGATGTCGAGGCTCAGTAGATCGTCAAAGTTCCTTGCCATTGCCATTATTGCCCTGACAATGGCGTCGTCCATCCCGTTAGGCGTTCGGGCCCAATCCACGTTGGATCCGATTGTGGTCCTGTACGACGCGAGCCATCTCCAACAGTTTGCTCCCGACGACGAAGAGAACGGTCTGAAGCTGATGCTCGATATGGTGAACGCCTCCACGCGATACCTCGTCAAGGTGCACGAGGGTTCCCCACTCAATGAGTCGCTCCTCAACGATGTCGACCTTCTGATAATCGCGGATCCTGACCGAAGCGGCGAATTCGAGCCCTCCGAGATTAGAGCCATCTCAGACTTTCTCAAAAATGGGAGCGACATGCTCATTATGGGAGATCCAGCAATCGATCAGAACTCGACATACTGGTCTGAACAGCCGTTTCAGGACCTAGGAGACAATATCGCGGTCAACAGGCTTCTCGATGCTCTCAACATGTCTGGTGTGCGGTTCAGCATCAATGCCACGGAGGATAGATACTGGTCTGACTCTATGTTCGATTATGAGCATGCGCTCAATGAAACGCGCCCTCAGGTCATTCGGTTGGACAGTACCACTTGGAACACCTCTCATCCAATATTCAATGACATCAATGAGCTGGTCGTGATGACCGCTACGCTCAAGCCCATTGACGTTTCCTGCGCGATTGCACGTGGTTATGACACATCTTTTGCTCAGTACAGGAAGGGCCCGTATTCTTTTGCTAACATCTCGTTTCCGAATATGAGTCTGGCCGAGTTTGAGGAGCGCCCCTATTCGTACTCGGCAATCAACGGTACTTTCCCGCCTTGGCTTGCCGCATTCGAGTATGGTCGTAGTCGTATTGTCATATCGGGGTCTACCATAATGTTCACCGGTCGACCACTTGACCTTCCAGAGTCCGACGCCCGTTCGGAGATGAAGTGGTTCTACACTGCTGACAATGCACGCCTATTCATGAACATCCTCAACTGGCTCTCAGAGCAGCACATCGAATCGCCGACTGCGATCACTCCTATGCTCACAGTATCGTCGGTCGTTCTTATGCTCGGAGTCATATACTATTCTGTGAGGAAACGACGCTAGTCGCTCTGATCAACTTCAATCCCTGGCCAGCGCGGGATGCCAACACCCTCGCTATCAAGACATGCCTCTATGGCCTCTCTCAGCTCTGAGATGCCGTGTTTCTTAGACGCAGATGTCACGACAAGATTGAGTTGTTTTGTTGGCATCGCCTCGGTCAGACGCTGAGCGACGTAACTCAATACGTCCCCTCTATCGCGTCTACGCACCTTATCGATCTTGTTGGCCACAACTATGACCTGTCTTGCCACCTCGTGGAGGAACGCATAGAACTCCACATCTATTGGAATCTCTCCACGCCGCTCCCATCTCTCTACTATTTCTCTGAATAGGGAAACATCCAGTATGAGAACTCCCAATACGATTCTCTCCTGAAGCTTCTCAAGAGACCTGACTATGGCTGTCTTAGTTTCCTCAATCTTGGTCCTGCTCTGCTTGGCCATATACCCAAATCCGGGCATGTCTATGAAGATGACTGGCCCCATATCGAGAGCTAGGAACTTGCGAGTGCTGCCGGGATGCTTTCCGACACGGACCCGCTTCCCCGTGAGGGCTCTGATGATACTGCTCTTCCCGACATTACTTCTTCCTACGAAGACGACTAGTTCTCGCGTGTCATCTGGCCCAGTACTGATGGGTTCGTGCATAGTCTCTCTCTGCTCTTGCCACCGCCCTCAAAAGAGTCAATCGGTGCTCTACATTTCCCGGCCTGAGAATCCTTGATGCTGTTTCTGGTCCTATTCCGCGTCCAGCCAATACCATTACCGCAACCTTGCCGTATGTTGCCACCAAGCTAGATGACAGTGCGGCCCGTTCGTATCTTCTCCTCTCGTTTCTAGTGAGACTCTCTCCCCTCTGCACTCGTGCAATCAGCTGTTTCAAGTCCTTGTCTGTGGTGTTGGTCACCGCAACGAGTGTCGACCCACATCT
The DNA here is from genome assembly GCA_029855935.1 of Candidatus Thorarchaeota archaeon. Taxonomy (GTDB): domain Archaea; phylum Asgardarchaeota; class Thorarchaeia; order Thorarchaeales; family Thorarchaeaceae; genus B65-G9. The sequence goes on along the minus strand of JAGSHN010000005.1, from coordinate 167,183 downwards.
CGTACATCTGACGGTGTCGTCCAAGGTGGACACCGTTCTTATGCTCTCCCAGTCCCCCCTCATACACACCAATCTCATCCGTCTTGATAGCAGTCGCTCCTCAAGGAGGCGCAGGACATCCTCTTCGCCAGTGACCTCTGTGATCATTTCGAATCGAGTCTTGTGCTCGACTATCAGCCTTGCCAGAGTTGAGGGTTTCTCGGTTCTGACCGTAGTAATCTCAACAGTACCCTCTCGGACACGGTCGATCACGTTTCCAATCAGCATAGGGTCCATCTTTTCGGACAACACTTCCTCCATAGCCTCCTCGAACACAGGACTGTCCACGTAGCTCTCGATCAGCCTCCCTACCGGAATGTCACGCAGCCTTGCGTTTCTCTTGACTATCCCCATTCTCCGGGCCACTTGTACGAATCTTGATGCAAAGGTCTGTGTGTTCTTGAGTGCCAGTCGAAGAACCACATTGATTTGTTCTCGATCATAGGTGCGAAGAATACTCTTGACGGCCTGCGCATCGACGGTGCCCCTCGATACGAGGAGGATTCTGTAGGGGTCGTGTTCGACCAAAATCTCAGAGCCAATCCGCGTTGTAAGGACTGCCGCCACGATCAGCCCGAGAGTTTCATTACCTTGAGTTCCAAGGGGGGCGTGGATCACAGTACCACTCGGAAACTGTTCTATCACAATCCTGCGTTTTGAGGGCAGGCATCCCAGCTCCTCTCTGGCCCTCCTACTCTCCCTCAGAAGAAAGCCCACCGCAGCATCCTCTAGGCAGTATCTCTTCTTGATGTCTCTGCGAACTTCTCTCTCGTTCCTCTCTGCAGCCTTATTCCACAGGTCCGCAACCTCACATGCGACCTCGAATGGAACAGGTATCATCTCACCAATCCAACGCGGTGCGGTGGGGTCAGTCCCAACGATTGGTTGACACAGTACCTCTTCGTCGTCGACTGAAACAACAACATACGGGCGTCCACGTATCACGAAAGTCGACCCTGTGTCAATATACTCGCGCACATATTCTTCGTCCAGCACTCCGATGCTGGATCGTGTGATGCTGTCGACAACCATAACTTGCTGGACATCAGGAATTGTGCTCAGCCCCTCATAGTAGTACGCTCGGGTGCGCGGTCCCATCTTGACCTCATACTCGTTTCGACGCAGCATACCTCGCTTGGCTAGGAAATCGATGATTCTATTCAGTTCGGCCATTGAAACGTTTCTGAAGGGGCTCGCCTTTCTGACAATCTGAAGTATCGTTCTGACATCTATAGCTCTATGCTCTAGAACAATGCCTGCCACCTGGTGTGCCAATACGTCCCATGCCCTGCGTAACACGTGCGTTCTCTCGATTCTGTTCGCCCGTGCTCTTCGGAGTATCACCCCCGACTCCGTGACATCATCTAGGTTGACTGTGGCAATGATCACCCCCTCTGACTTACCTCCAACTCTATGACCTGCCCTTCCAACCCGCTGAACCGCCCTAGATGTGTTTCGGGGGCTGCCATATTGAATCACAAGATCGACCTGGCCGATGTCTATACCCAGTTCCAGGCTTGATGTGGCAATAATCGCTCTTATCTCTCCCTCTCTTAGACGGTGTTCTGCCGCAAGGCGTGCATCCTTAGAGAGCGATCCATGATGGACCTCGAACTCCAGTGAGGGCGCCAGAAGCCTTAGTTTCGCCCCCATAGTTTCGGCCAGTGACCGTGTATTCGCAAATACTATCGTGCTCTCGTGTCCCTCCACTAGCTCCCTGATTCTATCGAGACGTGATATGGGGTGTGCAGGGTAGGCCAATCGCTTGGCGAGCAGATGATGTTTGTCGGTCGGAACTGGCATCTCTACTCTCATTGACAGATCTCTGGTGGCATATCCCGCCCAGAGCATCTTGACTGGTCTTCCTACACCTCCCACGAGTCTGGCGACCTCTCGCGTATTTCCAACAGTCGCCGAGAGTCCGACCCGCTGCACTGGCCGCCCTACTAGATGCTCAAGTCGTTCCAGTGCGACAGCAAGCTGGACCCCTCTCTTGCTCCCTGCAATCTCATGAACCTCATCTACTACAACCGCCGTGACACTGCGCAGATTAAAGCGCATTCGTTTTCCCGGGAGGATTGCCTGAAGGGTTTCGGGGGTTGTGACCATCAGGTTGGGAGGATAGAGTGCTTGCTTTCTTCTGGCATAGGCGGTCGTGTCTCCATGCCTGACATCTATTCCGACCCCTAGATGTTCGCAGAGCCCCCTTACTCTCTTGAACACATCTCTATTCAGGGCCTTGAGCGGTGTTATGTAGAGTATCGCTATTCCAAAGATGCCTCCGTCCTTCTCTATCCTCGCGGATAGCTTGTGAAGCAGAGGCAGTAGCGCGGCCTCGGTCTTTCCAGTTCCAGTAGGTGCCGAGAGCAGGAAACAGTCGTCTGAGTCAAGAATCTGCGGAATTGCGGTTTCTTGGATTGGCGTCGGCTCACTAATCCCCTCACTCGATATGTACTCGACAATCTCGCTACTCAAGCGGCCAAACGCCGAGGTCATCTTGTTGCCTTCCGCTGCGCCATTATGTGTCTTATCTCATTGATGAGGATGCGGATGTCTGTTCTGATTGTTACATCCTGGCCTGTGCGCTCGTATTCCTCCAGCCGAGCGAGAAACCCCTCTATGGACCGACTCTCTTTGAGTAGGTCATCGATAATGTTTCTCACTGGTCCCAAGTTCGCCAGATGCGCGGCCGCCTGCTCGAATGATCTATTGACCACACTTGCGATCTCCGACCACAAGGATGGCGAGCCCCCACCTACTCTTCTCTTGTATTACTCCTGTGCCTCCTCCTCGCCGTAGATGGAGTATCCTAGAATCAGTAGCAGGGCAATGATACCTAGAGCCGTCAGAATAATGCTCAAGATTTGTGTTGTGACTTCAGCCTGCATTGGAGATCGTTTCCTGCGAGATTGCTGTCCTCTTATAACGGTTGCTAACTTCGTTGGGCTACTCTATCTGTGCGCCCTGTGCCTATGTGGTCGTGAGTCGCCTCTCCTCATAGTACCTGTCGATGAATGTTCCATACACATCGACTGCTTCAGTCAGAGGGGTCACCTCGTCAATCAGCGTTTCAAGTCCACAGGAGCCACACTTGACGAGTGCCACCTTGTTATCCTTGTACAGCTCAATCTTGATTGCTGTGTTACCACACTCTGGGCACGGATACACATCTGGGATCTTCTTCTGAGGTCGTCTAATGACCTTTTGTCGTCGTCGTCTTCCCAATTCCTTCACCTTATCTATTTTCCACAAGTTCAGAGGGCCCTGCAAGAAGGAGCATTATTGCGCACTCTGGCATTCATTTAAGGATTTTGTTCGGTAACGAGAATGCCTATCGACATTGGCTCGACAGAAGTCTTCATATTGTTGTTTGGCCCGTGGCATTCCAAGATGTCCGACCTGTCTAGGAATGCCCAGTGTGTACTCAAGATTCTCGAAACTGCCGGTTCGCTCACCACCTCGGAGATTCTCGAGATGGCACGGCGTCCCGAATTTGCAGAGGTCTGTACGGACTGTGCTGGTGGTGACGCCTTTGTTGCAGCGGCAAATGAACTGGTATCACTTGGTCTGATAACGAAGCGGTTCGGCAAGGGTGGCTACCGCTGGTCGATAGTGAGGTAAGTGACCATGGTCGATTGGAATCAGATACGCGACGATTTTCCTGCGTTGAAACGCAAGATCAACGGCAGGCCAATCGTGTACTTGGATAGCGCCTGCATGTCCCTCAAGCCACAGCAGGTCATAGATGCGATGAACGAATACTATCTGAGGTTTCCCGCTTGCGGAGGACGCAGTATCCATACATTGGGGAAAGAGGTTTCCGCCGCCTATGCGGAGGCCCGAAGGAAGATGGCCTCTTTCATCAATGCCACACGCGAGGATGAATGTATCTGGACTCGCAATGCCACTGAAGCCCTCAACATAGTGGCTCGCTCATTCCCCCTGCCCCAGGGGTCAAAGATTGTGACAACTTCCTTGGAGCATCACAGTGGTTCCTTACCCTTCGTAGAACGAGCACGGCGAGATGGCCTCGGGATTGAGATAGTCCCCGCTCGTAGTGATGGCACCTTTGACATAGAGCGTTGGAAAGAGGCGATTGACAGTAAGACTAAGATCGTTTCCGTCGTCCACTCCTCAAATGTCACAGGCACTGTGGCACCTTTGCGCGAGATTGTGGAGATAGCTCACGACCGAGGCGCCATTGTTGTTTCAGATGATGCTCAGTATGCCCCACACCATCCATTGGACGTACAGGCATTGGATGTTGACTTCTCAGCGCTGTCTGTTCACAAGATGTGTGGTCCGAGTGGAATGGGCCTTCTCTACGGGAAGATTGAGCATCTCAAGTCAATGGACATGTTTCTCACGGGTGGCGACACAGTGGCTGACGTCCGATATGAGAATGGTCGGATAATCCCCGAGTATCTCCCGCCTCCGGAGAAGTTTGAGGCGGGTCTCCAGAACTATGCGGGTGCGATTGGTGCTGGTGCCGCTGCCGACTACCTCTTGTCAATAGGGATGCATGAGATTGAGAGGCACGAACGAAGACTGCTGGCGAGAGCACTGAAGAGCATGAAGGAGATGGATCACGTGCACATCCTAGGTTCCACCGATGTCGACGTGCGTACTGGTCTCGTGACATTCGGAGTAGACACGGTGGGCTCGGCCCACGATGTTGCAACGTTTCTCAATGACGAGTTTGCGGTGATGGTAAGGTCGGGGGCTCATTGTGCCCACCCGTTCCACTATCAAGAAGGAATACCTCCGACTGTAGGCACGGCGCGTGCGAGCTTCTACCTCTATAATAACCAGCACGATGTTGATGTCTTTCTGGAGGGTCTGCAGTCCCTAGTCGAGGCCAGTAGGTGATGCTAGAGATATCTTTACACTCCGACTATGTAGTCCCCGCCATCACCAGTCGTTCTCTGCTCGGGGTCGTCGTGGCTGACAGGAGAATCCAGTCCGTCACCTCATGAGCTGTCCAATCCTCTCTCGTTCTCTCTCTATCTCTCTTATGATGTCGGGAAACGCTAGGGATGAGGCGGCGATCTCCAACGAGTCTCGAAACCTTGTCACTCTACCTCTGACTGCTACGCGCACTCCAAGCATTCGATGGGAGTTCCTGTCGAATGGCTCGCTCTCCTTCCCACTCCTCGTGATGAGTTCATGCGCCTCTGCTGCAGTCATGCCCAACAACTCCTCGGCAGTCTGTCCGAAGAGCGTCACCGGAATTGAACTGGTCCCGTCGTCTATTGTCACCTTGTACAGCATACGGTACTCTGGCTGAGGAACTGGGCCACAGACTGGACAGGTGTATCCCTGTGCATCCTCCTCAACCTTCTTCTTACAGTTGGGACAGGCTGCGTAGATTGGGCTCCTCCGCGAAACGGTCATTATTAGGCCGCTTATCTCCACACTCTTACCCTCCATGCTCTCGTCAATCTTTGCGATCTGCACTCGGTTTCCCAAGGTGGTGGGAACGAGATCGACCTGACTCAAATCCAGGTTCTCAAGGCCAGTCCCTCTTGGATTTATCTCAATCTCGGCTCTTCGACCCACCTGAAAGTCCACTCCTCCCCTGAACCCCTCCTTGATATAGCCATGTCTGATTCTTATGATGTCGCCTTCATGTAGGTCTTTCACTTTGTCGACATCGTCATTCCAGAATGTCACTCTGACAGTGCCCGTGCCATCTGTGACGAGAATATTTTGAACCCGCCCCTCTCCATTTTCTCTCTGAAAGGTGGTCGCGGGGAATATCTTGAGCACTTTACCCTCGATATCCACGTCCCTCATCTCAATGGAGAGGCTCTTGATTGGCTGTAGCCCCATCTCTTGGAACTTCGCGGATGGAGTTTCAACGGCCTCAATCTTCTGGTCCAGTCCTCTGTCAATCCGCGACGATCTTCCGGCATGTACCTCTATGTCGCCGTATCTGCCCTTTCTTGTGTATGCTCCCGAGAGTCGTATCACCTCACCCTCCTCGACATCTCTCATCTGCTCCGCTTGATCGTCCCAGAATACTATGCGCGCGGATCCTGTTTCATCCGCGCCAATCAGGCTGAGCACCTTTCCCTCACTGCCATCTGACTTCCTAGTGAACGTGGATAGCCCAAATACTCTCTGAACCGCGAAGACCACAACGACGTCGTACATATTCTCCCTGAGTTCTCCCAGCTTGACGGTTTCAGCATCGGCGACTTCGATGTCGAGTTCCTCAATCTCGTAATCCTCAAGAGCCCTTATTCCTCCCATTCGTCCGATGTTCAGCTCAAGTGCGCCCCTCAATCCCTGTTTTACATAGGCGTTCCGTATCTGGACCCACGATCCTACGGTCACCAGGCCATCTGAAACAAGTCTTGTCGTTTCGTCCCATAGAACGACCCTTATTCTTCCCGTGTCGTCGGCCACAGTGATACTTGCGACCCTGCCAGTCCCTCCTCCACTCCTGGAGAACTCCCTCACGGTGTCCACTCCAACCACCTTCGCAGTAAGAGTGACACTTCTGCTCCCCTCCGTGATGTCCTCAATCTTCATGCGCGGTCTCGCTGTTATCTGGTGGAGGTCGATACCCAAGTCGCGCGCCACAATCATTGCGGCAGACTCCTCGTTCACTAACTCGGGCCCCATCTGTTGGCGCTTCTGTTCTATCATCTCCATGACTGCCTTGCGATCCAAGTCCGTCCTGTTCTTGAGAATCAATTGAATTGTTTCCTCTAGCGTGAGCAACTACAGTTCATCCTCTCAATTCGACTCTGCCTCTCTGTTGTACAATGACCCTTAAAGTGTCACTGCTCGGTGGTTCAGAGCTATGTTGGCCTGACGCAATCTTCCTCACGCATTATGCGACCATTGACTATGCGCATGAAGGTCGCTGAGGCACTCTCTTCTGCCGCCTTGTATCTCAACACTCAAAAGCGGGCAAAGGCATCTTCTATTGGACGGAGATGGCGGTAGAACACACTCTTCCGGAGCATAGTCCAGCGTATGCGCTCTACTTTCAGAAGCTAAGTGAGGAGGTGCAGCGGATATACCACATTGCGGAGAGAGCACGCGCTGTGGGGGTTGATCCTGTACGACGCGTGGAGATTCCGCATGCTCACGATGTGGCCGCCCGTGTAGAGGCAACGCTGGAGGGGCCACAAGGTGTTGCCGCACGTATTCGCGAGCTCCAGAGCAAGATGTCACGTGAAGAGGTGGCGTTCCAGATTGCCAAGGAGATTGCGCAGGGGACGCTGGGCGATATCGCCGATCCTGAGAAGGCCGCCGACAAGGCTGTCCGTGTCGCTCTCTCAATTCTGACGGAGAGCATCACAGCAGCCCCTCTTGAGGGCATAGCAAAGGTACGCATCCGCGGGTCCGGTGACGAGCGATACCTAGCGCTCTATCTTGCAGGTCCCATTCGCGCTGCAGGTGGCACCGAGGCCGCAATGACTGTTTTGGTCACAGATTACGTCCGGCAGGTTCTAGGTCTCCCTGCGCTAAAGTCGACACCCGAGGAGGTCGAGCGTGCCCTAGAGGAGGTCGAGCTGTACGCACGTGCCGTCCATCTACAATACTCTGTACAACCAGAGCTGATTCGCTACGCTGCATCCCATCTTCCCATAATGCTCACTGGCGAACCGACCGAGGATTTTGAGGTATCAGGGACCCGCGACCTGCCCCGGATAGAGACCAACCGTGTACGGAGCGGGATGGTCCTTGTTCTGAATGATGGAGTGGTCGGCCGAGCTGCGAAGCTCGCCCGCATAGTGAGCAGAATCAACATTCCGGGTTGGGAATGGCTTGAGGACCTTGTGAAGAAAACATCAAAGGCAAAGCAGGCAGAGACTGGTGATGATATCGCTAAGGCAATTGCGCCCAAGACCGAGTATCTTGAGGATGTCATAGGTGGACGACCCGTATTCTCGCACCCCTCCCGCACAGGGGGTTTTAGGCTCCGCTATGGCCGATCCAGAAACACTGGCCTCGCTGGTGTCGGAATCCACCCCGCCACGATGTATCTTGTTGACGAGTTCTTGGCGCCGGGAACGCACATTCGCACTGAACGCCCTGGCAAGGGCTCTATTGCTGCGCCCGTGGACTCCATTGAAGGGCCGATAGTGCTACTGGATGATGGCAGTGTCGAACAGATATCCACTGTCAAGAGAGCACTTGAGGTGCGTGACCGTGTTGCCAAGATTCTCTATCTTGGTGACATTCTAGTGGCGGTTGGAGAGTTCATAGAGAACAATCATCCGCTAGTGCCCATTGGGTATTGTGAGGAGTGGTGGTCACACGATCTTGAGAGGGCTGTGAGTTCGGTTCCTGAGCGTGAACTGGCAGGACGATTGACGAAGTGTGGAGTGACCGCACAACTTCTTGATCAGTTCATCAAGTTGCCTCTATCGCACACTCCTACCCCCGAGCAGGCCGTTGCTCTCTCAAAGGTCTTCGGAGTGCCACTACACCCCTCCTACCTCTATCGCTGGCAAGCCCTCTCCGCTGAAGAGGTCATGGAGCTGAGAAACTGGATACTATCCAATATGGAGATACTAGAGGTCAAGGATGCTAAGCATATTGTCATCCCATCCGATCAGTACTTCAAGTCCCTATTAGAACGTGCGGGCATTCCACACATCCCAACACATGCGCATCTGACTCTTGCAGACAGCCCCGTGACAATCCTTGCTCAGCTAGGCTCGCCGGAGGCGACCCCTTCTGGCGACTCTGCGGTTGCTCTCCTAAACTCTGTGTCCGAGGTTCCACTTCGTGACAAGCTTGGTGTTTCAATAGGTGCCCGTATGGGTCGTCCGGAGAAAGCCGAAGAACGTCGCATGCATCCCCCTGTCCAAGTACTCTTTCCAGTTGGCAGAGAGATGGGGAGTGAGCGCTCTCTGGAGCGTGTGGCCGAGGGAATGAGTGTAAACTCCTCCTCAGCTGTACTCACTGAGGATGGATCCGGTCACTCTTTGGACACTGCCTCACGTGGGATAACTGTTGAGATGGTCAATCGCTTATGTCCCACCTGCCATCACAACACCTTCGAGTCGCGATGTCCCGAGTGTGGCTCGCATACCGACATCATACGTTACTGTTCGTATGAGGACTGTGGTCGCCCTGTGGATCCGAAGACCGGAATGTGCCCATTGGGTCACGATGTCAACCTCGTCAAGGCGACCAGAACGTACAGTATAGACATGCGAGAACTACTCGAACGTGTCAAGTCCGAGATTGGCGAAACACAGACGTATGGTGTTCGTGGTGTTCTTGGACTGACCAGCAGTTTCAAGATTCCCGAGTATATCGGTAAGGGAATTCTGAGAGCGAAGCACGGAGTCTACTCCTACCGAGACGGTACTGCGCGCTTTGACGCGACAGATGCTCCACTCACTCATTTTACGCCACGAGAGATTGGTGTATCCGTTGAACGTTTGCGCGGTCTCGGATATCATACGGACTACCAAGGCATGCCACTAACATCGGAGGATCAAGTTCTAGAACTGAAAGTGCAGGACATTGTTGTTCCTGAGAACTGTGCAGATTACCTTGTACGAGTGGGCAAGTTTGTCGACGACTGTCTAGAGAAGATCTACAATATGTCACGGTACTACAAGTTCAAGAAACGCGACGATGTTGTGGGGCATCTTGTAATTGGTCTTGCTCCACATACATCGGCTGGAATCATAGGGCGGGTAATCGGCTTTACCAGTGCCAGTGTATGCTATGCGCATCCATACTGGCACGCGGCCAAGCGTCGAAACTGCGATGGTGACGAGGATGCGGTAATTCTGGTACTCGATGCGCTCCTCAATTTCTCGAAGCACTTTCTCCCTGCGGGACGCGGAGGTTTTATGGATGCGCCTCTCGTTCTCTCTGTGATATTGAATCCTGCGGAGGTGGATGACGAGAGTCACAACATGGAGGTGTGCGGTCGGTATCCCGCCGAGTTTTATGACATGGCCGCACGCGGTGGTAGCCCAAAGGACGTGGAACGTCTTGTAGACATACTGGCTAGGCGTCTTGGGACTGCTGCGCAGTATGAGGGTTTCGCGTTCACACACGGCACCTCGAACATCAATTCCGGTCCAGAAACCACGAGGTACAAGGTTCTCGGTACTATGGCCGAGAAGCTCGAGGCCCAGTTGAAGATTGCAAAGCTCATTGCTGCGGTGGACGCAAGGGATGTGGCCGAGCGCGTTCTCTCCCACCACTTCATCCGCGACATTCGAGGCAATCTCCGTGCTTACTCCACTCAGAAGATACAGTGCCTGAGATGCCACAGAGTCTACCGAAGAGTTCCTCTCTCAGGAAAATGCGTCTGTGGAGCAAGCCTATCCCTTACGGTCCGCGAACGCAACATATCCAAGTATCTTGACATTGCAAAGAGAATGTTGGACGAATACGACCTCAGCAACTACCTCCGCGAACGCGTACGTCTGATGGAGGCCTCCCTAGACTCTCTCTTCGTGTCGAAACAGACGGCTCTGACGGACTTCTTCTAAATCTGTTCGATTGCGAAGCTGAGCAGGTCACGGTCCTCAATCATCCCAATCAGATTGCCTGAGGCTGACAATACCGGGGCCTGATCTATATCATTCTTCCGCATTGTCCGGATACATTCAGCCACAGTCGTCACTTCCGTGACGCTGATTATGTCCCTTGTGACAATCTTCTCCACTGGCACGTCTGGCAGCCTCAGCAGCTTCTTCGTCACTATGAGAAACTCCTTGGATGTCCAGCCCCACTCGACTGTATTCTCAGTTCCGCTGAAAGTGGCGGAAACGTTGTTCTCGACGGTTTCCTCCGACATACGGATGAAGTCGCTCACTGTGATGAGGCCTGTCACCCCTCCCTGATCATTCAACACAACAAGAGCGTTCTGACCGGCCATGTCCATTATCATGTATGCGAGAGGCAATGGGGTCTTCTCCCACACACTGAGTATACTCCTACGGACAAATTCCCGGATTGGAGTATTCTGCGCCACCTCATTATTCTCCAGTATTGCACCAAGAATGTCCGGTATCGAAATGAGCCCGACCAGTTCTTCTCCCTCAACTACCGGCAGTCGTCGATAGCCTCTCTTTAGCATGAGTTCTGCAGCCTTCTTCAGTGTCGTTCTCGGGGTCACTGTCAGCGGGTCACGTACCATCAACATAGCAAGCTGATCTTCGTCGGCCTTCCGCAAGAGGTCAGTTCTGGTGATAATCCCGACGAGTTTCTTCGTCCCCTTCTTGACCACAGGAAGACCGTTAATCTGCTTCTCGGCCATCAGCTGCAGAACGTCCTCTCGAGTCCCGGGGACATGCACATGAACGACGTCCGTCTGCATAAAGTCTGCTACCTTCATTGTTCAAACGACTCCGGTATCAAGAATTGGTTGTACTGTGCGTGCGGAGAATCACCTCTCCGAGCACTTGAGGATAGCCCCGCGTACGTACTTTTTAATATAACGTTTACACTGATGTGGGTCCCCTCAATAGGATCAGGCGCAACAGTGCTGTGGCACATCCTCGGCATCCGACTCTGTTGCCACGGCGTTTCGCCCTCTAACTACCAGGGGTGCCTCTTGTAGCCCAGCAGATATCCTCCCACGTTGCTAAGATAGTGAACAATGAGCGTCAGAATAACCAGCACGCTCACGTACTGATACGCTGGCTGAATTACAGGTGCCGCCATTATCAATGCCATGACAATAAATCCGAGCTGATCCAATACTGGCGCTGGTCCACCGCTTCTGAGCCCTACACGCCGTTTGATGAACGAGCCCACTAGGTCCCCGACCAAGGCCCCAAAAGACAGCAAGAATGCCGTATCGGGCCTGATGTAGATGACCTCAATCATGTCATTGGTCACCACAATAAACCTATCCAAGAGCGCGGGTATCCAAGGGGCTACTATGCCCTGAACAATGCCAGTGGCAGTTCCCAGTACGACACCAGAAACGAATCCCCTGATGGTCTTGCCATCACCGAGTATTCTTCGTCCATCCCTAAAGCGACGTCCGCCATCGATTGGTCGTCCTCCCCCTAAGATTACTGGAACTGCATTGGCAATCCATGCTGGGAGTCCCAACCACAATGCGATCTCGACGACGGCAATCTCTTCGTACATCTGACATTCTTGTCGTGCTTCTTTGTTGGTTATATCACTCTTTCTCATATGATGAGCCTGCTGTAACGAGCCCGTCTTGAGTCAATACCAACCGGCAGACGGAACGCTTGCCTTTGCGGTCCGTACGGGACACAATCCTCTCACCTCGCAGGTTCCCAACTTCCATTCGAATGACGACATCGGCCCAATATGCCATTATGCTCTTTGCAACAGGCTCGAATCGGCTCTCATCACCATTGAGAGCTGCTCTGACCTGATTGAGCACCAACACGGGAAGGCCACGCTGTGTCGCAATGCCCTTCAATATTCCCATCTGTCTGTTCAGCTCTCTGTGAATCCGATAATTGCTCTCCTTGTCCTCTAGGCTAGCCCTATACAGCCGGGTCAGTGTGTCAACAACTACTAGCATAGTATTTTCCGGCAGATAAAGGTCGAGATCATCTATGAGCTCCGCCTGCTCCTCGAAGGTCTTTGGCACAAAGATACGCAAGTGGTCCTGTACATCTCTTATTCGTCGTTCAAGGACCTGCTCCAGCCGCTCGACGGGCGAACTGGTTTCACAGTTCAGCAAGACAGACGCACCGCCCATCCTGTACGCGGCCCTGATGAAGACATAGGCAAGTGTGCTCTTTCCAGATGCAGCCTCTCCATAGATATGAATCAGTTGTCCACCCCTCAGACCTCCCTCCAGAAGTCTGTCTATACAGCCCAGTCCCGAGCTGAGGACACTACTCTCTGTCATCACTATTCTGCCCTATTGCGCAGAAGTGATAAGGATAACTGCTCCATGACTGTCGATAATATGGGGCTGCACGATACCATAGTTGTCGCTATCAATGACTCACGTCTACGCTTTCTTGTGATTCAACGACTCAAAGACTTGAGAGTGGACTTTGTTGTCCGCAATCCAAACGATCCCATCTGCGGGGTCGCTCGGTCTGTACTGACAGACGACGCCTCGGGGACGATTCCACATCTGGTCGGCATAGAGTCAACTGACAGTATCGAGGATGCATTGATTGCGGCTCTGACCCTCTTACGGGGAATCGAACGGCCGAACACAGCAACCATTGGTATTGATCCCGGTATGCGATTTGGCCTGGCTCTCCTGATTGATGGTGCACACATCCTGTCTTCACTTGCTCTATCGCCAGGTGATGCCGCAAGGAAGACCGCCCTCTGGACTTCTGCCATCAGGAAGCGATTTCCATACTGTAGCATTGTCATTCGCGTGGGTAATGGCTCCAGACTCTTCGGGGCGCTGTATCTCCGTAGTCTCAAGATGATAGACAACGAGTCGCCAGTCGAGCTGACCGATGAGCGGAATACCACAGTGAATGGTGCTGATGATTGTTCCTCGGCCCGCCTAATCGCGCTGCGTGGCGGAGTTCCTGTTACAGATGCTGACATGATTCTTGAGGAGCGAGATGTATATGTACGGCTACTCCAGAAGCTCTTCACGAAACTGACGGGGTCCAATGGTCTCTCGCCACGTGATGCGAAACGGGTGATTGCTGGTGAAACGTCTCTGCTCGTACTTACGCGCGGGAGATCATCCGGCAAAGAATGAATGAACCCGCTCCGCAACGGTCGACGGATCGTCTGGGACGACCTCAAGGACCTCCGAGAGCCACGCTGGCAGGAAGCGACGCAGGTACGGTGTTGCAAATCTCTGGTCCAAAAATACTATGGCACCCCTATCTTCTAGTCTCCTCACTGGTCGTCCTGCTGCTTGGATCGCCCTTGTCATCGCTGGGAGAACATATGCGTAGTCTCTGCCCCGACCATTGAAACGAGCATCATAGTATTCTATCAGCGCCCCAATTCTTGGTGTCGGACGCGCGTAGGGCACTCCAACCACAACGACACTGTTCATCGTGTCGCCCGGGAAATCGCCGCCCTCAGAGTTACGTCCACCCTGCACCCCCAGCAGAACAGCTCCTCCCTGTGTACTGCTCTCCCTGAACTGTTCCACGAGCCGATCATTCTCTGTATTCTTGGCACCCTGTTTCTCAACATACAGTTTCTTCTTCAGCCGCTTACCTAGGCCTGCTGCCAATAGCTCTCGGAGCACCTTGTAGCTTGTAGTGAAGATTCCTGTGTTTCCGGGTGTGGAGTGCGCCACTGCAACACAATGATTGACCATCCTCTCAAACAGTGCTCGGGTTCTCTCTGCATAGGACGTATCCAAGCCGTCGACAACAAGGGCAATCCGGCTCGTCCTCGAGAAGGGATTCCTCACCGCAAACGTCCTAGTATCAGCGTTGAGACCCATCATCTCCGCGTAGGCCCAGAGTGGCGACATGGTTCCTGATACCGCGACCACAGAATGAACTCTTCTCACGATTGGCGCTGTGACCGAGGTGGGGTCCAGAGCCACAATCTCGAGGGCTACACGTTTTGACCCACGGGGGGTGATACTTGACGATACAAGAAAGGCAAAGTCTTCACGGCTGGATACCTGCCTGAACCGTATCGTGAACTCCGCCACTCTATGAATGGCTGACACAGGATACTTGCCGACTCGGACAAGCCCTCTCTTTATGCTCAGTCCAAGCTCCACCATGTGGACAAGGACTTCGGTCAAGTCTCTCAGGTCAGCTTCTCTCTTGACCCGTCCCATCACATCATCTGGTTGAATGACCATCTCGGAATTGTCGCTCATGTCAGATGACAAATCGAGCAGGACACGCGCGAGTCCACGGCAGAACCTCTTTGATGAATCGTCATTGTAAGTGCCCCCCTCATTGATTGCCTGTCGGATGGTTCGGAGCGTGAGCGCATCACTGGCCGAATCAAGAGCAGTGTGCGGGACATTGTGTGCCTCATCTTCCACGAGCACCACCTTGGACAGTGGAATCTCCAGCTCGGGAGCAAAACGCTCTAGGATATGTGGATCGAAGACATACAGATAGGAGAGGGCCACGACATCAACCTCTTTGGCAAGGAGCTTTGCGAGTTCGTAGGGACAAAGTTCCTCCTCGCGACCGAACTGCACTATCTCGGTCGCTGTCAGGACCGATTTGTCAAAGTCGGCCAGCAAGTCGCCAGTCCCGCGATATGGCCTGAGATTTTCATAGTAGGGACACCTTCTCTCAGCCTTCAGGTGGCCGCACACCTCACTGAGCGGTGCCACAGTCCCCGCGTTCTCTGTGACAAAGTCGTTGATGCACATATGTTGGCGTCCTCTGAAAGAAACCCCCGACGCGCCGGTCTTGGTTGCTATCTCTGCGAGCTCCTCCATCACTCGGTCGAGCTGCTTGTGAGTTCTTGCGCAATAGAGCACCTTCCCCTCGTTCTCCTTGACCCACGGAAGCACACCCGCGAGGGTCACACAGGTCTTGCCGAATCCATTGGGCGCCTCTGCACACACGTGACGAGCCGTCCGTACGCACTCCTCTATGGTTTCCATCATCTCTATCTGCCCCTCTCGGGCTGACGAATATGGAAAGAAGTCCCTGTACGAGTAGTTCTCTGTCATTCGGCTCTCGTGGATAGGCATGCAACATCTTGATAATGCTATTGTCTCACAGTTGGTAGGGCGTCGAGATTGACGCATGACTATTGGGAATGAGGTCATAGAACCTATGGCATCCACCGAACTGTCTGACTTTGTGATTGAAACGCAAGCTGGAAGGGTATATGGGCGAGCGCTTCATCTCGCAGACTCTATCGTGCTGCTATTGTCTTCCACAGAGGGGTTCCGTATCGGCCCAATTGCACTGGCATTTCCTGGAGCATCGGGTATGGAGGGCCCGCTCTCCACACCGCTTTTCGGTGTTGACGCAGAACAGATGATTGTTCGAGTGATAGCGGAACAGGTGTCTCGATGGACTGGCCGCCCATGTCTTGCCATCGTGTCGGTTGACCGACTTGGTCGGGACATATTGCCAAGTCTTATGCAGTCACTGAAGGATCATCTTCTGTCATCAGATCCTCGATGAGTTCTAAGACCCATCGGCCCGTTTCCGGGTTCTGCCTCAATCGCTCTAGGTAGTCGTCCCACGACACACCCGCCGCCTCTTTCCACACCGCATATTTCTCTCTTAGATTGTCGAATGCGACCCTATGATATCTACAGTACCTGCCATCTACCGGCTCCCTCCCACAGATTCTACACTCACTCACTATTGTCGCCCTCCTTTGTTTCCTCCTGACGTTGTCGCTCTCTCAGCCGCTTGAGCTGATCTTGGCGTCCCGGACACTGGGCCCAATTGATGCAGGTTTCCCACCCCCTCTTTCCTCGCGAGATCCTAATCATCTGATACCCACAGTATTCGCATTTCTTCTTCAAGGGGGTGATGGTCCCCTTCTGAGGTAGCGGGAATGTCGCATCACAGCCACCCTCTTTGTATCTTGAGCATCCGATAAACCGTTTTCCGGTCTTTGGGGAGCGTATGATGACCAAGGTTCCTTCACCACATTTCGGACACAGCCCAATCTCCTCCCTCTCTCTCCAATAGCCTCTGAGTCCCGCAACCAGCTCTTCGCCTATGGCCTCCTCTCTCTCCTTGAACTGTTCGAGGATTCTTCCAAGGGTCGCCTCCGCCTCATTGAGAACCTCCTCCATTGTGCGTTTCCCCAGTTGTACCTCCTCCATATGCCGCTCCAACCTCCGTGTGAACTCAGCCGAGAGGATCTCGGGAACGTGACGTTCGAGTGTTTCAAATGCCGCGTAGCCAAGTGCCGACAGCTCAAACTTGTCGTTCAGAGTGTAGCCTCGTGATTTTAGCGAGTCGACAATGGAGGCGCGCGTGGCCTTCGTACCAAGGCCCTGCTTCTCAAGTTCCTTCAAAAGACTGGAAGGATTGTACCGCGGCGGGGGCGTCGTTGTCTTCTCCTCGGCTACTACCTCCGCAATCTTCAAGACATCGCCCTCTGCAAGTGCCGGGACCTCCCGTTCGCCCATCTCAACGTATGGTTCGTAGTATTCTATCCAGCCACGCTCCAATATGCGTCGTCCCCTGATGTAGAAGATGTGCTCATCGTGCTTCAGAGTCACCCTCACGCTCTCCCTCAGGGCATCCTTCCCGAACAGTGCAACGAACCTGCGGACGACCAGATCGTACAGCTTCCTCTCGCTTGGTGTCAATTTCCTTGTTGGTGCATTGCCTGTAGGATGGATGGCAGGATGTGCAGGATCCGTCTTCTTCCCTTGTACTGGCCTCTCCCTTCCGCTTTGCAGCACTTCTTCGACGATTCTTGCATACTTCTTCTGTTCACCCAGTTGCCGCAATATACTGCGAGTATCTATACTGTCGGGAATCTGCTGGCTCGATGTCCGGGGATATGAGATGAGGGCATCAAGATACAGTTTCTGCGCTATCGCCAGTGTACGACTTGGCCTGAAGCCAAAGTGCCTGTATGCCTCGCTCTGGAGTCCGCTGAGATTGAACGGTACTGGTGGGCCGAGCTTCCTTCTCTTGCTTTCTACTTGCGTCACGGTAAGTTGCTTGCCTTGAAGCGCATTGACGACAGATTGAGCCTCCATTCGCGTCTGGATGCGCTGCCGTCTATAATCTATGTCGATGGTCTTGTCATTGACTCTCACTCTGCCGACTATGACCCAGTAGGGGGTGGGAACAAAGCTATTGATCTGCTTCTCCCGTTCAGCCACAAGCGCCAGCGTCGGGCCCTGCACCCTCCCAGTCGAAACAATCTTGAACCAGCCTGCTGCTCTCTTGATTGATAGTGTCAGTGCCCGAGTTAGGTTGATCCCGTATAGCCAGTCAACCTTGTGCCTCAGACAGCCTGCACGTACAAGCGGGAAGTCTAGGCTGGGCAGAGCGTTGACATAGGCTCTCTCCAGTTCTCCCACGGTGAGCGTGGAGAAGCGCATTCTTCTTGCCCTCTGAAGGTCGACTCCGCACGCGTACTTGAGTGCGAGATATCCGATGAGACTTCCCTCTATGTCATAGTCCGTTGCAACGACAAAGGCATCAGACTCCTTGGACAGTTTCCGGATGAGACTGATGACAGGTTTGACGTTCGTGGCCTTCTTTTCTACCTCGTACTTTGGGACCCATTTGGTTTCGAACCGTGGATACGTCCATCCCTTCTGTGTCTGCTTGAGTTCGTACAGGTGCCCAAGTGCATAGACAACAAAGAGCGTGTCGTTGTTTCTCTCGCATTCATAGTATGATGCTCCTCTGGCCTTGATGACCTTTGGTTCATGCTTCTCATCCAATGCCAACGCTATTTTCTCGGCTGCAGCCGGCTTCTCTGAGATTATCAGGACTTTCGCCATCTTTCTCTCCCCTGGTTATGACGAGGCCATAGTTGCGAGTGGTGGTTGAAGGTATCTTGAAGGACTATCGAAGTGATTGTGTCACTGGTGAGTGATCTGGCCATGACCTGCCCTAGTGCGATTTCTCATCTCGCGATATTCTTAAAAGCCGACCGCTATTTCGCAGCCTGAGGTTTGCCAAGTGAAGATGTGGTGGCCCAAGTTCATAGTTCGACCTCGGATGCGTCTAGCTCGTCCGAGATTCAGTACGCCGACACGGCCTCCTGACATAGTGGTCTTTGGAATCATGTTCATTGCCATACTCTTCGTTCTCGGCGGAAACATCTACACGCTGGTGAAGACTCCTCCGCCCATTGCTGGTGGCCCCAATGGCGAGCCCATTCTTGTTGTGAGAGGAATTGACGTACAGCTAGGAATGGAGGGCCTTGTGGCGTCGGTGGTTATTTTCATAGGGACATTGGGCTTGGGCCTCATATACTACTCCTCGAAGTACGTGTTTCAGCCGGGTTACGCGACTCGTCTCCTAATACTTGGTGCTATCCTCGCTGGTGCTGCGTACCTCATAATGACGTATCTCTTCGGCCTCAAGTTGCCACCTCAGCGCTGAAACACAGTTTCATTGTCAACATACGTCAGAGGGACGTGAAACCGTTTCTCTATCGTAGAGAGAAGCCACCTCCCAATCGACATCTTGAGACGCTTTTGTCTGCTCGCTGGGGACGCTGACTCACACGCGGGCTTGGACCATCTCCCAACTATGCTCCCAAAGTCCATGCCTGCTAGGATTATCTTGCGTGGGCTGTAGTGGGCCGCTAGATAGCATGCTCTGTCCCCATCGGTGAAACCGCCCCAAAGATGTACATGTTCAGTCGGCTCAACCTGGGTACTACCAATGATATTAGATGCTCTCGGCACAACGCTTCGTATGAGCGGGATGTTGTCTCCGTGTGCATGGACTACCGCAAGGGTGCCCTGTCTTGTAGAGGGAATCAGCCCTCCCCGATCACCATCAAGGTCTGTGACGACTATATCACAATGGACTTCCTCACCTATCAGCGCCTCCAGTGCCCCATCTGCTGCAATGACCACCCGCCCGTCCGCGAAATGCTGTTCCTTGATCATCCTGAGATGGGCGTCAAGTGAGGGGGCAGCTCCACACACTATGACCTCCGTATCATATATTGTCCGTCTGAGTTTCTGCACGAGATCATCTACGTCACGGCTAGCGAGCAGGCGATCCAACATGGCAGTGGCACGCCTGTCCGCTTCGACATCGAGACCAAGCATATCTACTATCCGCAAATACAGAGGTTTCCACTCAGCCCAGTCCAACCGGGACCACCGCCCTCTCCTCTCTCTTCTCCAAGATATATCGAATCTGTTCAGCAATCCTCGGCAATCCGAAGTAGTTCATCTTTCGCAGTCGCCTCCCTAGTTTCTCCAACTGCAATGGAGTCCCCACAATCAAGAGAGTGGTGTCTGATACCCTGCAGTCAATAACGTCTCTGTGGTAGGCGGCATCGCCGCCCAATGCCAGCATCTCCTGCTTTATCACGAGCGCGGCAGGTGTGGCAACACTTCCAATCAACAGATTCAGCATGACACTCTTTTTCGTCAATCTTCCTCTAATCTCCGGATCAACACCAATCCTCTCGAGCACAGAGATCAGCTGAGGCTCTTCCACATTGTCAAGGAGGACGGTTTCCTCGTTCCGTATCTCAGGTCTTCTAAGCGCCAGCCCTATCTGTATTGCCTCCCTTGTTTCCTCGACATCATGCGTCCTGATTATGTCCGCGCCATTTGCGACTGCGACTGATGTGACGGCAACACTTCCTATGAGGCGGTCCTCGGGGTTCGGGTGATTGAGAAGGCTTCCTATGAATGCCTTTCGAGAAACTCCTACTAGGACCGGATGACCGAGAGTGCAAAACATGGGCAACTCCCTGATGAGCCGGAAGTCCTCATCTGGTGGTCTCCCAAATCCTATGCCCGGGTCAATGACTATCTTGTCATCATCAATTCCTGCCTGTGCTGCCAGCTCAAGACTCCTCTTCATTTCCATCCATGTCGTTTCTGCATCTTGGCACGGCCCATTGCAGCTCGCCATTATCACCACCGGAACGTCCTCTCTCACTACAAGAGGTGCCATCTGTGGGTCTCCCTTGAGGCCAGTGATATCATTGACCATATCCGCACCGAGGTCCAGAGCCAACCTTGCCACATCTGCAGAGCTAGTGTCAATCGAGATGGGGAGGTCGGTTGCGTCTCGTGCAACCCTCATTGCTCGCTGTATCCGTTTCAATTCTTCCTCGACGGAGATATGCTCAGTACCATAGATCTCTGTGGGCGCGCTGGATGCCCCACCTATGTCTATGATCTCTGCTCCCTGCCTCTCTAACAGCCTCACTCTCTTGTCGATGCTCTCGGGGGCCACTACCGAGCCTGCAAAGAACGACTCGCTAGAGACATTCACAACGGCCATTAGACGCGTGGGCGCGTCACGCCCGACATATGTGTCCCTCACACGTACCTGTCGTTGATACAACATCTGCGCTCGCCAAGTTTCGCAAGAATGGAAGAAATTAAAACCTAGCATGGCCGGCCGAGCATACAGTGGTGCCCCTATGAATACAGGTCTGAAGAGGACTCACCTATACGAATGGCATGTGAAGCATGGCGACATCGTAGAGTTTGCAGGATGGGAGATGCCAGTCCGGTTTAGCGATATTCGCGAGGAGCATATGGCGGTTCGAGAGGCGGTCGGAATATTCGATACCACCCATATGGCACGCTTCTCCATATCTGGCCCCGATGCGGTCGACTTTCTGCAGACCGTGACAACAAACAACGTCCGGAAGTTGCGCATCAATATGGGACACTACTCGACCTGTCTCAATGAGCGAGGCGGCGTGCGAGACGACCTGATGCTCTATCGAGTAGGCGAGCACGAATTCATCTGGGTCACCAATGCATCGAATGCCTCCAAGATCTGGGGCCATCTCCAAGAGCATTCCAGTGGGTTCGATGTCCATCTGGAGGACTGGTCGCGCAGGGTTGTCATGATTGCGGTCCAAGGTCCAAACGCTCTTGAGCTTCTCTCAAGGATGGCAAACACCGATGTTCGCTCTCTTCCACGTTTCAGCTGTAGTCGGATGACATTGTTTGGCCAAGATTGCTACTTGTGCCGAACTGGGTACACTGGTGAGGCTGGTGGCGAGATTCTATTGCTTGACACTCCCTTCAACGATGAGGGACGTAGGAAAGCAATAGAGTTCTGGGAGAGAATACTCTCAACCGGTGAAGACCTTGGGGCGCGCCCCTGTGGGCTTGGATCTCGCGACTCGACCCGTCTCGAGGCTGGTTTTGTGCTGTACGGTCACGAGCTTGATGAGGACACATCGCCGATTGAGGCACGGATCCCCTATGCAGTTAAGCTGAAGGTCGAGCCCCACTATATTGGCTATGACGTTGTATATAGACACAAGAAAGAGGGGGCGATTCGCAAGACAAGAATAGGATTCGTGATGGTGGACCGTGGTATTCCACGACAGGGGTATCGACTATTGTCGGATGGCAATGAAATAGGAGTTGTCACAAGTGGCGGGCTCTCACCCATCCTCGGTAAGGGCATTGGTATGGGCTATGTTTCACCCGGCTCGGTCGACGAGGGTGATACTATAGAGGTTGACATCAAGGGCAGAATTAGACGTGCTGAGGCTCGCAAATGGCCATTCTACGACCCACAGAGATATGGTGAAGCGCGCAATCAGTAGGTAGGCCGCTAGCTTTGCAGCAACTCATTTAAGCACCCTTGTGCGTCAGCCAAGAGCGAAGGTGCACTCTGATGAGCGAAGGAAAGAAGGTCGTTGACGGGCTCTACTACTCGAAGGATCATGAATGGGCTCGAATTGAAGATGGAGTGGTCGTTGTTGGAATAACCGACCATGCCCAACACGCGCTTCACGAGATCACCTATGTCGAGATAAGTGAGGTCGGGACCGTCGTCAATGCGGGGGAAGAATGCGGGCTCGTCGAGTCGATGAAGGCCTCATCCGACATCTTCAGTCCAGTCAGCGGTGAGATCATCGAGGTCAACACCGAACTTGAAGATGCTCCCGAGATTGTGAATGAGGACCCGTACGGTCGAGGATGGATGTTCAAGATTCGTCCATCCAAGTTAGAAGAGGACCTCAAATCTCTGATGACCAGTGAGGAGTATTCCAAGTACATCGCGGAACTGCAAGAATAGTAGTCGCCCCGGGGCACGTGATGGGGCGACCCTGTTCCCTCTCTCACCGCTTCTATCTGTGTTCCTACATCGCTGGATACTGATTAGCCATCCAGTGGGCAACCGTGTGCCAATGGCGTCGGTCATCTGCACCCTGACTTGGCTCGCCACCTGTCTTCCTGAATCGTAGCACTCCTTTTCTGCCTTGAGCCTCTATGATTCACTCGCGAGATTTCCAAAAACGACGAAGTTCTACATGACAGCTGTTTGCAGTCCTAGTACAAGTGCCCCTCCAAACGCAACCTTTTTAGCACATCCACAGTCTGATGCCGATGATTCCAGACGAATTGGAGAGCGCACCCATTATGGCCCGATTCAGGAAGCTCAAGAGGTCTGCAGGCAGATTTCTCCGCCAGGTATTTCACCGTCCGAAAGCAAAGATCTCACGAGGATCCGTGATGGTCATTGTTGCCTTGACGATAATTTTCTTCGTGTCACTCGCCCTTCGGCTTCTTCCTCTTGTCGATAGGCAGCCAATAGTCCGCGCGTTCGACCCTTGGTTCCAACTCAAGGTCACTGAGTACATCTCAGAGCATGGATATGGTGCCTTCTTCACTTGGTACGATGACACGACATGGATGCCCTTTGGCCGGGACATTGCAACGGCCACCTATGTTGGTGTACCATTCACCAGCGCCTTCCTCTACTTCGCAGCACATGCTCTCGGAATCAACGTGAGTGTGACCTTTGTTTCTGTGATCATGCCTGCTCTGATGGGTGCTCTGACAACAATTGTTGCATTCTTTCTTGGTCGCGAGCTCTACAACAACACCGTAGGGCTTCTGACTGCGCTGTTCATGGGATATCTCCCCGCCTTCCTACAGAGAACTGTGGAAGGCTTCTTTGACAATGAGTGTATTGGTGTTTTCGCAATAGTGCTCGGTCTGTTCTTCTTCACTCGCAGCATCAAACGCGACTCGATTGCCTCTGCGGTCGGTGCGGGGCTATCGGTCGGATATCTGATGGCCTCGTGGGGCGCAGCTGACTTCCTCGTTGATCTTCTGGCTGTCTACGCATTCCTTATGTTTGTTGCAGGCCGGTACAGCCGGCGCCTTCTATCCTCCTACATGATTACGATATCATTGGGCCTATTCATCGGGGGACTGGTTCCTCGCAACGGATTTGAGAACATCACCTCCCTCTCGTATATGGCCCCGATTGCTGTGGGTGCGCTCCTTGCCAGCTACGAGGTCTGGACACGCATAGAGAGGTATCGTGTTTCTACGGCTGCAGCACTCTCTCCGCACATGAAGCCGCTCCTAATAGGCCTCATCATGCCGTTGATTGCCGTCGGTGCCTACTTCTTATACGGGAGTGGAACTGACCTGTCAATCAGAACCGCCAATTCCAACGCAGTTCTCCGAATCGGTGGCAAGTTTCTGACGGTCATCAATCCCTTCTATAGGCTCGACCAGCGGATCTTCGCCTCTGTTGCAGAGCATCTCCCGAGCCCGTGGTCAAGCTTCTACAACACGCTTCTGGTGCTGATATTCTTCTTCCCGCTCGGTATGTACTTCCTCTACAAGCGAGGCCACGATGAGGACTGGCTCATCCTTCTATATGGCCTCACGTCGGTGTACTTTGCGGGAAGCATGATCCGGTTGGCTCTGATTCTCGCGCCAGGGGTTGCCATCCTGTCAGCTGTGGCTGTGCATCAGACTCTGTCGCCATATGCAAAGATAGTTGCCGAGAAATCGGTGTTTGAGAGAAGACGGTTTCGAGTCAGCACTTCTCTGACATCGGAGCACACGCTGATGGCCTATGGTTTTGTTGCTCTAGTCCTATCTATGGCAGTCTTTGGTGGTGTCAGCTATACCGTGAATCAGGTCAGTGGTCCAGAGCTCGCATCTGGCAGTATTGCCGAGGGTGCACAGTACACTGACTGGCAGACCGCTATGAACTTCATCAGGAACGTTCTTCCGCCCACAGCAACGATTGCCAGCTGGTGGGACTATGGATACTGGATTAATAGCGCTGGTGGCGGGCGAACAATAGTCGACAACTCAACTCACAATAGGACGCAGATAGCTCTTATGGGCTATGCGTTGATGGCCTTGAATCTGACGGAGTCGCTACGCGTATTCAAGATGTGGAATGCAACTCACGTTCTTGTATACTGGGGTCATCGAATATCTGGCTTTGGCGGCGATGACGGCAAGTGGCCATGGATGGTCCGAATCGCGGAGGACCGATTCGGCAGCAGCCTGATTGATGATGCCACTTATCTTGGTGACAACCCAGATACACCCGACGTTGTGGAGAAGGAGTACACCCAAGATGCCTTCTTCTCATCAACTCTCTACAAGCTGATGCTCTATAACGAGCCCCATAGCGAGCAGGAGGCAAATGATATGGGGCTGTCCGATGCTCGGAAGAGGGCCGACCTTGGGGGCTATATGCAGGACAGTGACAAGCGTTGGGTCAACAATATCCCTGACACCCTGTACAATACATTCAATCTCGTGTATACCAGTGCCGAGTACGGACTGGTGAAGATCTATGAGATCAACTACACGATGCTTGAACAGTCGTTGAACAGGACTGCAGCTGACTGGAAACCTAATATTGGTCCACTGGATGGCGTGTCGCTCGATGGGTCGCTATCTACCGCGGAAACTAGTTTCGCCCACTATGAAACTGTGTTCGGTGGTGACTACCGTGCAACAGTCTACTGTCAGTCTAACGGGACACACATCTACTTCGGAATTCGAATGGATGACTTCTCCGCCACGGAGGATTCCCTAGGAATACAGCTGGCACCGGTGGACAATACCGAACGACCCGATCTCCGGATTGTGAACTATGAGGGTCATGACTACTATGACGGCCATGTGTCCTACGTTGGTGACTGGCAGCTGGACTCCACTGGGTCATCATCGAGTGAATACGCCTATAGCGACGGCGTAGTGGAGTTCCTGTTGCCTCTAGACTCAGGCGACGCTGAGGACCTTCTATTGCAGGTGGGCATGAACTATCAGATTCGACTGTTGTTCTGGAACAACGTTAATACTGGCAGCCCGACCTTTGCGACATCTTGGTCTACATTCTGGGTCCCCGTTGAACTACATTGAGAGGAATGTTGAGTCCGATCAACTTCCTCTCAGTCCCTCCTCTAGATGAATCGGTCTGAGAATCAAGACTGATCCCCATGCGACTGCAACGGTATCACATTGGACGCCGCTGGCCTTTGAGGCTACTCTGCCTATTCTCTACCGCATCAGATGCTCTTGCCCGTTTCTTGGCCGCTCGTCTATACGCCCCATACTTGTCGAGTGGACTATATTTGGCCGGGTGGGGATTCCTCACAGCCCCTCCGCAACGGGGGCATCTCCGCTCCTCCAATGTATACTCCCCACATTCCACACACTTGAAAAGAAGTGGCAACGCCCCCCTCCCCTCGCGCTCTATTTTCGGGCAAACTTAAAGGTGCCACCGTTGCTCTCAACAATCTTCTGCACGGCCTCTATGATCTCGAACAACACCTGTTCGGCCTCTCTATAGTCGGGGCTTGTGATCCGAAGCTTGTAGCGGGGGGCACCGAGTGTATAGATCTCCACGTCGGTCTTTTGGTACTGCTTACCAATCTCTAGGCCCCTTGTCAGCGCTTCTCTTATGACCTCAACCCCATTGGGTCCCGGAACGAAGACGGTCATCTCTCCGTCTATCTCAACAGATGGTATCTCTATCCTTGCCTTCGCCAGTGCCACAAGTTGCTCCTTGAGCTCCTTGGGCGCATCTATGTCCTCGAGGGCCTCCATACCGATGTCAGCTGCTCGTTCAAGGCCCTTGTATATCTCCCCGTAGTAGTCCTCAAGCGGCCAGCCAATCTTCTCATACACTTCCTCAAGGGTCATGTTGTTTTCTTTGGCAATAAACTCCAATAGCTTTTCTGCCTTCTGGGCCCTCTTCCATTCGCTGTTCTTCTTTCTCTTGGCCTCGTTCGAAACCCTGCGAAGCGAGCAGTCGATATGCCCTCTCTGCGGATCGACTTGGAGTACTTTGACGATGACCCTCGACCCCTCATGAATATGGTTCCTAATATTTCGTACCCACGTGCTGCTGACTTCTGATATATGTATGAACCCCTCTTTGTTTCCGTACTCTGGCAATACGACATATGCACCATAGGGTGCTACCTTTGTAGCAATCGCGATTACGTACTCATCTGGTTGGGGCCATTCTGCTCGCTTTCGGACCATCGTATGACGCCTCCCGCCGGGAGTGTACCCATTCTCCTATGGAAGGACTTCGATCTCTCTGGCTATGGGCTGAAGCTTGGCCTTACCGCCCGCGGGTTTGGCAAGCACCTTCCCGCACTTAAGGCATTTCACCTCTGTTGTGGCATGGTCGAAGATGATCTGCTCATTCTCGCAGTCGAGACATTGAACTCGTAGAAACCGCGATCGCGGCTGCTCAACTATCTCCTTCTTTGTCAACTCTATCACCACTTGACTCGTGTATTGCCTCAACGTAGAACGAGGCCCGTCCGGAGGTCTACACCCAGTGCGAATGGGTGCCATTATAACTGTATCTCTATCACCAGCAGCCAGTCGACATCAGCGAGCGAGAATCCTTAGTCTGCGACTGACACGTTACGCTATGTCCTGTGGTCCAGTTCCACAGAGTTGACGGCAGGGGCTACGTACGCTGAATCTCTATCTTCTTCAGTCTCATTCCCCTGGACTGGACAATATATCCGCACTCTTTGCACTTGTACTTGAGCATGACTTTTTTCGTCGTCTTGGCAAACCTCTTCTGAATGGGCTTCGGAAAAGAGCCATACCCCTTTGTCTTACGCGCCATCCTTCTGGCGCCCTGTGCTCTCGATCTATCCTTCCCCTTTTTGTAGAGCGAAACGGCGTGTTCAGTGTATGTCCTGCATCTGGGACAGTATCGGTTAATTGTAGCACGCATCTTCATTGACGTTTCACCACATCAAGAGCGAATGGTCCGTCACTGGATTCTTTATAATTCTTGGGGCGTGGGTCGCTTGGACTAGGGGGACAGATGACCAAGTACTGTCGCGATAATGAGAATCGCGGCGAACACAACCACGAGCGTCGGGCCAATCTTGATTCCTGGGGTCTCGTCCTCAAAGAATCGGATCAGACCCGCCCCGCCTGAGGGCATGGGGCCCTCGCCCTTCTTCCGCTTTCTCTTCTTGCTGCTCTTCGGCATCAGATTGGCCTCCGTGCCTACGGCTCTCTCCTCCCTCTACTTTTAACCCTTTCCAAGCATGTATCATCCAGTCATAGCATCGGCGCCGGACTATGGTTCGTTCTTGCAGACACAGGGTGATTTTCCACAGCGAGAGCACGAGTTAGGATATTTCCGACTGAGGACTTCTCCTAGGTCAATGTCCATCAAATTTGCGAGGGAACAGAGCCACGCGAAGACATCAGCCATCTCTGCCTCCAATTCCTCGTGAGACGACTTTCTCAGTATCGCGTCGCTCAGCTCGCCGAGCTCCTGAAACGTCCTCAACATGGTGCGTTCAATACCACGTGCTCTGTCCCTCTCATAGTATATTCTACGCATCATCTCTTGGGCGTCTCTAATTTCCACAGGGATCCCTCTCTCTGGGGGTCGGTCCTGACTCAGAGATATCACTTGAAGCGCAGGTGCTGATATGCGGGCGTTTCTGTATCAAAGGCGTAGTGCACCCTCTGGTAGTCCTTCCGGAACTCTGCAACATCCTTTGCGACCTTGGTGACATCCTCTCCACGCATTACGACTCGTGTCATGAACTCCGCAATCGCCTCCATCTCGGACTTACGCATTCCAAGTCGCGTCATCTCACTTGTCCCGAGTCGGATTCCACCTGGTCTCTTGTAGTCTCGTCCTCTCTTCTTATCCCAAGGCAATAGGTTCCTGTTGATGACGATGTTCGCGCGCTCGAGCTGTTCCTCTACCGTACGCCCGTCTTTCATCGGTGTCTCGGATATGTCCACTAGGATCTGATGGGACTCCGTGAATCCCTTGTGCTCTGCTACGACCTTCCAACCTCTCTCATGCAGTGCCTGACCGAGAGCCCTAGCGTTCTTCAATATCTGCGCAGTGTAGTCCTTGCCGAACTCCATCATCTCTGCGAGTGCGACGGCCAGTCCTGCGACGTTATGGAGATGATGATTGCTCATCAGCCCTGGGAAGGCTGCTCTCTTAATGGCCTCGGCGAATTCCTCCCTGCTGAGGACAATTCCGTGCTGCGGCCCGGGCAGGGTCTTGTGTGTCGATGCAGTGACAACGTCAGCGCCCTCTCTCAAGGGGTCTTGGAACTTTCCTCCTGCTATGAGTCCCGACACATGAGCTGAGTCATATCCTATGTGCATTCCGTACTCGTCTGCTATATCACGAAACTCCTTGACTGGGTGCGGAAATAGGAAGACACTGCCGCCAAAGAGAAGAAACTTGACCTCCTTGCCATCCTGAAAGAGGCCCCTGATCTTCTTCATGCTGGCATCAACATCGATGTTGAATTCCGCTTCATCGAACACCCAGTTCTGAACCTTATGCCCACGGACTGCCCCTGCTGTCCCACCAAGACTACCCCTGGCGTGGGAGATATGACCCCCGTGTGCAATCGACAATGCCATCATTCTGTCGCCTGGCGCCATGAACGCCGTGTACATCATCAGATTGGCCACGACTCCTGACACGGGTCGAACATCGGCGAACTCGGCTCTGAAGAGCTTCTTCGCTAGGTCTATGCAGACGAGCTCCACTTCGTCAATGTATCTGCAGCCCGCATAGACTCTCTCGCCCGGCCATCCTTCTGCGTATCTATCACGAAAATCGCATACAATGGCCGACCTGACCGCTGGCGACGAAACGTTCTCCGATGCTATGAGATTGATTGTGTTGTGCATCCATTGGTCGTGTTTCTCAATGAGCCCAAATACTCGGTCATACAATTCTTTGTGCTCAGTCACTTTGGGCACTCCCTTGCGCGTACCGTCTATTCGGCCGATGATTGCAACCCCGTTATATGACTTCCGTCATATGCCCAGTCCTATCAGCACACAATAACGAGAGGTTCCACCAGTGCACAAGGCTCCCACGATACAGTTCTCACCGGCCCTGTGGAAAAAGTCACCTCCCGGCACACTCCAGAATGTTCAGGCGTTCTATGTTGTGCAGAATCACTCTGATCAACAACTCTCTTCGCTGTTCTCTCTGTCTTCTTGAACTCAGGCCCCCGGTGAATCTCACCCTCATCATCCCAAATACGGTCTCCACCAGGCCTCGCCTCCCATAGTCGTGTCTCTTCTTCCAGCCCTCGGGATCTCGTCTATATTCGCTGATCAACTCCCTGTAGCCACGGTATCCTATGGACCTGGCTCTCATCCCCCTCCTCGGTTCGATACACGGATAGGCCCCCAGATCATGGATGGCCTGTACGTTCTCTCGTGAGATGTAGGCCTTGTCCCCGTAGACGGTCTCGAGACGCTGATGAGGTACACTCCTCAGGAGTGGGATCAACTCTCTTGCATCACCGCCGGGTCGCGTCTTCACCCTGGCCCCGTGGATCATCAGGGTGTCGGTGTCCACAATCGCGTGAAGCGCCGTAGATCGCCGTCTGCGGGTCTTTTTGAACCGGACGGCCATCCATTCCCCACCGGTGGAGTGGGAGAAGCCTGTGGAGTCCACTGCGACGTCTCTGGGCGGAGGGTGTCTCCGAGCGAGGAGCCGATACATCCTGTGGAGGAGGCGGGTGTCCAGTCGCTTCAGTGTCTTCTGAAGAAGTGAGTAGGAGGGCGGACGCTCAAGACCAAGTCGTTGGAGGAGCAGTGGTGAGAGAGAGCCAAGCAACAAAGTCCCGATAACTGAGACCTGAGTCGAACTTGAGACCCAGAAGAACAAAGAGGACGGGGAGTGGAGAGTCTGGGGGTCTGCCAAAGTTGGAACTTCGAGTCGGTACCATAACACTAAGCTTGATAAGTTCCTCAAGCAAGAATAGAGTGTGACGAGACTTGGCTGTACCGTATGATCTGTAGTAGGACATAGATTGTGAGATACAGTCAGTCTGGTCACATCACTTTGTATTACGTCATCGACTTTTTCCACAGAGCCGTTCTCACCGCAATCTCTATAAATTGAACGACCGCCATCCAAGTGCAGGGGCCAGTGGCTAAGCCAGGTATAGCGACAGGCTCTTAAGTTCCCGATACGGGAGTGGAGTCACCTGTTGGTCGAGGGTTCGAATCCCTCCTGGCCCGCCATTATCTCTCTTCTTGTTGATCTCCAGTCGCGAGTTGACGCAAGTGCATTGCGTTCGAGAGTGTTCTCATATCCTCCGACAGCCTGGACTGCTGTAGCATTTGTATGCGCCCAATCTAGTCACTGCCACTGGGGGGCAGCTTCGAGTGGGGAACTGCGGATACGTCTGCCTCCTTTCAATCGCTCCCATCTTTGGTCATACATTGAGAAGAGAATGGTGATGTCCAAGTGTGCAACGGAGCTACATCTCTCTGACTGAGGCTATCGCCGTCTCTTGATTTTCCGCTCTACAGTCACTACATAGTCCCTTTACCTCAAACACAGGTACGGTGATTCCGAATCCAGTTACCTCCTGTATGTCCTTCGCAAGCTTGTCGAGTGGTTTGTACTCGTAGTCAACGACTTTTCCACACGACCGACAGACTATGTTGATATGGAAATGGACGTCGGGGTCGTACCTAGCAGACCCGTCCCTTGCACTCAGCTCTTGGACGAGCCCTATCTCCTCAAGCAGATGCAGAGTGTTGTATACGGTCGCGAGGCTTATCGACGGATCGCTCTTCGTGGCATACTCGTAGATCTCGGCCACTGTCGGGTGAGAGCCTGCTCTCCACACGGCCTCGTAAATGGCCACCCTCTGAGGTGTGGCTCGATAGCCTCTACTTCTAATCATCTCTGCAATCTCTTTCCTCGTGAGCCTCATTGTCACAATTGACTGACACACGAATCAATAAAACTCTTCTTTTAATGGCGTTTTTATACATAATAACCCTTAAATACGAATGATTCTAAATTAATCCAGGGAATTGTAATCAATATTCCCTACAAGGTGAGACTCATGGAATCACAAGAATCGGAAAGAAGAATGCTACTGATAGGCGAAGAGGTTCCTGACTTCGAGGCGAACACAACCCATGGTCGAATCAAGTTCTCAGAATGGGCGAAGGGCAGCTGGGTCATACTCTTCTCTCATCCTGCTGACTTCACACCAGTCTGCACGACAGAGTTCATGGCTTTCGCTGATATCTATGACGAGCTTCGAAAACGAAATGTGAAGCTCATTGGCCTCAGCATTGACAGCATCTATTCCCATATCGCCTGGACACGCACAATTCGCGAGAAGCTGGGCAAAGACATCCCATTCCCCATAATCGAGGACCTCAGTATGAATGTCGCCCGAAAGTACGGAATGATACATCCCGCCCAGAGCTCAACAGCGGCTGTGCGTGCCGTCTTCTTCATAGATCCTGAGTTCAAGCTGAGGGCATTGATTTACTACCCCCTCAGCAATGGTCGCAATATGCAGGAGATTCTCCGGGCCATAGACGCATTCCAGGTGTCCGACAAGTACGGTGTCGCGACTCCTGCGAACTGGCAGCCCGGCGATGAAGTCATTGTTCCTCCTCCCCAGACCGCGGAAGAGGCTGAGAAGCGGCTGAGAGAAGGATATGACTGCGCTGACTGGTTCTTCTGCAAGAAGCGAATATAAGCCAACATCAAGACCTCTAGCCCCGCGAGTGAGGGGATCTCGCCCCTCACTTGCCCACCCCATCTCTCATCTTCTCATACTTACATAGGAGCAGTCTGACGTGTCTATCTATATCGAAGCGCTGGAGGACCGTCTGGCGTGCTGCTGCTCCAATCATCCTACGCTTGCGTTCGTGTGTCATCAACCACCACACGGTTTCGGCAAGAACTCTTGGGTCATCTGGGCGAACCAGCATTCCATCCTTGTTAGGTGTGATTATCTCTGTGGGGCCAAAGATGTCTGATGAGACAACGGCTCTCTCACAGGCCATAGCTTCTACAATTGCGAGCCCAAATGGCTCTCTCCTCGATGGATACAGGAACACCTGAGAGGAGTTGATTGCTCGGGGCACATCATCCCAGTCTACGACACCAAGGAATGTGACCATGTCGATTGTGCCAGTGCTCTCAAGGTCGGCGCGCAGTTGTTCCTCATAGCTGCCCGCACCTGTGATTGCCATACTCATCCTGGGGTTCTTCTTGCTCAGGAGCCTGAGCATATCGGGGAACAGATCGACTCCCTTCACCTTCTCGATTCGCCCCGCGAATACCAAGTCCCACCGACTGCCATAGTCTTCTCCAGGACTGAAGAGTTCCGCGTCCACGCCGAGATACATTGCTTCAATCCGAATGTCCGATCTGAGGTGTTTCTCGAGGCTGGCTGTCACATGCTTACTGACTCCATACACCACATCGAAGGGACAGTGCGTTGCAAGTTGCTCATAGTCGGTCGTGTTCTCACCGCTAGGCAGTATCAACGGCTTGGGAAGCCCGTGGACTGTCAATACCAGTGGCGTCTGAATGTGATAATGCTCCCTCATAGTTTCAAGTACGCGATTGAACACGACATAGGTGCTGTGAGCGTGTATCACATCCGGCTGAATTTCCTCGAGTACGTTGTCAAGCTCGGTGACAAGCAGGTCCACATTTCTCTCCAAGTCGTCGCTGGCAAAGAGGTCATCTACCACCTCCTCTCTCTCTGCAGGTGGCAACTCCAGAAACTCCCACTTTCTTGCCTCCAGTAGATTGCCATCCAGTCTGATGATTGTGTGCGTGGGCAGTTCCTCTCTTCGAGGTAGATTCCTGCCTGACGTCTGAGTCACAATCATTGTTTCATGGCCTAGATGTGTCAATCGTTTCGCGAGTGTTCGCAGATATGACTCGTAACCTCCGAGACCCGCTGGATTAATACTATCACATAAGTGGAGAATTCTCATCAGCTTACACACTGGAACGCAGGAGGCTGTTCCCTATCTACGTTTCTCACTGGCAAGACTGGCGTGATTGGTGTTGACGGAGAGACTGAACTGGTTTCGTGACCGCGATATTGTCCAAGATGGTGAGGGCTGCGTATATACGGTTCTTGGTCATATTCAACCGCCGCAGCATGTACTGGTGTTCCTGAAGTATGTTCCCGACGAGGGAGGTCGCTGGAGGTCCTCCGGCAAGACATATCGTCGGGTCTTCTGGGGCGGTGTCGAGTCTGTGATCTCCGCGGAGAGTCAAATCCCCAGGGACTTTCTCCGTTACGACTCGCACTTTGGCACAGTACTGCCCGAGATACACGTGTCCAGCATCTCCTCCTACTTTCTACCCGATCGCCGTCTGGAGTCGATAGTCAAGAATGGACCCGCCGACATTCTGGAGAAACGAGCCCTGCGTCTTGCTGAGGCCATACACGATGTTCTACACATCCCGCTCGAACGGATTGGTGTCGGTGGTAGTGTCGCCTGGAATGCTCACGACCCTGAAATCTCCGATGTCAATATGAATGTCTACGGTTTGGAGAACGGTTGGCGCCTTGAGCACGGCTATGACACATTGGCCGAAGAGGCGCCCTACATCGAACTACGGCCAGAGTCTGAGTGGGTGAGATCAAAGCAGAGGCTGCTGGGGCGATCAACCCATCTGACTATGAGTGACCTTCAGACCCTGTTTGAGCGTCGCAGAGCATTGTGTATCGACGGCTTCTCCATCGGTGTCACTCCAATTCTCATGCCTGACGAGGCTCCGATTTTGCACGGGTCGGAGGTGTACAGAAACGTGTCCCCGCAGCCCATTCGGACCGTGATGACGATACACGATGACACGTTCAGCATCTTTCTCCCGTCGATTCTCTATGGTATCTCAGACCCGATAGAATTGATTCACCCGTTCCGTGTGACCCGACTGATGATTTACGAGGGCGCATATCGCGGTCTGTTACGCTCTGGGGACAGAATCGAGGTCTGTGGCATGCTTCAACGAGTAGACAAAGTCCCACGTTCTGACTCTGAGCCGCTATATCAGGTGATGGTCGGGACGATGAAGGGCGCTGGTCAAGAGTACATACGTTTCTTATGATTTGCTTCGTTTCTTGGCTGGGTGCTCTTACCTGTTGCGTGATCAAGGATCGTATCACAATGGTCTTAGGTCAGTCCCCTAGTTCCAGTAGTGATGACAGACGAAACTCCCTATGCAAGGGTCGCTGTCAAGAATGGGGAACTCGCCAAACGACTGCTTCAGCGGCAACATCTCCTTGACACCAAGCGACGAATTCTGCACGAGAGTGACACGTTGTTGCTGCCTCTCCACCAAGACGCCTCTCTCGAAGAGGTGACTCAAGCTCTGGGAAATCTTCTCTTGGAGTACGGCCGTAGAGAGATTCCCGTGAAGAGAAGAGGCCCCTCAACAATTGAAGAGGCTCTTACAGGGGTCTTGCCTAGACATCTCCTCCACCTGCTCCCCCGCGCGTATGATGCCGTGGGAAACATAGCAATTCTCGAGATTCCCCGAGAGCTGTATGAATATCGCTTTGAGATTGGACGGGCCTTTCACTCTCTCCATCCCAACTTCTCGACCGTTCTGTGTAAGCGCGGTGCTATCTCTGGGATCACTAGAACCCGCGACTATGAGCTACTGTCGGGAGTACGCAAGACGAAGACAGTCCATACTGAGTATGGGTGTAGAATCGCGGTCGATCTTGCTGTGGCCTATTTCAGTCCTAGGCTACTAGAGGAGCATCATCGTGTGGCCGCACAAGTTGAAGATGGCGAAAGCGTACTGGACATGTTCACGGGCGTTGGTCCTTTCGCACTCCACATAGCCCGCAATCATCAGGCGACCGTCACGGCAATAGACATCAATCCGCATGCCATTGCGCTTCTCAGAGAGAGTCTTGAGATGAACAGGCTCCGAGGTACAGTCATTCCTGTTGTTGCTGATGCCCATCAGTATGTCCCCGCGAACTTCGACCACAACGTGGATCGCGTCATAATGAACCACCCCTCCGGTGCCAGCCAGTTCATCGCCGAGGTCTGCCTAGCAGTGCGCGGGGGAGGCATAATTCACTACTATGATTTTGTACCAAGTGCCGATGCCAAGAATAGACTTCGCGAGAAGGTCCTCCATCTAATCAACAATGCGGGCTACGAGGTTGCCAAGATATGTACTGTGCAGCGGGTACGTGATAGTGCCCCGTACGAGGTCCAGATGGTGGCCGACATTATGATCGGCTGATGTACTGGAGTTCGCATACTAGTACGGCCTCTGGATGGACGAGCCTTCTCACGAACTCCCTATCGAGGTCGAGGGCGGCCTTGTCAGCGCCAACCATCAGGGTTCTACCGCAGGTGTAGTTACTGCGTCGTACGACCATGCATGTTTCGCTCTCATACGTGAGCCCGGGACTCCCATGACCTCGCACTTCCTGTACATAGTCGTCAACAATCAATCTCAGGACAATCTCAGTCAATGGGTTTCTTGCAGCAGCCTTGGCCCAAGAGGGGAGGCTGGCCAAGGCCAGTGTCGCCCTCACACCAACGATACAGTCGCCTCTCGTTGTAAGACGGTCCTCCCTCGTTATCTCTATGGTCGTTTTGTGGGTGGCTCTGATGTTCTCGTGGCCGAATGCCTTAAACCGGATGCTCCTCATATCCCACTATCCCACTCAAGCCTTTTATCAACGCGTCGGCTCATGTTCATCAGTGGTTTCGGCCAATCAGAGGCGGGCCAGATGTTCGGCTTTCGGAGATCGAGCAGCAAGGAGCAGCTCATAGCCAACCTGAAGAGGATGGGTTATCTGAAGAGCAAGTCCGTGGAGCGGGCCCTGAATCTAGTTCCACGTGAGGAGTTTGTTCTCCCCCAGATGCGGTCTGATGCGTATCGCGACACTCCCCTTCCCATCCTTGGTGGGCAGACAATATCTGCGCCGCATATGTGCGTGATCATGTGCGAGCTTCTCCGCCTTCAAGAGGGGCACCGGGTCCTGGAGGTAGGAGCCGGTTCTGGATATCATGCTGCGCTATGTGCAGAGATCGTAGCGCCCGAGGGATCTAACAATCCTGGTCACGTCTATACGGTCGAGATTGTGAGTTCTCTTGTCGGGTTCGCACGAAAGAACTTGGAACGCGCTGGTTATGCTGATCGTGTGACGCTGATTGAGGGAGATGGTGGCCGCGGTCTTCCTGAGTATGCTCCCTTTGACAGGATACTGGTCACTGCAGCAGCTCCCGACATTCCTCCGCCTCTAGTCGAGCAGCTCAGGCCTGGGGGTATTATGGTGATTCCTCTTGGCTGGAGAGGATTCTACCAGGAATTGTTCATTGTCGAGAAGAAGTCTGACTCGGCGCTACGCAAGCAGAGATGGGGTGGAGTTGCATTTGTTCCTCTGACTGGAGAGTTTGGTCACTACGCTCTGTGAAGGGGGACCACCCGCAGGGTTATCGTATCATCATTACGAAGACCGAGTTTCCTTCTAAGATTGACAGGTGCGACCAATTCTAGAATGTCTGAGCTATGATGGGTCCGTTGGGCAATCACTATTGCTGCATTGATATCCTCACCGACCTTTACTCGATAACATATGACGTCACCAAAGGTACGACCCTCGTGGACGAAACCCGGAACTATCAGGGGTGGGCTCTTCTTCATCATGTTCACTGCTCGACGTGACTCTTCATCAATCACTCTGACGTTCAATGTTCCAGGGAAAGGACGAAACCCGAGTGCCTCCTGAAACTTCTGCGCATAGATGTCCACATAGTATGCTCCCTCGCCAAGTCCCTCCGTGACCTTTCCCACTATCACTATCTCGTCCCTCGGAGGTGCAAATACCGCCTCCAGCCCCTGTAGAACCCGCTCAAGCTCTCTGATGCCCTCTTCGGTGAGCTGCAAAATCGTCCCATTGACCGAGTGGCTCTTCAAGACTAGTCCCGCACGTACGCACTCTGCAAGGCGTCTTGATGCCGTCTGCTGACTGACGCCGAGCATTGCTCCCAACTCGCGGGTTGTCATAGTCACACGCCTGTGAACCGCACCCTTCCCTGCTATTGCGTAGAGGGTGAACCACATCTCGGGTGATGTCATTGTTTCATCTCCTCTATCCTCTTCTCGAACAACCTGAGTTCGTTGATCAGACGGTCCTGATACAGGGCAAGAGTGAGTTCGCCTCGTGATCGCTCCACGAGACTCCGTGCAACATCGCACTTCCTGCGCAGATCGGGCACCAGTGCGCTCGGAAAGTCGAACGTGTTCAACTCGTCGAGTATCTCCTCCATGTATTGCAGCAGCCTCTCTGCACTATCGAGCTCGCCCCGTCTGATTGAGTCGAGAACTGCTCTCCTCAGCTCGCCCACAGTATCAGCCAGCCCGGTAAGGTAGGGCCTACTTGGCACACCCAGTTCGTCAGGCCGAGTATATCTTCCGTCCTTTAGTATGGACAAGATGTTGGCCGCCTCAACAAGTTCTTGGTATGCAACATCCACAATTCGGCTTCTCTGCAGAAAGGCACTCTCTGCGAGTTGTTCTTCGGCATCACTAACAATCTGCTGCGCCTTACGGACGAGGTCCCATGCCGCATCGTAGTTTCCCCTGTGTGTTTCCTTGACAGCATCACTACTCAGGCGCACTGCCTGTCTGACAAGGGGGAGAATCTTCTCCCTCACCTTGTCGTCTGTTTCTATCTCTCGCCGGATTGTTTCCAAGGTGGCTCTGAGCTCCGATTTGTCCATCCCACATGTCACGTCCTGATTCTTGGTGGCCGTCTACTCTTGGAGAGTAGAACGACTCTGCTCTCTACCTGCTCATCTTGTACATAGTACCCCGTCAATGCGGCAAGCTTGGCCGCGAAGGCACGAATCTCTCTATGTGATGGCATATTACTGTGTTTCAGTCTTGCTCTAGATGCTCCTAGGAACATGTATCCTTTCACCTCCACGAAATCGGGCAACCCACCAAGAATGAGCTTGGCATAGCCTCTCAGGTGATGCATATTGTGTCCAAACACCATCGTCAGTCGATTCGCGGTCCTACACGACATCGACTGCAACAGTTCCTGTGCCTCTTGCAACTGCTCCCATCCATTCTTTATCATTGGTCTTGATATTCGCCTGTAGGTCTTCTCGTCTGGTGCTGTCAATGTGATGTAGAGCTGCGTTGGCTCGATTAGGCTCCGCAGGACCCTTGGCCGCGTTCCGTTTGTGACAAGAAAAGATGTCATCCCTCGCCTGTGAATGACATCGATAAACTCCCCCAGTCTGGGGTAGAGTGTCGGCTCACCTGCCAGCGATATGGCTACGTGTTTCGGTGACCTTGCCTCAACATACTTCTCTTGAGGTACACTCGCCCCGGCCTCGGGGTTGTATCCCCCCAGAGATCGAACATTGGCCATCAGCACGGCATCGAGAAGCTCCTCGGGGTCCATGACTTCCTCCTGGCCAACCTCCAACTGGTTCCACTCTATACCTAGGTCAGAGGGCGTAATTCTCCAGCAGAACCTGCATTGATGGGTGCACTTGTGCACGACTGGCGTCATCTGGACGCATCGGTGAGAACTTATTCCATAGAACCGCTCCTTATAGCACGCTCTGTCCTCCAGCAGGCTCTTCTGCTGCCATTGACAGGGCTTGAACGCGGCACTGCCACCTAGAAGGTGATAGCCCTGCTTCTCCAGTCGCTCTCTCAGCCTTGGAGGCAGACTAGTCTTCACTTCGCAACACTTGCTGAATTGCAACAGGCCCTCTTTATCAGCCTTTGGAACCGCCGCCCCGTTCCGCGAGCATTCTTGCAAGACTCTCTTGATTCCCCCACGAACCAGTCAACAGGCCGCGTCTGGAGAGGTCTCCTAGTGCCCGCCGTGTTTGCTCGTCCAATTGACCCGGAGGCATATTCTCGAATGGGCTGCCCGGCAGTGGCATAAAGACGTGCGCGTGGATTCTCGCCCCCATGTTGACTAGGTCGTTGCATACCTCAAGAGTTTCTAGTCTGTCCTCTATGTTTTCACCCGGCAGACCGAAGATCACATCGACGTGAGGCACAAAACCACAGTCGAGCGCGATGCGTACTGCCTCAACTCCCTGTGCAACAGAGTGGTGTCGATTACAGAGTTGGAGTATTCTATCGCTTCCCGATTGCAGACCTATCTGCAATGACTGGTTGGCAACGTATTCTCTCATCATCCTCAGTATTTGTTCTGTGACAAACTCCGGACGAACCTCGGACGGGAAGGAGCCGAAATAGACGCCCTCAAGACCTTCTATCGAGGTCACCTCTGCCAATAGTTTCTCAATCTTGGCCCGATTGGGCCTCCTGCCACGCCCACCGTAGGAGAGTGCATTGGGGGATAGGAACCACGTGCGGCGGAAGCCTCTCTCTCTGACGGCACGCTCTAGCCAAGACCTGATGACTGGCACCGATCTATGACGAACAACCCCGCCAGTCAAGAAGGGTGTACTGCAGTACTTGCATCGAAAGGGGCAGCCTCTTGTTATCTCGACTGGACCGACAATGTTCAATCCTATCGCAAAGGGCGGATACTCGTCGAGATCGACCCTTGGAAGGTCTCGTGGCAGAGGAAATGTTTCCCGTTCGGTCGATACCACTCCTCTAATCCCTGCGGGACTCTTACCTGTCTTCAGTCTGTAGAGCATCTCAGGGAATACTCTCTCCCCCTCTCCCACAACCACGTAGTCGAATCCCATACGGAGTAGGTCGTGCGGTCTCGCGCTTGCATGCGGCCCACCCCCGATGAGAACGACTCTGTCACCGAATGTCTTCCTGATACTCTTGGTTTCTCTCTCGACCCGTTGGACCTGCGTGCTCATCACCGACTGAGCGATGACTACAATCTCGCTCTCCTGAAGGGCACCCGTCACAATGTCTTCGCTAATCTCAGAAGGAACGAGTATTCTGAGATCTGTGAGTCGATGGTCAATCTCGACAGCCGCGAGAAGCGCGGCCGCTGTGTAACGTGACTGGTTATGAAACCGAAATATGAGTGTGGCAGCGGGCAAACAGACACACACGCACAGAAGAGATCGTTACTCCACCACTCTCTCTTTCACGCCCTCGGAGGTGACGGCCATGATATGGATCTTTCCACCGGATTGAGCATCTCTTGCCATTCCTGCTCTTACGGCCTCAATGACCAGCTTCTCGGCCTGCTTTACTGTCATCCCCGGCTTGTACCCGTTTTCGAGCACACCATATGCTGTCTGGATGCCACTGCCCGCAGCAGCGTACTCGTCTGGGATAAGCGAGCCTCCCATGTCGAGCGTATACAGAGCCGGGCCGCTCTCGTCAACTCCCACTATTATCGTCTGGACGAACAGGGGCATTAGCTTTCGCGCGTAGAGAGTGTTTGCGACCATCTTCGCGAGGGATCTCACGCTAATCTGCTTCTTGTGATCCAGCTCATACAGTCTGATTAGTGCCTTGAGTTCATTGACCAGCATCTGATAGTCGGATGTCAGTCCCGCGGATGCAAGAACTATTCTATCGGTGAGCTTGAATGCCTTGATGCCCTTATCGGTGATTATGAATGTCCCCCAGCTTATGAGGGAGTCCGTGCCAACTATGGCCCCGTCCTTGCACTTGATTCCAACAACTGTTGCACCCGTGGGAAGTGACATCGTCGTTCATCCTCCGTCAGCGTCTTACTCTAGGACATTCCATTCTTTTTAAAACGTTTACCAAAGCTCATTTTCAACTGTTGTGCCGAACATAGAGGACTGAAAACGAGATGTCGTGGCTGAATCCCTTCGCAAGGCTTCCCACCGTGATGAGAGCGGAGGAGATTATCAAGTTCGCTCACTCACGTTCCGTACGCGTGAGCATGAAGAGTTCCATGCGTCTTAGCAAGCTCAAGCGTACGCAGATACGTGAGATTGCCCGTCTCAAGGAGTTCACAAGGCAGGTCAAGAGCAAGCTCCGCTTGGCGGTAGAGAGCTTTCCCTCTCTAGACAGGATTCACCCATTCTACTACGAACTGGCTGACATCCTGATTGGCCTTGATCGGCTCAGGCAGGCCCTCGGTTCCGTCTACAACTGCATCCCCCTCATAGACAGTATCACCAAGAAGCACATCGAGGCAATGAAACTCTCTGATGACTATCAACAGATTCGCCGTTCACGCAGTGCTGCGAAAGGTCGTATTGCCTCCGTTCTCCGTGCCACCGCCCCAAATCTCGACCTGATAATCGAGGCAAAGAAGACTCTCTCCAAGCTCCCCGGAGTGAGTTCAGATGTTCCTACAATAGTGTGTTCAGGGTTTCCGAACGTTGGGAAATCTACCTTTGTCCGGGCGGTTTCCACGGCTGAGCCTGAGATAGCATATTACCCGTTCACAACTAAGAATGTGATTGTGGGCCATTTGGACATTGATGATAGACGGGTTCAAGTGATTGACACGCCGGGCATTCTCGATCGTCCAATGAGCGAGCGGAACGAGATTGAGCGTTCAGCGATTGCAGCCCTGAAGTACCTCGCGCACGTGATTGTCTATATGTTTGACCCCTCTGAGGCGTGTGGGTGGAGCTTCGACCAACAGATGAACCTCTATCGTGAGGTTCAACGGATGTTCCCCCTGAATCCATTGTTCGCAGTGTTCAATAAGGTGGACATCACCCCTCCCGACCGGCTTAGTGCGGCTCGCGAGAGAGTGCCTGAGGCTATGCTCATGGTGGCCTCTGAGGGACGTGGCGTCACAGAGGTCATCGAGGCCGCGTTGGAGGAGATCGAACTCGTCTCGGACACAGACATTGTCACCGAGGCAGGCTCCTGAGCCCCACTCCTCTCACCATCAGCCTGCCGGTCCCGTCGTCAAACTCGTCGAGTTTGATGTTTACACCGAGAATCCTGTTTGTCGCCCACACATTTGTCCGAAGATGTGATGTCACCTCAGCCACCGAAACAGCACTCTCTCCCGATGCGAGAGCAATGTAGGGTACAATCATATCTCCCAAGTTTGGATCCAGTGCCCTTCCGCGGGCAATATACCTCGTGAGTTTCTCGGCTGCCTCTTGTCCTACGCTCTCCGCACTCTTATTCCTCTCACCCAATGAATCTGCTCCAAGAATGTGACCCGAGTCGTCCACCGCCCAGAGGACAATGCCGCTGCCTGGCCCCCTGTGTGGGTCAGACTTCTTCTCGTAGGTTTCGACTCGGATGTCCACTCTGTCTACTCCGTTCACTCTCAGAACTCTGGCCGCCGCCTCTGCTTGTCGTCTGGCGACATGTGCTGGCAGCTTGACGCAGTGCGAGATGCCCTCAACTCTCTCAATTCTGCCCAGACGGTCCATCACGGAGGGCACTAGCTCATCAGGGCGTCTTATACTGCATCTCACTCTCCCGCCACCCCGTGGATAGTGCCCCCTTCGCATCACCTCAATCTCGAGGTGCACCCCCATCTGGCGGACCACAGGGGCAAAGACGTATCTCATGTAGTCTATCGGCGGGCTCCAAGCCACATCGGTGCCTCCGATAAGATCAAGTGTGATGTTGTCAGGAGCCAGCATTGCCGCTGGGATGACTGCCTGAAGAACGAGACCAATGGACCCCGCTGTACCAACATCATGTCTGAACGTACCACCCCTCCTCGCCCTAGGTTGGAATACTATCTCGGTACTTCCCTCCTCGAGCCCATCAATCTGCGCATCGACAAGTTCCCCGACTATTCTTATTCCC
Organism: Candidatus Thorarchaeota archaeon; assembly: GCA_029855935.1. Lineage (GTDB taxonomy): Archaea > Asgardarchaeota > Thorarchaeia > Thorarchaeales > Thorarchaeaceae > B65-G9. The sequence continues at coordinate 123,828 of JAGSHN010000005.1, read as the reverse complement.
GCCATGTGTTGTTTCTTCAGGCCCGGTGGAGTCCTACCTGCTCTGATATTGTAGACTCTCACGGGTTTCATCGTCAGGGCCGAGAGAGAAACTGCCGTTCTGAGAATCTGTCCACCGCCCTCTCCGTATGCGCCATCAATGTCTATCATCGCACTACGGCACCTCTCTCAATAATCGCGTCTCAGAGTTCGTTCGTTCCAGCCTGACATTGTACTGCTATGTACCTAAAGAGTATGGCGCTGCCTCTACAGTCAAGACGTTGAGAATCCTTATCAGACACCACTATCGAATCGTAGATGACTAATCATGCGCTCGGTGTTCGTGGGTAGGTTTCAACCAGTACACAACGGCCATCTCTTTACCATTCATCAGATTCTCGACCGTGATGAGGATCTTGTGATTGCAATAGGCAGTGCACAATACTCTCACACGCCTGACAACCCATTTAGCGGGGGCGAGCGCATAATGATGCTGAAACGTGCGCTGATTGATGAGAATTTCCCGCTTGAACGCATTGATATAGTTCCAGTTCCCGATATCCACATTCATCCACTGTGGGTGGCCCACCTCCGAAGTCTTGTCCCCTATTTTCAGAAGGGCTATACTCACAATCCTCTCGTTCGAAGACTGTTCCGTGATGCGGGCGTCGAGGTGGGTGAGGCATCCTTGTTGGATCGGACAAGATACAGTGGTACTCATATTCGACGCCTGATTCGAGAGAACGGGCCTTGGCAAGAGCTCGTTCCGCCCGGAGTTGCGGCTCTGATTCAGAAGTATCGATGGGATGAGCGGATGCGCGAGATTGGAGACGTCACACTCAAGAGATGATATCTGGAGAGACTGTGCAGCAGCCCTCAGAAACAGACGCCTGGAGGTAGAGATGTGACACGGTAGAACTTAAATAGGGTCTGCCGGAAGGGCGTCTTGGGTGAACCTCAGTGCTAGGTGGTTACGTTCCGTATCGTCAATAGACTCTTTCTCAGTCCTAGCCAGTTCACCGCTTGTCAGAGTTCTTGGAGGCTGAGTCCACTGTGACAGTCAAGAGCAAGCAAGATGAGAGCAGAAAGGCCATATTCAATATCAGTAAGGAGAAGAACTTTCCCGAGTGGTTCGGTGAGATATGCAAAGTGGCTGAACTGGCTGACATCCGATATGGAGTCAAGGGCTTCACTCCCTTCCTACCTTGGAGTGTAATGAGCATGGAGATCATGTTCGACCTCTATGAGGCTGCTTTGCAACGCAAGGACCATCTCCCGATGCTCTTCCCGACCGTGATTCCAGAGAGCAATCTCATCAAAGAGGCTGAGCACGTGGAGGGCTTCACGCCTCAGGTGTTCTGGATCAGCGAGGTTGGTACGGGTGAGAGGCTTGAGGAGCGGCTCGCGTTGCGGCCCACGAGCGAAACGGCAATCTATCCAATGTACGCTCTGTGGGTCCGCAGCTGGCGTGACCTTCCTCTGAAACGGTATCAGCGATGTTCGGTCTTCAGGTCTGAGGTGAAGAGCACGCGGCCGTTCCTGCGAGGCCGCGAGTTCCTGTGGATCGAGAGCCACAACGTCTTCGCTACACACGAGGAGGCAAAGGCCCAGGTACTGGAGGACCTCGAAACGACCAAGGAGGTTGTGACAGAGCAATTTGGGATTCCCGTGATGGTCTTCAAGCGGACCCAGTGGGACAAGTTTCCCGGCGGAGTCAACACCTATGCTGCCGACACGCTGATGCCTGATGGCAAGGTGATTCAGCTGCCCTCCACTCACGACTTGGGCGACAACTTCGCGCGCGCCTTTGACATAAAGTACGTGAACGAGGACAACGAACTGGTCTATGCGTATCAGACCTGCTATGGTCCTGCAATCTCGAGAATCTATGGCGCGATGATCTCTGTTCACGGCGATGACAAGGGCCTCAGACTTCCCTACAAGCTGGCCCCCTATCAGGTGGTCATAGTGCCCATCTTCAAGGTGGAGAATGAGGAAGATGTGATGGACTACTGTCATCGTTTCAGGAACCTCCTCCAACAGGCAGGTATTCGTGTCTATCTGGACGATGATGAGGCCACCCCTGGTTGGAAGTTCAACTACTGGGAGATGAAGGGTGTCCCTATTCGCGCGGAGATTGGTCCTCGTGAAATGTCCGAAGAAACAGTGGTCCTCTTCCGTCGTGACTTGATGAAGCGTGAAACGGTCCCGCTGGCGGACGTTGTTTCTCACATTGTCGCGCTTGGTGAGGACATAGACCAGACTCTTAGGAAGCAGGCCGAGGCGAAGTTCGAGGGCCTCATAGTTGATGCTGACAGGATGGGTGAGATTCGTGACGCTGTGGAACGAGGAAAGATTGCTCGCATCCCATTCTGCACCACCGAGATGGACGGCTTGGAGTGCGCCGAGGAGATCAAGGCCCAGACGGGAGGCGAGATTCGTGGCACTCGGATTGATGTCGAGGAGAAGCCTGACGGAGTCTGTGTCGTCTGTGGTCGTCCGGCACGCGAAGTGGTCTACGTGGCGAGGTCTTATTGATTCCACCAGCGGGAGGAGTGGCGTTTCATACGTCGCTCCGACCACAACCTCTTTCTTGAGCATAAGACATCGTGCACACACTCGGCCGCACTATCTATGAGGTGCAAATCTTCATGTCCAGACTGCCGCGAGTTCTCGTACCCTACACCTCTGAGGTGGTTGAAGAGATACGCGCCATTCTTGATGGGGCTGCTGAGGTGGTGACGAGTACACGCGACCCTAAGGACATGCTTCTGCACGGAGGTGACGCTGTCGCTGTCATCTCGGGCAGAGTGCCTGGCGAGTACATCCTTCATGCAAAGTCCTTGAAGATGATACAGGCAGTTGGAGCTGGCGTCGACAAAATTGATCGTGAGGCTGTTCTTGCACGCGGTGACATCACGGTGTGTAATTCACATGTCAATGCCGAAGAGGTGGCCGAGTTCGCTATAGCGCTCCTGCTTGCTGCAGCAAAGAACATCGTTCCCAGTGACCGCTATCTGCGCGCCGGGGACTGGAGGTACACCTACGCAGGTCTGTCCCCAAACAGAGAGATTCGTGGGTCCAGATGTCTCTTGGTCGGTCTGGGTCAGATTGGGTCTGCCGTGGCGCAACGGCTCCGGGCGCTGGAGGTGGAAGTGGTCGCCGCAACTCGTAGTGGAAAGGTGAGTGCTCAAGACCTTGCTTCAGAGGTCGTGCCATTCACCGAAATTGAGCCTCTTGTGCGTCAGGCGGACTTTGTGATACTGACAGTACCATTGACCCCCGAAACAAGAGGCATGGTCGATGGAAAGTTCCTCTCGTGGATGAAGTCCTCCGCAATCTTGGTCAATGTATCACGTGGGGAGGTTGTTGATGAGCGTGCCCTATACGAGGCCCTATCCACAGGCCGAATTGCCGGTGCCGCGCTCGACGTATGGTGGCGATACCCCTCCCAATGGGGCGGTAAGAACTCTCCTCCGTCAAGATACCCCTTTCACGAGTTGGACAATGTGATCATGACGCCTCATCGGGCTGGTTACTCGCAGGCGACCCGCAAACACCAGATTCGCTTCGCTGCTGAGAATGTGCTGCGTTTTCTACGTGGTCAGACTCCTCTGAATATTGTTGATATCCGTCGGGGATATTGAGGGCAGGTCGCGTGTTCTAGTAGAATGTTGCCCGCTCGATACCCAACTCCGTCATCCTGTAGGTCAGAGGAATATGTTCGATTTTCTTCCAGTCCGTCCTTATCAGGCGTGCAGTGATTTTGTCGCCATCGACTTCTAACTCCAGAAATGTGGCATCCTGTCTGCCGCCCCATCCGCCTGTGGCACCTGTTATAGTCCCTGGGTTGAGAAACAACCGATTGTGGGCATACTCAATCTGAGGTTGATGTGTGTGACCGTAGACGCCTATGTCTGCTTTCTGTTCGACCAAGAGGTCAAAGAACTGTTCCAGATTACCCCGAGGAACAAGGTGGGTTCCGTGCATAAGGAAGACTTTCGCCTTTCCCACCTTGACCTTGTGATGGATTGGATGCTTGGCCTCTCTGTCCATGTTGCCTCTCACTATGTAGCATCTTGGCAAAGGCGGCATGACCCTACGCATGTCGTCCTCAGTTATCAAGTCGCCAGTCACCAATGCAAAGTCGTATTGCTGAGAGCTTATGTGGTCCCAGAAGGCCTCAGGTATTGAGTCAGCTCTGGTCGGAACGTGGAGATCCCCGAAGATCAACACCCTGTTCATCAGTCTGTAACCCCCTTCTGCTGCAGACGTTCCTCGTCTTCTCTGAGTCGCGTGAGGTTCTCAAGTATTCGCAGATAGACTTCTCGTTTGGGCCCCTTTGTCAGTTTTGACAGCCTCTCGACGATGAGTTCCGGGGTGCTTCGTGCCAGATGCCCAAAGCGCGGTGTCCTGTCCACTATTAGCTCCAACCTCTCATTCAGCCCCTTTGCCTCGATTCCATCAATTCTGACAGGCGCGTCTGTCGCCTGTTTGATCTCCCTTGCGAGATGGCTGCAGATGACAGTCATGTTCTTCTCGTCCTTCTGCAGTATCTCGAGCAGGCCTGCAATGACGTTTGCTGCGCTTCCCGGCTCGGTTATTGCCTCAATCTCATCGAAGAGGGCGAGCTTTGATTTCTCGGATACAGCGATGTCCGCGAACTGTTTTAGTGTCGTTTCAAAGGCCCCGGCACTGACCATGCCTCTGCTCTTGTAGAAGAAGTATATCTCTTCGAATACGCGGAGATATGCTCTCTCGGCTGGCACTGGAAACCCGGCCTGGGCGAGCATCACTATCTGTGCGATTGTCTGTATTGTTGTCGTCTTGCCTCCACTATTGGCCCCAGATAGGATGGCACAGTTCTCGCCACTAGTGCCCTTCGGTCTGAACGGGGTGTCCCCTATCACGTAGTCAATCGGTTGCACCTCACCGTGCTTTCCCTTCAACCAGCTGTTCACTAGAAAGAGATTCCGAGCTCCAACGATACCAACACCCCTGAAGTCCATCGAGATCTCGGGCGTGTGGAGATCGTAGTCCGCGGCAAACAGGCCCACCGCGAGGAACAGATCAAATTCCAGAAGAGTCTGTACAGCCTCTACCACTGCCTCCCTTAGCTGGTCCAACTCTCTGGCTACTTTCTTCATCAGCCGAAATTGTCGTTCGGCATAGAGTCGACGTAGACGGTCTTCGAGCGCGTTTATCTGGGCCGGCAGCATCTTGACAGGCAGGGCGATGTCCTCACTGATTATGCCTGTTACCCAGTCTGCCTCACGCACTGTGAGACCCAACATCTGGACCAGCTTGTCCTCCGCCTCTCGAATGGTTGTAGAGAATGTTTCGATTATCTCGGCCGGGAGCATGTTGCGGAGAGCATCTGCATCTCCCGCGTCAGCCTCTGCAGACTGGAGAATGCTGATTATCTGCTGTCCGCCAAGCGTGACTTCACTCTTGGCAATACGGCTCGTTATCTCATCATTTGCCCAGGCCTCGACCTCAGCAATTGCAGTGGGGAATATCTTGACGGCATTCCGATACCGGTCTATCTCCTCGTCTACACCTACTGCTATATTTCCGGACTCGTCCAGTTGTGCAAGTAGCTCACCGACCCGCTGTATTCTCTCAAAGTCGATTGCCCTCTTGAAGGCCTCTACCGACACGTTGACTGGGAGTGATTGGAACACTTCAGTGAGCCTGCACGCTGCGTCAATGACACGGTAGTTCCGTGCGTAGAACCCGATGGTCTTCTCGGGGAGTATGTCATCGATGGACCACTCTTTTCCCAATATCTCAACATTGTCAAAGTGATCAAGCGATTCATCATACAGACCCAGAGGTGAGATGAATATGACAAGGTCAAAGCCCTGTGCATAGTCTATCGCGTTCTCTCCCTCAGACAGGATATATACCGGACACCACCGATCCACTCCCGCCTGAACGAGTTTGTCGAAGACCTTGTCATCATTCGTGAGGACGACTCGTCCCTCTATGCGTCTTGGGGGGACCCGACGAAACAGACCACGTACCTGAGAGAGCTCCTTTCTGAGGGTTTCTCGTTGTTCTGTCGATAGATTTCGCGCCATCTCGGCGGCATCAGCAAAATACTTCTGACGCTCCATTATCACGTCCATCTTATCCGGGGGGAGTGGGAAATATAACACAAGCTTGTCTCGCGCATAGCTGGTGTTGGCGTAACCTCTTATGATTTCCAATGTCATCTCGAATATCTTACGGGCATCCGTGCTTCGTAACAGCATGTTGGAACTGGCGCCAAATTGCACCTCAAAGGCGCCTTTCACGATGTTGATTGCCTGTCTGCTCCCCAGTCCTGGAACCGCAGCAACAAGGTCTACTCGCGAGTCCAATATCACCTTGAGTGCAACGTTCTCACTCCCAAAGTGTTCAATCAATGCCTTTCGCACCTTCTCGCCCACGCCAGGAATGTCCGAGAGCTTTGTTATACTCACTATCAGAATCCCCTTCGGTTTATCTCAGTCATCTCGATTCCATAGTCGTCCTAAAAACGTGACTGAGCCCTCCCGATGTGCCCCAATACCTCTCTGATGACTTCATAGGTCGGCCCACGGATTGGGTGTGAGAAGCCGCACGTAGAGCTTCTTCACAATGCTTGTACTATTCTGCAATGCTCTTTCGATGACTGAGTTCAAATCCGGTGGATCCTCTCTTGCCCCGCGTGATAGAGCCCTCTTCAGAAATCCGCTCCTATCCTGTCCTCTGTCCTGACTTATCCCCTCGATGATTTTCCTCGCTACACTCTCTATCTCTTCTTCTGGAACGACGTCTCGTGTGAACTTTATCTCGTTGAAGAACTCCTCTACTATGGCTCTTGCGAGATGCTCCAGTTGGGACCCATCTGGTAATCTCTCGGCCAGCTTCAAGGCCGAGGTCCGAAGTTGTTCCGATACCACGGATTGAACCGCCTCGGCAAGCGCCCTGTTCTGTGCAAAGGCAATACCGATATTGATCATCAGCATCCTGATTCGATCAAGGATCACTCCTATGTCAACGCCAACGACCGGCTTTCCTCTGATTGATGACAGCCAGTCCTCATAGGCTGTGTTCACGCGGGGCAGCTCGTCAAGGTATCCTCGCAGCTTGTCACGGTACTCCGGTGCAATCAATGGGCACCACACGGTCATTGTAGTGTCTTTATGGTCGTCCTTGGTCATCGGAGTCGCCGTCCTGTCTTGTCTTCGGCCTCGTCACCTCACCTGTATTTACTCGTTTTCATTGTGTATACATCACATGGGCCGTAGGATATCAGTGGATGGTCTCTACGAGGACGGGAAAGAATGAGAATCGAAGAGTGGCGCCGCCGGGAGGGTTCCCGTGCACAATGGCATCACTGTGCATCTCGAACCTCCGACCAGTCGTCGTGCAACGCGGACTGCATTGCACTACAACTTAACAGGCTGTCGCTCTACCGACTGAGCCACGGCGGCACCTAATCGATTTTCCCAATTGCTGTCAATATTAAGCTTGCTGTCGAGACGCTATAAAAAACGCCTCTCCCAGCCGTTTCTAACAGCGACTAGCCGAAGAAGTTGTCCAGAACCATCATTATCACAAAGCCAACCATCAGTCCTAGTGTGGCGTACCGTTCAAACCCTCCACTATGACTCTCTGGTATCATCTCGTCGCTCACCACGAAGATCATAGCTCCTGCCGCAAATGCCAGGCCCCAAGGCAATAGTACTTGAGAGAGGGTCACGACTATCACTCCCACTGCCCCTCCGAGTGGCTCCACGAGACCCGTAAGCAGTGCTATTCCTCCCGCCCTCAATCTGCTGTACCCGTTCCTGACAAGGGGAGCAGCAACAGCGAGCCCCTCTGGGATGTTCTGTAGGCCAATCGCGGTGGCTATGGTAATTCCAGTTCCAATACTCTCGGCACCAAAGGCGACGCCGACTGCAAGCCCCTCTGGAAAGTTATGGATTGTTATCGCAATCACGAGGAGCCAGGTTCGTGGCATTGAACTCGCTGGCCCCTCTGGCCCCTTCATCAGATGTTCGTGAGGTACGTACTTGTCCACAAGATGAACCGTAGCGCCTCCGAGTATGAAACCTGCGCTCACAACGATGACCCCGCCATAGATATGTTCCAGTGCTGGCACAAGAAGACTGAATGCAGATGCTGCGAGCATCACACCAGCTGCAAACCCCAACATGAGATCCAGCGTACGACGTGAGAATGAGCGCCCAAAGAGCACTGGAATCGCGCCCAACCCGGTGGCCGCACCCGCAAGTAGGCTCGCCGTGAAACCCACAATTATACTACTCATAATCTGTGTGAGGGCTCCCTCCTGTCGTAAAAATACACCGCTACCCTCTCGGCATGTAGCTTGTGTAGAACTATGGTGGGCCCGAGGGGATTTGAACCCCTGACCGTTCCCCTGTCCGACTATCCGCCAGACATACAGGTTATGAGCCTGCCGCTCCACCAAGCTGAGCTACGGGCCCTTGACAGTTAGTCACTCTGGTCCGCGATATTAACCTTGCGAAGCACCGCCAGCATCTCGTCACCCGGCTCGCGCCAGCGGTGATGATAGCAGGTCAACGAACCGTCACATTCGGTTTGAACCACGTTTCCATTGGCGCTTAAATTATGGCACCAGTGATGACTACTGAACAAGGTCTCGGAGCGCAAGAACTTGATACTCCTCTTCACGTCGAAACATTGCATCTGGTGTCGGACGGTGCGCGACATGATTCTTGAGGAGTCATCAGTCCTGGGAATACGGCCCAATCTCTGCGAGATAGATATCGACCGTGAGCGCCTCTTCGCAACAGTGTTTGGAGTACGAGTTCTTCCGACACTGATCTTCCGTGAACAGGTACTGAGAGGTCTGCCTGATGTCTCTGATTTGAGGACATTTCTGCTTCAGGCCGCACTTGGTTTGACCGCTGGTTGCCCTGACGCGAACATGTCATCTGAGCGTGGTGACAACAATAGTGGTGCAGCTGGCTGTGGCCACAGTACGTCGCACTCCATAGATGCGACCTCCTGTGATTCGTTGTCCGACACAGCCGAGGATCAGATTCTTCTGCCCTCTCGCCAGTAACTCCTGCTACATAACGTTAATAACACCCAGCTGTGGAGCCATCACCGATTGTCGCTAGGTCAGGTCCCATCTTGGGGGCCAGCCACGGACATCGGTTTCACCAGTCTTCTCCTAGCGAATCCTTGCAAGTAGAACGCCCCGGTAGTGTAGCCCGGCCCAGCATCTAGGACTTTCGATCCTATGACCCGGGTTCAAATCCCGGCCGGGGCACCATCACTCATTCTCGATGCGCATGTTGAAGTCTGATGAAACATAGGAATGAGTGAGTGCGCCACACGATATGACATCAACGCCAGTCTGAGCATAGGCCTCAACGTTGTTCTCGTCGATCCCCCCCGAGGCCTCTATGACCACACTCTGTCTGATATTGAGACCCTGAAGACGCTCCAGTAGTCGGACAATTCTATCGGGGCTAAAATTGTCAAGTAGTATTATGTCTGCTCCTTCCTGTATCGCCTCTATGGCCTCCTCGTCATTCCTCACCTCACACGATATCTTCTTACTGAAGGAAGCGTGTTTCTTGGCGAGCTGTACGGCCTGACGAGCACCTCCAACTATTGAGATGTGATTGTTCTTGATCAATACCATGTCATCGAGTGCGTACCGGTGCGGATCCCCCCCGCCCACTTCCACTGCACGTTTCTCGAAGAACCTAAATCCTGGTGTCGTCTTTCGTGTGGCTGCTACACGTATTGTTGCATACACCTTTTTTGCTCTCTCAACTATCCGACGAGTCTTTGTCGCAATTCCGCTCATCCTCATCATTATGTTGAGTATGACTCTTTCGATTGACAATAGAACGGCTGCATCACCTCTTATCCTGACAACGGGCTGTTCGGGAGTGACCCACTCGCCCTCTTTGGCGAGAGCCTCTGCCTCCGCCCCCACAAGACTAGATATCTCTAGGGCCTCTTGAACTCCCGCAAGTACACACTTGGACTGTGCCAAGATGACGGCAACGGCCTGTGATCCGGCAATCTGTGGCAACGAGCGTGTTGTCACATCACCATTTCTGATGTCCTCCTCAAGATACGTCCGCAGGAGGGCTCTGGCGTGATGTGGTAGCATATCTCTTGTACCCCCCTAACCGGCTCGTGGATGTGACGGATTCCTGACAATTTTGCCCCGTGGTGTGACCTCTCCAAAGATCTCTGCCTGAAAGGCCATGAACTCTGTGTCTGGATCTTTCCATGCGTCCTTAGGCAGACCTGCCTTCATACACGTGTGCTCCAAGAACTCTCTTACATCCCACCCCCACTCAATCGGAACCTGAGGGAGTAACAGACCCCTCCACATCCCGCGTGATGCTATGAGACCATCCCGCCCGACCTTGACAATATTGAGCAGGTCCCGAGGGTCATCATACTCCAGCTTCGTGGGCGGCGTCAATACGCTGAGCTCCACAATAATCCCATCCAGTTCTGCAGCGGTCACGGGACGGAACCGCGGGTCATTCACTGCCGCATCGATAGCAGAATCGATTGTGGCAACTACAAGTGGCTGCACGGGGTATGGCCGCCCAATACACCCTCGGAGCATTACGTGATCATCAACCAGTGTGTTTAGTGTGACAAAGACCCCCGAATTTTTCATCAGGTGAGGTGGGACATCATCTGGTACCGCCACCTTCACTCTATGTTTGACGTACTCGTCGAGAGCTCTTCGCGCTAGACGTACCAAGAACACTCCGTCTTCATCCGAGTAGGTATAATCCATGCGTACCAATCCCCTCTGGCCATCAAGGCACTGTCATTCTATATGGCGTCTTAGGGGCACTACTCCTATTTCACCCTTGTCAACCGTGAACTCCCCGTGATCAAAGACGATAGTACCTCCCACGACTGTGGTCACAGGCCGTGCCTCGACCTCAAGGCCTTCGAACGGCGTGATCTTGGCTCTTGACCGGAATCTCTGCCCCCTGATTTTGTATCTCTCTCGCGCGACCACAACTATGTCGGCATCATATCCCGCAGCCAGCTTGCCCTTGGACCTCAGACCTACTATCTCGGCTGGAACTGCGCAACAAGCCTCGAGATACGATTGCCAAGGCAAGCGATGTCTGAGTATCGCTGAAATGATCATTGGAAGAGTAGTTTCCAGCCCTGGGAACCCAGAGGCTGCTCTGATGAACTCCCTCTTCTTTTCTTCAATCCGGTGTGGTGCGTGGTCTGATGCGATACAGACATTCCTGTTGTTCTTCAAGAACTTGATTAGCGCCTCGTTGTCGCGTGCGGTTCTCAGAGGCGGCAGCACTTTTGTGGAACCATCCGTGGGGCTGTCCTCCCTGTTCAGGAATAGATGGTGGGGTGTGATCTCAGCTGTGATACGTCTTCCTGCCCTCTGCGACAGTATCTCTGCAGCCGACGCGCAGCTCACGTGGCAGAAATGGAGATGCCCCCCAAATCTCTCTCGAATGCTGAGGAATCTCCTGATAGCATCTACCTCCGTTTCGCAGCTGTGGACTCTCCAAAACTCCTCGATGGTTGCCGGGGCACTCTTTGTTTCGCTATGGTTGGGGTGAACTAGGAGCGGAAGTCCCCACGCTCGGGCCAAGGACAGGCAGTCAGCGACACGTGTCGAGGTGTATCGAACGCCCTCGGAGAGTGGAGAATGCGGGTAGACCTTGAATCCCAATATGTCCGGTTTCATCCGGGGGCTAACATCTGACACGTCGCGAGGTATCCCCGCATAGAATCCGACATTGACGAAACGTTGCTCCGTTGCCCGCTCAATCTTCAAACGCAGAATATCATAGTCCAACACCGGAGGGCGCGAATTGGGCATGTCCACGACAGTGGTCACCCCTCCCGCAGCAGCAGCCATCGTGCCTGTGGCGTAGTCTTCCTTCTGCGACTCCTCAAGGTCCCTAAGGTGGACGTGGATGTCCACCATTCCTGGAAGGATGTAGTGTCCATTACAGTCTACGACTTGGCGTGCCACTGGTTCCGTTCCGGGTCGGTATACACCCTTAATTCTCTGACCTGACACTGCGATTGAGGCCCGCGTCTCGGTTTGATTCCCTATGATTGTCCCGTTTCTTAATAAGAGGTCGACGACCACTTTGACCACAGGACCTGCTGACGCTCAGAGAGGCGAACTAGTCTGTCTTCGGAACTCGGAATTTATTGGCAACGAACCTTGCAATGTCTGTTGTGCTGATTATCCCAACGAGTCGTTCGTCCTTGTCCACTACAGGCAGAGTATTGAGATTGGTATCAATCATCAACTGCGCGGCCTCGGCAATTGATGCGTCCTCCTTGATGACTGGAGGCTGACTGAGCATTGCATCAGCAACACGCAAGAGACGTATCTGATTGGCTCTGTGTTTGTCGGGAACCTCCGTACTGAACTTTGCCATTGCCTTTGCAACAAGACGTTCGGTGAGCAACCCTATCACGCGGGAGCCGTCGGTCACAGGCATGCCCGAGTATCCTGCAGTGAGGAGGTCCATTCTGGCCTTGATCAGGCGTTCAACCGGGTTGGCCTGAAGGATCTCGCCTGAGGTCATAAGATCCCTCACTTTGACCTTGTCAAATTTCATCACAAGCGGCAACAGCTCCCGCTTTGTGACAACACCCACAAGTCCCTTCTCCTCATCAATGACGGGGCATCCACTCATCCCGCGCTCAACCATTAGACGAGCGACATCAGTGATGTCATCATCGGGACTGACTGAGATGACTGTGTCAGACATCGCTGATGAAACGTGCAGTCTACCAATTGACACGGCGACTACCTTGCTGACACCCAATCTGTCAGCAATGTCAGCATAGGTGAGTATGCCAACAACATTGTTGTCCTCGGTCACTATCAGTCTATCAACTCGCTTCTTCTCAAGAAGATCAAGCGCGTGTGACAGACGCTGATCCTTGTCAATTGTGACGGGCTCCACCATTATTTGACTCACTTTCATAGGCAGTTTCCTCCTCTTGGTTTTACTCTCACTCGATTCTCTGTGCCCTCTATCTCATCGCCGGCAAGACTCGCAGAGATACTTTCCGTCCTCGAAGACGAGGTCGGTGGAGTACTCCCCGCATACGTCACAGATGCCCCCGTAGGCCACCAGCTCGTCCTCCTCGGCCTCTGTTTCAGCCCCGCCCTCGGTCGGCCCCTCTCTCAGGCGCAGCGACTCTACAAGCACGTCGATCAGTTCGGGAGACCATCTCAGGATGTCCCTGGATGTGATAATGCCTGCCAGCGAGTCATTCTTCAAGACAATCAGACGTCTGATACCGCTTCTCGCCATCACGCGCATTGCCTCCGTCAGAGGAGTGTCCGACGTGACATGAATAATGGGCGACGACATGACCTCTTTGGCGATACAGGCCGTCGGATCCCTCTCTGCAGCTATGACTCTCCGGACTATATCCGATTCCGTGATTATTCCCACTGGCTTGTGACCATCAACGACAACGACTGAGCCGATGTCCATCTTGGCCATCAGTCTGGCGACTTCCAGTATCAGGGCATCGGGTTGAATGGTCACGACGTTCACTGCCATAATGTCCCTCACGGACATCGTGTGCGAGGGTTCCGACATAGAAATGACCTCTCTCAACAGGGACTATTGTTCCAACCTATAGAATGTCCCCGAGGCGTGTCACTATGCGCACGATTAAAAATGTTATCGACTCGACTGACTTCTCGTCTATCCGTGCTCTCGTACGATACGCCCACTGCCAGTGGGGAGGACCCGCATGATGTCCTCCTCTGGAATCTCCACGATGAGAGTGGCTTGTTCGGCTGGAACTATGGAACGAAGAACTGCCACTATCTCTCGCACCAGCTGCCCCTTCTTTGTATCTCCGGGCTGTACTACGACGTGATACGGCGTGTGCGCAGCCACAGCGGTGGGCGGTCCACCCATAGGCACTGCCCATTCCTCCTCTAATAGAACGCCCACTGCCAGCTCTACAGGCACTCCCCTGATGTAGTTCTTTGAACCGTATATCATCACACTGCCCGCTGGGAGATATTCCCCGGAGGGAGCAGAAAAGCTCACCTGTTCGGGGGTGACCCAGTATGCATCGCCGCTGGAAAAACAGTCCTGCCAAGCTCTTGAATATGACACTGCGAACTGTGCCGCCTCTCTGATAGTAGTTTCGCCTGGTTTTTCGCTGGGTACCTTAATCACTGTGTAGGGTGCCCCGTGAAGGGCAGCATGGAGAAACAGATCGTTCGGTTCAAGGTACCTCTTTGCAATAATCTCGTTTGTCTTGGCATCACGTCCACCTATTACAAGGAAGCCCTCGCTTGAGATGAACCACCTGAATTTCTCGTACCATCTCTTTCTTCTTATTCTCACGGGGCGCCGTTTGGGTATCGTTTCTACAGGGGCCTCTCTCATGGCGAGTGCTGCAAGTTTCGCCTTTGTCTTCTCGATCTGTTCTAGCGCCCCCTTGATCTTCCTCTCTGTTTTCTTTGCAATCTCATAATATCTTGCAGCATTGTCCTGTACGTTCAGCCTCACGTCGAGATCAATCTCAGTCCCTTCAAGATTCAGTGTTATTCGTGCTTGGGAGGGCAGTATCTTCTCGATTGCTGCCGCCGCAGGATTGCCCTCTCTCTTTCCTCTCTCCACCCGTTCTATGATATCTGGCCAGTCCAGACCGCTGTCACGTGCCTTCCTTACCGACTCGAGCACATCATCCACGAGTTGGAAGTTGGCATAGATTATCTCTCCCGCCCTACGTGCTGCCTCGGCTCTCTGTCGGAGGGACTCTATACCCTCCTGTTGTCTCTCGATGATTATCATCAAGCGTTTCTTCTCTCTCAGTAGGGCATCCTCCTCCTCCTCTTCTCCGAGTTCGGACTCCGTCACACCGAAGTACTCGTCGATAGCTTGGCTGAAGGTGTCGAATGTGCGATAAGGGTGGTTTCGAAACGTCTCGAATGGGAATGGTGTGAATGCAACGTTCCGCGGCCCCTCCTCGCCGGGCTCGAACACTATCCTCGGCTCTCGCACCCCCTGACTCAGGCGTTCTCTGAACTCCCTCATGCCCTCCATGAGACGCTCGACCGATGTGGAATCGAGATCGGCGATGTTGGCTGAGGGGTCGACCCCTCCTAGTGTACATATCTCCTCGCAGCTCAGTGCGTCCAGATTCAGTCTACTTGCCAATGTTCTGACGACGCTCGACTTTGAGTCGTTCAGTATCTCCCCGAGGTGGTCCAAGTCTGCTTCAAAGATGTCCCTTCCTCTTGGCGGAGGAAACCTATAGTTGGCCCTGGGGACAATATCCCTATCTCTCATCCTCTTGTACCGCAGTGCGACAAAGATGTGATCTTCTCCGTCAAGCAATAGCAGATTACCCGTGCCAAACAACTCGGCCACAATCTTGTACTTCGACTCTTCCCCCTCAATCTCAATCACTATGATTCGATCGAGATCGTGCTGATACAGTCGCAGTATGCGTCGGTCACGCACATATTTCCGCAGGACTGTTGCAAACTTGGGAGGGTTGCGCGGAGCTGCTCTCCTGAACTGAGTAAGATGAACACGTCGACCAGGCTCTACGAGCAGATTGGCGGTCCCGCCACCAGGCTGGTAGACCTTCAAAACAAAGACATCTCCGTACTGGTAGATGTTCTTCACAAACCCGCCCTCTATGGCGGACTTGAGTTCGGGCAGAATCAGCCGTATGTCCACATTACTCATAGTATCCTTCATCAACATCCACGCTTGGTCAGACTGACCGAGTCTTTTATAACGTGCACTGCTTGACGATGCCTCTGACTGGTGGCCAAGATGGGACTCAGCACCGCTTTCAAGATGATGTTTCGACGGTGGGATGATCGCCCCAAGGATCAGTCGTTCTACGTCAAGATGCTCTTTGCGACAATCAGCGCAATTGTCTGCGGGCTCAATGGAGTAGCCTTCGCTGGTGTGCGAGGTGTTCTGTTTGGATTCCTTGTGTATACACTCTCACTCTTCGTGATTGTCTACGTGATGGACATAGACCCGTCAGAGATTGGTGGCCGCCAGAAACTGGTGACAGACTCCCTAGCGTCGTACCTTCTATTATGGATCTTGCTCTGGACACTCATCTACGTCTTTGTCGCCCCCGCACGTGTGTATGAGCGACTTCTTGTGGTAATCATCTCCCACATGTTGTGAATCTCTCAATCATCACGCGACGTTTTGCGAACCACGCAAGTCTTAATAGGTCAATGGGGCAACATGGCCTACCCTTGATAGACTATCCCGGGTGGCCCACCGTGGATGACCTAGACTGGAAGATTATCCGCATCCTACAGCGAGATGCACGCCTCCCATTCACACAGATTGCACGAGAGCTCAACCAGCCCGACACAACAGTTCACTTCAGAACGCGGCGCCTTCTCAAGTCCGGGATAGTTTCACGATTCTCCGCGCTACTCAATCCGCGGGCGCTCGGACTGAACGCAGCCGGGCTCGTCAGGATCAAGGTTGGCGGCCACATCCTCCCATCAATCAGCAGCAATAGGACTCAGACGCTTGCGGAGGAACTATCGACGGAGGATGCATTTCAGTGGATTGGCGTGAGCAGTGAGCCTATGACACTCTATGCACTCATTGTGGCACCTGACGAGGCTGGGGTCGAGAAGACTGTGGAGTCTCTGAGGAAGCGCCCTGACATAGTCGAGGTTTCATTGACCCCGCTCAGCTCGATAGTGAAGGGTTGGGAGATTGCTGGACCGCCACCCAGTGGAAGTGACAGGCAATGACCCGTGCAAAGACGGGAATCCCGGGTTTCGATGCCCTTGTTGACGGGGGCCTTCCCAGGGGCGTCTCCACAATGGTCGTGGGACCAACAGGCTCGGGAAAGTCGATCTTTGGACTGCAGTATCTGTACAAAGGGGCAGACCTATACGATGAGCCCGGGGTCCTTGTCACTCTTGAGTCTAGGCCTCAGGAGGTGAGACGGACAGCAACCACCTTCGGATGGGACCTGTCAAGACTTGAGGCCGACGGGAAGTTTGTCATAATCGATGCCGCGTCAAATCGGGCTGGTCTCCCCACATCCGAAAAACACGCATTGCGTCGTGGATTCGACCTAGCAACGCTCGCGGAGGAGATCTATACTGTCGTCAATGAATCTGGTGCAAAACGTCTGACAATCGATAGTTTCTCTGCACTGAACCTCCCCTCGACGACCCCCTCGGTAGTGAGGGGCGAGGTCCTGAGAATAAGTGCGCTCCTCAACGAACTCGGTCTGACATCACTATTGATATCCGACACACCACCGAACGGCGTGCTCTCCCAGCCCACGGCCGGGCATCATGTCGCACAGGGTCTAGTGATACTCCACCTTGATATGACCAATCTATCTCTCCGGAGAAGCATAGTCGTCTGGAAGATGCGTCACACGTCCCACTCCCTGAGGTGGCACGAGTTGACAATTGAGGGTGATGGGATACATATCGGCGATCCCCTCACGTGACACTGCTATCTGGCATCTATGTCACGCAGTCAGAGCCAAAGCACTATGGGGAAGAGCTGTACCATAAGATAAGACAAGAGCATTAATGGTACAAGCGGCGTCTGCTGGCTTGAGTTGCTCATTCGGTGATAGATGTGACCCATACCAAGAGTCAACACTAGCATCAGACCGAAGGGGACCACTCCCTCTAGGAGGGCCAATGCGGAATCGACTTCGACGAACACCGTGCCGGGGCTGATAATGGCAACAGCAAGTAGGATCTTGGCATCCCCCCCGCCTAGGGCGCCGATTCGGAACAGGACGTACGCGATGAGCAGTACGAACAAGATGGTTGATATGTAGACCGGAAGCCTCAGAAAGAGGTCACCAGTGAGAATTGAGAGACTCGCTCCTGCTGTCATTGCAGTGGCTGACAGCCAGTTTGGTACAGTTCTATCTCTAAGGTCCGTGACACTGGCCACTGCGAGCACAACCACGCTGCATGCAAAGAGTACCAACGCTTGGAGCAATGTCCATCACACAATCTGTGTCTACCTGCTCTTGCTGTGGCCGCCGTGCAGCCGTGACCAACGGGAGCAGGTCTCCAGACAGCAAGACAGATTAGGGGCATATATGGTCAACGCACACAGCCGGGGGCTAGTTCCCCGACATCCGTACACAGCCAGGAGGCTGAACTAGGATGAAAGATCCTGCTCAAGTCATTCACGATACGACCGTTCGTCTGCTGCAGATGGCAGCGACAGTCCTTCCTGCCGATGTTGAGGAGGCACTGCGTTCTGCCTATGCGCGAGAAACCAACCCGACTGCCAAGACACAGTTTGAGGCGATCCTGAAGAACATCGAGCTAGCAAAGGGCGGCATTCCTATGTGCCAGGACACTGGGATAATAATCTTCTACGTCAAGGCCGGATACGAGTTTCCCCATCTCGGAGCGATACGCGACGCGCTGACCAAGGCAACCATCACGGCCACCGAGAAGGTCCCTCTGCGTCCGAATGCCGTCAACCCGATTGTAGGTGGCAACTCAGGGAACAACACGGGCGAGAAGATTCCGTGGATCAACTGGGAGCTCGTCCCCGGTGACTCGCTGGAGATAACTGCATTTCCCAAGGGGGGCGGCAGCGAGAATGTGTCTATCTTAGGAATGCTCAAGCCCGGGGTCGGCCTTAAGGGCGTCAAGAAACTGGTCGTTGACAATGCAATGAGCTATATGGGGAAGGCATGTGCACCAAACATCATCGGTGTCGGAATTGGTGGAGGATCCGACATTGCGATGAAGATTGCTAAGCAACAGCTTTTGCGTCCGCTGAATGATCGGCATCCCGACCCGGAGATTGCAAAGATTGAGGAGGAACTATATGAGGCACTAAATGCTACAGGCATTGGCCCAATGGGTCTTGGGGGCGATACCACCGTGCTGGGTGTGAAGGTGGACTATGCAATGCGTCACCCTGCAAGTCTACCTGTCGGCGTTGCTGTTCAGTGCTGGGCCGCTCGTCGCAGCACGGCCACAATCACGAAGGACTTGGAGGTACAGTACGTCACTCATCCGCTGGAGGGAAGGTAGAATGGCTGAGTATCATCTGACAACTCCAATCTCGGAAGAGGAGGCTCGAAGACTAAGAGTGGGCGATATCGTCTACGTGTCCGGTGAGCATGTCTATACTGCAAGAGATGAGGCGCACCAGAGGGCGCTCGAACTATACGAGAAGGGCGAGAAACCCCCTGTCGAGTTCGAGGGCAGCGTCGTGTATCATGTCGGGCCTGTGGCCAGACAGATAGACGGGAAGTGGCAGATTGTATCAGCTGGTCCCACAACGAGCATCAGGATGGAGCTGTTCGAGGCGGAGTTCCTCCGCAAGTACAAGCCCCGAATCATAATCGGGAAGGGTGGAATGGGCCCCAAGACACTCGAGGCACTGAAGGAGGTTGGTGCCGTGTACTGCAGCTTCACTGGAGGCTGTGGGGCTCTCGCTGCAAGAGGGCTGAAGGAGGTACGTGCCTATGAATGGCGGGACTTGGGAATGCCTGAGGCTCTGTGGGTGATCACTGCAGAGAACTTCGGTCCACTTCTGGTCACCATGGACTCCCACGGCAACAGCCTCCACGATGAGATGGACAGGAAGGTGGCGTCTGTACGCTCAGAGGTCTATGCCAAGATTGGCATCTCCGAGTGAAAGCAGTCAGACTGGGGTAAGTGGGCGACAGGCTCTCTGCCGCCCCTATTTCCGCCAGACGAACATTGCTGCCCACTTCTCTTGAGGCTGAACTCAGTCATCTATCGCCCAAGGGCGCTAAGTACCTGTATTGATATGCCGTATAGGATCACCAGTATCACTACGAACAGGGCTATCCCCAGCAGAATGTCCCCTGCTTTCATCCACTGACCCCCTGACACTATGATACATCTGATCAAGATGAATATAGACATAGCTCGGATGTCCATAACTAGGCCTAGAGGTAGCACTCACGAGAGGCCCTGTCGTTTCTGGCCGCAAACAGTAACAACTTTAAACCGAATGCGATGCGGGGCAGACGATTGAGCCATCAATCGGAGGCCTGCAGTTGGAGTACAAGACCATCGTCTGTGATGTCCTCGTTGTCGGTGCTGGTGGTGCTGGCTGCCGCGCGGCAATTGAGGCAGCAAAGCATAACGTGGATGTTGTCATGATTAGCAAGGAGCTTGTCGGCAAGGCGCACACCTCCATGGCCGAGGGCGGATACAACGTTGCAATCGGAAATGTCGACCCCGACGACAACCCTGACGTTCATTTTCGTGACACAGTAGTTGGCGGAAACTACCTCAACAACCAAGAGCTTGTCGAGATTCTGGTTCACGATGCACCTGAGCGAATATACGACCTTGAGGAGATGGGCGCAGTCTTCGACCGAACACCTGAGGGCAAGATTGCGCAGCGCCCCTTTGGAAAACAGAGCTACCGTCGAACTGCGTATGCGTCCGACCGTACAGGCTCTGAGATTATGGTCACGCTTGTGGAGGCAATTCGTAGGACCTCTGTACGTGTGTTTGATGAGGTCTTTGCGACCAAGCTTCTGGTTCACGACGGACGTATTGCTGGTGTGACTGCCATTGACATGAGGCACGGTGACTACCTTGTCTTCAGAGCAAAGTCTGTCGTGATGGCGACTGGCGGCGCAGGACGAATCTTCAAGGTCACGAGCAACGCCCAGCTCGATGTCGGAGACGGCTACGCCATGGCCTATGAGGCGGGCTGCGAGCTGATAGACATGGAGATGGTTCAGTTCCACCCCACCGGCATGGTCAAACCCGAGTCGGCCAAGGGCCGTCTTGTCACAGAGGCTGTCCGTGGTGAGGGTGGTATTCTGCTGAACAATCGCGGTGAGCGGTTTATGAGCCGCTACTACCCACAGGTGATGGAGCTTGCGGGCCGGGACCAAGTCGCACGTTCAATAATGACAGAGGTCCTAGAGGGCCGAGGCACACCAGATGGCGGTGTGTATCTGAGTATTGCTCACCTACCTCGTTCTGTGATTGAGTTTCGTCTAGAGAGCATGATTGAGCAGTTTGAGGATGCGGGTGTGGACATCCGTGAGGAGCCAATGCAGGTTTCCCCGACAGCTCATCACTTTATGGGCGGAATCAGGATTGACACGAATGCCCAATCGACCATCCCCGGTCTGTTTGCTGCTGGCGAGTGTACTGGTGGTGTCCACGGCGGAAACCGCCTCGGAGGAAATGCACTGGCTGACACGCAAGTGTTCGGTGCTCTCGCCGGAAAGAATGCAGCGCTCTTCGCTCTGGAGCACGACCTGCCCGGCTTTGATAGGTCTGAGGTTCAGAGCGAGTTCGAGCGGCTTCAGGCTATGCTCGAGCGCAAAGAGGGAATCTCTCCTGCCGATGCTCGCGAGGAACTGACAACGCTGATGTGGGAGAAGGTGCAGATCTTCCGCAATGAGGAAGACCTTCAGTACGCCGTCAGAGAGCTCCGCCGCATTGAGAGAGAGGTTGTTCCCAAGATCAAGGTGGATGTGCCAATCAGGCGCTTTAACCCTGGATGGCATCAAGCAATTGAGTTTGGCCATATGGTGATCACTGCCCGGATGGTAACCGAGGCAGCACTGATGAGAAAGGGCAGCCGTGGTGCGCACTATCGCACTGATGCTGACCCGAACGACGACGGCAACTACAACATTGTCATCCGGAAGGGTGAGGATGGAGAGATGGAACTCCAGAAGGTGCCGCTCGTCATCACGCGGATGAATCCGCCATAGTTGGAGGCGATACCAGTGGCAAGAACGTTCAAGGCAAAGGTTCTGCGATACAACCCCGATATTGATGATGCTCCCCACTTCCAAGAGTTTGACGTTGAGTACGAGCCCGGGATGACTGTTCTCGACGCCCTCCTCTACATTCAAGATAAGTACGACTCCAGCCTTGCCTTCCGATGGGAGTGTCGAGGTGGTCAGTGTGGTTCTTGTGCCGTCAGGGTGAACACTATAGCACGTCTCGCATGTCGTGCCAAGGTCGACCCAGACCAAGATCTCGTTCTAGAGCCTCTTGAGAAGATGCCGGTGATCAAGGACCTCGTCGTGGATATGTCACGGACTCAGGCACGATTGACCCGTGTGCGTCCATACGTTGCGCGGGACAAGCCTGCACCACGTCCCGAGATAATCCATCAGCAGGACATTGAGATTGTTCGAGAGTTGCGGAAGTGCATAGAGTGCAGTGCCTGTCTGTCCAACTGCCCTGTTGTGCGCGAAACTTGGGACTATGCCGGTCCCATGATAATCCGCCAGCTGGCACGTCTTGAGATGGACCCGCGCGACGTGGAGGACCGTATCAGTATGGCTCTTGATGAGGCAGTCTACATGTGCACCACCTGCAAGATGTGCGAGGACAGCTGTCCGAAACACATCAAGATTCCCAGCTTGGCTGTGGAGTTGCTGCGGGCAAAGGCTGTCGAGGCCGGCTACCCACTGGTGGAGGGTCAGCAGGGCTTCATCGATAGCATAAACCGGACTGGCCGTTCTGTCCCAGAGAAGGACACTCCCCTTCTGAAGAGTCTGGAGTCTGAGGAGTTTCTGGTCGAGAACCCACGGGGCCGTGTTGCTTTCTTCACAGGATGTCTGATTGACTACAGGATGCAGGACACGGGCCGCTCGCTCATTGAGGTACTAAATCGTAACGGTATTGATGTGATTGTGCCGAAGGAGCAGTGGTGCTGCGCGAGCCCTGCCTTCCGTACTGGCGATCTTGAAACCGCCCACGATGCTGCACGGCGTGTGACGGAGATATTCGAGAGAGTGATGGAAGAGTATGACCTCGACACAGTTGTCGTCGCCTGTGCAGGCTGTGGAAAGACGCTCCGCGAGGATCATCGTCCCTTCATTGAGAGCGAGCGCGGCGAGCCACCGAAGTTCAAGGTGTACGACCTCGCCGAATACCTGATTGATGTTCTCGGAAAGGACAACATAGTCCCACCGAAGGGTGAGGTCAATCTGAGAGTGACCTACCACGAGCCCTGCCATCTCGGCCGTGGTCAGGGGGTTGTCGAGCAGCCCATCGAACTCCTGCAGATGATTCCGGGCGTTGAATACATCGACGACCCGTACAAGAATCGGTGCTGTGGTGCAGGTGGAGGTGTCCGTGCGGGTCAACGTGAGATCTCCATGAAGATTGCCGCCCGAAAACGGGGCTACATCGAAGCCACTGGTGCTGACATGGTCGCAACCGAGTGCCCCTTCTGCACAATCCAGATTCGGGACATTCTAAAGGGCACAGACATCGCGACAAGGTATCTGCCAGACCTGTTGGCCGAGTCCTATCGCAAGGGTGATGCTGAGGACTAGTGTCAGTCCTCCGTAGTATGCGGCATGAATCTCATGCCGCGCAACCCCCTCTCTTCACAACACCATCTTGACGGCAGTCCCAAGATGCTTTCGCAACATCCTCTTGATCAGTCTGTTCCTGGACTCCTTGTAAGTCACTGCTCCAGTGATCATCTCGAACGTGTGACTGCGCATGACTGGGTCGTCATGTGCCATCCTGCAGACCGCCTCCATATTCTCGATGGAATGGAACATCATGCCTGCTAGGAAGTTCGCGACATCAAGGTCTTTCCCGAACGCTCTTCTCCATCTCTGCTGATAGGTCTGCGTCGTCATACCCTCTGCACCACTCAGTATCTCCTTGGAGACTTCTGCCGCAAGCCTGCCAGTTTCTATAGCGTAGTATATCCCCTCACCAGTGGCGGGTGACACAAAGCCCCCAGCATCACCGACCAGCATCACTCGCTTCGTCACAGTGTTCTTGATGGGGCCCTTGAGCGGCACACGCGCTGCTGTTGTGTTTGAAAGGTCAACCCTCACACCATATCTGTCCTCAAACGATGCAACGAATCGTTTCCACACGCCCCTAAGGTCTTCAAGCTCGCTGACCAGGACCCCAATTCCCAGGCTGATCTCTTCTCTCTTCGGGAAGGCCCACGCATAACCGTGTCGCAGGGCGCCAAAATAGATCTCGATGAAGACCCTACCACTGCTGTCTGGAATAGCAAATATCCTCTCAATGTCTGATGAGTCCATAGGCACCGAGGCCTCTATGCACAGGCAGATCTCGTCATCTCTCCACCTCGGCTTGAGTTGCGTTCTTCGTGCCACAGTACTGTTGACCCCATCCGCACCCACAAGCAGTCGTGCAGTGTACGTCTTGTCATCGGTGACGACATCAACACCGCTGCTGGTCTCTATGACGTCCAGAACGGTGATCCCCTCCAATACGGTTGCCCCCGCCTCCTCTGCCTTCTTCAACAGGAGGTGATCGAAGTCCTCTCTTCTGACCAAGTAGCCAGTGAGCTCCGCCCGTTTCTCGGTGACTGCGAGGCCCGATGGCGAGAACAGTCTGAGTCCTCCTTGTTCCCTCTCGACCACGGGCGAGAAGTCCAAGTCCAGTGCATCTCCAACACGCGGAGTCAGTCCACCGCCACACGCCTTTCTGCGTGGGTGATTCTGTTTCTCGATTAGGAGCACGTCAAGGCCGAGTTGCGCTGCTCTCCGTGCACAGGTTGCACCGGCCGGGCCTCCCCCGGCGATAATAAGATCCCATACCATCACTGCTTCCCTCAGTGTCGAATCACTATGTGGGCAGAGCTGCGGCGATCTTTATTTTCGTTGCTTTTCTCGGGTGCTCTAGATCTTCTAGAAGGTAATGAGGTTGACCTGTCCCCTATGTTTCGTTACCTCAGCTCTTCTTGAAAACATTGGAGCATACAGAAATGCACGAACTTGGCGTGCCTCTTCTGGCCTAACTAAGAATAGCCAATCCAGATAGCGTTCGACTTGCTCCACTTCTGCTTTGCCTGCCTGCTTCATCTTCAATTCGATGATGACACTAGGCAAAGTGCCATTGCCGATGGGGGCCTCTCTTGAATAGTAGCAGATGTCCGCTCTATCCATTTGAAACGGTTTGAAGGGTGAGATAGGAACTTGCCTGCTAAGAGTATGGTTGCGCGGTTGCATCTCCCTGGGAAGCAGTTCAGGGTTGGCCAAAACAGATGCCTCCAGATGCGCCTCATTTATGAGCACGTCACCTCGTAGTAAGGCCTCTGTTTCACGACCTCTATGCCTCTGTTTCAAGAGTTCGTAAGCTTCGTACGCCTCCTTCACACTGCCAATTCCCCATTTTGGATGAAATGGTGTGGGCGTGTCTTCGAGCCTCATTTCTTGGCTTTTCGCATAGTCGACTACCTCATCGCTCATGTTCATGAGATCCAACAGTATGTCAGTTTCACCAGGTGTGAGAACGCAGAAGCTCATTCCCTGGATAGAGTTTGAGGGTAGTGGATATGGAAATCTCCCTAGTTTGAAATAGAGTTCATCAGACCGGATTTTTCTTCCTCTCAGTCCACTATCATCATCAAACAGAACCAAGTACGGCTGGCAGCGTCGGCCAGCATCTGGTACTTCGAAGAGCCCTTCTTCACTGGTTGGTGTATATCTACTTCTATTTGACTCGTCCCACACCAATGGCGCCTCTGCCGCTTTTCCCAGTGGGCTCTGCATGCCATTCAAATAGAACGCCCCGTATTTCTTAGATCCCTTGATACGCCCGCCGTAGACTATGAACCGTTTCAAGAAGAAGAACAAGTGCATACCTCCACGGAGGCATGAATAGTCTCCGAGAGTATGAAAATGTCTAGTGCGGGAAAGCGTCATTCCGTCAACTGGAGGCATCAACGTCCCGTATACACCGTTCTTGAGGTAGATCTCAAGAGTTTCCCGGTCGTAGAGGGTGACGAAGACACCCGCCTCTGCCTCTTCCTCCATTGTTTCTCCCCTCTCTTTCTTATTGGATCCCGTCAGTTATATGGGTTGGGTATCGTGAAGAAAGCGTGGTGTTAATCAGACTCGCGTTTCACCTAGCTAGCAGTCGGGTGAACAGGAAGTGAGCCGCAGCCTCAGTGACGAGATTCTTGCCGCCAAGATGCGCGGGATGTCTGATGAGGCGATAATGAGCAAGTTCTCGGTAAGTCTTCGAGAGATTGAGCTGGCCATAATTGAGAAGACAGGTGTTAATCTCAATCTCTTCCGACCACAGGAGATCACTCATTACGCTCCAAAGGACTTTCACTTGGAAACCACCACCGTGTGGAGCTTCAGACAACGCGGCAAATGGGCGACACATTCCGGGAATTATCGGGGAAATTGGTCCCCCTACATTCCAAGAAACATAATTCTGCGATACAGTTCCCCGGGTGACCTCGTCCTAGACCAGTTCTGTGGTGGAGGAACCACCGCCATAGAGGCCAAGCTTCTAGGACGAAGGTGCATCGCCTTGGACATAAACCCTGCTGCGATTCTTCTTACGAGGAAGAACTTGGACTTCGGCCACGCTATGCAGACGACGCTGACAAGTGAAACACCGCCAACGACGTACGAACCCTGTGTAGAGGTCGGTGACGCGCTTGACCTTCGTTGTATTGATGACGGGACCGTTGACCTGATCTGCACACATCCGCCCTACGCCAACATTGTCCGGTATACATCAGGTATTGAGAACGACCTATCGCTTCAGGATCCCACCGCATTCGTCGAGAGTATGAAGGTGGTGGCTGGAGAATGTTATCGCGTCTTGAAATCCTTGGGGCATGCTGCAATTCTGATTGGGGATCTCCGCAAACACCGACACGTTGTGCCTCTGGGCTTTCAGACAATCGAAACATTTCTCCGGGAAGGCTTTCTTCTCAAGGATCTGATAATCAAGCGGCAACATAACTGTCGTACAACTGGCTTCTGGTATTCCCGCAGTGTGAAACATAATTTCCTTCTACTATCCCACGAATATCTAGCTGTGTTCGTGAAATCCCATCCTACTGTGCCTCCAACTACTTCACTCATCCCGGATGAAATGCGACAGGATGTGGGGATCAACTATCGCTACATTTCCACCCACCTGGAGCCCCCTGTGGTCGAGTGTAAGACGACTTGGATTCTCCCTTGTACAGAGAAGTCCTCTCTGATGGATCAGAATGTTACTTATCGATATGGGGGCGACTCCGATACTCTAGAGATTGTGGTTTCTCCGTCTATCAGAAACTGCGTTGAACCAGATGAGTTCCCAGTCGACTTAGTATATATCAAGTCATCATCTATGGAGTCCATTCTCCCCTCAAGCATCAGGAAATATGTGGATGCGCTTCGAATGGCCATCCGGCACGGCATCCAGCGGGTCGCTCCTGGAGGTCATCTCGTCATTCACACTCGTGACTTCAGGATAGACGGGATGACTGTTAGCCCTGCCCTTGAAGTTTGGCGAGAGCCCATTCCAGCACTCGATATTCGCGAAATTGTGGTTGTGGCTAATGACAATCCGCCAGTACCGACCTCTCCCATGGCCCCTCTCAGTATCACTCATGACTATCTCCTCATCTATCACAAGCGGACCTAGAACTCATCAATGCGTGTCTGGGGGGTGGTGATCTCATAGTTTCTTATTATGAGCTCTTGGATGGGCCCCCTTGTGGAGGCGTCGGAGCTTATTGCTCTTTTCGCAAACACCTGTACGATGTGATAGTCTGAATACAGCCTCGTGATGAACTCGGTGGATGAATTACTCTCAAGTACGAAACAACCCCGTTCGTCAAGCTCTCTGAATACTCTTGCAAGACGCTTCTGCTCCTCGGTTCCGAACCCTCTCTCTGTATATGATGTGAAGTCGGCTGTGTCACTCACTGGGTCATACGGCGGATCGAAGTACACAAGGTCTCCTGCCTTGGCTGAACGCACTGCATCCTCAAAATCGGAAATCAATAGTCTGGCTCTCTGCAGGGCTTGGCTCGCAGCTCTCAGGTTCTCCGCATCTAGGATCTTGGGATTTCGATATCTGCCAAACGGGACATTGAACTTCCCTGCAGCATTGACACGGTACAGTCCGTTGTAGCAGGTCTTGTTCAAGTAGATGAATCTTGCAGCTCTCTTGATGGGGTCTGTTGGCTCCTCTCCTCTGATCTTGTAGTAGACATCTCTCTCGTTCTTGTACTTCCCTGATGCCAGTTCTGTAATCAGGTCCCCTACATTATCTCTTACCACCGTGTAGAGATTCATAAGATCTCTATTAAGGTCTGAAAGGATTGCCCGCCTCACTACTCCTTTGGCTGAGAGATGAAAGAAGAGTGCGCCCCCACCAAAGAAAGGCTCATAGTACGTACCGAATGAGGCTGGAAGGTTATCCTCCAGCTCCTGAAGTAGCTGAGCCTTGCCTCCAGCCCATTTGACGATGGGACGCGGTACAGGACCTCTCATGCAACTCGATCTAACTTTGCAGATCTATCCTGATAAGTCCACTCTTTCCAGTCACCGATACGCTTAGCTCATATCGCAAGTTGCATATGCAATATCTTTTGTACTCTTTTCGATGTCAAAATGCACGAGCTTGCGGCAGTAATGTCCTTGGTAGAGCTAGCACTCAGTGCACTACAGGAGCATCCTGTAAGACGGGTCAATCGTGTCAATGTTGAGGTGGGGGAGTTTACATTCCTTGTTCACGAACAGCTGAAATTCAACTTCGAAATCGCATCTCAGAATACGCTCCTTGAGGGCGCTGAATTGAACATAGTTCCTGTACCTGGTCGCCTGAAATGCGAGGATTGCGGGTTCGAGGGTGAGAGCCAGTCTGATTCGAGCCTACCTCCTGAACTCGCCGTCTTTGCCCCAATGAAATGCCCGCGTTGTGGGAGCAGTGCCACAGAGATCATTGGAGGTAAGGAGTTCTTCATACGTGACATCGAGGTTGAGGTTGAGGACCCTAGCTAGGATCCATAGAGGCTTGGGCGAGTTTCTGACCCTAAAATTCCAAGTAGTGCTTCAAACACAATCCCAATGGTCCCATGAGGCCCACAAACTAGGGTAGGGGTTGAGTGGGTCGTTGAGTGAGGCACCTAACTCTCCTACATTTGACTGCCAATGCGGCACGATCACTCTTCGAATGATGATGCAAAGTTTCCGTTCAGTCCGTGTTGGCCTGGAGAAGCCAGAGTACCAAGTATGTCGAAGAAAGATATGTATAGACAATTGTAACTAACTGGTTGGTTTCAGATGGTGGGGTTCAAAGAACGGGAGCTCGACATCACGGCCGATGATAGGATCTTCACACCTCGTGGAGTTGGAGCCCTAAATATTGGCGTGGTGCAATGCCTGTCCGAGCTTGTAGCAAACGCTTTGGACTGGCGAAGGCCCAGCGCAGACGAGATCCTGCGCATCAAAGAGGATATGGAACGTGGTGTTCCTGATGTCAAAGAATTCGTCAGGCGATATCGCAGAGTGATTGATGCTGGCCCCGCCGAAACTGTCATCAAGATACGGTATAACGGCGACAGCATTGAGGTTTGGGACAATGGTATCGGTATGACACTGGACGAGCTGGAGATGGCTCTCCGTCTTAGGGGCGCCTCTGATGAGCGGAGGATACCCCTCCGGTCCCGAAAGGGAATGTACGGAATGGGTATGAAAGTTGGGATTCTTGGTCTTGGCTGGAAATTTGCGATCCGCACTAGATCGCTTATAGATGGAACGGAGAGTTCGATAGAGATTGATACCCACGAAATCGAGAACGGACATTTGAAGTTAGGCAGCATCATTGGCCGCGTTTCCGAGGAACCGGATCTTGGTGGACCTCTTGGCAGCCTAGAGAGCGGTACGTACATCCGTATTGAGCATCTTCACAAGCGTCATCATAGGCCTGAGATATGGAGAGAAGAACTCGGCCGAAATTTCTCGCCTGAGATCAAGTATCATAACATCAAGATAATTATTGTTGATAACAGTTCAGGAAATGAGCGGGAACTAGCTCCTTGTGAGCCAGACGAAATTCCTATTGTACCGGGAACAAAGGTCATTCTCGACAAACTGGACCTAGTGGCCCGTCCAGACTATGGGGGCGGACAGCGAGGAGAACCTATGAAAATAAGGGGCTGGCTGGCTCTTCGTCAGACGAGTGCCTCGGGTTCTGGTCTCTGGGGTATCCACACATTTCGCAAGGGGCAATTGGTCGAAGCATTTCACAAGGCTGGTCCTGATGAGAACGGGCTACTGCCAAAGAGACCACATCCAACATATGCCCGATTACACGGCGAGGTACACCTCGACATGTGTGATCCTAATTTTACGAAGGTCGGATGGAATACGGAGCTGCAGTCGTGGAAGGACGCACAGAGAGCACTACAGCCAATCCTTGAGCGGATGTTGAAAGCGTCAAAGGAGTATCGTGCATCGACCGACGGAGGGGCAAAGTCACGCAAGATCATTCAAGGTCTCAGGCGCGCCGCGAAACAAGCCGTATCCTTACTCTCTCAGGACTTTTCTGAAACTGCGGCGGGTGGAGATGTTGACACTACGAACTGTGTCCCGATTGACGATAGTCGTCGGCTGCTGATTTCAGTAGCCCAGACGCAATACGATGACCCCTCATTGTTCTGGGAATACAGCTATAGGCCGGAGTCCGACGAAATGTGTGTCTTTGTGAATACGGCCTCCGCGCTTTGGCAATGGGCAGTCCGTGAAGGTGATGAGAAAATATCGTGTCTTATCGTAAATTGGGCGATTGTTGACTCACTATATTTCTGTCTAGTAAATGAGATGGCAGTGGATCCCAACTATGCCTTGTCGCTGCGTAATAAGTGGCACGCAACCCTTTATGGGGGTGAGGTTGACGACTGACCACATTCGGGATCCCTACGGTCTGATGGATGACAGCAAGTCCATACTGGAACGGCTGCACACGTTTGAAGATCGGGTCATTGAGATGGGATATGACCTTCACACCTCCCATGGCGGGCTGCCAAATGAACACTTTCTGTCGCAAGCGTTTGCCGTACCGCCCCAGATTGTTCGGATGTATTTCGAATTGCGTAAGTGTAGTGATGATGAGCGACGAATCTTGCTTGAAAAGAACCTGGACACGGGAGTTATTCGAACACTAATGTTGCTGCATCCGGTGGTTCGCACCGTTGTCTACGAGCATCTTGATGACTTGTTGAAGGGGGAACGACCTCTCTCCAATATCATTGATTTTGTAGAGAATGGTAACTGGAGATTACGCATCCGTGACCTATATGATCGGATCGACAGGGAATACTGGGCCGCTGTAAGTTCGTTACTCAAGGACAAGGATATTGTCAATGGCACCATTACGAAGCGTTTTCGATCACTGCTAATGACCATAAAGAGGCATGATGCTTCGGAGTCCCAACTGATGTGGTTGGAACGTGCAATAATTCACGACTTTGAACTCGGCCTTGGCGTGTTTACCTCACCTGCGTTACAGAAAGAATACCCCGAAGCGGTTGCGATAGTCAAAGATTTCCTTGACGAATACAGACATTTTGACCTACTCGAAGATGTATAGAGCTGGGGGTCTACATCCGATGACATCAGGTCCCCCGTATCGGGCCATTAGTGGACGTGGAGAAGAGATCTATAGGAGAATGATCGGGCCTCTTTTGCGGGAAGGTTATCAGTACGACCGTGTCACATCATTCTATGATCCCTACTCGCTTCTCATTTTGCTCCGGGAGCTGGCTGCGATTTGGAAACGAGGTGGCTTCGTAAGATTGATTGTTGGCTTTCACCAGTCAAAGGCCGTTGTACCTGCTCTCCGGCCCGGCCTCACAGTCACAGATGCTGTAAAGAGAGCAGTCGCAGAGGCTCTGAGAGGATATACAGAAGAACTCTTGACTCTTCTTGGTCAAGAGAGCGGTGACATTCTATCAGTACTCCGGGAGATGTTCAATCAACATGCCATGCAGGTTAGACTGGTAACGCCAAGGGCTAACATAGACTATTATCAAAGACATGGCACTTGGCCCAATCCCGAAGTTGCCCTGTTCCATTCCAAGTTCATGGTAATCCATCATGAGGGCAACGATAGAGAGCCTCGGCAAATACGATCGAAGATCTGGCGCTTGTTCAGCTGGGCTGGTAGACGGTACTACCAGTCTCTCTCTCTAAGGCGCCGACAAGGGCTGAGATATTCTGTCATAACTGGGTCTGTGAACGAGTCGGTAAGGGGTCTTACAAAGAATATTGAAGATGCTGTTCTGCACCGCTCTTGGATTCCGCATGAGCGAGAAGTAAGCGAATACTTCTTGAAGCGCTTCGAGGAGATGTGGAACTGCGTAAGTTCTGATGTTGAAACCATGCCTTTTACGGACGAGTTCTGTGCTGTAGTTGATGAATACAACCATGCTTTGACATCTCGCAAAAACAGAGTCGGCTCCACCGCAACACAAATGGTTGAGCACGCCCCCATCGAAGCACGCACTGACAGTAATGAGGGACAAGATTGGATCTCTTGGGCCTCTTTCGCGGACGCGGTTTCGCGCTCACCTCTTTATTGTGCGCTTGCGTTTCCTTATGTGGGCTTGCTACCGCACCAAATCCACGCGTATGTCCAAGCTCTAAGCAGATGGCCAATCAGGATTCTTCTTGCGGATGAAGTTGGACTAGGCAAGACGATTGAGGCTGGGTCTATCATCCATTATCTGCTGCGTTTCGGCGGTGTCCGTCGCGTTCTCATACTCACACCAGCTTCTCTTATGAAACAATGGCAGCAGGAACTGAAGAAATTATTTGGCCTGAACTTCTGGGTATATGACTCGAGAACCCAGACTTGTCAAACCGATCTGGACTCAATACAAGTAGGGAGAAAGCCCTTCCGTTGCGATAACGGAATTAATCTGCTGATCATGTCTTGGCACTGGCTAAGAGGTGATTCACGAAGCAATCCCCAACTTGATCTGGAAGATATGCCAGACCTTCTCGTCGTTGATGAGGCGCATCACGCCAGGATTCATGATGACACTTCAGACGGGCGGTCAACACGGCTATACAAACTACTGAAAGATATGCAGAGGCATATCCCGCATATCCTTCTCCTCACAGCTACGCCCTACCAGACGAACATCATGGACTACTACTCCCTGTTAGATATCCTTGGTGTCCCTGAGGGCTTCAAAGAGGCACTGGACTACTATTCAAGGTGGTTTCGAGGCGAAATCCCACACGGTGTATTGAGCACTGTAGTAACTCACCTCAGATATATTCATCAATTTGCCCAAGAATATGAACTGGGCGAAAGACACGGTCTGGTGGGGCCTCTTGAGTGCTTCTCCACTGAGAAATGCGACAAAGATACCAAGTTCTATGAAACGATTGCACGGCAAGTACGGCCGTTGCCAGAAGAAGTTGTGATTGCCACACATCCCGCTACGTTCTTGGCAGTAAGGAGCGAAAGAATAACCCTATCTAGCATTGGATACCGCTTTCCAACTCCCCACTTGTATAGTCCACGAATCAATGTCACCAAGGAGCAGGAAGAGTTCCTCCAAGAACTTGAGGACTTCGTCAGCAGACATCTCGCTTATGCAGAGTCGTACTATGGAAACAGGACTGGGCTTGTGCGAAGCTTGTATAGGCAAAGGATTGTTTCTTCAATCAGAGCCGCAGTTGACACACTGCGGCGCAGAAAAGAGTATCTTCAGTCAATCGTAGATCGTGGTTGTTTCTCTCCGTTGACTGGAAACGATCAACGTGAAAACGAACTGGACAGCGACCTTGAGTACGATATGGACGCCTCCAATGGTGAACTAAGCAACGTTTCAGTCCAAAGGGCCAAAACGGAGTTTTACGCAGTTCAACGAATCTTGGACTTAATCGAACGTGCGTTTCAGAGCGGTGGCCAATTGGTGGACCCGAAAATGACAGGGTTGAGGCAGATCTTGTCAGACCACGTTTCACGAGGCAGAAAAGTTCTTGTGTTTAGCAGGTACACTTCGACGACCGACGCCATCATCGAGATGCTTGGAGTGCTCGTGGACACTTTTGGGGTGGGCCGATACGATGGCGAGTGTGTCGGGACCTATGCATGGGATGGGACAAGGCCAATACTGCACGAATGTTCCCCAAAGGACATCGTTAGCTTGCTGAAGAGGGGGTCGATAAGGGTCCTTGTCTGTTCCGATGCAGCAAGCGAGGGATTGAATCTTCACTATGCAAATGAAGTGGTAAACGTTGATGTGCCTTGGAACCCCGCTATGCTGTTCCAGCGGTTTGGACGAGTTGACAGGCTCGGACAGAGGGCCAAAGATGTCTATTTGATAAACCTATACTATCCGAATTCGATTGAAGAGAGGATGTACAGAGTCCTAGAAGATAGGAGAACCGATTTCAGGGCTGTCGTGGGCCAAGTTCCCGAAATACTCACTGATCAGCAGAAGCGAGTCATTTCATCGCTTGCAGATGGCAGGGTTCCCATAGTGAATCTCACATTGGAAGAGATAGAACGTGCAAGGGCAGAATACAGGAAGAACCAGATCCTCCATGCCGACTCGAAAGATGTTCAAACTATTATTGACAAGTCGCCGTATGCTCATCTCATTCGTGTCATTGAGCGGGCTGCGGTGCAGTCTGGGCTGGCTGTTAGGTCTGAGAGCAAATCAACAGTCGAGATCGAGGGCGAGCGGGTAAGTGTCGATCCCGTTGATGATGACTTCGTGAGCATAGGAAATCCTTTACTAAAGAAACTGGAGGCCGCACACACTGCGAGCAATAGAACACTGCCGGTACGTCTGCTTGAAGACGAAACCGGCACACCGATTGCCCTCTTGATTGAAGATCATAGTCACGTCTATCCTGTGACAACCCGTGATTGGGGGAAGATCTTTGAGTTCTTCTTTGAGGATCATCCCCTTGATTTGGCATCACTACGCAGGTTCTCAAAGAACAAGTTAGCCGAAATCCTGCTCTATCTTCGTCGTGAAGAATCGTGGATATGGCCGGATCATCAACGCATGAGGTGTTTCGCGTTAGCAAGGCCCGAAATACCGCACATATCTGGTGTACGAGTAGGGGAAAATCTAGGTTACATTAGTGTTAGGTAGTGCATTTTGATGACACGCGCCTACGACAAGATTCAAATTCGTGGCCTCCATACCACCCTACTACGAGTAACACAAAACAGCACGTTCGGCTCTCTAACCGTGGAGAACAGTGGCAACGAGCGATCCATCCGCTCCTATGATGGGGGCACGCCGTATCGACGAAAGACCCCGTATTCGGTCCCGGTGGATGTTGGTAGATACTTTCGGCCAATAAGCCTGAGTAGTCAATGTTGACAAGAATAGCCATTAGTGAAAATGGAACTCAAATCAGAATTGCGTTGACGATGCCGTCCTGTCCGGGCCGACTGGTGACCCGCGCGCGTCCCTTAGAGGTCTTGATTATGGTCCCTCGGGTGATGACCTTTCGTCGTTGGTAGTCCATGTTGGCCTCGTTCTTCTCAACATCCAGTATCTCTGCCTTGAAGGTCTGATTCTTCTTTGGATCAGTGACATTGGCGTACTTTACCCGGAGCGCAGGGGTCTTCTTCCTTGCACCCTTGCTGTCAATAACGAGTATCTTTGGTTCGCCCATCAGGGTCTCAGTGGGCGTACGCCCCATCTCGTGCTTTCTCTTACTTCTAAACTCCCTGAGGCGTGCTCCAGTAGCAATCCGCTTCGACCTTCTATGCCAGACACCCATCTTGGACTACCTCTCGAATAGGTCACTGTCGCTCTTTGTAGACGTGTTTTAAATCTTGCTCAGTGGCCGTCTTCTGTGTGAACACAACGACTTGTTCAAATAGTCCTACGGGTGGAGTTCGCCATAAGACAGTATGGAGACACGTCCATGGCCCGCATAGAGTCCGCTCACGGCGCTGGCGGAAGAGTGATGCAGAAACTCATTGAAGAGGTGATAGTTCCGTCGTTCTCACATCGACGGCTGGGTGCGATTGGTCTTGATGAGATGGATGACGGAGCGACTCTTGACACAACGGGGCAATTTGTGGTCTGTACGGATGCTCACACGGTGCAGCCCCTGTTCTTTCCCGGTGGGGACATAGGCAAGTTGTCTGCCTGCGGGACGATAAACGACCTTGCTGTGATGGGCGCACAGCCAATCGCAATGACCAACACGGTAGTCGTGGAAGAGGGGTTCGGCATCGACAACCTCCAGAGGATACTGTCATCCATCAATGAGGTGATTGCCCCCTTGAACGTCGCTATGATTGCTGGCGACACAAAAGTGATGCCACGTGGAACGTTGGATGGGCTGGTGATCTCCACCACGGGCATCGGTCGGACGTACTTAGACACACCAGTCTCGGATAGTGGTGCACAGGTTGGTGACGATGTCATTGTCACCGGCCCGATTGGCGACCATGGGACCACCCTACTGGCGCATCGTGAGGGTCTTGCCTTCGACACCTCCCTAAAGAGCGATGTCGCACCGCTATGGTCACCGATTCGCGATGCTCTGGACGTAGGTGGCATTCATTCGATGAAGGATCCAACACGTGGTGGTTCTGCGGTGGCGCTCAATGAGATAGCATCAAAGTCGCACGTAGAAATTGAGATAGATCAAGAGCAGATTCCTGTACGCCCCGCTGTACGTTCTCTATGCGAGATTCTTGGTCTCGATCCGCTACATATGAGCTGCGAGGGAACGGCCATCATCATAGTGGACTCTGATAGGACCGACGAGGTCCTGAAGGCTCTAAGAACTCACAAGACCACATCTGATGCCAAGGCAATTGGGACAGTACGAGAGGGGCCGGGCCGTGTTGTCATGCGTACCAGCATTGGGGGGCGCAAGGTGGTTCAGGTGCCGTATGGTGAGCCCGTGCCTCGAGTCTGCTAGGTACTCCTCCCCCCTGTCATCCCTTCGGCAGACTGCTGCTGCAGGATCTGCTTCATCTTGTACCTCAACTGAGCCTTCATCCTGACCACATCGTGGTCGAGACCAAAGTAGTCCGCGAAGAGTGTGGTTGTCCTGAGAATCTTCGAACGGCCCTGTGGGGTGGCCTCTACGAACTTCTTCTCTACGAGTTCCCTGATATGGTCGTATACTTGTGTACCTCGCTGCATTGCCAGCTCCGATTGGAGGATTGGCTGTTTCAGCGCAATGTAGACTAGGGTCTGAAGTGTGGCGAAAGACAGAAGCCCGCCGGGTATCAACTTTCCAACACGCGGGGTCAGTTCGGGCTTGAGCTGCATCACATAGCGGTCCCGCGGGAGCCTGACTATCTCTAGCGCTCCATTGCGTTTCTGATACTCATACTCAAGCTCTTCGAGTAGCTTCTCGGCTGTGGACTCGGCCTTGCCAATTATTGCTGCCAGCTCTGTGATTGTGAGCGGCCGTCCGGCAACATAGAGTGCCGCCTCAAGAGTGACTATGTCGTCATCCATATGACCACCTACTCTCTCGCCACGGCTGCGAGTTCGTCTTTACCCTGCTCATCCGATGGAGGGTCGAGCAATCTTATCCAGATGACATCCTCCTCGTCCATCCAGATATCAACAAAGGACCTGGAATAGAGATGAAGCAGAGCGAAGAAGACGCGTACAATCTCACGTCTTGTACTGCTCATAATCACATCGAAGAACCGCACCGTCTTGCCAATACCGACCATCTCCCTGAGGTCAGAATAGACCTGCAGAACAGTTTCCTCCGCATCAGCCCGCTGAGAGTCCACGGCAAAGGACAGTGGCCCGAGAGGCGATCTGGTCCTCCTCTTTTTGGGTGGGGCTCGACGACGCGGGCCACGGCTCAACACCCGGTCCATTGCAATGATCAATTCTTGAAGCGTGACTCTTCTGTTCGTTAGTCTGAATGGTGGGCGAATGAGTGGAATCTCGAGCTCCTCTTCGTCTTCTTCCTCCTCTTGGGGGAGCACTCCCATCTGGACGAGTTCTCTCGTCTTCCTCATGAATATCACTGAGGCAGAATACAGAGCATTACCTGACACACGGAAGTCTATATCCCCCATTTGCCGCATCTCGCGCAGGAACTCGGAAACAAGACGCCCCACGTTGACGTTCCATGGCTGCACCTTGTCGAGTTGAAGAACATCGGTGAGGAGGATGTAGGGTGGTTGGACCCAGAACGGCACGTCACTCTGACCATCGCTCAAGCTGTCGCCCCCACCTCCTCTAGGTCCACCGCGACGATTCTTGAGATTCCGTCTTGGTTCGAAACACCTACCAACACATCGGCCTTCTGAGCGGTGACATCCCTCAGGGAAACCACTATGAACTGGGACGACTTGGACATCTCCTGAATCAGAAGTGCAACGTTGTGCGCATTCACGTCATCGAGTGCCGCATCTATCTCATCGAACACGTAGAAGCTGGCGGGACTGTACATCTGAATCGCGAATATGAGCGCGAGTCCCGTGAGCGTCTTCTCACCTCCGCTCATTGCAGTGAGAGAAACGACCTCCTTTCCCCGCGGTTTCGACCGTACTGTGACGCCACCCATCAGCGGATGCTCTGGATTCTCCAGCATCAGGCTGGCCTCTCCGCCCGGAGAGAGTTTCGCAAACACTCTTGAGAAGTTGTCAGCAATCTCATTGTACACCTGAAGGAACTTTCGTGTCTTCTCTCTCTCAAGCTCCTCCATGAATCGCAGTATCTCCTTGTGTTCCTCCTCGAGCTGAGCCTTCTTGTCCACTATCTCCTCGTATCGCTCCCTCTCAGCATCATAGTCCGTGAGCGACTTCAGGTTGACTGGTCCCATCTCCTCCAGCTCTCTCTCCAGCTCCCTGATCTTGTCGGTCAGCTGGTCGAGCTCCTTATACGTTGGCTCGCGTTCCGAGCTCCTCTTCTGAATCTCCGCTTCACAGTCTGAGAGCGTGTCGAGTTCGGCCCTCCATCCCTCAATCTCAGTTTCAAGTCTGGACCGTTCTGTCTGCAGTCTGTAGACCGCCTTCTCATTTGCTGTCTGTGCATCTCTGATTTGCTCGTGTCGGAACCGTAGGTTTCGGGCTCGCTCCTTGAGCTCAAGCTGTTGTGTACGTCTGTCCTTGACCCTGTCCTCAATTCTCTCGCGTGCCCGCCCTGTTTCTTCGAGTTCTCTCTCCTTGGAATCGAGCTCCTGCCGCAGACTGGCCTCTCTTGCTTTCAGGGCCTCTACCTCACGACAGACTGCGTCTATTCTGTTCTCAATCTCGGCTATCCTCGGCTCGTATCTCTGGCTCAGCGCCACGGTCAGCTCTGTGACCTCACTATGCAGACTCTCACGTGCATGTTTGAGGTCCTCAACTATTTTCTGGAGCTCTCTCATCTCCCGGGCGACCTGCATAGCACGGGACTGGGCAATGCGCTCACTGTACCTCTCCCGTTCTGCCAGAAGGCTCTCGCGCCTCAGGGAGAGACTCTTTTCCTCCTCGTGGAGCTCCGCGAGCTGCCTGCGTATCTTCTCCAGTTTCTCTCCCATCGCCTCTATTCTCTGTTTCAGGGACTCCTGCCTGCTCACGAGTTCGGTGTGCTGCTCCTGAAATAGCTGGGCCTTGATTCTCATACGGTAGCTCGTCTTCGTGAGGTCTTGTATCTCCCTCTCCAGTTCCCTCCGAGTGCGCGCCAGCGAATTCCGCTTGTCGGCAAGCTCGTCAAGTATCGACTCAAGTCCTTGGAGGCGACGCTCAATCTCGGGACTTCTGTCCTCTATCTTCAACGAGAGTCCGGTGGGTGTCCGCTGATGATATCCCCCAGTTATCAATCCGGACCTCTCCACGAGATCACCATCAAGAGACACTGCTCTCCATCCCTTGAAGCCGAGCCTCTTTGCGGTGCTAAAGTCCTCAGTGACAATGGTGTCTGAAAACACGAACTCGAATGCAGGCTGAACCTGTGGGTTGAACTTGACAAGGTCCATTGCATAGCCTATGACTCTCTCGTCATCTGGCACATACGAGGGCTTTCTGCTCTTTATCCTGTTCAGAGGGATGAATGATGCTCTACCCGCACGTTCTCTCTTTAGAATCTCGATGCACTCCGTAGCAACATCCTCGTTCTCAACAACAATGTATCCAAGTCTGCTGCCTCCCGCTATCTCCAGTGCAGTCGACAGTTCAGGGTCAATCGTTCCAAGTTCTGCGACGGTCCCAAATATGCCCTTCACTACACCCTCATCACGCAGTTGGAGGACTCTTGCGATGGCTCTCCTGCGCTTGAGAAATGCTTCCTCCGCCTCTTTCAGTGCGTCTCTACGTGCTTTGATTTTGATTAGTTCTTCTCTGGTTGCAGTGAGTATCTTCTGGGTCTCGGCTATCTCGGCATCAAGCGTCTTGAGCTGTCTATCAACACCTTCCAGCTCGTTTCGCTTGGCCTGTTCCATCTCCTCAAGTCTTGTTAGCTCTTCTCGAATCTCGGGAATAGAGTGCTCAAGCTCACTCAGCTTCTCAGCGGTCTTCTCTAGGGCAGTTTCTGCCTGTTCTCGATCCTCCTCCAACGCCCGAGATTCACGCTCTCCTGTCTTGATGCTCGACCTTACCTCTGCAATGCGCTCGTCAAGTGACACTATCTTGTCGTTGAGCGCCTGAAGTTTTTGCTGAGTCTCGTAGTAGAGGTCCTGCTCTTCTTGGAGTGCCCTCTGCAGATTTGAGAGGTGCGCCTCCCGTTCAGCAATCTCCCTCTCCAATTGCTCAAGCTGTTCTTGTTTCTCCTTGACTCGGGTCGCACTGGCCTCTCTCCGACGGCGAAGCTCCTCAAGTTCGCTCTCAAGGGCCTCTTTCTCCTTTCTCTTGGCCTCTATGTCTTCAGCCATTCTTTCAAGGCTGTGTCGGGCATGTTCGACGGCCGAGGAGAGAACTCCAAACTTCTCTGAGATTCTGGCGGACTCTCCACCAGTGACTCTGTCAATCTCCTCCTCTATCTCCCCAATCTCCTGCTCAATCTTGGCGCGCTCTCTCTCGGTTTCTCTCAGCTGTCTCTCGAGATCCTCGGCCTCTTGGGCGCGTTCGGCCAGTGTGGTGTCGATCGTGGCTATCCTCTTTTGTGCCCTCACTATTGTCCAAGCGAGATGGTCAATACGAATCTCTCGAATCTGCGCCTTTATGCTCTCGTATCTCAGGGCGTCTTCACGCTCATTCTCGAGCTTCTCCAGATGGTGACGGCGTTCCTGAAGCTGCGTTTCTACTCTTGAGAGGTTGGCCTCGCTCTCCTGCAGCTTCTTGAGAGCGCGTTCCTTCTGTTCGTCGTAGGCTGAGATTCCGGCTATGTCCTCTATGAGCTTCCGGCGGTCTGTCGGACTGACTTGGACCATCTGAGCTATCTCACCTTGGAGAACGAGATTGTACCCGTTCGGGTCGACTCCAATGCTGCTCAGAAGGTCAAGGACCGCAGAGCGAGTGACGACCCTGCCATTCACGCGGCACACCGATTTTCCCGACTCGTCGAGCTCTCGCTCTATCACAACCTTGTCTGCATCGACTGGTAGTTTTCGATCCTTATTGTTGAAGTGGACCTGAACGAGAGCAGACTTCGCCTTGGGTGGCATTCCCGGTTTTGGTGGTGAGTATAGCAGGTCCGAGAAGACATTTGCCCGCAGAGTCTTTGCACTGAGCTGTCCAAGTACAAATAGAAGGGCATCAACGACATTGGATTTTCCGGAACCATTCGGCCCCACAATGCACGTGAAGCCCGGGTGGAATTTGATTGTGACGGTATCACGGCCAAAAGACTTGAAGCCTCTGCACACTAGTTTATCGATGTAGACCACGTCACAATCCCGTCCGGTCGGTTGAGGCACCCTGTTCTCTCGTGGCACCGATATATCTGGAAGATACGTGCCACTAAATACACTTGGTAATACCATCGTATTATCAAGACAATATTAGCATATCTGATATGGCGCCAAACGACTGCGCCTCACTCTTGCAAGCAACAACGCCGTTTCCATAGAGCAGCCGCTGCTGAAAGGTTACTTTGCAACCATATTGAGGAGTGCTCTTCGCAGTGCAATCCGTATGAGACCCATCGCCTCACGTGCAGTTTCTCCGGCGATACCTGCAAGGATTATCTCCGCGTCCCCTAGGATGACAACCAGCCCCTTCTCAGAGGCAATCGTGACCTCCTTCAATCCCCCCTGATCGAGGCCCGCGACAAGCTCCGCAGAGTCCCCTGCTATCTTGACGGCCAATTTGGCTACATCGGCATGCTTGATGTCCTCAGTGATGGTGTGACCAAAGATCACCTCGCCCTTCGCGTTGCACACAACTATTCCTTGGATGTCCGCGTTGGCCGCCATCACGTCTGCTACAATGCTCTCGACCTTCGCTTTGTCAACCATTGTGACGGTCCTCCGGGCCACATCGCGTGGACTGGCTTGCTTGAATTGTTCTCACGTCCTGTTTATATCTTCTACCATTTAATAACGCCTCACCTCTACCGTCCCTTATCGCGATGTACGCGTATTGTTGAGTATTCGATGACGGAATCAGGCAGTACATTTGGAATATGTCAAAATGCGCAAAATGTGGCCTCCGTCAAGTACACATTGCCACAAGTCTAAAATACCCCTGCGTGAGGTACAGACTGCTGAAATACAACAAATCATAGTGGGGATCGACGGTTGGTCAGCCAAGAGAAGCTCGAGACAATTCTTTCAAGACTGAAGGCCCAAGAGGGTGTCAGAGGAATTGTCGTCACCAATATGGAGGGGCTTCCTCTCAGCAGCGACCTCGACCCCGAGACCACAGAGATTGTTGCTGCAATTGTGACCTCTCTTGTCGGAAAGGCGCTAGAGGCGGTTCGGGAACTGAGAGAGGGCTCTCTATCATTCCTAACGCTTGACACGAGCAAGGGTCAAATCAACATTGCACCCGACGTCAAGGAGGGTCTGATACTAGTCGTTCTGAAGAGCACAAATTGAAGGGGTATGACGCATGAGCGATCCTAAGAGGTTCGACAAGATTCTCACGGACATCATCAGGCAGGACCGCGGTATTCGAAGGGTGATCCTGGTTGACAAGACTGGCCTGACCATTGCCCACGTATCTCGGTTGGCTTACTTTGCAGTTGATGTTGATAGCATTGGGGCCATAGCCAGTGCCGTGTTCTGTGCAAGCGAGGAACAGGGGAAGAACTTGCAGCTTGGAGAGCTTGAGATTGTCACCTCGGAGT
This sequence comes from Candidatus Thorarchaeota archaeon, assembly GCA_029855935.1. Classification (GTDB taxonomy): domain Archaea; phylum Asgardarchaeota; class Thorarchaeia; order Thorarchaeales; family Thorarchaeaceae; genus B65-G9. Next base: position 80,867 of record JAGSHN010000005.1, on the reverse strand, counting down.
TCTCAGAGGGCAAGATCTTTGCATCCGCATGCGGCAAGGGCGTGCTATGCGTGGTTTCCGAGGCCAAGGAGGTCAATATCGGCCTCATACGAATGGTGATGAAGAAGCAAGGTGAGCAGCTGGCCGAGGAGCTCGACAAGTTCTTGGCTGTGGAGCCCGGAGCACCCTCAAAGGACCGAGAGCTCGACGAGGAAGATCTAAAGTCCGCGCTTGCAGAGCTTGAGAGAGTGTGATTGTCCGCGGCACAGCACAGTTTCAGTCAAGTCGGGCCAGACGACGGACAAAGGCTTTTATGAGACTACATTTCTTACACTCCCCGCCTGCGGAGGCCATCCCGTTCATGGTGGCATCCGCCGTCGTTCCCAACTGACTTACGCTTGTCCACAGTGAGGCCACAAGATGGTATTGTTCAATCTACTGACTGGTGTGACTGCCATCAACGGAGCGCAGAGATCAGTGAGGTGTTTGTGTGAGGAAAGACGATAAGGGCCGTATTCATTTCAAGATTGTTTTCTACGGGCCCAGTCTGGGCGGGAAGACAACTGCACTGCGATGGCTCTATGCAAAGGTCGAGGGATTGCAGAAGGGCGAGTTCACGTCGATCGAGGACGAAACCAATCGCACCCTCTTCTTCGACTACGCACCGATGAGCGCAGGTGGACGTGTTCTATTTGACGTGTTCACGGTCGCTGGTCAGAAACGGCACCGGCATCAACGAAAGGTCGTCCTCCAAGGTGCTGATGGCATCATCTTTGTGGCCGACTCCTCCCCAGACCAGCGAGAGGAAAACGTGGAGAGTTTCGAAGAGCTTAAGATGTTTCTCGGGGACGCTCTTGGCAGAGAAATTCCGATAGTGGTCATGCTCAACAAGCGTGACCTACCCAACAGGATGTCGCGTGAAGAGATGCTCGACCTACTCGGATTGGGCGGCAACGTCCCGATCTACGAAACCATTGCCATTCAGGGCGTAGGAGTTAAGAGGGCGTTTCAAGCCATATCGCGTGAAGTAATCCTCAAAAGACTGTACAAGTAGCACCCAGGTGAGCAGAATGAGCGAGTCTAGAGGCGAAACTCTTGAAAGCATTCTCAATGAGCTTCAGGGGGATATCCCTGAGATTGAGGCCTGTGCCATAGTGAGCGTCGAGGGGCTTCCAATCGTTTCTGCGTTGCCCGCAGATGTAGATGAGGCAAAGCTCGCGGCGATAACAGCAGCTATGCTGACGCTCGGCGAGAAGGCGGCTATCGAGCTGGGCAAGGGCGAGCTCGAGCAGGTCAGTGTCAAGGGTTCCGATGGCTGGGTGCTTGTCGTACAGGCTGGTCTGAATGCGTGTCTGACTGTTTCCACAACTGCTAACGTCAAGATTGGGCTTGTCCATATTGACGTGAAGCAGGCTGCAAGCAAGATTGCCACGATGATATAGTCCCCCTCTATTCATGATTCACAATCCTAATAGGGGGTTGTCTAGAGAGGGACCCCTTGCAAGGGGTGTGCCACACAATTGAATCTCACTGGGCCTATGTATCGCCTCTACGAGTACGTGCTCTATCGACAGCTGAACAAGGACAGAGCCCCTCGGCATGTCGGAATTATCCTGGATGGCAACCGACGGTACGCTAGAGAGCATGGCTTGGACGCGCCGTGGTATGGTCACAGACTGGGTGCTCAGAAGGTCATGGAGGTATTGCGGATACTATGGGAGGCGGGAGTAAAGGTCTGCACGCTGTACACGTTTTCAATGGAGAATTTTCGCCGCAACGAACAGGAAGTCCGTGAGATAATGGAGATTGCTAAGGAGAAGTTCAACGAGGTCGTCAGCAACCCGGATGTCCATAGACATCGCGTCAGGATTAATGCAATTGGTCGTGTCGACCTCCTTCCTGAGGATGTGCGTGAGGCCATCCGGATGGCCGAAGAGGCGACCGCCCACTACTCGGACCATATTCTCAACATCGCGATTGGGTACTCGGGACGAGCGGAGCTCGTGGATGCGGTCCGTGCAATTGCTGAGAAGGCACAGAGAGGTGAGCTGGATCCCTCAAGGATTGACGAGTCCGTCATCGAGCAGCATCTCTACACTCACGGTCTCCCCGATCCCGATTTGATAATTCGGACATCCGGCGAGGAGCGTCTCTCCGGGTTCCTTCTGTGGCAGTCGGCCTACTCCGAGCTGTACTTTGCTCAGATATACTGGCCTGCTGTTCGGCGAATTGACATATGGCGTGCCCTGAGATCATACGAGCGTCGTTCTCGCCGCTTTGGTCAGTAGAATATGGCGAGTGACACTGTGTTTTATATGTGGTTTCTGTCGGACAACTCCCACAGAACAGGCGCGCCGCTCCAGTCGGAGGAGACGATGAGGTTTGGCAAGGACACCTCTAGAGGTATACCGGGGTATCATCTCCATACTCATCGATGACCATGTCACCTCTAGAATGAGCCTCATAACAGACAAGTTCTCCGACATTCAGTTTGCTGGCGACAAGATGTCGTCACATCTCTCAAGGTTCATGATGCTAATCTGCCGGCTTGTTTCCTATCTTCGTTCACAGTCCAATGCCGATTCCACATCACTCACGGCCAGTGTAGACACGCTTGACTACTTCTCCTCAACCTCACGATGGTGGATGATGACGCGTGAGCAGCCCGGATTCATCATTCGTCCGCCCTCGTACGACCCCCGCGAGTCCATCAGGGAGGCTTCGACCGTCCGTTTCTCGGGTCCAACCCTCTCTAGAATAGACAGTGCCGCCGAACGAATTCACTCGTTCCTGTCTGAACATGATATCTGTGAGCGGGGCAACTGTGAGAGACTGCGTGATGAGATTCTCTCCTCGTGGGCCCTGCTCAGTGCGTTCTCGTGTCACGGGCATGGCCGCTCAGTGACGGAGGAGGCCGACTTTGAGATCGCATACGACACAATGAGAATACTGCTGTTCTACACGCCTACCGATGACTTTCTCTCGCTCGGTGCGCTACGACAAGTCTGCCGTAGTCCAGTCTTGCCTAGGATTGCATCTGTGACACTCTCCCCGGGGTTTGAACGAAAGCTGGAGTCGTCCCGTGCAGCTGTTCTCGAATCCACAAAGACCCCCACGGTGAGAGGCCGCTCTCTACGGTCCATCCGAATGGTCCTGACAAACTCGTTCCGACTTCTTGTCCAACTGCGGTCAGCAATGGCTGGTATTGATCGTGTGGAGGCCGATGAATATGAGTCTATGATGGCCGAGGCAATGTCGGTTCTGGAGTCTGCCGGTATCAAGACGGAGATGTTCGGTGACGACCGTCTTGTGGAACAGTGTCTTGTTCGTCTGCCTCGGGAATCCTCGACGGTTGAGCGCCTAGACCTACTCGGTCAGCGGATTGAGAGCCTGGTTGCAGAGTCGCAAGGGCGGGAGTTCCTCCTCCATAATCCCCGGCTAGTTCCACGTCTCGTGTCACTGATCCTCTTTCTCGCGATTGGCACTACCGATGCTGGTCGTATCGGGGATACGGACATCAAGCGAGCCCTTGTTCTCTTGGGAAACATGTTCCGTCAGTACAACGCACAGGCTGGAGGACTACACATCAATTAGGATTCGTGCATCGACCACAAGCGCTCCATTGCCCTTCTCATAGACGAAAGTGGGATTGCAGTCCAGCTCCCGAATCTCTGGGTTCTCCTCTACCATTTTTGACACGGCAAGAATCACCTTGACAAGGGCGTCGGTGTCTCGTGGAGGCTGTCCCCTTATCCCGTCGAGTATCTTTGCGGCCTTTATCTCTCTAATCATCTCTCTGGCATCACTCTCAGTCAGAGGAATGAGCCTAAAGGTCACATCCTTGAGAACTTCTACAAATATGCCGCCAAGGCCAAACATGATTGCGTGACCAAACTGAGGGTCGCGTGTGACACCGATGATGACCTCAGTGCCCTCGTCTGCGAACTTGGAAACGAACACGCCTCTACTCAGATCGACATCAATACCGTGCTCCTCGCCATACTTCCTCGCATTCTCCATTATTGTTTGAAACGCTTCTCTGACCTCATCCTCTGTCCGTAGATTTACCTTGACCCCTCCTGCATCCGACTTGTGAAGAATGTCTTTCGACAGTATTTTCAACACGACTGGAAATCCAATCTCTTTGGACTTCTCAACGGCCTCATCTGCAGTGGTTGCTGTGTCAAATGGGGGCACCGGAATGCCGTAGGCCCTCATTATCTCCTTGGCCTCATTCTCCAAGACAAAACTCCTGTTCTCGCTTCGTGCGGTTTCGAATATCTTCTTGGCAATCTTCATTGCTCGCAGACCTCTCTTTCACTTACCGTCTGAATTCAAGTCCTATTTATGGGTTATCAGGAAACAACGTCCTCCTGAACTTGTCTCGATACTTGATCTCACCATACGTAGCCAACGCCTTTGCAGCCACTGCAGCCTTCTCGCCAGTTGCGTATGTTGGGACCCCCATCAGTTCCATAATCTCTCCTGCCTTACTCGTGAATGCGCCTCCCATTGCGACTGCCACGAAGGGGACTCCTGACTGACGCTGATGGTTCGCGATGACATTGGTTATGTCCATCCCCAGGGTAGGGGTCTGAAGAAGCATTCCGACCACAACTATGTCGTATTCACCGCTCTTGAGGGCCTCCTCGAAGACTATGTCGTATCTTGATGAGTCGGAGTCACCAACAACGTCTATCGGATTGCCTATTGCACAGTAGCTCGGCAGCCTCTCCTGCAGCCTCTCGGTAAGCTCGGGCGATGGGTGCGGAATAGCGAGTCCCTCCGCTTCAAGAGCATCTGTGGTCATCACTCCTAGGCCCCCTCCGTTCGTTACCATCAGAACCCTATCACCTCGTGCTGGTGGCTGCATTGCAAGTGCCCTGGCCATATCGAACATGTGCTCGAAGTTGTCCGCCCTTATGACGCCCGCCTGTTTGTAGGCTGCACCCGCGACCTGATCAGAGCCTGCAAGTGATCCCGTGTGCGAGCTGGCCGCCTCCTTTGCCCTCTTTCCTCTGCCTGACTTGACGACTATGACTGGCTTGTGCGGTGTCACCTCCTTTGCTGTGTCGAAGAATGATCGACCCTTCCCCGGGTCATAGCCCTCCGTGTAGAAGCATATCACCTGTGTGGAGTCGTCCGCGGCGAGATATCTGAGCAGGTCGTCATCATCCACATCACACTTGTTACCGAGGCTGATTATCTTGGACATTCCAATTCCAAGTTCGGCGGTCCAGTCGGCGATCGCCGCAGCAAACGCTCCTGACTGCGAGACCAGCGAGATATTAGCGACATTGCTGGCTCGAGGCCTACTACATCTGTACTCAGGGAGGAAAAAGGTGTCAATGTGGGTCGTTGTGTCGATGACGCCAACACAGTTGGGTCCGATGACACGAATTCCGTTCTCACGTGCAATCTTGACTATCTGGTCCTCAAGTTCCGCACCACGGGGACCGGTTTCCGAGAATCCACCCGATATGACAATTGCCGCCTTCACACCCTTTGCCGCAATGTCCTCAAAGACGCGTGGCGTGATTCTTGCTGGGACGGCAACCACGACCATATCAATCTCATCGGGAATATCCTGAAGAGAAGGATAACATGGTATTCCCAGTACTTGAGAGTATTTCGGGTTAACAGCATAGACCCTACCCGTGAACTGTGGCTTGATGAAGTTCTGTACGATAGCCTGTCCGACACTGTTCGGAGTGGCCGACGCTCCGTATATTGCAACACTCTTGGCACTGAAGAAGATGTCAATCTCATCATTCGTGTTCTGGCTCACCGCCATCCGCCTCGCGAAGACCTCGATAGTCTGCTTAGACCTCAACACGGCCCTCCCCCATCTAGTACTTGTAGCTTCTCATCTGGCAAGATACGACAACTCTATAACACCGCCATGGCTGTGCCACTGTGAAATGGTAGATTTCGACCTGCTCAGTGATGGGCGCAGCCTCCTTGCTGTGCCGTCTGCCGAGTTTGAGGCCCGTCTGAGAGAGGGCCTTCGTCTGCGGACTAACCGATTTGGTCGCGAGCTGTTCTGTTATGGACCCACATCCTATCCGCATTCCATTCCATCCCATTCCCAATCGAACCGACACAACTTCATCTCTCTCAGCGTAACCGGCCAAGCGTGTGCGCTTCAGTGCGAGCATTGCAAGGGACAGCTGCTGAAGGGGATGGAGCCCGCACTGAGTCCAGAGCAGCTCGTTCAACGGGCTCGTGAGGTCAGCGAACACGGCGGAGTGGGCCTACTCATCAGTGGCGGATCGGATCTTCAGGGTCACGTCCCACTCCTCCGATACAGAGATGCCATTCGTACTGTCAAGGAAGACCTCGATTTGACAGTCGTTGTACATACCGGGCTCGTCGATGCGCCGACCGCCGAGATGCTCGCCGACGTTGGCGTTGATGCTGCGATGATGGATGTTATCGCCGACGATGTTGTCGCAAGAGAGGTCTATCATCTTGAGAATGGCGCAGCGATAGTCCGTGAGTCGTTGACGCTTCTAAGAAGCTCTGACGTTCGCGTCGTTCCACACATCATGGTTGGTCTCTATTTTGGGCGGCTCCGTGGGGAGATTGAGGCCCTGAGCTTGGTCGGAGAGTTCTCTCCCGCGGCAGTTGTCATAATTGTTCTGAGTCCTCTGCGTCATACTCCCATGGAGGGACTGTCACCTCCGCCGCCGGAGAGCGTGGGACGCGTCATACTGGCCGCTCGGCTGGGCTTCCCCTCTATCCCGGTCCTCTTAGGATGTGCTCGTCCTCTTGGTGTCCACAAGAGGGCCACTGATGAGTACGCGGTCCGGGCTGGTGTCAATGGCATAGCCTACGCCAGTGAAGCAGGTGTCGAGACTGCGAGATCATTGGGTCTTCGCCCCGTGTTTATTGATGTATGCTGTAGTCTGGCCTTTGAGCATGTTGTGACGAGCGGTTCATAGTCGCAGCTGCAATCTCATAGCCCACATCCAAGAGCCATAGCCCCAGTGCTGCTGGAAGGAATGATGGTACTCCTATTGCTATCACGAGAACGCAGAGCTTGAGTCCGAATCTGTATCTGAAGAAGCGGACCAAGATACCTGCCTCGCGTTTCTTGTCAGCCCAGTCGTTCCCCATCTCGTCTGCCGCGGCCGCGAGGAGCAGGGCGACAAGTATGAAGACCAGAACATAGGCATCAGTGATCTCGGGCAGTCCGAAGATGAGTAGAACGATCCCAATCACCACAGGACCTACTATAAACTGCACTCTGTTCATCTTTCCTGAAACGACCACTCCTATGATGATTGCACACAGAAGAACTAGGTCCCACTGTGAGGTGGACATCAGTACTCCGAATGTCAGTCCGGCAAGTGATAGGGGGATCAGCGACATCCGTGCTCTATGGAGAGTATCCAGCATTTCATCCCCAATCTTAAGTGAGAAGCCAGCCAACCAGTACAGAGAGAAGTAGATCGTCCACTCCAGCAATTGATCTCACGTTCCAAGGCAATATGGGCGGCATTTGTTGAAGAATTGGCTCCTCAGCCTAACTATGATTCGTCGTCGGGCTCTTGCCCTCGGATAGCCTTTTGCATCATTGGAGCCGCATCAACTGCTCTCGGCAATCCTCATAAAACTTGGTACGGCATCGACATAGCGTTCACAACAGGTAGACAGGAGTGCCGATTGCTTGGCCGGGCAGATTTGTTCTGAACTTGGCACGTACCACTCCGCTATTGCCGTGGGGTCCCAATATCTTTCCCAAGAACTCCCGGCCGTTCTCAGAGACCCACTTTACCTTGCGCCCTGAGAGCGTGGCCGCCTGCGCCCTAGTATCAATCCCATCGAACTGGAGTAGCACCTGATTGGGGTGAATGAGATGCTTTCCCCTGCGGTAGCTCGTCACAACACCTCGACGGCCTTTCAGGATACCATTCTCGGACATTCCGAATTCCTCACGGTTGGACTCTCGTTCACGCCTTCTGGTCCACATTTAAGACTTGCTACATGTTCGCACAGATACTTTCGGTCATCTCTCTCCGGGCCATACGAGTCCGTCTAGATGTACAGGCAGCCGCCGCAACATTTCTACTCGCGCCTGACATGCTCAATCACGTCTGACTTGACCCAACCGCGCGAGACACGGTCGAGCCCTCCCGGAACTGACCTGCTCTCGCGCTCCTTATTCTTCTGTGCTACGAATCTCTTTTATTGAGTCACTCAGGTCAACAGCTGGGTGTGTTTCTTGCACAGAGTCCATCATATCGACCCCGCAGAGATCTCTTCCCTGGGGGATCTTGGAGAGGCCTTTCGTGCGGTGGGCGTTCTCGGTGCCGGTAGGCTGGGTCGGGCAGTATCTATTATTCGACAGATGTTTGAGGATGAAGACTGCCTCACGTATCTGGCGATGTCGGGCCCTCTGATTCCCGGAGGCCTTCGTCGAATCGTCAGCTATCTTGTTGAGAGACACTATGTGGACGTGATAGTCACAAGCGGTGCCAACGTTGTACACGATCTGATCGAGGCGTTCGGAGGGGCGCATTACAGAGTCACGCACGAGAGCACAGACGTATCACTTCGTCATTCGGGGATGGGACGCATCGGCGATATCTCCGTGCGCGAGAAAGACTTTGAAACTCTCGAGAAGAAGGTCTATGAGTTTCTAGACGGACTCACCATCCAACAACGAAACAACGGGATGTCGCCCAGTGAGTTCCTGCGGGATCTGGGTCTGACACTCAATGACCCCACCTCATTCGTGTACCAATCAGCTGTTTGCGGTGTCCCCATTTTCTCTCCCGGCCTGATGGACTCTATGCTCGGGTTTCATCTGTTCACCTACAGCACTATGACCTCCATCTCACTGGACTTCGTCAAGGACCTCCGTATCCTCGCAGAGATGGTGCGGTCTGCCAAACGTACAGGGGCCATCATTCTGGGTGGTGGTCTTTCAAAGCATTTCACGATGGGAAGCACCATCCTCCGTGGCGGTCTGGACCTCGCTGTGCAGATAACACTGGACCGTCCCGAGGGCGGTAGTCTGAGTGGTGCACCACTGGCCGAGGGAATCTCTTGGCAGAAGATACGTGAGGACTCGAACTTTGAAACCGTGATTGGTGACGCCACCATAATATTCCCGATCCTCATCATGGCCTCGATCAGCAGCTGAACTACTGGTTTCTGAGCACCGCTGGGTCCGGCCGGACGCATAGAGAATCGTCGCAGGTTCTCGGTCCACGCCATAATCCTTTTATTCGGTCCTCAGAGCGTGACTCTGACTTCAGCCGCTCAAGGCCTGATACCATCATCTAAACTAGGTGGCAGATATGGGAAAACGACCTGGTCATTGTTACAGGCTCTGTGACAGACCTCCATTCGTACGAAAAGAGTACATCCACAGAAGACCCGCCAGTCGAATTGTGAGCTTTGATATGGGCAACACCTCTGGCGACTTCGAGGTCACACTGTCTCTGATTGCCCTTGAGAGATGTCAGATTCGTCATCAGGCTCTTGAGGCGGCACGTGTCGCATCAAACCGTCATATGACTCGCCGTGCCACGAGGAAGAACTACCATCTTCGTATCCGCGTGAAACCATACCACTATCTGCGGGAGAACAAGATGATCTCCGGCGCGGGAGCAGACCGCGTGCAGGACGGAATGCGGAAGGCCTTTGGCAAGGTCATCGGTTCTGCAGCGCGTGTCCGGCCCGGTCAGCCGCTGATAACAATCCGTGTGAATCGCGAACACATCGCGGTGGCGCGAGAGGCACTGAAGAAGGCCGCTCCAAAGTTTCCGACGCCGTGCAAGATCGTCTTTGAAAAGATAGACCCAGAGCTGAAACGCAAGCTCGGCTACGGCCCTGACTAATCCCGTTGACTGCACTTCAGGATGTAGTTTCTCATCTTCCTGATGACGCCAGTCAGTGTTGTGACCTCGCGACCAGTCAGAAAGGATCTGCCCACGACGTTTCGAAACACCTGCTTTGCTATGGGCTTACGGTAGTCTTTCAGAGGTATGGCGTCGACAATCTCATCAAAGAACTCACATACTTGCTCGCGTGAATCTCTTGAGGCCAGTCTGTGAGCCACCTGCTCAATGTCCTCCTCTTCAGACGTGGCCCTCAGGTAGAGCTGATACAGAGTCACCGCAACAGCGTGGCTGAGATTGAGACTCCTATATCTGGATGATGTTGGTATTGTAAATGTGATATCGCAGGAGAGAATCTCTTCGGTCGTCAGTCCACTGCTCTCTCTCCCGAATACGAGGGCAACGCGTCCGGGCAGACTGCGTGGACTGGGGAGCTCTTCCAGCGGCACCACCACCCTTGTGACACTGAGATCGCCTCCTGCTCTTGCTGTGGCCGCCCAAGCAATGTCAACATCTGAGATCGCCTCGTTCAACGTTGGATAGATTTGAGCCGACTGAAGGATGTTGTTGGCGTGGACTGAGAACATGATTGCCTCGTCCTCGTTTCTAGGGTCGCTACCAACCACTCTGAGTTTGTCCACTCCAAAGTTGGCCATTGCCCTCGCCGTGAATCCAACATTCCCCGGCGACTCGGGCTCGACTAGGACAACAATCACATTGGACAGCACGCTCATATTACAGCGCCTCTTCTATACACACGGACCACAGAGGGCTCACCTGTGAAGCAACTGAAGAACATCGCCATCCCGTAGGGGATAGCTCAGGCCGACCTGCCTTCTCTTGATTCTATCATTCTCTCGATACAGTATTGCCATCCTGAATCGCTTGACAAAGAGTTCCTTGTGTACCTTGGCTGCCGCGTCCTCCACGACAGATCCCTCTGGCAGGACTATAGGTTTGTCCTCCTTCTTCCTGCCTGGTGCCTTGGTATATACCCTGAGGATGTCTAGGTGGTCGAAGAGGGCGTCCTTCATTACGTCGAGATTCTCTCCTCTCAGAGCACTGACGGGAACTATGTCGAACCTATTGCCATACTTGGCCCTCAGCTCCTCAAAACGCTCCCTCGAGCCGGGCATATCTCCCTTCGTTGCAATGATCATGGCACGGACGAACACCACGCTCGAGTCGAGCGCATCAATCAAGTTCTCAAATGTAGCTGGCTTCTGGAATCGCACAATTATGTTGTTGATTTTGCGGCTCTTGAGAAACTCGACAACCTCCTCGCGCGTCCCCTCAAAGTTATGGACACCATAGACCATGATTCCCCCCGTCCCGGTACGCTCCACCCTCACGGCGCTCCTCTCGCGATTCAGTCTGATTCGTGCCCTATCAAGCTCTCCAAGGATTATCTTCATCTGTGACTCTATGTCCTGGGATAGATCAACAACTATTGCAATGAGGTCCGTGTTGCGCGCCAGTGCGAGTGCTTGTCTTCCGATACTGGAGTCATAGCTGCCCTCGAATAGACCTGGGAGCTCGACCAGCTGAATGCTGATGTCCTCGTAGGCCATCATGGCGGGGATGGGCACGGAGGTCGCAAAAGGATAGTCCGCAACCTCGAGTTCCGCATTCGTGACCGCATTGATGAGTGTCGACTTACCACTATTGGTCACGCCAATGAGGCAGACCTGACCAGCTCCCTCCTTCCTTATCGCGCCCTCTGCAGCGGCCGCGCTCCTCCTTGCTCTCTCTTGTTCACGACGCTTCTCAAGCTCGGCCTTCAGCTTCGCGAGCTTCTTCCGGTAGTCGGCAATCATACGTTCTGCGCCCTTGTGATTGGGCGCCAGTGCGAGCAGCTTCTGAAGCTCTATTATCCTCTGCTCAAGATCCTCTGTGTCCTCGTATATCTGACGCTGGCGGTCAAATTCGGGTGACACATTTGTCGGCACGGGTACTCACGCCCAGAAGGCTTGCTCGCGACACTCTAAGAGCGTTCCATTATCAAATTTCCGAAGTCATCCCTTGGACGCGGTCCGCCCGCCAATTAATCTCCACAATCCATCTCTCTGGACTATGGTTACCAACGATTCGCTGGGCCTCTTGGTGGTTGACTAATGCCTCGAAGATGGTCCCACTGACCCCTACGACGAACGTCCCATGGAATCTCGTAATACCCATGCCTGAGGAATCGCTTCTAGGGACTACAACATAGAGGCCAGAACGACTCCACTCTTGTGCTAGTGTATCGATGTCGCTGTGGATCACAATGATTCCGTTGTCAAGCCGCCTCGTTCTCCCGTGGTCAACGTCAACCGCACGCTCACTGGCCTTCTTGAGGAAGAAAGATATCGACCTCTCGTCCGGTGACACCCTTCTCAGCCCATCCCCTGGAAAGACTATGCCCGTCAGGTCATCGGCAAGGCCATACAGTACGACCACCTCCACATCCCTACGGATATCCTTTGACACAAAGAGCCCTGCGTTCACACACCGGCAGGCCACCACAACATCCCGAGGATTGTCTCCGCGTCTGATGGCGTCCCATTCTAGTCGGAGACTCTCTAGGCACAGGACGAACCGCCGGACTGACATGTTGAATGCTACATCCCCGGTAGGCCCGGAATCGCTGGGAACCCGCCTCTCCTGCCGCGACGCTGCTTTCCGAGGCTCTTCATCAACTTCTTCATCTGCTCATATTGCTTGAGCAGCTCTCTCACGTCCTGAGGTGAGGTCCCCGACCCTCGGGCTATCCTCTGAATCCGTGACGACTTGATGATCTTGGGGTTGTCGAGTTCCTCTCTGGTCATCGAGTTCATTATGACTTCGAACTTCCGTAGGGTCTGCTCCTGCAACTGAGCCACATCCTCAGGCAGCTTGTATTTCAGACCCAGCATCTCCATCACCTTTCCGATGGGCCCCATCTTCTTGAGTTGCCTCAGCTGGGCCATCATATCCGTCAGTGTGAACTGCCCCTTCATCAGACGCTTGGCCGCGTCCTCGTCAAATTCAACTTGCGCCTCTCGGACCTTCTCAATGAGTCCCCGGATGTCCGACATCCCGAGCAGACGGCCTGCAAACTTGGTCGGGTTGAAGGGCTCTATCGCATCCATCCCCTCTCCGACGCCGATGAACTTGATGGGCGCACCGGTCGCCGCGACGGCAGAGAGTGCACCGCCGCCCTTGGCGCCACCGTCCAGTTTCGTCACTATTATTGATCCGATGTCAGTGGCCCTCTTGAATGCGGCAGCCTGTGCGCCAGCCTGTTGCCCCAGAGTCCCATCAATTACGAGGATTATCTCCTGTGGCTTGATTGCCTTGGCTATGTCCCGCATCTCTTTGATTAGACCGGTTTCCTCACGATGCCTACCAGAGGTGTCAACGAGGATTAGCTCGATTCCCTTCTTCTTCATCTCCTCAACGCCGCGCTTGGCGAGTTTCACGGCATTCTTCTCTCTCTCATCACCGTAGAAGGGAACGTGTGATCGTTCGGCCAGCTGTCTGAGCTGGTCGTATGCTCCCGGACGGAAGTTGTCCGCGCAGACTACTCCAGTCTTGATGCCCCTCTTCTGATAGTACCGTGCAAGCTTCCCCACTGTCGTGGTCTTCCCTGATCCCTGAATACCGACGAGCATTATCACATTGGGCCGGCCTGGATGTATGGTCAGCGGCACGGCCTTCTCTCCCAGAAAGTGAGCAAGGGCGTCCCAGACGACTCGCACGATATGCTCTCTTCTCGAGATGCCTCTTGGCAGGGTTTCCGCGAGGGCCTGCTCCTGGACTCGCTTTGTTATCTCCATCACCAGGTTGACATCGACATCGGCCTGCAGGAGGGCCCTCTGAATATCCCTCACCAGCTCCTTTACGAGCTCCTCATCGATAACGCTGGCTCCAAAGAGTTTCTTCAGTGCCGAGTTGAGCGCCCTGCCAAGACTCTCTAGTACCATCGGTCAATCACCAGTCTTCTCCTCGACCTCTCTAGACTCCACATATCAACCTTCGGTTCTGTTATGGTGATGCTCGGCTGTGTTGCTGCACAAGCCATAAATCCAATGCAGCTCTGAGTTTGCTCAGCCGGTCACATATAGTGTCTGCTGCGACCAACACGGTGTGAGGCCCTTGAGCAGCGAGAAGATAGGCAATATCCGTATTGTGAAGATAAACAACGGTACTGTCATCGATCATATTCGCGCCGGGCATGCCCTCGAAGTCCTCCAGATTCTCGGCATCACCGGAAAGGAGGGCAGCATAGTTACAATCGCTATGAACATATCCAGCTCGCGAATAGGTCAGAAGGACATCGTGAAGCTTGAGGACCGGTTTCTCGAAACGCCCGAGGTGGCAAAGATCGCCCTAGTTGCGCCTGAGGCGACGATCAACATAATCCGCGATGCAAAGGTGGTCGAGAAGAACAGAGTCCGGCTCCCTGACCTGATTACGGACATTGTGGTCTGTCCCAATACCCGTTGCATAACAAACGAGCCTCGAGAACCCATCATTGCCAAGTATCAGGTGATCTCTCGAAAGCCAACCCGCCTGAAGTGCCTGTACTGCTGGACAATAGTGGACGAGGAAGAGATCATCCGTCAGTTCACGGAACGGTGAGCTGAACTTCGCCAATCCAAATTGTTTTTATCATGACGCCTATGGAACCTGCAAGACGCAACTGTGGTGCGGGTCCACCTATGATAAATGACAAGATCGCAGTTATCGGTGACCGTGATACAGTCATCGGATTCAGAATGGCTGGTGTCAAGGAGTCAACGATACCGTCCAACCCGGACGAGACACGAGAGGCCCTAGTGGACTACTTTCGTGACCCCGATATGGGGCTGATAATAATCACCGAGCCTCTTGCAAAGACGGTCGAGAAGACCATACTCGAACTGTCTGTGTCACCGGTGCCGGTCATAGTGCTCATTCCCGATCGCAGTGGCTCCACTGGCGCATACGAGAAGGTCCTCAAGGAGTTGGTGCGCCGCGCAGTTGGTATCGAGATCGACATATGACTCCCCCGCCGTGGTGATAGAATCGATGAACGAGAGAGTGGGACGCATTGAGAGTATCTCTGGGCCTGTAGTGCGATGCAGTGGGATTTACGGTATCAAGATGTATGAGGTTGTCCATGTGGGGCACGAGAAGCTGATCGGCGAAGTGATCGAGGTGGGTGAGGAGGAGTTCACCACTCAGGTCTATGAGGAGACCTCCGGAGTCGCCCCCGGCGAACCCGTCATTGCCACAGGTGGCCTTCTCTCAGTGGAACTGGGCCCCGGCCTTCTTGGTTCCATATATGACGGCATTCAGCGTCCTCTCCCAGAGCTCAAGAAGATGTCTGGGGACTTCATCTCACGTGGGCTGACTGTCGAGGGTCTCGACAAGAAGAAGAAATGGCATTTCCATCCCACTGTCAAGGTGGGGGACAAAGTTGTTCCCGGCGACATCATCGGAGAGGTCCCTGAGACTGGAATAATCACGTCGAGAATAATGATACCTCTCGGTGTGGAGGGCGAGATTGTTGAGATCGTCGATGAGGGTGACTATACGGTGGTCGATACAATCTGCAGAGTCAAGGATGCAGTGGGTGATGTGCATGATGTCATTATGATGCAGCGCACCCCTGTCCGTGTCGGGCGACCGTTCAAGGAACGAGTCCCTATGGACACCCCCCTCATTACAGGTCAGCGCGTCATTGACACGTTTATGCCGCAAGCAAAGGGTGGTACGGGCGCAATCCCCGGGGGATTTGGGACTGGCAAGACAGTCACTCTTCATCAGTTCGCAAAGTGGGCTGATGCTCAAGTCGTTGTATATGTTGGGTGTGGCGAACGCGGGAATGAGATGACTGAGGCGCTTGAGGAATGGCCCCAGCTGAAGGACCCGCAGAGTGGGCGTCCTCTGATGGAGCGAACGGTCCTCATAGCCAATACGTCCAATATGCCTGTCGCCGCGCGGGAAGCCTCAATATATGTAGGAGCCACCATTGCCGAGTATTTCCGTGACCAGGGCTATGATGTCGCCCTTATGGCAGACTCTACCTCCCGATGGGCTGAGGCGCTCCGTGAGATCTCCGGCAGGCTTGGACAGCTGCCCTCTGAGGAGGGCTATCCTGCGTATCTCGGGTCACGTCTTGCTCAGTTCTATGAGCGTGCGGGGCATATGAGAGTTCTCGGGTCAGACGACCGTCTTGGCTCAGTCACAATCTGTGGTGCTGTTTCTCCCCCTGGGGGCGACTTCTCAGAACCGGTCACACAGGCCACTCTTCGAGTCGTCAAGGTCTTCTGGGCATTGGACAAGGACCTCGCCGCCCGGAGATTCTTTCCAGCCATCAACACCCTGACGAGCTACTCATTGTACATGGCCAATCTTGAGAAGTGGCACAAGGAGCACTTGGGTCCTGACTGGCCCGATCTCGTGCGTGAGGCTATGGCGATTCTGCAGAAGGACCAAGAGCTGAGAGAGATAGTCCAGCTTGTTGGCCCCGATGCGTTGCCAGAGTCGGAGCGCGCGACTCTGGAGGCCGCGCGGATGATAAAGGAAGACTTTCTGACTCAGAGTGCGCTTCATGAGATTGACACGTACTGCCCAATAAGGAAGACCTACAGAATGCTCAGGATCATCATCAACTTTGCACGCAAGATGACCAAGGCTGTGGAGATAGGTGCTACAGTTCGGCGAATACTCGAGTTCAGTGTCCTTGACAACATAGCACGTATGAAGATTGCGCCGTGGGACAGCTTTGACGGTATAATGGACTCCATTGAGAAGAAGATGGAACAGGAGTTCGAGTCACTCTTCCAAGAGTTATCGATGTCGAGCGCGACTCCTCTGGACGTACAGTGATGGACACAATCACTCTGTCCTTATTACTGGCCGTTCAATAATGTCTGATGATGACCCGTCGTACTGATGCCCTTGAGCAACTTCATCAACACATGCGTGAGTGCAGCCTATGCCCTCTGAGTGCGTCACGGAAGCACGCGGTACCTGGCGAGGGACCGGCCGAGGCGAGGATCATGATGGTGGGAGAGGCCCCGGGCGCAAGGGAAGATGAAACTGGCCGACCCTTCGTAGGGCGTTCTGGTAGGCTCCTGACAGAGCTACTGGGTGAGATAGGCATTGACCGCAGTGATGTCTTCATAACGTCGGTATTGAAATGCCGTCCTCCGCGCAATCGGGCTCCAGCGGCTAGCGAGATCGAACGATGCCTGCCATATCTCCTACATCAGATCGACATCATTCGGCCAGAGGTCGTCGTCCTTCTCGGCGGGGTGGCTATCTCCTCGGTTGTTGGTCCGTGGAGGGTTTCTGAGGCGCACGGACGATTCTACGAGGCTGACTCTCTGAAGATGTTCATGACGTATCATCCTGCAGCCGCGCTCCGAAGTCGCACGATACTTGACCTGTTACGCCACGACCTTCGTGTGTTACAACGGGAGCTGATTCGAGTGGGGGTTATATCCGCCACTTCGCACTAGTCATTGTGAGATCAATGGTTTCTCCAGCCCTGCCAATCTTCAGAGCATTGCTGCAGAACACGCCTCTTCCCTCGTTCAACGGTGTAGACACTGTCTACAACATTCTCGTTGTGGCCTACGTACTCTGCGTTCGCTTCTACTATGTCTTTCTAGTCATAGGGCTGGTCGTCTATGCCTCGACACTGAGCGATTCTGCCGCGAAGGGGTCAATCATCATCGGAATTGTCTTCTATGTACTGGGGAACATACTTGGCACCATCGTGGATGTTGAGAACATTGCACTGCTGCTCGCAAACGTGGACTTCATTCCCGCGCAGCTGCTAAAGCTGTCCGATGTCGAAACTCTTCCCCTGGTCTATGCATTCGGCTCTGCAATCTGTGCAATATGCGTGCTTGTGGGAGCAATTACATACTTTACCCATCTGTCCCCTGAGATGGAACGAACTGGAAAAAGACTGATTGTGCGTTCGCTAATCGTGCTGACAATATTCGTGTCCCTCTCTGCAGTCATATGGCTGTGGTGACCCAAATGGTTTCCTTCACAGAGCAATTCTTAAAACAGGTCACTACCGCTTGCACTCACGGGACGGCTGCCTAGTATGAGGAAGGAAACCACAATCACTTATCGCACGGTGTCCGATGTCAGCGGGCCTCTTCTTGTTGTGGAGAACATTCACGATGTGGCATACAACGAGGTCGTAAAGATACGTGCGCCGTCGGGAGAGACCCTCACCGGGACTGTGCTCGAAACAGGAAGAGGGCGGGCGGTCATCCAGGTCTTTGAGGGGACTCGCGGACTTGACACCGAGCTCACCGCAGTCCGCTTCATCGGCGAAACTCTGAAGCTCCCCGTATCATCTGAGATACTAGGTCGTGTCCTCGATGGCTCGGGCAACCCCCTTGACAGAGGGCCACCGCTCACAGCAGAGGATCACTGGGACATCTACGGGTCCCCAATCAACCCCTACGCCCGACAGTATCCCCGTCAGCCTATTCAGACTGGCCTCTCTGTCATTGACGGCCTCAACACGCTGGTCCGGGGACAGAAGCTGCCCATATTCTCTGGCTCTGGACTGCCCCATAACCGCATCGCAGCCCAGATTGTGAGACAGGCCAAGATTCCCGGCGAGGAGAGCGAGTTCGCAATAGTCTTTGCGGCGATGGGAATCACTGCCACCGAGGCCCAGTACTTCATATCCTCATTTCAGGAAACTGGCGCTCTTGAGCACACAGCACTGTTCCTTAACCTCGCAAACGACCCTGCAATCGAGCGTATCATCACGCCTCGCGCAGCACTCACTGCAGCTGAGTATTTGGCCTACGAGTCAGACATGCACGTTCTCGTCATCTTGACTGATATGACAAACTATGCCGAGGCTCTTCGCGAGATTAGCGCCGCTAGGTCAGAGGTGCCAGGGCGACGCGGCTATCCCGGTTATCTCTACACTGACTTGAGTACAATCTACGAGCGTGCTGGACGTATCCACGGTCGCAAGGGCACAATCACCCAGATGCCAATTCTGTCTATGCCACAGGACGATATGACACATCCAATTCCTGATCTGTCAGGATACATCACAGAAGGACAGCTTCTGGTGAGCAGGGCACTCCACAGACGTGGCGTCTATCCGCCCATTGATCCTGGCCCCTCTCTCAGCCGGTTGATGAAGGAGGGCATTGGTAAGGGGATGACTCGCTTCGATCACAGAGAGGTTCAAGCCCAGCTCTACTACGCGTACTCTGAAGGGCGCGACTTGCGAGACTTGGTAGCCGTTGTTGGATCTGAGGCTCTCACAGAACGAGACCAGAAATACCTCAAGTTTGCTGACCGGTTCGAGGCGGAATTCATAAGTCAAGATGAGTACGAGGACCGATCCTTTGAGGAAACGCTCGACCTGGGCTGGAAACTGCTCAGCGAGTTTCCTGAACGCGAACTGAAGAGATGTGACCCCTCCACAATAGCGTGGGCCAGAGAGAAGGGTGTCTATGTGCCGCCCTGATCTCCCGCCTCTTTTTTCTTCATATTCGACCTCAATTGTGAGAAGGTGTCTGGAACCGCTCAGCCAATTCCGTGGTGGAGATAGTAGTCCTTCTCCTTCTTTGAACCAAAACTTCTGAGACCCTGCGTCTTCAATTGACGTTTGATTGATGACGCCTCCGACCTGCTTATCTCACCCTGTTTCAGGAGATAGTCGACTATCTCAAGTGCCTGTGGCACTGTGTCGCATCGGCGGATGTAGTCAACGACATCGGGCAGGAAGGTCCCTTGGTCTTGGTTCGAGTCGCTCTCACTCTCTTCCTTCATCTCCAGACGGACTCCAGTAATCCTATACGTCTTTGTCTTGCCTGTCCTGATCTCCTCACTGAGCGCTGGAAACGCCTTCTCGAACTCGTCTCGTTCCATCAGTGCTCACCGCAGTGACAGGGGGCATTTCGGCCATCCATAATGAGCTAGTCCTGGCACGCTTATAACATAATTCCTGTCGGCTATTCTCACCTAGTCCACTATAAATGACCAGGGGAGATCCCCCTCTCGCCTTGATGTGTCGCTTGCCACGGAGAAGAATGCGATGCCGCTCTCACGTTCTGCCCTTCTCCATCCTCCAAGTCCGCCGTATCTTGATGCCAACAGTATCACCTCGGAGAGGGACTCGTCCCCCATTGATAGTGCAGCCTGAACTCGGGCCTCCCTAGGATCGAGTCCCTCAAATATGACCCTCGGCACACTGCGGAGACGTTCCTCTACGAGTCGAATCTTGGCACGGATGACCTCAAGCGAGGGTTGGGCCTCTCTCTCGAACCTCGTATGGGCCTTCGGTACAAAGGGGTTCACACCAACCGTTATGCGTATCCGGTGCCGCTCTGCAAGTGACCTCACCATCTCAGCTATGGCGGCAACGTCGGACTCTTGCTCGCTTGGCAGACCTACTATGAAATACAACTTCACGGCGTGCATTCCTGCGGACTCTGCCATGTCAATTGCTCTCTCTATCTGGTCGTCCCTAATCCCCTTGCCTACGCGTCTGCGCAACTCCTCGGTACCAGTTTCGGGGGCAATCGTGAGCGTCCTCTGTCCACCCTTCGCAATGGACGACACCAGTTCTTGAGTGACCGTGTCGGCCCTGAGTGATGGCACCGACAGCTGTAGTCCCGCTCCCACAATCCAGTCTATCAGTTCCTGTAGACGGGGCATATCACCTAGCGACGACCCGATAAGGGCAAGCTTCTTCACTGGCGTTTCGGCAATACCTCTCTGGATGATGGACTGCAGACGCTCAAGGGACCTTGCCCTGCGTGGCCCCGGGATATGGCCAATCAGACAGAACTTGCAGGCATGACCACAGCCTCGTGTGACCTCGACCAGCAGGGCTCTTCCGAAGATGGGTTGATGGCGACTCCCATCAGGAACATCCGCGACTATCTGACGGGTCGGATGGAAGATGTGGTCAATATTGTCAATCTTGAGCCTACGGACCGGCCCCTCCGATCTGTGGGGGACATACACCCCCTCTATGTCCGCAATTGCATCTATGATATCATTCCGACTCTTGTCTTCCCCCACAGTGTCGACTATGTCGTGAATTACCAAATCGCCCTCGCCGATGACGAACGCGTCAGCAAATCTTGAGAAGGGGAGGGGGTTGGCACTTACGGCTGGTCCTCCGATGATGACTATGGGGTCATCACACTCCCTGTCCGATGCAAAGGCTGGGATGCCCGCCATCTCAAGCATCTGCACGAGATGAAGAATATCGATTTCATAGGTCAGGGAGAATCCAACGATATGATTGTCCCTCAGCCCACGGCCGCTCTCAAGAGACCGAACAGGAGAGGGGGTGTCGAATCTAAAGTATCGCTCACATGAGGTGTCCTGGCGTGCATTGAGCGCTGAATAAAAGAGATGCATTGCGAGTCCGCTCATCCCCGCGCGGTATGTGGAGGGATAGCAGAGCGCGAACAGGATGTTGACTTGTCTCACATCCTTGGTGACAGTGTTAATCTCGCGGGGAAACTGTGACAAGTGATCGCACCAGCTACGATTCTCTACTACATCCTTGTAACGTCGAGCACGCGTCGGGGCTGGTCCGCCACAACGAGTCGCCCGGGCGGTATGTCCCTGTCAACTATCACGCCAATCCCCGTCCTAGAGTCCTGATGAATCACTACACCTGGTCCTATGGAGGTCCCTATGCCCGTCTTCACGTTGTCGCCGATGATGGCTCCCAGCTTCCTCCGTCCGGAACTCACTCTCTGGTCCTTGACTGTCACCTTGACGGGCCGATTGTCGTGTCGCAGGTTTGCAGTGATAGTCCCAGCACCGAAGTTGACCCTCCTGCCTATGACAGAGTCGCCCACATAAGACAGATGTCCGATATTGGTGCCCTCCATGATGATACTGTTCTTTATCTCAACAGCGTTGCCTATCTTGACCTTCCGTACCAAACAGGTGTACGGTCTGATGAAACAGTTGGGCCCAACAACACACTCTGGCCCAATATACGCGGGACCGATTATGTAGGCGCCCGACCTGACGGTTGCACCCCTCTCCACAATCACAGGTCCCTTGAGAACTACGCCCTCCTCGATGTCACCATCGACCCTTCTCATAGCATCTCTGAGAATCAATTCGTTGGCCTCAAGAAGGTCCCACGGTCGACCGACATCTATCCACCACGAGGGCAACCAATAGGCTCCCACGACCCCTCTCTCAATGAGCAGGCTAATGGAGTCCGTGATCTCTCGTTCTCCTCGCTCCGACTCCTCCGTCTTTTCAATAGCCTCCCACAGTTCTGGGCCTACCACGTATACACCAGCATTCACGAGGTTACTCGGCAGATTATCTCTACTCGGCTTCTCGACAAGTCGTTTCACACATCCGTCATCACCAACAACAACGACCCCGTACGCGGTCGGGTCCTCCATCTCGATGACTGATAGCGTAAGTGCCAGTCCGCTCTCTCTGTGGGCCCTCACAAGCCCCTCAAAGGTCCCGGGTCCCACCATGACATCTCCATACATGAGCAGAAGATTCTCATCGCCAGCGAACTCTCTTGCAAATGATGCGGCATCAGCCGTCCCCCGCCGCTCGGTCTGAGTCACATAGGCGATACTCATTGGTCCCCAGTCACGATCATCAATGGTCCTTCTGAGCTCTTCCTCCATATATCCGGTGACTATCAGTACATCCCTTATCCCTGCGGCCCTCAGGCCTCTGAGGGTGTGAAATATCATCGGCTCCCCCGCTACTGGGAGGAGGTGCTTAGGCACATATGCTGACAACGGTCGCATTCTAGTGGACTCGCCTGCTGCAAGGATTGCTGCCTTCATCTTCACTCGGCCCGTCCATCACCCTGCTCTCGGATAAATCATTTGCACGTTTATGGCGCGGTGATAGACCGCGGTACGCATAGCCAGACGGCGATAAATTAATAAGGGTCACTGTGTGTACAATCTAGTGTATCGTGGGGCAGTGAAGAGACTGCCACCCGGGAACACGATAACACAATTTGAAGGAGATACCGATTGGAAATGATGACCGATGCAGAACTTCGGGAAGAGCTCAAGGACATGAAGCTCACGAAGAGCCAGATGATAGTCCTTGATATCCTGCGCAGCAGTGGAAAGGACGGGGTGACACCAAAGCAGCTACTGGACAAGGTGTCTTTCGCGCCTAGGACTGTCAGGTATGCACTGAGAAAGCTACTCAAGAAGAAGCTGATCAAGAGAGTACCCTGTCTACAGGACATGCGCCAGTACATCTACATACCGGCGTGAGGCAGACGAATGGCTTCTGCTGATGACTCCTCCTCTCGCTCGGACGCCGACCTAGTCACGATTACTTCGGGACGCATGATACGGGAGATCATTGGCGGAATATCGAGTGGCAACTCTTCTTGTATGACGGGTGATTGTGGGATGGATTCTCTAAAGATACTGACAGGCGATGAGGCAATTCAGGCATTCAAGGCCCTATCCGACGAAACCCGACGCAGGATTTTTCATGCCCTCAAGGCACGCAGGATGTCAACGAGCGAGATAGTGGAATTCCTATCACAGCAGGATCCCAACAAGGAAATCAAGCCTCAGACCGTGAGGTATCACCTCAAGGAACTGGCCCGGAGCGGCCTGATTCGGCAGGACGGCTACGAGCCAGCGGGGAATGGCGATACCCACATCATGAAAAAGGTCTGGCGTGCCACAGCAGAGAATATCTTTATCGCGACTGAGAACCTCGATAATCTTCCATCCAGGCGCGCTGCAGACATTGCCACCGCCTACAACATTGTTTCAGTCATGAAACAGATGGGATTTGCGATTCCTAGTGAGCCGGAGATCAGAGAACTGGCCAAGAAGTACGTGGAGTGGGACGAGCTCTGGCGAAAGGGTCGCGGACATGCAGAACAGATGCTCCGGATGGTCCCCGTCATCGACCCTGAGGTCTATGTCGCTCTTCGGCGCCTCCTGAGTATCATAAGTCTCCACGACACCGACTATGAGCACTACTGGCAGATCAGTCGAGAAGTGACGGACGCTCTGCGAGATGCCTATCGTAGAGGTGCAGGGAAAAACCCCGAGGTCTACTGATCGGCCGACCGACTCTCTCCGTACAAAGGATACTTCGTTCTCAATAGCCTCTTGATTGAGCTGGCAGTCTTGGGGCCGACCCCCTTGACCTTGCGCAACTCTCTCTCTTCGGCATTGAACACGTTCTCCAGAGTTCCAAAATGCTCTAGGAGGGCACGAGATATCACAGTGTCAACGCCTGGAAAGCCTGACAATATATACTCAAGGACCTCTGCATCTGTCGCCTTAGAATCGGCAGCGCGTGTCCTCAGGGTCCTCCGTTCCTCTCTCTGCTCAATGACTGCTATTCGGTAGAGTAGAAGGGCGGTTTCCTCTGGAGACCTAGTCCACAGTATTGGGACTTGGAGGCGGATGGCAATGGAGGCCAAGGCACCGAAGATTGCCGCCGGGTTCACGGCTCTCTGTCCCAGAAGTTGTTCCCCTTCGATTATTAGGACTGGCCTCCGATACGCTGCTCTCAGTGATGTCAGTTGCGAGAAGAGTCTGCCATCAATCAGGGACTGCACAAAGTCGCCCACATCCTTGCGTTCGATGGCCACCTCCTCTGAGGCCACATAGTCTCCTATCTGGAGTTGCTCTCCGACAATCTGGACGTCCAGCCTAGCCAGTTCTCTGGCCACTGCTGTGGGCATCTCCCTCGTGTCTACTATCAACTTGGCCCGAAACGTCTGGCTGGCTCTCTCAGTTGGTTCCCTCTCAATGGCTGGCGCGGCCTCTTCCTCGAACTCGTCAATTCTTGTCTGTTTCTCTTCCTCCACAATCTCTCCCACCTCTCTGAGAGTGGAACTCATACGCCTGAGCTTGTTCTTGACGCTCCAGTAGTAGTACTCATCATGGGTGCCTTTCGCAACGAAGATCACGACTCGGCCAGGAGTACGTCTGCCAGTGCGTCCCTTTCTCTGAATGAACGGGACGACTGACGGTACGCAATCGTAGAACACCACTAGATTACACTCTGGGATATCGAGCCCCTCCTCACCCACCTGCGTGGCCACGAGAACATTGAACTCGTTCAGCCTGAATGCGTCCAGCACCTCCACTTGTTTCTTCTGAGTAAAGCCCTTGTCGAGCGACCGAGAACCTTGGCCGACAAACCTGCTCACGCGTGCTGCATCGAGACTGTCAATTATCTCTGCTACTTCTGATGCTGTGTCGCGGTATCGTGTGAAGACAAGTATTCTAGAGTCAGGATTGATAGAGAGCTGCTCCTCTACAATCTCCAGCAGGAGGTCCGCCTTGGGGTGTCGCATCCCGTTAGCTATCAGGGCCTGCAGGAGTTTCTCGAACTCCCGGAACTCTGACCTTGATATCAAATCCTTTACCCCCTTGGACCCTCTCCTATTCCTCACCTCTTCGTATATTCCCTGGATGTATCGGAATGTTGGTAGTAGGCCCTGAGTTCCGACGAACTCAAGAAGACTGTTCACGCGAAGAGCCGCCGTAAGGTTTCTGACCAAAGTGAAGAGATGGCGCGGCGGTTTCGTGTACGTTCCTATCTCCCTTCGAATCTGCATCTGAAGGTCCAGTATCTCCCGTTTGCCGAGTCTCTTTGGGTCGGAGATGGTGTAGCCGTAGTTCTTCAACGGAGCGAGATAGACCTTTAGCAGATCGTACAACATGTCCCGAAGCACCTCAATCTCCGATGGGAGATGTACATACTTGATGTCCGTATTCACCCCTACCACGTATGGCCGGACATCCGGGCTGCTATGGTCCCTGACCTCCACCCTCTTGAGTCGGAGATTGCTACACACGGTACGGATGTGTTCGCTATCGCTCCCCGGGGATGCTGTGAGGCCGAGAGACCGTCGGTGGATCCCCTGCTTCTCATACATCCCCGCGATGAACGTATACGCGTAGTTCCCAACGCCGCGGTGGGCCTCATCGTACACTATCAGACATACATCTGCAAGGTCGTAGCTCCCTTGGACGAGATCGTTCTGTAGCGCCTGTGGCGTCATCACGATGACTCTCGCTGTGTCCCACTTATCTCGCCGCGCGGCAGGACCATCCTGTCCTGTGAGGCAAATGACGCTGTTCTCAGGGAGCGTGAGTGCGGCTCTCAGGAATCTCGCCTGCTGGTCCACCAGAGGTCTTGAGGGTGCGAGAAAGAGGACCTGTGAGTCATGGAACCTGTCAAGCCGGATTGCGGCCACAAGGGCTGCTATGACGGTCTTTCCAAGTCCTGTGCTGAGCACTATCAGTGTGTCCTCTTCGGCTGCAATCCTGGCCAAGTTGACCTGATATTCCCTGTACTCGATTGTATTCGGTCGAATCAGCGGCATTTCTATTGTATCAGGTCTGCGCTCCACGGGGCTCTACCTCTCCTTGATAGGTGCAGAATCATCCCGGCCGACGGACATTGCCACATGTTCTCTGATGATGTTCACGCACAGGCACTCTCGGTCACGATTCTGCGCCTAATCTATATCAACGACAGCAGGGACAGAGTCTTGCAGTTCCAAGACGCCTCATTCCGTTGTCAGGTGCGTCTGTCGTGCGCATTGTTCATCCTCCTGTGTAATACTTACCGTAAAAAACGTGTGTTATGCCATTTAGAGTTGAGATCTTAGGAGCATCATTACGATGACGGCCAAAGAGGACACCATACCGAGCATTGAAGCCGAACTCTATGAACTCACCATGCCAGGAAGACTGATTGGCAAGGAGGTACTGGACAGTAGGGCCCGCCGCATAGGAATTGTCCGCAGTGTTCGGATAGGTCTTCATCCCACAAGGTCCGAGCTCATTGTGAAAGGGGCCGAGGTGGAGTTTCCCGTTGACTTCTCGAAGGTTGAAACTGTCGGCACAGTCGTCCAGCTCAACTCCGTGGTCAAGGATGCAGAAGAGATCGAGGTTCACGATGTCATTCGACTACAGAAAGAGGTGATGGACGACATCCGGAGTTATCTCGGCGGACGATGAGTGAGTCATACCGCTGGTACGTTTCGAAGCGGTTAATAGTGGTGGCGAGGCACAGCACCCGGTGCTCTCGCTGTGAAGATAACGCGAAACGAACTTGCAAGGATGATTGATCACACTGAGCTGAAACCCACTGCGACCCCGGACAGGATTCGGGAGCTCTGCTCCGAGGCAGTCGAGTTCTCATTCGGCGCTGTGTGCGTGAACAGCTGCTACGTGAGGTTGGCAAGCACACTCCTTGAGGGGGAGAACGTAGCGGTCTGTAGTGTTGTGGGTTTCCCGCTGGGCGCTATGAGCAGCAGAGCAAAGGCCTTGGAGACACAGACCGCGGTCAGTGATGGTGCCACTGAGATTGACATGGTGATCAACATTGGTTTCCTCAAGGCGGGCCAGACAGACGACGTGAGGAATGACATCGTTTCCGTTGTCGATGCTGCAGAGGGAAACACGGTGAAGGTGATTCTCGAAACCGGCTATCTGACAACAGAGGAGGTCAGGCTGGGCTGCAGCCTTGCTGAGGAGGCTGGTGCGCACTTTGTCAAGACATCTACTGGATTTGGTCCTCGTGGTGCAACGGTGGAGGACGTGCGACTGATGCGAAGTGTTGTAGGCAATCATCTGG
The DNA here is from genome assembly GCA_029855935.1 of Candidatus Thorarchaeota archaeon. Taxonomy (GTDB): domain Archaea; phylum Asgardarchaeota; class Thorarchaeia; order Thorarchaeales; family Thorarchaeaceae; genus B65-G9. The sequence continues at coordinate 53,436 of JAGSHN010000005.1, read as the reverse complement.
GTGTCAAGGCTGCAGGTGGGATTCGCACTCTGGAGGACGCCATCTCTATGATCGAGGCGGGCGCCACTCGTATTGGTGCCAGCAGAGGCGTCCAGATCATATCGGGATTCAAAACCTGAGCAGGCATGGAGTGGATAAGCCCTGGGGACTGGCCATGTACGCAGGAGGCGCAAGAAGTTCAGGCGGGGCCACGCCCCCTACCTAGGCAAGATTCGCCTCTTCTGGTGTGACACATGTAACGTACCGCGAGTCCGTGAAACCCTCTGCAGCGTGTGCGGACAGCCTCCTCGCCGTGTACCAATCTCGCCACCTGGCGACAGCTTTCCAGCAATGGATGGTCATCGCGTCCAGATGGTTGGTGCTGTCGACAGGCAGTTCGGGCCTGGCGTAGGCGAGAAGCTCTTTCCGCGGAACAAGACGATTGTGTTGAACAAAGTATCGGCTATCGATGCAATGTTCGAGGTAGTTGTCGATGGTCATATCGTCGGCAGGCTACGCTTTGACATCCCTCGTCTTTGTTACAACTTCCTGCTGTCCCTAGAGGGCGCGAGGCGTGTTGCTCGTTTCAGCAGAAAGAGTTGGGTGAGGTGCCACGAGGATGTGATTCCATATCTCAAGAATGGTGGCAGTCTGCTCGTACCGGGTGTGTCTGACTGTGACCCCGCCATAGAGCCGGGCGATGAGGTATACATACTCGGCCCCCAAGACGAAGTCCTCGGAACCGGCATCGCACGGATGAGCGGTCGGTCTATGCAGAATGAGCGAAGAGGTGTGGCCGTGAAGGTGCGGTTGTCGGCAGAGTCCCAGCCTCCCTCAATCAACGACCGCTCCAGTAGCTGGGCTGATGCTGTGGAGGCGAACCGGGCCGACCTTGAGATGATTGAGGCCGAGGCAATACAATTCATTCGCTCCACGGTGGAGCGTCACTCCCTTCCTGTGGTCGTAGGTTTCAGTGGGGGGAAGGACTCTCTTGTAACATATCTGCTTGTGGAGAAGGCACTGGGCCGCAGTCCGCCAATGTTCTTCATGGACACAGGACTAGAGCTTCCAGAGACTGTGGAGTATGTGAGGAGCATAGCACGGGAGCACGGTGTCGAGATAATCGGCGAGAAGGCTGGTGGTCGTTTCTGGAGATCTCTTGATTCATTTGGTCCCCCTGCACGCGACTTCCGGTGGTGCTGTAAGGTCCTAAAGCTTGGCCCGGCCGCCACCGCAATTGCCGAGAAGATGGGGGGACGCACACTGGCATTTCTGGGGCAACGGCGTCTGGAGTCGTTTCAGCGTTCTATGGAGCCTCGTGTCACATCCAATCCGTGGGTGCCGGGACAGACTTCTGCCAACCCGATTCAGAACTGGAATGCCCTTGAGGTGTGGTTGTACATATTTCGGGAGGGCGTGTCGTTCAACCCGCTCTACGAGCGCGGATATCATCGAATGGGATGTTACCTATGTCCAGCCTCGTCGATGGCAGAGCTGGAGTCGCTCAAGGTCACTCATCCGGGCCTCTATGCCCGCTGGCATAACTTTCTGTTGGACTGGGCCGAGAAGCAGGGTCTTCCCCGAGAGTGGGCAACGCTCGGGTTCTGGCGATGGAAGCATCTGCCTCCAGCCCAACGCGAACTTGCCGAGCGACTGGGGCTCTCTCTCAGACCCGTGAGAGATGCCCCCACGGAAATGCTGAGCCTTAGGATTGTGAAGGGGGTCTCGCCATGCGTTTCCGCGGGATTCAGTGTGGAGGGACAGTTCTCCTCCAGTGTTGACATCGAGCGAGTTCGTAGACTCCTCCCGATATTCGGACGACTCAGCGTATCAGAGTCGCTTGGCGGTGTCCGTATTGCAACTGACAAGACGAGCATTGTTCTGTTCAGCTCTGGTTCTCTCACAATACGTGGCCCTGATGAGCAGACCGTTCGGAAACTTGTCACTCCGGTCGAGCGTGCGGTTCGGCGGGCCCTCTTCTGTCAGGGCTGTGGGTCTTGTGTTCCGCAGTGCCCTCATAATGCTCTCTATCTGGGCCCAGATGGTAAGATTGCAGTAGACTCCAAACGGTGCACGCATTGTCTGCAGTGCGATACCTTCCCCTGCCCGACCTATCTGCAGTGAGAATGGCTGTCAGGTCCTGATGTCTGTGGCCCATATGTTACGAAACCTTAATTATCACGGCCCTTGTGACAGCGCTAGGCGCTACGCTACTAGGTGGTCCACCGAATGCTTCGTGCTATCTCCTTCAAGATTTATGAGATGCGGCGTTATCTCGTTCTCAGTCTTGTCATATCTATCGTAGCGATTCCCTTTGCCAACATGATTGTGATTCAGCGTGACCGGAACAGGAACGAGATGTACGGTGAGGCATTCTGGATCTACGGCTTTGGCGTGTACAATATGACCGACCAAGAGCTGGCCGAGTCGCTACCACCAGAGTGGGGGTTTAACGATGGCCTGCATGTGCTTCCCAGCTACCTAGGCAATGTCAAGTACGAATATCCTGTCTTTGGTCTCATATTCTTTGCAATCGCCACGTGGTTGTTCCCGGGTGTGAACGACCTTCAACCACTATGGCTGAACTTCCTGTTGGTATTGACCTTCAATCTCAACCTTGTTCTAGTGGCGATACTGCTTGGGGACAAGATCTACTACTCAAGATGGGCTCGACTATTCTTTGGGGGCTACTTCATCTATGGGCTCATAATGTCTGCCGGGGGCGGAAAGCTGGAACCGATAGTGGACTGTCTACTTCTGATGTCGCTAGTACTGCGTCAGGAGAAACAGTATGGAAAGTCGATGTTCACATTGGGTCTGTCGGTTCAGACGAAGATCTACCCCGCCGTCTTCTTTCCAATTCTATTCCTCGAGGCTCCAACTGCAGCCATATGGTTCTTCATATCCATGTTACTCACGGTCATCCCACTGACGTTGCTTGGGGTAAACTTCAGCTCACTTGTCAATCACTTTCTCAACACCTCCGAGTACAGTTCATACATTGTCAACCCCCTGTTCCCGGGACTTGGTCTGGCGACGCCTGACTTCACCACCGATCCCGTCCAGTACTACTTCTGGCCCCCCGGGTTCATTCCGCTGACGATCTATGTCGCCTTTATGCTACTCACTATTCATCGGTACCTTCCAAAGCGCGAGGAATTCACGAAGGCCACTATCAGAGAGAAGCTCGGGCTGATGGTCCCTCTCTATCTATATCTTCTCCCTGGGGCACTATTTGCATTTCGTTGGGTGATGCCATGGTACCTATTCTGGCTAGGTCCTGCAGTGTTGTTGTTCAAAAAGGACGAACAGGCATCCGGCTATTTGAGAGAGATGACGGTGGTCGGACTGCTGTACACGCTAGGGGTGGCCTGCAATTGGCCCTACTTCATCACGGGCCCGCTACCTGACTTTACCAGCCACTTTGTCCCAGGATGGTATTCTCTCTTTGGACTGACCGCCATAATTGGGTTCACCGGGCTCGCTTATGTTCTCTGGAAAAAGGCCATTGAGAGAAGAGAGAAGAGACTTCGTCTGATTAGAGAGGCGGAGGAACGCGGCGAGCTGGTCATATGAACTATCTGACGGTGCCGTTATTCTTGTAGTACTCTATGATGCGTCTTCTAATAGTGGTCGATGAAGAGAGGCCGTCTGCATCCTTGCGCTCAAGTCTTACAATCTTGGTCCTCAGGCCCCGTCGTTCGAGCTCGAGGGAGAGTTGTTCTATATCTATCTCCTGATCATAGCCCAGCGCAATTATGTCGGGTTGGTAGTCGGCCACTATCTTTGTGCGGTCTGTCGTATCATAGCCTATCACGGCCTCGTCGACCATCTTGAGCGACGCTATTATGCGTCTTCGCTGCTCCTGTGGGAAGACTGGCGGGGCGCCTCTCTCTCGGAGGATTGTCGTGTCACGGGCCACCACCACTATTAGTTCGCCATCCTCCCCTGCAAGCTCTCTTGCCTGCTCAAGATATGCGATATGTCCAAGGTGAAGGATGTCAAACTTGCCTGCTGCCAGTACTCTCTTCCCTGCCATTGGATGCGACCTTCATCTGCTAATAGCCAGCTAGCTCAGTCCTCATCGACGGCGAGAAATTCAGTTCCCTCTTCTATCATCTCGATTCTCCGTTTGGTCTTGGTGATCTGGCTGACGTGGATCAGGCCGTTGATCTCCAACTGCATCAGCGCATCGTTCAGTTCCGCATCTGTTGGATGACGCCCAATCTCCTTCTTGATGGCCCTCTCCAGCTCGTCATCAAGCATGACGCCGCGTCGCTTTCTCAGAATATTCATTATGACGGTTCTAAGAGGGAGTACATTCCACGCTATCACTGTTCTCGTCCTCCTGTACTTTACTAGATGTAGGCTGGGGGCTCAGCCGTCGTACTAGCGACGGCGGATTTCCTGAGCTCTTCGTTCATCCGCTCATAGCGCTCTAGGTCCTGTGGTCTGACGGACGAGTGGATTACCTTCAGCGCCGCCTCGAAGTGCCGCCACGAGACCTTCTCGATATTCATGTCCTCCCGCAGTGCACGCATTCCCGCCTCTCGGCAGAGCGCCTCTATGTCTCCGCCGACAAAGAGCTCTGTTTCCGCAACAAGCCTATCCATATCGACGTCGTCATCCAGAGGCATGTTGGCGGTATATATCTTGAAAATCTCCCTGCGCCCCTGTGCGTCTGGGACTCCAACATATACGAGCCTGTCAAAGCGTCCCGTCCGCAGTAGTGCGGGGTCGACAAGGTCAGGCCTGTTGGTGGCGGCGAGAACAAGAACGTCCTTCATCGCCTCAAGGCCATCCATCTCGGTGAGAATCTGACTTATGACCCGTTCAGTGACATGACTGTCGCCAGCGCGTCCGCCTCTGGTCGGTGCAATCGCATCAATCTCATCAAAGAATATCACTGCGGGTGCTGCGGTTCTCGCTTTCCGGAAGATCTCTCGGACTGCCTTCTCGCTCTCTCCAACCCACTTGGACAGCAGTTCTGGACCCTTGACACTGATGAAGTTGGCCTCGCTCTCTGTGGCCACCGCCTTGGCCAGTAGGGTCTTACCGCAACCCGGCGGACCAAAGATGAGAACTCCCTTTGGCGGGGTTATCCCAATGCGTTTGAACGCCTCGGGCTTCTTTAGAGGCCATTCGACGACCTCTATCAGTTGCTGTTTGACATCCTCAAGTCCCCCGATGTCATCCCAGTGGACATTCGGGACCTCTATGAACACCTCTCGTACTGCAGATGGTTGTATCTCGCGGAGGGCATTCTGAAAGTCTTCTGCATTCACCTCCATCTTGTCCAGTACTTCCTGGGGTATCTCCTCTTGGTCGAGGTCCATCTCGGGAAGGTATCTTCGCAGAGCCTTCATAGCTGCCTCACGGCACAGCGCCTGCAGGTCAGCTCCCACAAATCCGTGAGTGATCTTCGCAAGGTGATTGAGATCGACCTTCTTGGGGCCCTCCTTGGTCAGTGGCATCCCCCTCGAGTGGATCTGCAGAATCTCCAGTCGACCGGTTTCGTCGGGTACTCCTATCTCAATCTCGCGGTCGAAGCGTCCTGGTCGTCTGAGCGCAGGATCGAGAGCATTGATTCTGTTGGTAGCGCCTATCACCACGACCTGTCCTCGTGACTTGAGACCGTCCATTGTGGCGAGCAGCTGAGCAACTACGCGTCGCTCCACCTCTCCCTGCACATCTTCGCGCTTCGGGGCGATGGCATCGAGTTCATCGATGAATATGATGCTCGGTGCGTTCTCCTCTGCCTCCTCGAAGATCTTCCTCAACTTCTGCTCCGACTCACCATAGAACTTGGACATTATCTCGGGCCCGTTGATGTGGATGAAGTTGGCCTCGGACTCGCTTGCAACCGCCTTGGCAAGTAGTGTCTTGCCAGTGCCCGGGGGACCGTGCAGAATGAGGCCTCGTGGCGGGTCTATTCCTAGCCTCTTGAAGATCTCCGGATGCCTCATCGGGAGTTCGACCATCTCCCTGATTCGCTGGATGGCCTCATCGAGTCCACCAATCTCCTCGTATGTCACCTGCGCAGCTGTTGTCGTTTCCCCTGTGGGCTTCTCTGCAATCGTCAACATTGTCGAGTGCTGAACGAGGACCGTGCCACTGGGTTTTACCTCTGTCACTTTGAATGGAATGGCCCTACCCAAGATTGGAATATATACAGTATCTCCGACGGTGACGGGACAGTTCAGCAGCTTCCTCTTCACGAATTCCTCGAAACGTGGCTCCGGTCGTATCGGAACAGATGTTGGCGCCAGTGTCACACTGCGTGCAGGCTCCTCATTGGCTCTGGAAACAACGACCTTGTCACCAAGGCTGACACCAGCATTCCGCCGGATTCTGCCATCCATCCTTATTATCTCACGACCCTTGTCACCTTGGTAGGCTGGCCATGCAATGGCCGCGGTCGTCTTCTTTCCCTTGATCTGAATGATGTCTCCTGTCCTGATCCCGAGCTTCTCCATGGAGATGGCATCTATCCTTACTATGAAGCGTCCAATGTCTCTGTGTTCGGCCTCTGCGACCTTCAGTACAATCTCAACCACGGCCTATACGCATCCTCCGGCATGTTGATGTTTCTTGAGAAGCAGGATTGACCGTCCCAATTGCTATCATTGACCATCACTGTCGCCACAACGTTATCTAATTAGTCTACCTCTGTTGACAGTCAAGCCCACACTGCGGCCCGACCCTGTTCTCTCCTACGCTGTCTTCGAATATAAGCACTGAGATATGATTTGGTCTGCCCAGACTACAGCCTACATTCGAGAGACTCTCTCGACTTCTATCTGCCCCACGCCCTTGATGACCGAGATTGCGGCTTCTATGTCATCTGGACCTCCCATAGACTCTTCCCTTGCAACATTCATCCGTAGAGCCTTGAGACCAAAGGCGACTGGCACTATCTCTGTCGCACGGACATCGGTTCCTTCCGGCATCCTCCTCCTAATCTCCTCCAGTAGCGCCTCCAAGTCCACATCGACATCCTCGGGCATTATCCTGAGCGTCATTACAACTCTGGCCATCTATCCTCACTCCAATCTTGAATCGACTCTGACTATCTCATTCTCACTATGGCCCCTCAAATCCGCAGTTTGGACACTTGTACTTGACAGAGAACTTGCGGCATGTTTCACATCTTCTTATTGTGAAGGCTCCGCAGTTGGGGCACTCGAACTTGACACTGTCCTCCTGAGGCGATATCGACCTGTGACAGGACGTACATCGGATTGCGCGCATCGACAACAAATACTCACCAGGGGTGTCTTTTTCTGAGAGTCTTGGCCCCCACTAAGTGTGAATCTTATAAGCATACCGAAGGATGCGGAATCTGACCGACTGTCTACTGCTGGGAACACCGCCGTAGACACGGTCGTGCATCATCAGGCCAAGGGGCTGATACTTTGGGAACAAAGCTGGGCGACATAATCACGGCTCAGACAATCTCTCTCGAGGACCTGCGGGACCGGGTAATTGCAGTGGACGCATTCAACACGTTGTACCAGTTCCTGTCAACAATCCGCCAACCCGATGGGACCCCGTTGATGGACCGGCAGGGTCGCGTCACTAGTCATCTGTCGGGCCTGTTCTATCGCAATCTCAACTTTCTCGAACACGGTATTCGACCTGTGTACGTATTTGATGGAGAGTCCCCAGTGCTGAAGGAACCTGAGAAGGAACGTCGTCGCAAGATCAGAGAGGAGGCTCGACAGGAGTGGAGACGTGCTCTTGAGGAGGGGCGTATGGAGGACGCAAGAAAGGCGGCCCGGGCCAGTTCGCGCCTGTCGGCTGAGATGATCGAAGAGAGCAAGAGTCTTCTCACGGCAATGGGCATACCCGTTGTCCAGGCCCCCTCGGAGGGCGAGGCACTGGCTGCTCAGATGACACGTGCGGGTGTAGCGTGGGCGAGCGCGAGCCAAGACAATGACTCTCTACTCTACAACTGTCCCCGAATGGTCCGCAACCTGTCAATCACAGGACGAAGACGGTCTGGACGTTCGAAGAGCTACAAGGTGATATACCCAGAACTCATCGAGCTCGAGTCTAACCTTCGTGCGCTGGGGATCACACGCGAGCAGTTGGTCGATATTGCCATCTTGGTGGGGACTGACTACAACGACCGAGTGCCTGGAATTGGTCCCAAGACGGCATTGAAGCTCATAAAGCAGTACGGCAATCTTGAAACGATTGAACGGGAGAAGGGCATCAAGTTGGAGTTTCCGTATCAGGAGATCCGTAGGATATTCTTGGATCCTCCAGAGGCCGATGTCCCAAAGCTGGACTGGCATCCGCCTAACGATACTGAGATATTCAAGATTCTGTGCCAGGAGCACGACTTTAGTGAGAATCGTGTACAGTCTGCTCTTGAACGCCTTGAGAAGAAACTACAGGAACTGGCAGAGTCCGGCGCACAGAGCTCGCTGACCGACTTCTTCTAGGGGCGCCACCATGTCGAAGTTTTTTAACTGGGCCGAACTACGAGAGTGTGGACGTGACTCGGTCTACGAGCTCCGATCCGATGTGGTGTGCTGATCTATGAGAAGACGAATGACCGCCATCCGCTGCGACATATCAGATATAATCCACGGGAAATACTCTGAGGAGGACAGCCCTCGCGTGGTGTCGCCCTATGGTGTAGAGATTCGGAGAGCCGTATTGATCGGGTTCGTAGTGGGCAACTACTCTTCCAGTGAATATGCAACCCTCACGCTTGATGATGGCACAGGAACGATTCGAGTCAAGGGCTGGGGAGCAGAGGCCGAGATGCTGTCCCAAGTGAACCTATACAGTCTTGCTCTTGTAGTGGGGCGTGTCCGTGAGTACGAGGGGGAGCGCTATATCGTGCCGGAGATTATCCGAGACATTCCCAACTCCAACTATCTTACTCTACACAAGCTAGAGAGGCTGCGGACAATCTTGGAGCGCAGCGGTCTCACTGGTATCGAGCCCGCGGAGCCCGAGGGAGGTGTTGAGGGCCCACCTCTCGTTGTTGCATCTCCACCCTCGGCTGAAGAGTCGGTGTCTTCTGCCCCTTCGCCCAAGGGCTCCTCGGGCATGACTGGCCCTCTTGTCAAGCAGATACTGGAATTCATCCGTTCGAGTGGCGGGCCAGTACCCAACGATGAGATCATCGCCTACTTTGTCGAGAAGGGCTTCGACAAGAATGACATCACTCTGAAGATACTGGATCTGCTTGATGATGGTGCGATAATTGAGGACCCCATCGGCGTCTACAGGTGCGAGTAGTTGACCCAGCGACGTTCAGTTGCTGAATGGCTGTGTCGCAAGGTTCAATAGAGGTCATGGTCCGTCAGTCGGTATGGACGAATACGAGAAGCTCTTGGAACGGGCGCGATCACAGATTCCGGAGGATGCCTTCAAGAGGTCGGGTGAGCGATTCAAGGTCCCACGAGTGCAGCTAATGATCCAGGGCAATCGCACCATTTGGCAGAACTTTCAGGAGATACTAAATGTTCTAAACCGCCCGGGCAAGGAGGTTCTCAAGTTTATCGCTGGACAACTTGCCACTGCTGGAAACTTTGAGGGTAGTACTGCAGTGTTCAATGGTAAGTTCACGGCCGAAACGGTTGAGGAGGCGCTCAATCGATACATCGACTCGTATGTCATCTGCCCTGTCTGTACGCGACCTGACACCACAATAGTCAAGGAGGGGAACGCCTACTACCTCCACTGTTCAGCCTGTGGTGCAAGGACCGCCATTCGCCCTGTGTGAGTCCCGAGTAGAAGAGGGTGTTGTATGAACTCGGTATACATGCGTGTGCGAAAGACAATCGAGCACTATGTTGTCGCAGTATGCGACAAGGAGCTCTTGGGAAAGACGCTTGAGCATGGTGACATCACTTTTACAGTGAGCGAAGAGTTCTACGGTGGTGACCTCGTGGATCTCTCCACCTGCCTGGAGCATATCAAACAGGCCACCATTGTCAACATGATAGGCGAGGTCACTGTCAGAGCTGCGATTGAGGCAGGAATCGTCCACGAGTCTGCAGTGCTCTACATCGATGGGCATCCTCATGCTCAATGGGTACGTCTCTAGTCCCAGTAGTGACTACTCCATGTCACGGCCACACACTTGGCGTACGCCCTGTCGCCAGCAACATATACCAGCCCTCCGTCAAGGTGCTTCGCCTCAGTGGATTGCGCCTCGAGAGTTCTAGCCTGCCCGCTTCATTCTGACAGTCTCGGTAGCTCGCTCACCCACCGTGATGACCCGTCGCCCCGTGCCGATCACGATGCTCCCCCCAGCGAAGCCATCTGATATGCCTTGAACCACAACGTGGGCAGGTCTCGGTCTTCTCCAGCTCTTTGGGATCTATCTCCTGGCCACAGTCCTGACAGACCAATACTCCGCTGCCATCTGCCAGAATATACCTGCCCCCCTCTATCCGTATCACCTGGCCCTCGACCAGTCCCTTGGCCACCTTGTGCCTGGCTGAGGAGAGAATCCTGTGGAACGTAGGCTGGCTCACTCCCATGATCTCGCTCGCATCTCTCTGATTCATGCCCTCATAGTCCGCAAGCCGCAGTGCCTCAAATTCGTCGACCGCTAGGAGTATCTCCTCTAGTTCCTTGGCGGGAACTCCCGCAGGTTTGAACACTGACACGGTCGGCTCACGAAAAACTCTTCTCCAGCGCTTCTTGCGTGGCATGACTTCGGCTTGCTCATCCTCACAAATAGGTTCTACGATTAGGTTCCCTCCCATCGGGCTGCTGTATCAGACTATGTTCGCCCACTTCATAGACATTTTAAGCCCCTGCGGCACGAATCAATCCTGAACGGATGATGCCAGTCCCTTGCTATGTGTGTGGAGCCGAAGCAGTTGTTGGTGGCCTGTGCGCCAGTTGCTACAATGATGCGCACCCTCTCTTGGCAGTCGACCCTCGGCTCGTCATCACGGTCTGTCGGCATTGTGGTGCCGTCAAGATACCGGGTGGCTGGCAACAACTCGTTCCTCCTCCAAAGACCGACTCCGAACGTCTTGACCGCCAGCTCCAGATACTGCTGGCCCGCAGCGTCTCTGTTCTCAATTCGAGCGTCACGCTCGGACTGGAGATAGACTCGCATCTCGATAGCACACTGAGGACGAGTGTGATAGCACGCGGAAGGTCGCACGAGGCTCTTCCGGAACATGAGGAACGAGTACCAGTTGAGATTCGGGTCATGTATGGCACATGTCAGACATGCTCACTGGCTCGTGGCGGCTATCATGAGGCGATACTGCAGATTCGTGCGGACGGCCGCTCAGTGACACAAGACGAGATCGATGAGATTCGAGGGATTGTGCTGAATCGTACATATTCCGAGCACGGACACGATGCAAAGGCGTTCGTACAACAGGTGGCGGAAACGAAACATGGCATTGACTTTCACGTGGGTTCTCAGCATCTCTCGCGCCTGATAGCTGATGAGATACAGTCGACATTTCTCGCGGAGAGGAAGGAGAACTACAAGCTCATCACACAGGATCGGACTGGCCGACGGAAATATCGTGTGACAATTCTTCTTCGTCTTCCTCGCTATCACCGTGGGGACTTCATCACAGTTGCTGGCCATCCCTGTCAGGTCTTGTCCATAGGGAATGGTGTTCTGAGATGCTTCGACCTCGTTGACAGATCCCGGTTCAGCGTGAGCCCAAAGAGCTCCAAGTGGCGTACAATAGAGTATCTCGCCTCCTCCTCAGAGAGCAGAGAGTATAGTGTGATCTCCCAAGGATATGGCCAGCCTACTCATCTGATGGACTCGCAGACGTTTGAGATCATAGAGGTGGAGCCCGAACTACTTGACCCCTCGATACGTGTTGGTGACATTGTTCGTGCTGTGACGATTGATAATCGCTTCTATTCTCTCCCATCAGAGCCAGAATAGCGCCGTTCTTTCGGTACGCTTAAATGCCCAGCACCAGCAGTTTCTCAACAAGTGCACCTCGAACAAAATGTAAGTGGAGGATAATTTTGGCCAAAGGCAAACAGTCCAAGCCGGATCAGACTGACGGAGAGCTCGTCCGAGTGCGTGTCCCCAATCGCGACGAGGGGGAGATGTTCGGAGTCATAGTGCAGATGCTCGGTCATGACCGGGTGCGGGTACGTTGTGAGGATGGAGAGATCCGTGTCGGCCGAATTCCAGGTCGAATGAAGAAGAGAGTGTGGATGCGAATTGGCGACACCGTTCTGATTGTCCCGTGGGACTTTCAGAGTGACGCCAAGTGCGATGTTGTCTGGCGTTATCGCAACAACGAGCTTGAGTGGCTGAAGCGCCGTGGAATCCTGAAGATGTTCTGACCTGCCGTATCTTTTTTCTTTGTTCATATCTATGGTTCGATCCGCCTACAACACGTTCACAAGGGCAGTGGTGGAACACTATTTGACTCGTATTCAGAGCAAGTGGAAGAGAATACAGGACGAGCTGGAACGGCGCAGGTTTCGTCGTCGCGACTCTGATGAGTTCAAGGTAGTAGAGGGTGTGCTCGACTCTGCCACAATGAAGGCCCTGTACAGGCTTCTGAATCGCGGAATCATAAGTTCGCTCTTCGGTGCCATCAGCACGGGAAAGGAGGCGAATGTGTATCGGGGCATCAATCCTGATGGACGCTCCATAGCGGTCAAGATCTATCGAGTCACTACAGCAGAGTCTGACTACATGATGGAGTATATCGAGGGCGATCCACGGTTCCGACGTGTGAAACGCAAGAAACGCGCTCTGATCCCCGTCTGGGCAATGAAGGAGTTCAAGAATCTGGTTCGATATTCTGAGGCGGGTGTGCGTGTTCCCAAGCCCATCGCGATAGAGCGCAATGTGGTCGTCATGGAGTTCATTGGTGATGCGGAGGAGGGGATTCCCGCGCCGCTCTTGAAGGATGTTCATCTCGAAGACTCTGTCGACGTGTTCAACAGAGTGATTGAGATGATAGAGCGTGGAGTGCGAAAAGCCCAGCTCGTCCACGCAGACCTGAGCGAGTACAACATCCTCTGGTTCGATGAGCCAGTCTTCATCGACGTGTCCCAGTCAGTGCTCATGGTCCATAGCAACGCACGCGAGTATCTATATCGTGACATTCAAAACATTACACGATATTTCCGAAGACTAGGTGTTGAAACAGAGGATCCTGAGGTAATACTTGAATACATTCTCTCAGGTGAAGGATGATTATGCTGATACAAGAAACTGTTCGTGTGCCCGCCGAGAGAGTGGGCGTGATTGTCGGCCGCAATGGACGTGTCAAGCGCCGGATTGAGGAGTTGACGCACTCGCACGTGACTGTGAGCAGGGATGGAGTCGTTACAATCAGCTGCCCGCCTGATCCCAGGGACCCCGTGCTGATTTGGAAGGCACGAGATATGGTCAGAGCGATGGCGCGCGGCTTCAGTCCGAAGAACGCCCTCACGCTTATCGATGACGACATGCGCCTTGTGATAATCTCCCTGCGCGAGTTTGTTGGGACCTCGCCTTCCCAGATACGTAGGGTCGCTGGCCGCATAATAGGAGAGCACGGTCGGACTCGGAGGGTGATTGAACAGACCACAGAGACCAAGATGTCGGTCTATGGGCGGACCGTCGCATTGATTGGCGCTGACCCTGGCCTTGAGTACGCAACACGTGCGGTGAACATGCTCATTGATGGTGCGCCCCACAGTGCAGTGTACAGATACTTGGAACGAATGCGTAGAGAGATTAATCGTCTTAAGGCGGACCTGTGGGAACCAACACCCTGAGATAGGTGAAACTCCGACCTGTGATCCCCAACGTAATACCCCCTCTCTAATATAGACTGCCACTAGGAACATTCGGAGCGGTCATGGACTCGTTACCAGATGACTCATTCGGGAGTATCTCGCCAGCAGAATTCTTCTACAGAAACAGACAGATGGCGGGCTTTGGCAATCCTGCACAAGCCCTGTTCTCAACAGTTCGTGAACTCGTCGAGAACAGTCTCGATGCATGTGACCTCGCTGGTGTCAATCCGGTAGTCGACATCAGGGTCCGCACAGTGGCCCCTAAGACCTACGAAGTTTCGGTGACAGACAATGGATCAGGGGTTTCATATGAGCATGTTCCCGAGGCATTCGGTCGGGTTCTCTTTGGCAGCAAGTTCGCTATGTGTCAGCAACGAGGTACCTTTGGCCTTGGTGTCACTATGGCTGTTCTGTACGGTCAGATTACGACAGATTCCCCAGTCATGGTGGAGACCAAGTGTGGCGAACAGCCGGCCAAGCGATTTGAGATACTGATTGACGTACAGAAGAACAGGCCCGTAGTGGTCAGTGAGAGCGAGGGCGAGCGCGAAGGTCCCGGGACGACAGTGACAATCCGTCTGAGAGGCAATCTCGCGCGCTCCCAGGAACGTATACTGGACTATGTGCGCCTGAGTACCATAGTATCTCCGCACGTTCTGTTCTCCCTCTCAATTGATGATAGTCACATTCGTGTCGGTCCACACACGCGCGAACTCCCAAGACGGTCACGAGTCTGTCGGCCGCACCCTCGAGCTGCTGATGTGGAACTATTGCGTCGTATGATATCCGCGAGTCCCGGCATCCGGGTCAGGGAGTTCCTCGTCAGTTCGTTTCAACAGCTGGGTACGAGAACAGCCAGCCGACTACTGAGATTTGCAAACATCGACCCGAATAGGAAGACAGCGGAACTGGACCGTGATGACATTCTTACCCTGAGCTCCGCGCTGCGTTCCTTTCAGGGCATTCAGAAACCGTCCTCAGACTGCCTCAGCCCTGTAGGAAAGGAACCGATGCTGACTGCAGTTCGTTCTCTCTTTGAGTGTGACATTGCCGCATATGCCGTGAGGGGCCCCACAGAGTGGAATGGCAACCCGCTATTGATCGAGGCGGTCCTCTGTGTCGCGAGGGGGTTTCGCAACACATCTGGCAGTTTCCCAATCCTCTACAGATTTGCCAACAGAGTACCTTTGCTCTATGATGCCAGTGGCTGTGTACTCACCAAGGGCCTCCGTGAAACGAACTGGTCAAGATACGGCATAATGGATCTCGGCACTCCTGTGATCCTCGTCCACGTATGTTCAACGAGAATTCCCTACCGGGCAGCAGGAAAACAGTCGATAGACACCATTCCTGAGATAGAGACAGAGGTTCAGCATCTCTACAGGGACCTGGGGCGCAAGTTAGGTAGACTATCAGGATCTCGAGCACGTGCGGCTCGTGAGTCGCGGCGATTGAGGGAGTTCAAGCGCTTCTTTTCCCTTGTTGTGAAATACGGTGCCGAGCTCGCGGATGTTCCAGTGCCCCCTACGGGCCACCTTGTCCAGACACTGTTTGGAGTTGATATTGATGAGTGACCCTGCCCAGCCCCTGCATCTGCTTCGTGGCATAGGCCATCGCATAGTCGAGAGCATTCGCTCTGGCGAGTTCCCAGTACTCGAGATTCCCGACAGGGGAACTACAAACATAGTCTTTGATGAGCAGCGTCACCAATTTGTGATGGGCCCCAAGAAGGTGGTCAGGGACTCGAGCAACCTGAAGCACATCCGCAGCTTCGCTCAGCTGGTCTGGGTGGCATCGTATGCGAAGCGTCTTCTTGTGTCTGGGCGGACAAGCTCGCTAAGGGACCTCTACTACTCCGCCGAGGCCTTTGGAATAAGGTTCAAGGATCAGGCCGAGTCTGACCGTACAGTGGCCGACCTTGAGTGTGTCACGGGTTTCTCCCGCGAGGACTTCGGCATATTTCCTGAAGAGAGGTCCTCAATCTATGGGGCGGTCAAGATGAGGTATACAGTGCCCGGATATGAGGGCAGGGTCATCGACCTTACCCTCAGCCCGGACGGTTTCCCAATAGGACCCGCACTTGTCACCGCAGAGCCGATCTCAGCGGATGCGAAACTCATTCTTGCAGTTGAGTCTGGTGGCATGTTCTCCCGCCTCATCGAGACAGGGGCGTGGAAGCGTTTCAGAGCAATTCTCGTCCATCTGGGGGGCCAGCCGCCACGTGCAACCCGTCGTATGATTCGTCTCCTGCATGATGCCCTAGACCTGCCGGTGTACATCTTCACGGATGGTGATCCGTGGGGGATGCACATCGCACGAGTCATAATCTCTGGTAGTGCGAACGCCGCACATGTCCCTGGTCTCGTAGTACCTGATGCCGCTTGGATTGGTGTTACTCCCGACGATATCCGGGACTACACTCTTCCCACTGAGCCTCTAAATGATGCAGATCTCCGCCGGCTGGACGAACTGTCTAACGATGTGCGATACAGCTCTCCAGAATGTCAGCATCATATTGCTGGCTTCAAGTCCCTGCGCAAGAAGGCCGAGCAGCAGGCCTTCAGCAGGTATGGCATGGACTTTGTGGTGGAGCACTATCTGGCTGACAAGCTGGGCTAGATCCAGCCGACGCCGAAGGGATACCCCAGCAGCAACATCAACACCGTACCATACGCTATTACTGCTTGGACAAGCAGAAGAATCTCCACATTCCTCTTCTCTGTGACTCTCCACAGATACGGTACTATCCAGTAGACCGTGAATGGTCCAACAACCTCAAGGGTACCGTCCTCCCTTGGAGATGCAAACTTCGCATACTCCATGCCAGTCCTCCTCACATGGAGTCGGTACACTATGTACAACAGAAAGTTGAGGCCGAAGGGAACGTAGAGCAGTATTGCCAACCTGTCCATATTCCCGAGAATGAGAGCTGCTGCTATCGCCGCACCCATTGGCAGTCTTCCAACGTCGCCGGGCAGAACCTTGGCCGGGTACCTGTTGAACAGCCAGAACGCTACAGAGGCCCCCATAAGCGCTCCTGCGACGATGCCTGCCTCAATGGTCGACTGCGGTTGTGTCGAGCCGGTAAATAGGGGCCACAGGAACGCATACAAGACAATGGCTGAAGAATTGATGGCTGCGAGCCCCGCCTCAAGGCCATTCATGCCGCCGTACATGTTCGTGGAGTCGACAATGAATGTCATCATCAGTGGCACGATGACAAGTGGATACATCAGGCCAAGGTTGATCTCGCCTATGAGGGGAATGGCCATCTTTGTAGTGCCTGCGCGTACTGCTGCCAATGGTATTGAGGCCAATAGGGGGAGGATAATCTTAGTCCGATTCCTGAAGTCCAGATTGTCGTCCAGTAGACCAATCATTCCAGCCATCAGAATTGAAACGAGTGATGCGAGGAGTGCTGGATTGGCAACTCCATCTGTGAATGTGGTGCCGCCTATGATGAGGAGCAGAGAGGTCACAATGGCGAACAGCACCACAAAGCCGCCCCCCTTGGGGACCTCGGGTTGATCCGGCTTGTGCACATCAATGCCCATCTGGCCTCTCTCTTGTAGAAGCCGGATAGTGCTCGGCATCACGACGATGACTATCACGAAGGCGATTAGGACTGAGAGTAGCAGCAGATACAAGTGGCGTCACTCCGGATGAGTCGGCTGTCACATCGATATTTTATGCTTTGGGCTCTGCGAGGCGCTCCTGTTCTTCTTCGTACACTGCTTTGACGTCCGAAACTGTTTTAACTGTCCCGACTGCTGGGGCGCCGCGTTTGCAGTGTAGCAAAGGCTCTGCACGAGATACCAAGACCATATCAGCAGGGTGATACTGTGTTGAACCATCTGCATAGACAAATCATTGTCGTGGCATTGTTGACACTGTTGGTTGGACTGAGCTCTCTCCCAGCTGACGGTACACTCGGTACGCATCCGGTTTCTCTGTCGTCAAACAGCCCTCAGCCTGTGCTGGCATCCTCTTTGCCCAACATCTCGGCTCCATTTGTCGACCAGCACTATGGCTATGCAGATGGGATAATCGACCCGCAGGAGTATGCCCTCAACTTCACAGACCCTGCGACGGGAGTCACAGTCTATATGGAGCACAACTCATCCGTTCTATTCGTCGGCCTAGAGGCTCCCACCTCGGGTTGGGTTGGCATAGGATGGAAGGCTCCCAATGGCACCTATACCACCGATGGCCTGAACAACACGGACCTAGTCTATGGCTTTGCTCCCGGAACACCTCATAAGGCATTTCCACGTGTCACCGGAAATGAGGTCGTGGCGGTCGAGTATCGTCTATACGACAGGAACGGGACTCTGCTGGAGGAGGGGATGGCCCCGGACGGAACCGGGGATACACCCCTCAATGAGGAAAAGCTGCTGACCGCCTACAAGGAGGCGATAATTGGCATGCGCGTGGGCGAGGTCAGACACTTCATAATCCCCGCGGAGGAGGCCTACAACTCCCCTGGCCACGAGCTTTACGGAAAGGACCTTGAGTACGTGGTGACACTTCGCAAGATTGGGTCCAGCGAGGAGAACCCGGCTGACTACAGCAGAATTGTCTATCGTGACGATCACGGTGTCAGCACGTTCAACCACCTTCCTGATGACGACTCGACCAGAATACTGGCAGCAAACGCTAGCGACAACGGTGCTACCACCAGCATTGAGTACTTCATTCGGATGAACAGTACGGACACCAACGACGTTCCTCTTGTCAGCGCCAACAACATCTACTATCCCTTTGTCTTACTTATTGGTGCTGATGAGGACATCGACGGCTTTCCCGTGCGTCATACGGATTGGTCGAGCCCGATGATGATTCGGCTCGTGCCGAATACGCCGCCTAGGATTAATCCTGTGAGTCCCAAGGATGGCGACTCACTTGACTGGATTATGGACCTCCGCATCAACATCACAGACAACTCATGGGTGCGACGGGCCTTTTTCCGATTTGACAACGAGTCGTGGAATCCGCTTGAGTACGACTTCAAGTCTGATCTGTGGACTGGCGTGCTTGACGTGTCTGACTATGAGTCGGGCACGGCCCATACGCTCTGGTTCAATGCAACAGACCCCTCCAACACAACCTCGGTGATGTTCATCAATGTGACCGTCGAGATTCCCTACACGCCGTTGCTTGGAATCACTCTTAGGGTGGCCCGAACGGTCAGCACACTGTTGTATCACTCGGTCAAGTCTGAAGACGTTTTCACAATCGTAAACGATGACGCCGTTCCAATCAGCGCTTTCGACGTGTTTCTCCCAAAGCCCTACACGTCAAACTTCATGTCCATAGAGGCCGAGAGTGAGAGTGAGGCAGCGCTACAGGTCGTCCGTGTGGGTGACTACAACGGAATGTACCGCTGGCGCGTCTACTTCTTGGATCAAGTCGAGCCTGGCGAAACATACGAATTCACGGTCCGAATGTTCTTCCATTCGACTCACACACTCATCAACTCCGATGACAACCTCTACGAGATGCGCTTTCTGAAGTATCCGGTGGTCCCATATGTCATCTCCCGGCTGTCATTCACGATAGGATTTCGGAGTGGCGACAGCCTGCATTCAGGTACCAATCCAGAGGGTGTGTACACGAACATAGCTCCCATGACAGTAGAGTCTTTCGAGATTGTCATAAAGTCGTTCACACCACTTCTTGCCGCCACGCGGACAACGGAGATAACTGTGGACCCATGGGGCTGGCTTCACTACAAAGAAACAATACACGTTGACAACATCGGTCCCGCGCGTGAGAACGATCTCACGTTCACGTTTCCAGCGTATGCGTCAAACATCCGAATCTACGATCAAGTGGGAATCTTGGCAGCATCTATGCCTCACGATTATGACTGGAATGCCACCTTCGACCAGCGCATTAATCTCAAGGCCGACCGATTCGGTGAGAAGGGCTTCTGGCCGAACTACAAGTACACCTTCAATGTGGAATACGACATCTATCTGCCCGAGTATCAGGAGGTTGTCCCCCGGGGCCTTAGGATTGATTTCCCGATGGCCACTCTCGATGAGCTACTCGTCCGGAGTCACACTGTCGACATAATCATTCCCACGAGTGTCAACGTGGTCTACATATCCGGCGAGTACAGACTGCTCAGTGGGCCATTCAATGCAATCTTCCGGTATAGCTACTTCAACACCACTGTCCACAATCCCCCCCGGAGCTATCTCATCTATCAGGTCACAATTGGCGTCTTTGCTCGTCCACTCATATTCTCTGCAATAGTGGGACTTGTGGCAGCGGCCTACGTCGTGGCAAGGAAGGCGCGTCTTGAAGTGACTACTGAGGCCGCAGCTAGGGGCGGCCCTGTTGCCGCACAGGTGGGCGCACCACCCGAGCTCCTGAGTTCGTTTGCAAAGACATACTCTCGCAAGACGGCACTAAATCTTGACCTGGAGAAGCTGGAGTCGGCTCGGAGGAAAGGCAAGGTGTCCAAACGCGAATTCATGGTTCGCGAACGCGACATCAAGAGCCAGCTGCAGCAGATAGAGTCCGAGCTCTCCTCGCTGAAGCAGGAGCTTATGCAATACGGCTCACGGTATCGCGATATGATTGCCCAGCTTGAGCTGCAGGAGGAGAGAATGGAGGGTGCAAAGGCTGGGCTGCGTCAGCTCCTGTTGCGGAAGAAGAAGCAGCGCATCAGCCGGGCTGCCTTTGAGAAGACTCGCCAGGAATACCTGAAGACCATAAAGCAGGCCGTGACCGCCACCGACAGAATACTCCTCTCTATGCAGGAAGAGGCGGGCGAGATATAGTCGTAGATCGGCTGTCCCGCCATCACCTTTCTATCTCGGATACCGTCGAGTCCGTAGCACTCTCGTTCGTCCATTGCGTAATGCTTATCAGCTCACGTAGTGCCTGACCATTTCTCTCTATGTATCACCACAGGTGATGGGGTAAATGAATGACACAGTCGTTTTCAATCGAGAGGCAATCAGCGTCCGCGACTTGCTGGAGCCGGGCTCCAAGGCGATGGAGATGTACGAGTATCTCCGCAGTCACCCGAAGGTGCAGTCGTATCTACGGACCGCAAACAGGATGGCTGTGTCGCGTCTGGGCTATACGGATCACGGCCCCATTCACGCAGAGGTTGCAACGTGGAATGCACTGCGTGCCTTCGAGATCTTGGAGCAGACATTTCGGCCCAACGTTGTCGCCGAGGGAATTGGCGACATCGATGACTCTAGGTTGGTAATCTTGGCCTCGACGTATCTACACGACATCGGGATGGTAATTCATCGGAACGAGCATCCCCAGGCTGCAGTTCATCTCGCGGCTCCCATACTCGATGCAAAACTCAACGAGATATACGATGACCCCAGTAAGGCCACGGACATTCTCTCATTTGCACTTCACGGCATATACGCACATGATGATGACACTCAATGTCTCACATTTGAGGCCGGTGTCACGAAGATTGGCGACGGATGCGATATGACCAAGGGGCGCACCATAATCCCGTATCAAAAGGGAAAGGTTGACATACATTCTGTCAGCGCAATGGCGATTCAGAATGTGACACTGGAGCCAGGTAAGGACAGACCCCTGCTCATCACAGTCGCTATGGATAATCCTGCGGGCGTGTTCCAAGTCCAAGCCGTGCTTGAGAAGAAGATCTCCACAACAGGGCTCAAAGATCACATAGCCGTGGACGTGCTTGTCAACGGTGAGCGCTTGGTGCTATCAAGGGTCCGACGTCTGTTCCGTGTTCAGATTGAACACCCCGAGGAACGCATCAGTATGCGTGAGAGGTAGGAGATGGCAGCCCCGCCAGGATTCGAACCTGGGTCAGCGGGGCCAAAACCCGCTATGCTTGACCACTACACCACGGGGCTATGCTTCGCTCGGCTGGTCACGCTTCGAGCCAAGGCCGAACGGGCGGCCGCTGTTCAGGATTTTCTCGTCTATCCTGTCCTGCCATCTCACCAGAAACCTCTCCTCTTCAATCCTCTGCTTGCCCGATAACCTCAGAGAATCAGGTAGGAGACAGGCAATGCCATCAATGACCGGATACCACCGTCCACATCTCTGACAGGTGAGGAGTGCCTCATCAATCTCCTCAAATGTCTCTCCGTCGACGTCCTCCTTGTGTGACTCAAATACCGTGATACTCAGGTCACCCCTGCAGTCAGCGTCAGGACAGACGAGGATCTCGATGAGCCATGGCTTCATTCCGAATGGCCTCCCGTGGCCTATTCGGGTCGAGTCGCTGTGTCCACATAAAAATGATTCTCACCAGCATCTGAAATACCTTGCTGGCCCGAAGCGAAAGGCTTTCTATGGGGTATCCGTCCATCTTGGTCCGACCTGCAGTCTGGTGATGTGCATCATGGCATTCAGACATCCCTACATTCCTATGACGCCCGATACTGAGAGAGAGATGCTCGAGTCTATGGGTCTGAAGACTTTTGACGACCTTCTTGTCAACATTCCCGAGAAGTTTCGTCTTCGACGCCCACTAGACATTCCTCACGCTCACACCGAGTACGAGGTTGTTGCAAGGCTTCGAGAGCTGGCGTCGAAGAACAGTCCGGCCCTCAACGCTAAAGTGTTCCTTGGTGCAGGCGCAAGCCTCCACTATATCCCTGCAACGGTGACCGCTCTTGCTGAGAGGTCCGAGTTCGTGACATCATATACCAGCTATCAACCAGAGATCAGTCAGGGGATGCTACAGACCCTCTTCGAGTACCAGAGCATGCTGGCCGAGCTGTTGGGCGTGGGTGTTGTCAACAGCAGCATGTATGACATGGCGACCTCATTGGGTGAGGCCGCGAGGATGACTGCTCGTGTGAAAAAGAAACGGACCCGTTTTCTTGTCCCCGACACAATCAACCCCACTCATCTCCGTGTTCTGAGGACATTCACCGAGCCCATCGGTGTCAAGGTGGACACAATCTTGCACGAGCCCGGTTCTGGCGGGATGTCCCTTGCCGACCTTGACTCAAAGCTTGGAGAGGATGTCGCGGGCGTATACGTTGAGAATCCCAGCTATCTCGGGTTCCTCGAGCCGCAGGTGGATCGCATTGCAGAAACCGTCCACAATGCTGGTGCACTTCTCGTTGCTGGCGTGGATGTGCTCTCATTGGGCCTCCTGCGTCCCCCCGGAGAATATGGTGCTGACATCGTGATTGCGGAGGGGCAGCCGCTGGGCAATCCTGTTTCCTTTGGTGGACCGCTGCTGGGGGTATTCGGCTGTCGGGATGATCGTAAGCTCATCTATCAGATGCCGGGGCGACTTGTGGGGATGACCACGACAAAGGAGGAGCCGCTTGAGCGTGGATTTGTACTGACTCTCAGCGCCAGAGAACAGCACATTCGGCGGGAGAAGGCGACGAGCAATATCTGCTCTAACCAAGCGCTGATGGCCGTACGTGCTGCCGTATATCTCGCCACGATGGGTCCCGAGGGACTGCGTGAACTGGCCACCACAATCGGGTACAAGTCCAACTATGCCGCACGGCGTCTGAACGAGATAGATGGTGTCACTGCTCCTGCGATAGGCACCGCCATATGGCGTGATTTCGTCGTGTCGTTCGAGAACGTGTCTGCGAAGGGTGTGCACGAGGACCTACTGCAGCGAGGTATTCATGGAGGAAAGGTATTGACGGACGACTTTCCTGAGTTTGGCGAGTCGATGTTGTTCTCCGTGACAGAGATTCACAGTAAGCAGGACATAGACAGTCTTGTGGAGGCTGTCGATGAGATTGTTCAGAGGAGGGGAGCGTAGTGGTACACTCAGAGTTCCATCAGGCCGAGTGGCACGAGCCTCTGCTCTTCGAGCTATCTCGCCCGGGAATGGTCAGTCATCATCCCCCTCCGCTCGAGCCGGAGATTCGTGATGCAATGCCAGCACTGAGCGAGCTTCTTCCCAAGTCCCTGTTCCGCGGCTCACCACCATCGCTTCCGACAGTTCCCGAGCCCCGTATCGTACGGCACTACACACGTCTGTCGCAGATGAACTACTCCGTGACGGTGGGGACGTACCCGCTCGGTAGCTGCACTATGAAATACAACCCCGTTGTGGACGAGATACTCGCGTCTATGCCTGAGTTTGCGTGGGTGCATCCGTATCAGGACCCACGGATGGCGCAAGGGACCCTTGAGATGATGTGGGAGCTTCAGCAGTGGCTCGCCGAAATCACCGGAATGGATGAGGTCACACTCCAGCCCTCAGCTGGTGCTCAGGGCGAGATGACCGGAGCACTGATCATCAGGGAGTATCATCGTCAGGTCACAGGCGAATGGGAGGCGCGGCAGGAGATGATAATCCCGGATGCCGCGCACGGGACCAACCCCGCATCAGCCACTATGGCTGGCTTCAAGGTGGTAGTTGTTCCATCGGACAGCGAGGGCCTCGTTGACATCGACGCTCTCAAGGAGGCTGTTGGACCAAGGACGGCGGGTCTGATGTTGACAAACCCAAACACGATTGGCGTGTTCGAGAAGAACATAGAGGAGATTGGTGGGATTGTCCACGACGCGGGAGGTCTCCTATACTATGATGGGGCGAACCTCAATGCCATCATGGGAATCGTCAGGCCTGGTGATATGGGCTTCGACGTTGTTCATCTCAATCTGCACAAGACCTTCTCGACCCCACACGGTGGCGGAGGACCCGGTGCAGGCCCCGTTGGTGTGAAGAAGGATCTTGCCGACTTCCTCCCCGTGCCCGTAGTCGTCAGGCGTCAGGATGGCTTCTTCGACCTTGACTATGACCGCCCCAAGTCGATTGGCAAGGTTCACGGGTTCTATGGAAACGTTGGGGTACTCCTGCGTGCTTATGCGTACATCTATGCCATGGGCCAAGAGGGTCTGAGACGCGCCTCTGAGGTCGCGGTGTTGAACGCAAACTACGTGGCCCATCACATCAGACAAATACGTGGCTTCTCGCTTCCCTGTTCTGAGGACACTCCACGGATGCACGAGTGTGTCATCTCGGCAACGGCTCTCAAGAAGGAAACGGGAGTTTCTGCCTTGAATGTTGCAAAGCGTCTTCTCGACTTCGGCGTGCACGCTCCGACCATCTACTTTCCGCTAATAGTGGACGAGGCGCTGATGATAGAGCCCACAGAGTCGGAGTCGAAGGAGGAGCTTGACCGGTTCATCGAGGCAATAGCCGAGATATCGAGGGAGGCGTATGAAGA
Source organism: Candidatus Thorarchaeota archaeon (assembly GCA_029855935.1). Classification (GTDB taxonomy): domain Archaea; phylum Asgardarchaeota; class Thorarchaeia; order Thorarchaeales; family Thorarchaeaceae; genus B65-G9. The sequence continues at coordinate 28,513 of JAGSHN010000005.1, read as the reverse complement.
CCCCGAGATTGTGCTGACCGCTCCTCACAATGCCTCAATACGTCTGCTCGACGAGTACAAGGCTGCACACCCCTCCACTCTAACACTCTCTTGGCGGATGCACCTGCGGAAGCAGCAAGAGCACAGAGATTGATCATCGCTGAGCTGACTCACAGGTCGCTGGAGGTTGCATTTGTGGTCGAACTATGCGGGGAAGTCCGTGGGCGAACCATAACTCTTGATGCCCGCTGGGTGGGCCGAGACCTGCATGTGCTGCTCTACGGTGGCGACCGCTCGCATATAGGTGCGGTTTCGATTGCCCACCTCTCTCCAAGCGCAGCAGAAACGGGGCGAGTCAGTGTCAGTGTGAGCACAATCTCCTTGCCGGGTCACAAGGACTATGTACTCTCCCGCGACATCTCAGAGCGTCTTGCCAAGGAGATTGGCGTGACAGTCGTGGCAGTGGTCGGAATTCATCTCGACCGCGCCTCGCAGGATGACATCCGGCAGATAATCGCGACCGTTGACGCGCTCGTTGAGGACCTCACCTCATCCTATCTCCAGTCGTAGACGCAGGAGGCCGAACGACTTGCGTATCGTGTTCAAGCCCTTTGGTCCACTGCGGGCCGTATGCGGCTCGAGTGAGATCCCTTTGGAGTTCGACGGCAATGTCACAGTGGGTGACGTAGTCAGAAAATTGATTGATATCTATGGCCACCGGCTGGCCGAGTTGATACTGAGTGGCAATCAGCTCAGCGGTAATCTGATTGTCATGGTCAATAAGCGCGATGTCAACACGCTTCAAGGCATGGAAACTGTGGTACGTGACGGAGATGAGGTCGCGATCCTGCCGCACGTACAGGGAGGTGGGGGATAGCTGGTGACCCCTTCCTTCTACCTGGAAACATACGGGTGTTCTCTCAACGCAGCCGACTCTGACATGATTGTCGGTCATCTTCATCAGCTTGGTGCCCGACGTGTCGAGCGGCCTGAAGAGGCCGACGTAGTCATAGTAAACACCTGCGGTGTCAAAGAGCCGACAGAGGACAAGATAGTGTATCGTCTCAGTCAACTCTCCCATCTCCCAGCGGCACTGATTGTGACAGGGTGTCTTCCCAAGATATCGCTAGAGCGGGTGAAATACTCGGTTCCAGACTTTGCAGCAATAGTTGGTCCTCAGTCAATCGACACTCTGGGGGATATCTTCAGGCGGGTGGTGGAGGGCGAGCGCGGGATCATACATTTGGAGTCTGACACAACCTCAAAGCTTCGTTTCTACGAAGGACCGCCCAACACCGTCATCTGCACGATTCCAATCTGTGAGGGGTGTCTTGGAGCCTGTACATACTGTGCTGTCCGTCTCGCCAGAAGCTCGTTGCGAAGCTACACAATCGATGAGATACTCCAGGTCGTCCGGCGTGTCGTTCACATGGGATATCGAGAGATCAGGCTGACTGCTCAAGATGCGGGCGCATTCGGTCGAGACACTGGTGAGTCACTTGTGACGCTACTCAGAACACTTGACTCCATTCCTGGCGATCATCGGTTCAGACTCGGCATGTTCAATCCAGACCTTGTGGGAGATCAACTCGACGAGTTGCTCGATGTGATGGCGTCTCCTCGCTTCTTCAAGTTCTTTCACATACCCCTTCAGTCTGGGAGTAATAGGGTTTTGCGCCTGATGGGACGACGGTACATGTTCGAAGAATGGGCTGACATTGTGAGGACAATCCGAGCGCGATTCCCAATGGCCACTATTGCAACAGACATCATAGTCGGTTTTCCTGGTGAGAGCGCTCGCGACTTTGAGGACACTCTTGATGCCATAACACGGATGCGTCCTCAGATAGTAAATATCTCCAAATACGGCGATCGACCCGGTACCCCAGCGGCTCGCTCTGACAATAAAGTGCACACCAAGACCAAGAAAGAGCGTAGTCGCACACTATCACGTATTGTTGAGAGAATCGTAACTGAGGAACACGCCCGCTGGCTAGGATGGCGTGGTGATGTGCTGGTCACTGGAGAGGCTCCGCGTGGCGGAATGATGGCCCGGAATCAATCATATGTTCCAGTGATAGTTCACGGAAACGTGCCTGTGGGCAGTCTTGTCGAGGTCAAGATTGTCGAGGCTGGCCGAACACATCTCGTGGGTCATCCGCGGCTGTCCACTTGAACATCGACTATGCTCTGTGTGCGTGCACTCAGCCTTGCTGCCTCAACTATTTTCAGCGCTGCCAGACCATCATCAAGACCCACGCGAGGAGCGCTACCAGTCTCTATCATCCTCAAGAAGTCTCCAATTACCTCCCCCACAGGCTCTCCATATGCCTTGATTGTCGCCCCGCGTTCGGGAAGACTGATTGTTCGTCCATCCGCTGATGGTGCCTTGTCGAGATCTTGGACTTTGATGATCTGCCCAAACAGGTCGATGACAAGAGTGCCCTTGGTCCCCGAAACGTCCATGGAGCGTCTCCGACCGACGTATTGTCTGGACAGGTGAAAGACATGCATCGGCCCGGAGTCAAACCTGATAATCACAACTCCCGAATTAAGCACGCCCTCTGCAGACAGGCACTGCGCGTATAGCTTCGCGGAGCCATTGCTTATTCGTGACATTATGTCAAAGTCGTGAACGCCGATGTCCTCGAATATGTCCCCCAGTGATGACAGTCTCGCTGGCTGCACGAATCCCCTGCGATCATGGATTACAGTCCTGACCTTTCCAACGGCCCCCTGTCGGATCAGTGTGATAGCACGTTCTACCACAGGATTGTATATCTCTGTGTGCGATACTACAACACCAATACTCCGTCTGTGCAGTACATCAGCCAGTTTCTTCGCGTCCTCTATGGTACTGGCCAGGGGCTTTTCAATGAGTAGCCCCTTCACGTCATAGTTCTCAGCAATTGCGGTGGCAATCTGTGCATGGGTCTTGGTCGGTGTTGCTATCACGACGCCATCAAGTGCTGTCTCGTCGAGCATTTTCTCGACGCTGTTGAAGGCCTTGACATCATATCTGTCTGCGACCTCCTGCGCCCGACGAACGTCTGTGTCCGCAACAGCCACCAACGCCCTCTGGCCGCTCAGGACGCGTGCGTGAATCCTGCCCATGTTGCCTGTTCCGACGATTCCGATCCGGGGTGTCAAGCCTCTCACCTATTCTTCTGTGAGAGGACCTCGTTCAACTCTTGTAGTTATAGGTTGCCCTGCTGAACAGATGGCAGGTCATAAGTCCAACTGGCCTTACAGGGGAGAGGAGAAACGGTGGTGCGGAGGGCGAGATTTGAACTCGCGAACCCCTACGGGACTAGGCCCTCAACCTAGCGCCTTTGACCTGGCTTGGCAACCTCCGCATACGTTGACCAAAGACAGGGTCTACGTCATGTGACGGCCAGCTGGGCCACTTAAACATGTCGGAGCTCTCGAGCAACGAACGTGGCCCTCGCCGTCACATGAGGATGTGAAGCGATGGTTGTGATGAAAGTCGAATCTCATCACGGGATTCTATTCAGACCATACGCCGCTATTGTATCAACAATACTCATCGAGTGGCAGCGGCAAACCACTCGAATGGCGGGAGTGGTCTCTGTCGGGACACTCTCTTTGTCTTCTTGTCCTTCTTCTTCATTTCCTTTCACCTCGTATTCTTATTATCTACTAATCAGTCCACTTAACTATATTGATGTCTGCACAAAGTTGGACTGTGACTGGTCATCCTGCGGACTACAGTCCACAAGCTGACAGTAACTCAGGATGGCCGCGTACCACACAAACAGAGATACAGTAGATGGAGCCCCGGGCGGGAGTCTCGTGCTCTGCGTCCAACAGATCATTTCGAACCCGCGATCGCCTGCTTACGAGGCAGGCGCCGTAACCACTAGGCCACCGAGGCTCGCTAATATCAAGCCCTCTTTCTTATCTATAAAACTATTATCATCTGAGGGTATCACGAGGGCCATCTTCACGGGCAAGTCGAACATCTCTCCAAAGCTTTATGAAACGTGTAGCGAGATGCCTCGCTGGTCTTGATGAGAATCAGCGATATCGGTGAACGCGACTTCCTCAGAAAGATATCGGCGTTTGTGAGAGTCCCGCAGGACGCTGTTCTGCAGTGGGATGATGATGCATCTGATATTCCTCTCGACTCAGAGCGACACGTGGTCATCAATGTAGACACCCTCGTGGGCTCGACCGACAGACTGCCTGGTATGTCGGCAGCCCAGATTGGACGCAAAGTGGCAGTGATGACTCTCAGCGACCTCGTTGCCAAAGGTGTGCAACCAACGATGATGATGCTATCTCTCTCAGTCCCCCCTGATACCAATCAGGAGGAGTCGCTCGAGATAGTCCGTGGCGCGTCCCAATACTGCCTCAAGAACGGGGTGCAGCTCATCGGCGGCGACACCGGGCTGGCCGACGACCTTGTGGTCACTGGGGTTGCCATTGGTACTGCCCATCCTGCTGAGATTGTCCCTCGATCCGGGGCCAAGCCGGGTGACATCGTGGCTGTTAGCGGGAGATTCGGTCTGACATCAGTCGCGTTCAAGATGCTCTTGGAGGGACTCGAGCCTCCCCCCTCCTTGGCTCAGCGTGCTCTGATTGCGGCCTACAAGCCAGTCATTGACTACGACCTGATACGCCGACTGCGGTCCGCCAGCGCAGTGACGTCATCGATGGACTCCAGTGACGGTCTTGCAGTCACTCTCAATGCGATTAGTGAGCACAGCAATGTACGTCTTGAGATTGAGCGAATCCCAATGGCCCCTGGAGTGGCGGACTTTGCCAGTGCGAATGGGCTGGACGCAATGGATCTGGTCTTCGGAGGCGGTGAGGAGTTCGCTCTGGTGTTCACAGTCCCCCCGGAGAAGTGGGATGATGCTGTGGAGATATCTCGTCAGAGTACATTTGGGATGACCCGGATTGGACGTGTCACACAGGGCCGTGGTGTGGTCCTCCTAGGCGAGGCCGGCTCGAATCCCGTACCGATCCCCCCCAGAGGATACGACAGTTTCAGGGAGTGGTCGTGACTGAAACGAGTCGTGATGCTTGACGGATATGTCGACGAGCCAACGTGCCTCGGGGTGCCTCCATACATCAGCACCTACCCAAGGTACATTGCTGGTGCCATCTGGTTTCACTCGCCTCACACGGAGATAGTCTACCAGACCATTGATGAGGTCCGAGAGAGCTTCGAGTCTGCCTGGCGAGTATGGTCAACAGCAGACCTGATAATACTCATTGCTGGAATGATAGTCCCCGGCAAATACGTCGGCGGCACTCCCATCTCGGTCCGCGAGGCGAGAGAACTCTTCTCTCATCCGCTCGTCAGAGATGTCCCCAAGATGCTGGTCGGCCCATGGGGCCGCTTCGGATGTGGAATCGAGGGCGGCCGGATGTCTGTGGCCTCAGAGACTCTCTCGCCTCCCTTCGACTATATTGTGAGTGGGGACCCCGAGATAGTGCTTGCCGAAGTGTTCGAAACTGGTGATATCGACTCTGTTCCTCTGGACTCTCAGCGAAGGTCGATGAGTGAGATAGAGGAGTATATTGTTCGAGGGGCGCGAATTGTCGCCCAGCATCAAAACTTTCCACGTGGCTACGTCATCTGTGAAATTGAGACCTATCGCGGATGTCCGAGATTTGTGTCAGGTGGCTGTTCGTTCTGCGTGGAACCTACCTATGGTATGCCCCAGAGCAGAACGGTCAATGACATCGTGAGAGAGATAGAGACCCTCTACAATGTGGGCGTCCGCGCATTTAGAATTGGGCGCCAAGCCGATATGTTCACTTATGGTTCATCGGAGATTGGCGAGGAGGAGTTTCCACGTCCCAACCCCGACGCAATCCTCGACCTGTTCTCCAAGATTCGTGTGGTCTGCCCTGAGCTGCAGACACTGCACATCGACAATGTCAATCCCGGTACGATAGTTCATCATCCCGAGGAGAGCCGTCGAGTGGCACGCATAATCATGCGATACCACACAACAGGCGATGTTGCCGCATTCGGCATTGAGTCGACGGATCCCGAAGTGATTCGCCGCAACAATCTGAAGGTCGACGCCGAGGAGGCGTTTGAGGCAGTGCGCATACTCAACGAGGAGGGGCGCGTGGCTCCCCCACGCGAGCTCCCCCACCTCCTCCCTGGCCTCAACTTTCTCTATGGTCTTCCTGGAGAGAGCCGAAGGACTCTCGAACACAATATGGCATTCATGCGCAGACTGATTGAGGAGGACCTGCTGGTGCGGAGAATCAACATCAGGCAGGTCATAGGTTTCGAGGGCACTCGCCTCGGTCGGACTCGAGGGACCAAGATTCGGCGGAATGAGTTCTTCAGCCATAAACGCGAGGTCAGGAACACTGTGGATGTGCATATGCTCCGCAAGGTTGCACCTCTTGGCACAATCATTCGTTCAGCGTATCTTGACCGGGTCGAGGGGAACTATGCACTACTGCGCCCTCTGGGTTCGTATCCTCTGCTCTGCCATATGCCTCTCGGCGATACTGTTCCTGAGGTTTCTGACGTATTTGTTGTTGACCATGGTCCGAGGTCTGTGACGGTGCTGCCGTTTCCATTCCGTGTATCACGGGCGTCCCTGTCCCAGTGGCGCAGTGTCCCGGGAATTGGCGCACGACGAGCAGCTCGCCTCAAACGTGGTGGTCCGTGGCGGAACCTCGCCTCGATTGAGCGCCAGCTGGATATGACCCTCCCTGACTGGCTAGCTGAGTCTATTGAGTTCAACAACGAGTAGGGATGCGCGAGAGGTGGCGGGCCCGGCCGGATTTGAACCGGCGATCTCTAACTGTCTACGAGGCCATCATCGGACGGCTCCATAGAAGGCTAGCGCCCTATCTTTCCCTCATACGGTATTCCGTACGGGTCCAGACTAGGCAACGGGCCCTCTTCAAGTAGCTCCGGGGGCTGTCGGGTCATAAACCTTTCCGCGAGGCAATGGCTCGGCTTGACCGATTAGCACCCACTGTCAGAAAAATGAGGATGGAATGTGGGAGGCAAGGAGCAAGCCCCTTGTCCTCGCCATCATTCGGGCGGAGACACCAGCTGGTGGTCTACCCAAAGAGGCTCCCAAGTCCAGCGGTGAACTCCTCTTCCTTCTCTTCTTCCTCTTCCTTCTTCTCCTCTTCGGCTGCAGGAGCCGCCTCTGCTGCCTGTCCCGGCGCAGCGGGAGCTGCAGCCACTGGCATAGCGGCCGCGCTCTTCAGAGCCTCATCGATGTCAACTCCCTCAAGGGCGGCCAAGAGGGCCTTTATCCTGCCCTTGTCGGCCTTGACACCCGCTGCAGTCAGTACGGCCTCCATGTTCTTCTCATTGATCTCCTGGCCTGCCTTGTGGAGCAGAAGGGCCGAATACACGTACTCCATTTTTCTCTACCTCTCATTCAGTTCTCTTAGTTCTCTTATCCGAACAGGCTACCAAGGCCTGCCACGGACTCTTCTTCCTTCTCTTCCTCTTCTTCCTCAGGCTCCTCCGAGCTCGTGTCTTGGGAGGCGGCTGGCGCGGTTGCTGCTGCCGCCGCACTCTGGACTTGGCTGAGGATGTCCGAGGGTATTGCGTCCGGATTCCTCTCTGCGAGTAGTGCTGCCAATGCGAAGGCCTCGGAGTTTGCCTTGACAAGGAACTCTCTGACCATCTCGGGCTCGAAGAACCCGATATTGAGTGCCAAGACTCTCGCATCCATATCGGCCCTCGCGATTATCAGTGGAATGGTTTCACTGGTCGGATATCCGGTATTGACTGACAGATTGACCGCGTATTGGTGACCCTGAATGACCATCTGGAACAGTTCTTCAAGGTCTACGTCAAGGTCCTCCGCAGTCAGGACCATGCCATCAGTGTATGCTGCTACCAGCTTGAGCTGGAGTTCCATCGGCTCTATCCCAAGCCGACCGAGCATCTGGGCCATTGCGTTCGAGATGACCTCTCCTGCTTTGACGGCCACGGTGTCCTCCGTGATGTGGATGACGCCTCCCTTCACCCTAGCGGGGATGCCGAGAGCAGCCAGCTCGCTGATAAATGGACCTGGCGCGACTCCAGTGTTCATCGCCGGAATCACTATGTCCTTGGGCGCGATTTGTCCACCCTTAGCAGGCGCTGAGGTCTTGTTCTCACTGAGGAACTTGCTCAGGACGAAGGGGTCCATCTCGCTGAAGACAAAGGCAACGGGACCGCGGACGTGTTCCAACAGTTCCTTTATGCCCTTCACGCCCGACTTCTCGATTGCTCTTCGCATCAGTGTGTTCCTAGCCATTCTGATCGTGGCCTTACCACGGAGACTATTTCTGATGTTCCCCAGCTGCTTGGCCCCAACTCCCTCGACATTGACGAGGCCGACCATCTTGCTCTTCTTGATCATGTTTGCAAGAGTGTTGACCTCTTCAATCTTCCACTTCGGGATTTCGTGCTGTTGCGTTGCCATCTAATGTCACCTCCACGAGGACACCTCTACTGCCGGCCCCATAGTCGTCTTGACGACGATGCTCGCCACCTTGCCGAGGATTCCCTCTCGCTCCATGAACGACAGCACTGCTGCTATGTTCTCCGCTATCTCACGATCGCTCATCCTCTCATGGCCAACCTTCACGTGAAAGGTTGGCGTGTTTCGCATTCTGACCCTCACCGTTCGTCGATATTGCTCGACCATGGGCCTCAGGTCTGCCTGGGGTGGGAGGGGTTTCGGCATCTTTCCACGCGAACCGAGTACCTGACCGAGATACCTACCGACGAGCGGCATGGAGTCGACCGACGCGATGAAAAAGTCGTAGCTCTTTGCGAGAGCCTTTCGCGTCCTCTTCTCCTCGGCTATCTTTGGTATCTCCTCCTTTGAGATGACCCGGTCCACACCCGCCTCACGGGCCTTGTCGGCAAACTCACCATCGCCAAAGGCACATATCTTGGCTGGCGGGTACAGCTCGTGTGGGAGTATGACCTCCTTGTTCAACCTGTTCTCGGGCTTGGACACATCAACCTCCTTCTTGCGAAAGTTGACCGCCAGGTCGAAACTCTGCTCGAAGTTGATGTTGCGTTCCTTGCCCTTCGCCCTTGCCTCAGCCACAGCGGCCTCGATACCGTCGATGTTGAACGACATCTACTATCACTCCTCCCTCAGGGGTTCGTTGAGGTGCTCGTCCCACACACCCTCTCGCACCTCTCTCTGGAACTCCTTGGCATTCTTGCCTTCGATGGTCACTCCCATCGAGAGACAGGTTCCCGCGACTATCATCACTGCGCTCTTCATATCAAGCGCCGACAGCTCGGCCGCCTTGGCCTTGGCAATCTCTTTCAGCTGATCAATCGTGAGGTTACCAACATAGTCGGTGTTCGGTGTGGAGGATCCTTTCGACACTCCGATCTCTTTGAGAATCAGAGCGCTTGTGGGGGGAACGCCTACCTCAACCTCGAACTCCTTTGTTTCTTGGTCGACAATGATCTTCACAGGGACCTTCAGTCCCTCAAACGGCTTGGTCACCTCGTTGATCTTCTGTACGACTTGGAATATGTTCACTCCAGTGGGTCCGAGTGCCGGACCGATGGGCGGGCCTCCTGAGGCCTTTCCGCCCTCCACTAGTGCCTCGACTGTTATCTTCTCTCCCAAAACAATCACGTCTCCTCATGCAGTGGGTCTGGGCCGTCATACGCGGCGCCACTCTGGTCGACCTGCAGGTAAAATACCGTCGTACATCCTGCCCGGTCTACTGCATGTTCATTTGGCAACTCTACTTCACCCCAGACACGACGTCCTGCGCCTGTGTCAGATTAAGGGACTTGCCTCTCGCACTCATTGGTGCTTTTTTAAGGCTTGTGGAGCGGCCGCCTCACGATCTCGACCAGAAGGACTCCTCTTCCTCCTCGCCCTCCTCCTCTGCCTCGCCGGCCGGGACCTCCTCCTCTGTCGCCTTCTCGACAAGCTTGATGAAGTCCGCGTGAATTCTCATCGGTATGGTGACAGGGCTGTCAATCAGCTCAATCACCAACTCCTCCTTTGCAGCGTCGACTCGGGTGACCTTGGCTCTCTCTCCCTTGAAGGGTCCAGAGATTATCTCCACAATGTCAGAAACGGAGATGCCCTCTGCTGCAGGCTTCGGCACTAGATACTTGTCTATCTCCTCTTTTGTGACCTTTCCGCTGACACGACCTCTGACGTGGGGCACGCCCGATATTGCAATCTCCACATCTCTGTACTCCTCAGTTTCGATGAAGACGTATCCCCTCAGGGTCTCTGGAACTAGGATCGCCTTCACACGGCCGAGAAGTGGATTCTTGTAGACGAGCTTCGGCTCACCAGTGCTCTTCTTCTTCGGGCAAGTGGCCATATGTTCGCGTGTTGCCTCCTCTGAATTGAATTGCTCGGAGCAGAACGGGCACTCCCAGATGTCCGGTTCTCCTATCACGGCTGTCGTGATGAGATCGGTGACGCTTCTCTCTTGGCCTATGGTCGTTCTGACCGCGAAAATACTAGTTCTTGGCGGCAATGGGCATCATCCATCCTGTCTGCAACTGGTGTGGGCGTCTACGATCCGGTCCAGTTGGATGTCACTATGGTCATGAGAACCTGTACGATAAAGCTGAGCATACCCACTAGAATCATCGCTAGGAATGCGACTTTTGTGCTCATCCACATCTCTTTCCGTGAGGGCTTTGTGGCCAGCCTCAGTATTCTGAGACTGCTCCTGACAAATTCTCCTAGACCCATCTTTGTTCAACTCAGCCTGTGTACCTGTCGCTGACTGAGGATAGAGCCCTCGGCTGGGCTTTTAATACTTCCTGAGCGGCCACGGTGCCCATCACATGACTCCTAGGCTCGTCCCGTCAGGGCTGGCTATGCTCCTCTCTCTCTCAAGGTCGTCCGCGAGCGGGGTGACAGACTCTGACCCAGAGTCGAGAACGTAGGGCGAGTTTACGCCAGACGCGATGATGGTCACCCTGAGTCGGTCCTCGAGTTCCGGAATTATCAGGGCCCCATAGATGACCTCTGCGCCCGGGTTCACCTGTTCGGTCACCAGCTCGACCACTCGCTTGGCCTCGGACAGCTGCAGGTCAGTACTGCCGCTGACATTGATGAGGATGCTTCTCGCATTCTCTATGGACACATCGATGAGAGGGTTCTGCAGGGCGTTGTAGACTGCCTCCTCGGCTCTGTTGTCACCAGTTCCCTCTCCAAGCGCGATTATGGAAACACCACCGTTTCTCATTGTGGTGCGGACATCGGCAAAGTCGAGGTTGACAAGCCCCGGTCTTGAGATCAGCTCGGCAATCCCCTTCACAGCCCGCACCAGCACCTCATCGGCCACCATGAAGGCCTCGGCGAGTGAGAGGTCCGGCGCTATCTCAAGGAGCTTCTCGTTGGGGATGGCAATGAGTGTATCAACGTGCTGCATCAGTGCATTGAGTCCGCGAGCAGCATTCTTCTTTCTCGTGGCGCCCTCCACCTCAAAAGGCAGGCAGACTATGGCCACAGTCAACGCTCCATTCTCTCGGGCTGCCTTTGCAATCAAGGGGGCCGCACCAGTGCCTGTCCCACCGCCCATTCCGGCCGTTATGAACACGAGGTCTGCACGCAGGCTCTCCTTGATGGCCTCGTAGCTCTCGAGTGCTGCCGCCTCCCCTACATCTGGGTCATTTCCAGCACCAAGTCCGCCACAGGTTTCCCTTCCCAGCAGCAGTTTGTGATCCGCATTACAGAAGTACAGATCCTGAGCATCAGTGTTCACAGCGAGCGTTTCAGCGCCCTCGACACCGACCTCCATGAGTCGTGTCACTGCGTTGTTGCCAGCACCACCGACTCCAACGACCAGTATTCTGGCGGTGACCGACTCAAGCAGGTCCGCGAGCTCTTCATCGGTCGTTTCGCTCTTCTTTGTTCCTCGCCGGCCCCTTGTGCCATGCGGCTCTCTTCTGGTGCCTGTAGTGCTACTGAGAACCTCTTCGAGAAGCGGATGCATTCTTTCTACACCTTCCGTGTTCAGACTCTGAACAGCAGGCTGTGAAGAAAAACTGCAATACTACGCCCGTATTACAGGCCGCTCATCTCTTTCTCTTGCGTACTCTCTTGCGGAAGGTCCGTAGGACAGGCTCGATTGAGACGTTATGCGATGCTAGGAAGGCCGCTACATCTTCCATCGTCGGCTGACCATTCTGAGCGCCTCTTTTCCTCACAGTCAATGCCGCTACGGCGTTTGCCATGTGTAGAGCAGTTTCAATGTTCTCAAACCTGGTCCATGCCGTCACAAACCCTGCAGCGAACGCGTCACCAGCACCCAGCGTGTCAACAACGTCTACAGGGAACGCCGAGGACTGATAGAACTCAAAGCCGTCTGTCGCCACGGCCCCCCGCTCTCCGAGCTTCACGATGACCACGCCTGGGAAAGTCTTTGCAAAGGCTTTGAGGTCTCTCTCATTCGCTCTGACTCTGACATACTCCTTGAGTTCTCGTTCGTTCACAAAGAGAAGGTCCGTCCGTGCGAGTATCCGTTGAAAATCGACCTCTTGTGCAGTCCTGCCTGGATCAAAAGAGAAGATGATACCGTTCACGGACGCTATCTTGGCCACTCTCTCCGTCATCATCGGAAAACCGCCAGCCATATGTATCGTGCTGGCCCTCACCAGCAGGGCCTCGTCCACCACGTACCTCTCGAGAAACCTATTGGCACCCGGATGGACCACGGTCATACGCCGGCCTGTCTTGTCGGTGATACTCAGGAATATTCCCGTGGACTGGTTCTCAAGCTGTAGCACTGGGCGTGTGTCCACACCAATCTGCGACAGGTTCTTGAGCATGGACTGCCCGTAGAGGTCATTGCCGACACAGCTTATCAGTCCGACCTTGACGCCAAGACGTGCCATCTGTGCAGCAAAGTTTGCGGCAGATCCGCCCGACGACATACAGCCCTCATCTGCTATTCGGTGCTGCCCCGTCCGGGGCATCTCCTCCGAGTGAACGCACACATCCACGTTGGTTCGGCCGATGGCAAAGACCTCTACGGACATACCGGTTGCCTCAGACAATCAGTACGAGAATTGCCTTTTGTGCGTGCAGACGGTTCTCTGCTTGATCAAAGACCACGCTATGTGGCCCGTCCATGACGTCGTCAGTGATTTCTTCTCCTCTATGAGCAGGGAGACAGTGCATCACTATCACGTCCTTCTTGGCGGCTCCAACAAGATCTGAGTTGACTTGGAATGGCATGAGCGCCTCTTCTTTCTCCTTAGACCGTTCCTGACCCATGCTGAAGAACGTGTCTGTGTAGATGATGTCTGCATTCTTGACAGCCTCGTAGGGGTCGTTCACGACCTCGAGTTGTGTGTCATAGCGCTCGCTCAGTTCAGTGGCACGCTTGAGAATCTCGGGTCGAGGAGTGTAGCCCTTGGGAGAACCAACGGTCACATTCATCCCCATTATTGTACAGCCCTGCATTATCGAGTTACTCACATTGTTCGAGTCGCCCACATAGGCGATCTTCAGTCCCTGAAGCCGCCCCTTATACTCCTCAATCGTCATCATGTCTGCCACTATCTGACAGGGATGGAGGAGGTCGGACAACCCGTTGATCACAGGGACTGTCGCATACTCGGCGAGCTCAACAACTTCATCATGACCATAGACTCGCGCCATGATAGCGTCACAGTATCTACTGAGCACGCGTGCAGTGTCAGCGATTGTCTCGCCACGTCCAAGCTGGGTCCCACTTGGCTGCAGGTAGAGTGCGTGACCCCCAAGTTGTGTCATTCCAACCTCGAAAGAGACCCTAGTCCTTGTTGAGGACTTCATGAAGATCATCGCGAGAGACTTTCCTCTTAGAAGCTCGTGTCGCTCCCCGCGTTTCTGCTTGCGCTTCAGGTCGTGTGCTGTGTCCAGAATTCTTCGAAGTTCGCGTCGCTCAAAGTGCGAGAGGTCTATGAAGTTTCTACCCTTTAGGCTCAATTCGACTACCTCACCCGTTGTTATTGACGGGTGACAGCAGGATGATGGTAATAAACATCACCATAATCTGTCCAGTTCAGCCTCCCACGAGACGTTCGGCGAACCACTTGGGGTCGAACGGCCGCAGGTCCTTGTAGTCTTGCCCGACCCCCACATAGATCACAGGCCTACCGGTCACAAAGGTGATTGATAGTGCAGCACCGCCTGAGGGGTCCGCATCCACTTTGGTCAGGATTGCCCCATCGATACCGATGGCCTCGTGAAACTCCTTGGCCTGTGACAGAGCATCGTTTCCGGCCAAGGCATCACCAACGAATATCTTGAGGTCGGGCTCGGTGACACGTGCAATCTTCGCCATCTCCGCGAGCAGGTTCTTGTTGCTCTGCATTCTTCCAGCTGTGTCAATGAGCACAGCATCAATTCTCTTCGCCCGTGCATGAGCAACACTGTCGTATGCCACTGCAGCAGCATCTGCACCGTATGTCTGTGCTATCACGCGGACACCAAGGCGCCGGCAGTGTTCTGACAGCTGTTCGATGCTTCCGGCACGATACGTGTCCGCTGCTGCCGCCACCACTGAGAACCCCTCGCTCTTGAGCAGGTAGGCGACCTTTGCCAGAGTCGTGGTCTTCCCTGTCCCGTTCACTCCAACAAACATTATGACAGTGGGTCTTCCCTGTTCCTTGCTGGTCCTGACATAATCGATGAGGTCAAGGGGTTTCTCCGGCTGCAGAATCTCAAGGACAGCATCACGAATAGCCTCACGGAAGAGCTGCTTGACATTCTCCAATCGTCCCGTTCTCGTGCCGAGTATCTTGTTCTTAGTCAGCTCGCATATGCGCTCGGCAACTTCCACGGCAACATCGTTCTGTATCAGGACCATCTGCAGTTCCCAGACCGCATCGGCCAGGTTCTTCTCGGTCAGTTCCTTTGTTGTTGCTTTGGTGATTGCCGTGTCCAGCGCTCCTCGAAGCTTCTCGAACAAGGCCTCACTTCCCCGCTGGCGTCTGTATCTTCTTCACGGCCTCTCTCAGCTGTGAGTCGAGGTCCGCAGCCTTCGCACTCAGCTTGCGAAGGTCTTCAGCAAGGCCGTCATACTGTTTCTGGAGCCTCTCTATGATCTTCTCTGCCTTCTTCTTGGCATCGCTGACAGAGAGTTCCACTCTCACACCACTGCCTATCTCCTGTATGACGGTGTTCGGATCGACTATGCGCGCCTTGAGAAGAATCCCGCCACCGATGTGGACGAGTATCTCTTCGTTCTCTTTGTGCTTCTCCAGTTCCTCCAGCGTTGCTAGGCCTGTCCGCTGATCTCTTATGAAGGCCTGTGTCAACTCCATTCTCTGCTGAGTGAGCTCTATCTTGCTGGATACAACCTGCTGTTCTAACGAGAGCTGCTGCAGGGCTCTCTGTTCATCATGGCTCATCCTACCACGCTCTCTACACCAAGGAGTCTTCTGATATCTAGACTCTTCACATCCTCTGGTCTGATCTCCTTGATCTCGTGAAATACTATGTCCCTGCGTTTGACTCGGTGACGACTACCGAGCTCTGACATGACTCTCTCTCGCACTTGACGCTCGTTGATAGCTATGAGCTCTCGGCTGAACTTGAACTTCCTCTTGTTCTTTCGATATTCTCCTGTTGCGCGCCATACCTTTCGACTCATCCGAATCACCTACCTATACGATTCCGAGTGCCTGCGAGATATGTGCAAGCTCGACACCCGTTGTGTCCGCCCCTACTATCATCGCATCGGTGTTCGCAATCACACCGAGCCGGATATATGGGCTACCACGATTCACCGTTCCCACTTCCACATCCACTTTTAACAGCTCTGATATCAGTTCCATTTCATCGGCTGTTGTCAGAGGATGTACCACTGCGCCGGAGTTGGTCGCAATGGTAGTCGATCCCACGATTGGCAACCCTGCAATCGTGCCCTCCACCACCTCAACATCTAGAGTGTCCGCAATCTTTCTCCTTGCCTTTGTGTCAAAGTCGGGATGACAGATGGCGCCCGTATCATTGGTCAAGACGATATTTCCGAGCGCCGTCATCTTGCTGTCTATCCACTCAACGGGGACATCAGCAGCCCGTCTTAGGACTGCAAGCTCCTCGTCTGTGATTGTGTACGGAACGATTATGCCATTGGAGTTGGCAGCCGACATTATCCCAACCGCATCGAGTGTGGCAACAGTGCACCTCACCAGTGGCAGATCAAATGTCTTCTCGATGAGAGCGACCGACTTGTCCGACAGGTTCGATGAGAGGAATACAAACCTGTCCGTGGCAATTGCAAACGCTCCCACATTGGAATCGCCCTCGAAGTCTGTGCGGGCGATCATCGTGGGCTATCCCTCCGCTAGGTACACGCGTACGAGATTGTCAGCATTCTTAGTTGCCCTTATGCGTATCCTTCTTGGTGGTTTCTGGATACCTCTTGACCAGATTCTCTCATTGACCTCTGGCTGAATCCGCATCTCCTCTGGTTTCATATGGCGTTCGACAAACTCCCTGAGAATGCGCACTGCACGTTTTGCCCTGCGGAGCCTACTACCTGTCCAGTACGCCTTTCTGAGAGGAACTGTATATATTCGCTCCTCAACTATCTCTTCCTCCTCCTCAGGAACAGCTTCCTCAGCGGCCGTTGGTTTCTCCTCAGTGGGAGCCTCTTCTTCGGTTTCCTTTATCTCGGCCTCCTCGGAAGTATCCTCTCCCTCTGCCTCTTCCACATCAATCTCGGTGCTCTCTTCAGGGGTCATCTCGCACACCTGTCTATGGTTTGAGCTTGGTCTGCCGCCAGTTGCGCTGGGCTGGAGTCCTTCTCAGCTTGCTTCCAGTCTTGACTACGACCCATGTGGGAACGCTCTTGTTGCTCTTCAGGGCCCGCGCCATTCGCAGTTTCTTTCCCAGCGGCTTGTTTCTTGCCATCTCTTCACCTCGTGCAGCACTCGAATCCTATCTGAACGTGATCTTCGGCTCACGCTCTCGCTGTTGAATCTGCTGAAGCAGTGCCTTCAGCTGCTGGTCTGTCAGCTTTGCCCTCAGCCGTCCAGAAGTGGCGAGCTGAATCAGCTGGAGCTCTATCTGTTCGGCGAACTGTGGTCGTACCATCTTGATGTTGACAAGTCTGGCGCGCGCCTCTGGAGTGAGTATCTGTCTGAGGACTGCCTCCTTCTGGGCCTCCAACTCAGCAGCTCTCTGCTCGGCCGCCTGCTGCTGGAGAGCCTGCTCTCTCAGCGCTGCGAGCTTTCTCTGCCGGATTGCCTCAAGTTCGTCCTCACTCACCGGAGTCACCACATCTCAGTATTTGCTTAACTCGGGAATAACTTGTTCAAGATCCCTCTTAATCGCTGCGGCCAGCTTGTCTAAGTATGCTCTGCCCACGTCGGTAATCTCCCGCCCCTTGTTGGCACGACGCTCGATGAACCCTGCTCTCTCCAACTGCTGCAATACTTTCCTGATGACAGCCCCACTTCCCTTCTGGAATCTGTTGGGCTTGCATCCTCGCCGTTTTCGTCCGCCGTACTCGACTCTCAGCCTCTCGGTGCCAATTGGCCCCTTGAGGTAGATTTTCCTCAGGACACTCGCGCAACGGACGTACCACCAGTCTGGATCATCTGGCGCGCGCTCCTTGTGTGCTCCCGTTTTTACGAAGGGGGCCCATTCAGGAGGCTCGATGTCCTTGCTGTGCTTGAGCTCCTGGGCCAGACGGCGAATGAATATGTTGGCCGGAATGTCATAGACTGTGGGCATTTGTCAGTCACCATTTCTGTGGAGGGAGGGTCACCGCACATCATCTGGGCGGGTAGCCCACCTCAGAAGGCTGCCCTCGCAACTTAGGAGTCCGCATAAAAGATTATCGTTGCAACCTGCCGCTTAGAGCTTGTAGATGACTGCTGTATTGCCCCGTATCCCCGCAAGTGTGGCCCCTGTCTTGTCACAGAGCTGCCGGAATAGGTCCTCCTTTGGGATCTCATCCACAGAGCTACGCAGTGCTCTCACCTTGATATACTTGTGAGTCTTCAGCAGGCGCTTTGCCTCACCTACCACCCTGTCGGTGAGTCCCGCCTTTCCAATCTGCATCATAGCACTCTCTTGCCAAACGATGCTTATCCTTGTCGGATCAGGACGCTTCATACCGCCTCGTGCCGCACCATGCCGCGTTCGAACTTTAACCTTCTCTTGTGACAGGGAATCTGCGTATTGCTCCGCAGTGCAGGCAAGTGACAGTCACGTGTCGTTGCCTATTGTGTCTGATGCGGACTCTACAGTTTCCGCCCGGAATGAGGAGCCTGCCACAGCCTCGGCATATGTTGCGTGCCATATGCAGCGGCAGTCTCCGCCTGACTCCCCTGGAAACCCTGCGTGCGAGCTCGGCGTAGCGTGCAGCGCGCTCGGGGTTCTTGCGTGCAGTTCGGACTGCCAGTTCCCATAGGCGTCCAATTCTCTCCCGTGCGATAGCCCTTGTGTCTCTCTTTGGCGGTCTGCCTCTTGGCATTGAGAACCCTCTCGTGCAGCTGCTGCGGAATTGTCTACATCGCATTGGAATGTGATACTACTGTTCATCTGACTCACCTCGAACCTCTTATATTGTTTCCAGCACCCTGCGCACCGGGAGGTCAGACAATGCTCCATGTGATCCTCTTGGACTGCGCGATTGAGTTGATACCTCTGGAGATGAGGGCACTCAAGCAGATTCAGCAGTATGCATCACGTCGAAGAAGACCCGTGTCGGAGCTACTGCTGGACCAGACGCACCATGGACGTGCTATGCTGAGATTGGAGGATCACCAACGGCGTGGTCGTCCCGACATAACGTTTCTTGCCCTACATGCCCTGCTTGAAACCCCACTCTGCAAAGCGGGACTTCTCTCGATTCACCTTCATCTCCAGGACTCAAGGATTATCTGCATAGACCCGTCAGTCCGTCTGCCCCGGAACTACGACAGATTTGTGGGGCTGGTTGAGCAGCTTCTGACCCACGGTTCTGTACCTCCAGATGGCCCTCCACTTCTTGAGGTCGTCCAGACTGACCTGCCTCAACTTCTTCGCAACCTGCGTGGCGATGATGAGCGGGCGCTCACAGTCCTGGCCCACGAGTCTGGAGATCCCACACCTGTTCATGCTCTCGTCGAGTTTCTACCCTCGGATCCGTCGGTCCCCGTGGTTGTCGGTGTGGGTGCATTTCCCCACGGTGATCTTGCATCAGACATAATCTCTCTCTTTGACACACGAATCTCAGTTGACCCAGACGTACTCATGGCCTGGCATGTCTGTGCCGAGGTGCTCTGGGCATACACGCTGCGTACTGGCCTCGACAGATGGGCTGAACGGCGGATGGAGGACTGACCTATACATCAATAATCTTAAATCGGCTCTGTCGCGAGGCTGCATTCACAGGAGCAGCAAGAGAGCGCTCGTGGTCTGCGGCCGTTGTCTAGGGGTTAGGATGCAGGCCTTCCAAGCCTGTGGCCCGGGTTCGATTCCCGGCGGCCGCACCACTTGGTATCCGCTTTGGTCTGGACGGAGATCGTGGCATCACAGCGCCTCATATCATGACCGGCTGCCGCACTGATAACCATTGTTCTTCATCGCGGGGTACCCAGATGGAAACACTTCGACACAATGGAATCCTTGTCATAGAGCCTCCAGAGCCACACGGTCTGTCGATTACGGTCCGTGGAAAGAGGATTCGGCTCAATCGGATTCAGGAACAGATGGCGATTGCTTGGGTGAAGAAGCTCGGCACGCCCTACGTGGAGGACCCCGTCTTTGTCAGCAATTTCATGAAGGACTTCAGTGCCGCTCTCGGCTTTAACCCGCCACTGTCTGTCGACGAGGTGGACTTTTCCGAGGTCATCGAGTTTGTGGAGGCAGAACGTGCCGCTCGGGAGTCTATGACCAAGGAAGAGAAGAAGGCAGCACGTGAACGACGCAAGGCAGAACGAGAGCGTCTGAAAGAGCAGTATGGCTACGCAATCGTCGACGGCGAGATGATGGAGCTCGCGACATATATGACGGAGCCGTCGAGTATCTTTATGGGACGTGGCAAGCATCCCTTGCGCGGCCGCTGGAAGGAGGGTGCGCGTCACGAGGACATCACGCTCAATCTCGATCCTGAGGCGGAGGTGCCACCGGGAAACTGGGGCGATGTAGTCTGGGCGCCCGACTGTATGTGGATTGCAAAGTGGAAGGACAAGCTGACGGGGAAGACCAAGTACATCTGGTTGCACGACAGCACACCCATCAAGCAGAGTCGCGAGGCCGAGAAGTTCGACAAGGCTCTCAGGCTTGAGTCAAAGATGGACGTGATTCGGCAGCACATAATGGATGGCCTGAAAAGCAGCGACCCACGGACACGAGAGGTCGCGGCCGCCTGTTATCTCATAGACAGACTGAGTCTTCGGGTCGGTGATGAGAAGGACCCTGATGAGGCTGACACGGTCGGTGCCACCACTCTGAGAGTGGAGCATCTGACATTCAAGAGGGACTCCATAGTCTTTGACTTTCTGGGAAAGGATAGCGTCCCGTGGCACAAAGAACTTGAGATGCCACCTGACGTGATGAGCGTCTTTCGAGAGCTCTATGAGAGGGCAAAGGAGCGTCTTGAGGACTTCAGACGGTCGCATCCCTCTGATACATCCGCAGATCCCAAGAAGGTCGCGCAGATATTTCCCCACATTGGCAGCTCTCACGTGAACAGGTTCCTCAGCAGAGCTGTTCCCGGATTGACTGCGAAGATGTTCCGAACACATCATGCGACCGTCACGATGCGCGACAGGCTGTCACGGTCACAGGTGAGAAAGAAGGACCCTGAGTTCATGAAGAAGGCGGCCTTCAAGCGCGCTAATCTTGAGGTTGCACGGGTGATGAATCACACAAAGCAGGCTCCGAAGGGCTGGCCGAAGACCGAGGAACGATACAGACTGAGAATCGTGAGGGCCGAGGAGCGCATCAAGAAGGCTGAGAGGCGGCTTGCTGACGCGAAGAGGAGGCTGGCGGAGCGCAGAAAGAAGGAGCGCACCCTACTCAATAAGAAGAGAGTCGCCATCGAGAAATTTCGGGCTCGTGTGGAGAGGGCCAGACAGAAGGTCGAGGCAAGGCGCGAGCAACGCAACAGGAAACAGGAGGCCCTAGCTCGCGCGAGAGAGCATCTCAGAGAGGTTCGCGCAAGCCGGGGACGCAGATCCAAGACGACAAAGAAGGAGCGTATCGCCAAGGCCAGAGAACGAGTCACAAAGGCAAGAGCGAGTCTGGAGCGGGCAGAGCAGGCTCTGGCAACTGCGAGGGCGCGCTATGCGGCGGCGCGCGAACAGCTCGACAAGAAGCGGAAGGAGCTTGAGGTCTTCAAGGAGAAGTCGGAAGAACGCATTGACAAGGCGAAGAGAGGAGTAGAGTGTGCCAGGGCGGCGCTTGAGAAGGCCCGTCTTGCAAAAAAGAAGGTGGAAACAAACTTTGCCATCGCGAGAGAGTGTCGTACTTGGAATCTCGGTACGTCGCTCAAGTCCTACGTGCACCCAAAGATTGTATACAACTGGTGCAACAAGGTGGACCTCGACTGGCGCAAGGTGTACTCCAAGACACTACAGCGGAAGTTTGCTTGGGTCGAGAACACCTAGTGTTCTCCCTCTCGCCTTGAGATGATCTCCTCGCGAATTCTTCTCTCTATCTCATCGCACACCTCCCTGAACTTGGTAAGTATGTCAAAATACGTGCCATTGTATGCTGCAGGGTCCTCTATTGACCAATGCAACATCTCGTCCGCAGAGGGAAAGACAGGGCAGGTTTCCTTGGCCAAGTCGCAGACTGTGACGACGATGTTGAAGTGCTGCCCGTAGACTGAGTCAACCCTCTTGGGACGGAGTCCAGTCGTGTCAATTCCCCTCTCCTCGAGGACTCTAAGTGCGAACTCATTCACCCTGCTCTGAATCTCCGTGCCCCCACTCATCACCACGAATCGATCGCCCCCCATCGTCCTCAGCAGAGCCTCTGCCATCTGGCTCCGAGCAGAGTTTCCCGTACAGATGAACAGAACGGTTATCCTGCCATTGTTCATCAGACCGTGACTCCTGAGATTACTAATGTCATCCTGAGACGTACGAGAGAGCAATAGATGTTGCTGTCTAGGGTCAGCCCCCACTACGTAGAGTCCTATTTGTCGGTCTGGCGTACAGAGCAAAGAATCAGGAGATGGTGCGCCCGCCGGGATTCGAACCCGGGCCGGCTGCGTGGCAGGCAGCCATCATAGCCCCTAGACAACGGGCGCAGTCACGGGAGGGGCGCTACTGAGAGGGTTAAAAAGTTTGTCGCACAGCCGTGCTCTGCGCAAAGTGTCGACCAGACATGTACTGATATCTCCGCAGTCGGTGACCTGGCCAATGGGTGAAACTCACGACTCTCCGCATTGATCAGATACGATCGGAGATCACTCTATCGATATACAGCACACGAAATGTCGACTCGCACTCAGTTGCTCGCGGGACAGACTCCCGGCTGTCATAGGCCATGAAGTCACCGTGAAGCCAATGCCCCCTCTCCCTCTCCGGGAGCTCCCCCTCAGAGAAGTCGTACGTGTTCTCCATAGTCCGCCCCTGTTCTAGCCGCTCGAGTGCCCTCTGCAACCAAGTGCTCTCCCTCACAGCCTGAAAGCGTGGCAGAAACTCCAATGCGACAAGCAGAGGTGCAATCCTTCCATCTACGTCAGGTACCACGTCACCATATTCTCCGTCGAGCACCTCCTCAACCAGTGTTTCCGCCTGCATCCGCAGATTGCCATCTCTCATTATGTGCTCAGAGCTGGCAATCCCCATCAACTCTACCAAGCTCATACGCGGACGCCTCTCCCCGTATGTTTCTGTGGCTATCTGTCGATACAGTTCACCCAGCCGCGCAGTGAGTATCTCTCTGACGTACTTGATCTCCGAATATCCTGCAAACGCTAGGAAGCAGGCAACGACGACCATCTCTCTGGTGATGGAGAGTCTTCGCTTCTCGTCGGCCTCTATGACATCCGTCAACCACGCCCTCATTGGAAGGGTAAGGTTGTCGAACGGTTGCAGGCCAGCACGCATCCCGAGTTGAACGAGCTTGCCCATTACGTTGGAGAGACTGTCTGGACTGGTCGACCACACATCTCCAGGGGTGAGTCGTCGCCTGAGCCGTTCGAGCCACACGTTCAGCACGGGCGTGGTCAGCAGTTGGTCTAGAACATGGCTGACCATTCCAATATCGCGGGAGCGGCTCAGGTCTACGACGGTACGGAATCGAATCACTGGTCCTGCGTTCTCAGTGAGCCATTGTCGCAGGTCGCGTTCTTCCATAGTTTCGAGTATGCAGACGTTCACTTATCATTGTAGTCACTCCGACAACACGACGAGGGATGAATCGAAACGTTATTGTGGTGGTGCCTCCTCAAATGTCACAGCAATGAACACGACAACAGACGGCTCACTGACCGAGATCAAATCGCGATTGATGCACGCAATCTACTCCAAAAGGATGCTCCTGACCTCTGTCAGAGATCGCCCCGAGGGCTGGCGCTTGGTGTCAGGGGTGTGGAGCCCCTTCTACCTCCAGCTACGTATCATCTGTTCCTTTCCTGATGTCCTTCGCGATGCGGGAAAAGCCCTAGCTACGATGATCCGGGAGGAGGCCCCGCACGTCAACAGGCTTGTCGGAATCGCCTTTGCTGGAGTCCCCCTCGCCACTGCAGTGTCGCTCGCATCCGGGATTCCCGCGTGTCATACGAGGAAGCTTGCTGGCATCCGCAGCGAGGCCGACCTGGCCCAATTTCTCAGGGAGTACGGTCAACACTCGCTTGTTGAGGGTGTGATAGAGGATGGTGACGTCCTCTGTCTTGTCGATGATCTCGTCACCGGACTGGAGAGCAAAGTCGTGGCGCGGTCGCAGGTTCTTGCGGAGGTCAGCCGGAGAGGCCTACAGGATGTTCGATGTGATGATGTTGCTGTGATAATTGATCGTGAGCAGGGTGCCTCACAGCGCGCCCAAGAGGCGGGGATACATCTTCACACTCTCATCCGGTTTGCCAGCGAGGGGTTGCCTATGATACGGGACGTCATGGACCCTTCAGAGTACTCCATCATCAGCGAGTATCTTGGCGAGAAGGTGCTGACCAGCGAAAGTGATTTCACCAGCCAGTTGCCTATCTGTGTGAGATGAAGCAAGAAGACTATACACCCATCAAGCACATGCTTCGGCTTGCCCTTGCCACGGTGCTGAATCACTACAAGTTCTATAGCGATGCTGCCCGTGTCGCGCAGACGACAACTGTCCGTGCCCTGTTGACAGTACTGGCCGAACAGGAAGAGGAACTTGCGGGCAGAATCGAGGAGATGCTCGCTCGAGGAATTGTGGAGGCTGTTGACACCGCCGCTCACATCGATTTTGAGGAGGACCCCGACCCAACTCCTTTCGACTTGGTGCGCGCAGAGACAGATCCACGCCTGTTCGTCTGCAACAAGGCTCTTGAACAGGAGATAAAGGCGTACACATTCTTTCTGTCGATTGCAGCACGTTCGCACTCTGAGATTGTGAGCAGGCTCTTTCAGTACTTTGCGCACACCAAGTTCATTCAGATCAAGCGAATCCGACGCGTGTGCGAAACCTTCTGAAGTCTATCAGTTTGTTCTCACTCTTGCGTCTGACCGCCTAACATCCTACACAGTCCGGTGCTCCCTTAGAACACCTGTTCTAGCCTATTTATTTCGATATGGTGCGAAAAGAATAACTAATACGATATATTTATATAGGATTAGGTACTCTCATTATGTGTTGACATACTGGCCGGGAGGCCTAGTCGAGGCCGATCCCCCAGAATCCCTCCATAGGAAACGGAGGGGTGGGGGGGCTTCGACTGGAATCGCAATGTGGTGAAACAGGATGAGTACAGAGAACCGCGTCTACATCCCCCCAATCGTGGTGGACGACATAGAGGACTTTCGCAGATTTGCGCGTGATGCAGCTCTTGTGACGTTTGCTCCCGAGTACTTCAACGGCCCCTTTCAGGACGATCGAGGTCGGCTCCGGAGAATAACTCTGATGGCAGTCGGAGTACCTGTCCGTGGTATGCCTCTGACCTTCAAGTGCGTGATAGACTATCACGATCTCCGCGACCTGTCGCGAGAGTGGAGCGAGCAGTCTGAGGACATCCATCTCCTTCTCGCAGGAATTGTCGAGCAGCTTGACACGCCGGCCCCCGTGGTGCAGGGAACACTTGACACGGGGCGCCCACTGGGCCAGGTACTGTCAGCAAGAATCTGAGAGCATTCCGCGCTGCATCAGCATAAACACGACCTCACGTAGTGGGGGCAACAGGTCCGGCCCGGGAGCGACCAATAGGCATATGAGGGTTCGTCTGTACTCGATTCTATAGTATGAAATCGGAGGGCTTTGAACCGGCTGAGGAACTCATCGAGCAGATCATGCACGAGTATTCCAAGCGACCCAGTGGATGGCACGTGCTCAATACGTTAGATGGCGATATGATTGTAATTGGTCCTGAGAGCGCCTTCCAGTTGCGTCTGATTCCGCTGAGCCCCTTTCAGTTCACTGGTGTTGGGACAGAGATACCACGTGATCTGGATGCCATTTCATCACTCGGTCATAGAGTGACCTTCGGACTTCGTCCTCTGGAGGAGGCCGACCTGCGCGCCATAGTCGATGCTGTTGACCAGCAGACACGGTCCCCCGAGGTCCTATCCCAAGTCCTTCAACGAAGGCCGATTCCCCTCACTGATATTCGGAAGCACAAGCATATCCTCAGCGGTCCCGTTCTCACGCGTCCTGACCTGACATCGTCCGACTCGGTGCTCAGGCGCCTGAGGGATGATCTTGACAGGGAGGCACGGAGGCTTTTCAGTGAGAAGTACCCACAGCGTGCTGGGATGTTTTTCTAGTTCTCGGAGAAACAGTGGTGGGCCGGGCCGGATTTGAACCAGCGACCACCGCACTGTCAATGCGGTATCATAGCCGGGCTAGACCACCGGCCCATTGTCCTTCCTCAGCTGTTGGATGCAGGGCGATTAAAAACATTGCGCCATTGAGCAGAGGGGCTGCCGTCGTGGCTACTTAAATAGGGTTGGGCACACGAAGGACCGTACACCTGTGCCGCTTTGGAATCGGAAAAGGATGGCGTAACGGGTCTTAAGTGTGGGATTGACGTTGGAGGATGGCGACATCTCAGTCTATGAGGGCCTCGTTCGCGAGGCCATTCAGAGTGGCGAGGCGTTCATTGACGTGACGGGCTGGACATCAGAGGCCGTCAAGGCGCTGCTCCGGGTTCTTGCGACAACGACCACGAGCTCTGTATCAATCAAGTGCGGAGGAAAGTATTTCTCGTTTATGGGACTTTCCGCTGACCCCTTGTTGGATGTGGTGGCGGAGGACATCCTCCGTGCCGCGTAATACTGCTCCCTATGCTCCGGTACTGCCGAACCCTCTATCGCCGCGATCCGTTTCCGACAGCTGCTCCGCCTGTACCATCTCCACTTCGGGAACGGGACGAATGGCGAGCTGGCTGATTCGCATACCCTTCTTGATGACGAATGGTTCGTCGCCCAAGTTGATGAGCACCGACTTAACCTCTCCCCTGTATCCGCTATCGATTGTCCCGGGTGTGTTGAGCACGGTGACACCGTACTCTAGGGCCAGTCCACTCCTGGGGCGCACCTCGCCCTCGTAGCCCGGAGGAATCTCGACGCTTATCCCAGTCGGAACAGCAAATCTCTCACCAGGTTCGAGAACGTGTTCCACAACGGAGTACAGGTCGAAGGCGACGTCTCCCTCTCGTGCTCTTGTGGGCATCCTCGCTTCGGAGTGGAGCAGCTTGACTTTCACAATCACTCTCTCTGTGGTCACCGGATTGCCTCGGCCGATTGGACCAGCTGACTGGCACAAAAACGATACGGTGATGGGCTAGAGGTCACAGGCATACCACAGATGATGTGACGCCTGCCCACGAACGTGGAGGGTCAGGAGAATGGGTTGGTGCCGCGGGTGTGATTTGAACACACGACAACTCGATCTTCAGTCGAGCGATCTCTCCCGCCAGGGGCAGATACACCCCGTGTCCCGGGCTGATCTACCGCGGCTCCAGTTGTACCTACTGCAACATCAACTCCGCTAGTTTTGGGATATAAACGTAATGGCTGATCTCGAATGGTGCCGTTCACCGAATCTTGTGATTCACATAGCTTGCAACAAGCGCGGTCAGAATTGCTGCGATATTCACAGCTAGGGGGTATACATACAGCGAGTCCAGAAAAGCGATGGTGGCGAGCCAGGACGGTTGCTGTGTGATATCGGCCACTCCGAACGGCACAAAGTAGAACATCAGAAACAGTGCCGTGAGCAACCCGACGCCAACGAACGCTGGCATGTCCTCTGTTGCCCTTGCAAGTGAGGAGAGTCTGGTCTTCCAATCCGTCTTGGCCCTCTGACGGCGTCGTATTCTCCTCTTTGACACTATGTTCGCCCAGCGATACATGGCCTCGGCCATCAGCACATAGGCACCAGTGAGGACACCAGCTGCTCCAAGCGCCACGACGAGCTGCAGCTCAGCGCTCAGTACCTTGATGTATGTCTGGGCATGCCACAAGACGGGCACCTGTACCAGACCTGCTATACCGAAGAATATCAGGATGAGGCCTGGCTTGCTACCGCGTCGCCACCAGATTGCGAGGCTCATAGTCATCTACCTAGTAGTTGGCTGGGTTGAGGCACTGGGGACTTTGGTCCACTCTTTAAGGTTTTGGGAGTTGCTGTATGGAAGTGACCTACTCTCGCCTCGAGAGAATTCTGAACCAAGTACCGTTGTCATCTATTTCGGTGACATAGAACCCCGAGGACTCCACCATTCTCAAGACGGACTGAACCGTCTGATCCTGTCCTCCCCTCACCCGATAGCCGCTCTGGGAAACGGTCCCATCTGGGAACTTGAACAAGGCCCGGAATGTATGTTCCGATTCACCCGGTCTGGTCCGCATCGCCAATATCAACAGGTGGCCTCCTCTCACCAGCACTCTGTTCACTTCTCTCAGGACCTGCAACTTTGTCTCCACGGTCATCATATATGCAAGCGAGAACCACATGGTCGCATAGTCGAAGGCCCCCTCCCTGAAACAGAGATGACGTGCGTCACAGGCTATCCAGTTGGCCGGTGCCCCATAGATTCTTGCCTCTCGTATCCTGTCCACGCGAATGTCGACCGCACACACTCTTGTTCGGGCGATTCGTGAAACAAGGCCCTCCCCGCCCGCACCAACATCCAGTATTCTCTCTGGTCCCCTGAGATTGTCGAGTATGACCTCCTCAAAGAGGGGTGGCGAGCTCATCTCTGGACACGCTCACAGTCAGACGGCTGTTCCTATTCTCATATCACTTTGGGTCCATATCGGCGCCAGAGAGAACTATGCGAGCAAGAAGGAGGAATGGTGGACCGGGCGAGATTTGAACTCGCGACCTCCTCCATGCCAAGGAGGCATTCTACCAGGCTAAACTACCGGCCCACGAGTTCCGAGTAACTACCTTATCCTCACGCCGTTTATCTTTTTGCTTGCCCACTTATATCTTCG
>JAGSHN010000022.1 GCA_029855935.1 Candidatus Thorarchaeota archaeon | reverse complement strand
GCGTGTCGTTCGAATGACGCTCCCTCCTCTGAACATGAGAACCGCCAGAAACCGTACTCCGGCCTTGTTGTCAGACTACGTATGGCCTATGACCGTGTCCCCGGTTCTTGGCGGGGAATTCCGATTCAGCCCGGTCTGTATCGCGCTGGTTCTCCGTCCTCGAACAGTCCAGTCATTGTGACGGCCAACTACGAATATACATACTATACCGTGATGCGGGCGCTGCGAGCTGACAATCTTGATGCGTGGGTCCTTGTCTGTGACACAGACGGGATCAATGTGTGGTGCGCGGCGCGCGGGACACACTTCAACACGGACGATGTCATCAATATGATCTACCTCACGCGCCTTGAGGACAAGGTCAGCCATCGCGAGGTCATTCTGCCCCAGCTGTCCGCCGCTGGCGTGGTGGCCCGGCAGATCTCAGAACGGAGCGAGTTCAGAGCGCGGTACGGCCCAGTCAGAATTCACGACTTGGCCCAGTGGTTGAATGTCGGAAGACCCTCGCCTAAGCCTCGACAGATGGCCACTGTCACCTTCGACATCAAGGAACGAATGACCCAATCGCTGGTCCACGTTCCCTTCTTGATGAAGATGGGGCTACTTTATCCATTTGCTCTCGCATCCTTTGCGCTCGTCTTCGTGAGTCTGGGTACCGCTGTCTTTGCTCCACATGTTGCCGATTTGATCTCGGCCCTCGCAAATTCGCTGCTGCTGTTCTTGGGAGAGCTTCTCTTTGCGCTCTTTGCGTACTCCTTGGTCCTGGGCGTCGTGTTTCCCATTCTTCCCTCACACGGAAACTCGTTCGTACGGAGGGGCCTTGGTCTCGCGATGCTCACGCTGCCGGTGGGAGCCCTTGTGATGCTCTTGCTGAGAGTCGGGCCACGGATCTTCGTCAGCTGGCTGACTATCCAGTTCATCCTGTCAATTGCGCTGACATTGGACTACTCTGGTCTGACTACTGTGAGCGATCCGAAGGCAATACGGGCGGAGTATCCGTTGCTCAGGTTACTGTTGATAGTGGGTATTCCACTTCTGATCGCGTTCAATATCGTAGCACTGTACTTGGGTTGGTGATGAGAAATGCAGGTAACAAGTCGGGCAGGATTTCGATACCACCCATCTCGGTGTGTCCGATGTGGGATGTGCCTTGAAGTATGTCCCTTCGACGTCTGGGAACTTCCCGAGGCGGGTCCCGCTGTTGTTGCACGGGGTGAGAACTGCACGAATTGCACTGCCTGTGCAGCAAACTGCCTCGGCGAGGCCATTGTTGTCGAGAATCTGGGTTGCGGATGTATCTGGTGCAGACCAGTGAGAGACGGCTCCAACTCGGGGTCTGGTAGTGGCTCTGAAAGGTCTAGCCATTGTTGTGCGTAGACATTCTCCAACGCGGGCGCTCTTCGCCTCGCCAGGTCCTGACGGTCACGAGAGTTGCAGCATCATCCTCCTGATTGACTCTGGTTCCGCACAGTGAGTATTGCTGGCGCGACCGTGGAGGGCTCACAACGGACCTACAACTTGCTGACCCGCCAGTTCAAGGTACGATTAGTGGCGTGTTGCCATCTAGCAGGATTGATGAAGTCTACGTTCTCCACTCCTTTGAGAACGCCCTCATCAACAACGCAATCGTTTCCAGTCCTAGGGGTGTCTTCCTGCGGTGTTGAGACCACAATGGCGTTCTTGACAGCAGCATATCCGTTAACAATCACTCTGGAGTGCACCTCCGCCCCGTCCCGCCGCAGGGTGGCCGATTGCAGGTCTAGGAATCCGAAGTCATATATGGGGGATACGCGAGTACCATTGAGGTCTTCTCATGGGATTCTCGCTACGAGAGGATACTAGGCTTCTCGTCACTTGTTTGGTCATTGTTCTCTTTTCGAGTACTGTGTGGTTATTTCGGTCACCTGTGGTTCTCGGCAGTGATTCGGATCGTGACGAGATTGGAGCAGAGCTCGGACCACATCCGAGGACTCCCTCGGGATATGTCGGGCACGCTCCTATTGTCATCACATCAAATAGTGACTTTTCGACGCAGGGCTTCACTGGCAGCGGGACTCAGGCGGACCCCTACGTCTTGGAGGGATTCAGCATAGGCACCACCGGGACCTGCATAGACATCCGCAACACGGATGCGTACTTCATAGTTCGAAGATGCAGGCTCAGCGGAGGCTCATCTTCAACCGGCATCTATCTCGGGAGCGTCGTGAATGGTATCATTGACCAGGTCGAGATTGCGGGAGGCAGTATGGGTATACGACTCTCGGTGTCCCCCGGCATTGCTATCACCAACAACACCATAGATGGAGTGAGAAACGGCATAGTATTCAACTTTGGTTCTGACAACGCCGTAGTCGTCAACAACACAATCACGAACATAATCCACGAGCAAGCACTCATTCTCTCAGATGCGCGGAATGCCACGCTGACGAACAACACTCTTGACAGAGGCATTGCGATAACAGGTTCTGTGGAGTACTGGGAGCACAACATCGCGCCTGACAATATCGTTGCCGGACGCCCTATTGGATACTTCTGGAACAAGACTGGGGGCACCATAGACGCCACCGCCTACTCTCAGATTCTGCTGGGAAACTGTACCGATGTGACGGTCAGAGACGGATACTTCGAGAACCTCTATCGCCCGATTCAGCTCGGAGGGTCGACGGGTTGCCGTGTCGAGAACAATACTGTGCTTTCCACCTACGACGGCATCTATCTCGCACACTCAACGCGGAACACAATCATCGGCAACACAATCAGAGGCGCATATGACGGGATATTCGATTCGTACTCTGGACAACAGAATGCGATGGTCGGCAATTGGATAACAGATGTGACTGCGCGTGGAGTCTACGTAGGTTGTTCAAACACGTATGTCTCGGACAACTACATTGTGGCGGGGCGTGAGGCAGCTGTGGCCAGCTATAGCTCCTACAACACAACACTGGTCAACAACACCATGGTCAGTGGTGGCTTCCTAGTCTATTCTGACTCCATTATGGGCTGGTATGCAAACGTCACCGCGGACAATACTGTCAACGGCCTTCCGATCGGATACTTCTGGGGGCTGAGGGGCGGCACCGTTGACGGCGAGGTATACGCTCAGGTGCTCTTGGGCAATTGCAGCGGGGTTGTGCTTCAAGGCGGTAGATTCACAGACATCGGCTACGGTCTTCAGATAGGCCACTCCACAAACATCACCGTCACCGGCAGCCTCAGCAGTGACAACTTCTACGGGGTCTTCGTTCAGAGATCGGAAAACAACACACTCAGAGGACTGCAACTCCTGAACAACAGACGCGGCTTCTACCTAGAGCGCTCCCCAAACAACACCCTGTGTGAGTCTTCAATCACCAACGCAACCGAGAACGGCGTCTACGCCTACGAATCCGACTACCTAGTCATCTCCGACAACACCCTCTGCAACGCTAAGGGGAGCATTGTAATCTCATACTCGGCCAACGCGACAATCACTGGCAACTACATTGTGGGCGGTACTACGGGAATCTATGTTTCTTCATCTGACAACTCCACCATCTCGGGCAACAAGGTGATTGCCAATTCCTACGGAATTCGTATGGCGTCCGGCACCGACGGCGCCGTGGTCCACTCCAATGTCCTTGCACGCAACACTGGTTCAAATGCCGTTGATGACGGGACCAACAATCAGTGGAACACGACAGGCCTTGGCAATGCGTGGGATGACTACGGCGGGAGTGGGACGTACAACATCTCCGGCTCGGCAGACAGCAAGGACTACTATCCAACTACGTTCACCGACACGACGTGGCCGACGGTGGACTCGCCGCAGGACCAGACGTATGCGGAGGGAACCACTGGCCACAACATCACTTGGAGCCCAACCGATGACTATCCGGTTTCATTTGAGCTCTACGTAAACAGCACCCTCAGACACTACGGCGACTGGTGTGGCAGGTCACTCACATTCAGCATTGATGGTCTTGGCATGGGTATCTACAACTACACGCTAGTTGTCTATGATGCTGGATCGCATTCTGTGCCTGACACGGTGTTCGTCACTGTATTGGATGTGACACCTCCAACAATCGATAGTCCACCCGATTTCGGGTATGAAGCGGGGACAACGTGGAACAACATCACGTGGAGTCCATCCGATACCAACCCTGAGAGTTACGAGGTCTACAGGAACGGCTCGCTTGTCGAGTCGGGTAGCTGGGACGGAGGTCCCATCGTGATTGACGTGGATGGACTGAGCATCGGTGTCTACAACTACACGCTTGTTGTCTACGATGCGGTGTCAAACTCGGCACACGACTCAGTCCTCGTGACCGTGATTGCTGCAGCCACGACGACTACCTCTACGACCACATCCACAACTACCAGCACAAGCACAACGACGACGAGCACGACAGCCGGAGGAGTGCCGCCAGTTGGCTTTCTCTCACAGCAGACGCTGATTCTGATTGGCGTGGGAGTTCTGCTCATAGTGCTGATTGGAGTCGCGGCGAGGCGAAGAGGCGGAAAGGGATAGACACGCACGGGTTCGCATAGAAAAGAAAAGGCAGGGAAGGCATGCAGCTCCGTTGCCTCTCCCCGCCAATCCTCTCTTTCTTGTCCACTGTCTACGTTGTCAGACCCGTCTATGCTCCCACTTCTCAGCGATTCCTGCCATCTAACACGGAACCTCCTCCTTGAGTCAGGCTCGCTGGTGGACCGCTAGAGGCGGGAATCAGGCCCCTGTGTGTAGGTGGCCGATTCGACAGATTCAGAGCTCAATCCGTTGACTACTTAACCCACGAATGCGCCGTCGGGCAAGAGGTCTGGAGATGAGAATCGTCACCTCTTCCAAGGGTCATCCGCTCTATGAGGAGCTTGTGTCGATAGTCGGAGCAGACAGGGTCACCGACAGTCCTGTGATACTCTCGGCCTACAGCAAGGACGCATCGCATCTCACGGCTGAACGGCCGGGGATCGTGGTCCTGCCCCAGAGTGTCGAGGAAGTTCAGGCCATCGTGCGGCTATGCGCCTCTACGAAGACTGCCTTGGTCACAGCCGGGGGGCGCAACGGGATCTGCGGGGCGTGTCTTCCCCGAGTGCGAGATGCTGTGATGCTGGACATGGTGAAGATGGACGGCCTTGTGCGACTCGATGAGGATGTGATGACGGTCACTGTCGAGGCCGGCCTGCGGTGGGCGGAGCTCATTCATATGCTTGACGAGCGCGGGTACAAGCTGGGCTTTCGAGGGCCGTACGGTGGCAGTGCGGGTACCGTCGGTGGATCGGTGAGCAGCAACAGCATCGGCTATGCTGCATCCAAGTTCGGCCCAGCCAACGAGGGAGTGGTGTCTCTCCAGGTTGTCTTGGCGAATGGCGAGGTCCTGCGTACAGGCACCGGGTGGAATCCCAATGCCAGCCTGTTCGGTCGATACTCCGCATACAACGATCTCACCGGCCTCTTCCTCGGAGACTACGGTACTCTTGGAGTCAAGACAAAGGTGACATTGAAGATCTATCCACGTGCCGAGCATCTCGCCTACGGGGACTTCGGATTCAAGACCCTTGAGGATGCGACAGCGGCATTCCTTGAGATACAGAAGCGCGGTCTGACGGAGGAGCTGAATCTTCTGGCCGACCGCCAGTCGACAGACACGTTCTTCCCCGGATTCCTCGACAGCCATCCTGAGATCAAGGCGATGTTCGCGGCGATTGTGCAGGAGGACGATGAGGAGCTGGCCAGGAGGAAGATGGAGATAGTTCGTGAGATTGCACTGCGCCACGGAGGAAAGGATCTTGGCAACTTTGCCTCACAGATGCACTGGGGCGAGATGTTCAATCTTGTGCAGCCATTGTTCAACAACGGCTTCTGGCTCAATACCTGTCATCTTCGACCAATTCCCTCTATCCCGACCGTGATGAAGCGGTTGTGGGTGATTTTCAAGAAGTACAAGATGCCCAAGAATGGCATCAAGTGGATTGCGAGCTGTCTTGGCTCCGAACGGGCCTACACGACTGGCTGGTTCACAATATTCTCGCCAACGCGTGAGAAGATGGACGAGGCGCTGAAGATATGGAACGAGATGCTCGATGCTATTATGGAGACCGGCGGATGTCCCTACTGGAGTGGGCGCCTGTGGGAGAACAGGGTGCTGGCACGGACTGATCCTGTCTTTCTTGCGACGTACCGTACGTTGAAGCGTGCTCTGGATCCGGACAATATACTCAATCCTCACGTCTTTGAGGGAGTGTGAGTGGCAATGGAGCTTCGAAACCTTCAGCAGTACCAAGACGAGCTTTGGCTGTGCGCGAGATGCGGTGACTGTTCTCTCGCTGACAAGATAGTCGCCTCTCACCGGGATGTCTACCATCCGTGTGCTGTGAAGAACGTGCTCGGCTTTGAGGCCTACGCATCCCGAGGCCGCATAATGATAATGAATGACCTTCTTGATGGCGCTCTGGAGGTCAATCAGGATGTCGTCGACTGGCTCTACACGTGTACCACGTGCAAGAGCTGTCAGGAGGCGTGTATGGCCACAGCAGAGGGCATCCGTCTCCCAGAGATGGTCGAGGCACTACGTCGTGATGTTGTGGCTGCAGGCTTCGATGTGCCGCGTCACAGGGAGATAGAGGAGTCCATTGTGGCCGAGGGCAATCCCTACAGAGAGCTGGCCTCGAAGAGGCTTGAGCTCTTTGGTGACCGCGACTGGCCTGAGCAAGCAGAGGTGGTCTACTTTGTTGGCTGCACGAGCGCCTATCGTGAGAAGGAGATTGCGCAGACGACGGTCGAGCTCTT
Source organism: Candidatus Thorarchaeota archaeon (assembly GCA_029855935.1). GTDB lineage: Archaea > Asgardarchaeota > Thorarchaeia > Thorarchaeales > Thorarchaeaceae > B65-G9. The sequence goes on along the minus strand of JAGSHN010000022.1, from coordinate 66,987 downwards.
GGACAAGATAGGCGTTGACTATACCGTCCTACAGGATGAGCGGTGCTGTGGGTCCGTTCTCCTCCGTCTTGGGCATACGGAACATTTCGATGAGCTGACAAGGCACAATATCGAGGCAATTGAGAGGACGGGCGCAAAGACGGTGGTGACCGCGTGTGCGGGCTGCTACAGGACGTGGAAGATCGATATGCCGCGTGAGGGCCACAAGTACAAGTTTGAGGTGTTGCACATCACTGAGTACCTCGACAGGCTGGTTCAAGAGGGCCGGGTGGCCTTCGAGTCACCTGAGCCAATCGTTGTGACTTATCACGACCCATGTCATCTCGGACGTCACGCGGAGGTCTACGAGGCTCCCCGCCGGGTGCTGCAGGCAGTCAGGAGCCTTGAGCTCGTGGAGATGAGGACGAATCGGAGATATGCTCACTGCTGTGGCTCAGGTGGTGGCGTGAAGAGTACCTACGGACAGCTTGCGAACCAGGTTGCTGCGAACCGCCTTGAGGAGGCTGAGGAGACTGGCGCGACTACGCTGGTCACGGCCTGCCCATTCTGTCACCGGGGGCTCACGGACGGAGCGAAGTACGCAGGCAAGGAGATTGACATTGTGGACCTGCCGACGTTTGTACTGCCCTACCTTGTGGAGAGAGAGAAGGCGGTCGGTGTGGAGGGCGAGAACCCGCTGAAGGAACGATTCATGGAGTATCTCCGTGCTCATCCCAAGATCTTTGACGGTCTGAAGAGAGGGGCGGTCATCGACTATGACATAGACGGCGACAGGTTCCATGTGCTGGTCACGGGCAAGTCGGCCATTGAGGTCCAACCGGTCAGGGCGGAGAACCCAGACGTCGAGCTGTTGTTCTCGCGCGGGGCTGTTGAGAGGCTCATTCAGAACGAGAGCGAGGACGACTACGCCGCCGAGTTCGGTCGGCTGTTCAAGGAGCCCACGGACGAGGAGTGGATCAAGTTCAATCTCCGACTGAACATCGTCAAGCTGTTGATGAAGGGCTATAGGAAGTTTGCACAGAAGGCCGGCCTGATATAGACGCTGTCGAGGCACAGACGATGCTCCTGAGCCGTCAGTAACGGAGAGGGCCAGAGTACGGATGGCGCGAGCGGTACCTAACCAGTCGTCACTTCGGTATTGCACCGAGCTCCGCATAGAGTCTCAGCAGACGCCGCCGGGAGACCTCCCAGGTGGGCCTGTCCCCGACCTCCACGGGTCTCGGTTCACGCAGATATCGGATCACGGCATCGGCCATCTCTTGGGGTTCTGCGGGGATGACTGGGAAGTCGGAGTCCGCAAATGCGCCCATCTTGGGGGCGACTATGGGCTTGCCCATTGCAAGGTACTCCCCGGCCTTCAGAATGTTCTCAGGCGACGTGTAAGGTGAGAAGCTTGTGTGTCTTCTTGGCAGTAGGCATATGTCCGCAGCCGCTATGTAGTCTGCAACGCGCTCGTGAGGGACCCACCCCGTCATCACTACCCTGTCCTCAAGACCAGCCTCAGTAACGAACCTCTCCAGTGAGCCGCGTGCGGGTCCGTCGCCCACGATGAGAAACTTCGTCTGGGGTACAGCATTGCACACCCTCTGGATGATCTCTTTCAGCAGTTCGCTCCCCTCGAGTCTGCTCAGTTTCCCCAGATAGAGCACAGTGGGACTGTCACCTAGGCCGAGTCTGGCCCGTGTGCCCTCTCTGTCTGCTCCAGCCCCAAAGTCTGTAGGAGGATAGTTCGGGACTACGATCACTCGTCGTGCACCCCACCGTCTTGCCCGTCTTGCAAGAGGCGTACACGCTGCCAACACGATGTCTGCTACACGAGTGAGGAACCACTCGATGATCAGGGCGACTCGTGAGAGGAGGCCTCCGCCCAATGTCTCCCTTATCGAGGAGAACCACGGCGAGCGCACGTCATAGACAAATACCCCTCTTTTGAGAGCCAGCGGGAGGCCGACAACATCGGGGACATTGTAGAAGTGATAGATGTCCTCTCTGAGAAGTGCGATCTGAACAGTGATGAGGAGATATCTCATCGCTCCGGTCAGCACCCGCGGCCGACCGCGTGGACCTGAGTAGGGAACAAAGACCCTTACCTCTGCTCCCGCCTGCTTCAGAGTATGGAAGGTCCTGCGGAGACGGGTCATCCTCGCGGGTTCCGTGCCAATCAGAATCACAGAGGGCGGAGTCGGGCGGGCCAAGAATGTATACCTCCTTGTCGTACACTTGCAATGGGAGGTAGTGGAGAATGAAAACCTGTCGGTGAACCGGTGCGCCTCTCTTGAGACACACTCTGTTTCTCCATTGGGTTGTTTCAGGGACGAGGGAGCCCCAGGTATCCGTTTCCAGACTGTTCACTGAGAAGAAGACCGCTTCCCCGGACAAGTTGCAACCAAGCTTCCTCAATTCATTCTGAGGTCGAGCCCCGCCCGTGTCACTGGCAAGCTGTAGCCCGCCGAAGTGGAGTCTCCACAGTCCTTCATTTCCCCTCCGCTTGGGAAGACATCTCTTGCTCACGTCGAGTAATTGTTATATTGCCATTGGGGCGGGCAGAGGCGGTGCACGCACCTTGACCAGCGGTATGCTCTTGAGACGCGCTTGGAATGCCCTGCGCCAGCACAGGTCAAGAATCTTGAAACGCCTTGCAATCTATCTCATCCTCCTGATTGCAATCAGCCCAGTATTCCTGGTCTTCAGAACTCAGATCTACACTAGGTTCCTGTCGAGGTTTGATAAATGGACCTACTCCTGGAGAGAGGACGGAGTACCCATCATCGACTACGGCTATCAGGCAGGGGTCTACGTCGGTCCTCAGATCGCGCCTCGTGTTGTGGCCAATGCTGCAATATCATACTATGAACAGGCTATGAGCGGCAATGCTACTGCTGCAGCCTGTTTCAACGCTACAATACGGTGGCTTCTTGAGAATCGCGATGACGTGGTTCTTGCGACTGAAGACGGGCCGAAGAACGCAACTCATTGGTTCCACGACTTTGCCATCTGGGACTTGCCGGTTGGATGGTACTCCTCGATGGTCGATGCAAAGGCAATCAACGCTCTGGCCCTATACTACGGAATCTACCACGATGAGTCTGTGCTTGAGGTCTGTGAGAGGATTGTGACCTCCTTTGAGGTTCCAGTTGAGCAGGGCGGTGACTTGCTGGTTCTCGACGATGGAACCTCCTGGTATCCGGAGTACATTGTCCCTCCCAGCATTGACCCCTCCTACAGTAGCCCTCTTGTCCTGAATGGGTTCTTATTTGCACTTCACCATCTCTATCAGGCGAACCTCGTGTTGAATATGTCGCGATTGACAAAGGTGTTCAATCTTGGTGTCGTTGCAGCGGCCTCGAATCTATACAAGTATGACCTGCCCTACAACTGGACGCGTTATCATCTCGCCTATCCAGTGAAGCTGGCCCCACTAAACTATCAGAAGATCCATGTTGACCTGACGGGCAAGCTGTACGAGTACACGGGTGTCACAATATTCCAGTACTACCACAACAAGTGGAGCGGGTACAAGACGCGTCCCCTCTTCGTTCTGGACGAGCTTCTGAACTGGGAGGTCGCCTACTATGGTATAGTAGTCGCGAGCATTGTACTCGGCATTCTAGTCCTTCTTGATATTGTGCGGTGGTGTATGGCAAGACTGTTTGCCTCGCACCGTTCCTCCACGAGCAGCTAGATATCGCCTCATCAATAGTCTGGGTCTGCAGGATGGCACTGCACTGACTGTGGATGCGGTTCCGTTGTTCATCGACGCCCGTCTTTAAGAGTGGTGTGCGTCTAGCTCTAGAGCCGTGCTGTACGCCTCAAAGAGGGTCCTCTCCTGTGCCTCCCAGACGAAGTTTTCGTGGGCGTAGCGCATTATCTCCTCGGGCGGGGGCGCGTCGTACCCCTCAACAATCTCACCTATTTGATCATACGAGTCGAAGGGAACCGTATACGGTAGCCCACCGTGTGCGTCATAGAGGCCGCGGCTCATCAAGACAACAAGCCCGCAGTTCAGATAGTCGAACGTCTTTGCCGAGTTGGAGTACCTGGTGTAGGGATTGGTCCTGAATGGTAGTAGGCCGTATTTGTACTCCGTGAGCCTCAAGTACAGTTCTCGCCGTGGAAGGCCCGAGAAATCATCGAACTCTACGTGTTCACGCAGGCCGGTCATATCCCGGTGAGGGCTGAACTTCTTTCTCCTGAAATCATCACCGACATAGGCGATACCGCTCCTCTGCGGATTCACGGGAAGGTCCTTGACCTCATCCAAGAGGCAGAAGTTCTGCAGTACAAAGACATACTTTCCGTAGCGCCTGTGTTCCTGTGCAATTGCCTGGCTCACTGTGATGGTGACGTGGTGCGAGACGATCTCCCGTTCCCAGCGGGGAATTGCCTTGAGAAATGGTCGAATTGCCAGTCTCTTCCATGCCGGCCAGTTCTGGTATACAATGCGCTGAGCGCTCCAATACTCGTGATCGTCATAGACCATCGTCACATCTAGGGCACGTGTGAACTCTGCAGCTATGATGTCATTGGCGTGTACAATGTCAGGGGATATCTCCTCCACAGCCCGAGCCCATCGCCGCCGAGCACCCTTGTCAGTGACGGCCTGACGGTTGTTGATACTGGGCAGCATCACTATCCGATCAAAGACATCGAGATCGGGCTGGTCCTTGTTGCCCATGCCAAGAAAGATGATCTGGTGTCCGTGTTTTCGAGCCACGTAGGCTGCGCGTTCTATGCGCTGATCAGGGAGGCCCTTGTGACTTGCGTGAAGAATCTTCAAGATGTTGCCCACCGTCCTTCAAAGTACCTCATCCGTCAAGTACTCCTATGAGCGTTGTCTTCAATCACTCCGTATCTGCTCCAGAATCTCTGACAGCTCTCTGATGTCCACTCCGTACTGCAGTGCTATCACGTCTGGCAGATGCCTACGAACCTCCATCACGTTGGGGCCGTAGTCATCAACAAAGACCACGCGACCAATGCTCAGTCCCCGCGTTTCGTAGTGTGTGAGAATGTGGCGCACCTGAATCCACTTGGGACGGAAATCCGCCATCACAAGGCTGAAGAGTTCTCTGACTTGCAACGATTGGAGAACGTCCTCCGCGTGGTACAGATCATTGCGTGACGCGAGACAGAGCTCCACCCCCATCTCCCTGAGAGTTCGCAGGGCCGCCAGATCATCGTGTGAGCCATCTCTGCGGACAAGAGTCTCGTCCAGATCAAGTATGACAATATCAGAGGTCATCAGTCGCCCACGTCCTTTCCTCAAACTGGAAGACTTCAAACCAGACGCGATCCATCTCAAGTCCCCAGCGCACATCAAAGCGGGTGTCGTAGTCGTATTCGCGGAGGGCCATCTGTACCATCAGTTCCGGGATGTTGACCCCCGCGGCTACACTGATGATTGTTGTGCCCTGCAGCCGAGGATTTATCTCAAGCAAGAGCGGTGTCCCCGAGTCGGACTCCCTCAGCTGCATGCCAAGATTGTATGAGGCTCCAAAGCCCTCGACTAGCGCGGAGGCAGTGGAGTGGAGAGTCTCATAGTTCTCGTCCTTTGCCACTATGCCGCCAGTTGTTATTCCGCCCGTCATTCTTACTCTCAGACGTGGAACTACTGCAAAGGTGCGTCCCTTTCTGCACAGGACATCCAATGTGTATTCCTTTCCCGGGAGGTATTCCATCACAAGGAGCTCTGGGAACCTCTCGCCGACAATGCTCACCAAGTCATCCAGCGTTGTGTAGATGCCCGTTGGCTTCTCCTCAAAGAACAGTGTTCGACGGTCCTTTGTGGCGTCGAGGATCCTGAACCCGCGGCTTCCTTGTGACAGGGAGGGTTTTACGACGACTGGTCTGTCAGGATATCCCAACCTCTCAACTGCCTTCTCAAGGTCTGTCCGGGTGCTCGCTGACGCGAACCGCGGGATCTCCAAGTCCAGTACACGTGAACTGTACTCCAACAACTTCTTCTTGTCAAGTAGCGTTCGCATCAGCCTGGGATTCGTGACCACGATTGCTGGTTCCGTATCAACCTCTCTGAACTGTCTCAGATTCTCGCAGATTGGAAGCTGATCGTCAGTCCGAATGGGCAGTATAACATCGACGTGCTTCTTCTCGCACACCTCTATGAGTGCGTTCGCAAACTCAGATGACCTGTTGTCGGGCAAGAGGATGGCCTCGTCCGCAAAGTGAAAGGAACTGGGCCGAAGGCGAAAATCTGTCCCTATGATTCTCATTCTGTACTTGCGGCTCTTCCTCAGAGCCTTCACGATACTCACGAAACCGGGCGCTGTCGCTCCCGTGACAAGAACGGTCAGGTCTCTCATGCCATAGGTCTCCGATGCGTGGACAGGCTCTATCGGGCGAGCAAGCCTCTGATGAACCTTTTGTGAGAACCACCCGACGTGAGCGTTCAGTGTGGCGCACGAGTGCTTGTTCGAGAGGTGTGAGGCCCTGGGACTGCGAAACGCGAGACTCAGCAAAACAGATATCTGGTTCTTCAAGGCCGCGCATCTGGATACAGATGATGTTCTGGAATGTGAATGAAGTACTGGTCCTGTCGCCGCACACCGATGACATGGAGCTCGGCGCTGGGGGGGCTGTCAGGATGCTGGTCCGAGCCGGAGCACACGTAAAGTCTGTAGTCTTCAGCGACTGCAAGAAGAGTGTTGATACATCCAAGTATCCCCCTGATGTCCTGCGCAAAGAATGTCAGGCTGCAGCAAGGCATCTCGGAATTGACGACCTGACGATTCTTGACTTTCCGGTGCGGGAATTTCCGGAGCATAGACAGGCCATTCTGGACACGATATACCGGCTTGGGCGCGAGACGCCCTATGACCTGATACTGGCCACCTGGAAGGGCGATCTTCACCAAGATCATAGAACCGTTGCCGAGGAGACCCTCCGAGCCTTTCTGAAGCGTGATGCAACCATATTGGCCTATGAGATTCCGGGCAACTGTCCCGGTTTCGTTCCTCACGTCTATGTTCCGTTGAGCGAGGATGAGGTGCGGGAAAAAGTGGAAATGCTCCACTCATACAGGTCCCAAGTGGAGAAGAGGGGCTACTTTGAGATCAACGCAATTCGTTCCCATATGGGCTACTATGGAGCGCAGATAGGGGTGCCGTATGCAGAGGCATTTGTGCAGGAAAAGACAATCATTAGGTTCCAGAGGCCTCCACAGTAGTCGGTGGTCTTTTTCTCAGGCACCAGCGGTGGGCATCTACCGCCCAATCCCTCTGAATATGAACCCCTTCTTGATGCATTCCTCCTTGTCAACCACCTTTCGACCGTCGACTATGATGGGCGTTCGCATCAGCGATTTCACGTGGTCGAGGTCTAGGTCGTAGTACTGGCTGTGCTCGGTGACGATGGCAATGCAGTCCGAGCCCTCTATTGCCTCATCAAGGTCAGCCAGCGGCTTGATGCCGTTTGCCTCTCTCACGTATGGGTCGTGTACGGTCGGGATGGCACCGAGTACCTCTAGTGCCTTGATCAACGGGAATGCTGGCGAGTTTCGCGTGTCATCTGTGTTCCTCAGATATGCGAGTCCGAGAATTGTTATCCTTGAGCCGTAGACCCCCCTGCCAGCCTCTCTCAGGGCCGATTCGCAGAGCTCGGACATATGACGGGGCATTCCGTCATTTATCTCCCTGGCGACGGCAATCAGTTTCGGCTCGTGCTTTCCTCTTGTTCCAAAGGCCAGAAGCCACGAGTCCTTTGGGAGACAATGGCCCCCTACACCCGCTCCAGGCATCAGCATATGTCTGTCCTCAAGCTTGTTGACCAGTTCGCGAACCTCGTATACGTCCACGCCTATGTTCTCACACAGCAGTGCAATCTCGTTTGCGAATGCTATCTGGACATCTCGATATGCGTTCTCAGTGGTCTTCACAACCTCCGCAGTGATGGCGTCTGTAGGGTGCAAGTTCCCCTTGGCTATCAGAGAATAGAGTTCCAGAGCTCTCCCCGTACTCTCCGGGTTGATTCCCCCAATGTTTCTGTCGAGATACGTGATGTTGTGAAGAAGCTTGCCTGGCATCACGCGCTCAGGCGCGGTCGCCAGAAAGAAGTCTTCGCCCGCCTTCAGACCTGACTCCGCCTCCAAGATTGGTCGGACGATGTTGTTGGTGGTGCCGGGTGCGACTGTCGACTCCACGACCACAAGGGTCCCTGATCTTAGATTCTTCCCAATGCTCTTGCAGGCCGACCGTAGCGCCTTGTAGTATGGTTCACGGCTTCTGAGGTCAAAGGGTGTTTCCACAACAATCAGGACGTAGTCCGCGTGTTGTATGACCGAGTAGTCTGTCGTGGCATTCAGCCTGCCATTCCTGACCATCTTTTCCAGAAGGTCTGCCAGTCCCGGTTCATCCCCAGTGAATGGGCAAGTCCCCTTGTTGATCAGCTCAACCTTTCTCTCGACAATATCAATTCCTGTCACCTGAAGCCCTGCCTCAGCAAACTTGGCTGCAACAGGAACCCCGACGTATCCAAGCCCGACAACAACAAGTCGCTTTCCTGATGTGTCCAACCCTAGGCACCAAGTCCCGCGGTGGACCTCTCGAAGGTTATAACTGTTACCAAGCGTCACAACTTGTCCGGCGAGAAAATGGTCGTGCCGTCCTCTCTATCCGAGTGGTGTCCCTTATGACATCTGAGATGCTACCTCGGAGAATGGGCGGGCGATTGGGGACACACCATCTTCCTCGGCCAAATAGCGCATTTCTCTCGTCGGCGCTACTGGTGCTTCGCAGGCGAGTTTGGGACCGCAACTACTATATGTCTGGCAAATTGGTTCAGGCTCGCACCTGATTGGCGAGAAATGTCTGCCAAGTGGGATTGATTGATGAGAGTTCTGTATGCAAGCCACAGCGGTCTGCCCGACCAGAGGATTGAGCGCGCTGCCTTTGTTGCACGCCAGAACGGTCACGATGTGTACTTTCTCGGTATTGGCCGAACTGGCAGGCCGTCCCTAGATGTCTTCCGTGGCGTGATTATGCTGCCTCGCATAAACTACCTGCAGGTCGTCTTCGACTGGCCCTTCAGAAGAGCCTGGCGCAAGGCAATCTCGCGAATCGATCCTGACCTTGTACACGCCAACGACATCATAGCGGGTCATTTCACGTCTGGTCTGTCTGTTCCTATGGTCTACGACGATCACGAGTATTGGAGCAAGCAGAGGTACTCCCTACTCGCTCTAGCTGGTCGACAGTCAATCACAGTCAGACCCTTTGTTCATTTGATTCCCTTCTGGGAGCGGGACATTCTCTCTAAGCATGTCACAGTCACTGTGAGTGAGAGAATTGCCCAGGAGCACCGGCGCTATTGTCGTCACGTCTACGTACTACACAACTACCCTCTCCTACGTGAGGTCCGCGAACTACCTGTCAATAGAAATCGGCACGGAATCGCGTACATCGGTTCCGATTTCATCAGAAGACGTTTCGCAGCTCACCGGGACATGACCGGGCTGACAGACTTCGTCAAGTTTCATGTCCTACACGGGCTGGACAGACGGGAGCTGTATCTGAGACTCACAGAGTATCGCTACGGGCTGTTGCCATTCAAGACAACCCCGTATACCAAGTACTCCAATTCCGCAAAGACCTTCGACTATCTGAATTGCGGATTGGAAGTCCTGATGACAGAGGCCCTCTATGAGGCCCACGGTAGGCTGCCCTATACGATTCCCTTCAGAGAATATCGGGACATTCCTGTGATTCTATCGGAACATGAACCTGCCGACCCCAGCAAGATCATGGAGTTCGCTCACAAGAATCTGGTATGGGAGCGACAGCAGGACAAGCTTCTTGAGGCGTACGGCCTTGCCCTGCGGCTCTTTGAAGGATGAGATCTCGTCTCACTGGGCTGGTCGTTCTCTTTGCCATAATATGTCCAAATGGCTTTACTGAGGGACCATGGCGCAAGGCCGTGGAACAATCCCCTGAGAATGAGAGGGGCACGACGCAATACTCTGTTCGGAATCGGTGAGATGATGACTGCATAGGCCTCTCATCTTGGCTATTGCTGGTTCGACATTTCGAAAGCGGATTCTCAGTCAGGCCTGGCCTATCATATGCCCGGTACTGGTCTCTGAGTCATTCTATTCCGGCCTGTCACTCTCCACGGGAAAGAACAGGTCGAGCCACAATTGCAGACACACCACACGAAACAGCATCTGGAGGGCCTTCGAGGGTATCTGTCGAAGATCCGTATTCAGGATGCGATGGACCCACTTCATATCCACATAGTCTGCCAGCATCGGATGCGGGGCAACTTTCAGCTCTCTTAGAGCGCTCGCCTCGGAATTGCGCATCCATAGCTCCTCCGGCGTCGCAAAACCAATCTTGTCTGTACGCTGCAGCACAGCACTCGGGAGAAGGTCTCCAAACGCCTCTCGCAAGACCCACTTGGTGACGCCTCTCCTTATCTTGTACTCTGGCGGGAGCGCGAGAACGTACTCTACGACGTTGTGATCGAGAAACGGCACTCTCGTCTCGATAGAGAATGCCATGGCATTTCTATCTTCGAACCTCAGGAGATGCTGCAGCTTCCACAATACGTGATTCAGGAGGCCTGTATTCAGGTCGGGCGGATCCATCAGAAGATGCTCTACAATTCTCCGGCTGCGGAATCTTGTGGCGAACTGCCTGCTCACGTGAGGCTGTCTACGCCCCATCGCCCTCTTTCGAAAGCGCCGTGGGAGAAAAGATGCGAGAGCAGCCTTAAGGCCCACGCGATTCTTTCGTCTGTACTGCACATAGGCTTCTTGTATGAACCTCAGGATGCGGCCCCTACGCAATAGCTCAGCGAGATAGAATCCCACCATATAGTCATATCCCGCAAGAATCTCATCTGCGCCCTGACCATCTAGCAGGACCTTTGCACCATGCGAGTGCGCAAGATACATCACCATATACTGTGCAAAAGGGGTCGTAGAGCTCACAGGTTCCTCCTGATGATACATAAAGTCAGAGAACCTCTGTTCAAGGTCTGCGACTGTGGGTCTTACGTAGTTTCCGTGAAATCCTGTCTTGCCGAGCACTGCCTTGATGTACCTTGTCTCATCTAGTCTAAACCAATCACCATATACGGCCGAGTACGTCTGAAACACGGACTTCTCGTCTTCAAGGAGAGTACTGCAGGCCGTCACTATTGTCGAGGAGTCGATTCCTCCACTGAGGCAGGAACCAACTGGCACATCGCTACGGAGGCGTAGCCTTATGGCCCTCAGCACGCGTCTCCGAACCTCTTCCACGTGCTCCGCCTCTCCTCTCTCGCGAAATTCTGGCGAACCTCGAAGACTTCTCACCTGTGCGCGGAGATCATACCATCTCTCAAAGCGTATTCCCGAGACGGACGCAATCGCATAGTACCCTGCTGGAAATCTGCGTATGGAGTGGAAGAAAGTCTCGTCCACGTGGTCAACACGGCCGTAGTGAAGAAAGTCATAGAGTATGCCATCATTGGGCCGCAACTCCTTCACTAGCGGAAATATCGCCTTCATCTCAGATGCAAAGACCAACAGCTCCTCGTCTTCATAGTAGTACAGTGGCTTTATGCCGAACCTGTCGCGAGCAATGAGCATTCTGCCAGTACTCTCATCCCACATGACAAAGGCGAACATCCCGTTGAGTTGGGGAAGAATCCTCTCTCCATCTAAAACAAGTGCCTCCAGCAGGACTTCGGTGTCCGATGTTGTCTTGAATCTGACACCTCTCTGTTCTAGCTCTTCACGAAGCTCTCTATGATTGTATATCTCGCCGTTGAAGACAATATGGTGTTGTCCATCGGAGCTCTTCATAGGCTGATTCGCACGTTCGGACAGATCAATTATGGCGAGCCGTCTGTGGCCAAGAAACACCACTGGTGCCTCGTAGACTCCTCGTCCATCAGGCCCCCTGTGAGACATCACATCGACAATATGCTCCCGTCTCTCCACAAATCGTTGAGGTGGCGTCCCGTTCTTGAAGAGTATCGCAATGATGCCACACATAGTAGGCTCATCTACTTGCGGAATGGCTAGCCCTTATCAATTTGGTCCAGACTCTCGTACACGTATCTGATGGCGGCAGAACCATATGACTATCCGGCGTCGAACAGCCCGTGATAGCATATCTTCTCCCCACAATAGGACCTGTACTTCAAATGAATCACGCTTTTGGTGTCATCCCAAGTCATATATGAGCGGGCTTGAGGATACCAGAGTCCTCTTTGGCCTACTGACAATTGTGACAATTGGTAGATGATGAGATTTCCTGCCTCTTCATCATCGGCGGCGTAGGACACTGTTGTAGTATGCAACATATCGTCTCATCTTCACAGACCATAGGAATCTATGTGCATTCTTCATTCCTGCTTTGACTAGCTCGTCGCGAACTGATGTGTCTGTCAAGATCTTGCTGACCTGTTCGGCAAGACCCACATAGTCACCTTTCTTGAATCGCAATGATGAGTCTGCGAATATCTCCTTCAGACTGCAGCAATCAGTGACTACAACAGGTGTCCCACACGATTGGGCCTCCAATGGTGCAATACCAAAGCCATCGCTGAATGTTGCACGCACATACACATCAACCGATGCGAACAGTTCTGCTATCTCCTCATCTGTGAGATGTCTCTCGATTATCTTCAGAGGCAGGTCGAGCCTACTCGCCAGTTCTCTGATATGCGCCGCATATTCTTGGTTTGCACCATAGCCCTTGATGACAAGGCCCACATCAACGCCTGTTCGTCTGAGATGGGCGATTCCCTTCACAATGATGTGAAATCCTCTATCGGGAACAAAACCACCCATTGCAAGGGCAACGTACTTGCAGTTCAGTTCAATCTTCAGAGAGTTCTTGAGTTCATCATTGCGTTTGGAAGGACTGTACATCTCTGTGTCGACCGCGTGATAGATCACCTCGCCATCTCCCAATATCCCCTCCCAGTACTCCTTGTTGTGGTGGGAGATATAGATACGCTTGCAGCGACGCGCAGTTGCAACAAAGAGACTTCGCCAAAAGAGGGCCGGGATATCACGTGACTCGTGGACTGTTACCACTGTAGGAACTCCAGAGACAAGTGCGGGAATGGTGGATTGGAGAAAGTGCGCATGCACCACATCTGGCCGTTTCAATCGTACGATGATTCCAGTCACAAGGAGTCTCACAAGCGAGAGAAGAGTGTTGAATATTGTTCTTCTACCAGACCAACCAATTCGCATAGGTGTGGCCTTGATGCCTGCTACCTTATTCAGGTGCTCAATGTCTTGCCTCACGAAATCGACTACACTGGTTGGTACGAGGTGCAATACCCTCATTATCTATTCACGCTTACCCGAGCTGCCGGCCCGGTTTGTATTTCAAAGTTTCGACTCTCGGCCGGGTCCTTTCACTCCTCCTCGGTGCGCATCTCGACTGTGTGGCATCATCGTGAGTGACATCTCTCCAACATGTCGCCTCAGGGACGAATGATATCGATCTCCACAGAACACTCACCCTGCCATCATCACGCCCACCCAGTGCCGCGATCAGGATTCCGAAGACGAAGAGATGTGCGAGTGTATTGGAATGATGACACTATAGATTCGGGAGACTGATCAGCACTTCTCCAGGATGTCGGATCAAAGGAGTGAGGCCAAGAAGCATGATGATATGATATGATGAGAGTCCGTCCTGTTCTTTGCCTCGGGCCGCGCTGCGGAACACAGAGGTTCATTCATGTGTAGTTTCCCCGTCCGCGGTGGCCACCGTGTCGACGTCTTCCTCGTCAACTAACTGACTGAAGGGATGACGAGCGATGAACTCGTTTCTGAGCTTGAGCGCTGCTTGAAGGTCTTCTTTTCGGTACGGGGTGAGAGTCTGTAGAATTGCAAAATACTCGCGTGTTTCGCGAATCGGTGTGGCATCTCTCCCCAATCTGCTGAGTACGAGCTCGGCTGTGTTGAGAAACACTGTGTACACTGGGAACCAAAGAATCTTGTCCCGGGGATGAGGCACGTACTGGTAGGGATTGCGTTCTATGACTACCTCTTGTTGGGGACCCCATAACACGAAGACGCGGTCGTACAGGTATCCCAAGAATAGGAAAGTTCCCAACAATAGGGCAGCAAAAACCAGTGGCCCTGCTGCGCCCATCTGCAGGAACACGGGAACGTATGCGTAGTAGGCGACGGCCAGCAATAGCACTCCATAGAACAGGTTCCAAATTCCTCTGACCTGAACAAGCCTCCAGTATTGTTTCATTATCCATTTCCTGATTGCCATTTCTATTCCTCCTCTGAGGGATCGACCGTAGTGGGAATCGTGAAGACCTCTCCGAACTCCCTCTGCAGCTGCAACGCCCTCTCAATCCCTCTTTCGCCTCCAGCGGCTAGTCCAAAGAAGGCATCAATGTGGTTTGCAAGCCTCTCGATATCGCTCTCGGGAATCCCGTACGCAACACACAGCTCGCGAAGCGTCGACAGCGTTACAAACAGAAACGGTGCTGCGAAGCCTACGAGCCTCGGCTCTGGAATGTATGTGAACGGATTCCGTTCGACCTTCACGACTTGGTCGGGGCTCCATAGCTGCAGCTTCTTGTCATAGTACCATCCTGCGGCGATTTGTATCGCCACGAAGGGAACCGCGATGAGAATGATACCTACTAGCATCAAGCCTACAGGAACTGTACCCTCTCCAGTGTTCAATCCAAATAGGATTCCTACGTAGAGAGCAGCAAACACTAGGCTATCTTGAACCACGCCCGTAAAGTTCTGAACCCAACTGAGTCGCCACACTTGTAGCATAAACATTTTCTTTGCGCGTGAGGCGAGATTCCGCCGTGGTGACTTGTCAGACCCTTCTCCGGCAAAAGGGTGTCGCAATAGGAATGCCTCACCCTTTGGCAGCGAACCAAACAGGTCCGTTCTTTTGTCGGGCCTTCGGCTGTAGTATTCGTGTAGGTATGCGGCTAGGTCTGAGAGCCATTGCGTAGAGACCTCAACCTCCTCTGCCAGATTCTTTAGCAGGTACAGCCAAGAATAGAAGTAGGGGTAGTCCAGCATCTTTACTCGTAGAAGGGGAACATATGAGTAGGGATCCTTCTCTATTGCCACTTGCGACTTTTCGTTCCAGAGCCGGAGCACATCGTCGTAGAGCCACCCAAAGAAGAGAAAGCCAACAAGGAGAATCCCCGCGAGAATGACCGCCCCCGCAATGGACGGATCGAGGTCTCTCAGGAAGGGAACGAAACCATAGTAGTATCGCCCCAAGACTAGCATTCCCAATAATACGCCAAACAATGCTCGTATTGTGGTGAGCCGCCAATACTGCTTCATGAACCATTTGGAGAGCGGAGGCATCGCATTCGACCCAGTAGGGTGTGACCCTATAATCGTTGTTGTCGCTGGGCACCACGCCGCTTTCTGGTTTCAAGTGTAGCGACACTTACTTATGGCTGAGCCTACGTGTGGGGCCGACCAAGAAATGAGAGTAGCTGTTGTCACCGGTACCCGTCCCCAGATAGTCAAGACCGCACCAGTCCTCCAAGCGACCACTGAGAATGACATCGATGTTGTTTTCATTCATACTGGGCAGCACTACGACTATGAGATGGCCACCCAGTTCATAGAAGAGTTGAGTATTCCCTCTCCGGACTTCAATCTTGGCGTGGGGAGCTTCAGTAGCCCTGTTCAAACATCGAGAATTATTGAACGGCTGGTGCCGGTGCTCGAAGAGACCCGTCCCGACTGTATGTTGGTGCCCGGGGACACTAACTCGGCACTGGCGGCGGCACTGACTGGTTTCAAGATGGACATTCCGACTGCTCATCTCGAGTCAGGACTACGAAGCTATGACATGTATATGCAAGAAGAAATCAATAGGCGACTGATAGACCACGGCTCTAGTGCATTGTTTGCACCGACAACTACTGCTGTCAACAATCTCCGGCGTGAAAATGTTAGGGGCGATGTCTACCACGTGGGTGACACTATGTACGACGTCTTGAAAGACAAACTAGAAGTTTTTTCGAGTGACGAGTTCTACGAGTCGATGCGGCGGGCTGCGAGGCTAGATGTGGATGAGTTTGCGGTCCTCACCCTTCATAGACGCGAGAATGTGGATGATCCTTGGCGATTTCGCTCGATTCTCTCCGGACTCAGTAGGCTGGAGTTCAAGATCGTGTTTCCTGTGCATCCCAGAACGAGAAAGAAGCTAACCGAAACGGGTCTCCGGCTAGGCGATAATGTGCTGGTAGTACGACCCTTTCCGTATACCCATATGATGGCTCTCGTGAGCCGTGCGCAGTTGCTGGTGACTGATTCAGGGGGCCTTCAGAAAGAAGCCTACCTACTGAATACGCCGTGCGTTACTGTTCGCGACAACACGGAGTGGGTGGAGACCCTCCGAGCCGGTGCGAACGTTCTTTCCCGAGCTGATGCCTCAGATATTGTTGCAAAGTGTAGTATGATGTGGGGAAAGGAGTTGTCAAATGACCCTTCGGTCTATGGTGATGGGCAGGCCTCAAGACGTATCGCCAAGATCTTGGCCAGTGACGATATTTCAATCCCGCGTTTCTCTATGGTTTGAACCGAAAGTCGAATCAAAGTGCTCTGGAACGCGAACATCAAACTAGGCCCCTCGCGGCTCTGTCTGTCTAGACCAAGAACCTCCCTTGTGTCTCGGAAAATCTCGGAGATATGATGTATTCCCTAGCTGTTCTCGGTGCCCCACAGCCCGTCTTCTGCCATTCTAGTAGCCCACTGTAGGTCGGCCTCCGAGTCGATGTCTTTCCAAATTGCACCCGGCTGTAGGCTAACGAAGAAGCCAGTAGACGCAATCCTTGCTCTGACACACTCGCTGAGACTCTTCTTACCGTAGGGAAGGGACCGGATTGTTTCGAAGATGTCAGTCGGGAAACGAAAGATTCCCATGTCAATGGCATTCCAGTCTGTCAAATCCTTCCCAATTGCTCGTATCCTGTTGTCCTTGTCAGCAAGTATCTTCGTAGCATCGTCCAAATCAAGATAGGCCGGTATACCATCAGATGCAGGCTGCGCACAGACTGCCGGAATATCCACGTTGATCTTGCCGGTACAGCGCTGGTAGGTCTCAGGAGCGAATAGGTGATCGGACATCTGCACTATGAACTGGGGTCCACCTATCAACTCTTCTGCAGCCAAGACGGTGGCGGCGTTGCCCTCCTTCCATTTGCTTGCTCTCACGACCTCGACATTCCTATCCTTCCACCTTGATTGAATGTAACTCCTCAGGTCTTCGAAGAAGACACCTGCAGCTATGATCAGATGAAAACCTCCGTCGAATACCTCATTCATTGTGCCTATGATGATGTCGAGAATCGTACGGTCTCCAACTGGCAGGAGGGTCTTAGGGATGCGGCCTTCTTTCCCGGCAAGTCTCGTTCCCAGTCCACCTGCTACAATAACAATGTCCATCATTGTGTACTCAGTCCCAGCAGTTTCTTGAGGTAGAGAAAGATTCTGTACGAGGAGTTCCGCGATTGGTAGCTATTGATAATTCGGTTGACTCTTCGACGCTCGCCTGCGAATCCGTCATCATCCGAGAGAGCCTTTTCTAGGGCCAGTAGGAACTCATTGAACGTCCTAGCCACCTGACCCGGCATCCAAGAATAGGCGTCGTCGTAACAAACACCGACATTCTCTTCGAATTCCTCCATATCGTATGGCACGTATATGATAGGACGATCTAGAAGCAAGAAGTCAGCGGCAATTGAAGAGTAGTCGGTGACCAACACGTCTACCTCTGGCAGTATCTCCGTGACCTCCGCGCATCTGTCGAAACTTAGATTTCTTATTCTCTCCGATTCGACAACAGGAATCTGGTCATTCCTGTGTGCTCGTAGGAGCAGGATGGCATTGTGTTGAGCGAGCCATTCTAGAAGCTTCGCCTTCTCAAAGTCATCCCACGGAAAGAATCTTGTTGAGGCGTATGTTCTCCACGTGGGGGCGTATAGTATCACGCGGGAAAAATCAACTCCACTGAAGATTTTTCTTAGCCTACTTGGTCCAGTTCTTTTCCCCCTCAGTAGTATGTCATTGCGGGGATAGCCAAGAGGGAGTATCTGATGTGGGCGCAGGGCATTCGAAAACGCTCTCATATATGCCTCGATTCTCGAGCACACCAGGAATGCCGTCGTCTGGCGCGCCTCTCTCTCAACACGACGAAGAACTTGTGGGGACACACGCCTGATGGAATAGCCATCGCCCTTTAGCCCCGGGCGACCGTGCCACAGCTTGATGTAGTACTTGCGGCGAGAGAAACGTAGCCAATGCATATCGGATAGGCCGTGCGTCACCAGTATTGTCTTTGCCATAAGGAATAGGATAATTGTCTTGAGCCTTGGAGGTTGAAGGGTGAGAACGTGTGGGTCAACGGAACGAGTGCGTGTGAAGAAGTAGCAAATGAAAGGCGAGTCACGTCGAGACCTTATGAAGTCGAAGAGAACCCTTGAGTTTCCTCCAACGTATTTTCCCGCGTGCGATCCAAAGATCAGGATGCGCCTGTCCTTCGGGAATAGCCAGTCGGCGCAGAGAATGATGAACTGAAAAAGTCGAATTATGAGGCGCTCTGCACGTCTTGACATACGCCCAGTTGAACTGGCTGTTGGTCTTTTATGATTATTGGGAAACTGGAAACCCAAAGGAACCACTGCGCGGGCAGAATCATTGCTGAGAGGAGCTGCGCTGGGAGTAGCAGCTGAACCGTGCCCTCCCCTCTGCGATACTTGCCTGAGACTGAGCAATCTCGGGCCAACCGCTGGGCCTCAGCGGCCGTCTCACCAATCTGTCTTCGGGCTACGAGATGGTCTGTCTGATACTTGGGGAACGATCCTATGGAAACCATGTGGCAATTGGCTGGCTACTGCCTCACCGGACGGCCAATTCCTAGGTACACACCAGCACTAATCTCACTGGGTGAGAAGATATTGCGACCATCTAGAAAGACCTTGCCCTGGAGGTCCATCCGTGGCAGAGCAATACGATACTCACTATGAGCTACAGCAAGAACAATGGCCTCGGCCCAATCAATGCCGCTCTTCAGGTCCGTCACATTGTCGGCTCCGAACCGTTCATCTGTCTTCGGGTCGTGAGCGCGGACGAAGGCTCCTCTCTTTCTCAGCTCCTCGATGAGCACCTTGGAAGGAGAGTTTCTCGTGTCGTCGACATCCTCCTTGAATGTGATTCCCAGCACCAAGACTCTCCTGTCCTTTAACCCGTCACTGCCAACGACACGCTCGAGGAGAGACACGGCAAACCTTGGCATCGCGGAGTTGATCTCGCGGGCCTTCAGGGTCAGATCCAGCCTGCCTCCTCTCTCCGTGACCGCTGTGGAGAGTAGAATCGGGTCCTTTGGCAGACAGTGGCCGCCAACGCCCACTCCAGGTCTGTGGATGTTGACTCTTGGGTGGCGGTTGGCCAGAGCTATCACCTCGGTGATGTCAATCCCGAGGAGGTCCGCGGCGATCGCCATCTCATTGGCCAGTGCTATGTTGACATCACGATAGGTGTTCTCCGCCAGCTTTGCAAACTCGGAAACCGTGGCGCGGGTCTCCATTATTCTGTCTGGGTCTAGAAACGACTCGTACAGCTTCCGGGCAAGAGTTGCCGATGCTGGAGTGATGCCGCCTATCACCCTGTCATTGGTCCTGAGCTCCTGCACGACCTTCCCCGGAAGGACTCTCTCGGGACAGTGGGCGGCCCAGAGACTCTTGTCGAGTTGGAACGAGCCGGTGGAGACGAATCTCTCTACGATGCGCTGCGTCGTCCCCGGGGGGACAGTGCTCTCGCATATGATCAGTATACCGGGTCTAGCGTGTTCCAGCGCGCAGTCAACGGCCGAGAACAAGATGTCCAGATTCGGGGTACCATCACTCTTGAGCGGCGTCTGGGTGCAGAACATAAGCACATCGCACTCTGCCATCTTACGAAAATCGGTTGTGCCGACGAGTCGACCGGCGTCGACCACTCCGGAGACAATCCAAGGCAGATCGGGCTCATCAATGTAGCAACCACCCGAGTTCAGTACTCGCACCTTCTTCTCATCGATGTCGAATCCGATGACCCTGTATCCCTCACTGGCAAGTATCGCAGCTGTCGGAAGACCAATGTAGCCGACGCCGATCACTCCGACGGTCGCGCTTCTGGTTTCCAGTCTGTCCGCCAGCTCATCGTAAGTCGACGCGGATGGCATAGTTTGGGAGCTCTTGGCCAGTTCCTCTTAAGCCTTGGCCCTGATTCCCAATTGGTCCTAATGACAAGGCTTGAAAGGGATGTGGCCCCATTCGCCGACGGTGGCCGTGATGAATGACATTGAGCGGCGGCTCAGAGAGATGGTCATGTGCGAGTCGCAGCGCGCAGCCCGCAAAGAGTGGAGGAACGCGCTTGATACCTCTGAAGTGCCACCTTACAACTACCGTGGCGACCACGTCGAGCTGGTGGTGGAGACCGCACTTCATCTCGCGAGGGCTGAGGGTGCAGACGAGCGCATTGTGAAGCTGGCGGCCTGGTTACACGATTGTGCGAAGCCCGGTCTCGGTGGGGCTGACGACCACGGAGAGGAGGGCGCTCGCCGAGCAGCGAGGACTCTTCGCGAGGCTGGCATTGATGAGGAGACGATTGAGCGGGTGGCGCAGGCCATCCGTGACCACGTGGGTCTGACTCTCAGAGCGCCCCTACCTTCACTGGAGTCACAGGTCCTCTGGGAGGCAGACAAACTTGTGAAGCTTGGAGTCGTCGGACTACTTCACTATGTCCTCAATGGTGTCATCCTCCGGCCCGGGCTGCGCCTCAGCGACATGGCCGAACGTCTGCGCAAGTTTCTTCCGCTGGCTCAGCAGATCTCGGAGACCATGGTCACCGATACGGCCAAGCGCCTTGCACGAGAGAGACTGGACACTCTGCACGCAATAAGCAGGGCCCTGGACAGGGAGCTTGAATTGGAATGCGGGGAGTAGACTATGATGAATCGCGGTGACAGTGTTGTCGGGTCAGCAGGCATCTTGATCATAGGAAACGAGATTCTCGACGGGATGATCCTAGACACTAACTCTAACTGGTTGGAGCTGAGGCTCGCCTCAATCGGGCTGAGGGTCTCGCGTCTTGCCGCAGTCCGCGACAATCTGGATGAGATTGCCGCAGGAATACATTTTCTGGCAGAGACGAGTGATGTCATCTTCACCTCAGGGGGTCTGGGACCCACCCACGATGATATGACACTTGAGGCTGTGGCGAGAACGTTTGGTCTCCCTCTGGTGGAGGACCCCCACGCGGCCGCGATTGTCAAGAGGCAGTACCAGGAGCTCTACAAGAGGGGTATCGTCGACACACCCGACTACATTGATAGCAGACGAAAGATGGCGATGATACCCGAGGGTGCGGTCCCTCTCGACAACAGGGTCGGTGGCGCGCCGGGTATCCGCCTCGAGACCGACGCAGCGGTGATATTCTGTCTGCCCGGTGTTCCGAGCGAGCTCAAGTTCATCTTTGAGGACTCGGTAGTCCCGTGGCTTGAGGAACGTGTCACGGGACGATACTACGAGGAGGTAGTGGAGTTTCCCGTCCGCGATGAGACCGTCTTCGCTCCGTTCATCACGAAGGCGATGCGAAAGAACCCCGGTGTGTACATCAAGTCGATGCCGAGAAGATACGGCACCAGCGATGTGCTCAGAGTGTGGGTGTCGGCCCGCGGAGAGTCGCTGGACGAGATCAGGGACAGAGTACGTTCGGCGATCAGCACACTGGCTGAGCTCTCAGGAGTAGAGCCACGGCCTGTTGCTGACACACGGGAGATCGAGTGACTTCGGGCGACAGATATAAGGTCAGGAATGTCATCGACGCCTGCGAGTGTGCGAGCCGTGCAGCAGGTGGAACTCGTCATCCAGACCGGTGACATCGTCGTCTACTTCATTGCCCTGTTCTATGTGCTGATTGTTCTGACTGCGGGCGATCTGCTCCGTCGCAGACTCAATCTCAAGCCAGACTTCACGCGCAAGGTGATTCACCTGTTCGCAGGCGCTGCAATATGGACGGTACCATACTATCCGCATCCGTGGATGGCGACGCTGGTGGCATTCACGTTCGTGGTCTTTCTCGTCATTGCGGGTGCGGAACGGTTCAGCCGGTACTTCGAGGCGATGGCGCGTCCGGAGGATCTTGAACACGGCAGCATACGTGGTCCACTCTGGTACGCTGTGTCCATCACTGTGCTCACTGGGCTCTTCACCTTCACAGGCCTAGAGCAGATCTACTTTGTCCCTGCTGCTGCAATTCACATAATGATGTTCGGTGACGGTCTCTCGGCGCCAATCGGAATGAAGTACGGGCAACGATACAGGAGAGTCATATTCGGCTCGGAACGCAGTCTGCACGGTTCTCTTGCGCTCTTTGTGTTCGGTCTTCTTGGCACTCTCATCGCATTCTGGTTCTTTGGCATATTCAACTACGGGACGCTGGTCGGTTCGTCGGGCATACTCTGGTCCCAGATGATCACGCTCGCACTGACTGGTGCAGCCTCGGCGACTCTGATAGAACTCGTCAGTCCGAAGGGGTCTGACAATGTGACCGTGCCGTTTCTCACAACAGTCGTCATGCTCATTGTAGGTGCGTGGCTTGGTCTCGTCGTGTTGTAGGCTGCATGGCCGACACCCGCAATTGATCTGTCGGGTGGGACCCTCTCTCCCGGTGAAAGGCGTAGGGGGATGAATGAGTGACCACTGGGCCTGCTCTCAACCACGTTGTCTCACGATGCGCCCTCAACGACGAGGCGCCAGTAGTGAGTCTTTCCGGCAGTCGGACTGAATCTCTCCACTCTGATGACCTGTCCTGCCTTGGCGCCAAGGACACGCACCGCAGGGTCGTCGCGGTAGATGCGTGGCAGGTCGGTCTTTGATATGCCATAGTACTCAAGAACTCTGCGGACCTCCTCCTCGGAGGCTATGTAGTGCTTGGGCACCAGTTCGTGCTTGAAGAGATCGAAGGAGGAATAGGTGCCCTCAACAAGTTCCACATTGCTCTCGCGTGCCTGCTTCTTTGCAGCTGGCGTGAAGCGCGCGCCGCCGACGAGGATGCCCTCCTCAGCCTCGTTCTCCTCCATGCTGCGAATCAGGTCCTTGATGATTGCGACACCAACGACCCTTGGTTCCTTGAGCACCCACACGACTGACCTAGTCACGTGATCGTCGGTTCGCTTCTCGGGGATCATCACGTATCGGGTGTCGTACTCGTACAGCTCGTTGACTGTATAGCCGCGGAGGGTCAGTAATTGGCGTGTCTTCTTCACAATGGTCGGAATCCCACGCTCAGCCCCATCTATCATCTCGGCCATCTCGCAGCACCCAACAAAGAGTGATAGATTCGCCTCGTAGTGCAAATATAAACGTTGTCAACGCGGCCCCACGTTGTGAGGCGGTCTATACTCTGAGCGAGTTCCACGCTGGTGCAGCCACCCGTCTTGACGACGGGACCTGGATTGCTGGAACAGATAGCCTACCCAGTTCCGGGGGTCGCTCATTCCTCAAGCAGTCGCATCGGCTGGTTGCAGCAGACCAGCGTGCCGGCACCACCCTTCTTCACTACAACGATCTGGCCGCATACATCACAGATGTATGTCTCTCCTTCCTTTGCCATCTTCGAGACCTCGACAGTGGAAGGGACCATAGACTGATAAGGATTTGGAGGTATGTCGGCTGTTATGGCCGTACGAAAGTACAAATAAGAGGAATACAACGATAGCGCATAGTTTGTGCTGAGGCGATTAGGGTGGCCGGGCTCACAAAGGGTACCATTGTTGATGTTCGGAAGAGCCGCGAGGTGCGCATTCCCGACGAGTTCTACAACAGCCCGATCTATAAGGATGTCAAGGCCGCAATCTGCATCTACTTTGAGCGCACGGGCGAGCTCCGCCTGATTCCTATGACGAAGGACAGCGGAGCACGAGTTCGGCTTGAGGTCGAGAAGGTCAATCCAGCGCTTATGCAGACCATGACACATCTGTTCAAGGAACAGGACCTGAAGGTGCTGTATACCACTGGTTTCTGCTTTGAACAGAACCGCTGTATCTACGAGGTCTACTTTGCCACCGATGGCATTCGGGAGAAGGCCCAGAGGATTCGTGAGATCATCGAGAGTATTCCCGGTCTGTATGAGAGCGAGTTCGAGATCCTCGAGCTCGATAGCAGCGGGTAGGAGAGACCCGCCTCGAAGACGTGATTCCCCTTCGCTTGGCTGACAGTCTGACCCATGTCCTAGGAGGTCTGCAGCAGGTCTTCACACCTAGACTGTGGGCCGAAAGTCCAGTCCAGCCCCTCGCCACCTATCCCCAACCGGGGCGAAGATCCCCCACTGGTGACCTACTTTACGATTCTCAGTGCAACAGTGTCCTTGGTCGATGTCTCGACACTGCGGAGGCGGATACCGAGGAGTGATTCTAGGAATCCCCTCACGAAGCTAGGCGGATAGAACGGGCTGCTGATCACAATGAGGTCATCCCGTAGAGTGATTGCTCCCCACCCTTGGTCCTGGAGCAGACGCAACACCAGAGGGAAGTTCTCGGGGTCCCTCGGGTCCTTGCTATGGAACAAGCGTACCACATCTGCCACGGGTGCCTGTTTCCCCGCAGTGACGCCCAGTTCGTACTGGTCAGCCGGTGTCAGCCTGGAGAAGTACAGAGAGGAGAGAGTCTCGCTCTCTAATATGACCCGGCTGGAGTCGATGTATATCCCCCTCTCGCTCCACTTGTATACGGTCAGGTCGATGAACCATCTCACTGCGTCCTCAATCAACTGCGCCCTTGACCTGCCAATCCGCTGCTGAACGAGTTCATCAATCCTCGCGACTAGGGCTTGGCTCATCGTGACGCTGATGATTCTCTTGCGGTCATCGTGTTTCTCGTCCGTCACCTGAGGTGAGGCCATCCGACATTCTCCTCCTGCGTCAGGGAGCAGTCCTCCCACGGCTCGCGTAGGTGGGCTCCGGTAGTCTGAGTAATCACTTGGGTCAATGGTCGTATTTTAAGTTTGGCTTGCGATTTATGAACGGTCGTCGTCCTGTGCAGATGTC
This sequence comes from Candidatus Thorarchaeota archaeon, assembly GCA_029855935.1. Lineage (GTDB taxonomy): Archaea > Asgardarchaeota > Thorarchaeia > Thorarchaeales > Thorarchaeaceae > B65-G9. The sequence continues at coordinate 41,930 of JAGSHN010000022.1, read as the reverse complement.
CCTCCGATGGCGCATCTGAGGCCATCAGGTAGTCTCTGTCACACTGTGTTCAGGCAAGTGTTGCTGTGATGGGTCGGATCTCTCTGAAGAAGAGGAACTTCACCCTTCGTTCGGCATAGTATCTTGCGACATCATCCATTGCGTGTTTTGCCGCCAGCACCTCCGGGAACCACCGGGAGACGTAGAACTCCCTGTCGGCGATGGCATCACGCATCTTCAGCTTTTTCAGGTCGATGGGCACGTCGAATCCGACGGGTACGAGGAGGGCCACCCTGAAGGCGACATTTCCTGACCGCATCTCCATCCAGAGTTCACAATATGGCACGGCATTCCCTCGGGAGCGTGTAGATACATCTTCTCCCGGTTCCATTATAACTTATCCCCACCAGCCTGTCACCCGAAACAACCGGACCTGGGGCCTCGATGGAACATCATCCTATCGCGACCTAGCGCCGCTGGTGCAGGCAATGCGTGATCCGCAAAAGTGTGAAGGGGAGGAGGACTTCTTGACGGCTCTCCTCCCGATTTCGTCGTATCTCCTGTTGGGGTCACGTGACGATGAGGCTTACCATGACCGGGTTCACGAGGACAATTATTCCCACGGCGATAGCACCGAGGCCAACCAAGACGCTCACTGGGGCTGAGGAGAAGACCGCGCCGATGAGCTGGATCAGCTTGATCACGAGACCTCCGACAACGTAGGCCACGGTGAATATGATGAGGCCAATTATGATCATCCCCTTGAGAGAGATGATCTGCGTCACTATGTCGCCAATAAACATGGCATCCTTGTATGGCGCGAGTATGCCGTAGACCGTAAAGGTCCCGAAGATGGCCACCGCCAGTGCGAAGACCAGCGCCAGCGGGATCTTCTTTAGCAGGCGCATCACGAGACAGAATCCCGCCACGACAAGCACCGCTGCCACCAATGTGGCCGCTGGATAGTACTCATACACCACATAGCCCACAAGGATGTCCAGCGCGCCAACGATGAATCCAAGGTAGGCTGCCACAGCATTCAAGCCATCAAAGAGCCAACCAAGTACTGGGATCGGGTCCGTGAGATTCTCGAACAACCATATCGCCGCAAGAATGCCTGAACCCACCAGAACCCAGCCTATGACCGTAGGGTCCCTGAAATAGGCCATTATCTCTCCGAGCGAGTAGTCTATTATCAGTTGCACAGTTACCACCTCGCGAGTAGCAAGACTGGACAGTGCAACCAGTTCCTAAAAAAGCTACGTGGTGGGAGTCGCCGCGGCCATTGACGGAATCCCATGCTCTGCCGTGCCGGTGCCGTGAGGCGGCCTAGGTCATACTATGTGGACAAGTGACAGCCCGACCACTAAGGAGAGCCAGTATGCGAGGCCTGCGACCATTCCCATCATCCTCGGATGTGCGCCATTGACCATCACACTGTTCTGATGACCTGTGATCAAAGAGGTCACGCCCAGAGTTATGGCAAGCGGTACAATGTCTGAGATCGAGAGGGCTGGGAACTGAATTGGCCCGCCACCGCGAAACATAGAGGCCACAGCCATAAACGGCGCGAGGGCCGACAGTAGTCCCAGCACGACCGCACTGGTTAGAGTGAGCAGATACACCTTGAGCCTCTGAGCGGCAATGATTGACTCTCGCTCTTTTGCCACCTCGTATCGCTTGATGAGCCTCGCAACAATTCGACCAAGACGGTGCCCTGCCTCAAGTGTGGACACCTCACACATCCTCTGTGTCAGCCTGACCAGAGATGCAACACGTTGTCCTCTCGCCACGTCTGCTGCGGCCTCCATTGCCTCCTTGATTGGGCGGTCGGCATACAGGCGCTCCACTGCCGTGTCGATGATTGGCTTGACAGCGGGCTCGGCCGAGTCGCGAACCTCTGTGAGGGCGACCTCGAGGGTGTCGCCGGCCCGTAGTCTCTCGCTGAGGAGCAGCAGAAGGTTCAGGAACGAGTTGTACTCGGCCATTATGGCGGCCTGCGAGGGCGTTGCCAGACCTTTGTGTTGTGGTCTGTCAAAGTACGCAGAGAAGCCTCGGGTGAACCTTGTTCGAAGGACGACGCTGAGTCCCCCGAACAGGGGTATCAGCAACAGTATGGAGATGTCATTGGTCAGACCCTGAAGTGCAAGTCCGAGGGTCACGATGATGGGGAGGTATGTAGTGACCGCGGCCGTGATCAACAACCTGCTCTCGAGCTCAAGGTTCTTTGCCCGCAGCGCAGCATCGGCCTCAAAAGACTGCCCGGAGAGCGCCTCAAGAAGGTCATCTCCACGTTCGTGTGCCGAGAGTATCGCGACAAGATATCTTCTCAGATCGTCAGAGGGCTGGCTCATCGCGAACTCCCGGAGGCACTGCTCAGGTGGTGTTCCACGCTCAACATCTCCGAGCATCTGGCGGAAGGCCTGAGAGAGAAAGGGATGGTCGGACTCAGCGACCATCCACATCGCGTCAAAGATTGTGCCCCTCGCCTGAAAGACGAGCACAAACTGTTCGAAGATCATGTCCGCCTCCTCTGATAGGGCCAAGCGGTAGCTGTTCATCTTGGAGACCGGATACGTGGAGAGCGCGAAATAGACGAAGATACCATTGATGAGGGATAGGGGCACGACGGACAGGAGGTTTAGTCTTGCTAGGAAGCCTAGTGCAACAATCGCGACAGCGACGAGCGTCGCAGACAGATAGGCGGCCCCTATCACGCCCTCGGGAGTGACGCTCATCTCGGGCCGCAGGAACTCAGTTGCACGCACAAGTTCGGCCTTGTCCTCACGGCGGGCCAGTCGTCCTGCGAGTGGGACTCTCTCTCCGACGCGACACAGCGCCTCGTACGCCGACAACGCTATCCTCCTGCATCCTCATCCTCCCCTCAGGCCAGCAGTGACCTTCATCTGACGTCGTACTTTGTCCATAGCTATGGACCAAAACGGCTCAGGCTCGGCCATCAGGGTGTCCTTGCGTGACCACTGGGGGAGAGTCTGGGCCGAGATATATATGCTCCCACGCAGCACCCTAGAGGAACTCGGTCAGTCTGGTCTGAGTCCGGGTATGCTCTATTGTTGCCGAGGCCTGTAGGTATCTGTCGAGAGAGTTTGCCAACGTTGACTGCACTATCTCAAGTGCCTCGTCAAGATTGGATGCCCGTGCAGGTCGCCGTCTCAATGCCCTTCTCGCAATCTCCCTGAACCTCCAGACCCCGAGAGGGACCCATCTCTTCGGGTCGATCTCAAGGAAGACGAGAGCACCAGCTTGCCTCCTCGTCTGGCTCAGATACTCTAGGACGGGGAGTCTGACGGCGTAGTAGGCGCCCACTACGTGGCTGGCGTAGGTCTTGCGTCCTTGCGCATACTCGTGGTCTGAGATCACTCGTGGGTTAGGGCCGCTGAGCCAGCACTCAAGGACCTCGAACTGCCAGGGCACTGGCATCATCAGGACTGTCACTGTGTTCCCCAGAGCATGATCAGAGAAGACAAGATGAGTCGTGATCTCAGGGTAGTCCAGCACCTCTCGATGTAGTCGCTTTGAGACTATGTCGTCAACGGCAGTGATACTCCACTCTGTGGGGACAAGTCTTCTCTTCTTACCCATTCCAAGGAGACCCACTGAGAAGAGTCTTGTCAGGTGCTGTTCGGAGACGCCCTCCTTGAAGAGAGTGACAACAGCCTGATTGGCGGGTAGGTCCGTGTCCGAGGTGACACGCTCCACTGGCCGGGGGACCTTTGGATTGTCCTCAAGGGAGAAGGACTTCAACGGGGCTGATGGGCCAACCGGGAGTGTACTCCGAGAGATGATAGTGGTGAACTCGGGGCGCTTCAGCAAGGCCGCCTCGGCATCAATTGGTGAGTCCGAGAGTACCATCGTCTGGGTCTCGGCAAGAGTACGGGGCGGGTCGGCAGCCGCACTGACTGGGATGAGCTGCTTCGTTCTGACAAGACTGAACCTGAGGGCCATGATCTCGTCTATGCTCTTGTTCAGCCAGAGGTCTGGCCGCTCCATGACCGCCGTGGCCTCTCCCCTGAAGGGTGGGACGAGTGGTCCCGCAAGCACCTTGGGATAGCCGTAGCTCCCGACGAATACGGCAGGTGGTGATGAGCCCTCCAGCTCAAGATCTCGGAGGACATCCTCAATCCTCGCCTTGGTCATAGCACGTAGGACGAGCGGACACGGTCTCACCCCGCAGAGCGCTCTATGGCCCATACATCTGCTGCACAGTAGCTCGTCGAATGTGGGCCGCCTGCCATAGTTCACGAGGCTCGTCTGGCTCATCTCTTCACTCCCAGCACCAATGGGGCCGAGTCCACCTATTATCCTAAGTTCTCTCTCTGACCGACAAGGTGGATGCTAGACTCACCAGCCTGCCGGTCTTATGCCTGTCTGTCTGACCCCCTGACTGGCTGGCCATAGGTAGTATTGTCAGTCTCCGTATTTAGTCTGTCTGTACGTCAGCACTCTCGACTGCCTACCACGAGGCAAGATTGCAAATCTATTTCTGGGAGCGTTGCGCCAGTGTCGCCGTGACGACACGACGTGAACGAATAGTAGAACTGCTGGAGTCGAGTGAGGAACCGCTCACTGTTCAGGAGATCTGCGAGGAGCTCGACGCGCGCAGTTCGCAGGTCTACGAGGACCTGCAGCACATAGCACGGTCATTGAGACCTCAGGGGCGAGAGCTTCTGGTCCGTCCCGCATCGTGCGGCAAGTGTGGTCACGTGTTCACAGGCCGGACATCGACCAAGGCGCCGTCGAGGTGCCCCAAATGTAAGTCCACGTGGATTCTTCCGCCCGCATTTCTGATACGCTCTCGTCGCAAGTGAGTGTGTTGCGCTGCTGCTGGGTGAGGCGTCATCCATCCTCTTCGTCTAGGCGTACCACCCTTCTGATGCCAGCTCCCTCATGCTTGACGTCGGTGACCCGTGTCACAACGAAGTCAGACAGTCCGTACTCTGCCTCCTCCACAAAGCCGTGAATGATGACTGGCATTCCGACCCGCGGGAGAAAGTTGCAGCGTCGCATCACATCTGCCGACAGCCGCACATCATAGGTCTGTCCTGTCTTGGGGTCTTGGACAACAATCTTGGTCACGCCGTACCAGCGTCTGGCGCTGATTCTTGTGGTGGTACTTCTCCCTACCTCTCTGATGATACCACGAACCACAGTCATTGCTCGTTGTCCTCCACTATCCCCTCAATCCTTCCGTATCTGCCGCCCCCACCGGGGACTATCTTGACGCGTCTCGACCTGTAGGCACCAATCATCTCTGCAACTCTGGCATCGATACTGCAGATGTCCTCTATTGCTGTCTTGGTCAGAATGGCAGTCTCAGGTCCGAGCCCACCGACCATTGTGTCGTAGAGCCTGATCACGCTCTTCGACTTGGTCGACCTGACACCCAGAGCCGAGCGAATGAGCTCTGTAAGCGGAGGCATATGAAGATACGGAGGCCGATGATGTGGAGAGCGGCTCTCACCCTCACCTATCATTGCAGCTCTGTCCCTCACGCCCAGGCGCAGGCGGCCGCCACAGGCAGGACAGACGACATGCCTCCTGTGGACGTCGCTCAGCAGCTGCCTAGTCCCCTTGGGGGAGTCTGTGTAGAAGAACACGTTCAGTCTGTCGTAGTGCGGCGGCTCGTTGCCACGCCTGAGCACGAGCGTGCGCCTGCAGCTCCCACAGAACGAGAGGTAGTATTTTCCCAGTCGTGGATCCAGGCCGACATTGAGGACTGGTCGACGGCCAGCCCGCCTCATTATAGCCATCTTGAGCTCCTCGAAGCTCGGCTCCTCAAGCTCCAATCTGACGAACTCTCGTCCCAGCTTGTCGGGCGCCGGTGAGTGCGCATCGCTGGCGGTGATGAAGGTTCGTTCCCTCAGCTCGGGGATGAAGTCTGCAATCGTTGTGTCAGCAGAGAGGCCAAGCTCGACAAATGCGACATAGTCCGTTTCACCCTTGTAGCACGCGCTCAGCGAGTCATACTTGCCCTCCCGGAATATTGACCTGAAGGGCGTGAATGCGTGGGCTGGTCCGACGAGGGCACCCACGTCACGGGCGACTCCTGCAATCTCCTCTCCCTTCAGGTTCACTCTCGGGCGACCACCCCACTTATGGTCTATGTTTGGCGAGTCACTCTTGATAGCAGTTCGAAACCTGACCACAGAGTCGAAGTCTGGAAAGATGATCAGGTGATGCACAGAGTCAGCATCTTCGACCTCCGCAGTCAGAATGAAGCATATCCTGTCGTTGCGCAGGATCTCGCCCTCAGATCTCAGGTGTGACCTCAAGTGATTGAGCCAGTCCGGTTGAGTGGCATCACCCGTGCCTATCACGCTGAGTCCCTTTCTCCGAGCGGATGCCGTGATGTTTGGGATGGTCATCTGAGGGCTCACACCGATTGAGTGTGGCGAGTGAATATGCAGGTCGGCATCGAACTCCGGCATCGGGCGGTCCTCAGACGTTGATTATGACCTTTGTCACATCCGGCTTTGTCGCATACTCAAAGGCACGCTCTCCCTCATCCAGTGGGAACTGGGCACTGACGAGCCGCTTCACCTCCACCCTCCCCTTGGCCAGAAGATCAATCGCCTCGTCAAAGGGACCAGCCCTTGTCCCGATGAGAGTGATCTCCCTACTTACCAGCTCCTGTGCCTGCACAGGAATGGCCTGCGAGTGGATGCTCTTCAGGACGACAGTCCCACCGTTTCGTACGACCTCCAGCGCGTCCCTCAGGCCCTCCACCGTCCCTGTGGCCTCCACCACCACTCTCGCACCGACACCCTCCGTGGCGTCGAGGATGGCGTTTTTCCACCCGGAGTCCCTGTTGTTGATGACATGTCGAATTCCAATCTGCCTTGCCAGTCCGAGCTTCCATTGATTGCGACCCACCACGAACGGCTCGGCACCGAACGCCTCATAGACCTGTGAGATGATGAGCCCAATCTTCCCAGTGCCAATGACGGCCACTGGCTCGTCGTGCTCGGGCGGGACCCTGTTGACGGTCTCCAGAGCGGTTGCAACGGGGTGGACGAACACACCTGTCACGGAGTCGACCTGATCGGGCAGGATATGCACCATATCCGCAAGTACGGTGAGGTACTCTGCAAGGCCCCCGTCACGTGTGACTCCCAGAGTCGTCCTTGACTTACAATGATGCCGGAGATTGTGACGGCAGTACCAGCACGTGCCGCAGAATGTATCGACCTCGGTGGTCACGTACGTGCCCGGCTCGATACCAGGAACCGAGCTCTCGTGGATGAACCCACTGATCTCATGACCGAGAATCAGGGGGAGCTGTACGTCGTACTCGCCTCTCCATATGGAGATGTCAATCGCACTCAGACCCACTGACCTGACCTCGATTCTTACCTCGCCTGGAAGAATCGATGGCATTGGCGTGTCTGCCAGTTGAAGACCATTGTCCGTCAGTACCAGCGACTTCAGCTTTCAGGACCCCCTTGAGCCAACGGTTCGCACGGGCCTTAAAGCCTTCGCTCGGTCGCAGTGAGCGCGCTGGTCCCTGGCTGCATCACCGGACATGATTTATTCGTCCCAGTAGGCGTTGTCCGAATGACGGTGTGTTCCTGATGACGCTTGTCGGAATCGAGTTCGTCCCCGATCATCCTGTTGCTCAGATAGTGAAGTGGTCGCAGCTCGCCGAGGAGGTGGGGTTCGACCACGTCTGGATCACTGACCATTACAACAACAGGAACCTGTGGTGCACCCTGACGGCCATAGCAATGTCGACCAGCCGTGTTATGATTGGACCTGGCGTGACGAACCCGTACCACACCAGTCCTGCGCTCTCGGCCGCTGCGGCTGTTACCCTCAACGAGATCTCGAATGGTCGTGCTGTTGTCGGAGTGGGTGCCGGTGACAGGGTCACGCTTGAGACGCTGGGGCTCAGATGGCATCTCCCTGTCACAACCGTCGTGGAGAGCGTTCAGTGTATGAGGGAGCTCCTTGCTGGACGGAGACTCAACTTTGAAGGTCGGGTCTTTCACTTTCGCGGCGCCAAGCTATCTATGGTCCCGAGGACGATACAGCTCGACGAGAGGGGCGAGCCTGTCACCCGTGATGGCAAGGTGGTCAAGAAAGCACCATACATTCCCATCTATGCTGGCGCACAGGGTCCGATGATGCTCGAACGCGTTGCCCCTCTGGTTGATGGCATCCTGATCAATGCAAGTCATCCAAGAGACTTCGAGGTATCGATTGGTGCCATAAGGCGAGGACTGAAGAGGGCACGTCGGCGGCAGGTTGACTCCCTTGACATCGGGGCCTACACAGCCTTTAGCATCGGCAAGGATCGCGAGGATGCCCTCTCCGGTATGACACGTCTGATTGTCGCCTACGTGGTCGCCGGTTCTCCCAACACAGTTCTGGAGCGACACGGACTGGCCGTGGAGTCGCGAGAGGTCATCGCTCGCGAGCTCGAACGCGGACGCTTTGCAGAGGCTGCCTCGCTTGTCACAGAGGATATGATTGATATATTTGCGATAGTTGGCGACCGTGACTACTGTCTTGACCGGATAGAGGAGCTGCTCCGTGTCGGAGTGACGCACTTTGTGGCCGGTTCCCCGCTGGGCCCTGAGAGGGTATCTGCAATCAGAAGGATTGGGAGTGAGATAGTCCCGCGTCTGAAGGAGGCATCCTCGTGAAGGATGGTATGATGTTCAACAGCAGGCTATTCCCGCCCGAGTTCGGTCTGTGGCACGAGATGTGCGACACGCTTGGAGTCGAGAAGTCAGATGACATCAGAAGATGCACCGAGTCATTCGGCACAATGGACGACGTGTTCTTGTATGTTGCGACCCTAGGAGGTGTACCGATTGGCGGTACCGCATTGTACAGAGATCGAACCCTGCTGGGATTGGCTCTCGCAGCTGTGTTTGTCGAGGAGAGTCGGAGGGGCGATGTTCTGAGGAGCATCATCAGGTCGTCTCTGCCTTTCTTCAGAACAGCCGCCATCCGTCAGGTCGATGCGCTTGTCCCCGAGGAGACGACAAGTGCGCCCCCCTTCCCATTCTCCTTTCTGCTACCGGAATGGACTGCACCAGCTCTAGCGGATCTCCGCTTCTCGCAGGTCGATGAAGACATCCTCTACGGTGACCTGACTGGGCCGTTTCCGAGGCCCAAGAGCAATGTGGACTGGGACGAGTCTCACGATATAAATGCGGTGAGAAAGTTCCTCTGGAGGCGTCGCAGGGACTCAAGCGTGAACTGTTCGCACACGTGGCTATCGGCAGACCTAGGTGCTGCCAGGGGCCGACTCCACACTCTGTCGATTGATGGCGATCTTGCACTCGTCTTGGTGTCCGACACGATCGGGAGCCATCTCGTACTGCGCCTGCTTGTGCGAGATCCTAGTCGGGTGGACGAACAGTTGGCAGCAGACGCGGTGCTCGGCGTTGTACGTCAAGCCCGTGTGGAGACACTCAGCATTGACCTGCTCAGCCCATACGAGCGCGGTGTGATTGACATTGTGAGTCACGACGGGAAACGCACAAATCTACTACGACTGGCGCTGTATCGGCGCCTGTTGTGATCACATTGACGCAATTGTCTCTGACCGAGTTGTCGGAGGAAAGCCTTTTGAGATGAGTGGAGCGAGAGGGGGCTGACTGATGTCAGAGATAAAGATCCTTCGGGCCGCTTCTAGCGGGCTGATTCTCATCTACGGTGATGTGACAATAGGTCTCGATGCCGCGGTCGGTCACGGTCCCACACTCCTCTCGCATTCACACGCTGACCACGTTGTCTCTGTGGATCTCGCAAAGACGCTCGTGACGACACAGGCGACACTCGAGACCTTGATTGCGAGAAACGGTCGTGTGGGGCGCGCCCGCGTGATGACTGTCGAGTACGGCGAACCAGTCTCGCTGGGCACCGTCTCCGTGACTGCTCTCAACGCAGGTCACGTGCTGGGGTCGTCAATGTTTCTCATAGAGCTGGGGGACACGACCGTCCTCTACACTGGCGACTTCAACAATGTTGACAGTCTTGTGCATACCGCGGCAGTCCCTGTGGAGGCCGACGTTCTTGTCACGGAGGCGACCTATGGCACGCCTCACTGGGTCTTCCCACCGCGGGAAGACATTCACTCTGACATCGTGAGGACTGCGAGAGAGGTCGTCAACGGGGGAGAGGTGCCGTGTTTCAGCGCCTATTCACTGGGCAAGGCTCAGGAGGCGATAGCTCTCCTTGCTCGCAGTGGTATTGATGTGGTCGTGGGGAACTTCGCAATTGATGCTGTGTCACAGGTCTACGCCCATCACGGCTCAGACTTGGAATACGTGTCAATCAATACGGACGCTGCTGCTGAGATCCTTCGGAATGGTGGAGCGATGGTGGTGTCATCATTTCGGCATATGCTGTACAACGTGCGGAGGTTGCACGGACCGGACCTGGCCCGGAGGCTGGAGAGACGGTCACGAAGGTTCGACCTCTCGGGTTGGTCGTTGCCGCACTATGGCCACGGTGGATTTCCCCTCTCGGCTCACACGGACTTCCCTGGACTACTGGACTTCGCCAAGAGCGTCGACCCGGTCATTGCGTACTGCTTCACAGAGAACGGACGAACTCTCGCCGCGAGCCTATCCGATACGGGCATTCCTGCAGTGCCCCTCGAATGAAGGATGGTGGTGATGCCGATGAATGACCTCGACGAAGGGTTTGTCGAACCTGTCCACGCGTACTCCTTCTTCTCCGTGTCGATGACAGGTGAGATACACGAGCAGCTGATCTACGAGTACTGGGATCACGAGGGATACTATTCTCGCGTCCTCTCGGACAACGAGCTCTTTGAGCAGGAGGTCACGAGACTCTGGGACAACATGCAGTACTTTCTCGATCAAGAGCGTGTGGAGATAAACGGGGAGCGTGTCTATTCAAAGGTCTCTCACGTGGAGATATTGCCAAAGGGCCCGACGAGCGTCGTCGGTGTTGTCTTCGTCATCGACTTCCGCGGGCCATTTCGCCCGGGGACGGAGAACAGAATTGAGACTTGGCTCGAGGAGGAGGACGCTCCGTACGACTTTGAGATCATATGGAGGTTCCCCCGAGGCACTCAGGTGATGGAGATAGACTCCCTGCTTGAATACGAGATTCGTGATGACATCATAGTACTCTGGGCCGAAGAGGGTCAGCACGTGGGCGGCTACGAACGGATGGTCTTTAGGCTGCCGGAGACAGAGGAGAGGCACGGTCAGTGATGTTGGTTCATGCTATAGCCACGCCAGTGCTCCAAGCACTCAGAGCGACCGTGGTGGTGACTTCGATGATGTTGATGCAGACACCTGACACAATGGCTGTTCTCGGAGTGATCCTCCTGATGTTGGGACTATTGCTTGTTGCGGCTGGTCTGATCCTGCGGATGCGCGAGGGACCGGAGCCCGTAGAGGTCAGGCACGAGAGCAAGGGTGTGATCCTCATCGGTCCCATCCCCATCGTATGGGGTATGGGCTGGCGAGGTTGGCTGGTCGCACTGCTGGTCGGGATTGTTCTGACGCTGCTCTTTCTGTTTGCCTGACCTGAGCGGCCTAGACGGCAGAGTCCTCCGTCCAGCCACACACCGGACAGGTGACAGGATTGGTCAACGTTCTCACTATCTCACCGTTGAGCAGGCATTCAGGACAGATGTTGAGGGGCTTCTTGCAGACAGGACAGGTGGTCCTCCTTCCCAGGTCCCGTATGCACGTTATGGTGCCGCAAGAGGGGCATCTGATGGCGTGTTGGTGACAGAACTCATTCCTGCAGCGGTCGCACTTCAGTTTAGGTCTACCGTGGCATATTGCGCAAGACCTTGCCATGTGACAACAGCCCCAGCTAAGCTAGTGACTCTGCTGCGCCGATGCCCTTTATGACTCTATCTCATATCAATGGGACGAGCAGCATGTGTTCCGAAGGACCCAGTATCATCCCTCCTCTTTCCGTGTGAGTATTACCTCAAGAGTACCAATCCCTATAGTCCGGCGCATGGTACCACACGATGATTGGCAATGATCTTCAGGTGTCGGAACTGCGGTGCCACATCAAGTGACATCGATATGGTCTTGGAGGGCACGTGTAAGTGCGGCGGAACTAGGTTCGAGCTGGTCACAGAGGACCTCGTCGGGCAAGTGGCGGGACTCTCCCCGAAGGAGCGGCTTCGCCACGACCTGCATCTCTGGGTCGACCTCAACATAGACTCCCTTGATGTCGATCGCATCAACAATCTCAGGGTGAGGTTTGAGTTCGACGACTCACCAACCTCGTTGCAGTCCTGAGCTGTGCAGACGGTCTGCAACACTCCGTGGCGGGTCCGCGAGAGGCGTCACCGTGGTAGCTCACTCCGCCGTCTCTCAATGTGAGTCCTATGCCTTTCGCGTGTCCTGCTTCTTCGAGTGCTGCTTCTGTCGGGCCTGCTCTGTCTCCGCTCTCTTGAGTGGCTGCTCAATCTTGGCTATCTGACTCTCAATCTCCTCCTCAAGGTCCATCTTACCTGCGACGGCCGCCACTCGCTGAACAGCCTTGAGACTGTGGACAAGAGTGTCGAGCCAAGAGAAGATGTCACCAGGGTAGGCCCAAAGGTGGAACTCGTCGTGGAGGCGTTTCGCCAGCCCTGTTGGATTGAGGCCCTCCTTTCTCCTCTCAACGAGCCAGCGACCGAGACGTATCTTCCCGTGGTCACACTCCGGATAGAGCGGACAACCACAGTTGAAGAACTCGCGCATCCATCGGGAGAAGACCTCAAAGACCCATCCCGGCAACCTCTGGGCGGCGCCCCTCTGGGAGGAGAGCTCGGCCACATCCGAGAAGACACCAGCGAAGAGCCTGGTGGGCATATACGTGCGGAATGCCTTGTTGATCTCAGCCTGCAGCTTGCTACTGAGATAGACGTTCTCAAACGGGTTCAGGCTGATTGCTATATCAAGGACATCCATTGTCTCCGTGCGCTTTAGAACCTCTAGCCCTTGTGACGGCTTGAGGAAGGAGAGGGTCGTGGCCCGTCCTAGCGGAGTGATCTGGATACCGCCCTTCCGCACCCTGACCATTCGGGTCCTGACGAGGTGCTTCATCGCCTCTGAGGGCGGCACTGAGAAGGAGAGATGTTCACGATAGAGTCGTGCCACATCCTCCAGCCGCGTGATGCCAGTGGCAGATATGGAGGCAAGGGCCTGTTCAGCTGAGGTCTCGAGATCAGCGAACGGCTCGACATCCTCGACAACGCCATTGAGGAGTTCAATCGCCACCTCGTCCTCGGTCTTCTCCTGACCGCTATGATACTTCCTGTCAGGCTCCACAAGGATGTACACCTTCCCACGGTCGTGCTTGCCGAGCCGTCCCGCTCTGCCCAGCATCTGTTCAAACTCCGCGATACTCAGCCAGTCAGCACCCATAGCCAGTGACTCGAAGATGACCTGCGATGCGGGGAGGTCCACGCCGGCGCCCAGTGCTGCAGTCGTGACCACGCAGGCGTACTTCTGTCTCGCATATGCTCGTTCCACTCGCCGTCTACGCAGATATGACAGCCCTCCATGATAGACGGTTGCAGACACTCCGTTGTCCCGGAGCCAGTCGCTCAGCGCATGGGCACGACGACGGGAATAGGTGAAGACGATGCTCTGACCTCTGTTGCCGTGACTGCTTATGGTCCTGTACTCCTTGAGGACGAGCCGACGAATCATCTCGCGTTTCTTGTCCTCACTGCGCGCAAACACCAGATGGCGCTCGAGAGGCACGGGTCGGCCATCATAGTTGACCAGTGTGAGGCCGAGCTCCTCTGCCAGCTGCTTCGGAGTGCCCACTGTCGCAGAGAGGGCGAGAACCTGGGCTCTGGGCGCGTAGTGCCTCAGCCTCACGAGGAGCCCGTCCAGTTCTGGGCCCCTCTCCGGGTCGCCCAGATTCTGTATCTCGTCGATGATGATCGTCCCTATCTCTCCGAGAGGGTCGGTCTCCCGTGCCCTGAGCATATAGTCGAGCGCCTCGTAGGTTGCGCAGATGATGTCCGCCTTTGTGATGTCGGTGTCCACTATGGGACGACCCTCGTCACCAACATCAAGACGCGACATTCCCACCCTGATGCCTGCCCGCAGGCCGAGTCTTCTGTACCTCCGCTTGAAGAGCTCGTACTTCTCGTTCGTCAGGGCAACGAGAGGCGACAGATAGATCATCTTTCGTCCCTGCATTGCGCGCGGTATCCCTGCGAGCTCCCCAATCAGCGTCTTTCCCGAGGACGTTGCCGACACTATCAGCAGGTCTTTGCCATCGAGCAGCCCGGCCCTGACGGCCAGTTCCTGCACCGGGAGAAGGGACTCATAGCCCTCATGACTGAGCAGGTCCCTGAACTCTTGTGGCAGGGGAAGGTCATTCACCGCGTGGGGTCTCTCGACACCGCGTGCCTCAATCGTGTCGAACAGCGTCAGCTCCGGTTCCTTCGTGGGGTCAAACCCGGGGAGCAGGACCTCCAACACCCTTGGGACTGATCGCAGCCGTGTCACCTGATACTCGAGCTGCCGTATCATTCCCTTGGAGAGATTGACGCCGAGGCTCCTCAGCTCCATCCTCAGCTCGTTCTTCGCACAAGTCGTGCAGCCGACATCTGTTGCCGAGAAGCGCACGGCGTTGCGCCGCGTGAGTACGGTCAGGCGGTCCTCTCGCAGGCAGTGCATGCAGACTGGAACGAGCCGCGGCTCGGGGGACTGGATTCGTGACAGGAACTGTAGCAAATCGTCCATGAACTCGGGTGCTGCATCTCGCGGGATGATGACGCTCTGCGCCCCTCTGATGATCTGGTGAAACTCCTTGGGCTGGTAGTAGATTGGCTTGTTGAACTTCAAGAACCACGCGCGTCTTATCTCAAGGAGACCGTTCTGCCTGCGCCCGAACTCTACAATCCCAGCAAGGAGGCTCCGCTGCCTGTTCTTGAGGACGGTACCATAGACCTCTACCCTGCAGGCGAGTTCCTGTCTCGTCTTCCTGAAGACCATCACGTACGGTCTTGAGAGCACCCTCTTGACCTGCGCATCCGCGACTTCCAAGTTCCTGTCCTCGCCCCGCGTCGTTCAGTCGGTGGCAAAGACCTTTGCGGTCGGGCCCGCTGAGGGACTAGGAGAGAGACGAAGGAGGAGACCCCCGCTGGCTGGAGGAGATACATACTCTCCTCATTCATAGAGGTACCTGTCTTCGTTCCGCTTCATTTGTTCCATCACATCGTGATACTCGGCGGCAATGGCCTTGGCGCCCGTGTTGGTCTCCGTGCCTGCCTTCTCCACTATCATCCAGTCGGACATGATGTCGGCGTCGTGGAAACCGGTCATCTTCCGGAATGCCACGGCGAGGATCTTCAATCTCTCGGGATTGATGAAGCCCCTGTTGCGATAGTGCTCGACGAAAGGCCTGTACAGCGGGCCGTTGGTGCCAGCGAGGATGAATCTTGCTCTCTGGACGCCAGTGATATGAGAGACGTTGATCTTCTTGGTCAGGTCGAGGGCGTGCATAGTCAATGGTACTGAGGCCTTCGGCTCGTGATGGAGTATGACATTCCCGGGCAGGACGTTGCCTCTCTCTACAATGACCTTCCTGATGATGGTGACAATCTCCTCGACCTTCCGTGTTTCAAGGGGGTCTATCACCTCGGGATTGACGATGTCGAGTTGTGGTAGAGGTTCGCTCACGCGAAGGGCGCTGGGGTCAAAGAGCACCCCGGCGATGTATTCGAGCAGATCGATACGCCTGTTTCCGAGTTCTGCTACACCCTTGAATACGCCTGGACCAATCAGCATCGAGAGGACCGTGTCCCCTCTGATGAGCGACCATATCTGGCTCGACACCACAATCATCTTGCCTGTCAGGTCGGCCCCCCGCAATATGCCCACATCAAAATCGTATGTCTCAAGGTCGAGAAGCCAGTACATCGGATTGGCTCGTATCAAGTGTGTCTTCACCTGCCATAGATCCGGTCCACTATGAAGTCGAATATCAGATGGGCTGCCTTGTTCTCTCTCTCATCCGGTGGTACTATTTCGAGCTGATCCATGAGGTCCTCTCCGTATCGTGTCGCAACCTCGACATTGAGGCCAAAGCGCTGGGCGATCTCCCTCAGTATCTCCTCGGTGCTCTGCTTCACGTCCATCCCCTTGTACTCGAGGACTCTGATGACGCGAGCGATGCGCTCGCTTAGGTATCTCTCCCGTTCCTCATCCCCTCTGCGCCTGGCAAGGTGGATGTCCCTCTCAAGGAAGTCCAAGGGCGACGTCATATCCGGTTCGGCCTTGTTGCCTCTTGTCGAGGGCGACCCGACGATGACGTACGCCACCTTGTCGCCACGACCGCTGGCCCGTGGAGCCATCTGAAGAAGCAGATGCGCTATTGCGGTGGAGTCCATCTTCTTGTAGTCGAGGGCCAGAATGTCCAGTAGTCGGTTCAGACGTAGAATGCTCGCGTCCACAGTCGCAGAATCGGAGGCCTGTGCCAGTATCTTGGCAAGTAGTCTGAACAGGGCCTGCGTACGCCTCCTTATGATGTTGAGTTTGCCGAGGAATGTCATCCTAGGCCACTTCGTCAATACAGGCCCAAAGGCTGTGAGCGCGTCGAGCCCGTGAGAGCGAATGTGATCCTTCTGCCACTCTTCAACTATTGGTGCAATGGCGCCCTCGGCGATGCGCCTCCTCTCACGAATGACGGCCAGAGCCTGCTCCACCGTTGCCTCCTCAGTGTTGAGCGCGCCCTCAAGGTTGCTCAGGCTGCGGGTGTGACGTTCTATGGCTCTCGCGAACCCGCCATAGATGTACTCAATCCACTTGCTCTCCTCAATGGCAAAGTCAAGCAAACTGCCAGGAAGATTCGGCACCTCCTCTCCAACAGAGGCCCTCCTGCGAAACTCAAGCATCATCAAGTCGGCGGCACTCTTGGCCGACAGGATGCCGTCCATCTCCACAATGTAGGCGCACGTGGCAATCTGCAGTGGACAGTGCAGGAGCTCTGCAATCCTGCGGGCCTCGTCGACGGGCACCCTGAAGGCCCTCGTTCGGAGAGAGGCATGCTTCTCTTTGAACTCCTCAATCATCCTTCGGCGGATGTCACCTGCCATCTTGCTGATGTCCGTTTCGCTAAGCAAGCTCTGCTCTCCTCACTAGCAAGTCCAAGAACTCCAGCTATAAGGAGAGCTCACTGCTTTAGATATGAATTATGCTTGCACGTATCCCCTACCAGAAACAGGCCGCCATCGGAAAGTACTCATCACTCAAGGAGTGGTCTGTTGATGCAATGCACAGTCTATCGTGGAACGGTGCTATCACGCGCCCATCCACAGCAGGAGAAACTGGAGGCCGAGACCGACGAAGAATGCGCCTATGATGCCAGCAATGACGACCTTCGCCGTGGAGAAGTGGCGGCTGTGCTCCACGTGGACTACGAGCCAACCAAAGGCTATCAGGCCCAATGCGATAAACACAATCGCAAGCGGGAAGAACAACGTAGCAAAGTGGATCTGGAGCATCTGTGCCACCTCTTCGAGTCAGGGACTCAGCCGTTGGGGCATAGGTTTAAACCTTGCGGTCAAATGGCGGCGCTATGCGCGGAACGGGTACTCTCCAGTGTGCACCTCGCCATCGACGTCGACGACGCGCACGAGTCGTCCTGTCTTCTTGGCCAGACGTCGCTTCTCTGCAAAGGAGAGTCCCGCATCATCAGGTATCTCGATGTCCTCGATGACAATCTTGTGTCTGACCTTGACCCTCTTCGTCTTGTCAGAGATGATATCAGCAACATCAGGCAGTACCTCCCGATACAGGAACTTCATCACCTCCTCGGTCCGACCAAGAGCACCCTTGCAGAACACAGGGTCCTTCTCGGCGGACTCATCCTCAACAGCCGCGGGTGTCTTCGGGAACTTGGTCTTTGTTGCGACCTTCCAAGGCTTCGCCCCATCTGCAGGAACGAGCGTGAGTAGATAGAATGTCGTGGGATCATCAACCGAGAGCAGGGCCTCAAGATCGCCTCTGCTGAGTACCGCCTTCAGCTTGGCCTTGTACGTGGTGGCTCCCTTTCCCTTTGCCTTGCGCCAGTCGAGCGGCACGGGGACACTGCTGAAGGCGTCTTGCCGGTCCGTGTACGTCGTGATGACTCCCGAGACCCTATGCTCGCCGTCCGGCGCAGCGTGGGCGTACGCCCTGACAAAGACCTTCTCAAGATCAAGGTCGGCCTTGAATCCGACCTTCTTGGAAGATAGTGTGAGGTATGCCCGTGGTCCGGGATGCTCGCCCACCCCGTACTTCAGCACCTTGGCGTGGACGAACTCGTCGGGGGTGCCATTGATGATCTTTGCTATCCAGTCCACTGCTTGTCGCCTCTCCGCAGAGGGCGTTGCCTCTGGGATTTAAGCCCTTCGTGAGCCTTGCCCTGGGTTCAGAGGATGACGAGACCAAGAAGCACCCACAGATAGACCACCACGATGGTGACGACTAGGACGGCGATCAGGTCGACAACAAGACCAGTGGTCACCATCTCTCTCAGCCCTACCTTCCCTGTACTGTATGCTATCGTCGACGGCGGAGTTCCTGTCGGTAAGGCATAGTCCATCGAGACCGAGATTGCTATGACCATCGTGATCAGTATTGGGTCGATTCCCAGTTCTATGGCCAACGGAATTGCGATTGGGATGAGTATCACTGCAGCACCGGTGTTAGATGCCACCATCGTGACGAGGACGGCCACAACGCCGACGACTATGACTATCAGCAGTGGAGGCAGAGCGCCCAAGACCGCCAGATGATGGGCTATGAAGGTGGACAGGCCCGTATCAATCATCGCTCCGCCGAGGGCAATGCCGCTCCCGAGAATCAGCAGCGATGACCATCCTATCTCGTGCGAGACGTCGCTCTCATCGAGTAGTCCAGTCACGAGGAGGGCGAGACCACCGAGTAGTGCCACTATGGAGCTTGGAATGCCGTGACCGCTCCATCCAGTGGGGGCTGCGATCACATCGGGCACCTTCTCGGTGAACCACAGCACCACAACAGCGACAAAGATTGTGATGACGAGTTTCTGTTCCCTAGTCACAGGGCCGAGCCGCTCGTACTCTTTGCGGGACGTCTCATGGAGGACTCTGACCTCCTCCACGTCCGTTGGCACCTTGAACCTGAAGAGGAGCCATTGCCACATGACGGGTAGTAGAATGAGGACCACAGGTAGGCCGAACGGCAGCCAACTCATGAACGAGAACTCGATCCCGATGAACGAACTGATGTACGACGCCGCCAGCGGGTTTGGGGGCGACCCGACCAGTGTCGCCACACCACCGAGTGTCGCCGAATAGGCCACACCTAGGACAATGGCCTTTCCATACCTTGTCCTCACCTCCTCTGTGCGGATTCGTGATATGACGGCCAGCGCGATCGGTATCATTATCGCCGCTGATGCCGTGTTGCTGATCCACATCGAGAGAAATGCGGAGGCTGCCATCACGGTGAGCACGAGCCTGCCACCCGAGCCGCCGCCCCTCGAGAGGAGCAGCAGTGCTATCCTCTTGTCAAGCTCGTACTTGCTGAGCGCTCGGCCGATGAGGAAACCGCCGAGGATGAGCGCCACAGCCGGGTCGAAGAAGGCTGCAAGGACGGTCCGGGCGCCCTGGATGTTCAGGACTACAATGAGTATCGGTATCAATACTGACGTGGCCACGAGGCTTATCCCCTCTGTGAACCACAGGACGGCAACAATGCCAAGAAGAAGTGCTGCGTCTTTGGAGTGGACGAGAGGCTGGTACTCAATCTTGAACGTGTCCCCGACCTGCCTGGTAGGTCTCAGACTCACCTCCACGTCCTCTGGGAGATGGAGCACCGCATGGACCTGGCCTGCTGTGATGGGCTCACCAGAGACAGCGACATCAATGAGGAGGCGGTTTCGCGGCCCGATCACAACAATGTCGGTATAGGTGATGGTGAGATTGGTGCCAGACCCGACAATGGAGAGTGTCTTCTCAGTGGTGTCGCCTGCGCTGACGAATGAGATATTCAGCTGCAGTGAGGTGGAGACGGTTGGCGCGTCGACTGCGAGGTCGGCCGCGTAGGTGCCTGGCTGAATCTCAGGGGGCGCGATGTTGAACAGGAAGAGCCCGACGGCCACGGCAACAAAGAGCACCACTGCGCTGCGAGTCCAGGTCTTGGGCATTCGTCGGCCTCCAGAGTCAGTTGTTTCACAGCGGTCATTGAGCAGGCTAAAAAGTGGGCGGCAGCGGCAAGCGTTGTGATCAGTCTATGGGTCGTGAGTCAAGTATCTCCCAGACTCCGGCCAGCGGGAGATTGAAGCCCTTCGTCCCGACAATCGTCTGTGTCTTCTCGACATACGGTGCCGCGCGTTCCTCCAGACACTCGACGAGCTCCCTGAACTTCTCCATCGGTCCCTCGTAGACTGTGAAGCCGGTGTACTCCGTACCGAACGCACCGAACCCCTCTATGACAATCTTCAGGCCGCTCGGCAGATGCAGCTTGATGTCGTTCCACTGCGCGGCCCAGTCACGCTTCTCCTCGTCCGTGAGTGCCCTCAGTCTATAAAGCACCACGTAGACGAGATCTATGTCTCCGACGTGCTCGGGTATCCGGCCTCCTGGCATGTCCCTCAATATGGCTCAGAACGACTTATAACGCTGGCGTATCGCATTGGGCCAACCTTTCAGGAGTCAGGAATGATGGGTCTGCGACAGTCGGAGCACAAGTGGACACTGATAGCCCTCTACTTTGTGACGATACTGATGCGAGCATCCTTCTACGTGACCATCGCGGTCATTCAGAGCTCGGGATATCTTGGGGGTCTGACAGACTGGGAGGTCGCTGGTGTGATGATTGTCTATCCGGTGACCGAACTGGCAACCGTCTCCTTCTTTGGCTCCTATTCTGACAAGATTGGCCGCCGTCCAATATTCATCGCCAGTCTTGTGATGACTGCCACTGCTGCACTGTGTTTCTCGCTGACGCCGACGTCCAGCATAATCTACGTCTTCGCTGTCATATTTGGGTTGGGCGCCGCAGCCCAGGTGACTACCAGCCTCTCCATCATTGCAGACTCGTCGTCTGAGTTCAACCGTGCCCGACTGATGGGATACTATGACCTCTCCACGCTGATGGGCCTTGCCGGTGGCTACGGCCTTGGTGTGATCCTGCTTGAGTTTGGAGTCCTCCCTGTCAGCATCCTACTTGCTGCCTCTCTCACATGCTTCTTTGCTGCTGGCCTCTCGGTCATCGGCATCAAGGAGACATCAGTCACAATACGCCACGACTATCGCATCACAGAGCTTCTGCGCAAGGTGGCCAGCGACCGCAGGATACAGCTGATGATACCGGTCTACGTGCCGATAATCTCGCTCTACGGACTTGTCATCACCAAGGCCGAGACAATCATCGAGGAGCATTTCGCACTGACAGCCACTGATATGCTCGTACTCTTTGGAATGCTGGGTGCAGCACTGTTCGCGGGGATAATCACGATGGGCCATCTCTCTGACCGTCTGATGAAGCGGAGGCCCTTCATAGTCCTCGGACTGGTAGGGTTCGGGGTTCTGGCGTTCCTACTTGTGGCCTATGCGGGGGACTTTGCCGCTCTCTGGAGCATCTGGCCAGTCTTGCCCCTGCTCGGTTTCGTAGCGGGTGCCTTCCCCCCAGCAGCCATGGCCTATCTCACGGACGTGTCGGATCCGGAGTCTCGAGGCAGTACGATGGGTGTCTACAGCATCTTCTTTGGCTCCGGCATGATCATTGGGCCGGCGCTCGGTGCCTTTGCGTACTCGGGCTACGGTCTGCCCGGGCTTGGCGTTGCCGTTGCGCTGCTGATCCTAGTTGCAGTTGTAGGGACCTACTTTATGCCCGAGGCGCACCTGCCGGTGGAAGAGTAGTTCTCAGCCGGTCGCATAAATCTCACCCGTGCCCCGTCTGACGGGAACACTGTGGCTGAGCCTACGGTTGTGGAGGCCAGCTGCGGGTGGGAACCTATGCAATTAGTTAATATGGGACCATCCCCTTCAAGGGTACCAAAGCAATTGTGGGAGTCTGAAGACAGTGGTTAGGCTGACGACCATTAGTAACGTTCTTTCCGGTGTCGGACTCACGATACTCGCTGTATCCGCAGGTGTGAAACTTCTGCTTCTCACTGCAGATGTGGAGTTCACCAGCAGTCTCTGGAGGCTGCCGTACTACCTGTGGCTTGCATCCGTTGTGATTCTGGGCCTTGTGTTGCTGATGAGCATAATCAACACATTCACCGAGCTCACGGGCTTTGTCCATCCCGAGGACAAGTTGCTCAGCAATATGTTCGTCTACATCTTCGCCATCGGCGCAGTTCTCATTCTCGGATACATCAACGAGTACCCCGACCTTCAGGAACTGCTGTTCAACGTCGCCTCGATGATAGTGATTGCGTATGTGTTCTTGTTCATCTTCGTGGTGTTCTCCAGCACTATCACCGAGGGCAGCGAGATCGGGGCAGTGAAGGAGATGACCGCCCGCTTTATGATAGTGTCTCTTCTGCTGGGTGGCGTAATGGCGGGTCTGCTCATAGGATTCCGCTTCGTCTGGGACTTCTTCAACTCGTATGTCCACGCGGCCGCAACACTGGGACTTTCGGCCGTGGTTCTTGCAGTGCTCATTGTGCTGTTCCTGAGCCGGAAGTACGAGCCCGTAGGCGAGTAGACCCTGCCTGGAGGGGACGGGCGTCCGCCTGTAGTGGTTCCCGTCCCTCCCGCCGATCTTTCTTCTCTGTTTCTCGGTCCTATGCTAGGTGGTCTGACCCAGTAAACGAAATAAGCGGGTTGCCCAACTAACTCCTGAATTGGGGCCACAGTTGACGTGTCGCCGCCCAAGGTGGTATTTGAAATGACTGAGGAAGGTAAGCTCTGGCTGGGCTATTATCTGGACGACAAGGGAAATCGCACTAACAAGAAGTTCGAGATCAGCGTGGACCTGTTACGCAGACACGGTGGCGTATTCGGTTCCACCGGCTCGGGCAAGACGGTGCTCAGCAAGGTCATTCTGGAGGAGGCTGCACTTCAGGGCATTCCGGTCATAGCCTTTGACCCTCAGGGAGACATCGCCTCATTGATGTTGCCGGGTGATCCCAAGGAACTTGAGAAGAAGGGCGTCGATCCCAGGCGTCTGAAGGAATTCATGGAAAAGGTGATTGTCCGCGTCTATACGCCCGCGAGTACCAAGGGTCTGGCCATCTCGATTAACCCGCTCAAGTTGCCTGACAAGAAGGCTGACCACGATGACATGATTCGTCTTCTCGACAACTCAGCGCGGACTCTGGTCAAGGTCCTCGCCAAGGTCGCTGGTCTGTCACGATCTTGGGAGAGCAAGTCCTTTGCGGCCCTGTACGAGCTTCTCAGGGTCACTTGGGAGAACGGTGTCGAGATCAAGGACCTGATGGAGCTGGCAAATCTGCTTGTGGCGCCAGCGGAGGAGGTGGGTGTCGACCTTGAGCCGTATATGAAGTTCTCAGAGCGTGAGAAATTGGCCGCGGCCATCAGAAGTCTGACGGTCGGCTCGGCACAGCTGCTCTTCAGGGAGGAGGGTCAGATTGACTTTGATGACCTGACTCGTTCGGTGGATGGTAAGACCCCAATAAACGTGATCTTCCTCAAGACGTTGAGGAGCGAGGAGGAGAAGCACTTCTTCATCGCAATTATGCTTAACCAGCTCTATTCGTGGATGCTGCGACAGGGCTTCACTGAGAAGCCACGGATGATACTGTTCATGGACGAGGCCGCGCCGTTCATCCCCGCGGGTATGAGAGCACCGGGACCGAAGGAGATCTTCCTGTTGCTGTTCCGACAGGCACGCAAGTATGGTATTGAGTGCCTCGTAGCCACTCAGAGTCCGAAGGACATTGACTACAAGGCGTTTGAACAGTTCAATACAATCGCGGCAGGACGCATCAGCAGTGAGCAGTCGCTCAAGGTTCTTGAGCGGATTCTAGAACCCATCGCTGGTGAGGCTGCAGCCGAGAAGATCATCACGGCCCTGCCCGGTCAACAGACGGCCTGCTTCATATTCTCCTCAGCGGACCTGAAGCCTCGCGTCAACAACATCTCCGTGCGTTGGCTCCTGACGAAGCACGTGACTCTCACCGAGCGTGACGTCAAGAAGCATATGGAGGCACTCGTGAAGCGCCAGCAGAAGATTCTGGAGGAGATGGAAAGAAGGCGTAAGGAGGAGGAGCGCCGCAAGGAACTTGAGCGCAAGAGGCTCGAGGAGCAGCGTCGAAAGGAGGCTGAGCGGAAGAGGCTTGAGGAGGAGCGACGCCGCAAGGAGGAAGAGCGCCGACGCAAGGAGGAGGAGGAGCGCAAGAGACGAGAACGCGAGCTTGCCCTGAAGAAGCAGAAGTTCAAGTCCGCAAAGGATGACGAGAAGGTCTTCGAGACTCGTGGGAAGGCCGAGAAGGTGTCCTATGACGACATTGTGAACGCCTTCGTGGCCAAGATAGAGAAGCTGGCCCGTACGCGTTTCGGACTGCCGTTCCTAAGAGAGCTGGTCAAACGAGAGACCCTCAACTACGAGAAGGCGATGACCTTCTATCTGAAGGAGACCAAGATGGCCATCAAGCTGGGGCTCGCCAAGAAGGACAAGTGTCCAACAAAGAGTGGCAAGAAGATCCCGTGCCTGGTGTTTGACTTCAAGTACGTCTTGGATCAGGTCATCAAATCGATGGGCATCAGAGAACCAGAATACGTTGATGACGCTCGGCTCAAGAAGCGGTTCATAGAGATCATCAAGCGTGCCTCCAAGAACAGCCTTCTTGAGCGTATCGTACTGGGTGAGCCGTTTCTCGAGTTCTGAGCCAGAGTCTGAGAGGAGAATACGACGCCGGGTCTTCGGGACACGGGCCTCACTGGGGGATAGAGTAGATTCTCGGTGAGCTGGTCTTGCAGTCCACCCACCTGCGTATCATATCCAGCGTGATGCCCACCGCATCGCTCATCTCTCCAGCACGGACCTCGGGCGTGCCGTAGACCAGCACGAGGATATCGGTAGAGTCCTCTGTGACACGAGTGTGATGGGAGTCGTGCGTGGCATAGCCAAAACAGACAATCCTCTCGTCATCCGCAACCACTATCTCCCTTCCGCGGCATGTCATTGTCTTGCCGCCAATCCTTGTGAAGATTTCGCCCCTGTTCGCAGTCCGTACGACGAGACCCCCTCGCATCCTCTGCTCATCGACGAGACTGATGGGTAGCAGGTGGTACGCGGAGGCCAGGTTGATCACATCGACTACGTTGTTTATCCTCCAGAGATTCTCTCCTCGCAGGACACGCCTTGCGAGAGCCTCGCTCGACACTCTCAGCTTTGTGGGGTCCATACCAAAACTCCAGTAGAGGTCACGAAACGACCGTATGATCCTGTTCTCAGCGAGTCCCTCAAGCGTGTGCTTTCTGCGAATCTCCGCAAAGAGCTCTCTCTCGTACGCAGCGAACTCGTCGGTGCTGGGCACTACCCTGACATTGTGCAGTCTGGCCGCAGCGACAGACAGGCCCGGTCTGTCAACAGCAAACTTCACGAGTCCCGGAGGCGGTCTGAGACTATCGGACATCTCTATGCGCACTCTATCATTATCAGTAGTCATGTTGCACAAATAGTCTTGGACTGCCGCACGGTAGTGACATTGCCGTCATAGCCTGTCGATGAGCTCTCGGAGGTCGTTGACGACGATGTCCGGCGTTGTGTCCATCCCGCGAGAGTCGAACTCCACAATGTTGTGAGGGTCTCTCTGAACCAGTACCGTGGTCATGCCAGCGGCGCGGGCACCGGCGATATCGGAGTCTCGATTGTCCCCGACCATCACGGCCTCCGCTGGCTCGACACCGAGTGAACGTGCGGTCTCTATGAAGATCCCTGGCAGAGGCTTTCCCACGATTGTCGCAGTCGCACCTGTGGCATCCTCTATTGCCCGCACAATGGAGAGCTCCCCGATATAGGTGTCCTCGTGACCGAGATAGACCCCTGGATAGGCGCGGCTGCCACTGATGCAGATCAACTTCGCACCCCGACTGACCATCTTGGCAGCAAAATTCAGCTCCTGAAAGGTCATTCCTCTGTCAGCACCGACCGCCACAAAATCAACGGGCGGGTTGTTCGTCACTTGAAGGCCTCGTGCAACGAAGTCGTCACGTGCACCGCCCTCACTGATGAGAAAACAACGGGCGCCAGGCATTCTGTTGTGGATGTAGGCTGCTGCTGCAGCGCCGGCAGTGAATATACTGCTCTCATAAAATACAAACCCCGCATCGTGGAGCACCCTCCTGACCTGACGCGCCGAGAGTCTTCCGACGTTCGTCAATACCGCAACGTTTCGTCCTCTCACTCGCAGCGTCTCAACGAGTGCCAGGGCATCCTCGAAGGCTGTTGGATGTTCTATGTCCCGGACGAGCGTGTTGTCCACATCGAAGATCCATAGTGGGGCATCGCCGATATCCGTCACGTGAGATCCCTCACGACAGTTTGTTCAATCCTTCTCGAGGAGCGGAATCACGCAGATGAATCTGAAAGGCTCTGTGCCCTCCGTGTTGTCATACCCGTGAGGCTCGTTAGAGGGCACAAAGACGACATCGTCCTTCTTGGCGTAGGTCTCCTCGAGGCTGCCAAGCATCTTTGCGCGCCCCTGAAGAACGAATATCTCGTGCTCCTCCGGATGGTTGTGCAACGGAATCTTGCCTCCGGGCTGAATCGTGAACAGTCTCATAGCATAGGTCTTGGCACCATTCGTCTTTCCAATGAGCCATCTCATTGTTGCTCCCTCGGCCCCCGGAAGTTCGACTATCACCTCTTCTCGCTCACGGTAGTTTATTACGTACAGCGTTGAGACCTCCTCTTCAGGCCTTGGTCCAGCCTTAGGTCCACGGCTCTGGGTCGCGTCATCATCTAGCTCCTAAATAAGGTTGAGTTATGGCACTGAGGCATCCTGAGGAAAGCCACAGAAACTTTATGAGAATGCCAGACAGAGAGCAGACAGGACTGGATTGTGAAGGAAGCATCCACATTTCCCGAGGAGAGCTGAGTCTCGTGACAGAGGAAGACACCTACATTCGCGCCAAGCTGACCGAGATCAATAGTGCCCTGACCCGGATGACCGAGATGCTGAACAAGATGATCGAGGTCATGACCAGGCTTGCAGGGATGGACGACAAGTTGGGCGACCTTGCTCTTGCGGTTGCTGCCAATAGCGAGAAACTTGATGACCTAGCCGAGGCGATTCGGAGCATGCCGAGTCAGGCGGCTGCTGTTGCAGTCTCTCGTCCCACGTCAAGTGTCGAGGAGAAGGCCAGAGTGTCTTCTCTCAGCTCGCTGCTTGACACGCTCGAGGCCCAGATACGAGATGGCGTCATTGCTAGCGATCTTGCCGACAAGATACGTGAAACGGCCGACCTGTTCGAGCAGCGCGGAGGGAGCCCGAACCTTGTTGTCAAGATGCAGCGGTGGGTCAGGATACTGAAGACCTACGGCCGTGTGGACCCCGTCAACCCGGCCGACCTGAACAAACTGCGTTCTGACATCAGGGATTGGCAGAAAGAGCTGACGAAGATGCGATAGACGCGCCGGCCTCTCGATTGATGCGCATTCCCTCCAATTTTCGGAAGAACGGTACCTATGGCATAGACTTAATAGATTGCACACCGAACATTGCGATGAGGTATGCCGGGGCAAGGTGCACATCATGATACCACCGGACTATGATGAGAAGATACGCCGTGTCATTGCGTCCTTCCCAGAACCTCACAGGAGCGAGATTCTCAAGAGATGGACGGAGTGGGCGATGACGACAGATGCGGAGCCGCCCTATCATGTTGCATGGTCGGAATTTGCATCTCAGCTTGACGATCCCAACGTCCTGTACTCGGAGAGGCGCGTCTATCTGCGTCGTGTCACAAATGAACTCCGTGATCTTGAGGTCCCGAAAACGAGGTGGCAGAAGGTAGCCAGGGCACTCGCTGCGGTGGCCAGCTTCTTCCTGATAGTCTTTCTTGCTCTCTCGCGACTGGCTCGAGGTGCTGAGTGAGGGTGGCAAATAGCTCGCATTGACAGAGCGGCCCACTTATTACTCGATTTGACTCTCACCATCTACAATGGAGATTCTCAGCGAGCTGCCCGAAGACCTGCAGAGGGGACTGAACCGCGCTGCAGACCTGCTGTGCGACGCCCGGCACGTTCTTGCTATATCCCACATCGACGCAGACGGAATAACGTCTCTCGCAATAGTGGTCTCCCTTCTCAGGCGCTCGAAGATACCACACATCTGGCGCAACATTCACCAGCTCAATTCTGAGACAATCACAGAGGTCGCTGAACTGCTCCGCGAGAACCACTCTGATGTGGTCATCTTTAGCGACCTTGGGACAGGCCAACGGGCCCTGATCGAGAAGATGAGACGCCAGTTCGAGTCTGTCCGTGGTATCATCATTCTTGACCATCACCTACCGCAGAGTGGCGGCAACGGTCAGAGTGGAGAGGAGGATGCTGGCGACCGCATGCGTGGCGAGGCCGAGCGGCGGTCAGACATTGTTGAGATCAACCCCCACCTTCACGGCATGGACGGCTCCTTTGACGTTTCAGCCGCCGGTGTGGCATTCCTGCTCGCTCTGACGATGGACCGGCGCAATGTGGACCTGAGCGAACTCGCTGTCGTAGGCGCTACTGGCGACCTTCAACGGTACTACGGTCGGGGCCTTGTTGGCACAAACAAGCGCATTGCTGAGATTGGCGAACGGGCTGGCGTCCTGCTGAGGAAACGGGACCTGACGTTCTTCGGGATAAACACGCGCCCTCTGCCCTTCCTGCTTGAGTATTGTACCGAGCCCTACCTCCCAGGGTTGACTGGCAATAGGGACGCGTGCATGTCCTTCTTCGAGGAACGCGACATCCCCCTCAAGGATGATGAGGACAAGTGGAGGATGTGGACTGACCTCAGTCCTGACGAGAAGAAGAGGGCCGTTCAGGGTCTAGTCGGAGTCATCCTTGAGGCTGGCTATCCGCCCTCGGTTGCACAAAATATCATAGGCGAGGTAGTCGAGCTCCTGAGACGGCCGCAGCGCAGCGAGATGAGAATTGCCAAAGAGTTTGCCACATTGCTCAACGCCTGCGGGCGAAACTCGCGTCCCGAGATTGGCGTGAGGATATGCCTGGGTGATGAGGAGGCCTACTCCGCGGGCAGATCACTATTGCAGGTACACCGTCAGAACCTCTCCTCTGCTCTGAGAAGGCTGGAGGAGAACGGATACGAGGAGACCGACGGGATGTACATAGTCCGTGACCCAGAGACTCCCGACACCATAGTGGGAATAGTGATAGGAATGGCACAGGGGTCGAAGATTGTGCCGTCCGACCGGCCAGTGATAGGCATTGCGACACGCACGTCCGATGAGGGTCCCTTCGTGAAGATCTCTGGTCGTGCCCATAAGGACCTCGTCAGAAAAGGCGTCAATCTGAAGGAGGTGTTCGTCTCGGTTGCGAGGGCAATGAATGACCGCCACGGACAGCTCGTGGTCGAGGCGGGGGGCCATCCGATGGCGGCAGGTGCATTTGTCCGAGACGAATACCTAGATGAGTTCTTGGAGAGGGTGTCCTCTCTGCTGGAGAAGACCCTGGCCAAGCCAAAGAACAAGAGATAGGCACATGTTCTGAAGAGGAAGGGGGCGCCGACCCCTTTCCCCGTTCAGTACTCTTCAGCCGTCAGCTGCGCACCGATGATTCCAGGGATGAAGAGCAGTCCGAAGGCCGCTCCGAGATCAATGGCTATGTTCTTGGCCACTGTCATCAGCACATCAATCTGGAGAGCAGCGCCGATGGAGAGTGCCACGTATGCCACGAAGAAGATGACGAGGGCAATGATGGACACAAAGAACATCCTCACCGGGCTCTTGGAAACGAGACCGGCCACGAAGCCGGCGACTCCGAGGGCCACAAGGGGGCTGTAGACTCCGCTCATCGCCATCGAGTATGGCGTCATCAGGGAGGCAAATAGGAGGCTGCCTTGGTACTGCAGCGCGCTTGTCACATTGCTGCTCTGAAGGATTGTCTGAATCTGTTCAAGGGTCAGTCCAAGAATCTGGAAGGCCCCGATCAGGACGGCTACTATGACGGCTATCAGGAGTGCGATGATTGTTCTAAACATTCTGTCCCAGCTCCTTTGCTGTGTCTGTCTTTATGCAGGGGACGAGAAGCGCTTATATCTCTTCGGCCGTCCGACAGTGCTCTCAAGGCCCCCGTGGGCCACGAGTCTGGGCGAGGGCTTTGCGAATGAGATCAATCACCTCCCGAGGGGCGTCGACGTTGTCAAGTTCCTCGGGGGCGAACCAAGCAGCAACTGCCTCCGCACTCTCAGGGACGGGTTCCGCGTCTTCAGAGTCTGTTCTCGCAAGGTAGTGGTTTATCACGTAGTGAAATCTTATCCGGCCCTCGTTGTCCCTTGTGATCAGGTCGAAGGAGTCTATGATCCGTATGACTCTCACGTCAATGCCGGTCTCCTCGCGTACCTCGCGGACGACTGCCTGTTCCTGTGTCTCTCCGATCTCAACGACACCACCAGGGATACTCCACCTGCCCCGGCCCGGGTCCTTGTCCCTCCTGACCAGCAGGACTCCTCTGCGGCCGATTACCACGGCGCCAACTGCTGCCATAGGCCGAGAGGGGTACAGCCTTTCCTTCATCTCACTAGTGGCCTTCATCTCCGGCTCCTTCCGTGTTCCGAGCGTCATCTGTGCTCACACAACTGCAAGACTCTCTGGCAGCGGCAGCTCCTCACTACAGCCCGGGCACGTGACCGCCACCGACAACACCTTCTCCGTTGTGTCAGAGATGTCGTATCGCTGGTAGATGTGACAGCGCGGACAGTAGACCTTCACGTAGCCGCGCAGTTCTATGGCCTTCATCCACGCCTCACTCGCCTCCTCTCTGAGTCCTCTTCTCTGGAGTTCGGAGGCAAGGCCCACCCACGCTGCTGGGGAGTTCGGATCTCTCTCAACCGCACCGTGGAGACATTGGAGGTGGCCGTCGTAGTCGCCGCGCCGCACGTGGATATCACAAGTCCTCTGCCACGCTGACGGATCGCGCTCCATCAGCTCTCTGACCAGTGTGAGATAGAACTCGGCTCTCTTGATATTGCCGCGAAACTCCTCTATCAGTGCAAGGCGTCCCAGGGCCTCGGCGCTCACACTGCACTTGTCGAGTGCCCGCTCGAAGTACTCCTGTGCGACGTCGAGGTTGCCTCTCTGGAATTCCACCTCGCCGCAGATCATCAGCGTTCTGTAGTGTGTCGGTGCAATCTCCTTCGCCCGCTCCATCAGAGGAAGAGTGTCTTCGATGCGTCCCAAGTAGAGCAGCGTGTAGGCATAGTTTGCGAGGGCAACGATTGAGTCAGGCCGTTGTCTATAGACCACGGACCACTCGTCAGCTGCCTGTGTGTAATCACCTAGGCGATAGAACGCCATTGCAAGGATTGAGTGGAGGGCCGCATCCCCGGGAAATCGCTCACACGCGGTTGATAGAACGTCCGCGGCACGACCGTACTGCTGACTCAGATACAGCACCTCTCCGAGGTCCAGCCACGAGTCGTAGGCCTCAGGGTCCAGCGAGACTGCCATCTCAAGGTATCTCTCAGCCAGTGCGTACTCCTTGATTGCCTTATAGGAACGGCCGAGGAACTGCGCTATGACCGGGTGATCTTCTACGATCTCCTCCGCCCTGCGAAGAACATCTATCGCCTTTCTTGGGCGCTCCGCCTGTACATAGGCCACGCCAAGATAGACGAGGACCTCCGGGTCATTGCCTCGGGTCTCGGCCAGTCTCTCAAGAATGGTGACCGCCTCTTCGAACTGTTGCTGTCGCATTGCCTCAACGGCATCTTCAAGGTCTGGTGATCTCGTCTTGGTCACCTCACAGGGCACCACCGGATGTGGTACCAGAGCAGGACAGAGGTCTGACGTGGGTGCAATACTCTCAGTTATAATAACGTGGCTTTACGGCAAAACGATGACGTCCTCTGGTCTGGCTACACCATTCTCCCTCCTCCACGCTGTCAGCCTGCTCTCACACTCCTCTCGGCTGGAAAAATTCCGCATAGCCATCGAGGAGACCGTGAACAACGATGCCATTGTTGTTGATCTGGGGACGGGGTCAGGTGTGCTGGCCCTATTTGCGGCGAGATCTGGAGCGCGGAGAGTGATTGGCGTTGACATCAATCCACTCTGCGTATCCTACGCGCGGCACGCTGCGGAGATAAATGACCTGTCTTCCCGTACTGAGTTTGTGGAGTCCCACTTTGCTGAGTTTGTCCCGTCAGAGCGAGCGGATGTTGTGATATGCGAGATGCTGTCCTCGATGATGTTGGTGGAACAGCAGGTCGAGGCGTGCGCACACGCCGTTCAGAAGGTGCTGAGGCATGACGGAGCGATTCTCCCACGCAATGCGACGGTCTATCTTGTGCCTGTGGAGTGTCCGCATCTGCTGGACCGGTTCGGTGTTCACGCTCTCAGATTTCCTCTGGTGCCACAGACGGTGGACCGGGGGGCCGCCCGTGACCTCAGTGACGCGGCCGTACTTGCGACGTTCGACTTCGGGGCACCCGCTCCGGTCAGTGTTGACAAGAAGATAGAGTTCGAGGCCGTAGAGAATGGAACGGTGCACGGCTTTGTTGGTTTCTTTGAGGCATCTCTCACTCGTGATATCCGCCTGTTCCCAGAGGACGGTTGGCGCGACCTGTTGCTTCCCCTGGCACAGCCTGTGGAGGTGCGGACGGGCGATGACATCGCTGTCAGGATCAGATATCGTCCCGGGCACGTCGACTCGCTCATTATCGAGACGTTGGTGTAGTGTCGTCAGATTTATTATCTCTCTACGTGCGCCCCGGAATCAGATGGTGCTGCACGATGGAGCTGAAAGGTCCCCTCTGTTACGTTCTAGACTTTGACGACATCTACAAGTACGCGACGCAGACCGCTGCCAAGATCAAGACATCGGGCTGGCGTCCGGATGTGATTGTCGGCATAGCGCGCGGTGGATGGGTACATGCCCGAATCCAGTGTGACCTCCTCGGTGTCAAGGAGCTCTACAGCGTGAAGGTCGATCACTGGGGCGTCACCGCGACGAAGGATGGTAAGGCGCGACTGACTAGCCCGCTTACGGCTGATGTGACTGGAAAGCGCGTCCTTGTGGTTGACGACATCACAGACACGGGCGAGAGCCTGACGATGGCTGTGAACCACGTCAAGGAGAAGGGCCCTGCCGAGGTGCGTTCTGCCACACTGATGCACATAGTCGGCTCCAAGTTCGTTCCTGACTACTACGGTGTCGAGGTCACCTGGGCATGGGAGATCTTCCCGTGGAATCGTATGGAGGACCTGACCCATCTTGTCCTTGAGATCTTCAAGGGCGAGAAACTGACCGAGATGACACTGCGTGACGTCAAGAAGCACCTCCGGGAATACAATAACGTGGTTCTTCCGGATGACGAGCTTGAGACCGTTCGCCAGCATATGGTCTACCTCGGCCATCTTGAGGACGATCCTAAGGGGCTCTGGCGTCTCAAGGAGAAGGACTAGGTTCGCCTCGTAGCGTCCCGTCGACCGGTGGCATCTTGTGGGCGGCCAGCCCATCGAAACGGTCCTGCCCCAGTGGTCAGTATCTATAAATGGAGGAGAGCGTTGACCATCGGCAGAGCCTGAGGAGATGTGACCGGAGATGGCCTTTGAGGCGAAGCTCGAGTGTGTACCAATCGACAGGAGTCAGAAGGAAGAGTTTGAGGCGCTGCTGCCCATCGAGATTGGGATGTTCGGCGGCAGCGGCAACTACGACCCGACAGTGATTGACAATCCCATTGAGGTGAAGGTCTTCACCCCCTACGGCGCTCCGTCAGACAACTTCATCGTCGGCACAGTGAAGGGCCGCTCGTTTGCCTTTCTCGCTCGTCACGCGAGAGGCCACAGGATCCCCCCGCATATGATAAACTATCGTGCGAACATCTGGGGGATGAAGGCCCTCGGCGTGCGCAGACTGATAAGCCCTGCGGCCTGCGGCAGCCTTCAGCCTGACAGGATCAAGCTGGGCGAGTTTGTGATTGCGGACCAGCTCTTTGACCGGACGTTCGGCCGGAGAAAGGACACGTTCTTTGAGGGCGGGCCCGTTGCGCATCTTGCCTTTGCAGAACCGTTCTGTCCTGAGCTCCGCAGAATAGCCTTCGAGACGGCAAAGGAGCTGGGATACAAGGCCCACGAGAAGGGGACATACGTCTGCATCAACGGACCGAGATTCTCCACCCGTGCAGAGTCGATGTTTTACCACAAGATGGGCTGGGATGTCATCGGGATGACTGCGTACCCAGAGGCGGCCTTGGCACGTGAGGCCGGGATCTGTTTCGTCAATATCTCTATGCCGACCGACTACGATGTCCACGGTGACGAGGTGGTCACCCACGAGATGGTCCTCAAGACAATGGCGTCGAACATTGAGCGCGTGCGTAAGCTGACCTTCGAGATGATCCCCAAGATTCCAGAGAAGGCCAGCTGTGACTGTCAGACGGCAATGAAGGACGGACTCTTCTAGCTCCCCCGGGGACGCGGGTCCTCTGGCTGGCAAGAGGCCGCATGGCCAGCGGCCTCACCAGTCATCGTCATCCTCGTCTCGATACGTGGCTGTCCACTCGTCGTCGCCCCAGTCCTCCTCTTCCCACTCTTCCTCCTCACCCCAGTCCTCGTAGTCCATCTCATCCAGCTCTGTTTCGTCGATTTCCTCGTCTGGCTGCGGTCCGGACATCGTTCTGTGCCTCTCTATGAGAGCCCTTCCAACGAAGCGATAAAAAAGTGGCGAAGGTCTCCCGATTGTCCACGGCAGGAATGGCCCATACGCCTGAGGGACTTGGAACTATCACCACAAGTAATAATAGCCCACGTCGGGAATCGCCGTTTGTCTGCCCCAAAAGGATAGGTGTATTGCAAAATGGGATCGGAAGCACAGTCGGTGGACATGTTCAAGTGTCCCGTCTGCAACGGCAATGTGCGGACCGGCCCGGATGACGTTGTTGTCACGTGCCCCTATTGTGGTAGCACGACGACCATCGAGGGCAAGGAGATAGGTGCCCATCTGATGGAGACCGCCAAAGATGAGAAGGCCCGGCTCAGAGGATTTCGCAAGTTCCTTGAGAAGAACAAGGGAATCAACAAGGACCTTCCCGATAAGGCCGAGGTGGTCGAACATACGCTCATCTACGTCCCGGTCTGGACAGCGAAAGTGAAGGCTGACACGCGATACAGAGGCTACAGGACCGTACAGGTACCGGTCCAGAGAACGAGAACGGTCACTGACAGCGATGGACGGACACACACGGAAACATACACGGACTACGAGACCGGCTATGTCCCAGTGGATGACGAGATTCACACCGTGACCGACGAGCCACTCCTCGCTCGTAGGGGCGCTCGCTTCTATGGTCTGGAGGAGTATCTGAACCAGATAGATGTCAAGGATGCAGAGAAGTACGACTTCTCGAAGATCAAGGATCTGAACCCAACGATCCTTAATGCTGAGATCGGACAGGAGGAGTTCGAGAAGGCCATACACAGTCGAGTGTCCGACAGGCACCGGGAACAGGCAAAGTCCCGCCTGACAGAGCTGTTCGACTGCAGGACGGTGACCGAGGTGCGTGACAGCACCTACCTTCAGGTTCCATTCGTCCTCATCCGCTACAAGTACAAAGGTGACCTCTACAAGGTGGCGATGGACGGTCACGAGGGCAAGGTGGTGATTGGCGAGATTCCGATAACTCGGGGCCAGAGGGCGCTCTGGACGATTGTCGGACTCATTGGCACGGTCCTCGCTGGCTTCGGGGCCCAGATGGCGTATCTCGCATTGATTGCCGATACGTTCAGGGAGTTGGCCCTCGGTGGGCTCTTGGCAGTCATCGGAATCGTACTTGCAGTCTTTGGCTACAGGGTGCTGTTCATGACACAGCGGGAGAAGCGGGGGTGAGGTGATACAATGGCAAGATGTGCTTTCTGTGGAGCTGAGTTTGAGACCGGACCTGGCGACATACTCCTTGTCTGTCCGTACTGCGGCACTGCACAGACCACTGAGGGTGCCAAGTTCGAGAAACACTACATGATTCGTGTCCACTTTGACAGGAGCGACGCCGAGCGCACCCTCCTCGACTGGTGTTCCAAACAGCTGGGAGCCCCCGATGACCTTGCTGTCGCAGCACGCTTTGTCGAGGCAAAGCTGGTCTTTTACCCGTTTTGGGTGTGCAATGTAGAGGCCGACACACGATACCAGGGACTTGGAAAGGACGCCAGGTTCTACGACCGCTGGCCCCAGCGACCTGAGGCCTTCAAGAGAATCGAGTTCTACTACAAGCCCGAGTCTGGACGATTCCAGCGTCGGTACGAGATCTCCATTCCCGGGATTGAGGACATCGACGAGGATATCAAACGCTTCCCGATTCCGACGCGGTCGCGTGAGTACTTCAGTCACGCACACGCTGAGGAACATGACGGGATTGTCCTGCACAGCAAGGTGAGCGAGGAACAGGCACGCGAGCAGGCAAAGCAGGAGGCCTACAACCGGCAGACGGCCCTTGTCCTTGAGGAGGTCGACAAGATCGAGTCCCGCGACGACAATATCAAGGTCGGAGAGGCCTATCTGATCCACGTTCCCGTGTGGGAGCTGAAGTACCGCTACGGTCGGAGTACCTACAAGGCCTCGGTCTCTGCGGCGACTGGCTATGTCATAGAGAGCAAGTACCCGCGCACACTCGCCTTCAGGGCAGCGGCCCTTGCCGGAGGACTTGTGTTCCTGCTCATTGGTGCTGGCCTGTTCTATCTGGCACTGAAGCAGGGCCTCTGGTATGCTGGTGGACTCACGTCAGGGTCCATATTTGCGGCCGTTGGCCTCGGTATGCTGTACAAGGCAGCATCGACGAAGGAGGCCAAGGAGGAGATCTGAGGCGCTGGGTGCTGGCCCTCATACCTCTGACGTAGAATGTGGCATCGGTAGAATCGGTCCCTGCCCTCACGCGGGGACTGATTCCGACTTCCTCTCTCTGTGATTCTCATCACCTATGTCGGGCAGTACCAACTAGGTCACTGCCAGCTGAGCGGACTACCATGAAGTGGCTCGGGTTGGCGGTATCATCGGGCCTCAAGCCTTGTCGGACTGTATTGGCGACACTCAGACAGCCGACTGGCTGAAGAAGTAGTGTTGAACCGGACGAGCAAGTGCGTCCGTGATGGTGTCGGCTTCTCGACCGACGTCCTGCATTTCCGCGCCTGCAAGACAATCGCGCACCGCGTCGTCCACTGCAGCCCGCACGGACCATGGCCCAAGCTGACTCCTTCCCCGGACGAACCTGTGTAGGAGGACGATGTCGCACTGGAGACCAAGACGGAGCATCTGGGTGAACGCGGCGAAGCGCGCGTGCTCGGCTGTCGGTACTTCCTGCGGACCATCCGATCCAGAGTCCGTCTTTGTGATGAGGTCAGTCAGTGGGACGTTCGCGTTTCTCTTGTCCACTTCGACGTACCTCACGTCCGCTGGACCGGGCATTGCCACAACGATTATGTCCTCCACGCCATTCGTGTGGCGCAGGATTCTCACGTTCTCAATCGTCGGTTGGTCCTCCAGCCTCTCCCTCACCCTCTGTGCAAACGTATTGATGACTACTCTGTATGCCACGCGTGTCGGGACAAGCCTTCTACGTGAGTGAGTGCCAAGCATGCCGAGTGACAGAAACCTCGCGACCTGATCTATGGTGTAGTCGTAGTCGAGCAGTCGCCATATGCCCTCGGCTGCAGGAATGTCCCTCTCACATACTCTCTTGGCAACAGTGCTCGCCTCCGGCTCGGAGAGAATCTCAAGCTGGACAGCAGAGACCGCAGGGCCGGTCGGCAGCAGTCCACGACGGCGTACAAGGTGGCGCGGAGGCAGGGGCCCGGCCTCCACGCCGATGGCCACTGGTGTGACCGATAGGGCAAGGGTCTGCAGGGAACGGATGGTATCGATGTAGTCGGACATCCTCGAGTCAACGACAAACTGGAAAGCGTAGAGGTGTTCACGCATGGTCAGGATGGCCCTTTGGCTCAGGCCTCTCCAGGCGCGAGGGTGGTCGTATATTGCGAGGTGATCGGAGAAGGTCGGCGTCGCAAGAACGCTGGCGATGACGAGGTTGTGCCTCATCTGCTCGACAATGATACCCGGCGGAGTGAACACTGTGTGATAGCGCATTGCCGTGGGCTCCACGAGTCGCGTCTGCGCGCGTCGCTGGTCCATTACGAGCAACTTCATTACCTCAGTGATACGGTTGCCACTCCGTGTTCTTTCTATGCGTGGAATCCTTTGGACATTCTCTTGCCCCTGCTTCCCACCGAGCGGACGCGTACGTCCTAGGCTCAGAGGTGGCCGAAAGTATTCACCTCGAAACTGAGGTCGCAGAGGCCTTGCGAGAGTCTCGCCCCAGAGGCGGCATATCGCCAATAGTCTTAAGACGGGAGAGGACGACGGACAGGTTGGGAGAGAGCCTTGCCAAGCGTTAAGGAACAGATTCAGGACTATCTTGACCTTCTCAGGATGAAGTACACGTGGAATGAGAAGACCGGCACCTTCGAGCTCGTCTTCACTGAGAGAAAGGACGAGAAGCCAGCGTCGGCAGAGGCGAGCGAGGAGGGACCCTACTTCAAGTACGTGGTGAGCGTCCGCCCCGGTGAGAGATGGGTGCAGGTATATTGTGACGTCTACCCGCTGGACAAGATCCCCGATGAGAAACAGGTAGACGTTCTGCTGGACCTGTTGGGTTGCAACAGACGATACGCCGAGGTCTGCTTTGACCTTGATGAGGAACGAGGCGTCATAGGTACGTCTCAGGAGATGC
Source organism: Candidatus Thorarchaeota archaeon (assembly GCA_029855935.1). Taxonomy (GTDB): domain Archaea; phylum Asgardarchaeota; class Thorarchaeia; order Thorarchaeales; family Thorarchaeaceae; genus B65-G9. Next base: position 3,080 of record JAGSHN010000022.1, on the reverse strand, counting down.
TCGTTCAGGGCCTCAACTTCGACGCATTCAGGGAGGAGTTCTTCGCAATTCCCTGGGCTGTCAAGAAGTTCTGGAGCGAAGTTGCGAAGAAGCACGGGCTTGAGTGACCTTCACGTCACTTGTTGCCAGTGACGAGGGCCCCTCTCCGCTCTAGGCCAGCGTGCTGAGGGACTTTCAACCGCTACGGAGACGTTCCCGGAGGCCATCTGCTATTCTGTTGAAGACGGCTCTTGGATCCTCAAGCCGCGCGAACCCTCCAGTGAAGACCTCGCGGCTCCCGCCGCCGCGTCCTCCATTCTGTTCGACCAGTGGCTGGATGTACTCTCTCGCCTCGGCAGGAAGGTCGTTTATTGCAAAGATGAGATTTGACTTCTTGCCTGGTGCAAACAGTAACACCGCCATCTTGCCATCGAACCTCATGCGCTTGACGAGCCTGCGCAGATCACCGGGCTCCATCCCCGGTAGGTAGAGTGCGACGAGACTGACGTCGCCCACTCTCTCTGACGGAGCCTGTGTGGTGATGATCTCCTCCAGTACGTGAACGAGCTCTTCTCTCTGCTGGATGAGCCTCTTGGCCCGGTCGAGTACCGGCCCCAGCTGCTCAATCTCAAATGGGTAGGAGTCCTTTCTGGAGAGAACCACGTTGAACACGTCACTGAGAAGGCCGAGCGCCCTCTCGTGCGTGAGGAACTCAACCCTGACCCTGTCTGGGAAGTGCTTGCAGTCGACGACCTTGAAGCATCCTATGTAACCAGTAGACAGAACGTGGGTCCCCGAGCAGGCCGAGCTGTCGAAGTCGCCAAACGAAACAACTCTGACCTCACCGTGCCGCCGCGTCACGCCCTCTCTCGCACGTACCTCCTCGCTGAGCTGGTCAACGGGGACCATCCTGCTGTGCATCGGTAGGTCCTGAAGAATGAGCCTCTGTACCTCGCGCTCGCCCCGAGCAATCTCGTCAAGGGTAATGTCCTTCCCGTGGAGGTCGACCGTCCCACGTTCCCCGCTGATCCAGATATAGCCAAGCTCGACATCGCGTACCCTCTTCATCGACGCGACAAAGAGATGCTCGGCACTGTGGTTTCGCATCATCCCCCTTCTCCACTCCATATCGATGAGGAGCTTCGCTGATGCACCCGGCGCGACCTCGGTCTTCGTCACGAGAATGACTCTTCCTTCTCTCTCGACTGTGTCGACGACTCGTACCTCGGCGTCGGACAGGACGAGAAGCCCGCGATCTCCCGCCTGACCGCCGCCCTCAGGCCTAGCGACTGGCGAGTCTATCTCCACGTGAAAGTTCTCGCCCTCCGGAGTACAGCTGATGACTCTGATGTCAAAGGTGTCTCTCAGGGGATCTTCCCAGTACACATAGGTCTGGCTCATACATCCTGCAACGTGCCGAAATCGATAAAACACCTGCGATGCGTGACACGTGCGTGACGAGGTCGCTCTGATGTTCAAGTTCCTACGTCGGGACCCGGTTGAGAAGGCGAAGAAACACATTGACAAGGCGCTTGAGGAGCTCGAGGAGGGCTACCCCGACTACGCCAGCATCGAGTACGAGAAGGCCGCTGAGAAGTTCTTGGAGGCAGGTCACGTACAGTTTGCCGTCAAGTATTATCGCGAGGCAGCATATGCTGCACTCGAGGATGATGACCACGTCCGTGCCGCCGAGATGAAGATGCATGCTGCGAGATTGATGATCAACGATGCGCTGTTCTCGGATGGCGGCGCGCTATTTGCTGAGGCCTCGGATCATCTCAAGCGCGAGCGCAAGATGCGAGAGTCACTCGATGCCCTTGCCACTGCCGTGCTGTGCTATCTCGCTGCGAGAATGTTTGACACAGCCATCAATCTGTCCCGGAAGATGGAACAACGCCGAGCCAGCCGCTCGGGTCACAAGACAAGTCTGTTCAAGCTTGCCGAGATGTGCGTCGGAGTGCTCTGCGAGGGTCACGACATCCGTACCGACGTTCTGGACAAGACCGTGGCTGCTGTGAAGACCGATGACAGCGTGAGGGACCTCATCGAGTTTGTCACGGCCTCAGTCCGATACGCGATGGAGACCGAGGTGGCAGTAGAGTGGGCAGGCCCATCCCAGGAGCTCGTCACCGTCAAGACACCTCTGGAGTTCGAGCTTCGATACAGGTGTCCTGTCCCAGTGAGGGTGGTGGACTATCGTTTGCCGCTTTCCAACAGTCTCGCCTTCGTTCGTGAGCCTGACATAGGCGGCGAGGTCTCGACGACCGGGTCTTGGTTGATGGAGATAACTCCCGTCTTGAGTGGCGAGGCCGTCGTAGGGCCAATCCGCCTGACATTGGAGGGCGACCGTGTACTCGTCCACAAACAGAGCAACGTCATCAGGTTCGAGATATCACCGGCCCCGCCCGATGTGCAGATGGCAATCTCACCAAAGAGGATCAGCTGCGAGATTGGCGACGAGGTCGTGTTGGATGTTGATATCAGGAACAGAGGAGATGGTCCTGCAAACAACCTCGTGCTGAGCATCGAACCATCTGATGAATTGGAGATATCTCTGGGCGGGAGAGAGAAGACGATACAGTTCATTGGGACCGGCGAGACTATGCGTTTCCAGATCTACTTGCGAGGCGTCGCTCTGGGCACGGGAATTGTCACGCTGAGACTCTCCTCCCCCGACGAGTCGTTTCCTGAGATTGTCGAGAGCGCGGAGATTCGTGTCGGTGCTGCAGAGTAGAGGCGCTACTCGTTCATCTGACTGCGGTGCGAGTCATCTCTACAGACAGAGGCCGTTCTGACGGTCACACGTCCCGTCCGAGAGCACTGTTACCACGGTCACATACCTGACGGACTACGATTCGCGTGGGTGGGGCTCAGGACTGAAGTACTCCATCACAGACCGTCGGTCGAGCAGAAGGAGGTCACTGTTTCTTCTTGCGAGCAAGCCGCTTGGACTTCTCGCGTTCCTCCACAATGCTCAGGCACGCGTTCATGACTTCCTGAATCGTCTGCTCCTCGCTGAACGCCCTCAGAATCTCTCCCGCCTCGTCAATCTCGCGGTTCGCGAGTGCCTCGCTGAAATTCAGAAGTGTGTACAGCCACTC
>JAGSHN010000032.1 GCA_029855935.1 Candidatus Thorarchaeota archaeon | reverse complement strand
TGGCTACGTAGACTCATCCCGCTTGCCGAACAATATCACTTTGTCGGGAAATATCATTCATGACATTAGTGGCTATGGGATTCGTTTTGAGGTCGGTCATAACCTGATTCTGACGAATAATACTGTCTACGCCTGTGGAAGCGACGGTATTAGCATTGAATCGCCCGCACAGGCAATCAATGTGTCCGATAATGTGATCTACAATGTCACATTGAGAGGCCTCTCGATGAACGCGCCTGATAACGCGGCAGTCCAGAGGAATGTGGTCCATGATAGCGGAGATGACGGAATGTATGTATTCATGGCCAGTGCAAATGGGTTCCTCTTGACCGACAACGTTGTGTACAATTCAGGCGGCGATGGAATCGAGATCCACAACACAATGAACCATGCGACCCTGTACAATAACACGGTACACGACAATGGCGGATGGGGCTTCAATCTTTTCCGACCCCAGAACTGTATAGCATATCTCAACTGGTTCTACTCGAATGCTCTTGGTAATGTCTGGCTCGGCTCGGGAGGCGGCAACCAATTTGACAATGGTACCTATGGCAACTTCTATGATGACTATACTGGTGTTGAAGGCGCCACACCATGGATTGGTGCTACTCCATGGAATCTCTACGGCTATTCTCTGGCTGGTGTTGACCACTATCCAATAATGGGCATGGGTAACTTACCACCGGACTCTGGCGATTGGACCATCGATAGCCAGACAATACTACTGCGTGTGACCAAGACGATCACAGGCAATGTGAATATTCTTGGGACCGGGAACTTGACACTGATCGGAACTCATCTCATCTTCGGTTCATCGTCGTTGCAGACACTGTCTGTGCAGAACGGAGGAGCCTTCCACATCACAAAGGGTGCGCTCATAGATAGCTCAGATCATACCAACTCGTACGACATCATCTTCTATTCAGGCGCTCACTTTGTGTTTACAGATAGCACTGTGAGCTGGTGCGGTTGGGGTGCAGCCCGTTCAGGACTGACCATCACAATCTCGCCCGTCACAATCAGAAATGTTACTGTAAGCAATGCTGACGTAGGATTGTATATTGACAATGTTGCAGTGGACGTCGATGGATTGACAGCGACCGACTGCACAACTGGACTCTATCTCAACAGTGTCAATGGCACGACGATCTCCGACATGTCCTTTGACAATGTGGATACAGGAATCTTCCTTGGTGGGAGCACGTATTGTACGATCGAGCATTCGAATTTCACAGGGACCAATGATGTAGGTCTTTTCATCGATGGCTCTAGCGCTCACAACACAATTCGATTTAACGTCTTCCAGGGAATCACTTCTGCATCCAGTGTTGCACTCGATGTTGAGGGTGACAATAATGTGGTCTACATGAACCTGTTTTGGAATAATTACAGGCACATCACCGAATCCGGCACGGGTAATGCGTTCAATAATGGTACGTACGGCAACGTCTACTGGGACTATGCTGGCGTGGACAACGATGGTGACCTCATCGGTGACACCTCCTACAACGTTCCTGCTCTCTCAGATGTTGTTGACACCCTGCCCACTATGGTGTGGGGTGATCTCCCGACTCACACAAGCTGGAATGTTCATTCACTTACCTTCGTGTTTGCAACGAACTACACGCTATCCGGAGACCTCACAGTCTACGATGGCGGGTACATGAGAACAATGTCGGCAACCATCTGGTTCAACTGTTCCAGCGATCAGGAGTTTGGTATCACTATCGAAGATGGTGGTCACGTTCTGTTCGAAGACTCAACGTTCCGGGCGACAAACAACACAAACAGGTTTACCGCACTTGCAAACATCGGCGGTTATGTCGAGGTGGCACACTCAACCTTCGTTGGATTGTACTGGTTTGAGACCAAGACCAATGACACATACGTAACTGACATGATCGTTCAGGACTCGTATGTTGGCCTGTATCTCGATGGCAGCAGTTCTCAGAGACTGATGGGCATCACAGTGAACGGTATCACAGCGACCTCCATTGAGAAATATGTCTTGTATGCGCGTTACTGCGTTGACCTGACCATCACTGGGATACATGCTCAACATATCACTATCGACGCAGTAGTAGGCATTCAGGAATGCGGAGATGTGACTCTGGCAGACAGTGTCGTTTCTGATGCATCATGTGTTCTGACCGAACGCTGGCCTCTCCATGGTGCTACTCTGATCGTACACAATGTGAACGCCACAGATGTGGGTACTGGATTCTCGATGATTGATTTATTGACGAATGTCACCATTTACGACTGCAACATTCAGATGAACAGTGCTGGAACGATGGTCTTTATTCAAGATGCAGCATGGTTCCACGTGTTTGACTGCTACGGATTCAATGGGTCAATAGGTGTATTTGTCTATGACACCACAGGACTAATAGAGAACTCAGACCTGCTGAACTTCACAGACGGCATTCGCTTCCGCTACGATGAAGCTGGCCATAGTGTCACTGTGAAGTCTGTGACTTTCTACGGATGCTCGCACGGAGTTTCAATGCCACAGGTCTATGACTCATCAGTCGTCATAGAGGTCTACGACAGCACATTTTCCTATTGCCAGTTCGCAGTGTATCGCGTGCAATCACACAACTTTCTCTTTGGGCGGAACACTATTTCTGATGCTGACTACGGCGTGTCAGTCAGTGAGTACGGTCAGGTGAGGATGAACGGTCATCTCTTCAATAACACCTATGTGAGATGCGTCTATGCAATCAGTCTTCAACAGCAGGCACACGACTTCGTCATCGAAAACGAGACCATCATTGACTGTCCGACTAGCATCTACATCCTCTCAGTAGATAATGTGTCAATCTCAAACACTTTGATCCAGGGTTACGACGACTTTGGAATATACATTCGCGAGTCCGTGAACACTACACTCACGAATGTGGTCCTCAAGAACGGAAAGATCGCGATAGAGTTCTATACTACGACGCGCGTCACTATGAGTGGGTGTCACATTGAGAACAGTACTGAGGTCATCAATTTCTACGATGGCGGAGTGTCCAGCATCAGTGACGCAAATCATACGATAGACACATCGAACACCTTTGATGGCAAACCGATCTACTATCTCTTCAATCGTGACCATGAGACCTTTGCCGGCTTGGACACATACTCGCTGTACGTCATGTATTGCGACCACATCACTATCACAGAATCGACTGTAGGGGATAGGACAGACTACATCCATCTCTATTCCCTCTCCAACTCGACATTTGCGAATTCGACAGTTCGTGTTTCCCTGCGGTTGAATGATGTGTCTGATACGGTGTTTATCGGAAACACTTTCAACACTACGAGTACGTTCCACATATTCCGGGGTTATATTTCAAATGTGACCCTGACTCTGAATAGCTTCTTGTCTCCGTATAGCATCTACTCGGACTTCTACCTGAACAGTACAGAGTACGGCAATTATTGGTACGACTACACTGGCATAGACGCCAACCATGATGGTATTGGTGACACACCACACGAGATCTCGTACGAATACTATGACTATCTCCCGCTCATGGTGAGGCCCGGGGGATACGATGTGGAGATCGTGATTATCGCGCCGAGTGATGGCTCGTATGTCGCAGGCTCGGTCACAGTCACAGTGAACATGACAGTTCAAACTGGTGTCTACTATGAAGGCAGCATGACCGTCTCTACGGTGATCACACTGAACGGAACACAAATTGGCAGTGGTACAGATGGGACCATCACCTTCACTCTCGACTCAACAACGTTTGCTGATGGGACATACATCCTCAAAGTCCTGACCACGGTCAATTCGGTGGACGAGTATACCGAAGAGGTAACCGTGATTGCAGATAATACTGGTCCCGTTCTCATCCTGGGCAATTCGGATGGAGACGTCACTTCTAGCAGCTACATGAATCTGCAAGTGAACGCACAGGACACGCTCTCACACGTCAAATGGATCGCTCTCTGGGTCAATGGAACATTGATGACTAATGCAACGCGAGATGACACTTCGACAGTGCTCTCTTATTCACTCACCTTCACGGGTGAGGGAGCGTACGAGGTCATGTATCAGGCAGGCGATGGCGCCGGAAATGTCGCAACTTCTGCAACAATCACAATCTATCAAGATGTGACCGATCCAGAGTTGAGCCAGCCCGGAGACGTCACTTACTCTGCAGGGTCCGTCGGGAATACAATTACGTGGACCGCGTATGACCTGAATCCCAGATGTTACAACGTGACCATTGACGATATCTCGCTACTCAATGCGACGTGGGATGGCAGTACAATTGTCGTAAACATAGATGGACTTGCAGTAGGAGACCACTCTGTCCACATTAGCGTCTACGATAGGGCGGGTCATATGAACGATGACTGGGTAGTCGTCTATGTGATTGAGAGTACCACAAGCACAACAACCACAACTACAACAACGACAACCACGACGAGCACAACGTCTACAACCAGCACCGTTCCACCCGGCGGCGGCGACACCATGGGCCTGGTGATTCTTGCCATAGGTGGCGTTGCCGGCGTAGTCGTGCTAGTTGTCGTTCTCAAGATGAAGGGCATTCTTGGCTCCAACAAGTGATTCCCTCTACAGAATGGGTAGCAAGCTAGGATTCCTCTCTGGAATCTTGGCTTCGCTTCCATTCTTGAGACTCTTCACCAGTCCCTCTATCTGCCAACAGTGTGAGAACAGTAGGCTGAGCCATCAACGACAGTCGCTGATTCTTGAAGATACCGTGCCGGATTCCACAAACGGCCCAGCAACGTCAATCTATCCCAAAAGAGTGATCCATAGAACGCCGTCCGCATATGAGAATGGACCAGGCAGGACTGTCGAGGGATGACTCAAGAGATGCGGAACGTACAGCGAGCTAGGATTTCGGACAGCGACATCATAGATTGTCTCCCGGACCTGTTTGACACATTCCTCCCCAAGTGTGCCGCTCACTGGCCCGCGCTGCCAAAGAAGTCCTCGAAGAGTCGAAGGACCTCTCTGACCGTCTGCGACCAGGAACTGAGCGCCCCACGCGCAGACGGCTCAAGTTCCACTCTCGCCGGATCGATGAGTGACCTGACACGCATACAGCTCTCGGCGTCCCAGCGACACGCGCGCATCACCGCCTCAATCCTTCGGATTATCTCCCCTCGGACCTCGGCTAGCCTGACACGTTCCCGGTCCAACTCCTCAATCCGCCTATCGACCTGTTCCAGCTCTCGAAGCAATGCCTTGACTGCACGAACGTCAGGACGTGCATCGACCGTGACCTCGCCCTGGCGCTCGCGACTACTGGGCGGACGGGTCACTCGAATGAGAAACGAGTTTGGCAGGATTGTCGTGGACAGACCGAACGAGACACTGAGTCTGTAGTATGTACGATCCGGACCGACGTCTGATGAGCCAGTCTCGTGCTCTATCAGGCCTGCTTCCTCGAGCATCTCAAGATGTTTCAGCACGACACGCCTGTTCAGATTCAACAGCTTCGAGAGCTCGTATGGATAGCGTGGCCCCTGAGCGAGGAGCTGAAGAATCCGTCTCCTCGTCACGTGACCGAGCGCCTTGAACACCCGATCCAAATCCGTGGGCTCCTGCCTTTGCATAGCCTATTCACCTCTGCTGGCCGACGACACTGCTCCTCACAACAAGAGGAGGGGAGGGACAAGCCCTCCCCGGGGACAGGTCTCCGAGGCTCCTCGGAGGCAAGTTGGGCCCACGGCAGATGCGAGCGCCCCACAAGATACAGTGAACTCGAGCCGGCCGGAACCTCTCATTCACAATACTGACACGGCGCTCGCCACGCTCCGCGTCACCTCGTCCTTGCCTTCCCGTCTAGGGAATATTATGGTCCCTAGTGTAATTAAAATTTTCGCTCCAGCCGTACCAGCTCGGATCAGAGGCTATGTGGGATCACTCTCTGGCTGCTGTCGGCTCCCCCTTCTCTTCCTCGGCATACGGATTCTCCTCAAGGAACGCCTGACGGTAGGCTGGATTGCTAAGCGAAACGACTATCTCCCGAGAGCCGGGATCGAATGAGAGAACTCTGAAGGCCCTCTCGACCGGCGCAGGTCGGAAGACGTAGCCTGTAGAGAAGAGTGTGATGACGAACAGTGCGACCAGAGCCAGCGACCACAGCGGGACCTCCGTGCCGAGCTGCAGTGCACTCGATATCACGCCGGCTGAGAGAAGAGCGGCAACGGCGGTGAACGCCACAGCGATGAGGCACACGGTCCTCGTGCGGTACACACTGTCGTAGGAGAACCTGTGGGCGCTGCAGACTGCCACGCTCAGAGTGAGAACATCTCCACCACCCCATCTGCGCCATTGATGAGCGTAGGGGCTCCACATCACGTTGGCCGTGAACGATCCGGCATCGTCCGCCTTGTTATCTCGGAGGAGGATGCGAACGTAGTCGTTCGCCTTGGTTCCGCAGACAGGGCACAGGCGGGGAAGGCGAAGGCGGTCGACGGTGACGCGAATTGGCCTGCTGCTCTCAGTGTTGTTCTCGGACAACGCGGCTCATTCCCTGTTCTCTTCAGAGGCCTCCTGTCCAGCATAGCCTAATCTGTTCTTCGCCGTCCTACCGAGTCTCTTGCAGGGACTGTGTGTACACGCTCGCTCGGGGGGTGGGAGCGATTGCAAGGGGACAGTGCCGCGGAGAGATTGCCCAAGCCTTGCTGCAGCAGCCGTCGGCACACAGAGGCCCAAAACGTGAAATAGCGCGGATGCGTTGGTAGATAGGGTTGTGAGAGATGGAGAGACTACCACTGGATGCGTTGCCTGATGCGTTGCCCGACGCTATAGACGTTGAGAAGTACGTGATCTGCACTTACTATGTGGGTCTGCCGCCCTTCATCGACGTGAGGGATGTGGCGCAGGCTGCTGCTGTGGAGCAGAGCACCGGTACGTGGACGCTCGTGCCTGGGGAGACCGTCGAGGTGCGGAAACGGCACGTTGCGAAGGTCATCGGCATCTACGAGGTGCCACAGTACGAGTACAGCACGCCGAAGGACCTTGAGCGGCGGCAATACGTCATCCAGGTGGCCTTCCCGTGGGAGAACTTCGGGCAGCAGATACCAATGCTGCTGTCAACGGTGATAGGGAACATCTCTCTCGGCGGCAGGATCAAGTGTCTCGATATGAGGTTCCCGAAGAGCTGGCTGAAGGGCTTCAAGGGTCCGAAGTTCGGTATCAAGGGCCTCAGGAAGCTCCTCGGTGTACGTGACAGGCCGCTGCTGAACAACATGATCAAGCCGTGCGTCTACACGTCGGCGAAGGTAGGTGCTGAGCTCTGCTATGAGGCGGCGGTCGGAGGAGCAGACATCGTGAAGGACGACGAACTGCTGGCGAATGCCTCCTTCAACAGCATCGAGGAGAGGGTACCGCTCTTCATGGAGGCGATTGACCGGGCAGACTCCGAGAAGGGCGAGAAGACACTGTACACTGTCAACATCACAGATCGCATTCCGCAGCTGCTTGAGAACGCTGAGCGGGCCATCGAGCTGGGCGCCAATGCGTTGATGATCAACTTCCTCGCTGTGGGCTATTCGGCCTTCAGGGCGGTCTGTGAGGACCCGTCCGTCAACGTCCCCGTTCTTGCACATATGGACATCACGGGCGCCCTGTCCTACTCCCCAATCACGGGGATTGCGACAAACATCGTCATCGGCAAGCTGCCGAGAGTCTGCGGCTCAGACATCACAGTCTTCCCTGCGCCATACGGCAAGGCGCCAATCCTGAAGGAGAGATTCCTGCACATGGCCCACGACATGGTGATGCCGCTGCACCACATCGAACAGACCATGCCGATGCCCAGTGGCGGCATATCACAAGGGATGGTCGAGGAGGTCATAGACGACTTGGGAACTGACATCGTCATCGGCGCAGGCGGTGCCATTCACGCACATCCCGACGGACCGCGGGCTGGCGCGAGGGCTTTCAGGCAGGCGATAGAGGCCAAGATGCAGGGCATACCTGTGGGACGATATGCCAAGGAACACGAGGAACTCCAGAGAGCCCTTGACGCGTGGGGATCGGGCCGCACGGGCTTTGACCTCTAGACGGCACTTGCAGCCAGAGTGACCCCGAGACGGGCGGCTGAACATTTCGAGTGCGAAACGTACGAACAGTTATCAGGGAGAGTAGGCCCCACTGCATACTGTTCTATGAGGAGGAATCCACATGGGAAAGGGACTTGTCATCCTCGGAATCATTCTGATAGTAGTCGGGCTCCTGCCCATAATCGCGACGGTAGCCGCCATAGCCGCACTCGACCAGATTCTACCGTACTTCACGATGTTGGGCATCTACCAGACCGTGATTGCTGGGTACGTGTTCACCGAGACTATGCTTGCACTTATTGGACTCGGTGTCATCTTGTTCCTCGTCGGTCTGTTCAAATAGGCGTCATTGCCTAGCAGTCCTCTCGACTCGCCCTCGTACGGTCGTAGGAATCCGCATCGCCCGGAGCTGCGATGCAGGGCAGTGGTACTCATATCAACGGCGTTGTCTGTTGACCTTACGCCAGAGGCTCTTGTTGCGCCTGTAATACTCCTTTAGTACCCGGAAGCCGGAGTCATAGACCTCAGAGTTGCCAGGATTGGGATCGAACACTCTGTCAATCTCGACTATGTGCGCCACCGCAGAGAAGTTGGAGACCTCACCAAGTGCAACAAAGGCAATCATCGCAGCGCCAACGCTTCCAGCCTCCAGTGGATGACGCACACGTCGCACTGGTTTCTGCAGCACATCAGCAATGATCTGTGGCCAGATGTCAGAGCGGGCACACCCGCCAATCATGTTCACGGCAGGCACTCGTCCCAGCATCTTCCGTTTCTCAAGGCCCTCCATCATCCACCGGATGTGATAGGCAACGCCCTCCAGTACCGCCCTAATCATATGGGTCTTGCCGTGAGCAAGGGAGAGATTGAAGTATCCACCACGCACGAAATGGTCATCAATCGGCGAGCGCTCACCAAACATCCACGGTGCGAATATTAGGCCCTCAGAACCGGGAGAGGCGCCAGCCGCTATCTCGTCGAGCTCGGCGTAGGGGTTCCGCTCACCTGTCTCACACTGGGTGCAGACTGTTGCGGCGCGTTCGATGACGTGACGACACAGGTCACAGTGCCAGTTCTCCCGCAGGTGCTTCAGACACGCCCCTGCTGACTCCTGCTCTGCAATCATCAAGTACATACCCGGGATGGCGCTGCAGATGGACCCGGTATAGGTCCAGATGTCCAGCTTCCTGCTCGACACATGGGCACCCAGCCAGGCGCTGGACCCGGCGTAGAGATGTACCTCCCTCTCACGGACAGCGCCAGAGCCCACACCGGCGGACGTCATGTCGCCTGCCCCATTGACAACCTGAGTCTCGGTGGTGAGACCCATCTCAGAGGCCGCCTCGGGCGTGAGTGTCCCGACTATCTCTGTCGACGGCGCAAGCCTTGGAAGCCTGTCCTCGTCGAGCCGAATCCAGCCCAGTATCGTCGACGACCACCTCAATCTGCCTCTGCGCGAGTCCATGAACCACGTGAGGTTGGCACAGTCGTAGGATGTCACGTACTCGCCCGTGCAGCGATGAATCAGGTAGTCCTTACAGTCCAGGAACTTGTGCGTCTTCTCATAGATCTGTGGACGCTCCTCTCTCAACCAGACGATCTTGCCAATGATGTCCTTGCCCGACGGCAGCCCGCCAGTCAGCCGCAGCATCCTCAGCATCCTGATGGGATTGGAGATGATCGCCTTGTTCTGCTCAGCCGCACGGGTGTCCATCCAGGTCATACAGTTCATCAGGGGCCGGCCATCACGGTCCACAGGAATGGTCCCCATCATCTGCGTCGAGAAGACGACAGCGGCCACATCCCGCGGTTCAACACCAGAGTCCGATAGTACGCGCCGAGTGGTCTCACAGATGGCCTGCCACCAGTGCGCCTCCGGGTCCTGTTCAGCCCAGCCGGGCTGCGGGTAGAGAACAGGATAGTCCCTCACGGCGGAGGCGACGATTCTCCCTGTTTGGTCAATGAGTGATGCTTTGTCGCCGCCAGTACCGACATCGTGAGCCAACACGTATGTGGTCAATGCGCACACTCCCACAACATTGAGGAACGTATCTAGTCGTGTAGGTCTCCAAAATAGCTTTTGGCCAACCTGATGCTCTGGAGGCCAAGGACCGGTATTCTGGAGGTCTCACAGCGTGACGCGCTCAGTATTGCCCTCGCTGTCGGTCGACTCAATGATCAGTGGCGACTCCTCGGAGCTGAGGCTGTCCAGACCCAGATGTCTCTGCATCTCAAGGAGGAACTCGAACGGATTGACGCAGCCCTCGGGAGGCAACACTCCTTTCTCTGTTATCTTGCCCTTGTGCATCAGTATCGCACCTATGGCTGCAGGAATGCCCGTCCCCTCGCCCATTGACTGACCGACGGAAACAAGCGAGAAGTCGAACCTGTGCGGCTTGCCGTCGAGCTTGCCCTTGATTGTGATCTTGAGACAACCACGCTGGGTACCAAAGTTCGTTTCCCGAAGTATTCTCTCGCGCTCGTGAAGGATGTAGGCTATAGCAAAGTCGAGCGGCGCCACCTTCACGCCCTTCACGTCAATCGGTTCATCGCCCACTATCCCAAGCCGGACAATGTTGCGGATGAGGTCGTAGTACTCAGTGGGTAGCACACAGCCAAGGTTGGTCACTCTCTTGCACTTGATGTAGCGGGGAAGGGTGATGGTCTCAGGATGGGGATACGGATAGCACCTGAACGTACCGAGCTTGGGAAAGTCGACATCCTCCTCCAGAGCCCTACCGCTCTCCTCGAAGTACCTGACCGTGGTGAACTTGCCATCGAGGTACATAGGAATGTCTGCGAGCATACTGTGTATCCTGTGCGCAACGACCGCCGGGCCCTCTCTGGGCTCGCCGCCGTGCGCGTGCAGGATGTCGATCGACTCGACCTCGTCGAGCATCTGGTCAGCACAGAGCTTCGCAATCAGGTTTGCTATGCCCGGCGAGCTGCCCATTCCCGTCAGAGCAGTTATGCCAGCCTTCTTGGCATCCTCGTCCATCTTCAGCAGAAGGCGCGTCGCATCGAAGTCATCACAGACGTCAACGCTGTTCACACCAGCGGAGATCACCGCCCTAAGAACGCTCGGACCGAGCCTATAGAACGGTCCGGCGCAATTGACAACGACCTCTGAGTCCTTGATGACCCGCTTGACAGACTCGACATCAGAGGCGTCGACCTTCACGGCTGAGAGCCTGTCATCCGCCATCTCCTTGAGTCGCTGATTAGCAAGTGGCATATTCAGGTCGGCGATTACCACCTCAGAGAATTCGCCTGACGAGAGCAGGGTCCGCACGGCCACCGCTCCGACTGTTCCGGCTCCACCAAGGACCGTGACTCGTGACATATCTTTCTAGAAGACTAGTTCGAGCATTTAGATGTGTCGCGTCCCTGCGACCTGGTCGGTAGGAGTGGTCTCGGAAGTCAGATCCATATGTACGTGGGTGCTGGGCTGCGTTGTCCCCCCGCGTACCGTCTGGGAGAGTCTTGCTGACCTGTACTTCTCAAGCAGTGTGTCTGTCTTCTCGTAGATGGGCCCCGTTCCTGTCAGGTAACCTGACACGACACCGTCCTTTCCGGTCACGACCGGACGCGATGCCGTCATCAGAAGATAGCGGAGAAACTCCAGGTCCGTCACCTTGTGGCCCACACGACGCTGGTAGCGCATCTTCTCCTCCTCCCAGACGAGAATATCGTGCTCGGTCAGACCCTTGAACAGCTTGTTCTTGGTGCCCTTGACTGGAGCCATCTCGCAGCCTCCGACTGAAACTGGTTAGCGAGTTAACCCGCACTTTGACTGTAGGGCGTCACGCTATGTATCCTAGTATTACCTCCCGTATAGAGAGCACTACGGCGTTGCCGCTCGGAGACTACGGCTTACGGTGAGAACTGCACTGTCTCGGCGTCGCTATGCGGACTCTCCACCTGTCTCGTTCTCGCCAGCGGTGTCCGTAGGTGCGCTCTCCTCCTCTGTCGGCGCCACGGTCTCCACGTCAGGTCCCCCTGATTCGGGAGGTGGAGGCCTGATAGGCTCAGGCTCAGGGACTGGCGCAGCCGGCGCGGGTGTCGGAACAGGGCCCTCACGCTTTGGCTGAGTGTACGTGTGGTAGAGAGCGCCCATCCCCTGTTTCTTCAGGTGCGCTACGGCCACCCATCTAGCGGACTTGTCGGCTATCACACCGAGCTTCTTTATCCTGAACATCACAATGGCGGCGATATCAATGATCACTATGTTCATCACAAGGAGCATCAATGATCCGATGCCAATCTCCATGCAGGCGGCCGAACTGTTCAGCAGCCCGAGAGCAAGCATCATACCAACATTAACAGCAGGAGGCATCAGAGCAGCAGATATCGCGACACCAACGAGGGAGGACATATCGCCTCTTGTCACCGATACTGCGACTGCAGCACCCGAGAATATCGCCACGCCAACGTCCAACGTGGAAAAGCCGCCCCTCCTTGTAATCTCGGTGAGCACCACAGGACCGCCATTCCACTGCGACTCGATGATGTCCACCAGTGACGGAGTCCCCGGATAGAGTAGCGGCATTACCGCGGCCATAATGGCACCGACAGCGAATGACACTCCGAGCGCTATCAGCTCGTTCCTTGTTCCCTTGATGAAGAGGGCCCTGTCACCGACAACGTATCCGAGTGCAACGCCCAGCATCGGCCCCATCAGCGGCGATAGGAGCATGGAGGCAACTATGACCGTGACGTTGTTCTGGATCAGTCCCACGCCCGCCATCAGTGCAGCCAGTATGCAGAATGCGATGAAGTCGAAGCTGAGAGAGGCCTGACGCTCGACATTGACGTAAATCTCCTCGACCGCTAGCATCGCCTCGCGCTGTATCTTCTCCTCTGACTTGCTCTCTGATACATCGCCTGGCAACGACACCTTGGTGTCAAGGATGTCAACATAGCCGTAGTCAACGCCAACCCCGTGACTCTTCAGCGCCTCGACAAGGTCTGCCACCTTGGCATCCGGGACTCTGAAGGTCAGGAGGTGCGCCTCTCCGACATCGATCTTGTGAATCATATCGATGTCCAGAGCCTCGACGAGGAAGTTGTATATAGGCGCCGTCTTGTCGAAGGGCAGTGCTATCTGTACAACTTTCACAGATGAACCGCTCCCTAGGTCCTCGACCGCTGATGCCCCCAGTCTATTAAGCCTATTGGGTCGCAGCAGCCACGGCCCGAAAACGGCCTCTCCCGCGGAGAAGAGGGAGGCCCAACTGCAACGGCCATCACCAAATAGACTGGTAGGTTGGCGCCAATGTGTTGCTACGTCAACAAGATAGCTTATACCTGATATCCTGTTCGTATTGACAGAAATATCGGGACGTCTGGAAGTGAGGACTTGTTGGTAAGGCGTGGCGTGGGCATCATCGCAATCAGTCTAGTCCTGCTCGCAGCAGTATCTCCACAGATAGTCGCCAAGAAGACTATGGCCTCCACTCCACCGTATGGGGGCTACGTAGACAGAATCGACTATGTCGGGCTGTCCAATACCGACGAGGAACTCGTGGCCCTGCAGAATGGCGACATCGATATGGCACTTGACCCGGTCCGATACGACCGCCTGTCACAGATCAATACTACACAGTCTGTTCGCACTGTGATGATCCCCTGCGATTGGTACTGGTCCCTATCACTGAACACTGAGAGATATCCCCTTAATATTACGCAATTCCGGAGGGCCGTTGCCTTCGCAATCGACAAGGTTGCGATTCTCCGTGATGCGATGAACAACTCCGGCAGAACTCTTGAGGCCTGCATCCCTCCAACAGACCCCTTCACAGCCGAGAAGGTCATAGGTCCGATGTACCGCTACGGACTCGTCACAAAGGCCCGACAGGTTCTTGCGAATGCGGGATTCTTTGACTCCGATAATGACAGCTACTTGGAAGGCCCGGGACCACTGGGTCGGGCGAGTGTCGAGTTCGGGATCCTCCCAGTTGTGACACACGACTCGCCGCAGGCCCGGGCCGCGGGCCAGACAATAGTGTCGACTCTGGAAGACATTGGAATACAGAGCCAGCTCATAGTCTACGATGAGTGGAGCGTTAGCGAGCTACTCAGCATCGAGCGCGAGAAACGCTATTTCTTCTTTCTGCACGTGCTCTATCCGCGGTTCAATGACATTATCTGGATGGCAGACGAGTTCTGGTCGGGCAATGCAGACCGACCATATGTCAATCTCCCAAAGTTCAGGAACAACACGTTCGACTTCTATCGAAACCAGTTCCTCCACGCCTCAAGCTATTCCGAAGTCTACGATGCTGCAATCGAGATGCAGAGAATAGTCGCTGAGCAATGCCCCTTCATACCGATCTGCCAGGAGTATCGTTATCAACTATGGAACAGTGAGAAACTAGAGGACCCCGTGTTCACGATCGAAGATGGCTTCTTCAGCTGGTGGACACCATATCTGGTGCGCCTAAAACAGGAGCAGGGGGGCCCTGTCGGGGGGACATTCCGAGCAGGCAGGACTGTTCTTCCTGGCACAGTGATTCTCATCGAGGTATCTGCACTGGCACACGACCTGCGCAGGACCATACTCTCTCTCGCCTACGACAGTCTCCTGCGCAGAAGGCCCTCCGGAGAACCGGATATGTGGCTTGCCCGGACCTTTCAGATCGATACCCACCACGACGACCCCAACGTCCCAGAGGGGAGGATGCAGATCCGTTTCACTCTAAGACAAGGCTTTACTTGGAGTGATGGAATGCCAGTGACATCGTATGATGTCAAACAGACGATTGACTCTCTCAGGATGGCCTCAGGTCTGTGGCTCCATCGGTGTGTCCAGAATGTGGCCCAGGTCACCACAGACGACAGGAGGTCAATCGTCATCGAGTTCAAGGACGAGTCATACTGGAACCTCCTTCGTGTTGGCACGCTCCCCGTTCTACCTGCTCACATAATCTCCAACTGGACCACCGACCAGCTAGTTCACTGGCGGTTCGACCAGTCCGTCGAATCCGTTGTCACATCGGGTCCTTTCTCCATCTCCGCGTGGGATGAGCACAGCAACCTCCAGCTCGTTATAAACAGAGAACATCCCTTCAACATCGTCCACTCCCCTCAGAGTCCATCAACACCCGGAACTCCAGACACAACGATCACCAGTCCGCCAGTCAATGACAGTGACACCACAGGTCTTTATGGCATTGGGAGAATACTCGGCCTCCGCCCGATATCGCTCGGCGTCACAGTCGTCGCCGCAGCCGTCGCTGCAGGGTTCACAGCAGCAACTATTGCGCACCTTCGGAAGAACCATCGGGAGTGAGTCCAGCCAGAACTGCCGTTTCGCACTGGCTACACGGCCCCATATCCAGTTTCGTCCGGAGTCCTCGCTGGTAGAGCACAGCAGGAGGAGAAAAAGAGAGGGGCGGGGCCTCTAGCCCCGTCACATTCCACTATCGCCTCTTGCAGACAACGCCGAGGATCACCAGAACGACGACTGCAGCACCGATGTACAGGGCATTGTCCTTTGCAAGCTGGACTAGCTGGTCGATTCCAATACCACCGCCAAGGTTGTTTCTCCTGGCGGACAGCTCCTGTACGACCTCGTCCGTGGCCGAAACGACCATGGTTAGAATGTACTCAGCAAGGAAGCCGTCTGACTTTGAGTACGTCACACGGATGTGTCCCTCGTGCGTGGAGTTGAGCTCATGCACCAGCTCGACACCCCATACACTGGCATCGTTGATGAAGTCCTCCCCTATGAGCTCTGGCGCAAGGAGATTCGTGAGTAGGGAGAAATTGCCCACAGGTACGGCAATCTTTCCTCCCGTTGACAGCAGGCCAAGGAAGACAAGGATATAGAGCCCCATCGATGTGCCGTTCGCCCAGTACGCGCCGACATCGGGGTCTGGTATACTACCCCATGATGTCAAGGGGTCGGGGATTGCAGTCGCCGGCATCGACGTGATGTTCAAGTAGATCTGTTCGTTCAAGCCAGTTTCACTCGACCTGAGGGTGAAATCAAACCTGTCGCCAGTGTGGATGCCCCACTCAAGACCCTGTGAGGTAGCGGCGGCGACCGGAGAAACCATGAACATCGCGATGATTGCAAGCGCAAGAATTGCATTGATAGCGTACTTCATTTCCTCTTCTCCAAGAATAGTGTTGTTAAACCGCCTACACGACTCAAAATGAATCTTTCGTATCTCAGCACGGAGGCTGGCCTCACTGTGGAAGAATAGGTGACTGCATTGTCCTGCCCATTCGCCAACAGGCAGACGGCATCGTATGTGTCCATTCTATATATACACTGAAAAGCCCGTGAGCCATTCCGGTCTATGGAGAGTGACACCGACGTGACGGTTGTAGAGGCGCTGGTGGCATGGTTCCTCCTCTCGCTCACGGGGGCGCTCGCGCCTGGACCACTTTCAGCTGCCGTCATCCAGAATGCCACGACTGGCGGGAGGGCCTTTGGCATGCTGCCGATGGTTGGTCACGCCATCGTGGAACTAGTGATAGTGGCGGCCATTGTTGTGAGCCTCCAGACAATTGCGCTGACAGACCAGACGGTCGCGATGATCTTGCTCTTTGGGGGATCGGTCGTGGTGCTGTTCGGACTACTAGCTCTCCGCGACTATCGCATCTCGCCTGACGATGAGATGTCGGACCCCGTGTCTCGGAGCCGTGTGAGTCTTCTTGCTGCCATCACCCAAGGCGCTCTGGTCAGCATTCTGTCGCCGTACTTCATACTGTGGTGGTTTGCCATCGGCCTCTCTACCGTGACCGTGCTCGTTGTCGGGATACAGGCTGGAGTCGGCGCATTGTTCATTGCTGGCATTCTCGTCTACGTCACCCACATATCGACCGATCTGATATATGGAGCATTCCTGTCTCTGGGGACCGACAGGGTGCGACGGCACGCCAACATTGGAGGCATCAACTGGTTGAATGTTGGCGTCGGTGTGTTTCAGATTGTCCTCGGGGCCCTTTTCATATGTGGGGCGGTCTCGATGCTCCACGCTTCATAGATGTGGGTGGTCACAATGGCACTAGAGAACGTGTTGGTCACAGGTTTCGAGCCCTTTGATGACTTCGAGATAAACCCCTCAGCGGAGGTCGCACTTTCCCTTGACGGTGGAGAAATAGAGGGGTTGACCGTTGTGGGCGCCCAGCTGCCGCTGGACTACACATCCTGTCTGTCCGAGGCCCGAAGGCTAATTGGTGAGACAGCCCCCGCCGTCATCATAGCGTGCGGACAGGCGAACAGGGGTGCAATCACGCTCGAGCGGATCGCCATCAACGCAGTGAGCACACAGCGGGAGGACAACTATGGCAACCTCCCCGAGACAGACGTCATCATTCCCGACGGCCCAGCCGCCTATTTCTCGATGCTCGACGTGACGGGTCTTGCCCAGAGACTGAGGGAGATGGGAATTCCTGCAGAGGTGAGCTACCACGCCGGGACGTACGGATGCAACTGGCTGTTCTACAATCTTCTCCACTGGCGGCACACGGGTCAGATTAGCGGGGTCATCGGTTTTGTACACGTCCCGCCTCTGCCTGAGCAGGCCATACAGAAGCGAACAGCGACACTGCCCACAATGAGACTTGATGACGAGATGCGGGCCATCAGGACAGTCATTGCGGAGACCGCACGTGGCCTCGGCCTGTGAGCCTCAATGACCGCCACCCGATTGTCATCACGAAGATACTGAGTAGAACACTTCGGGGAACGCCGCCAGAACGGCTGCTGCGACTGCGGCGCTGATAAGGGTCGCGGCTGTCCTCTCGATCAACATAAAGGGGAATATCACCCAGCCAAATGTAGGGGCGGGAATTGCCATTAGGTAGACCGCGCCCATCATCATCGTGGAGAAATCCGTTGCCGTTCCTATCAGGGCCAGAGGCAGGAGCTGCAGATATCGGCGAGGACCGAACGACTCGGGATCGAACTCGAATCCAGTGACCTGCAGGGCCAGAGCCACCACCACAGCCAGCATCAAGACGGCAGGGAACCACCACGCCTGGCCATTCGGTATCTCGTAGAGGATGATGATGGCCATCAGGTACCCCGCCGTCAGCAGCGGACCAGGCAACGAGATCCCTCCCAGGGTCGTGCGCGGACGCAGTGCAAGACCGGTAAACAGGCCCGACACGGCAGGGCCGAGGGGAATTGTCGGCACAATGAGAGGCACGACCGCTGTCGGCACGAACACGGCTACCATAAGCTGTATGATACCAGCAACAAGCCCGTAGGCAAAGCCTCGTGAGGGCCCCAGCAAGATGCCAAAGAGCGGCGCAATACAGATCGAGAAGCCGATGGCACCGCTGACACCCACCGCGCCGAGAAAGGCGCTGATTGGTACGGCACTGGCAACGCCGTATACCGCGGCCAGCAAAACCCCTATAGCGTGTTGCTTCGTCTCACTAATTCCACCAAACAGCTCGAAACCTTCCTGCGTGCTCAGACCGTCCGCCATTCTCGTCACACCCGGAGATGGAGCTCTACTGACGAGCTTAAGACCGTTGCGGACGGTTCCGGTGGAGGGACTGGCCTTGTTCGCCCACTTTCCACTGCGGGGGCCAATTGTCGGCTGGCCCGGGCTCCGCCCTCGTCGTCTATCCCTGTTCCTCGACCGGATAGAAGTCCCAGTAGTGGGTGAACTTCCAGTCCCGGCCGACAAACTTCTGGTCCTTTGGTAGTTCCACGAACTCGCCGTTCTCGAATGGGTAGAACCGCATATTGTGATGATTGTCGCATACCAGGAGGTCGGGATGACCGGGCTGTCGCCAGTGGCCCACGATGTATGTCCAGTCGCTCTTGAACCCCCGACCAACAGTGGCGTATGGCGGTTCGGCAAACACGTAGTGATCTTTTGAAGAATCGAATTTGCCATATGGATATCGAATCAGGTTGCCGTTCTTGTGACGGACAATCAGGTCGGGCGTGCCGTTGCCCATCCACTCGTCGACGAAGTAGTGCGTGAACTGGTTGCCAAACCCGCGGCCGATCTTGCGCGGCTTCCCGTGGCCGCGGAAGGTCTTCCCATCGAAGAGGTACAGCCAGAGGTCGCCATCGCGCTCTCTGGCCACAAGGTCGGGTGTGTCTCCGCCAGTCCAGTAGCCCGCAAAGAGATGAGTGAACTTGTCCTTCTTGAAGCCCACACCGACCTTCTCATCGCCGCCGAGGTCAATGAACTTCTCACCGTTCCACGGGAACAGTCTCAGATTGCCATCCTCATCCCTCACAAGAAGGTCGCTGGTGCCATTCCCGGTCCACTCGGCCACCACATAGTCCCAGTCGGACTTGAAGCCCCTTCCGACCTTCTTTCCTGTGTCGCTGACCATAAATGTGAAGCCCTCGAACCGATAGAACTTAAGGTCACCATCCTTCTCCAGAACGACCAGCGAGTTACCACCGCCGATACGGCGATGCCTCACGGGCGACTTGGCTGGCATCCAGTAACCGGGCAGGTACTTCTCGAATTTGAAGCCACGTCCAACTCGTCTCCCAGTCTCATCCTCACCGTACTCCTTGTCGGGGTAGAAGGTGTAGGTATCACCGTGCTTGAAGAAGGGGTACCACCTAAGTTCCCCGTTACTACGTCTGACTACGAGGCCCGGCAAGCGTCATACCTCCGAGCACCCGTCTAGGCGTGCCCATAAGTGCTTTGCGCAGATGGAGTTGACTCGCCAGCACTGGCCGCGTCTGACTCGTCCAGCGGGCATTGTCCAGCTGAGTGTGGCTGTCACTGAAACATCTAAGTAGGTCTTGCATTGCTGCACCAATTTGGCGATCAACTGATGGGCGAAGGACCAGTCCTACAGATGATGGGTGTCACAATGGCCTTTGGTGAGAGGGTCCTCTTCAGGGACCTCAATCTTGCACTGAATCACGGCGAGACCATAGGAATCTCAGGGCCCAGCGGAGGCGGCAAGAGCACGCTCCTCAGGATAGCGGTCAACCTCGTCTCGCCGACGGCCGGAAGGGTGCTCTTTCACGGCAAGGACGTGACCGAATGGGACCCACGAGAATTGCGTAGAAGTATGATTCTCGTTCCTCAACAGGCCAGCATGTTTCCGGGCAATGTCAGGGAGAATCTTCTCTGGGGACTGCGGATTCACAGGCTTGAGGCGTCCGAGGAGAGGCTCAGGGATGTTCTCAGTCAGGTCAACCTCCCTGTTTCTATGCTCGACAAGACCGCAGGGAATCTCTCGGGAGGGGAAAAGCAGCGTGTGGCCATTGCGAGGGCCCTCCTGCTGGAGCCCGAGGTCCTGCTGCTGGACGAGCCGACAGCAGCTCTGGATGATGACTCCACAGAGGTCGTTGAGGAGAGCATTCAGCGCGTGATCAGTGACCAAGACATCGGCGTGATGATTGTGACACACAATAGCGAACAGGCCCAGCGCTTGGCAGACAGGATAATAGAGATTGGCAACTCAAGAGGAGGTCAATAGACAATGATGATTCAGATACCAACGCTGATGGACTGGCTCGCGACTCTGCCACCAGAGGTCGTCACGGCGGCGCAGGGCTATGTCGTGGCTATGATACTTCTGGCAATCATTCTCCTTCTCAACAGATGGCAGGGCCTTGGCGTCGGGAACAAACTCATAGTCGGGACAATCAGGGGTACCATTCAGATTATCCTGATGGCCCTCATTCTCGTTGAGATATTTGCTCTTGAGGATATGATCATCATCTTTGCAGTGCTGCTATTCATGGCAACCTTCGCTGCCTACACAGTACGTGGCAATCTGGACTACATTCCCGGTGTCTTTAGGACGTCTCTGCCTGGAGTCATCGTAGGGGGAGTCGGCGTGATGCTCCTTGTGACGTTTCTGGGCATAATCCAGCAGAGGGGCGAATTCATCATCCCGATGGGTGGGATGGTCATTGGCAACTCTATGGGGATGACGAGCCTCATTCTCGACAGGATGTGGTCCAATGCACAGAAACAGAGAGCACTGATGGAAACTGCTCTCGCTCTGGGCGCGACACCGCTACAGGCCACAGAGCTCACCATACGTGAGGCGATAAGGAGCGGTATGTTGCCGAACCTCAACCGATACGCCTCTCTGGGCATCGTCAGCATCCCCGGCCTGATGAGTGGAATGATCATTGGCGGTGCCAACCCGGTCGCCGCGGCCTTCTACCAAGTGATCATCTTCATCATGATATTCCTCGCCACGGTCGTCTGTGGCATCATAGTCTCGCGACTGTTCCTCAGGGAGATGTTCAATGACCGCTATCAGCTGACAGTGCCACCGCCCACAGAATAGACGGGCAGGCTCTGTGGCAGCCTGGATGGGATCTCTTGCGTCGGCCAACCCGGTGACAGAGGAATGTGCAGCCTCGCACGCATCCGCAGCCTATAGTTATCAATGAAGCCGCGCAATGGAATCGCCAATAACGATGCTCTATGTCGCACTCGTGTTGGCTACGCCACTGCGTGGGATGCCTGACAACGCGTCGCACATTCAGGATGCCGTGTGGCCTGCCCACATCTCTTTCCTGGTCAGCACCTACTCACAGGGGCGAGGCAAACTGTTATAGGGCGGCTGACTTCAGCCCGGTAGCGTTCGTACGGAGGCTACCATCGTGAGCGATGAGACCTTTGACGTCATCGTGGTCGGGGCTGGTGTACTGGGCGTGGCCACGGCCTACTACATTCAGAAGAACAACCCCGACAAACGCATTCTTCTCATCGACAGACTGTCGGCACCCGGACAGGCGAACACCGCAATGAGTGCCGCGGCTGTCCGAAATATGTTCGCATCTTCCACGAACCAGCTCCTGACCGACACCAGCATCAAGTTCTTTGAACATATTCAGGAAGAGATGGGTCACGAGCTGATGTTCGAGAAGGTCGGCTACCTCTGGCTGCTCGGCGAGGAGCAGTTCAATCACGAGAGCGTCAAGCTATGGATGGAGCGGATGGAGAGGTCGGGCGTTCACTTCAGGGTCTACAACAAGGAGGAGCTCAAGGAGCTGATCCCTGGACTGAACACTGACTTCAGTAACGACGAGGAGGCCGAGCTGATGAATCTCAGGGAGGTTGCCTATGGCCTCTTCGGTGCAGACTGCGGTGTGCTCGACCCGACACGGTTGGTGGACTTCTACTACGAGGAGTTCAAGAAGATCTCACATGTCAAGCCACGCTTTGGCGTCAACGTGACAAGACTGCTTCTCGAGGCCGACCCGAAGCTCGACCTACCGGGTGAGCCATTCGTCTGGCAGTTCAAACGCGTCAACGGAGTAGTGACAGACAAGGGTGAGGTTCTCAGGGCGGAGACCACAGTACTGGCGACAGGCGCGTGGGCCAACGAGCTACTGGACCCGATTGGAATGAACAGCCTCCTGAAGGCAAAGAAACGACAGCTGTTCGTCATCCACGCGCAGGACAAGAAGGATCTACTTGACCTGCTCTACACCAAGGGCTTCAATGAGTTGGGCTGCATCCCGTTCGTCATCCTGCCGACAGCCGGCGCAGGCGGCTCGGTCTACTTCAGACCCCAGCTGGAGGAGAAGGGCTTCTGGATTGGCTGCGGCGACAAACTCGGTCGGGCCTATGACTATGTTCAGACAGAGGACTATGCCAACTCAGAGATCTCATACTACGAGCTGAGCCTCTATCCTGTGCTCTCAAAGTACTTCCCGGCATTCGCGGATGTGAAGCCGGTCGGAGGCTGGGGCGGCGGATACAGCTACTCGCCCGATGCCATCCCCACAGTGTACAAGGAGAACGGCGTCATTGTGGTCAACGGGGCCAGCGGCAGCGGGATAATGAAGTCGGACGCTCTGGCCAGGATTGCCGACGCACTCTACCGTGGGCAGCCCGAGGCGGAGCTCTACGGAGGGAGAAAGATTCCGTCCGATGCGCTCAGTCTCAAACACAGACAGGTTGAGCCTGAGAACGTTGTCATATGATGAGGCAACACGTCTGCAGAAACGTCATCAGCTGCTGCACAGATGACACTGGAACAGTTGCCACTGGAGAGACCAAATTTGGGCAGATAGTCTGGGGAACACACCCTCAGTCTGATGGCCGCCGTGATCCCATAGGCTCGCCGTCGACCAGAGCCCGGATAAGTGGTCGCTCATTGCGGTGAGCGCACCATGCCCCAGTACGTCAAGTCCGAATCTGGTACTTCAGCCTCAGAGACGACCTCGAACCCGTAGTGCTCATAGATTGAAACATTCCTCGCGCTCTGAGTCTCAAGATAGCACGGAAGCCCAATCTTGTCGAGATAGGCGAACACAGGGCGCAACGTCTTGCTGCAGAACCCCTGCCCCTGTAGCTCGGGATCCACCGCGACTGAGGTCAGATGCATGTGCGGCTCTGGTGCATACTTCTCCCTCTGGCCAACGGCGAACTCCTTATACCTGAGCATCCTCTTCAGCCGCTTCATTCCGATTCGTGGAACCATCCAGAGGCCACCGCCTCTGAATGTCGCTATGAGACCCTTGCCAGAGGACGAGTGGATCCAGACAGCGACGCCCTCCACATCTGGGGATGTGGTGAGCACGGTCCCGTAGAGTCTTGCCTGATTCAGACGATACCTGTGGAACATCGGTGCCAGCCTCCGACGTTCGGCCTCGTCGGGAAAAAAGTAGGCCTCAAGCGCATCGTTCGAGAATGCCCTGGTCAGGACATCTACCGCCCTCTCATTTGAGGACTCAGGGAGAGGAATCAGTCCGTCCACTTCCATCTTCAAGCGTTTCACACCTTCTCCCCCATCAAGCCACGAGCAGCATTACGCAGTTGATCGGGCCCAATCGGGGTCCCAATGTCGAACCTCTGCTCAGAGTCAACAGTGGTAGTAACTCATAAGTGTTCTTCGGCCCTGTAGGACGGCATCTCACCCCTGACAGATTGCATTGCCCCTCCGGCGGACACTTCTGTCGCGACCGGTCGCTGAGGGTAGTCGAGCTTGCCAATGCTTGAGGATAGAATGGAAGGGCGCCCGTCGAATGCGGAGGGGGTTCGTCCCGTGGAGGAAAAGATCGCTCCCTTGACGTGACCTCTAGGTCAGTGCTCAAACCTGCCGGAACTGGTGCTGTGGTACGAGCCTCTTCGGCAGGTCGACCTGCCCCTCTGAGGCAGTGTCAGCCTAGGCGGCGGACTCTGTACGAAAACCTGCTTCATATCATCGCGTTGTTTCCGTTGAATCAATGTGTTGGCCGTTTGCGGCTCGGTTTGCGAGGAGATCTCCTCGAAGAGCTGGAAATCCTCCTTCGTTGCCCAGACATAACAAGTGGGGGGACTTGTGCAGCCGATGGGAACGTTCCGCCTGCCCCTAATGGTTGAGAACAACCTAGCGTGTTCCAGCCCTCAATCAAGATATTTCTCCAAGGCCGGGGTGCGTACGTATGGGATGTTGCTGGGAACAAGTACGTCGACCTCTTTTTGGGAAGCGGGACCGTGATTCTCGGCCACTGCGACCGCGACCTACTCCGGGCCATTAGACTTGAACTTGACGAGGGCCTGAGCCTCTCCATTCGGCATCCGGCCGAGGTTGAAGTCGCAGAGTGGCTCATCCGCAACCTCTCCGTTGCAGGCCGTGCGGCATATTTCAAGACAGGATCGGAGGCGGTGTACGCAGCACTACGAATCTCTCATAGAGTCACGAAGAGGGCCTATGTGCTATCGATGGGCTACCACGGCTGGCTTCCTCCATTCGGGGACTAGATATTCTGCCGACACTGGGGCGACCACGAGGTACATAGAACCTCGCTAGTCTTTTAATCCTCCCTTGGCCACGCGACACGAAGAATCGACTGGCTTGTTGAGGCTATGCCGCGCAGCACAACCTCAAGGTTGGAGGCACGTAGAGCCGCCACGGGTCGACGTGCATCGTGCCAAAGGCAGAATAGCGCGTGTCGTTGTATTGAAACGAGTACCGCGGAGGCCCCTGTATGCGGTCAACGATGCGGTCAAGCAACAACATTGCGTCCCCTTTCCTATAGAGAGTGGATTCATACGTCGGCAGCTCAGACATCAGCCACGCCTTGCGCAGCAGCATCTGATTATTCCGTTCATAGAGGAGGCGTTTCAGTTTCCTCAAGTCGACGCCTCTCAGTCATGCAAGGCTCTTGAAGACGCTCTCCCAGTTTGACACCCGACTGGACCTCTCGATGCGGTAGAGAAATATGCACCCACGCCTGCTCACACGAACGCGGTATGTGTGAATGCCGTAGCGGACCTCGACAATCTCACTCTCCGTGTTATCCACGACCATCGGCCTCATCCGCCCGCCTTCGTATATGAATGGCGAGAAGCAGCCCTCTCAACGGACGCATATCTCTGACGTGAACGCATCAAATGGACAGTTCGCACCCTACACCTCGAACGCCTCAAGGCAGCTCAATACCCCGGTGGACGGGTCTTGTACGGTACCACCGCGTGGTGCTCGTGGCCCCCACAACCTGTCAGACGTAGGTGCAGAGTACCGTCCACGGCGAATCCACGCAATTCGCCCGATATCAAGTAGACCTCGAACATACCTGCAGTGGATGTACTGTCGCGAAACATCACGACCGAGCACTGTCTGGACCATCCCTACGACCTCATCAAAGAAGACAAGGCGCCATTGTAGGACCACCCTATATACAACAGTCAATCTCCGTGTCAGTCAACACCACTCCACATATGCCGAGGACTGCGTGATGCTTCATATCTCGCATGACATATACCACTAGTGACGGGCATGACCAGCCAACAGCTCTACGTAGCTGCACGCCGCAAGTAGAAATATAAGCCACTCCAGCAGGCCGTCACAACATTCCACTATCCTTGGGGGTAGTACTGAGTTGAAATGTTATGTACACCCGGATCGTGACGGTGTGGGCACCTGTACGACCTGCGGAAAGGCCGTCTGCAAGGAGTGCGCGGTTCTGGTTCAAGGGATTCTCTACTGCAAGAACTGCCTGTCAACCGGACGGGCCGCATCCGAGCAACGTCGACCACAGCCACAGGCCCGACCCCGACAGGTCAGGCCACTACGACCTCAGCCAAGACAACCGAAACCACCGCCATACGGAGGACTGCAACCACGTGCGGGTCTGAGAGCAACACGTAGTCCCTCCAGGAATTTCTTCATGGCAGGATTCCTTGGTGGTATTCTGATGGCCGTATCGGGGTTGGCCCCGCTCCATTGGTATATTGGACTAGATTACCTATTCTTCACGTCGTTACTAGTCGTGGGCCTGGGTATAATGATTCTATCTGTGGGCCTTGTAGGTTTCTACTGGAACTACGGAGGCGCGTTTCACATTGTGTCTGCCACTCTCGGCGTCGTCACGGGCGGGGTCTTCTTTCTCTTTGGGCTATACTGTCTCACCTACATCCGCATTCTGGAGGAATTTGTGCTCATCTTCTTTTGGGGAGGAAGTTACGGGTTTCTTATGCTGGCAGCCTCTGAGGTACTTGTGGGTATATCACTCATTCTGGTACGCGACTACACAGGCCGGGATAGAGCAACGATAGCGGCCGCGATTGTTGCCATTGCGACCATTATCACCGTTGTCAACGACTACATTCTGTTCTTGGGGCTCGTTGTCCAGGGTCTCTTGGTGGCATACGTCTTCTACCACGCCAATGTACCGTTTGAGAGGCCAGTCGATACACCAGCCGGTCTTCCTGAAATCCAACAAGATATGGACACTGACATTGACACACAAGTCGGCGAGGAATGGACGGGTGGTGTGTGATCTAACGAGTCAGCCCAAAGGACTGATGGCAGGCTGCGACTAGGTCTGGTCGTGTTCGTCGCGACCCACAGTTTCCGAATGGGCGCGCCTGTGTTCGTACGGCAACCCGAGAACGAATCTCGTGTAGAATTGCGCAGATGACCCGAGGGATATGAGCGGGCTGGTCGACACGGACTCTTCTGCCTCGACATCACCAGAAACCGTCGAGGTCTCGGGAATCTACTCCCTGACACACCCGCTCTGCCCGAACAACACGTCTGCTCGTGATCTCGTGCTCATCGGGAGGCTAGTTTGTACCAGTATCGCTCGACGAGTGTCCGCCCGTTTGACACGTTGGAGGTACAAATATATGTCGCCAGTTCAACAACCGAGCCAATCTCCGTGCCATGGAGGGTCATAGTGGGATGAAGTGCTTCGTTCACAACGACCGTGATGCAGTCGGGACTTGCATGACTTGTGGCAAGGCCGTCTGCGAGGAGTGTGCCGTTGACGTCCAAGGAGTGCTGTATTGCAAGGACTGTCTTGCGCAAGGACGAGCGACGCCTTGGGGGGCTCCGGGACAACAACGGCCCAGACCAGGGCAGGGCCCCTCTCAGTCTGGGCTGGCTCAGGCAGCACCACTGGAGGAGCCTATGCCGACGGGAGTTCCAACGCCGAACTTCTTCTGGGTCGGAGCAGCAGGAGGAATCCTTGCCTGTGCATTCTGGCCATTCCTGATGGTGAACATGCCAATCATCGGATTTATGGCGACAGGGCTGGGAATCGTATTGGAGTCCGTCGGTATATACGGGTTCTACAGGAACTACGGGGACGGATTTCACGTCTTTGCGGCAGGGATTGGCATGGTCGGAGGCGGCCTGTTTGCTGCAATCTGGTTACTACTCTATGGAATGGGGATGCTCTACTACTTCTTCCTTGGATTCGTCATATCCATCATAATGCTGATCACGTACGGCATCCTAGCCGGAGTTTCGTTTATGAAGGCACGCCACTTCACAGGTATGGCTGATGTAGCTATGGCCACAGCCATATTCTTCTTCCTTGGCGGCCCTGCATCAGTGATATCGAATGTTCTGGCCGCATATGTCTTCACTCAAGCGTATGTGCCCTACACATATTCGGGATATGATGCGCCAGCAGAACGGGCCTACTACTGAAGCGCAAACAGAAACACCCATGATGACTGCGTCAGATGAGAATGCCGCAATGCTGTGGTCACTCCTATCTGCCGACTTCTCACACAGTCCATTGCAATTGCCATCACTATTCGGCTCTTCCGAGACCCCGATATCTCGGTTCCTTACTCATTGGATTCGCTACCAGTTCGTCTCTCCGGGCCGGGTGGGCCATACCTCCCCCAGTTTCTGATCAATGTGGTGGGGTGAACACCGAATCTGAACTGGGGATTGTCAGGACACGTGGGCCGTGCTCTGTCCCATAGGACGTAGTAACAAACAATATTAACACAGCATTCGAGGCCCATATGCCGCTTGGGGGCAACGAGAATGTCGCACGCCATCTACGGGACAGCCAACGACAGCAGGCTCCGGTCGTTCTTCCGTTCCGTGTTCGCTGCATCACTCGCTGCTGTCCTATTGTACGGGATGTTCTTCGCTGCGTACCTACACTCGCGGCCAGACCTCGTAGATGCACTGTGGCGTGCGGCGACGGAACACGATTTTGTGACAATGCAGCACGTACTTGAGACCGTCGATGACGGAGTGATGAGTGTCACAGGCTGGGTGCGCCTTGCACTCGGACTTGCACTGTTCGCTGTCTCCGTGTTGTTCATGCTCAATATCGGCGGGACAATCTTCGGCGTCTTCATCGACAAGCCATTCTCGGCAGGTGGAACAGTCAGCCGGAGCTGGCTCAGGCTGAGCCTGTCGAGGCTGTACCTGACGCTGAAGTTGCTGCTGTTCATCGCCCTCTACAAGGCGGCAGGACTTCGTGGCCTGACAATCATCCGGGAGTTCTTCTCTCAGAGCCCCATAGTGGGCATAACGTTCTTCCTGAGCAGCGTGTTGAACTTGGGCACACTCATAGTGTTGGCCTCGGTCATCAAGGTCGTCGTCTACGAGCTGAACAAGTACGAGCTGCTTGTGGAGCAGAAACGACACAGGGTGCTATCGGCGATGGAAGACTTCAGCCGGCGATGGAAGAACGCTATGATAATGCTAGAGGAGGGTCGACTCTCGGACGACCCCGGCTACATCAAGGCGAAGCTGGAGGATGCGATGCGAAATCTCAGGAAGAACATTCGGCTGCTTGAGAGCGCGCAGGGTGAGCTGAACAGGCTGGCCTCCCCCGAGCCGATCATCAAGCGCCTGATGGTGACCTTTGCAGGCGTGATAGCATTGCAGGTCGCAATGGACTTCATCCTCTACGTGGGCTGGGGAACAGTCCTGACGTTCGTGTTCGGCCTGCTGAATGGAACTGGATAGACGTACAGAAAGGGGTGATAACAACGAAGATGGGACGACCACAGACGGTCATTGTGACGAGCAACAAGGGCGGCAGTGGGAAGACTCCGCTTGCGGTTGCACTGGTCACGTGGGCACTATCACGTACACCGCCGCTGAAGGTCCTGGCTGTTGACATCAATCACACGAATCAGGACCTCTTCCAGTCTCTCAGGGATATCAGGCTCGATGGCGAAACGGGATTCGAGACTGCCTTCTCGCTGTCCGGACTCGGCACTGCCTACTATCTCCCTGCAGGAGACAACCTGCACTTGGTCCGGCCGAGCGAGTTCCGTCCCCTTTCGCCCGAACAGGTCCTTGGGATGATCAGGGACGCGCCGACAGCCTACGCAAAGGAGAACGGGGTGGCACCACTCGAGCCCGACCTCATCGTTGTTGACGGGAACTACTGTTTCCCCAGCTATCGCCTCTCGCCGGGCACCAAGGTCGACCTCCCGCCATTCATCTTTCTCAACATATGGAGCATAACCAGCCCGCACGAGCTTCGCATCCCTGCGGCCTATAGAAAGACGATTGGCGAGTATAGGGACATCTTCGGTTCCCCGGCTTGGGACAGTGAGATGTTCATCCATGTCTTCTCGGTGCTTGAGAAGGCGAGAGGAATCTCATCGGAGGTCTCGAGACTCGTGCGACTGCGACGGGAGGTCTACACTGTGCCCGGGTCTGACGACCTTGCTGCGCTGTACAGAAGGCTTGCTGAGTCGCCAAGTCACCGCGTGAGCGGCTATTCATTTGACCAGATCCAGCGCGAGATCTTCTCGCCAATGCTGGCTGAGCTCGAGTCGATTGTGTTGGAGGACCCAACGACGTATTCAGAGGACCTCATCAACGCGAGGTGGGTTGAACGTGTGAACGCCTTCCTCACGTTGCACAAGGAGTTTCCTCTCAATGTCCTGCCATTGCCACACTACTACCCGTTCCTGAGAAAGGCCATCATCGACATGATTCTCAGGCGCGACCTAACAGTGGGTCTCGTGAGGAAAATGCTCGGGTCATTCTACGACTGGGTCACACTCTTCCTCGACCACTATTTTGCTACATAGCCTGAGGAGAACTCTTCATCCGTCGTTGGGGATACAGGCTTGCGACAAGCGCCCGAGGTCGCCTCCCATTCCCGGAAGAAACGCGTAGTGTGACCGAACCGGTCCAGAGTATGCATCACCAATTCTGGCGTCTAGAGTTCCACAAGATTGAATACCGAGATTGCCAGCTCTATTTACCAATTGGTTGAGTGCTGATGAGCAAGGGATTGTAAGCGTCTTGCATCGACTCTTGTCTGTCAATGTTCACAGTACCGAGCGATGATTCTCCGACCCCTACCTGTCACGAACTCGCTTCTCTTTCTTTGCCAATCAGGACTATCCCAAGAGTCTTGTCAAGGGAAGATAGAAATGGCTGGTTCAAAGTTGAGTGCATTCTTCTTTGTGCTCTCTGGGCTCCTGCTGCTGGCCCAGGCGGGTGTGGCCTTGGCGGTATACGAAGATGATGTCACCGCCGCCGTGCTCTCGGTGATATTCGCGTTCATTATGTTCTACGGCGCATACAGTGCGGCAACTGGTGCACAGGCACCCGTCTACCGCTACTCGGACGAGTATGACTATGCCGGACGGCCTGTCATCGTCGGTAGGTCCACGGGCCAGTTTACGGACGCCGCACCGCTGTGCGGCTGTGGGATGGGTATACTGATACTTGTGATAGCCTATCTCTACGCTGATCTGCTCTCCTACAGCATAGGCGACGCGGCGGCGATAGCAATCGTTGGCCCATCTGTCCTGGCCGGGGTGTTCGGAATACTTGCCGGCATCATCTATGGCGTACAGGCCAGTCAAGGCTGAACAGGCGGCTCTGGCCCCAGTGACTGTGCTCGTCAGCAGAGGACCCCCAGTTGGCCATAGCCGACACCCAGCATACTCAGCCCAACATGCCAACACTGTCGCCCAAGTGTGTGCTCCGTGCTCCGTCTTCTCGTGCTCTCGCTGGGGCCTCCGCACAGCAATGAGTCACCTTGAACACGCGCAACGCAAATTGGCATAGACGCCCGGCAGTCCCCTCGTGCCATAGCCTGCACCACAAGCCATATCCCGAGCACAGCACATACTGAGGACCTGGTGCCCAACATGGAGAAGAGTTTGCTACCCGAGATAGTGCACAGACGAAGCGGTCGTGCGTTCTCAGATACTCCGGTCTCCGACGATGATGTCAGACTGATCCTTGAGGCTGGAAGACTCGCCCCGTCCTGCGCGAACACACAGGCATGGGACTTTGTCGTGATCCGTAGCAGAGAGGTTCTGGAGCAGGCCCACGAGGCACTGAGCAGAGGCAACGCATGGGCAAAGAACGCGCCCTTGATGATCGTGGTGGCGACCCGGGAGGATGGTGGCTGCGGGGCACATGGCCTACCGTATCATATGATGGACGTGGGCCTTGCTGTAGAGAACATGCTGTTGCAGGCCGTGCACGTGGGTCTGATGGGCCATCCCACCGCAGGATGGAACGAGGAGAGACTGAAGACCACACTCGGGATACCAGAGGAATACCGAGTCGTCACGGTGGTCTTCTTCGGCCATCCAGCAGATCCTGCGACCTTGGACGAGGAAACAAAGGCGAAGGAGTACGCGCCCAAGTCGAGGAGAGACTTGTCTGAGATTGCCCACTGGGACAGATGGTGACCCCCAAGAGCGACTCCGAGGGGCAACGCTTGTCACACTCATCTCGCAGCTGATGTACGCGCCTCAGTCAGATTCATAACTCGCCGTTCGCAGAAGACATCTGGGTATTCTCGATGAGCAAGTCCAGCGACACAGAGAGAGTGTTCTCCATAATGGCCCTAGAGAGCGGCATCGAGTACCCGAGCTTCGAAGAGGCGCCGGATGAGCCGCTCCTGATTGAGGTACAGGAGATTCGTGAGGAAGACCTCATCAAGATATCGGAACACTTCGACATCGACCTTGACGACCTGAGGGACCTGCAGGACCTCGATGAGCGGCCAAGACTGCAGGTGCAGGATAGGTTCACGATGATGGTCTTGCGTGTGCCCGTCAACCTAGAGGAGCCGGACCGTGAGTACTCCACTTATCCAATAGGTATCTTCACCAACGGCCGGGACGTCGTCATCCTTAGGCATCAGAGGATACCCCTGAGGAAGCAGAGGATGATGTCAAAGATACGTCTATGCACAACTGCAGCAGAGGTCATCTATGTCCTCTGGGAGATTGTCATCAGCTCTTTCGAGCATATGCTCGATGTGATAGAGGCGACAATCAACAGCATCGAGGACTCGATCTTCACCGAGATATACCCGTCGCAGCTCGACCGCTTTTTCCAGCTCTCGCGTGACGCCGTGTTCATGGAGGCTGCGCTGAAGGCAGACATGAAGGTGCTGCGGAGACTGAAGAGACTCCATTCGATTGGCAGGATGGTCCTTGACGACGAGAGGCTTGAGGACCTTGAGGTGGACCTTCAGCAGCAGCTCGAGCTCAGCGCAATCTACAGGGACCTCATTGAGAATGCAATGAATGCCTACGACAGCATCGTGAGCCACAACCTCAACCGCGTCATGAAGACACTGACATCCATCTCCCTTGTGGTGATGGTGCCCACACTGATTGCCAGTCTCTACGGGATGAATGTGGGACTCCCGCTTCAGAATGAGCCGTTCGCCTTTGTCTTTCTCGTTGCACTCAGTCTTATAATCACTGTACCACTCCTTGTCTACCTGCGTATCAAGAACCTCGTCTGAGGAGTACGTCCCCTCACATTGATTTATGAGCGACCAGTCGCTATCATCGGGTATGCGAGTAGGAGTCTTGACAAGCGGCGGCGACAGTCCCGGGATGAATGCCTGTATAAGGGCAATCGTCAGGGTGGGCATCTTTAACGGGTTGGAGGTCTACGCAATCTACGGTGGCCTTCAGGGAATCCTCGACAGGCGACTTGAGAAGCTCAATGCACGGTCCGTCGCGAACATCATCCACCGTGGTGGAACGATTCTCACGACAGGTCGCTCAGAGGAGTTCAGGAGAGAGGAGGGCCAGCGCAGGGCTGCACAGATTCTGACAGATGAGGGGATTGATGCCCTCGTCGCCATTGGCGGGAATGGCACTATGCAGGCGCTGGACAAGCTCAGCCGCTTCTGGTCGGGCCAGATAATTGGCATCCCCGGTACAATCGACAATGACGTGTACGGGACCGATTTCAGCATAGGCTTTGACACGGCGGTGAACAACGCCATTGACGCGGTTGACAAGATCCGCGACACGGCTCAGTCCTTCGACCGGATATTTCTAATCGAGGTCATGGGTCACTACTCGGGAGCCATCGCACTGCACGTCGGGATTGCCTGCGGGGCAGAGGACATCCTCATTCCCGAGACACCGACCGACATTGAGCGTATCGCCGAGACAATCATCAAGGGTCGACGGAGAGGAAAGGGCTTCGTCTTCCTGATTGTGGCAGAGGGCGATGAGGCTGGGAACGCCGTTGAGATTGGCAGGAGGATGTCAGAACTTGTTGGTGAGAACTGCAGGGTCTCGGTGCTGGGATACATCCAGCGCGGAGGCAACCCGACACGATACGACAGAATCCTTGCCACAAAGCTCGGCGCTCACGCGGTGAAGTGCATCCTCGACGGCAAGACCGGGATAATGGTCGGCGAGGTCAATGGTGGGCTCACTGAAACGCCTCTTGTGGACACCTACACGAAGACTAAGGAGGTAGACCTAAATCTGCTGGAACTTGTACGCCCACTGTCCATATGAGGGTACGCTCACGACAAGGCATAGTTCCAAGGCCCATTCCTCGTGGGAAACCGAGTGTAGACGAGCACGCAGAGAGTGAGCTCTGCCACAGACGCGGCGATGCCGAGATGCGGTAGGAGAAAACACTGATATCTTGATGCAATCTGTTCACTGGACAGGGATGACGAGATGCGTATCCGAGGCGGCTACCGCCCGTGGTGGCAGATAAGGAAGAAGCTGCGTTCTGTCACGCGCCTCATCAGGTCGAGGCGCACTAGGCGAGATGACATGCCCAATTTTCACAGGGGGAAATTTATGGATGACGACCCCTCCATTCTCAAGAGGGTCATACGGGAACCCGAAACAGGCCAGGAGATCATAGTCTCGGGGCGAGCTGATACCACTTTTCGTGAGGCGTTGAGGAGAGGCTGGGCATTCCGCGGCCTCAGCGAGGACTCGGAGTGGATTGTCGTCGACGACAGAGGCAATGACATCAGTGATAGGCCTCTCTCAGAGTACGACGGTATAGCGGAGATAGCCTTCTGGACGGGCGACAGATACGTGTCTCAGCAGCAGGCTGCGGCTGCCAGCGACGACTCGGACGACCTATCGCGGTACTCGACAATTCGCGATAGCGTGGAGTTTGGCGAGTGATTGGATTTCGCGACCAGTCTTTGGACTGGTCACAGTGGCGCGCCAGAAGAATCTATGGTCCACAGGATGGCAACCCCTGGAGCGCGGGAGAGCCCAAGTTGTTTCGTTTCCAGTGGGCCCTATCTCGGTTCCACCGTACAACATCTTGATATGCTGGTAGTCTGATAGAGTTGATTGGTTGTGATGGAACGGACTCGACTCCCAGAGTTTGGACGGGGAGAAGCAACGAGCCAGGATGACTGGACCTTCGACGGAGCTGACACCAACTACCTACACATGGCTTCCACCAGTATCCCGCGAGAATGATACCGCAGATTGCGCGCCGGCTTATCATCAGATACTCGCAAGAGGGTGACCTCGTGTGGGACCCGTTCTGTGGTTCAGGGACTACCCTTGTGGAGTCGATGCTGCTGGGGCGCAGGTCCATAGGTACAGACCTCAATCCCTTCGCGATATTTCTCTCCCGGGTGAAGACTACACCGATTGATGCCTCGGTGCTACGCGACACATCACGGAAGGTGATGATGCACGTAGAGAGCGTTGCGGACAATGTGAGCCCTAGCGTGCCCAAGATCCCAAACATAGAGTACTGGTTCAAGTCCTACGTGCAGAGAGATCTCGCCAGACTCCGCCACGCAATTGATGCCGTGGCCAACACGCCAGAGGTTCGTGAGTTCTTCCTTCTCTGTCTTGCACTGACGGTCCGAGAGGTCTCCAACGCCAAGAAGGGAGAGTTCAAGATCGTACGAATGTCCGCTGAGAGACTGACCAAGTTCAGACCCGATGTTCGAGCAACATTCGTTAGGCACGCTGACCGATGTATCTCACTCATAGACCAGTTCGTAAAATATCTCGAAGGCCACCAGTACTACCGGCCAGCTGTGATCGAGGCTGACAATCGCAGCGCACCGGTTGATGATGAGAGTATCGATCTTGTTGTCACGTCGCCGCCGTATGGTGATAGCGGGACCACTGTCGCGTACGGTCAGTACTCC
The DNA here is from genome assembly GCA_029855935.1 of Candidatus Thorarchaeota archaeon. Lineage (GTDB taxonomy): Archaea > Asgardarchaeota > Thorarchaeia > Thorarchaeales > Thorarchaeaceae > B65-G9. The sequence goes on along the minus strand of JAGSHN010000032.1, from coordinate 69,153 downwards.
AGGTTCCCAGCACTATGGATAGGGCTTGATGAGGACGCTGTCCGAACCGTCGACAAGAGGGGACTTGGTGGCTCCAATCACAGGTCTGAGATGTCCCATCTTGGGAGTGTGACCCTTGCTGAAACACTCGAGGCAATTCGCGAAAGGAACCCAACCCGTGCCCAACATGTGTACAGCTTCTTCAGGGACCTCACCGAATCTCTGGTCGCTATTCGCGACAGACTGAAGACAGGGAGATACGCCAGTATCGTCATCGGGAACAGAATGGTTGCGAGGGTACGTATCCCCACTGACCGAATAGTTGCAGAGATTGCAGACGCAAGAGGACTTGCCCAGCATCTGACAATCCCGAGAAGGATTCCGACCAAGCGCATGCCTTGGCAGAATGCCCCTGAGAACATCGAGGGACTGAAGGCCGACACTATGCACACCGAGAGCATCGTCATACTGAGAAAGGTCTAGACCAACCGTTCTACGCGCGAGTAGAGCTCTGGAAGCCTCGACTGCTTGATGCGATACGCAGCACCGTGGTCCCTGACGGTTCCGTTTGGCCGGAGATGCATCCTCCAGTGGAATATTATTGCACCATTCTCGATGAGCTCAAGTAGTCGGTGCAGATCCGCTTGCCCCAGCAGAAACGCCTCGGAGTAGAGAAAGAATTCATCGCGGCCTTCTCTCGTTCGCTCAGCCACTATCAGGACCATGTTCGATACCTTGTGCTCAAGCGCGGCTCCCAGCTCCTCTGTATCCTGATAAGCAACAACCTTCATCATTGTGGAGAAAATCGATTCTGCCTTTCTCCCGGTCCACAACCGTGAACCAGCCCTTGGAGTTGGGCTGCACGGCATCGATTTCGACATACAGTGCTTGACGCGATCCCTTGTCCAAGTAGCCGTGATGTTCAAGGAGGTCCCTTCTTGTAAGACCCGGCACCAACTTGGGGCTCTTGCTGAGAAGCGTTATCGGAGTGTCGGATGCCTTTCGGGTCGTCTTCACTTCGAGCAGACCCCAGTCGGGGATAGAGAGGTTATTCTCGCTGTAGCCCAACAGACCTTCCAGAGTATGGCCGACCCCGGTATCGCCCCGACGTGAAGTCCGTATCCAGCCAAGCTCTTTGATGTAGAGCAGTTTCCGACGAAGCTCTTCGACCGTCATCTCAATGGGTGTCGTCAGAGTTCCTACTCCCCTTCAAGACACTTGCTTGAGTGTCGGCTATCTGTTTTCTAAAATACCTTTTTGTCGGACGCGAGCAGGTCGGGTATTGGTGAGGAAGACGAAAGTTCCACTGAGAGAGATACCTCCGTAACCAGAGGCAACGGTAGCACGTGAGGCCTGCTCTGTGGACGTGCCAACCTGGTTGGCATTTCGTTTGGAAAATCAGCACTCACAGAGCACATCTCGCGTGGCTCGTTCGGCAGCGATTTCGGGGAAAAAATACGTTTTGGGAGGGGGTGCCAGTGGTCCCCCTCCCGTATGTTGGTGACAAGTTCAGAGTCTATGACAGTTTGGCCTCGTAGGCCTCCATGCACTTCTCTGAGCAGAACTGGTACTTCTTGCCCTGATACTCAAGCTCGTAGTGACCGCCTGGTCGCATCGTGCCACCGCACTCGTCACAGGTGATGTCAAGCTTCCCGGCAAGGACACTTACGAACTTCTTTATCTTCTCGCTCATCTCAATCACTCAGTGGGGTATCGGGGACTTTCAAGATAAAGTTGTGTGTGGTGTTGTCTTATGGGGCTGACTGATGTGGTGTTTATCAGTCCCAGTCGAGACCTGATGGTATGCATAGGGACCGCAGATCGGTGCAGTCGCGTCTCACGGACTTTGGCAATGATGATGACGGACCGACAGCCCATTCTATCTGCCCGTCGATGGGCACCGCATCAGATAACAGTGGCATCTGGACACCACTCACAGATGACCAGAGTCGGATAGTGTGCGAGTTCGACGGGACCGTCTTTCTCGGTCGTCTTGTCAATGGTGTGATCTACGCGCACGGCCATCCCGCGGTATGCCGATGGTGCGGTGGCAATCTCCAGGTCCGTGGTGAGATGGTCTTCTGCGGAGGACCGTGCGGGGCGTTTCAGGGACGAATCTCTAGGGACCTGAACAAGTATCTTGAATGGAACGGCGCCCTGTCGTACACGCTCAGACGCGAGATAGCCGATACAGAGGGCCTTGAACTCGACGAGGAGGAGAGATCACCGCCGACATTCTATGGACACCTCTATTCACCACTCGACGAGTTCGCCATAGAGGATGATGATGACAGCGACCCAGACGATGACGGAACAGGAGCCGATGCATAGACCTGAAGGAGTACATCCCCTCTGCAGACCCTACAGCTCCCGCAGCGTCTCCGTCACCCTGCGCAGGCCCTCCTCGAGCTGCTCTCTGTTGTGACCGTATCCTATGCGGATGCGATGAGGAAGAAGGAAGTGATCACCCGGAGCGATCAGTACGTTCCGCTCGCGAATCAGCCTCTGGGCGAGCGACTCCGAGCCTATGTCAAGGTCGTATCTCACAATGCATACGGCCGAGGCACGGGGAGGAATGCAGTGCAGTATGTCATCATTTGACTCCAGCCAGTCCTCAACGACCGCCCAGTTCTCACGCAGGATTCTCCTGTTCCGCTCCAGGATGCGGTCGCGATGCACCGGGTCGAGGACAAGTGTGCCAAGCAGATCACCCAGCAGGGACGGACTGATGCTCGTGTAGTCCGTGTATGCCCAGAGCTGTCTCGCCCACTCTTCGTTCCTTGCCACAATCCAGCCGACTCTCAGGCCCGGAACAGCATAGGCCTTCGAGAGGCCGCCGGTGATGAGTACGTTCTCACCATGTTCCCATACAGATGGCGACATACCGCCTCTCAGCTCTGCACCGCGGTACACCTCATCCGACAGCACTACCGCGCCGTGGTCCTCGGCAATCTCCACGACCGCGCGAATCTCCTCCGCACTGAGCACTGAGCCAGTGGGATTGTTCGGCGTACAGAGAGTCACTGCCAGTGTCTTCTTTGTGACCTTCTCCTTCAGATCCTCGATGTCCAACCGCCATTGCCCGCCGTCTTCTCTGAGCCAGAAGGCATCTCTCCTCAGTCCTGACGAGCCGGCGAGACCCCAGATCTGCATGTAGTTCGGAAGCTCCACAAGAATGTGGTCACGGTCGGGATTCTCGTGACGCAACCACCAGAGAGCCACGTTGTTGGCCTCAGAACCGCCATTCGTCACCAAGACATGTTCCTCTGTCGCACCAGTAAACAGACTGGTGATGTTCCGTCGCAGCTCCAACCCGCCGTTGGTCTGAGGATAGCCTAGTCTGACGTCCCGGAGCTCACACGTATCCATCAGGTTTCCGAGGCGGAGTGGCTCAATCCCACTCTCGGCAAGATTGATCTCCACGATGTGCTCCCAGACAGACTGAATGCGCTCAAGACTGAACTCTTCCAGACGCATAGCAATCGCTCTCGATGACACAGCGACTGGCACGCCGCATTATAACTTGAGCTGCCCGGTAATACCCACTCTCATATTGGCAATGTTCGGTCCCCATATTCGGGTATGGAATATGCCGAAGATCAGCATAACACGCAGGCCAACGCTGGTGACTCCACGACATCTGCTGCGTCACATCTTTTTCACTGAGATGCAGGTCGAACAGGCCTCGAAGATACTGAACGAGATCATCCAGAATGGCGGCGTCGTCCCCGACTCTGAGTGGGAGAGATTCGTCCTATCGAGCAGGGGACTGTACGTAAAGGTGATGCGAAAGCTGCGTGACGTCGGCATCGTCGAGAAGCGGATGGGCAAATACAGGCTCACGAAGGACCTCTCTCGATCACTTCAGAAGATTGCCGGTTATTGGAGCGAGATTGTCGACTCGTTCGAGGCTGGTGATCGCGCGATAGCATTCTGAGGCAGCGATTGGCGCAGACTATACCTTCACCTCGCCCTCTTCAATCTCGACACGGGGTAGCGTGGATACCGCCTTGTCGCCCTCAACCTTGAGGACTCCCAGCTTGGCAAGCTCACGGGCGTGCTTCGCCGCGAGTCCAGCAGGGATGCCCAGCGCCTTGCCGAGGTCTGCAAAGCTCATCTGACCGACCTCGTCGACGAGCAGCAGGACCTTGGTGTTGGCCTCCATACCAAGGACTTTGATGTAGCGTTTGGTTCTCTCATTCGCCAGGTCGCGCATCTCAAGGGCCATATCGCGCTCCTTCTCCATCAGACGTGTGGCCTTCTCATAGGCCTCGCGCTGCATCTCTGCAATGGTCAGCTTCTCCTCGGTCTCCTTCAGCTTGTCCTCCAGTTCGTAGACCCGCTGTTCAAGCTCACTCACACCCTTGATGCGTTCCTGCACCGACTCGATCTCCTCAAGACGCTTCTGGGCAATCTCCTCGACAGCCGCCTTCTCCTTCTTGACTGCCTCCAGCTCTCTCTCAAGCTCTCTCACTCGGGCGGCATACTGTTCGGCCTCAGCACGACGCTGCTCTGCCGCCTCCTCAAGCACTCGCACCTTCTCCTGAAGAGCCTCATACTCCGCATCCGTGTGTGCGACGGGAGCCTTGGCCGCTGCAGCCTCGGCCTTGTACACCTCAATCTGACTGAGAGCCTCCGCAAGCTGCGCACGCAGTTCCTCCACCTCGCTTCTTGAGGCCTCAAGCTCCTGTTCCCGTGCCCTCACAAGTTCGTCCTTGCGCTCGAGCTCGCGCTTCAGACGTGCGACCTCCTCTTCGAGATCACTCACCTTGCGCTCGAGCTCCTCGACCCTGACACTGGCTCCCATCCCGGCATCGATCTGCGCGTGCAGCTTGTCAATCTCTGCTTGCAGACTCTTTATCTTCTGCTCGCGTTCGCGGACCTCCTCACGAGCCGCAGCAAGCTCCTGTTCGAGCGAGTCCATAAACGACCGGACGATGTCCTGTTGCTCAACGATGGCCTGTCGAAGAGCAACCTCCGACTGACGCACGCGCTCAGCAAACTCCTTGAACTTTGACTGTGTCTGGTCGACTATCTTGTCAACAAGGTCCTTCTCAAGCGCAGAGAACTCCTTGTCCACAATCTCCACAAACGTCGACTCGATGAAGCTCTTGAAGAACTGCATCTTCAGCTTGTCGACCATCTCCTCGGAGATTCGCGACTTGAGCTCGACGACCTTTCCACGGAATGTCAGGAGCTGTGCAGCGAAGACACCGACCACGCCACGCTGAAGAGAGGCGATCTCTGTCCTCAGGTTCTCAAGCCGGCGAAGCAGGCCATCAAAGCCCGCCATTGCATCCTCGGCTGCCGCAGCCTCTGCCGGAGTCTCTGTTGTGTCGAGCGACTCCACGAACTCAAGAGCCTCGGCTGCAGCAGAGATTAGGTCCTCCTCTGAGTCTATGGGCTCCACTCCCTCGAGAGCGTGCGCCTCCACCAGTTGTCGTACCTCGTCATCACTCAGCTGGGCCTTGTCAAGTGACTCAAGAACCTCGGTCTTCTCCTGGTCAGTAAGCCTATCGTCCGGCATCTCTTTCCCTCAGACAGGTGCCTAATATCAACCATACAAGGGTGGGTATAAAGATTGTCTGTCGACGGTTCGCGGGAGGTCAGACGAGAGAACGCACGTCCAGCAGCGAACGGAGCTCGTCCACATCAGTGACTGGCGGACTGCAGGTCTGCCCTGAACAGACATAGGCCACGGGATGGCCGTCCGAGGGCACCGGATACTCTGAGGTGTACGGTGCAAGCTCTTCAAGCCCAGCCGACACGTTCCGCGGAGTCTTGACTACAAGCGCCGTGTGAGGAAGAAACCACGACCGCACACTCCGCAGCATCTCATCGATATCTGAGTCATCGCCAACAATCACCAGCTCGTGAGATGGCCCTCTCAGATAGGTCAGCGCGCACAGCATCATCGAGTGAGCGGTGGGACTCCTCTCAATGCTTGCGGAGAATGCCTGCACTATTCTGCGGCACCCGTCCTCCAGCGCAGGGTCCCCGGTCAGTCTTGACAGCCGGACGCTGTTCAGGGCAGCGACAGAGTTGCCCGAGGGGATTGCACCATCATAGGCGCTCTTGTCTCGGACTAGAAGCTGCTCGGCCCTGTCGCCTGAGAAGAACAGCCCTCCGTTCTCCCGGTCCTCGAAAAGTTCCAGCATCTTGTTGTGAAGGTCACGCGCCAGACGCAGATGTCCCGGGTCCGATGTCGCCTCGTAGAGCTCCAGTAGCCCCCAAACCAGGAACGCGTAGTCATCTAAGAAGGCGACCTGGCCAAGCGAGCCGCGGGCACTACTGTGATAGAGCTCGCCGTCATCCGACATCAGGCTCTCCACGACTGCTCTAAGAGCACGTTCGGCAATCTGCAGAAACTCTGGACTGATTGCGGCGCCAGCCTTGGCGAGAGCAGCAATGACAAGGCCATTCCAATCGGTTAGGATCTTCTCGTCGCGAAGCGGCCTCTCACGCGTCGCCCGACGCTCAAGCATCTTCCTTCTCGCCGACTCGAGGATGTCAAGCACAGACCCGGCATCCATATCCAGCTCCCAGGCCACGCGGTCAGGAGGCAGGCTCCAGTACAACAAGTTGAGCCCGGTCCGCCGTCCAGTCGCCTCGTCGTGGAAGTTTCCGTCCTCCGATAGAGAGAAGGCTGTGGTCACGACCTTCAGCTCTTCCGGACTGAGCACGTCGGACAGTTCCTCAACCGACCACAGGTAGAATGCCCCCTCGCGCCCCTCGGAGTCCGCATCCTCTGCTGAGTAGAAGGCCCCGTCAGGACTCATCAGGTCCCGTGTCAGGTACTCGACGACCTCTGCCACAGTCTTGGCGTACTCCGTCTTGCCCGTCACCTGATAGGCCTCGGTGTAGGCCATGATGTGCATTGCCTGATCGTACAGCATCTTCTCGAAGTGGGGGAGTCTCCACTGGGAGTCTGTCGAGTACCTGTGAAACCCGAAGCCGACCTGATCGAAGATACCGCCCCTCCGCGTTGCCGTGAGAGTCTGCTCGACCATCTGGACCGCACGAGTGTCGCCCGTGATACGCCAATGTCTGAGCAGGAACATCAGGTTGTGAGGTGCGGGAAACTTGGGAGCAGTTCCAAAACCACCCCACGTGGAGTCGAAGGTATCAAGATAGACCTGAAACGCCTCGTCAAAGACCTCAACACTGGGCAATCGTCCCGCTAGAGAGGGAGCCGTTGCAAGAGCCCTCTTCAGCTGCTCCCCTACCCTCTCAATCTCATCACGTCTCGTCCGCCACATCTCCGAGATGAGAGGCAAGAGAGACAACATCCCGTGCCTTCCGCGGGAGGGATACTTGGGGATGTAGGTGGCCGCAAAGAAGGGCACCTTGTCAGGGGTCATGAAGATCGTCAGAGGCCAACCTGCGTGGCCGATCATCGCTTGAGCGATGTTAATGTATGTCCTATCAACGTCCGGACGCTCCTCGCGATCAACCTTTATGCAGACGAAGTTCTCGTTGAGCAGTCGTGCCACCTCCTCGTCCTCGAAGGATTCGTGTGCCATCACGTGACACCAGTGACACGTGCTGTAGCCTATCGACAGGAAGATGGGCTTGTCCTCGCGCCGCGCTCGTTCAAAGGCCTCCTCTCCCCAAGGATACCAGTCCACAGGATTGTACGCGTGTTGCAGTAGGTACGGACTGGTCTCATCAGCCAGCCGATTGGGTCGTCGCTCCTCGTTCATCTACTAGACCTCTCAGACAGTCTTGCGACAGACCCAATAAGCTCTTGGATTGTGACGCCTGCTCTGGCATTTGGTCGGCGGTCTCGTAACTCTTTTCAACATAGGCGTCAAGACACAGAGGAACAGTCATGTCTCCTCACTGGCGGAAAGGGTTCGTCGTATTGCTACTCCTCACGGGGACCGCCTGGGCCGTTGTCACACTCTCACTGGCAGAACCACATACCGTGACGGCTCCGGCCCCTCAAGACAGCCATCAGCCCGCGGCGGGCACCACAGTTGTGAGAGGCCCCACGGTGAACTTTGTCACGAACAGTACAGCAATGATCTACTGGGTGACAAGCGATCCCACCAACTCGACTGTTCAGTACGGCCTCGCGCAGAATACCCTCAGCAATGCGGAGAGCAGCACGGACACCGTCACTGAACACCGTGTCTGGCTCAGCGGATTGGAGGCCGGCACGAGATACTACTACAAGGTCATCTCGAATGGGACCGAGAGCGACACGTATAACTTCAAGACTGCACCACCGGACGGACAGCCGTTCAAGATGATTGTCCTTGGGGACAATCGACCGGGCCAAGACACAGCGCCCACACAGCCTCAGGTCTTCTCGGAGATCATCGACCTTGTGACAGCAGAAGACCCCGACATTGTTGTGATGACCGGCGATTATGTCTACTCGTTGACCTCAGACGACAAGGCTAACGAGAACATCTGGGAGCACTTCACCAACATCACTGACAGACTGGGTCACTATGTCCCCATCTACGGCGTGATTGGGAATCACGACATCCGTACTCCAACGGGGGTGCGTAACGACAAGTACTTCCTAGAGGCCTTTGAGATGCCCGACGAGCCGAAGACGTACGGCTCTTTCGACTTTGCAGGTGTGCACTTCATCCTCCTAGACACGGAACAGGAGGCCTACGAGGGCCGCATAGCAGGTCCACAGTGGGACTGGCTGGTCAACGATCTGACACAGGCCACTGAGGAAATGAAGTTCGTCTTTGCCCACAGACCGCTCTACCCGCTCAGACACATCGGCAGTGCTCTTGACGTGAACAAGGACGAACGAGCAGACCTCCAGCAGCTGCTTGAGGACACGAACGTGACTGCCTTCTTCGCCGGCCACGATCATCTCTACAACAGACTGACCGTCAACGGTGTCGTCCACATAATCACAGGCGGTGCCGGGGCTCCGCCGTACGAGACGCCGTGGGGCGGCGCGTTCTATCACTATCTCCGCGTTGAAGTCTCACCGCAGAGCGTCAACTTCACAGCAGTCAGGGCGGACGGCACCGTGGCTGAGACCTACTCTCTTCCGGACCGCGGACCCATTGAGATAGAGGAGCGCGTGTACGCAAACAACACGCAAGTCAGGCCGGGAGTGGTCCCAGAGATCTACTTCAGCAGGGTCCCGGTGGCCAAGCTGTTCTCGTGGGATGGTGGAGCAAACTCGACAGAACCGTCCGCGATACCGGCTGTGAATGGCGAGCATTATCTCGATGTGTACGTTCGGGACGAGGATGGCGTCTGGAGTCACGCCCGGTTTGTCTACACGGTGGTAGGCGCCCCGAACGAAACGACCTCGTCGACAACCGAGTCCACGACAGCAACGGGCGCATCAGCGTTTGTCCCTGCGATAGCAATCGGTGTCGCAGTTGCTGTCGTCGTCGTTGTAGTTGTCGTTGGGGCCCTACGAAGGCGTCGCGCTGGATGAATTGGAGAAAGAGGCTTCCGAAGACAGTGAATGACATACTCTCGCCTGAGAGCACAGACACGGGCCGCCAAGACGACGACGTAGCCCTGACGAGGCCTCACGGTGCGTCGTATGCTCCCTCAGTATCGAACCTCGAACAGCCTGGCCGGGACATCATCGGTGATGATGTAGTGCTCCTCATCAGGGTCAAGTATCACAAAGTCGCCCTCTCTCAGCCGGAGCGTCTCGGAACCGTTCGTTATCAGCGGCTCTCCCGATATGACGTAGATGAGCTGTGCCTCGGGATGACGATGAGGCGCTGGTGGCACCCTACTCTCAGGAGCGACCTCACGGACACCAGCGACAATCGGCCCTCTGACCGCATCCCAGACATCCACGTGGCCTCTGGTTCCCTCAACCCTGACAAGGTCAATCTCCGACTCGTGAACTCTCTTCATAGCCCTCACCGGGTAGGGAGGAGAGATAAAGGTCACTGAGACAGCGACGCAGGCAGCGGATGAAGGCGATAGTCGACGAGCAACAGCCTTATTGGAGGTAAACGGGGCTAGTGACAGAGCGATGGAGAGACCGTCCTTCCAGGGAAGCGTCGGAGTGGTTGGCTTCAACGCCCGTCCGATAGCATGTTCGCTCAAGAGGCTAGGTGCCACCGTCTTCGTCTCGGACTTCTGGGGAGACGACGACCTGAGCTCCTGCTGTGACCGTTGGGTCGCGGTGCTCAATCCGCGACCTGGACAGCGTCAGCGTGCCTCATTGGAACAGCCCGTCTATGACGCTCTCGTTGAGAACTTTGTTGGCAACTTCGATCCGGATATTCGGAACTTGGTGCTGGGAAGCGGTTTCGATGACCACCCGGAGGCTGTGGAACGACTCGAGGCAAGAGCAAGACTCCTTGGGAACGATGCGAACGGTTTCAGGCGCGCTCGCGACAGAGAACTCGTAAGACGACTGGCAGAGGAACTGGGACTGAGGATGCCTGCGGAGCGGCTCGTGACGACTGCAGAGGGAGCGATGGTAGCCGGTCGAGAAATTGGCTATCCGTGCGTCATCCGACGGCCCACATCCGGCGGGGGCGGCGGGATTCGTGTGGCCATCAATGAGAAGCATCTTGTCAGAGAGTTCTCTCGACGCCAAAGGGAGGATGGCGTTCGGCCGCTTCTTATACAGGAGTATGTCAGCGGCGTCGACTGCAGTGCAACGGTGATTGGGGACGGACGTGACTCGGTCACGGTCAGCATCCAAGGCCAGCTGATCGGGATGCCACTGGCAGGACGAAACTGTGACTTTGTGTACTGCGGTAACTACTGGCCGTCACCGCTCACAGAGGATGATATTGCCTCTCTCTCCGAACAGATGGCACGTCTTTGCACTGGTCTCGGATTGATCGGCTACAATGGAATCGACTTCGTTGTAGACGACCAGGGACAGGCGTGGGTGCTCGAGGTGAACCCGCGTGTGACGGGCACGCTTGAGATGCTTGAGCTGGCCTCGGGCAGGTCGCTGATGGCGATGCACCTTAGGGCCTGTGAGGGGGAGCTCCCTGTGACCGGACTGCCACTGAGACCCGTTGCCAAGATAGTCGCCTATGCGAGGCGGACTGGCCCTGTCCCTGACCTGTCTGCATTTGAGGGAACCGTAGACCGAACGCCCGCAGGTGTGGTGGTCAGGCGTGGCGACCCTGTGTGTACCGTCCTTGGCGTGGGTAAGACACTGGGCGAGGCCTACTCAAAGGTGGCACACACCGTCTTGAGAATCCAGAGAGAGATTGGCCAAGGCCGCCGTAGCACCGACGATCACGCCGCCTGACCATCGGCAAGCACGATAGTTCAATCAGACATCGTCCTCGTGACCACGATCGCGGAGGAGGGCCATCCCGAGTGCCCAGACGGCCAGTGGTCGCATATACATCGACGCGCGATAGGAGCCGTCACTGAGCCACGCCTCAGGTGTCCTGAACCAGTAGCCGAGTGAGTGGTACGTGACTCTGTAGATGCCGTAGGCCGTCTTCTCCGCCTCCTCCAGTAGACCCTCATAGGCCATCAGGGCCGCAAGGGCATAGGTCGTGCCAGTCCACACCTCTGCTGACTGCGGGCTGCTTCGGTCCACCTTGCCGTTCGGTCTCATACCGTTGACCGCGCCCATCTCGCCATCCGCAAAACGAAGCACGTTGAACTCAAATATTGTTCTCAGCGACATGCGGGCCTTCTCCGCGTCGACGTACCGAGGGAGACCGCAGACGTGCGTATACAGGAGGCCTGAGAGCATGTCCGCCATAATGCTGTCGCTATGACGGCCGCCGCTCGAGTCGAACCTGAAGTATTCACCCGTCCATAACAAGTCGGTGAATCTTCTCCGACCGCGGCTGACCACCTCACGATACTTCTCTGCAACGTCCGGCTCGTTCATTATCCCGGCCATTGCGACCATCGCCTCGGCCGCAGCAAGGTAAAGTCCGGCACAGTACGTACTCACGCCCTGCATCGTCCAGACGTCGTAGGTCTGGTCCGGAAAGCCCTCGTTCTCGATGAGGCCGTCACCGTCCGTGTCAAAGCGGTCGGCGTACTCCATTGCCACCTTGACGCTCGGCCAGCAGTACTCAAGAAAGTCTCTATCTCCAGTGATCACGTAGTTCCTGTAGACCTGCAGCACAAACTTGGTGTTGAGGTCCTTCCAGCGGCTCACATCCTGTGCGTTGTACGCGTTGGTGGCCACCCAAGGATCCTCTTGCGGAGTCCCTAGGTCGTGAGGTATGCAGCCGTAGGGCTTCCTCGGAGCCGTCCCCCTGTGAAGAATAAGCATCCGCTCCCGCTCGTCCGAGGCAAGAACCGCATCGGCGAAGTCGGTGTGAATGGAGTTATCCAGTAATGGCCAGTTCCAAAGAAGAGCAAAACTCGCGTAGAAGTGTACGTCGTACGTGTTGTAGAACGGATAGTCAAAACACTCCAGATACGCAAAGTGACCGATATCGTCACTCAGTTCTGACCCGGCCCCGTTCGCGGATTGGTCTGTGCCAGCATCCCGATCATCCTTGGCCCCCACCGGACCGGCCGTCCACGCAGTGCCACCATCGACGAGGTAGTACAGTTCATTGAACAGGGCGCACTTGAGCCAGTCTGGCAGGTCGGACTCGAGAACTGGTTGCTGCCATTTGTGAATCTGTCGGGACCACTCGCGCCAGCCGCCAAGGGCTGTCTCCGTGAGACGAAGAGCGTTGTCCCCAGAACTCCCAAAGAACCTCGTGTAGCGACGATACCAGCTCCTCCGACCGAACCTGATTATGGGGATGTCCCACGCGACGGCGAACGTGATATCCTTCGACTCTCCGGGCATCAGATTCGTGCAAGAGCACAACGCAGCTCCGTGGCGGTGACCTGACCTCACAGGATTCGCCGATGCCCTCTCGTCCACGATGCCCCTATCACTGAATGTGGACCACACGCCCGCACCGCCGCCCTCTGTGTCGAAGCTCTCCAGAAGGAGCAGAGAGGCATCGTCCGATGCCACCCCTAGCCCAAAGGACACGGGATAGCAATCCGCGTCCTCGCCATGTCGAAGCTCCACCATCGCCTGACGCTCAGAGACGTGTCCTGAGACAGAGTCGCCGGGGTGCGCCTTGCGTGTGGGCACAATGGCATTCTCCCACGTGAGCATCAGAGAGACGTCCAGCGGACGCGAACCGACGTTCTGAACGGACCAGTGAAACACTCCCACAGGATAAGATGACTCCCTATAGTTGTGACCAATGACGGGAGAGATCTGCTCACACGTCAACTGCAGACCCCAGTCAGCATAGTCGTACACAGTCCAAGCTCGCGGGAATAGAGCGTGATACGTGGCCCTATGTGGCTCAAGACCCCACCCCCATGATGAGAGGACGGGAGCCGACGGACGAGGATTGAGCGTCCGTGCAAGACGCTCTCCGTCGCGTCGGATGAAGAGATGGAACTGATTGGGGATAGACGGGTGATATACGTGCTCGCCGACGTTTAGGTGCCATCTGGCAAAGTCGCCGCGATATGTTCTGCCGATACTGCCAGCACCAAGACCACCGATGGGTACGCCCTGATTGTGACCGTCGTTGATTGCGCTCACAGAGAACATCGACGGCGGCTCGGCACCCCTCCCAGCCACCTTCCTCTGCCTGCGAATTCTCAACAGGACAGGCGCCATTCGCAACATCAGACCGATGGGATAGCGCCTAGGGCAGCCCTCACGCTCAGGCCGTCCATCTAGCCTAATCCTCCATGCACAGTCCGGGATGCTATAGACTTTCACGACCTGAGCCCTAGAGGAGGGGGGATATAACGCTTTATGCCCGTCGATATGGGGCTAGTGAGGAGTGCGCCCCACTCCGACGAGGCCTGTCCTTTCTGCTCCTTTGGCAAAGCTATATGAGCAACGATGCGTATAGCTCGGTCAGTAAGTGGGGTGGCCAAATGAAGGTCTGTCCCAATTGTGGAAAGGCGAACCTGCCAACGAGAAAGTTCTGCATAAGATGTGGTGCCAAGCTGACTGTGTCGAAGAGGAGACCACGCCTGGCGAAGCCGCAGGTAGAGGTCCCAGAGACGGGTAGGGTTGTGACAGGAACGGCAGCAGCTGCCCAGGAAACAGAGGCAGAGCAAGGACCGAAGGCAGTTGTGGTAGAGGAGGAGTGGGTCCGCCCGTCACAGGTCGCAAGGGATCGCGTCAGACGGGGGACAAGGAAGCGAGTGAAGTCGGAGCTTGAGAAGGCCAGAGAAGCCTTCAAGAAGGCTGAGGAGGTCGGCCTTGAGGAGACTGGTACTGGGGTGGTCGAGACAAGGATGCTCAGGGCAAGTGAGGTGAAGGAGCTGCTTGAGGAGAGTGCAGAGCCCGAAGAGGCGCAGCCCGCACGAGCACCTGCAGCGGCCGCTCCTGCTCCGAGCGCAGAGCCCACCGCGCCTGAGGCCGTCGAATGGAGAGAGGAGAAGGCCGAGGGCGAGCTACCTCCAGAGGAGAGTCTTGAGGAACGACCGGAGGAGAGCGAGGTCAAGATACTGGGAGCAATGTCAGCGATAATTCATCCTGAGGGGCCACCTGTCGAGCCGCCTCCTGCACCACCTCCAGAGGCATCAGTACCCTCGGAGTTCAGGTCCTCTCTCTACGAGAAGATCGAAGTCGACGAGTCTGAGATCCCAGTCATGCCATCCGAGGGGCAGCCACCGGAAGGGACTGCGGCACCTCAGACTGAGGCGGCCGTCCCAGAGGCGCCGCCCAGCGCTCCTGCCACCGCCGGCCCCCCGCCCGTTGCAGAGGAGAGAGCGGCTGTGGGAGAGGCGACCCCGGTCACCTGTCCGAGGTGCGGCGCCACGTTCGTGCCCGACCTCTTTGAGTATCCCACTCACGTCTATTCGGAGATGGCTGAGGCGCGGCTGAAACGAGCGAGGTTCTTTGTCGTACAAGGAAAGAACGGAGAGGCTCAGAAGATGCTGGCCATTGCGCGGGCGTTCTACGAGGCCGCTGGAGATAGCAAGGGCATAGAACAGGTAGAACGTCTGAAAGACTCGATCTTGCAGAAAGCGTGACGAGTCAGACCTGCTGCCATAGAGCAAGGAACTTCTCCCGTTCCTCGGGGAACCGTGCCGGGTCGGCGCACATCATCAGGAATCTGCCATCGTAGCCTCTCTTCTTCAGGGCAGAGAGAACGCTCTCAAAATCCACACTCCCCTCACCGATTGGGAGATGCTCGTCGTACCGTCTTGCGACTTCTCTCATCTCCTGACGGGAGAGAGGCCCCTCTCTGCGAAGGACAATCACCTCGTCCAGCATCTTGGAACCGTTGTTGTCGTGAAGATTGACCATTGCAATACGGTCGTAGAAGAACTCCACGTGGTCCAGTGCACGGTTTCTCAGCGCCATGATCTGAGCGTGACCAACATCCAGCACCATCTTCATACAGGGCTGCTGGTCAAACAGAAGGGCCAGTTCTGTGTACTGCAGCCCGAGATTCTCTATGGCCAGCTGCACACCGGAGCTCTCGGCAGCCTCACACACGGGGCCGATGCCATTGAGAAAGTCGTCAATCTCCCCATCCGTATAAAAGATGCTTGAGAGAGTCGTGTGAATGGTCACCAACTCGGCATCCATCAGTCTGCCGAGATCGACGTACGGAAGCACAAGCTGACTCACCTCAATCGGGCGCCAGTCGGGCCAGCTCGGTAGGTGAAGGGTGATCCCAATGCCAGCGTCAGAGAGCTGTCGTTTCGCGGCCTCAAAGTCAATGGAGTGTTCAAGGTCCATTCGCAGTTCTACAAAGTCAGCATCATTGTCTATCGCCATTGCGACTTGGTCATTGTTCCGCGCAAAGGTTCCAATCCGCATACCATGGGACACCCACTGCTGCGCATCTATGCCTGCTTTTGTCACTTTTGGTCTTGTGAGGCGTGAATTGTGGTATGCAGAAGAATATGCGAGAACAAGAGCCATGATGACGGATCAACATCGGGGCACAGTTCCCAGAAGCTCGATAGTTTTATCTTGTTCTCGCCCCCCTCATCTGATGAAACATCGGACACCGGAGAGTATTTCAGCTGCACGCGCCTGTTGACTACCTGTTCAAGATAGTCTTCCTTGGAGAACCGGCCGTAGGCAAGACCAGCCTAGTTGGAAGGTACGTGTACAATAGCTTTGAGGGCGAGTATCTCACGACAATAGGCACCGACATTCACGTAAAGACTGTCGATGTCGAGGATGTACGCATCAAGCTGGTGATCTGGGACATAGGCGGACAGAAGGACTTTGAGCAGCTGCGACGAGCCTACTACCAGAACGCGGCGGGCGCCTTCTTTGTCTTCGACACCACCCGCCCTGAAACTCTCGACCGGATACATCAGTGGATAAGCGTTCTCTACGAGGTCACAGGAACGATACCCCTTGTCCTCGTGGAAAACAAGATTGATCTGGACTCAAAGATCAAGCCCGGCTACGCAGAGGAGATAGCAAAGAAGTTCAACTGCGTCTACGTGAGAACGAGTGCGAAGGAAGACATGAACGTAGAGGAGGCCTTCCTCACGCTCTCCCGGCAGATACTAACTCAGGCACGCGAGAAGTTCACCATGGTCTGAAGAGGCGCGTCTGCGTAGTAGGAACGAAGGTTTTATCCCTCACGCCTGTACACCTGGCCGCGGTGGTGCGTCTTGGTTTCTCCCGAGCCCGACTTTGTCTACAAGCTCGTGTTCCTTGGTGACACGGGGGTCGGGAAGACTTCACTTGTTCAGCAGTATGTCTATGACAGTCTCCCGGGTGATATCGGCAGCACCATCGGTGCGACTCTTCACGTCAAGCTTGTCAGACTCAAGGGAGCAGTGTACAAGCTGGTGATCTGGGATCTGGGCGGGGAGGAGTCGTTTGCGCAGCTGAGAGAACAGTATTGCTCGAACGCATCTGGCGCGTTCTTTGTGTTCGACCGTACACGCCCTGAGACGTTGTACCACATGGACGAGTGGCTGGATGCGCTGTTCTCCGCTGCAGGAGACGTCCCTGTGGTGATGGTCGAAAACAAGATTGACCTTGACACCGTTGTGGACCCGCGGGAGGTCATGAGAATCGCTGAGCAGAAGGCGACACGACTCATACAGACCAGCGCCACCGAGAACGTCAACGTTGACCTTGCATTCACTAGTCTGGTCGAGGCTATAAGAGCCGGGAGGTCAGTGTAGAGGTCAGTCGTGTTCCCGCTCCTCTCCTCAGTGCGGGCCACGGTCAGCCGAGCCCTTGTACGCAAGGCCGAGTTTTCTTCTCTTGCCAGTGTGAACATAGATGGCCCTCTCAGCGATTGAGAAGGCGTGGTCTGCAGCACGCTCGCAGTAGCGTCCGACGATGACGTAGAACAGGGACATCGTTGTTATGCCGGTCATCTTCTTCAGATACTCCACTATCTCCTCGAACATTGCCACGGTCTCCTTGTCTGACGACGCCTCGAGCTTCTCCAGCTCGTCAATCTGCGAGAGGTCGCCCTCAAGGAGAGCGTGCATAGCAATGTCAAGTGTCTTCTTGGCAAGCCCTGCCATATACGGAATCGACTCGAGTTTCTTGTAGTGTGACAGTTC
The DNA here is from genome assembly GCA_029855935.1 of Candidatus Thorarchaeota archaeon. Taxonomy (GTDB): domain Archaea; phylum Asgardarchaeota; class Thorarchaeia; order Thorarchaeales; family Thorarchaeaceae; genus B65-G9. The sequence continues at coordinate 51,687 of JAGSHN010000032.1, read as the reverse complement.
GTGCTGACTTGCAAGCTTGACTATGTGGGCCACTTTGTACGCGTAGCGACCGACTCGGTATAGATGCAACGAGACGAAGTTGTAGCTGCCCAGGGCACGCAGATCCCGAGCGACAGGCTGGCGGCGGACGATGGTCTCAAACACGTTGTCCTCAATCTTGATGCCCAACTCCTCTATCTCGTCGGACGTCCGCTGTACCTCACGAGCCATCTCCACATCTAATTCCTTGAAGGCCTCTATAGACATCATGAAGGCGTGGCTCGCCAGCTCGTACATCCTTGCGACACGATTCTTTATCTCCTCCATATAGAACTCCAGTTGCGTTCTCACCTGTCTCCACCTATCCTATTCTGCCTGTTATGAAGGCCTCTGTCCGTGGGTCCTCAGGCGCGACGGCAATTCGCTTTGTCTTGTCGAACTCCACAAGTTCGCCCATATATAGAAAGGCCGCCTGGTCCGAGACCCTGAACGCCTGTTGAACGTTATGGGTCACTAGGATTATCGTGTATTCCTTCTTCAATTGTACGATGAGGTCCTCTATCTTTCCCGCGCTAATGGGGTCAAGCGCTGAGACAGGCTCGTCCATCAACAGCACTGGTGGATCGACAGAGAGGGCCCTTGCAATACACAGACGCTGCTGCTGACCACCTGAGAGATGGACCGCTGGACTGTCGAGCTGATCTCTGACCTCATCCCATAGTGCGGCCTTGCGTAGCGAGTCCTCAACAATACGCTCAAGCTCGTCCTCATCCTTTATGCCGTGCAGACGAGGACCGAAGGTGAGATTCTCCCTTATGGACATCGGGAACGGGTTCGGCCTCTGAAAGACCATTCCTATTCTCTTTCGGAGCTCGTAAACGTTTCTGTCCGGGTCGTAGATGTTGCTCCCTGCAAAGAAGATCTGCCCGGTCAGTCGGAAACCAGGGATGAGATCGTTGAGCCGGTTTATGCTCCTGAGGAGTGTGCTCTTTCCGCAGCCAGAGGGACCCATTATGGCCGTCACAGAGTTGTCCTCGAAGTAGCACGTTATGTTCTTCAGCACATGCTTCTCGCCGAACCACGTGTTTAGGTCCTTTACCTCTATCCTGTATTCGTACACTCAGACAATCCTCCTTGTCAGGCGACGTGATGCGTAGTTGGCCAAGATGTCCACGATGAGGACCATCATCAGAAGAACAAGGGCAGCACTGTGTGCACGCACCTGAAGATACGGACGTGGGTCCATAATGTACGACCAGATTGTGAACGGTAGCGATGCCACCCACGACTCCGGTCCCACTAGGCCCGTCGGAAGCCCGAGATTGTTGCCCGTCGTGAAGATCAGCGGAGCGGTCTCGCCCATCACACGACCTACCGCAAGCAGAATTCCCGTCACTATCCCGGGCAGTGCAGCACGGACGGTGACCCGCCAAGTGGTCGCCCACTTTGTGGCACCGAGAGCCAGAGAGGCCTCTCGCAGCGAAGACGGCACCTGCTTCAGCGCCTCCTGAGTCGTGCGCATCACTGTCGGTATCATCATAAAGGCCAGCGTCAACCCACCAGTGAGAGCGCCCAGACCGAGACCGAGATAGGCCACAAGGAACGTGAATCCGAAGGCGCCGAACACTATTGAGGGGATCCCGGCGAGGACGTCGGCCCCGAACTCGATTGCCGTGCGAACCCGTCCCGGCCGGGAGTACTCATTGATATACACTGCACCCATCACGCTCAGGGGGACTCCGACTGCCGTTGCAACGAGGACGAGAACCGTGGTCCCGACGATTGCATTGAGTACTCCGCCTCTGAGCGCAGCACCAGGCAGTGTGGCTATCAGTTCCCAGCCCTGTCCGGGCCCCGACCCCACCAGGTCCTGAAGGCCCACAGAGAGCAGCCGCGCAAGAAGGAGGAAGAAAGGTGTCACGACGATCAGCACCATCAGCGCCACGAGCAACTTGAACACTATGTCCTTCACCTCACGGCGTGTCAGCCTTCGTGCCCGTCCGCCCAACGCAACAAGGCGTGTCCCGCCCTCTGACAGAACAGTCCAGAGCCGTCCTGCCTGCGTCCCTTCTCTCTCCCGTTCATCGTCCGTCCTGTTCACTCCATCACCTCAGACCACTGCTCCTATCCGCGTGCCTCTCCAGATCAGCACCTTGGCTATCGCTGTGAAACAGATTGACATCAGCATCAATACCAGAGCGACAGCGAACAGTGCGGACCTCCAGAGCGGAAAGACAAAGGCGTAGCCCAGCTGATTCGTGATTATGCTGGTCATGACATAGCACGGGTCAAACAGCGAGTAGGGAATCGTGAGCGAGTTGCCCGTCACCATCAGCACGGCCATTGTCTCACCGACCGCGCGTCCGAGCGAGAGAACAATGGCTGCGCCCACGCCCGGCAACGCCGCCCTCAGTACGACCTTCAAGGCTGTCTCGCTCTCCGAGGCACCAAGGGCCAGCGAGGCCTCCCTGAGCGACCGTGGCACGGACCTCAGCGCATCATCCGATACACTGACAACCGTCGGAAGCAGCATTATGGCGAGGATGAGGCCCCCAGCCAGAGCGCTGTAGCCGTTCGTCGGGCCCTGAAGGAACGGCACCCACGCGAGCAGAGGATTCGAAGACACCGCAGGATACACCGAGTCGCGAATCCACGGCACCATCACCGTGTAGGCCCATAGACCGTAGACGATTGACGGCACGGCTGCCATCATCTCGATGATCATTCGAAGGACGTCCCTAAGATGTGACGGACAGAACTCGCTGAGGAAGATCGCGGCTCCGATTCCGACAGGCAGTGCGACTCCGAGAGCAATTCCCGTGCAGACGAGCGACCCGGCAATGAAGACGCCGATGCCAAAGAGGTCTCTGTTGGGGTCCCAAGTCGGCTCGAGAAAGATGGCCGGGCCACCCACATCACTGGTGAGGATTGGCATCGACTCATACCACAGGAAGGTCAGAATCAAGACTATGATGAGGATTGCCGTTGTCGCTGGGATGAAGAGGCCGATTCGCCCAGCAAGGTCGACATGTGCTGGGTCCTTCAAACGTCGAAGCCGCATAGACAGACTCTCGTATCTCTCAGAGATCTGTCTCGACCACGCTGCAAGAGTTTCTCTAATCGTGGGCATTACCATCTCATCGCCTCCGGGCGAACTCAGGCCGGGCCCGAGACACAGCCCAGCGCGGCAACCGTCTGTTCGCACCCAGAACATCTGACACCATCGTATGCGAGCACCAACTCTTCACCATCTCAGTGCGCGTCTCCTGCTCCATCATTCAGAACCACATCACTCCGTGGGGCTTAATGAACTGACGACCTGCTGCGCATATGTCATAGCCGAACTGCCCGTGATAGGGACGTACCCGACATCGGGCACATAGACCTGCCCTCGGACGAGCACCCACTCGAGAAACACCAGTACTGGCCAGCGCAGGTGATCGCTGTTGACAAGATAGTACAGGAAACGGGCAATGGGGTAGGCGTCGTGTGCTGGTGCGTTCATCAGATCCACACCAGGGTCACTCATCTCCTCGGGCACCGCGTTCAGCACGTTCTGAACCGAGGGAGACACCCACTCCCCGCTTGACGGGTTGTACAACTGCGCAGTCGTCAGACCCTCCATGAATGCCAGTCCGACATAGCCAATCCCGTTCTGGTCATCGGCCACACCAAGTGCGACCCCAGGATTACCATCGACGGAGTTCACGCCCTCTGGCCACGAGACCGACTCGTGATGTCCCAGCGTCCACTCGTACTCAGCACCGTTGGGATTGGTGTTCTCGTCGGCTGTCTCCAGCCAGCGCGCAAAGGTCGACGTGGTCCCACTGGCGTCAGAACGGACGTACACGTTGATGGGACCGGTCTGCTGAATCTCCACGCCAAAGGTGCTCTCGAACTCCTCCCACGTCGTGACCTCGCGCTGGAACATGGCGACGACCATGTCGCAGTCAAGCCTCAGGACGGTGCCGTTCACAGCCGGATTGGCAACGACCGCGACACCGTCCGCGCACACTGGGAGTATCTTGACGTGCGGATTATTCTCCCAGTAGGCAGGCTCGGGATACGAGCTCGATGCTCCGATATCGACCAGACCAGCCGCCACCTGGCTCTGCCCAAGTCCCGAACCTCCGGTGTTGGGACTGACGGTAAACGTCGGATGGTCATCATGAAAGTGCGTCGCCCACTCCTGCGAGAGCGGAAACACCGTCGTCGAGCCTGCTGTAGTGATCGTGTGACTAGTACCCCCGGAGGATGGCGCCAGCACAACAGGCCCTATGACGAGTCCAAGGACTATCCCAGCAACGAACACCAGGCAAGTGGTCTTCAGTCCCATCTCTTATCCATCCTCGGGACCGACAGACGGCCCTACTCTGGGGTCCAGACCCCGGAAAGGCAGGTATTAAACTCTCTGCATCCACTTCACTGCCAAGGCATGCTTGTACTAGACGTACTAGACGCGCACCGGTACGAGCGGGGAGCGCGTCAGGCTTCAGCGCCCCGTGCCTTGGTTGCCGACTTGGACGCCCACGCCACAGAGGAGGGCGGGTGAGGGGATGGTACGGCGAGTGCACTAGCACGTACCTGCCGGCTGGTACGGGCATGTGGCGGGGACTGCACCACGGATAGGAAAAGGGAAAAGGGGGCGGATGACAGGAGGGAGCGTCCCGTTGCTGCGTGCGGGCCGAGACGAGTCGAGTACAATCGCCAAGAGGAGATACGCCGATGACAGTGACAAGGCGACTTCACCTCGTGAGAAACTCCTACTATGTGTACCTACCGCGGGAGTGGGTCAGAAGAAACAGGCTCAGCAAGAACGCTGAGATCAGAATGGAACAGGGCCCTGATGGTGCGCTGATGCTCTTTCCAGCATCTGTCCGCGAGACCGAGGGAGGGGGACTCACAATATCGTCGCCGGATGTCAATCCGTCGCGCATTGAGAACCTGCTGACTGGCGCGTACGTGATAGGGGCCGACTCTGTCAACATCGTCTTCCCGGAGCCAATCGCGATAGGCGTGAGAGAGAAGATCAGCGGATGGATAAGGAGGCTGCCCGGGTTTGAGATTCTCGACGAACACAGTGCCAGTATCGTGGTGAGCGACACAAGCGAGAAACAAATGGTCAAGCCCATCCTCAAGCGTCAGTTCGCAACAGCAAAGTACATGCTCAACGGGTTGGTCAATGCGATGGTCACGGGTGAGGTCAGCATTGCGTCAAAGATCATCGCGCGGGACGAAGACGTGGACCGTCACAGGTACTTCGTCGAGCGACTCTGCCATCTCGCCCTTCAAGACCTGAGCTACGCCAAGAGAATAGCAATCTCCCCGTCCGACTGCCTCAACTTCAGCCTGGCAGCCAAGTACGTCGAGCGAATTGCCGATCACGTCTGCGGTGCCGCCTCAGAGCTGAGGGCTATGAAGACGGTCCGGCCATCAGTGGCCCGCGTAGCAAAGTCGTTGACTGAGGTCTACGAGAACACAACGAGGACGTTCTTCGACATCGGAGATGGTGGAGAGCAGTCACTCTCCACCAGCGACAACAAAGCAATCGCAGTGCTGGAGAGCGCTGAGAGCCTTGCGAAGAGGCTTGAGAAGATGGGCTCGTCAAGAAGAGAGAAGTCACCGAGAATGGTCCTATTGCTAATGCACCTTGAGAGGATAGCATCATATTGTGCGGACATCGGGGAGGTCGCCATCAACAGACGGATCGGAGCAAGAATAGGGTTGGGGACACACGAATGAGTACGGACGTGATAGACCGCGCCCCGAGAGCCCGTCGCCAGAGATGATGGCACAGAACAATCGGTTCTTATTGCAGGGTGTACGTCAGCCGTTGAGATGACAGCCACTCCACGAGAACTGACCATCGAGGATCGCGGCAGAGTGAGAAGACTCTGCGCCGATATCTGGGAGGGCAATGACTATGTTCCAGATCAGTTCCCACTCTGGATCAGAAGCCCCACCGCTCACGTCTATGGCATAGACGAGGGAGAGGACATCGTGGCAATCTGCGCGCTTGAGTCCATCCCGGGGACCGGCATCGCCTGGGTCGAGGGACTTCGAGTCAGTACCAGACATGAGGGGCAAGGACTGGCCACTCAGATCGTCAAGCACGTTGTGAGTGAGGCCCGACGCAGCGGCCTGCGTCTCCTGAGATACGCCACAGGAAGTAGGAACGTTGCCTCACAGCGTGTGGCAGAGAAGACAGGCTTCGCTATCGCCACGCGGGTGGGATATCTGAAGATCGAGCACCCGTACCCGCCGCATCCTACGCCGAGCCCGAACATTCTGCCACTGACGATCTCTCCTGAGCGCCTGTACCACTACAGCACCCAGTATCCTGACCTGCTTGACACAGAGAGGGTCCCTCTTGCGTGGATGTTCGAGGACAAGAGCGTCGATGGGTTGAAGAGGCTTGGAGAGAGGACAGAGTTCAGGGCGGTGATTGGCGAGGACGGCACACCAGAGGCTGTCTATTTCTACAGGGTTGTGGGGCGAGGAGAGCAGCGACGTGCTGCGTACACCGTGTACGCAATCGACAGAACAGCATTCGTCGACGTGATGGCACGGGTGGTTGAGGAGAGTGCCCAGAGGGGCATCCACAGGATCGCCGTGTTTCTTGGCAAGAGAGCCAAGGAGTGGTCCAAATACCTAGGCTACGTCGACAAGGAGTACGAGAACAGGTATTTCATACTATATGAGCAGAGCCTGTGAGAGAACGTTGGCCGGGGAGGACGAGGCGGCCCGGCGAGTTCACGCTTCTTCTTCAGCCGCCTCAGATTGTCCGCTCGGGGGATCCCCTGACAGCCAGCAGGAGGAGTATCATTCCGACGAGAGCACCGATTGACGCGACCGTCTGAAATGTGGGCGTACCGATGCCAGCGTACATCAGCGCGATGCCAGTCGCTATGCAGACCACGATGGGTACAATGTTGTAGGGATAGCGGATTCTGGACAGACCTGCAAGCAGAATGAAGAAACCAATGCCCACGGCAGCAAAACCCAGCGACAGCGCCCACAACACGGCCAGCAGCTCGAACAGCCCGTAGAGGGCCCATCCTGCTAGGGGATAGAAGAACGCAATGACCAGCCATATCAGATCGAAGATGAGGATGATCTTCAGTCCGGCCCATGCATTCTCAATGTCAACGTCCGAGGGAGAGTTGCTGAACATTATCGTCATCGCCAAGAAGGCCACTATCCAGAACAGCGGATTGATCACCGTGAGGGCACCAAAGGTGTACAGGAAGAGGTAGACAAACTCGAATATCCTCACGGCCGGGTACAGTGGGTCGGCGAGCAGCGCAGGGTTATTCTTCAACCCGATGAGATCAGTCAATAGCTCCAGCGCTCTGCCGCCAATGCCCGGACTACTGGGAACAAGGTACGTCGCTCCTAGTGCGAAGAACACCAACAGAACCAGCGAGACTGCCACGGGCGCCAGACCTATGACGGCACCCTTCAGCGGACTCGATGGCCTCTGATGAGACACGTACCCAAGAACAATTCCGTCTTCGGTCTCTTGTACCGCCAGCGGCTTGAACTCGACGATCTTCGTTCCCGTGAAGATGCAGCCGAGCGCGTGCGAGGACTCGTGAAGGGCAACTCCGGGACCCACAAGAAGTTTCCATCCCCTTGAGCCTATCTCGCGCGTCGTCTTTAGAGCAGCCCGCGAGATTCTCTCCAGGAGCCACCCGAGACCCCACACGATGAAAAACAAGACTATCGCCAGCAGAACTATCGTGAAATAGGCGTTAAGAGCCATTCTTCAGTGCACCGTCCTTTGATCTCGACTCCTCCGGAAACAGAGGCAGAGCTCGCTCAGCAGATGTGCGTCTGCGTATATCTTTCTATCTACGACTGGACGAGTACCTGCCGTTTCGGGTACTGCCTCTGAGAAGAGAAACCAGTCCTTGGAAGGCCCGCTTAGGCGTCGCCAGAGAGAGCAGCAGATGAGATCAGATCCCTTGGCTAGTTCAGATAGACTGTTGTCGGCCTTCAGGAAACAACCTTGCTGCGCCTACCGGAGGGTGGCCCAGTCGTGAAAGGGATTCACGACACCGAGGAAGTCGAACTTCGCAAAGTCTTTGACATTCTGGGTAATGATACGAGATATGCCACACGCCCGCGCTGTCGCCGCTATGACACAGTCAAGTATCTCGGCCCCCCGCAATCCGTGGGAATTGGCCAGTTCAAACACATCCAGGGATATCGCGGACTGGGGTTCGAGAATCGTGATGGCAGGGGAAACCCAGAGGTCCGTACATATCTTGGTTGCGTCCTCAGTGGAGAGAGGGCATTCCACTCTGCGTGAGTCCGTGACAACAGCAAAGAACTCATAGAGGATTTGAGGGGTGACATATGCGTCAATGCGTGACTCCAGAGCATCGTGCAGTACTCTCTTGGCCCGCGCGTGATGTGGAGACGATGCGTTGAATGCGTGAACTAGCAGATTTGTGTCAAGCAACGTTTTCATAGATCTCAGCCCAACTCAGTCCGCCCCTGATTGCTCCCAAGTCTGGAGGGTGCTCCAGCAGCTTGAGAAGCCGTTGTGTCGCCTCACTATTCCTCAGAATAACAAGCCGCACTTCGCCCTCGCTGGTTGTCTGAAATCGGACTATGTCGCCATTCCTTAGCCCAAGTTTCTCGCGAACACTTCGGGGGACGTATATCTTGTCATTGTAGAATCTGGCATCGGTCATAGCAGTCAATTCTACCCAAACCGTTGGCCAGAATAAGCTTTGGCCTGCGGAAACACGACCTGTTAGGTCCCAGGTAAACGCCATGGCGATTCGATACCTGTCGGATTAGCTCATGTAAGGAAGGATTTGGTCTGCTGCGAGACAAGAATGTCCGATGTTAACCGCCATTGGGCGAGGCACAGGACCGACAGCCTCACCTCAGCGCGGCAGGGAGAAGGTCGGCCCTCAGACCGACTCCGCCGGGCCCCGCTGCAGAGCGTCAATTATGACCTCCGCAAAGTCGGCAGGACCGCAGCCAACGGCAGTGACATTACGTTCTCTGAACACGTCTTCAACGACTGAACGGATGCGGTCAGGCTCCGGCTCCACGCCCACAAGCCTCGACTCAATCTCCTCCAGCGCCTCCTCCGGATGAAGAAAGAAGTCGCCCGTGAAACGAACACTTGTAAGACGGCCTTCAGCAACGTCGAACTGTACCTTCAACAGCTTGCCGCCCGGTACCTTGTAGACCGACCTATACACGTCCTCACCTCTTGAAGTTCCATTCATCACTCGAGTACTTCTCCCGCGCCAGTGTGTTGGCCATCTCCCACTCTGTCCGGGATAGAGCTCCGGGGACAAGCTCGACTTTGAGTGCCTCGGAGAACCCAGCGACTATGGCATCACGGAGTTCCGTCATCCCCACCATCTCGCCGAGAACGTCCCGGATGGAGGTCACCCGCTGCTTGACATCATCTATCATCTTGTCGGAGATCTTCTCCTGCGGCACCCGAAGGACGGAGAACATCTTCCGGACATCGAGGCCAAGAAGCGTAGTACCGTGCTGGAGCAGACACGAGAACCTGCGTGTCTGGGCGTTGCCCGAGATCTTCTTTCCACCCGTCACGATGTCGTTGACCGGGCGGAACTCGGCCTTGATACCGAGATGACGGAGTGCAAGAATTATGCCCTTGCAGAGCAACTTATAGGACTCGAGAATGTCCGCAGGGGCCAGACGATGACCCTGAGGGAGGATGACGCTGTAGGTGATCTCGCCATCATAGTCGTGATAGACAGCACCGCCACCAGTTATCCGCCTGACGACATCAATACCAAAGGTCTTGCAGTAGTCGAGATTGACCTCCTCGCGCATGCTTTGAAAGACACCGATGGAAACAGCGGAGGGCTGCCATCTGTATATCCTGAAGGTGGGAACTGCCGCACCGTCACGCAGCGACCGCATTATCGCCTCGTCTATGGCCATGTTTATCGCTGCAGAGTGTGTCTCAAGGTCAAGGAAACGCAACTCCTCCATTCTTCATATCAGCTCCGTATCGTGTAGTGCCTGCTTGGCCTCCTCTCTCGTCAGCGGCCTGTGAAAGTTGTACATCGGACCTCGGGGCCGCTCGTTGTAATACGGCCTGTTGCAGCCCTTGCAGCCTGAGGTCATAAACGCAATACCTGTGGAGAGCCTTCCTCTTATGCTCTTCGAATCTAACTTGACCGTGATTCTGCCCTCTTCGTCGACCCTGATGAGCGACTGATTGAGGCCAGCCTCGAACAGAAGATACCTCGCTGCCTGAATACGCCGGTACACGGAGAGCGGCGGGGGCAACGCGTCCTCCATTGCCGTTCCGCGGACGCTGGTCAGTGCAAAGAGACCCACGGTGACACCAAGACTGTGCATCATCTTGAGAAAGTCCAGAGCCTCTGCCTCAGTTTCTCCCAGCCCCACAATCAGGTGAGTCGTCACGTGGCCACGGCCAAACACCCTGAGAGCCCGTCTGATGGCTTCCACGTGGGAATCCCATCTAAACCGTGTCCTGCGTCCCGAGCCCTTGACGCGGTCGAAGATCTCGGGCGTTGAGGCATCCATCGCTATCCCAATGTCGTTGACACCAGCACTCCGGAGACGTGACAGCTCCTCCTCAGAGAGAGGTCCTGAGGCAACAGAGATAGGCATCTGCGTCACATTCCTCAATGATAAGACCATTCTCTCAATGTCGTCCACAAGACCGGGATAGAGGATGCACTGGATGCACAGTCTCTCGAACAGATGCCCGCGCTGCGCCGTGGCGTCAAGCACACGTGCAAACTCAAAGTCTGGCCAAGCAATTCTAGACAGACGGTCGGAGGAGGAATGACTCTCTCGGGCCTGGGGACAGAAGGCACAGTTGGCTGCGCATCGACCGGACCTGTAGGTCATCAAGAATGCTGTCGTGTAATGCGCTCCCGGGTCGCCATCGAGCAGGCCGAACTGCATCGCAGTGCCCAGAGAAACACGGACGCGTTCGACCTGCGTCATTGGCATCACCCTGTGCGAGAGACTTCTCGCGTCTAATGAGAGATATCAATCAGGCGTTCTTTGCGGCCTCATAGATCGGCCCAAGACGCTCTCTCCAAGCAGGCAGTCCCTCCGGCGATGTCGGATACTCCTCATAGAGCACCTTTATTTGTTCCATCAGTTTGGCAACCCGATTGACGCGCATCAACAGAGGAACCTTGCCGATGCCCGAGACCAGTCGGCGGAACTTCTCTCCAGCACCCAGCACAAGCTTGCCCGTCATACTGACCTCAAGGAGGTCGGACCCCTTCACGATGCCCTTCTCAAAAGCGAAGTTGATGTCATCGTTTGTCACATTGAGCAAGAACCAGCGGAAGATGTCAAGCGAGGCCTGCTTGACACCGTACGACTCCATATAGCGGATGTTGTAGGGCCACAGCCTTTCCAGTGATGTGTCTCCCTCCTCAAGCGCCTCAGAGGCCACAATGCCGGCATGAGCGCCGCCTCTCATCGAGGAACCTATACCTCCGCCGTGTACAGGATTGACCTGACAGGCCGCATCACCCACAAGCATGAAGTTGTGTTCCACCATCGTATCAAGGGGGCGACGAACGGGCGCAATACCACCGCTGGCGTCAATCGTCTCCAACCGCGTTCTCATAAAGTCCCAGTTGGGTCGCACAAACTCATCGTACACCCTCTGCGGCGGCCGATGGCCGGGCAGCATCATATAGCCAAGCCCGACATTGACGCGGTGCGGACCCTGTGGAAAGACCCACGTGTAGCCGCCTTTGGTCCATTCTTGGTTCCAATAGATCTCAAGGAGGTCAGGTGTCTCAAACGTATAGTCGGGCGTATGGTACACTTCACGCCAGGCAACCATCTGGTCCTCCTTGGCAACCGTACGCTCCACCATTGTGCCATCCGGCAGCTGGCGACGCAGCACGCCAGGAGCACCAGTCGCATCAACGACAATACGCGCTGTGAGGTCCCGGTCAGTCTCGCTGTCATCGGCACGTACACGCACGCCAGACACCCTGTGATCGTCGAACAGAAGACGTTTGGCCCTGGTCGAGGCCATGACGTCCGCACCGGCCTCCTCAGCAAGTCCAAGCAACCACTGACCGAACTTGTGACGGTTGAACGAGTACCCGTCGGTGGTCGGCCCCGCAAGTGTGAGCCTGTGCTCAAGGTCAGGCGCTATCAGATCTATGCCATTGACAGGGTGCTCGACGATGCTCGAAGGAATATCGGGGAGTCCAATCAGCTCTTTCAGATACCGGATGTGATGCGCTCCAAGGGCATCGCCACACGTCTTGTGGCCGATCATCTCTCTCGTCTTTCTGTCGATGAGCAGTACCTGATGGCCCCTCTTCGCAAGCGTATAGGCCGCTATTGCTCCGGCCGAGCCTGCGCCGGCAACTATGACGTCGTAGTCTGCCATCTTGAATCCACACCGTAGTCGTGTCTCGGCAGGGCGAGACTGGCGCCAGAGAACGCCAGCACTACGCGGACTGTTGCCTCTCCTTAAAGGCCTTCTGTAATGCGAATCCGGATAGAATCGAACGGACGACGTCCCTTGCGGTTATCCTTGTCAGCCCGGATCCATCGAGGAGAGGATTCAGCTCAACAATATCAGTGGCCCGGACCATCCCTGTCCGGAAGCAGCTGTGCAACATCCTGAACAGCGACTCAAGCGATGGCCCTCCGCCCTCGGGATGGGACACACCTGGCACGAGCTCGGGACTCAGCACATCGAGGTCGACCGTGACGTAGAGCGCATCGATGCGTGTTACCAGCGACCCGAGAGCCTCCTCAAGTCCAACCTGATCAGACACGATCTGCGCACCAAGTCTCTCCAGCTCCATAGCCTGCTCTCGGAGGGCAGCACGAAGGTCCACCGCGACTATGTTATGCGGGTCAATCAGACCGTCCTCGATAATTCGGCGCAGGGTGGTCGCATGTGACAGCTTGACGCCACCGTAGTCCGGGTAGAAGTCGGCATGGGCGTCAAACCATACCAGACCGTACTCAGCGGGATGCCCTCTGCGTAGGCCTCGGAGAGCCGGGTATGTCACAAAGTGGTCACCGCCCACCAGCAGGTACCCCGTTCCGTGCGGGGCCAGTCGATACATCGCATCCGAGATGTCGATGAGCGCAGCCTGGGGCGGTCGCAGGTCTATCTCAAGATCGCCGAGGTCCTCCAGCGTGATGCACTCTGACAACATCGGCTGACGACCGTCTGACATTCCGCAGTCGACGTATACTGCCTGACTGTGAGATCTCTCAGATGTCGTTGCACGCCTCAGTGCGTCAGGTCCGAACCGGCATCCCGGAGCATAGCTGGAGGTGAGGTCGTACGGGACTCCAAGGACTGCCACATCGGGGTCGCCCTCCTGCGGCTCGGGAATACCGAAGAACCTTGTGGGCAACTTGAGAAAACCTGAGAGTTCGTCTCGCAGCGGCATGTCAATCAAGAAGAAGGGCTACAGGTGGACCCTGATATAGTTGCTGGAGCACGAGGAAAAAAGAAAGGCGAGCAGGGGAGCCCAACCAGTCCAAGACCGGATGGGTCCCTCACTCGGATCTGACGCTCAGTCTCGGCGACCTGCAAACTTTGCAATCTGGACAATCGCACCAAGTGCGACAAGACCGACCGCAGCGCCAGTGTAGGGCATACCGTCAGAGATCGCCTGAGAGAGGACATTCGCTGGTGGGTTGGTCACCGTATAGCCCTCCTCAGGGATGTGCTTGCTATACGCCCTTCCGGCATATTCGTATTGCAGGACAACGGGCGGGAAGGCATACGTCCCCTCGTTGACGAAGTGGACGGTGTATGTGTAGGACACCGATTCGCCAGGGTTCAGTGTTGCCGCAGTGGCGTTCCTCGTGCCTGTGACCGTTATCGTGTCGTAGGTGTCCTGGATGCCCCAGTCGCTCACTGCTACATCCGTCACCGGCTGGTCGCCATCATTCGTCACTGTCACAGTGACCTGCACTTCGCCGCCCGGAGTAGTTGTCTCTGGCGAGAACGTCCGCTCGATTGTGATGAGTGGCGGAAACTCCGTGCTGCCGAAGTAGATCTTGTAGTCAGGTACCGAACCATAGTGCGTGGCGTTCCAGACGACAATGTTGGTCGTGTTGTCGAAGTACGTGTAGTTCTCCTCTTGTGGGAGGACCGAGGAAATATTGACCGACTCCGGGACATGCATCATCACTACGCTGAGCCCTTCCGGACGCGCTGTCAGGGAGCCTGTTGCGCCGATGAGGCTTGCCATACCGACGCTCGTGTCCGACGAGGACAGTACCTGGTCGTCATAGTAGCCAATCGCCCCTATTGCCACGGGTCCCTCCAAGGGAGGCAACTGCTGCATCAACAGCGAGGCCGTGTCCGGAGCAGAGGCCGTCGTGAAACCGCCATTGGCTGCCATGCCCCCAAAGGTGCTGTTGACGAAGTCCACAAGGTAGGCCAAGTCCGGTACGGCAAGAAAGCCTGCGGCAGCAGACCTTGCCTCACTGAACTTGCTGACATCCACCGACGAGCCCAATCCATCTTGACCCAGGACGTCGAGTATCGACTGTGCTGTCTCAGAGAACGGATTCAGTACTTGATAGAGGAAGACATCAAGGGAGTCAAACGGAAGAGTGATGTTGGCATCGGGCGGTATCGTGCTCTGATCGATGCGAATGGAGTAGATGTAGGCAAACTGGTAGTTGAACACAGATGTCATCTGAGACATCAACGCACTCATCCTCTGCTGCGCTGTCGCAGAGTCAACATTCAGATAGAGTGCCGCAAGGATACTGAACTCGTCTCCGAGCAGGAAAGACAGGTCCGGCCCTTCAGAGAATCCCTGATCACCACCGAACTGCTGAGCGACGAGAGAGTCGGGGACAGGAGCAAGCATTCCTCCTCCTTGACTGGCCGCTCCCAGCTGCTCCGCGAGGATCTTCACAATCTCGCCCCTTGCGGAGACAACACCAAAAGCAATGCAGTTGTCGAATGCAGGGTCACTGAAGTCGATGACGGATGTCGGCACGCCAGCCCGTCCATATATCACGAGCGGCTGCCCGGCCTCGTCAATGTTCGCAAACAGGGCATCCGCCCCCTCTGTGAGAATCGTTCCAACGAGTTCATCCATCTCACCGGTGGCGCGAATACCCACATCTGACTGGCCTCCCGCTGCAACAGCAGCAGGGACCACCATTAGAAACACCAGCAACGATAGTGCCAATGCGTGCTTTGTAGCGATTTTCATCATATCATTCCTCCTTCGGACGGATAGTAGCCCCGACCATTCCAGCCACAATGACCGTCACCAGCGGGACGATGACGTAGATCGCCAGGCTCATTATCAGACTCGTCGGGTCGAAACTACCACCCGACGATGCCGATGACAACAGCATAGGGAGTAGCTGCGATATCATCGACTGGACCAGCGGTATGGACAGGATGTCGAGAATAGACGAGCCAGGGGGCATCGGTGGCATTGAGCCTGTCGAGAAACCGGTCTGCATCATCTGATAGACAGAAAAGGCAAGGATGCCCAGACAGCTGAGCCACGTGACCAGGCCCACGACAAAGGCACCCTTCTTCGTCCCGGCAAAGACACCGCCAATGAAGCCAGCGGCACCCCACGCGGCGAGGATGACGGGGTTCTTTGTGGGGTCCACTATCATCAGGTTTACCATGATCAGCGTTGGCCGCACATAGTTGCCCAGCTCAGGCGCGAGCCACTGAATGAGTGCCTCATAGCCTGGTGGAAACAGGACCCAGCCGAGCGCCAAGACTATGGCCAACGATATGAGCCAACCGAAGTACTTACTTCCAAATGTGCTAATCTTGATGACCTCCTATGAGATCTTTTACCCTTAGCTCGGCTCTATGCTATGCAACAAATGCTATTAACTCTATGTTGCCTGAGGTGGAGAATCGTTTGACCGATACGATAGAATGAAATACGTTCGGCGGCCCTGTTCTTGGACAGCCTTCCGCCATTTGGGGGATGACCCTATGTGCGGTCAAGAACACAACAATCTAGATACTCGGTTGGTCGGACTAATGAACGAGGACCCACGTCGCGCGGCATATGAACTGATCCAGCTGATGTCCTCGCTCAACGACACAAAGAGGGCAATTCTGCTGGCCTTGGCTCATATATACCCGCGCAGCGTGAGCGGCGTTCAGCTGAGCCGGCTGATTGGCTATAGCGGGAAGTCGCGTAGCCTCTACCGCGGAGTCCTCTCGCACTTGGAACAGGACAGGATGATACTGATCGACCAACTCACCCCGAAACTGTACGCGATTCGTATCAACCCCGAGCACCCGTTGCTCAAGGTGTTGATAGAGATGTGCAGGGACTTTGGGAGTGAGGCGACCGAGGTGTATCTCAAGGCCCTGGAGGGTACCTGATATGGATATGCTGCTCAGACGCGCGCGGGCGTTGTATACAGAACGCCAGCGAATCGCCATCGGTGCCATAATGATAGCCTTTGCCATCACGACCTACGTGTTCTACAGAACACCGCTGACGGAGATTCCTGGAGAGATTCCAGTCAATGTGCCTGAGGGCTGGGTCGCGGGCTTTGAGGTCGTGTATTCCTTCAACACAGCTGGATTCATCCTCGCCGTCTCCGTGATGCTCTTCTTCTATGCCTTCTGGACGTGGGCATTCCTTCCCACGCCAGCCACAATATACACAATGGGAGTTCTCAGGGGCATATTCGGCTCTGGTGTCAAGATCCAGAAGAGGATTGGTCGCAGGTTCCGTGTCGTCCTAGACGAGGAGAACAACCGATATGTTGATATCACGTGCCGGATGAGGGAACCCGGGACCGACGACTGGTTCGTGTACACCGTACGCTCGGGTCCCGTGAGGACCTCGAATCTTGAGCAGATAGCGCTCCGGCACGGCCTTCACGTGAGCAACCGACGACTCTGTGCCACCGTGAACAACGATGAGCTGCACAGTAGGCTGGTCCTCCTAGCAACGGCCCTCGCAAAGGTCAGATAATGGTCAACGAGCGACAAGGTGAATGAGGAGGGGTGCATAGCTGGGTACCTGGTACCGGTCAGGGTCTATCACACCTGCGGCGGCGCCGATACAAGCAGGATATGTATTTCAATGGCCCGCGACAGTGTAGATGCGGGGACAGAGAGATGGTCATGCGAATCAAGAGAGCCATAGACATTGCCATGTCCAACTACACGGAGATCATCGGCGCCTGTGTATTCGACTATGAGGGCAGAATAGTCTATACTACGGAGAACATGCATCTTGAGGAACAAGACATTGCGACAATACTCCACGCGTGGAACACGGGCCAGCAGACATTCACGGTGAAGATGATCGAGTTCCTCACGGCTCTGAGAGAGAGGGACGGATTCGTGGCCATCAATCCCGATGGTGCAGTCAGCCTAATAGTGGGCACCGGGAAGGGAATCTGGTTCGTCGCGTGCTTTGCGCCGATGACGGAGGACAAGGTTGGCATCCTGAGAGAGTGCATCCAGGCGGCCAAGAACCTAGAGTCATCGGTCTCCGTGTTCGACGTGTGACGGATCTCTGATGCTGAGAACTGTCACGCAGTGGGGACCTCTACGGTGCAGCAATACCCATGTCAGCAAGCTCTGAACTGTATCTGCCCCAGATGAACCAGCTGACGATTATGATCACCACGCTTGCCAGGGCAGCCAGCCCGAGGAGCGCCAGTCCCACGACCGTGTTCCTTCCGGAGAGCCAGTACAGTATCCAAGCCACGAGCCACAGCAGCAGCAGTGCCGCTCTCAGAAGGGCGCTCATCCGCCGTGGTTCCAGCGACATCATCCCCTACTGGGCCGTGAGAGGCATCTGCTCCGCAATGATGCGGGCAATCAAAGCGAATATGGCTCCCAGCCAGCCGAGTGACTGGACAAGCTGAAGACCCCAGTCCAGAGCCAGCTCGCCAGTGACAGCAGCCTGAAAGAGGCAGATCACCAAGCCAAGGACTCCCATCGCCACCGAAACGACAACGATGATGCGTCCCGCCTCGACTCTCCGAGTGGTCATCACAGCGCCACCCACAATGACGCCGATTCCAGCAAGAATCATCAGTACCGTCAGAATGCCCAGCAGTATCTCGAAGCTCATAACCGACTCGGGGCCGAAGAGTTGATTCAGACTATCTGCCAGACTTCGGGCGACTCTCATCGGGCCCATTGCTCCAGACGCGACGAGAAGGGCTCCACCCGCCACGCATAGTAGGAGTGAGGTACGGTTATGGATGGCCTTCAAGGTGTGAGGGGAGGCAGTACGAAGCGATTTAAGCCTAACTCATGTCTGCACAGACTGTCATCCAATCTCGGGATATCCTCCGAAAGCGAGAAAAGGCACGGCGAGCACGACGGCTCGGCAGGCAATGAGAATACACTACGAAGAGTCGGGCAAGGGCAATCATCCCACGCTGGTCCTCGTCCACGGTGCCGGAGGTTCCTCCGCCACATGGTTTATGCAGATCAGGGGGCTCTCATCGGATCTGTGGGTGCGAGCCATCGACCTCAATGGTCACGGCCGCTCTCCTGATAGGTCTCCAGAGGATGTCTTTGGATCATACCTTGAGGAGATCGACTGGCTGGTCAGAGACAGCGAGCCGCCTGTGGTTCTCGGCGGTCACTCGATGGGTGGCGCACTGGCGCAACTCTACGCTCTCAGGCACCCAGAGAGACTGGCTGGACTGGTCCTCATCGGCACAGGCGCAAGGCTCCGCGTGGCCCAGTTCATCTTCGACCTTCTTGACAACGACTTCGATGGCTATGTCGAGGCCGTGGGGCAGTATATGTTCGCAGAGGGAGCATCAGAGGAACTTATTGAGGCCACGAAGGCCGAAGTGCGGAAGTGTCCCGTCAGAGTCATACAGCGTGACTTTGAGGCGTGCAACACGTTTGACATCATGCCGGAAGTGGGCAAGATTGCCGTCCCCACTCTCATCATTGTCGGCTCCGAGGATGTGCTGACACCCGTCAAGTACGCGGACTATCTGGAGCGTGAGATCCCTGACAGCAAGCTGGTGGTCATTGAGGGGGCTGGCCACAGCGTGATGTTCGAGCGTCCGGCCGATGTCAATAGGGCCATACTGCAGTGGATTCGCGAGAAGGCCCAGGTCTGACTATGGTGGGGACACGTCCCATCAACATTGATTAGTGGATGCGCAGCCATCCGCAGCCCGACTGGTGTAGACAATGACACTCGAGAGTGAACAGATTAGGACCTGGCTTGAACTGATGCGAATGCCATACGACTACGATGAGGACAGAGATCTCTACTCCACGATATACGACGTGGAGGGTCACAGACTCCCCGTGATCATCGAGTCCACAAAACCCGAGTGGATAAAGGTCCGAGTCAGGCTCGGAGACCTCTCGATGATCCCCGAGGAGAGTCGCTTCGGCGTCTTGAGAGAGATGCTACTCCGCAACTACGAACTTGACGATGTGACCTTCAGCCTAGATGAGAGCGGTGTGATGTACTCCGAGAACGATATCCCCAGGAGCTCCAACCTTGAGAACTTCCACTCGGAACTCACTGCTGTGGTCCTCGGCGCTCTGACCTTTGTCCGAGAGATCGGACCTAAGTTCAATCTCTCCATAGATGAACTCCTCAGGTCGCAGTGACCCCATAAGCCGGGCCGTTGCCAGACGCGAGCGAGTCGGCCATCTGTGACCGTGTCCAGACACACAAAGGCGCTCAGGCTACGTCAGTGATGTCCCCAACTCGTGTGAGGGAGAACCAGCAACTGATAAATAGACCGCGTGACGTGCCCGATTCCTCAGCATTCTCACAAGACTGAAGGTGGACAACGGTCATGGAGCAAGAGACTGTGCAGACGATTCCCACTGACCGAAAGGAGCGGCTTGGCTGGTATCTCTACGACTTTGCCAACACCAGCTTCACGGTACTGATTGTGACCACGCTCTTTCCCCGGTTCTTCTCTCGACTCGTTCAGAGCGCGACGGGAAACGCGAACCTCGCTGATGCGATGTGGGGTTTTGCTGGCTCAATCACGATGATAATAATCGCGATCAGCTCGCCGATACTCGGCGCGATTGCGGACTACTCCGGTGCGAAAAAGAAGTTCCTGGTATTCTACACAGGACTGTGCGTCACGTTCAATGCTCTGCTCTACTTCCTGCGCGCCGACATACCCACATTTCTCGGCATTGAGATGTGGGTCTGGGCAATGATACTCTTCATCATAGCGAACATCGGATTCCAGGGCGCCCTGCCATTCTACAATGCGTGGCTGCCCGAGATCAGCACAGACGAGAACATCGGACGGATTGGTGGCTACGGCTTTGCAGCGGGATATGTGGGTGCGATGCTGACCATTCTGATTGCGCTCTACTCCTACACCCACTTCACCGACCAGCCTACGCTGCCGTACCTACTGAGTGCACTCTTCTTCCTCATCTTTGCTATTCCGAGTATTGCATTCCTAAAGAACAGACCACCCGCTAGGAGACCCGAGGAGGAGGGCATAAGCATGTACAAGATCGGCTTCGTCAGAGTGCGTCGGACGATCAGTGAGCTCAAGCTCTACAAGGGACTCCCCCTTTTCCTCGTGGCATACTTCCTCTTCAGCGATGCGATCACGACCGTCATATACTATGCCTCGCTGTTCGCGGAGAAGGTGTATGCCTTCAGCGACACTGACATCCTTCTCTTCTTCGTCGTCACACAGTTCGCCGCGATACCCGGTGCCTTCATCTTCGGTAGGATAGCAGACAAGATTGGGACCAGAAAGACACTGATAATCACGCTGTTCATCTGGGTCATCGCTCTGCTCATGGCCTACTTCGGCACGGACGTACTAGTCTGGTGGATTGTCGGGATGATCGCAGGTGTCGGAATGGGCTCCTCGCAGAGTACGGCCAGGAGTATGTACGGCCAGTTCATCCCTGAAGAGAAAAAGGCGGAGATGTACGGTTTCTATGCTCTGACGGGGAAGTTTGCAGCCATCCTTGGCCCACTCGTGTACGGAACGGTGCTTGTCGCTATGGGCGGCGCAGCCTCTCCCGTGGCGCATCGGACGGCTATGCTGACGATTCTGCTGTTCTTCGCAATTGCACTTCTCCTACTCAAATGGGTGCCGCAGCCCAAGAAGGGCGAGACAGCTCCATCTGACATTCCCCCCATCCCGCCGGACGACTGGGTCGCAGAACAGTGAATCAGAGTGAGAGGACCACTCCCGGGGTGGTCCTCCTTCTGCCTCCCTTCCTCTGACAGTAGGGGAGAATCGAATCCAACCTCGGCCAAAGCGGGACTGAGCACGGTCGGGCGTGGACTGGCGGCAGACAGCCGCCAGCATAAGCAGATCTCACTGCATCATTCGAGCGTGGCGCGAAGCATCTCCACGAACTCCCGCGCCTGGTCCATCCCCTTTTGCCAGAAGTCCTCTGTTCCGATGTCAAAGCCTATCTCCGCAGCGAGTTCACGGGGCGACTTCCTTGACCCGGCTGCGAGAAGAGCCTTGAACTTGGGGACAAACTCCCTGCCCTGCTCCTTGTAGAGTCTGTACAGAGCAAAGACAAAGAGCTGAGCAAAGACGTATGGATAGTTATAGAATCGGAACCGAGGGATGTAATAGTGCGGCTTCATTGTCCACTCCCACTTCATCTCGGGCAGCCACTCAACGACGTCGCCATAGATCTTGTCGCGCGCCTCACACCAGAGGCGTGCCACAGTCTCGCCGTCGAGGAACTCCCCACGCTGGATGGCCTCATAGAGACTCTTCTCAAAGAAGACACGCGCAGAGACCTGAAAGGCTGCCATCCCGAACTCGTCGAGAACGTTGGCCAGCACAGCCTGCGTCTCCTCCTTCGTCTTGGCCTTTGATAGCAGGCGTTCGGTGAGAAGCAGTTCGCCGAATATCGAGCCGCACTCTGCAATGCAGGCTCCAACCTCTACGTTTGAGGGCTTCTGGTTGCGAAGCATCAGATGATCGTGCATGGCGTGGCCATTCTCGTGGGCCAGTGTGTAGACATCCCCGAGCTTGCCATTGAAGCTCAGCAGGATGAAGGCCGCCTTGCCAGCAAGCCACGAGGAACAGAATGCCCCCGAACGCTTGCCCGCTCGCACCTCACCATCGATTCGTCGCCTGTCGAACATATCATGAATCCACGTGCCCACCTCGTGGTCGAAGCCGCGGTACGCCTCCACGACCTCATTCTTGGCCTCCTCCCAGGAGTACTCCATATTCGGAGCTGTGGGAAGCGGCGCGACAATGTCCCAGTTGCCAAGCTTGGGCAGTCCCATCAGTTTGGCCTTCAGTCGCAAGTAGTCGCGATACAGTTCAACGTTCTTCTCCACAGTGCGCATCAGAGCGTCAATGGTCTCCTGATCGACATCATTGGCAATCAGTGACGACTCCATCGGGGAGGAGTACTTGCGCCACTCGCACATCTGCACATGGTCTGAGCAGACTGCACGGAGAGCGCTCGCCCAGATGATGTCGTCCTTCCCCAGTCCGGAGTAGACGACTTGGTTGGCCCTCTTTCGGACCTCTCTGTCAGGATGCTGGTAAAGACCTATGATCTCACCATAGGGCATCACCTTCCTCTCGCCCTCTATCTCAATCTCGAAGGTCCGCGTCGAGAGCCAGTCACCCTGAAGCTGCGACCAAGCGTCAATGCCGTTCTTGTCCTTGGTGATTATGAGCTGCTCCTCGCGCTCGGACAGCATATGAGGAATACGCCGAACAATCTTCTCCAGAAAGTGCTTGTACTCGCTCAGCACGGGGTCGTTGACTATCTCGGGATTCTGCTTCAGGAGCTGCCCAATCTCGAGCTCCACAAATGCAGTCTGTTGCATCAGACGCATCGCTGCGGTCTGGGCGGCATCGTGAAGCTGCTTTGCCACCGGGTCTGTGGAGTCTGCTGCGTAGAGCAGTGAGCAATAGTCAAACACTCCTTCGTGCTTGAGTTTGAGCGAGTCGACGTCTTCGAGTAGCTGCAGAAGGCCCTTGGCATTGAGCCCTGCAATCTTTCCGTAGTACTTCTCGCGCAGTCGTACTGCATCCTCTACTGCGGCATCAAGAGCACGCTTGATAGCCTCGGGGTGGGTGTCGTCGACCATCTGTGAGAGATCCCATCTCATCTCATCGCCAGTCATTTGAAACTCGCCTACATTGGCCGCCCCTGAGCCACCTTATGAGCATTTGCAAGCGTGCCACCTAGAGCTGCGGGGGACAGACACAATGCGGCAGGGATCTTCTCGCAGCTGACAGAAAAGGCAATAACTAAATGTTGCGTTGTCGCGCCAGAACTAGAATGCGCTGCCCCCGCTCTGAAACGGGGACGACGATATGACTATCCTCCACCTTGGTACAAGACTCGTGGAGTGGGTGGGTACCAGGTCATAGAGCAGAGGGGTCACGCGCTGGACAGGGAATTGGAGGATACGCCTTGTCAGGTAACGATACATTTGGAAAATGGTTCGGAGTATGCTTCATCATCATCTGGATTGTGATAGCAGTAGGAATGGGCATGTCAGCTGCCAGTGCAGGAGCACCTCCAATGTTCGTGCTCGTACCACTGGCAATGGCAGGAATCGGAGTCATGTTGGTACTCGGGATTGCAACGGGAAAGTTTGGCGACACGGCAGCGATGGTGGGCTCTCTCAAGCCCGTCGTGATAAGAGAGCCCTCTGGCTCTGGGACTCCTGTTGTCTACACTCCGCCTCCGAATTGCCCGAATTGTGGAGCGCCTCTATCTGATGAGACAGTCGAGTGGGTAGGGCCACTCCAGGCAAAATGTCCCTCATGTGGCCACACCGTTGAGGCCAAGAAGAGGGTACTGTGAGTCTACGTTCCGGCTGGTCTTGGGCGGATCGTCTTTCTGACATCCTAGGGAGAAACAAGCACGTGGTCACAACAGGAACAAGTTGAGGATTGGCCCAAGAGGTGACAAAGGGGGACAACAACTAAATGGTGAGTTTTCACAGGCCAGACAAGGGCGATCCGTCCCTCTCACACGGGAACAGCCGAAGACGCGGACATCTCAGCGACCGGCTGCAGATGGCCGGCACCGGAATGGAGGGGCGAGGGGTATCGCGCAGGGAAAAACATCGGAGGATGCGTTATGGAAGAGTCTGACACCGGCGGCAGGTTCTGTCTGCTATGCTTCTCACTCGTGTGGATTGTCATATCGGGTGCTGGAACCTACATGACACTTAGTACAGGATCGTCGCCGATATTCATTCTCATAGCACTGGGCATCGGAGCAATTGGCGTTATGATGTTCATTGGAGCATTGACAGGGAAGATGCAGGGATCAAGGTTTCATCGGGGGTCGCTCAGGCCTGTCGTGATCACAGAGCCCGCCCAAACGAGAACATCATCAGCTGTCTACGTACCCCCTTCGAACTGCCCGAACTGTGGTGCGCCGCTGTCTGACGAAACGGTCGAGTGGGTGGGGCCACTACAGCTGAAGTGCGCGTCCTGCGGTCACACCGTCGACGCCCGGAAGAGAGTCCTATGAACTGAGCTCAAGCCGTAGACTTCGTGAGATACAGTCCAGTAGCACCCACGCCCGACGAGGAAGGCAACAACCGAATGGCAAGTCCTCATAAGACTGGCACACCCACTGCTCTTCTCAGACTTGGGAATCTTTCTGAGCTAGTATGCTGTGCGGCCGTTCTCAGAGCATGGACGCACGTTGGACAGTGTTGACGTGGGCGGAGGGTCACTGGTAACGCTGCTCTTGCCACGGATCGGCATAGTTATGGTATCCTCTCTGTTCCCAGAAGCCCGGCCGATCGCTCTGTGAGAACTCGATGCCCGTGAGCCACTTGACACTCTTGTAAGCATAGAGCCTGCTAACGACGGCACGCAGAGGGCCGCCAAGCTCAGGGGGCAGGGGCCTCCCGTCCAGCTCGTAGGCAAGAAGAGTATCGTCCTGTAGGAACACTTCGAGGGGAATGTTGCTTGTGTAGCCTGAGTACGCGTGCATTATCACGAACTTGGCGGCCGGGCGCACCCCTGCGAGTGAGGTCACCGTCCGGCCAAGAATGCCTCCCCACTCCACACCAAGACGGCTCCACCCTGTCACACAGTGGAAATCAGCAGTTAGCCTCACGAACGGCAACCGAAGAATCTCGTCCCACGTCAGCTCCACCGGATTGTCCACCTCGCCAAAGATTCGTAGCCTCCACTCACTGCTATCGATTGCTGGCGGACGCTCAACGCTCAGCTCCAGAAGTCTGTCGACCCGTCTCTGTCCCGGCGGAAGGCGGCTCTCAGGAGTCTGTCGGCCTGTTGAGCCATCGCCCTCTTCGTGCCGCATCGTTCTCCTCAACCCTCGGTCTGATTAATCGTGATCACTCTGGCATTGATGCCAAAGTACTTGTGGGTATTGGCCACCAGCCAGTCGGACCACACCGAGGCGCTTGCACCGTTAGCCCACATCAAAGGGTTCAAATACTCAATCGAGTGTGCGCACGTGACGCACAACCGCGAGGGAAGAACATGTCCGACGACGAACTGGCAGCGATACGACGAAGAAAGATGGAGGAGCTGATGCGCAGAGCGCGTCAACCACCGGTTCCGGCAGTGGCTGAGCCGCTGGCCAACGGACAGGTGAACGTACTCAATGATGCGAATTTCTGGCCCACAATCCAGCAGACAGGAATTGCCATCGTTGACTTCTACGCGGAGTGGTGCGGACCGTGTAAGGCCCTGGCACCGATGATGGTGGAGCTCGCCCAGAAGTACAAGGGCAAGGTCTTCTTCGGGAAGATTGACATCGACAGGAACCCCAGAGTGGCCGCGCAGTTCCGTGTCCAGAGCGTCCCGATTGTCCACATCTTTGAGAAAGGAAGACCCACCCGCAGCGTGCTCGGACTACGACCTTTCAACGACTACGAGGCCCTGATTCAGCGGCTCTTGAAGGACCACGGCAGGCAGGCATAGGGCCATCACAGAGTCCGCACGACCAGCGACCGTGCTGCGAACCTCAGTTCCGAATCCCAGTGTGGCGGCTCAATAGCGAATTGACGACTGAGGACAAGACCGAAGTCAGGGCTCGTACGAGTTGATCTCGTCACGCATCGAGAATACTCTCAATGACGACTCGTCACCGCATATCACAGCAGCAGGCATGGCCTTGGCGTTCGTCCACATCCCTGTCCCACCCTTCACGTCCGCCACAATGAGTCCGGCCTCGGAGCCCGTCTTCTCGATGAGCAGTTCGATGCCGCGTCGCGCCGCCAACTGCGGATCATCGCCCTGTTCGACGTATAGAGCCACCGTCCGGCTCAACAAGACACGGATTATGTGCTCGCCCTGGCCAGTTGCGGCCACACCGCAGACCTCATTGGCATAAGCACCGGCGCCCATTATGGGGGAGTCCCCAACACGTCCGGGCATCTTCTTGCGAGTGCCTCCAGTGGAGGATGTTGCCGCGACGCGTCCCTGTGAGTCCACCACAACGCAGCCGACCGTGTCGTCACTCACAGGACCTAAGGTCTCGGCTGTGATATCGAGAATACCAGGAGAACGCTCTGGGCGATAGCCATCAGCGAGCATCTGAGCGTAAACCCGTCGGGCATTCTCACCGGCAAAGAACTTGTGAGGTGTCTTCTCCATCACATACCGCGCGAGCGAGATCGGGTTGTAAATACCGGTCACAGCCGCCACCGAGCCGAAGTCCAAGCGGCTGCCGTCGACGATCATCGCATCAAGCTCACGAATCCCGTCAAGATTGCGTGCCGCACTGACGCCAGCGTTGAGCTTTCCGCAGCTCTCCATGTACGCCGTGCAGACTTCGGCGGCATCTAGGGCGGAGCCTCCTCGCTTCAACACCTCGAATCCCACAAGAGCCGCCTGGCGCACCTGCTCAACGCCTATTGGGATTCGCTCATCCTTCCATTTTCCCGCACCACCGTGTACGACTATCACAGGTAGGCCCATCCTTATCACGCTCCACTGGTTGTACGGCGCCGCTGTGGACAATGGCCCTACTTAGACTTTGAGATGTCCGCCTGCTCAGCCATAGTCCTCGTCATCAACAAGGATACGGCCGACAATGTCGCTCTGCAGGAATTCCCGGGGAGGAACAAAGGACGGATCGTCTACCACGACACGCATTGTGGGCTGGTAGATGATGCCAGAGGACACATCCACAAAGATTCGCATCTCGACAATCCTTACCACCGCGCGGCTATCCAGCGTCAGACCCTCCAGTGCAGCAAGACGGCCGGGTGCCACCCCGGTCACGGTCAGTCGCCAGCAGATGCCGTGCGAGCCCCGACCGGGACACCTAGAGGACTCGTGGCGGAAGACAAACTCAGCATCCTCTCGCATCGTCATCTGCGCAAGGTCGTGCGAGGTCTCGGGCAGCTCCAGGCCAAGCGGAGTGCCGTGACGCAGGACGTAGTACCTCAGGAATCGCAGAGGGATTCGACCCGAGTCTGCGGAGAGCCAGCCATAGTCAATGTCGCTCTCCGGATCCCAGGTGAGAGGGGGCCTCCCCTCAAGCAGGTACGGTATGCCTCTGTCGAAGGGGTCTCTGAGAACCGCCCGCACGTCCTGTGTGAGCGGCGACTCGTAGATGCCGTGGAGCTCTCCATTCTCCGCGTCCACGAAGTCTATCTCATAGGTGGCAGGCTTTCCGGAGACATATGGCCGAACACGGCGGACCTGACGACCCGTATCGACGACCTGCGTGAGCAGGCGTTGAACTCTGTCGTCATCAAGTCGTGTGACTGGCACTGCGGGAGGAGGCGTGAGGTCACGAGCGCTGAGAGGGGCGAACCTGATCCATCGCAGTGGAAACGGTCGTCTCTCAGCCGGGAGGCCATAGGTCATCACCGCGAACGGGACCCACTCTGATGCGTCGTCGATGTGATGGTCGGACTCTCCGCTCACGGTCCACACTATGTCGCCCTCCCCCCGCGTGGTCAGGAGGAACGGACGTCTCTCGCAGTCAGGACCAATGCCGTTCGCTGCCGCCGCAAGCGTGTCGAGCGTGACCACACAGCGATAGAAACCATATCGTACGTCCTCCCCGGCCCCGAGTCTTGCAACACCCAAGAGAAGTCGCTGTGAGGCAGGCGACTCCTCGAAGAAGAACCACGCCAGAGTCCGCTCGGAGAAATGGTCAGGGCAGAGTATCAGCTCTCCCCTTCGGACTCCGGATGAGTCGCCTGTCTCGGGCCGGTACATAGACAAGACTTGACCGTCTGCCCTCATAAGTGATTCACACCGGTCCCGGCCCGTGACGGAGCGCTCAAGCAAGGCAAGGTGTAAATACCACTGCGCACGTACCTAGCCACGGCATGCGAGTCGCAAGATTGTTCGTCATAATGGTTCTTCTGCTGAGCATCTCAGCGGTGCCAATCACCGCCCTCCAGTACGGTCCTAGAGAACTTGACCACGACCCGTTCCACATCACGGTCTCAATCACGGGGCCAGACGCGTGGTTGAGCCCCTTCGATGAACGGGTGACTGTCAACGTCACTGTGGAGGCCATGGAGCCCTCGGTGACACAGGTCAACATAACTGAGATCACCGTCAGCATCACGCGCTCCACTGGTACTGACTACGCGCCGATTGCCGCCGATACGGTGAGTCCCACTATCCCGGCCAGTGGGGCGACGAGAATCTCGGTAGTTGTTCACGCCCGGCTCACTGGTTCAATCAGCGGTCCTGAGAACTACTTCGCCGTCTCCGTCCACGGCAGGTTTGCGAATGACACCGGGACGTATTCCTACACAGCAATCTCTCCCGACGACTTCATCGGACCCTTTGCCATCACGCCCGGGGCCAGTGCGACTGTGACGTATGTGGGGATTGCGGTGATCGCCATCTTCAGTCTGGTGGTGGTACTGGGCGCATACGGAGTGAAGAAATCTCGCGCACCACCGAAGAAGAGACACACCCTCCTCGATGAATGACGAGTTGCTGCGGCTGATCGCGTGGGGAGGTCACTGACGCTGATTCAATGTTGAGGTCGGAAGACAGATAACAAGGCGGCGGCGTCCTTCGTTCACCATTCCACTCGCGGGTGAACGCGATGACAGCCTACGAGAGATTCCTTGAACGTTACAAGGAGCTCAAGCTCATTGAGACTGCTATCTATATGCTACACTGGGACCTGGAGACGTACATCCCGCCACGTGGTGTCCGGCTCAGGAGCGAGCAGATCGCCACACTGTCCAAGCTACAGCACGACCTCCTGACGAGGCCGGAGACCGGCCGGATACTTGAGGAGGCAGAACGAGAGAGCGAGTCGTACGACGAGGTCCAGAAGAGGAACCTGTACTTGGCCCGAAAGGAATACGAGGAGGAGACAAAGGTCCCCTCCGAACTCGTCGCGGCCATTGCCAAGCAGCAGGCGATTGCCACAGAAGTGTGGAAGAGGGCCAAGGCCAACAACGACTGGTCGATGTTCCAACCCGAACTGGACAAGATGGTCGATCTCACCCGTCAGCGATACGAGATTGTCAAAGAGGTGAAAGGCATCCCAGATCTCTATGACAGTATGATAGATGACTATGAGCGGGCGATGACCTCGAATATGATACAGAGGGTCTTCACGCAGTTGCGCGAGGGGCTGGTCCCGCTGACACAGAAGTGCGCGGAGGCGTCAGCAGGGCTCAACACCGATTTCCTCCATAGGACGATACCGGTGGACGTCCAGAGAAAGATTGCGGCGGACCTCGCCGACCTCATCGGCTACGATATCAGAAGCGAATCTGCTGGTGGACGCATCGACGAGACCGAACATCCGTTCACAACCGGGTACTTCGACGATGTGAGGATCACTGTTCATTACCATCCTGACAATGTGATGTCAATGCTCTATGCAGTTCTCCACGAGGGAGGACACGCCCTCTACGAACAGAATCTGAACAAGGACTGGATGTATCAGCCAGTCGGAGAGGCTGCGAGCATGGGAATTCACGAGTCGATGTCGAGATTCGTGGAGAACATCTACGGCCGGACACTGGAGTTCTGGAGGTACTACTATCCGAGATTGAACGAACTGACGGGCGGGGTGTTCGCGGACATCCCGATTGAGGACTTTGTCAGGGCCGTCAACTACGTCCGTCCGTCCAAGATCCGGATAGAGGCCGACGAGGTGACCTATTCGCTCCACGTCATTATCAGATTCGAGATCGAGCGCGCACTATTCTCAGATAAGGTGACAGTGTCGGAACTCCCACAGGTCTGGAATGAGAGATACGAGAAGTATCTTGGCGTCGAGATAGAGAGCTACGCCGAGGGAGTGATGCAGGACACCCATTGGGCCTCAGGTCTGTTTGGCTACTTTCCGAGCTACGCTCTCGGCAACGTGTACGACGGTATGTGGCTCGAGAAGATGAACCGGGATATTCCCGACTGGCGAGAGGGCGTGGCGAGGGGCGACTTCAGTCACGTCAAGAAATGGCTGATCGAGAACATCCACAGCAAGTCGGCGCTCTACGATCCTGCGGACCTAGTGAGGGAGGTCACCGGACGCGGTCTGGACGCCAAGCCATTCCTGCAGTATCTTGAGACGAAGTACTCCAGCCTGTTCGGTTTCTGAACACGGACTTACAACGCACAGGAGAAACTGGTACGTGCCGGAGACGCATCAGATCACTCGTCCCCAGGTACGCCCATTCCCAGTTAGGCGGCAACGGGGGTGCGCTGGCACCCCCTGCAGAGCCGCTCACACTCCGGCGACAGTTGACGGACGCACCCTCAGCCGACGACCGAGAAGCCGTCGAAGACCAGTGTGCCAACGGTCACGTTCCACGGCAGAGAGCGGACATCGGAGCCAGCCTCAACGAGATCTGTCAGGCCCTTGTAGAAGTTGCCTGCCACAGACACTGGCTGAATGGAATGCTTGATCTCTCCATCCTCGATGAGGAATACACTGTTGGCCACAATAGAGAACTCACCAGTCGCCACATCGGTGTGGAATATACCCAGTGGGAAGTCGTGGATGAGGACAGCGCGGCCCCCAATCGATGAGACAATGTCCTCAAGTGGCCGTCTCCCTGGAGCGACATCCATATGCTTTGTGCCGACCTCGACACCCACCTCATACGGGATGGCTGAGCCGAACAGTCCGCCACCTCGGACAGCGTTTCCGGTGGGGTCGACATCAAAGGCTCGTGCGTAGTAGCTGTTGAACAGGAATCCCTTCAGGACGCCGTCCTTGATGACGACGTTGTCTCTCTGAGGATGACCCTCTGCATCGATTGCGTAGGTCCCCATAGACTTGGGGCTCTGACCATCATCGACGATTGTGAGAAAGTCGGGAGCGATCTTGTCGCCAAGCCTGTCACATAGCGGAGATATGCCCTCGACAACTGGCTTTCCCAGCACCGAACGGGAGAGGCTGGAGGCGATGTAGGTCGATGCCGGGATGGGCGCCCACACGGTCTTCATCTCACCCGTGTAGTCGAGCTTCTTCGCTCCGAGAAGGGAGACCGCCCGCTCTGCTGCCCTGGCACCAAGTCCCTCGCGCTCAACAAGCCGATCACGCGCTGCATCGAACTCGAAAGACCCACGGCGCTCCTCTCCCTCTATGGCTTGAATATTGGACGTGATGACGTTTCCGCCAAATCTTGTCGCTCCGAGGACTCCGCGCGTGTTGGCGACTGCATAGCCGCCCCACCAAGCCTCGCCCGAGGAGCTGACAATCTTCACACGCTCATCGACCTTTTTGGCCTCCTCAATCACCTCTTGAGCCCAGCGAATCAGGTCGTCTGTACCCAGCTCCAAGATCCGGTCATCGAAGGCGCCGTCACGGCCTTGTCCTGCTGGGTCGCAGAAGCCCTCGAAACGAGGGTCCTCGACATTGACACTCTTTGCCACCTCCAGAGCGTTGTCCACGCAGGACTTGACCCTGTCGTCAGACACGCCGCTCGCAGAGGCAAATCCAATCCTCTTGCCAAGTGCGACTCGGGCTGCAGCACCAGCCACCGCACCGTCCTTTGCGGTGACAATGCCCTGATCAATCTCCACCTCCATGCTCTTTGAGAAGTAGACGAAGACCTCCACCTCTGCATCAGGTGCCACAGAGCGTCCGTGGCTGAGCGCAGAGTCCGCCACTGCCAGCAACTCGTCGCTGACGCTGTCGAATGTTATTCTGTGCGATGAGTCCATCATGACTTCCCTCCAAATGTGATGCCGTCGATGACCAGTTTCGGTCCGCCAAGTCCGACAGGCAGAGGCGCCTGTCCGCCCTTCCCGCAGCCACCGAAGTACCCACTGTAGAGTCGCAGGTCCCTTGTTGCGCCCTCGACCTTGCCCAGAAGATCCAGAACGTTGCCTGAGAGCGAAACTTCCCGAATGGGGTACTTGATCTCTCTGTCTTCAATCCAGTACCCCCTGAGAGCCTTGAACAGAAAGCTGCCGTCACCCTGTACCTGGCCACCGAAGGTCTGGATGGCATAGACACCAGTTCCCACCAGCTCGATGGCCTCCTCCTCAGTGAGGTCACCGGGCGCGAAATAGGTATTCGTCATTCTGACAATCGGTGGGAACGTGAAGTTCACAGCCCGTGCGTTGCCGGTGGGTCTCTGGCCAAGCTTCTTCGCCGTACCACGATTGTGCAGATAGTGTTTCAGTACTCCTCTCTCAAGGACCACGGTTTCGCTTGCGGGTGTGCCCTGGTCATCAAATGGAACCCACAGACCACCGTAGGACTCTATGTCCACAATGCCTGAGTCGATGATCGTCGCGTGCTCGGTACCGAGACGCTCGCCGACCTTGCCAGTCAGTGGCGAGCCACCTGTGACGACAAAATCGGCCTCACTGAGATGACCGAAGGACTCGTGTGCCAGTACGCCGACAAGCCGATTCTCAATCAGTCCCCGGAACTTGCCAGCTGGACAGGGACGCGCCTCAAGCTGTTCGTTCGCGCGCTCGGCCGCGACCTTGCCCATACTCTCGGGGTTGTAGGGCTCGGTCTCGTATCTGTCAAGCCCGAACGTTCCGCCAAAGCCCTCCATACCTGCCACCATATCCCCACTGCCCGTGCGGGAGGTGACACGTACTCTCAGCTCGGTCACGAGAAAGTCCCACTGAATCTTGGAACCATCGCTGTTGACCACGACCTTGTCACCATAGAGCTCTCCGTACAGACCGCGAATGTTCCGGACGTTCTTGGCGTGTTCACGTGCCGTCTCCACAGCACGACTGACAAGCTCCGTCTTGTATGTCAGATCACGCTCACGAGGATGAACGCCTATCTTGGGGCGGTATGACGGAGTCGGACTCACAGGCTCATCTCTGTCAAAGGGCAGCTTCAGCATTGCAGCAGAGGCTGATGCCCGTGCCATCTTGTAGGCCCGCCCGACCGC
This sequence comes from Candidatus Thorarchaeota archaeon, assembly GCA_029855935.1. Classification (GTDB taxonomy): domain Archaea; phylum Asgardarchaeota; class Thorarchaeia; order Thorarchaeales; family Thorarchaeaceae; genus B65-G9. The sequence continues at coordinate 18,415 of JAGSHN010000032.1, read as the reverse complement.
CTCGACAACTGTGGCTGCATCCGAACTTGCAGCAAAGGAGAAGCCAGCAGTGCCATCAACATAGCACGTGATGGCAACGCCTCTTCTCGACTTCACCTGAATGTCACGCCAGGTATCATCAGTGCGCTCAAGGGTACGGAGAGTAAGATCCTCGAACCTTGCCTCAACAAAATCCGCGCCGAGGCGTTCACCTTCCTCGATGCCTCTTTCAAGTGCTTCGATCATCTCACAGTCCTCTCTCTTCAGGCCAGAATGGTTGCAGAGGGGAGTTGCGTGGGGGGCAGTATTAAGTGCTACTGATTGAGCGTTTCCCAGCTAAGCTGAGAAGTTGATACACCTTTGACGGCAAAACGCTTGCAACGAAATCGGCACGCTACACCACTTGATTCGGGTGATCAGCCTCGATAGCAATGTATCTCCTCCGAGATTGAAGCGAAAAGATGCTGGAGATCCAGGTCGAGGGATTGAGCCGGGCAGACCCCTTGAGAGGAACTCCGTACACTCCATGTGTACGAAATGATTGCCACAATAGTTTCGCCAAAGTCTTTCTCAGCCCAACTTGGCAGTGCACGTTTACAGTTCAACTCGTACGGATGAGAAATATCATTATTGGCGGGTATCTTTCCAAGACGTGGAAGAAAGATTCTTCTGATAGGAGCCAGTTAGTTATTTCGAAACAGTCTGCAGGAGGGGTCGCTGGCTAATGGGCGATGAAGAGAGAAACAGACAGATGGCGCGGAGCCTGCTTGAGTCGGGAGTGCCGGTTGCAGAGGTGAATGAGGAGGCAAGGAAAGAAAAGAACGCAGTGCCCCCAATTACAAAGCTGCACTATTACTTCACTCGGAAACCTCTCATTATGTCGAGGCTGGCGATTGCTGCAGCACTGCTCCCCCCGATGCGGCTGAAAGACTCTTCCAAGTTTCTTGAGCTACTTGGCGTAGGACGCACAAACCGTGAACGTGCGTATCGGAGAATGCCAAGTGCACTGTTGAAAGCGGTTCGCAAGGCAATCGGCACAGATTTCGCGATGCTCGATCCCTTTGCAGGCGCGGGGATGATTCCCTTTGAAGCGTTACGTATGGGACTGAACGTAGTCGCTTTGGACTATAATCCGGTAGCGTGCCTCGTGATGAGGGGGACCCTTGAGTACCCTTTAAGATATGGTCACAGAATGAACATACGGAGTGGAGTCAGCCAACTCATCGCAGACGTAGAGAAGTATGCAAATGAAGTCTACAAGGACCTAAGAGAACAGCTGACGCAGTTCTATCCTTCTTATAGAAGAAGGAAACCGCGCGTGTACATTCACGCTTGGGCTGTCAAATGTCCCCACTGCAAACGGATTGTGCCTCTCATGCAGCGCTGGGATCTCGACCGACCCAGGGGCATTGTTCTGGCCCAGAGAACGGAGGGAGAACAACTTACGTTTCGTGTTGAAACGGGACCGACACCAGTAAGAGGAAACTGCAGAGGAGGGAAGGCCCGATGCATCTACGAGGACTGCGGAACTGAAATCCCAAACGAGTACGTTGTGACAGACATCTCGCAGAACGAACGAGAAATGCTCGTAGCCATTTATCTGGAAAACGGGGAGTTTGTGACCCCGCGCAAAGAAGACTATGATGCGCTAGCTCGGGCAAAGAAATTTCTGGAACAGAATATGGACACCTTGTCACCCTATATCCCTACAGAGGAGATGACCCACGAGATACCGGCTCGAAAGTACCTCCTATATTGGCACAGGCTATTCAACGCCCGCCAGTTGGTTGTACTCGCGCTTATGGCAAGGAAGATTCGCCAGATTGTTGACCGGGTTTCCCAAGAGGATCCCGACTATGCTGTAGTAATCGGAACATACCTGTCGATGGTCTTTTCGAAACATCTTATGCGCAACAATCGGGCAACGATTTGGGACAGCGGGTTTAGGAAGATAGCGCATCCGTTTTCAACGCGTAGGGTTAGTATGATGTGGAATCACTGCGAAGTCAATCCTTTTGCCAAGACAGCTGGCGCGCTCTCGAACAGTATTGCGAATGTATTGAGTGGGCTCGAGTATGCAGTCGAAGCCCTCTGTGGCCCAAACGGTAGTTTCGAGCAACAGGATGTAGCTGGCGACGTGACAGTAATCAATCAGTCCATACTTTCTTGGGAAACTTCTCGGAAGTTCGACCTTATCGTAACTGACCCGCCGTACTACAATGATGTCCAATATCCAGAACTGCTGCAATTCTATCAGGTGTGGTATAGTCGAATCTTGGGACACGTGCTGGACATCCCACCTGTTCCTGAAACAAGCGAAGAGCTGAGCGTGGGATCAAGCAAGAGAACTAACCGCTCAACCGCCGAGTTCGAGTCACGGATGAATGTCGCGATTCACCAGCTCCACAACCTCCTGAAAGACGACGGACTGTTGGTCATGTTCTATGTTCACAAAAGTGTGGCTGGTTGGAAGTACGTCGTCGAGGCCCTGCGGAATGCCGGCTTTCAGGTGACCTCCACTCATACCCTTCGCACAGAGAGCGGAACAGGACCCATTGTCATCGACAAGTCGGCTGTTTTCCACTCGCTCTTGATAACAGCCCGCAAACGGCACAGTGACCAAACCATTGACGTCTTGAAGTTGGAAGAAGCTATCCGTGAAAAACTGCTTCGACGGTTTCCGTCACTTATCGAAACCTATGGAGAGGATAGGACAAGCCTGTTAGTCGCAGCGACGGGCGTTGTGCTAGAGGTCATCACAGGATACTCTGAGATACGATCATTCACGAAGAGAACCTCAGACTACGCCCTTGAGATTGGTCAGAGATACGTGATCGAGCTATTCGCCAAGTATGGTCTCAATATTCATCAGGCCGATCCGAGAACTATGCTCTACCTCTGGTTCCGCTACGCTGGCCGTAGCGAGTTCCCATCAGCAGAGCTCAATCAGGTACTCAGAGTACTAGGAGTTGAAGAATGGGTCATCTCAGATCTTATCGACCGTACGACGGACAAGCGCAGCACAGTCCGTCTTCTTGACTTCACGGAGAGAGGGCCCTTCGAGAATAGCGGCGCCGAATCACTCCGGCCACAGAGCCTAATCGACGCGGTACACGCAGTTCTCAGAGAGTATGTCCGGAATGGTATCGTGGCTGCTGAGAACCTCATACAAGTGCTCCCACATCCACAGGAGAGTATCCTCAAGACAATAGAATCGCTGGCAAAGATGAGTAGAACTACGACGGGCTATGACGAAGGAACCATATGCGCACGGTTCGTGCACCAGTGGGCGGCAATCCATAACATCCGGACATACCCTGTTGACGGGTTCATACAGTCAGCGCTAGACGATGACATTGAGAACTGGGACCAAACAGAGGATAGTATCGATGGTTGTCAATAGCCGACTTTTCTAGTTGCGACTCGTAGGGTATTCTGAAACAGAGATGCGGGATATTGTTTCTCGAAGGGTATAGGTCCAGGCACCAGCAACGAAATATTATATGCTGCCGTTTGTTCTGACTGCACAAGTCCGGGATCACGGCCAGTAGGTGAGTCCGCATTCTGGAAAGGAGGCTATCAACAGGATGGTAAGAGGGAGCGAAGCTGTATCGCTTGGCGAAGCAATCAAGAGTCGAAGACTTCGGTTCAAGCCTTGGCTGAAGGACTTCTCGCCCGAAGTCTTCGAGGTCGACTTCTCAGAGGTAATTCGGGGACGCGGCCACGCAGAGTATCGTGACCCAAACAGGTTCTTTGAGATAACTGTGTTGACGACGCGGATGCTCGATGTGCTCCAATGGTCGCTCGCACGAACCGCGGGCATCGGAAAAAAAGCTGTCATCCATCTGGCGACAGGCTTTGGCGGGGGGAAGAGTCACCTGCTGGTGATGCTGTACCACGTATTCACATCTCGGCGGGTACCAGACCCTCAGATTCTGGCGACCATTGGCATCGAGGAGGTCCCGGACGCGAAAGTGGTCGCGGTAGACGGCCACAACCTGCAATATCCTTTGACAAAGGACCCAGTGTTGGGGAAGTATCTGGCACCCACAAAGGAGGAAACTCGCAAGCGGTTGTCGGACGAGGGCCGACCAGTTGTGTTTCTCATCGACGAGATTGTCGTGTACACGGCAAAGCTTGACGACAAGCAGAAGACACAAGAGAAGGCACATCTTCATACGTTCATAGAGGCTGTAAACTCGACAGACAACTGTCTTCTAGTCGTTGCGGTCGCCAAGGGGACGGGCGTATACGATGAGGAGGCGGCTTACGTTTCAGGCATTATCGAGGCTGTTGCGACCACCACCGATGAGTCCGATATGGCGTCGCTATTCGGGCGTGTCACACAGCCAATTCAACCCGTAGGTGAGGCGGACTTCACAGCCATTCTGAAGAAACGACTTGTGGACTATATTGATGCAGAACTGGCCAAGGCGGTGGAGAACGAGGTCGGAAAGAAGACCGGACTCGATTGCATCGGCAGCTACCCCTTTCATCCCGCGCTCATAGATGTTCTGTATTCTCGAGTGTCCCTATACCGGGATTTCCAACAGACTCGGGATGCGTTGAAGGTCGTCGCGCTGGGGATAAAAGGTATTCTACGTCACGTGGACGATGTGGAGAGCCTGATGATATCCCCTGCTGAGCTCCTCTTTGATGATCCTGACCTTGTGGCGATTCTGACGGATCCCAACGTCTTCGGGACCGGACTGAGACAGGCCGTCACAAAGGATGTGGTGACCGCTGCGCGTGAGGCGGATAGTGGGAAGCGCTTCGGTATCTTTGGGCGGGCAACAGCCGCCCTGTTCCTGTACTCGCTCCACCCCGACCCGGATAGGCAGGGTGCTACTCCCGATGAGTTGCTCCGCTGCCTCCCTGACATTGTTGGAAAAGCCGACATGGCACGAATCATCGAAACCTTCTTTATGGAATACTCCACATTTCTCTGGAGTTCTCAGGCAGGAGATCCCGGCAAGAAGAGATACTGGTTCAAGTCACGACCTAATGTCCCTAATCTGATACGCCATCGCAAGGGTCAGATAAGCAGTACAGAAGTGCGACAGTATGTGGAGAAAACGCTGTTCCCGACCGTCTTTGAGACCTCTTCTGGAGAGGATGATGTGTGTCTTTTCCTTCGTCACCACAAGGGCCTAGTCCCTTCCCACGGGAAACTTAACATCGTTGTCCCCCTCTACTGGGAGAACGTCGACGCAATTGTGGAGGATATGCTGGAGATAACAGGAAGACGGAGAAACACGGTCGTGGTGATGATTCCCGATGTCACTATGGGGCGGCCACTTGAGGACTTCAGCAGACATCACCTGGCAGCACTACGCGTTATGAGGACTCTCAGTGACAAGCGAGAGAAGAGGGAGGCCGAATCCATTGCACAGGCTAAAGAGGCGCAGGCGCTCCAGACGTTTAGAGGAATGTACACCAAGATGAAGTATCTGAGCCAGTCAAAGAAACGAGTGTGCTCTGTCCATCCTGTCCAAAACAGGACTATGTGCGCGACCGTCGTATCGCGGCTCCGAGAGGTCGACAAGGTATTCGACCCTGTTAACATGGACATAGGAACCTATGTCACTGCGCTGATAGGTGCAAGAAGCCACGTGCAGGTGCGTCAACTCCTTGAGGATGTCGACTCGATGCTCGGAATCCCCTTCGCAACGCCCAGCCAGGTCCGGTCGATGGTTGCGGAGGCGGTCTATCAGGGTGTGATCGGCCTTGTTGAGGGCGACTTCACATCCGCCGACGACACAGAGCTGGTACTGCACTATCGAGAGATGAACGTCAGCGTACATGACGGGGACACGGTTGTCACTGAAGAACTGGCACGCGAGATTCGCACAAGACGGGCTGAGGCCAGAATCACTGCAGCCGCGGAGAGTCCGCATGTGGCAACCATTGACTCGAAGCAGGTCAGTCCGACCATCCAGGAAACTGCCGTCGACAAGTCGTCGCCCGCAGCAGACCGTCAAACCACGTTGACATCCGCGCGGGCGGACGAGCGACTAGAGTCTGTAGAGGTCCCGATTGCAAACTTCTTCACAGAGCTCGACTCACGTATCACGAGAGTGCTTCTGGAACATCGAGGAGAGGCGCGGGCGGAGTTCGAGTTTCGCGGGGCCCTGACGGGCAACATAGTTGCGGGAGATATCAGCGAGATAAATCTGGTGAAAGAACTGGCCCAGTGGATGTCGAGGAGAGGCGCGCACCTCCTGCCAGGAACAAGAGTCACGATCAGACTGTACATTCGCGAGGAGGGGTCATAGTGGCAACATCATACCGGGCCCCATCATCATCAGGTCGTATTCCTCGTGCAACAACGGCACTTTATGACAACTGCACGTACACACTCCACCGCACTGCACAGACCGTACGGCTGGTTCAACACTTCTTGTCCGAGCAGAATGTGATGGGAGCCGTTCGGGACTGGAGGGTGCCACTCCTTGAAGCCGTGGAGCGGGCGTCGCGTGACAGAAACGAACGCGAAAGAGGATATCGTCTCAGACTGGCACTGAAGGTTCTCAATAGTCTGAGATCGCCACAGGAGGCGCCCCGGTTTCTCGAGGCCATGCGTCGAATCACTCTTGAGGAGGCAATATTCTGGAACTGGCAGTACAATACCTATGGCCGGGACGCAATACGCGCCTTCAAGACAATCCATATGCGTTCGCGGAGGAATATGCGACGGTGAGGCGGGGCAAGGGAGAAAACACTATTGAAACTCCGCCACGGAGCCTCCTCGAGGCAGGGGTACCTGTTGCACTCCTCAACAAGGAGGTCGAGAAGGAGAAAAGGGCGGGCCCACCAATCGTGGAGTTTCATCATTACTTCACGAGAAAACCGCTCATAATGGCACGACTGGCCATTGCAGCTGCACTCCTATCCCCAAATGATGTTGACAAACCTTCGAAGGTAGTTGACCTTCTCGGTGTCGATTCCGCCCTAAGACGTCGGGCGTACAAGACAGTTCCTGAATCTCTGGTGAGGGCCGTGAGGGACACGGGCCATCATAGGAATATTGTTGTACTGGATCCTTTCGCAGGTGCGGGTACAATCCCGTTCGAGGCATTGCGTCTCGGATTGAATGTTGTCGCACTGGACTACAATCCCATTGCGTGTCTGATCATGAGGGGTACCTTGCAGTACCCCCTGAGATATGGCCGCCAGATTCATAGTCAGGATGGCACGAGTCAACTCCTTTCTGATGTCAGGGACTGTGCCGAGCGGATATTCCGAAACTTGGAGGACAGTCTGTCCAACTTGTATCCCCCCCACGATGGAGTTCGGCCGCGCGTGTACTTCTATGCGTGGGCCGTTGAGTGTCCCCACTGTAGGAGGTTGGTACCACTTGTGCACAACTGGCGGCTGGACGCGGCCAGAGGCATTTCCTTGGCCTATGAAACGAAGGGGGACGATCTTGTCTTCAAGATAGTAGCTGGTTCCAAACCTCAGAAAGGAAACTGTGGTGGTGGCAAGGGCCGGTGTATCTATCCCGGCTGCGGCATGGAAATCTCAAACGACCATATTGTGGCCGATATCTCAAGAAACGCGCGGGAGATGCTCTTGGCAGCTTACCTAGAGGACGGACGATTTGTGCTGCCTACAGAGCAAGACCACGCGGCGCTCAATGCTGCCCAAGAGTTGTTGAGCCAGAACATGGATGAACTGGCGTCCTACATCCCAAGTGAGGAGATGCCATATGAGATATGGTCCCGTCGGTATCTGAGATACTGGTACAGACTGTTTAGCCCGCGGCAGCTTCTCGTCCACGCGCTTATGGCAAGAGGGATTCACGAATCGGTGGAGAGTATCCGCAAACGGGATCCCGACTACGCGGCCGCAGTTGGTACCTACCTCTTGATGACTTTCTCAAGACACCTTATGTGCAATAACCGGGCCGCCTCTTGGGACAGTGGAGCAAAAGCGACGAGATACGCCTTCAAGACTCGCCGGATTGGAATGATATGGAATCACGTAGAGGTCAATCCGTTTGCTAGGACAGCAGGTTCTCTCCTCAACAGTATTGAGGGGGTATTGAGAGGTTTGGAGTACGCCATCACTGCTCTATGTGGCCCAAGTGAGAGTCTCGAACATCCTCGTATGAGTCCAAGAATCTCGATAGTCAATGAGTCTGTCTTGTCATGGAAGCCAGCTCAAAGATTCTCGCTGATTGTAACAGATCCCCCATACTATAACGATGTCCAATACCCTGAGCTGATGCAGTTTTATCAGGTATGGTACAGTAGGGTGGCTGGAAACCTTCTCAACATCTCGGCGATACCTGAAACAAGCGAGGAACTTAGTGTAGGTATGAGTCCCAAGACACGCCGTACCGAAGCCGATTTCGAGTCGAGGATGCGTCTTGCAATACATAGACTCTATGAACTGCTAGAGGACGACGGACTCCTCGTCATGTTCTACGTCCACAGGCGTGTCACAGGCTGGAAATACGTGATCGAGTCTCTCAGAACTGCGGGGTTTCAGGTGACTTCCACACACACATTGCGCACCGAGGGTGGGTCACTGCCAATATTCTTCGACAAGTCGCCTGTATTCCATTCTCTTCTGATAACTGCAAGGAAGCGTCAGTCCGGCCGAACAATTGACCTGCTCGACCTCGAAGATGAGATTCGCGAGAAGCTCTCCGCGCGATTCCCCTCCCTCCTAGAGACCTATGGCGAAGACAGGACGAGCCTACTGGTCGCAGCCACGGGTGTCATCCTTGAGGTGATAACGCGCTACTCGAATATACGGTCGTTCAACAGAAGCACGGCCGAGTTTGCACTCGAACTCGGTCAGAGGTACGTGATCGACCTCTTTGCGAGTCACGGTCTCGGCGTTCACGATGCGGACCCCAAGACCGCACTCTACCTCTGGTTCCGCTACGCAGGGGTGAATGAGTTCCCGTTCACAGAACTCAATCAAGTGCTCAAGGCGCTGGGCGTAGAAGAGACTAGTGTCGCAGGCATCATCAGTCGTCTGCCTGACGACCGGAGCAGGTGTCGTCTGCTCGACTTCTCAGAAAGGGGACCTTTCGAGGTCAACGGTGTTGACCCTGTGATGCCTCACAGCCTGATTGATGCCGTACACATAGTCCTGCGCGACTATGTCCGACACGGCATGGTTTCTGCAGAGAGCCTTATCAGGGAGTCGCCGTATCCGCAGAAGAAAATTCTACGTGTTATCCAGTCACTTGCTCAGATGGCTCAGACCAACACGAACTACGAGGAGGGCAGGGTCTGCGCAAGGTTCGTGGAGCAGTGGGACAGCATTCACGACATCAGAGAATATCCAGTTGACTCGTATGCGGAGGAGGCGGCAGAGGGGGATGATGACAAACAACAGTGACGATGTAGACACCGCCTACACCCAGTACGCCAAGTTCATGGCGGCCTTTATGGCCCACTATCTCGATGCGAAGATCAGGTACGACCCGCTGAAAGTGTTCCTCTCATCAAAGATTGATGCCGTGCCGTACCAGCTGTACGACTTTGCGTACCTAATGAGAGAGTACCGCAGGACAGGCAGCATCCGTGCGCTCATTGCCTACGAAACCGGACTGGGAAAGACCATTCTTGCTAGTATGATCATCAAGGAGCTCCTGTCGTTGGGGGAGTCGAGGATACTGATACTGACTCCTCCGAGTGTCCTCGCTCAGTTCCAAGAGGAACTCCGCGATAAGTTCGCGCTCCATTTTGAGAGATTTGTCCCCGACACCGACGGTCCCCGCATCGCCGACCTAATGATTGCCTCCATTGACACCGTGAAGAAGAGTCGCTGGCGGAAGCTCTTCGAGCAGGAGTCGTGGGACCTGCTGGTGGTAGACGAGTTCCATAGGGTCAGCCCCGGGAATCTTAGGGGGCGACTCTTGGAGAGTCTCACACAGCGGGTCAAGAGTCTCCTTGCACTGACCGCAACACCGCACGATGGGAACACGGACAGGTTTGAGTACCGGAGGAGGATTATCGCTCCCGAGCCACTCATCATCCGTCGACTGAAGCGCACCGCGCTCGACTGCAACGACCATCCGCTGTTCGATCAAGAGATTGACGAGGCCGTTGTGGAGTGTCCTGTCACAGCGTACGAGGAGGATTTCTACAGGAGTGCAGAGAGATATGCCGAGTCGCACTGGAACTCCTCGGGGGCGGGCGCACTCATTGCTATCCTCATTGGGCGCGCCATCTCCTCCAGCATTCGTGCCGGAGTGCGACTCCTTGAGAGGCGCAGACTGCGTCTACTCGGCGCCGAGAGCGTGGAACTTGAGTCGGAGGCCCTTGAAGACATCACGGAGAAACTCTATTCAGGAGAGGAGCTGACAGATCAGGAAGTCGAGGCGCTTCTCGGGATGGTTCCTGAGGAGAGGGGGGCCAGAGAAACCGAGCTGAGCCTCCTCCGTCCCGTGCTGGAGATGGGGCGCGAACTCATTCAGAGGATGCCTCGGGACAGCAAGTGCAGACGCCTGCTGGAAACTGTTGCCGAGCTGAGGGAAGAGGGGCACAAGTGTCTCATCTACACGGGTTTTCTCGAGACAGTGAGGTATCTCGCAGGGGTACTCGAACAGGAGGGTTATAGAGTATATCAGATAACAGGCGAGGTCTCACTGGAGGAACGTCAGCGTATTGTGGATAGCTTCGCTGTGGACAATACCATTGACATCCTGCTCGGCACAGACGCGATGTCGGAGTCTCTGAATCTTCAGGCCGCCAGCGCAGAGATCAATTATGAGGTGCCGTGGAGTCCCGTGGTCTACATCCAGCGTGTCGGGAGGATATGGCGGCTCGGTCAGAGGCATAGAGTCCTCAAGATACGTAACTTTCTGCCCGCCTTCGGAGTCGAACGACGGGTGATGGAGATTGTCCTTGAGAAGGTGCAGGCCATCAACGAGGAGTTTGGCGAGGTGGGCCTCAGCATCTTCGGAGACGAGATGGAGAGCGTGGACATCCTCGTGCGGCATGCGCATGTCGGAGAGGGCGAAACCGAGGTGGTCGAACGGATAGAGGAGGCCTTCAAGAGAACACGTGAAACGGGCAGACAGGTCATCGAGATACTCGAGCAGAGCATGTCGCTGTCGCAGGTGGTGAGCGTGGAGGACTTACAGCAGTCTGCGCAGATTGACCTTGACGGCACCGTGTCGGAGGGGGACATCCGTCTGTTCCTCGCACTGCTGAGAGACGCCGGTTACGCCTCAGGCTCGCTCCCCGATTCGAATGACTCCTCGGTCATAAGCACCTATCATGTTCACACTCCCTCGGAGTTCATTGCTGTCCGGCGACTCACCCTCGATGACGCGGGCATCCGTGCGGCCATTGAGACTGCAAAGAATCTAAGAGTTGAGCCCGACGCCGTGCAGTTCGCCTATGACAGGGACATGAGGGGAGAGGTTCGTGTCCTCAGTGTTCGTGTGAGAAACAAGACAGTGTATCAGGAGCCAATCCTCGTGACACCAGGAGGGGCTCTGACCCTTCAGGGTGTATTGAGCCTCGTCCCGGTCTTCGCTGACGTGCCCCTCGTGACGGTTCGGTTTACTCCTCTGGAGGAAATCCGACAGAGGCTCTCAAGAGAGTGGCTGGAACGGGTTCAGGCCCGCTGGGAGGAGGAGAAGGAACGCCTGCAGAACGAACTCGCCGTCCCTGACCTACTGCCATACAAGAGGGATACACTGAGACTACGGCTCAAGGACCACACCCAAACCCGCCCTACAGAAGCGGAGGTGACCGATGATACCGTCCTCTTCGAGGTCGCCTTTCGGGCGGCCGGGGGCCTTGTTGTGAGTACAGAGGAGAGAGAGAAACACCTGCCCCATGAGGTGGAGGCCATAGCAATGGATGTCGCAACTCAGTACTATGTCGAGCGAGGCTATGTGGTAGAGGATGTGTCGAAGAGAAATGTGGGATACGACCTGTTCTGTAGAGGTCGTGGCGAGATAGTGCGCGTCGAGGTGAAGGGGATTGAGGGTGCGACGCGCCCCGTGATGACACACAACGAGTATCGCTCGGCTGCTATGTACGGCTCGGGCTTCGTCCTGTTCGTTGTCGAGATTGACTCGGCCGGGATTCGACCGTATCTGATACCCGATCCATTCAACAACCTAAGGCTCGTTCCCCAGCAGAAGGTAGTGTATTCGGTAGACGGGTTCAAAGCATTTCCCACCGAGGTTGTGGATTAGCACTTGCACAATTCGGGCAATACGGATGAACAATACCAAAGTGGCGAGAGCCACTCCGAGCAGGCCCCGGTCAGACGCTAGAGAAACGGACTCTCCGATGTTCACCTAGTCGCCCTAGTTGCAAGGAGCAGAAACGGGTGCTGACATGATGTGGCAACAGCCAGCTCAGACGTCACCAACTTCTTTGACAGGCGGCCTCGGTGGATACCGCTCGTATGCCTGCTCTGCCACCATCTCGAATAGCTCGGTGATGTTGTGTCCGGTCTTGGCACTGGTCTCTATATATGAAACGCCAATCTGCCTTGCAAAGCCTGCGCCCTCCTCTGAGGAGACCTCCCGCGACTCCCGCACATCGGATTTGTTTCCCACCACTAGCAAGAGAGGCTCGCCGCCTGCTGCGGGAAAGACGTTAGAACGAACGCCCTCGTACCAGAAGGCCAGGTCATCGAATGTCGTGCGGTCGGAGACATCGAAGACGAAGACGGCTGCGTGCGCGCCCTTGTAGTATTGTGTCCTAAGTGCGGTGAAGTCCGACTGACCACCCAGGTCTATGAGCGTGAGAATGACTGGCCGGTCTGGACCGAGGTTCAACGCAGCCGCACTAAGGTCCACTCCGACAGTGGCCTTGTAGTCTGGATCGAACTCGTCGAGCAGAAGTCGTCTAATCATACTGGACTTGCCAACATTTGCATCGCCGACGAGCAGGACCTTGTAGACAGGAACACGCATCTCTGCAACGACCAGTTGATAAGAAGAGTGATATGTTCGCATAAACGTGCGTATTATGACGGTATCACGAGCGTGGGTCCCAAAGGAGTCCGAACGACAAAGAACGGATGCCGTGAGAGCGCCCGCTCCGTGATGGGAGTGCAAGAGCTGCAACGAGAGTCCTGCAAGAGGCGATATGACGATGCTGAGATATGAGGGGACTATCTGGAGACCGCCGAGTGAGGCAAGATCGCTCATCCTGCAGGCGACCGTCGGATGCTCGCATAATGCCTGTATATTCTGTGTCTCATACCTCGACCGCAAGTTCCGAATACGAGGAGCAACAGGAATCAGACAGGACCTCAATCAGCTCCCCTCCACCCTGAAGACCCACATCAGACGCGTCTTCCTTGCAGACGGCGATGCTCTTGCAATGCCAACAGAGGAGATGCTTGCCGTTCTGGACGTACTGCGCAAGGAGCTCCCGGCCCTGGAGAGGGTGGGGACCTACGCCTATGCAAGGAACCTCCGGGACAAGAGCATAGACGACCTGACCTTACTGAGACAGGCGGGACTCGGGATCATCTATCTCGGTCTGGAGACAGGTGACGAGGAGATCCTGCGCTGGGTACGAAAGGGAGTGACCGTGAGAGAGACCATAGGGGCGTGCAAGAAGATCAGGAAGGCGAGGATCCCTCTGTCGCTCACAATCATTCTGGGCCTTGGCGGTCCTGAGAGGTCAGAATGGCACGCAATAGCCACCGCAGATGCGCTCAACCAGATCGATCCCGAGTACGTCGGTGCACTGACACTGATGATTCCGCGGGGAACACGACTCTACGAACTTGTGCAGAGAGGGGAGTTCACCCCGCTTGGTCCGTTCGATGTCTTGAGGGAACTCAGACTGTTGATATCGAGAACTCGGCTGAGCCGCTGTGTGTTCCGCACAAATCATGCGTCCAACTATCTTCCATTGCGTGGAACACTGAGTGCGGACCGAGAGAGGATGATAGCAGTCATTGATAGAGTTCTGGAGGACCGTGACGAGGGTTCCCTTAGACCGTCGTATTTTCGGGGCCTGTGAAGGTGGCCGCACCCACACGATGCTCTAGACCGGAGTCATGAGATGAATCATCTTGTACTCCCGCTGCAAACGGTTCGCAGACCATGCGGAGACGTGGCTGAGTGAGCTCTGCCAGAGGAAACGTCCCCACGGGCCGCCAGTTCATCTCGGTCTTGTGGGGCTGGTCCTATGACAGTCCATCCCATCCGAAGGATACTAAAAGAGAATGTTGCTAGAGTCGAGGTAGTGGTGAGAAACCCATGTCAGACAAGATATACCTGATCGCTTGCAGCAAAGAACTTGAGAGTATGGGCATCGATCGACTCCGCAAACACGTCGAGGGCATGGAGGAGACCACTGTCAACCTCGATTGGTCGCGTGCCAGACTTGTTCCAGTGGTCGCGGACGAGAGAATCCACTTCGAGGCCGGAGAGGTGCAGATTGTATCAATCCGACCCATAAAGCTGGAGCCATACTCGATGGTTGTGCCGTCGTTCTACGGAGTCAACGGAATGGGCCACCTGCTCTGCATCGGCTCGCTCACCTTCAGGCACTTCTCCGAGGAGCGCGTCGCCGACAAGGCTCAGTTCAGGTCGCACATCAGGGCCTCGGTGCTCAAGGGTGACCTGCTGGGGCAGGTGCTCATTGTGCCAGGCAAGAGAGCGTAGTCCCGTATCCGCTCTCCTGCACTATGACACTACACTGTTATGACGCGGTCGTACTCCTCCATCACGATATCGACCATCTCGGAGTAGTCTACAAGCTTGACATCGGTGACCATCCGGTCAATGACGCCCCGACTCTCCGCATGCTCTCTTGAAGCAAAGAGTGTGACACCGAGGCCGAGAATCTCTTCTACGTAGGGACAGCCCTTGTCGGCCAGATAGACACCGTTCTGAGCAAGAAGAATGCCAACTTCATGGCCCGCACCCCTCAGGGCCCCCACTACCTCTTTCAGACTCACACACTCACCAGACAACCAGATGAGGAACTTCATCTCACATCAACCTCCTAGAACGTCACTGAGATGTCGTGCTCCTCGAAGAGCTTGCTCATCTCCTCGTCTGCGACGACCTCGACTCCGTCTATCAGCTCATCCCTTGAGATCTTACGTTCCTCAAGAGAGTGGGCGCTCGCGTATATCACGCCGTCAAAACTGTCGTACGTAGACTTGAACATCTTGACCGGTCTCTGATCCATCGACTTGAGAAGAGCATACACACCGTCGCCGAGGAACAGCATTGAGGGCTCGTGATCCATTCCGAACATACCCACTGCTGCACGCCAACCCTCGAAGTTGAATATCATGCCCCACGGGCGACTCCGTACTATCACCAAGACCTTTCTCTCTGTGAACTCCACTTGAAAGCACCTCCTCAGACCGATAGTGTGATCAATCTGTCACACTCACCGACGATCTCTGCGAACTCGGTCAGGCCGGACACCTCGACGCCCGGTATGAAGTCCTTGCCCGTCTGGTCGAAGCCCCTCGCGGCAGTACACAGACCGCAGGCCTGAAAGACCACACCGGCGTCTGCGAGCTCCTGAAACAGCTCGTTGATTGGCTCCTCTGGCGACGGGTCCTGATTCAGCTTGGCATTGTTCACTCCGTCAACAAAGAGGAAGACCTTGACCTCGTAGCCCTTCTCAATTGCGGCTTTTGCCAGCTTGTAGAAGGTCATACTGTTCTCGAAGGTGTAGGGGCCCGTCATGAGCAAGAACCCTAACGTCTTTTCTCCCATACGGCATCATCTCTTGACTAGTGACCAGTCAGCGATGAACTCAGTTAAAAAACGTAACTGCGCGGCGCCTGCACTACCGAACCTACCGAGAAGATTCATTAGCAGCTAGCGAGCAGCCCCGAGAGGACCGGAGAATGCCCCTATGATAGACGTGGTGACCATAAGATACGTGACAACTGACGGTATGCAACACGAACTTGACATCGACATCGACGAGACCGAGCTTGACCTCTCTGGCAAGAGGATCGTACAGATAGATCTGAGCGAGGTGGCTCATCACGGCCGTCTGGTCAGAGTCGATCTCTCCTCCAACAAGATAGCCACAATAGACCTCGGCCCTCTTGCGTCGTGTGAGAATCTTGAGTCTGTCCGATTGACCAAGAATCCACTGGGAGAAGACCTCGACATCACTCCGCTGAGGGTATGCAGGAGTCTCCGGGAGCTGGGTCTGGGTGGACTTGGACTCGGCAATATCGACCTCTCCCCTCTGGCAGGCTGTGTACATCTCACCCGAGTCAGACTCTTCGGGAACCATATTGGCGAGATTGACCTGTCACCGTTCAGCCGCTGCAAAGAACTGTCCGTCCTTGAGCTGCAGCACAACAACCTCGCATCGATTGACCTGTCACCCCTCTCCAACTGCACATCCCTATCACAGCTGAACCTGATGTACAACCGGCTCACCCAGATTGACTTGGAGCCTCTGAGAGGAGCGCGAAAACTGAAGTTCCTATATCTACAGCACAACTCTCTGAGGAGAATTGACCTTGAGCCTCTCTCAGAGTGCAGAGAGCTGACGATTCTCAGGCTGGGTGCCAATGAACTTGAAACAATCGACCTAGAGCCTCTGTCGTCCTGTCGAAGCCTCAGGATGCTCGGTCTCGCTATGAACGCGCTTGAGAAGTTGGATCTCCGTCCGCTGGCCCAGTGCGAAACACTGCGGAGCCTAGACATCGCCGGCAATAACTTGTCGTCGGTGAACCTTGAACCGCTCGCTGACTGCGTCCAGCTGGAGGAGCTGTATCTCTACAGCGGACATCCGATGGAGAACTCCTTCAGGGAGATCAACTTGACTCCTTTAGCCTCCTGTCCAGAGCTGATGGACCTCGGAATTCCCGAGAACTGCGACCTTGTCTTGGCCAAGGAGCTGAGGGGGACAGATCTCCCGCCGGCTCTTGAAGAGCTTGTGGAGGAGAGGCGCATCAGGTTTGCCTGAGTTGAACCTTCACCATATCGTTGCAGTTTTTAGGGATGACTGCGGTGGTGAGTCGGTGAGTCGAGAATGGTTGTAGAGCTCGATGAAGCGACTCAGGAGCAGGTAATGGAGCTGTTCCAGGCCCTAGATAATGAGGTGACACTGCACGTCTTTGTGCGCGACCACGAGTGTCTCTACTGCGGGGACACTCAGGCACTTGCCGAGAGCGTGGCCGATCTATCAGACCTTGTCAAGGTCGTCGTCCATCGTGGTGAGGACGGAGAGGCCAAGGAGATGGCCGAGAAGCTCGGAGTGAGATACTACCCGGCCATAGTCATCCACGGGAGAGAGCCATACAAGGTCAGGTTCTATGGGATTCCAGCGGGCCATGAGTTCGGTGCGCTGGTCGGCAGCATAACCGACGCGTCGAGGGGCACGGCTCCGCTTGAGCCTGACATAATCGCTGACATCAAGTCAATCGACAAGCCTGTCCATGTACAGGTCTTCACTACGCCTTCCTGCCCGTATTGCCCGGGAATGGTACGTCTTGCCCATCAGGCAGCCATCCTTAACCCAATGATTGAGGCGGATATGATAGAGGCTCTAGAGTTCAGAGACTTGGCGACAAGGTACGCGGTGTTTGGTGTGCCGAAGACCGTCTTGAATGAAGAGGTCTCTGTGGAGGGACTCACTCCTCCTGAGATCTTCGTCGAGAAGCTCTTCGAGGCCGCAGACCTTCAATGAGCCAGTCTACTCGGGGCGAACAATGATCCCATCGCCGTTGCTGTCCCGCCTCTCTATCTCCCCCTCATCATGCTGGTGTGTGCTGGCCTGCGACATAGTCACGGGCTCGACAACGAGGTCACAGAGAACTGCCACGTCATAAGTCTCATAAGACGCAGCAGCTGATAGGGAAGTACAAGAGGAGAGGACAAATGGACAAGAGAGAGACTCTGGACTTCGTCGAGCGTCAGTCGGAGCTCGAGGAACGAATCATCAAGACTGTCGAGGAGAATGTCTCAAAGCTAAGCAATGCCTTTGTCAAAGACCTACTGCTGGGCGTTGCGCAAGACTCCAAGAAACACATCGCCCTCCTCAAGTCATTGAGAAGGGCCATCGAGGGGCCCACGCCGTTCATCAGCGAAGACGAGAGAGACAAGATCGCCGAGGGGATAAGGCAGCACATAGAGCTTGAGAGACAGGCTGTGGCCACCTACGGTGAGCTCATGGAGAAGAGCGACAACGAGCAGGTAAAGACAATAGCCGCTATGATTCGGGAGGACGAGATCCGCCATCACAGACTACTCGTCGAGTTGCGCAAGACTGTCATCGAGCAGGAGACACTGACGGAAGAGATGATCTGGGACATGTTCTGGCGTGACGCTCCGTGGCACGGCGGTCCAGGAGGATGAACTCCCCACCCGTAGAACACTGACACCCCCCAGCGTTCACCCAAGTAGCAAGAGAGATTGCCAAGGCTCACAGCACGCTCCGCTGGGGCTACGCGTATTTCTCCACAAGCTGCATGAACTTGAAGTCGAGCAGCTCTATTC
>JAGSHN010000021.1 GCA_029855935.1 Candidatus Thorarchaeota archaeon | reverse complement strand
TCACTCTTCTTCACATGGTTTCTCGTGCCATCGTGTCCTGCACAGCCTGTTCCTTTCTGAGCAACCAGTCTGGTTGCTGCTTTGAGATTTACTGTTCTTGACCGTGTTCGTCCGTACTTGCGATACCATCGCGTGGAATACGGCACTCACGTTGAGGAGATATGCGACAGGAGCGGGTGAGACCAGCGACTCGCACCCGCTGGCCTCACTGCCTACGTGCCACCTCTACTTCAGTGCCGCAATCTGCTTGTCAATCTCCTCAAGCTGGTGGTCGAGTTCGGCCTCTTTCTGCTTGTATTCGTCCTCTGGGATGTATCCCCTCATGTAGTCAAATCTGAGGTCCGTGAGGGCTGCCTTCAGTTTCTCCTTCTTCTGCTCAAGCACTTCAAGCTCTGGCGACTTCTCAACGGCTGGAGGCGCAACCTCCTTTGGGGGTGTTGGCGCCTCTGTTGCAGTCTGCGGCGCAGGTTCTGCAACGGCCTTGGGTGCAGGTTCGGCGGGAGCCTCTGTTACTGCTTCTGGCTGGGCCTCGGGCTTGGCGGGCTGGGGCTCAGGCACGGCAGGCGCCTCTGGTGCTGCTGGTGGCGAACTTGGCTGTGAAGGGGCCACTTTGGCTGCTGGTGGCGACGTCTCTCCTGATTGGGACGTGGCCTGCATGCTCTCCATCAACTCCATATTCCGTCGCAGGGTCTCTATCTGGTCGGCTATCTCTCTGAAGGCATCATTCAGAGCCTTGTTGATCGTTTCCTTCATCCTCGCGAAATTCAGAGCAAGATCGTCCGCAAGCTTCTTTGTCTCAGTCACTTTGGCTGCGAAGCTCTCTATCGCCTTCAGCTTCTCAAGTATCTCCGTCAAGTTCAGGTCCATAGACTGTCACCTATTGTCTGTGCAGGTAGGCTCCTATTCTTTTGTGACGTTCTTAACCTTTGTCGTGATGGGCCTGACGACACCAGAAACGAATATGCGAATACCGAATCATAAGGCTCTGATGGCATCCTGCGCAACAGAACGGTGCATCTATCTCGGCATCTCCTTCTCTTCACTGGCTCGCTGAGGCCGACGATGAGGATGAGCCCGAGGCGCTCTTGCTCTCCCTCTTGCCCTCCAGTATGGCCTTGCGAATAATCTGAATCAGCCTGTCTCTGTACGAGATGTCGATTGCAACGAGTTCGTAGGTCGGAATCCCCAGAATCTGCCCGACCCTCTCGGCGGTCAGTGCAGTGGGCAGGTCCTGCTTGTTGGCAATCCCAATGATCTTTGCGTCTGGGACCTCTTCCTTCACTAGGCTGACGAGCTTCTTACTTCGCAGAACGTTCTCAAGGGTGCTGTCGGTGACTATAATGACCACCTGAGCGTTGGCTATCATCTTGGCCCAGAGAATACTGAAACGCGACTGGCCCGCAAGATCCCACAATACTATGTTTGCATTCTCGACCTCCTCGGGCAGCTTCTTGATACTGACACCGATTGTAGGGTCGTGTATCAGAGGCAGGGTTTCTCCGCGCAAGAGGTGGAGCGTGGTCGTCTTCCCGACGCCCGCGTAGCCGAGGATGGCCACCTTGACCATAGTCACTGCTATCTCGTCGACCTTCTCGTCGAGCCCGACAAGAGGCTGGTTGGTCAGCGCCAAGTTTGCAAACTCGCGCATGAAGACGTTCACGAGCTGACTGAGTCTTTCATTGATCTGGGCTATGTCATCAGCCTTGTCTGCAAGTGCCACAAAGGTGAAGCGATCCCGCTTGGTGTAGAAGAGGCGCCAAGGCCCGATGTCCATATGCTCGATGTCCTCGCCTATGTCGACGTGTTTGACGAACTCGCTGAGGCTCACAAGAAATCGCACAAGCTCGGCGGTGAGCTCACTCTCCGAGTAGTCCTTTGAGTAGACAAGGCTGGTGTCATTGAGTATGTAGATCCCTCTGATCATCGACTCTCACTCCACTTCTCGGTGAGGAGCTCAAGGTATCTCTTGCCTAGCTCCGCTCCTATTTCCTTTTCGGAGACGCGTCTCGCAACAATCGGGAGTACAAATTCCGGCATGAATACTTCAATCCTCGGGTCTGTCACGAGTACCCACATCCCGTCATCCAATCGAGCAGCAACCCGCTCGGTCTCCAGCTCCCAGAGCGATCGATTCACGATACGTTCGGGAAGGATGCTGGTCTGCGAGATCTCGGAGGCCGTCTGTGGTCTCTCCCGAAGGTATCGGATGACGGTGTAGAGCAGGCTCTTCGTGAGCAACCCTGCAATCGTTCTTCTGTCCTCGACGATGGGTGAGTTGGGGTCGTCGACAGGAATAGTCGGGTTGTACCCCTTGGCTGGTGGGTCCGGGGAGAAGAACTCCTTCACGAGCTGAGCGTACTGCTCTGCAACATCAGGCATGTTCTCCTCGGCGTATCTGAGTGCTTCAACAGGAGGCGCGCGATAGGCAAATACGTCCGCCAGAAGATAGACGACCTCGGTGGTCTTCTGGAACATCTCGACAGCGACGATTTCGGCGTCCATCAGAGGTCTGACCGCGTCGGCAAGATTGACATCCTGAGCATGAATCTCGTCCCGCAACCATATCGCAAGACGGGCAGACCTCTCAAGACCGAGCTCCTCCAGTCGCTCTAGTACAAGCGTCGAGGATGGGCTAGTGAATGTGGCTGCGCATCTCTGTTCTTGGCTCGGGGCTGGTATGACCTGCCTTCTTCGGACAATCTCGCCGACATCCACGAGCTTGGGATCCTCCGCGGCAAGCTCCAGCATGAGACGTCCCATGCCAGCGAAGACCTCCTTGTTTGGCCCGAAGTCAGTCTCATCGGATAGCACAAAGCAGGCAAGCCAGTCCGGCCGGGCCTGCGTCCCGAAGGTCACAATCCTTCTCCCGTCAATATTGTGAAGCTGGACTTCTTGGCCGGGCTGCTCGTGATGCCCGTAGTAGACGAGATTCAGGATTCGCTCATTGAGACTGAAGGTCGAGGGGAACCTCTTCTCGACCACGAACCCTTGCATCTCATCAAGATGTAGTATGAACACGGCAGCCGGCATCTGACGCCCCAGCCTGTGAGTCCCAGATAGTGCATAAATCTGTTCCGCGTACTGTAGTGATTCTCCTCGCAATTTGCCCTGGCCACTCTGCATTGCGTGCTAGTGGCCATCGAGATGATCGAGGCAGACGATTCCCACATCCTCTCTATATAGCCAGCAGTGATCACAGACAGGCCGTCCGCATACTGCACAAAGTCCGATATGGCACGTCATTTCGGGGACTGTCCTCAGCGTATTCTTTGTTCCGTGCGTGTCACAGTACGATGCCCCGCAGACGTGACAACTAATGGTGGCAGGGTTGCCGCAGGACCTACAGAGCTTGTCCTCCTCGCTCAGGGTGGGCGCCACGCTCTCCTCTATGGCCCTCTCCCATTCCGACGCGCAGCCTGGACGATCACACGGCCCTACTCCCTTGTATCTGCCACACAGTGGGCAGTACGGCTCCAGCAGGGCGCGCCTGTCAATCCCTTCTCCATCTCGTCCGCCACGTGTTGGCCTATCCATCTTGTCAGCATCACCCTAGGGGACTGTTGCAATGTAGAGCAAAAAGAGATAAGAAATATGACGCGCGTACTACCGAAGAGCGTTCTTCCGCAGGTGCACGTGATGAACCGTCTATCACATATGGTCTTCTCTCTATCACTGTTCGTCGGACTGTATTCGGTGATCTTGGCGTACAGTGTCTGGGCCTCGGACATCGGCCGGTTGAGGGAGTTTGCTGTCTACTATCTCGCTGGCGGTGTGGGACTGATGATTATTGCAGTGCCAATCCTCTACTGGCAGGCACCTCACAAGGACAAGCCTGACAGGACGACTGGCAACAAGGGGGCTGTTGGTGCTCTCTCATTCGTTGTCTTCTGTGTCGGCTCACTTGCTGGCTCTGCCCTCTACCTCTGGACTTCGGGAATCCCCCTCGCTGGTAACCTGTCAATTGCAATGGGCGCACTCATTACAATCACTGGTGCTCTTGTTCCCGACTGGGACATACCGCTGTTGGGAATCTCGCGTCACCGCAATCTGGTGTTTCATTCTGCCATTCTACCTTTCCTGATCACTCTGATGACGTTGGTCAATGTGGCTGTCGCAATTGTCACAACAATGTCATTCAGCGTTGGTGCGAGCGTGGAGTACTATATGGCCGCCCTCTTCCTGATGGGCTATGCAAGCCATCTCTATCTTGACATATTTCCGAGCAATGCGAGCCCACTTGAGATTATCTGGCGCGCTCACGATCCGAACAGCAGTGCTCCCACTGGCATAAAGTCACTCGGACCAATCCACATATCAAAGAAGGCCGCCCGTGGCTGGCTCGTAGGCAACGCGACAGTCCTAGTCCTGATTGTCATGTTCTTGATGGGCCTATACTACTACAACCTCTTGTATCTGCCATCTCCATAATGGTATCTCGCGCGCCGGACTCTGAGGAGGACCTGGCCTCACCAGCCGAGGCTATCCTCCTCCTCGTCAAACTCGTACTCCTCGGCATCCCCCCCGTATTCCTCCACCGTCTCCTCTTCCTCCTCGTCGTCCTCGAAGAGAAAGGTGTCTGGGTCCACCTCGCTTCGGGCCGTCGGGCTCTGTTTGACGACACGCTTACGGCGTTTCTCCGTCTCCGGGGCCAAGCATATGATCTCCTCCGGATCAAAGTAGGGACACTCAGGGCAGCACTCCCCTCTATGATCGCAGTTCGTGTATGAAGGGCAGAGGTGGCAACACTTGAGTTCCGACAAGTTCGATGCACTCTCGCGTCTTCCGACTCTACTAGACTCCGGTCAGCAGACCAAATAAGCATTCTCAACGTGTTTTCGGAGAGGCTCCTGTTGGTCAAAGTTATATTAAGACACGCCCACACAACCACGGAGCTGGTCTCCGTGGACAAGTTGGAAGAAGAGGTCCGAATAGTCGTACTGGAGAATGCTGTGAAGTATGATGGAAGGCCCAGCGTGAAGTCCGCCATGAGCGCGCTGCTGGGCTCGAGGTCTGATCTGCGGTCCCGTGCGCGCGAGGTGAAGGAGATTGTCGAGCGGACGGTGGAAGAGGTCGCCAAGATGAGTCTTGATGAACAGCGCGCCGAGCTTCAGCGGATTGCGCCAGAGCGCCTAGAGGCCGCCGAGGTCCCCGCAGAGGAGGAGAAGAGAGAGCTCCCGGATCTACCCAACGTCGACAAGTGGCCGCAGGTTGTTATGAGGCTCGCTCCCTTCCCGTCTGGCCCGCTGCACATTGGGAACGCTCGAATGGTGATACTGAATGACTACTATGTGAAGCGCTACGATGGGAAATTGATTCTAGTCTTTGACGACACCATCGGTTCCGCAGAGAAGCAGATCGAACCTGAGGCCTATGACCTCATTCCTGAGGGACTCGAGTATCTTGGTGTGGAGTGGCACGAGACTGTCTACAAGTCTGACCGGCTGGATCTCTTCTACGAGTATGCAGTGGACCTGATGAGACGCGGTGAGGCGTACGTGTGCACCTGCGACGCAGATGAGTGGAGAGAGAAGTACAAGGCAAAGAAGAAGCCCTGCCCCTGCAGGAGCCTCTCTGTCGAGGAGAATCTCGCACGATGGGAGAAGATGCT
Source organism: Candidatus Thorarchaeota archaeon (assembly GCA_029855935.1). Taxonomy (GTDB): domain Archaea; phylum Asgardarchaeota; class Thorarchaeia; order Thorarchaeales; family Thorarchaeaceae; genus B65-G9. The sequence continues at coordinate 14,262 of JAGSHN010000021.1, read as the reverse complement.
GGACGGGACGTATCCTGAGCGCGCCGCCGCAGTCCGCCTGAAGACTGGGATGGACAATCCCGACCCCGCGATGCGCGACCACGTGATACTGAGGATATCGGAGACCGACCATCCGCGAGTCGGGACAAAGTACCGCGTCTGGCCCCTGCTGGAATACTCGTGGGGAATTGACGATCACGAGCTCGGTATATCTCACATAGTCAGAGGCAAGGATCTTGTCAAGGAGGGCAAGATTGAGCAGCACATCTGGAACATCTATGGTTGGCAGCATCCCGAGCTCATATACTACGGTCGACTTCGATTTCAGGATGCCAAGCTGAGCAAGAGCAAGTCTCGGGTGGAGGTGAAGACCGGCGTCTACTCCGGCTGGGATGACCCGCGCACATGGAGTCTACAGTCCCTTCAGAAACGAGGGATTCACCCCGAGGCGATTCGCAAGGCTATGCTCGACTTGGGCCTGAGCATTGTTGATGTTGCCTTCTCTATGAAGGCTGTCTACTCAGAGAACAGGAGGCTACGCGATGCAGAGGCCCCACGCCTCTTCTTCGTCCATGAGCCTGTCTGGCTGAGCATCCGCGGTCTTCCACCTGAGGTCACCGAGGCCACGCCGCTGGTCCACCCGGACTTCCCTGAGCGAGGTGTCCGTCACATCCCCATCGTCCGCTCGGATGGTGATGTTGTCCTTGGCATTCAGAGGAGCGACTTTGACAAGATTGACGAGGGCGCTCTGTTCAGGATGAAGGACCTAGCGAACTTTGTGCTGAGGAAGGAGGAGTCCCCGGCTGCTGACTTTCACAGTCACGAGGTGGAGGTCATCCGCGAGGCTGGCGGACGAATAGTCCAGTGGGTACCAAGAGAGCGTGCTGTCCCTGTCGAACTCACTATGATTGATGGTTCTGTTGTCGATGGTCTGGCGGAGCCATCCGCTCGTGAGATTGCGGAGGGTACGTTTCTTCAGTTCGAGCGCTACGGGTTTGCCCGTGTGTACTCCGTCGACGATGTCATACGTGCGGCCTTCGCCCACAAGTGACTTCTATCTCTGCTGTCGTGCCCGAAGCTCACTTATGCAAAGGATGTTCTCACAGAGATGCGTGATCAAACATGGCCAAGAAGAAACGAACCAAGAAGGCTCTCACTACCTCTCTCTTCAAGACAACGGGTGCCAGCGCCAAGCTAAAGGTTGATGACAAGAAGAGGTCAACGTATTATTTTGAGGCGAAGATCTCCCCCGAGCGAGCTGCCAAGATGGCCCAGAAGGACGGCGCCGATGTTCTCGGTGTCTCGCCGGGTGATGTATCGGTGGGGAAGCCCTCGCTGAAATACGACTTCTATTGCATCTACGACGCAGTGATGGACCTGCAGTTCTTGCGCGTACGCAACGAGGAGATCTCGGTGAACGAGGAGGTCGCCGGTGTTCTCGTTGGCAAGGAGGTGTTCCCCGTTGTCAAGGGTAAGGAGATTCCCGGCAAGGCTGTTCGTCTCCCACTGGTCGAGCTGTTCTCTGTCAGTAGGAGTGACTCTATGATACTGGACGGTGTCACGGGTGCCCCGGCCCGCAGCTTGGAACGACTGCTGAAGGGGGCAGGAAAGAGACGAGCGACGCCGGCCTGGGTGAGAAAGGCCAAGATCACGCCCGGAAAGTTCAACTCTCTTGACAAAGTGGTGCGCGCGGTGGCCAAGGTCGCGGCGCAAAAGCCCAAGGGGGCAAAGCGCGTGGTCTCCCACACTCTGACCTTCAAGAAACTCGACGGCTTCTACGTACCCGCATACTACGTGAGGGTGTCGGCTGGTCAGGCATCAAGGGTCATGAGGATAAACGCGGTCAACGGCAACGTTGCTGTCAAGGTCTAATGGTCGGACGCGCCCCAGCCGCCTCCACCGGGCGTCTCTATGCGGATGATGGTCCCTGCGGGAGCGGTCACCGAGGACTTTGACTGTAGTCTGTATTGGCGACCGTGGTAGATCAGAGTGTTGTCTCCAGGCGCACCGGGGGCGCCACCGTTCAGCCCCCACGGGCTACTGTGTCGTCTCTCTGACTGAATCGAGATTGTGGCATCATCGACGAGTACCTCGATCTCCCGTACAATCCCGTCCCCACCATTCCACTTCCCGACTCCTCCGCTACCCCTTCTTATCGAGTAGCGGTGCACACGAAGCGGGTAGGATGTCTCGAGGGCCTCGATGGGCGTGTTCAACGTGTTCGTCATGTGAGTATGAATTCCACTTGCTCCGTCTGACCCCCTCATCGCTCCAGCGCCGCCTCCGATGGTTTCGTAGAACGTGAAGGCTCTTCCTGTCCTGGGGTCGATCCCGCCAATCGTGAGATTGTTCATTGTACCCTGACTGGCTGCAGGCACCTCATCAGGGATGATCCTCGCAAGAGCACCAAAGACGACATCGACGATTCGCTGTGTGGTCTCCACGTTACCAGCCGACACGGCCGCTGGATACTCGGGATTGACGAGCGACCCGATGGGGGCGTGGACATCTATTGTTCTCCAGCAGCCCTCGTTTATCGGTATGCCCTCTCCAAACATTGTGGCGAACACGTAGTAGACCGCAGAGAGCGTAGACGCGTACGGGCAGTTTATGTTCCCTGTCACTTGTCTTGCGGTCTTGCTGAAGTCGACACGCACGCGGCCTCTGTCGAAGTGGAGACGCGCCGTGATGGGAATTGTCCAGTTGCCCGCTCCGTCGCTGTCCATAAAGTCCGTGAACTCCGCCTCCTCACCGTCAAGGCGGGACAGTCGCTCCTGCATCTGTTTGGCCGAATAGTCTCTCAGGTCCGAGAATGTGTCAAGTATCGTGATCGTACCATGACTCTTCATAGTACCGTGAAGCCGCTTCATACCGACAACATTGGCCGCTATCTGCGCCGAGAGGTCTCCCAGTCTCTCGTCTGGTGTCCTTGTCGACTCCAGAAGGTCTGCGACCGCCGCCCTCTCCAGTCTTCTCTTCCTCACGACTATCCGCGGACTGATGAGAACACCCTCTTCAGAGATGTCCGTCGATAGGCCGGGCATTGAGCCAGGGCTCACCCCTCCGACATCTGCGTGATGCGCCCTATTGGCCACAAATGCCACGAGCTGCCCCTCGAAGTACACGGGAGCAACAAGGGTGAGGTCAGGGAGGTGCGAACCGCCACGAAACGGGTCGTTGAGGAGGGCCATTGTCCCATCCACCAGCTGATCACCAAGCTCGTCAATACAAGATCTCACTGAGAGCGGCATCGCTCCAAGGTGGACCGGGATGTCTTTGGACTGCGCGACTAGGCGACCCTCGGAGTCGAAGATGGCACAGGAGCAGTCCCGTCGCTCCTTGATATTCGGGCTGAATGCTGCTCTCCTCAGTGCCTGTGTCATCTCTCGCGCGCAGGCAATCAGTGCGTTCTTAGTCACCTCAAATGTGATGGGGTCCTCTATCAGGAGTCTCGCCTCCTCACAAACATAGTCGCATCCGCCTGCTGGACGCCAGTCCATCCCTGTCCGAGATATATCGTAGTGTCGACCTGTTCGACAAGTGCAGGCCCCGCAATCTCTTGGCCCACCGCCAGCTGCTCGCGTCGGTACACATCGGCGTCTACATCACTGCCATCGGGGAGGACGAGCTCTCTGACTGAGATGGGTTCTCCCGGCTCTGTCACAGTGTGAGTGTGCGCTGGCAGAGAGCTCCACCTTGCGGTGCCAGTCACTCTCAGAGTGACCCACTCCACGGGCCTGTCGCCGAGAGTATACCCGTACATCGCCTCATGGCGCTCCTCGAAGCGTCTTCTCGCCTCCTCTAGGACCTCTCTGCTCTCATACGGGACGTAGACCGTGATCTCGTGAGACTGTCCCTTGTACCGCATATCAATTCTCCACTCCAGAACTATGCGGTCAGGGTCCGCGCCCTGAGCGGTGAGACTCTCAATCGCCTGGTCGTCGAGCCTCTCGAACGTCATCCTTACGGTGTCGCCTCCGGTCGTCGCGTCATCGATGAGAACAGTCTGCATCAGATCCACGCGGAGGTCGGAGCACACAAGGCCAAGAGCCGAGGTTATGCCGGGACTGGGCGGTACAAGGATTGCGCGGATGCCCAATGCCTCGGCGATGTCGACGGCCTGTGTGGGACCTGCCCCTCCGAAGGGCACAAGGACGTAGTCACGCGGATCCTGACCCCGCTCCACAGTGACCTCACGTATCGCCTGCATCATATTGTGGCTCGATATCCTGATTATGCCGAGCGCAGCATCCTCCGCGCTCATTCCCAGCTCCTTGGCGAGCCTACTCACAGCCCTCTTGGCCATCCTCGGGCTGAGCTCAAGTCTTCCTCCTAGGAAATAGTATGGGTTGAGTCTTCCGATGACGAGGTTTGCATCGGTCACTGTGGCATCTTGCCCACCAAGGTTGTAAGCCGCAGGACCGGGATCGGCACCTGCACTCTGAGGGCCGACGTGAAGTACTCCCGCAGCGTCTATCCAGGCAATACTTCCGCCGCCAGCACCTATTGTCTTCACATCTACAGAGGGTGTTCTAAGTGGCAGTCCTGCCACCTCATTGTCAGCCCTGACGACCACACCGCCATCAATAGCACTGACATCACAGCTCGTCCCGCCCATGTCCAGAGAGATTAGCCTTGTGATGCCAGCATTGCGAGCCACCTCCCAGGCGCCCATGACTCCCCCGGCGAGGCCCGATAGAGCGAGGCCAATGGCACGCCCCCTAGTCCTGGTGACCAGACGGGTCCCGCCGTTCGACTGCATTATGGTAACGGTGGCGTTGGGACATACCTCCCTGATGGCACGACCGAGTCGCTCAAGATAGCCGAGTACGACTGGTCCCAGATACGCCTCCAGTACCGTTGTGGATATGCGCTCGAACTCTCTGAACTCCGGCAGCACTTCAGACGAGGCAACGACGTATCGTCCCGTACTCTCTCCGAGCTCACGTAGCAGAGTCATCTCGTGCGCAGGGTTGACATAGGAGAAGAGGAGGGCGACTGCCACGGCATCGCTCTCCCTCTCGTCGACCGCGGTCCTGACTCTCTCTATCTCATCAGGAGTCAGCGGTATGATTGCCTCACCATCCGGTCCGGTCCTCTCGTGCACGCCAATCCGCATCTCCCTCCTCACGAGTGGTTCTGGTCGGCTGGCCATTCTGGCATAGATCTCATCGCGGTTCTGTCTGCCAATCTCGATAACGTCCTCGAGTCCCTCAGTGGTCACGAGGACAACCGTTGCACCGCTGCGCTGCAGCATTGCGTTTGTAGCAACAGTCGTCCCGTGTACCACAAGGTCGACCCGGTCCCCCTCCGTCCCGCTCATCTCCAGAATCTCACGAATTCCCTTGATCACAGCCGTCTCCTGGGCCTCTGGTGTCGAGGGGACCTTGTGGCTGAAATGCCCCTGAGGATTCTCTCTCACCAGAATAATGTCGGTGAAAGTTCCGCCGACGTCGACGCCGATGACGTTCATTGCAGTGCAGCTCTGCCAGTGTGTCCTCGCTACATAGTTGTTTTGCTCGGAGTTGATGTGCCATCTCCGCGCAATTTATTCGGTCGGGTCATCAGAGGGGGACTCGTGCAAGACCAGAAGACCGCACCGAAGTATAGTGCCGTTCTCGTACGATATGGGGAGATTGGCGTCAAGTCGCGTCAGACTAGGAAGAGGATGTCGCGAGTCCTGGCCGACCAGATACGAGCCGCGCTGGACAAGGCGGCCATCCCCTTCTCAGACGTGAGGATAGAGTATGGTCGTATCTTTGTAGAAACTCGTGACGCCAGCGACGCAGCCCGTGTCATCGCTGGGGTCTTCGGTGTGGTGTCTACCTCACCAGTGGTGGTCGTGGATGCGAGAATGGACAATATTCTCAAGGCCGGGCTTGGTCTGGCCCGGCGGGACTTCAGACCAGGGGCATCCTTCGCAGTGGGGGCGCGCCGGATGGGCGAGCACGACTTCTCTAGTCAGGACATCCGTGAGCAGTTGGGCGCCCTGATTCTATCTGAGCTTGGCGACCTTGACCTGAGGGTCGACCTGGGATCTCCCGTCCAGACTGTCTATGTTGAGGTGCGCAATGATCGGGCCTACCTGTTCACCCGGTCGGTCCCCGGTGTGGGAGGCATGCCCTCGGGGACACAGGGTGTCGTTGTCTGTGTACTGTCTGCCACGTTGGCCTCTGCGATGGCAGCATACAGAGTCATGCGTCGTGGTTGCATCCCCGTCTTTCTTGTCATCGAGGAACCCGATTGGAAGGGCACTTCAGTGACCGCGATGGACCTTGCCAAGAGGCTGGCCAGTCTGATATACCACCAGAAGATACCGCTGTACCTTCTCGTGACGAGCCGGGTGTTGGATCGACTTGAAGACATGTCTACTGCTCACGCCTGCCTGTTGTGGAAACGCCTTGTGCTCAGGGCCGCAGCAGTATTGGTAGACCAGCACGACAGCGATGGTATCGTTGTGGGCGATGTGATCGGAGAGTACTGCCATCACTCACTCCGTATCTTTCGGCTGGCCGCTCAGGCCTCAGGGGGTGTCCCAATTCTGACGCCCTGTGCGGGCGAGGACTTGGACTCGATCATACGTGATCGGCCTCCGGCGATTGACGTTGAGCTCCCTGTAGCCGCTCGTTGTCCTATTGCTGGTCCCTGTGACCCTGGTGAGATTGATGAGAGCGAGGTTCAGGCCGTGGAGGCCCGTCTTCACCTCCTCAATCCGTCAGAGTTTGTGGAGCAACGAGACATCTTGGTCGTCTGAGACACACTCCAACGCGATGCGACCAACGCATACTCTGGCGATATGCCCGCTATCTGAGTATCATACTCCACCCATTTTCGCACAGAGAGAACAATGCCTTTAATAGCCCACGTGCCGACTCCTCACCTATCCACGCCGTATTCACGGAGTAGAGGTGAGATTTGGTTGCCACGTTCGAGACGCGATAGAATAATCCCCGTTGCACCAGTTGACAGACTCATCCGCAAGGCGGGTGCCGAACGCGTCAGTGACCGAGCCGCTGAGCGGCTGGCACAGATCCTTGAGGAGATAGGCGAGTTCTTGGCACAGAGCGCTGCCGAGATTGTTGAAGTGACCGAGCGCAAGACAATCACCGACCGGGATATTGACCTTGCCTACAAACAGTGGCGGAGGCGACTGTAGTTCCGCCGAGCCGACCGTTGACCACATTGTCTGGTCGAATGGTCGTGCAGTATTCGCACAGGGACATAGGGTGGTGAGAGTGCCTGAGGAAGCAGAGCATGTAGGTGAAGGTATCGCCCTTGTCTCACTTCACGAGGTCAGCCCCGCATTCGAAGACGACATCGTGAAGATGTGCGACCTCTTGGACGAGATGGGCTTGGCCCGCGTCACATTACTCGTCACTCCATTCTACGACCTGAAGCGCATCAACACCTTTGAAAAGAATCCCACTCTTGCAGAGTACCTCCTCTCCCTAGACCATGAGTTGTCCCTCCACGGATATACCCACATCTCGTCCTCAGGATCTCGTGCCGAGTTTGCGGACCTCTCTCTCGCACGGCTCAACTCAAGAATGCTATACGCCGTGAACATGTTCGAGAAGGCCTTTGGAAAGCGGCCCATCGGTATTGTCCCGCCTCGGTGGCAGGCTCCCAGGAACCTCTACAATGTCTCCCGTTCTTTGAATCTGAGATACACGGTCATTGGTGACATGATCCACTATCACACGAAGAACAGAGTTCTGGCCACTGCGGCCTCGGTGATAAGTCTGGGAGAACGCATTGTTGATGTCACGAGGGCGGTGGTCGAGATGGAGCTCAAGGGCCCCCTGCAGGTGGCACTTCACCCGCGTGATCATGCCAACGAGAATGTGATGAATCTCCTATTCGACCTTATGGACCGGCTCGGCTACAGGATGATGGGCTACTGGGACTACCTGTCCTCGCTATGAAACTGCGCGGACGTCTCGGTATGACACTTGATCTATGGCCCGACACAGTGTGTGCCCGTGGTCTTTATGAGGTGCTCCTTTCTCTTCCCACGACATCGTATGTTCGCGCATAGCTTAAGTAGTGGTTTGTGAAAGGCACATCGCTGGGGATGTTCGTCCGGTGTTACCGGTTGATACAGGCGCCAGTCAACATTTGTATCCTGTGCTTGAGAGCTGGTGAGAGATGGGGTCCAGATCTATCAAATCCCCTGTCGTTGCGAACGGTCCCTACCCACTTTCACTTGCCCTCCCGCCGCACAAAACGCCTGTCGAAAAATCGTCAACACAGGCGACATCCCGAATAGTCTGGACTACCAATCCTTCAAAAGGATGTCTGGTCCACAACATATTCTGTTCAACATCCAGATTGCTGGGTACTGGGTGTCAGATGAGAGCCTGCGCGGAGGTCCCTCGAAGATGAAGAAGGTTGTGCCAGTTGTTGTGCTATTTGTGATTATGCTGTCCATTCCCGCCATTCAGGGCCCGGGCAATGAGGCCCCGGAGAGTAGGGTCCCACTTGACATGTCTCAGGGCATAGTTGTCCCTGCAGCTGACAATGTGGGTCTGACGGGAACAGGAACCGCCCTACCTGTGACTATGACTGGGTATGTCACGAATACTCAAGATGGTCCACTAGAGATTGACTCCTCCACAGAGGACTATGCCACAGTGTCCCTGGAAAACGGATGGTCCGGTACGAACTTGCAAGCGTCTGTGGACACCCTCTCCGCGTGGATGAATGACCAGACACGGAACGGGGATCTCTCCAACTACCACAACGAGAAGTGGCTTGCTACACCCCATCCCAGTGAGGATGTTGCCGTGCCCGACTACTGGGAGCTCCACAAAGTGGTTGCAGGTACTGATAACTCTCATCCGCACTATGGAAATATGAAGTTCGTTGATGTCTCTGACGGAGGCTATACGGGCGACATCGGTTGGCGATTCGAGGCAGACTGGTCGACTTCTGACACTGTCGCCCCGTCTAGTGAGATCTATCTGCGCCAGTACGTCCCAGCACCCTACCGTGATGTATACTCCGCCGAGGTTTCATTCTACTACAAGGTCAGTCCGTCGTCCACAATGGTCGACCAGGCCCATCTGATAGTGCGTGTCGCTGGCTACGAGACCAAACTGCACGTCTTCGAGAGTGGTGACACAAAGGGGACGTGGCTCCAAGTCACCGTGACGATACCTGACAGCGCCTTCTCGACATTCTCTGCACCGGGCGTTGTCCAGCTTGATGTAGGTATCGCGACAGACCTGTCTGGCACCCCTACGTCCCAGCTGACCAGCCACGTACTTGTCGATAACATTGTGCTCAATCTCAGAGTACGACCGTTCCCTGAACAGATTGACCTCAAGGCGAACGGCACTCTTGTTGATGGTGCGATAGAGGGGTCGCTGTTTACGTACCTGCCAGACAACGCAAACCGGGACTGCTACGATGACAGTGACGGAATAGACCTTGACGGCTACTTCAACGATGGTCGTCTATCTGTCGGCATCTACGGCAGCTGGAGTGTGGCAGACACGTTCCAGATTGGTCTGCAGTTCCCAGTCAACATCCCCCGTGGCGCGGCAATCCTTTCAGCGTACCTGGAGGTCGAGTCCGCAGGTGGCTCTGATGTGGTAGGTATGCGTATCAAGGCTGCTGACGTGGCAAACTCGTCGGCTTTCACAAGCGGTTTCCCTCACCTAGAGGACCGATATAGCTGGCTGGACGCAAGCATCGACTGGGTCCCAGACTCGTGGGCTGATGGAAGACGGTACAGATCTTCCGACATCACTCCGCTGCTCCAGCAGGTTGTTGTCAATGAGAGCTGGACGGAGAACAACTATGTCACACTCATGCTCGATTATATGTACACGTCAGACAATACAGCATACTACGACATCGAAGGGTCGTCCGACTATGACAACACCCCTGCAGACGACAACCTTCCGCGCCTCGTGGTAAAGTATCTTGTCCCGCGCGCTCAGGATGTAGTCACAACTCTTCACTACAAGAAGACCCTGACAATCGACTCGGCGAAGGTCGCTGCAACTCTGACGGACTTTCCAGTTCTTGTTGACATCTACGACACTGACTTGCACGACCCGAACAAGGTGCAGGCTGATGGAGATGACATAGCGTTCATGGTCAACGGCACACCTGTCGACCATGAGATTGAGCTCTTCGATCAGAACTTCAACTCCACACACGCACACCTCGTCGCATGGGTACGGGTGCCAACTCTGTCGGCCACGACTGACACAGTCCTTGAGATGTACTATGGCAATCCGGACTCTGGGCCTCTTGAGAATCCTGCAGGTGTCTGGCGTGATGGCTATGCAGGAGTCTGGCATATGGACGGTGACCCATCGTCAGAGATGATTCTCGACAGCAGTTCGAGCAATATGGACGGAACACCGCTGGCGATGGAGAGTACGGACTCCGTCGCAGGAAAGATTGGGCATGCTCTCAACTTTGATGGGCTGAACGAACACGTGCGCACAGGTCCAACCCCGTCGGACTCGTGGTCTGCAATCACGGTCTCGGGCTGGGTCAATCTTGATGGCACTGGTATTGGCCGGTTCATCAGTAAGGAGGTCGGCAGTGATGGGACACCTATCGTGTGGATGGTGGGCCATAATGGTACGAAGATACACTGCATCATCACGACCGACGGCGCCTCTGGTGCGCAGACCGAGATTGATGCTGGTCCTGCTCTCACCGTCGGCACTTGGCACTATGTTGTGATGGTCTGGGACCCGACCCTGCCGAGCGGGCAACTTCGGGTCTATATTGATGGTACGCTCTACACATCTGCCGACAATACAGGTTCGACCTTTACAGACTCTGACTTGGACGCGTATCTTGCGAGTGCGCCGGGCTCGCGCTACTTCAATGGTCAGCTGGATGAGCTGCGAGTAGAGAGCACCGCGCGCTCTGCGAACTGGATACAGACAGAGTACAACAATCAGAATGATCCCGCATCCTTCCTCTCCGTGGGCACCGAGGAGACTCTTCCTGACACATGGTCGGATGACAGTCATGCTCGTCTCGTATTCTCGACAGCATCATCTGGACCAGTGAACCTTGATGTCACTCTTGGTCTCGACATCTCGGGATCGGGAGGCTCGCTGGATCAGAACTACAACTCGGGCACGACATTCTACGTCACCAACGCCTCGATTGTCGAGTGGACTGCGAATGTCCTGGTGTCGCCACCGACGGGGACACAGAGTCTTGAGGTCAATGTCGAGTTCCCGCAGACGGAGTGGCGCCCCACATCCGTGACGAACCCTATTGGAGTTGAGAAGACCTATCCGACGGAGTGGTACTATCACAGTGGAGTCGTCACCGTCCCTGCCAGTAGTGTTGATGTGTTCGGTGTCTGGGTCTTCAGGTTCGTGTCACTCAACTATGTGAGTAACGTGCTTGTCGGTCCCAACGGAGGGACGCTCTCAACTACTGCCACTCTCAACGTAAACGACGTACTTGCCGTCAGGGCCACGACGCCTTGGATTCAGGGTGCGACCACGAACCTAGTCCTGACGGATCCAACCGGAAATGAGTGGTACCGGACATCACTCACTACCAGCGGGACGACCACTCACGAACTGCCGTCCTTCAGATACAAGAAGACAATCACCATCCCGGCTTCTGCCGTTTCCGCGGACATGACAAACTATCCTGTGCTTGTCGATATCTATGATGCGGACTTGCACAGTTCCGACAAGGTCCAACCAGACGGTGATGACATAGTCTTTGTCCAGAATGGTGTCGTTCTCTCTCACGACCTCGACTACTTCGAGCAGAACTATAACTCCACACACGCACATCTTGTCGCCTGGGTATTGCTCAACGTGTCAAGCACCACTGACACGACGTTCAATATGTACTATGGAAACCCCGTGGTGGGACCACAGGAGCGGCCAGAGGAGGTCTGGATTAACAGCTATGAGGCGGTCTGGCATCTGAATGAGACTGCTGTTGATGAGGGGACCGCTGCGATTCACTATGATGCCACCTCAGGAGACTACGACGGTACACAGAATGGCAACGCTCAGACATCGAGCGCGGCCTTCGGCTATGCTCAGGAATTTGACGGGACTGATGACCAGATAGTCATCGCGGCGAGCAAGGGCCTGAATCCCACAGGTGATGTCACGATAGCGGGTTGGTTCCGTCTGGATCAGTCCTTCAGCTCCGGCTCGGCCACCTCTCTGGTTCTCCTGACCAAGTACAAAGATGCCAACAACAATATGCTGATTGCCTTGGTTGGTCAGGACTATGGCAATGCCGCCGTTCCGGACGGTTCTCTTGTCTTCCGCGTGGAGAACGGCGGGCAGTCAAGAGAGGTGTGGACCTCTCGTGCCTTCTGGAATACTGGCTGGTACAGTTTCACCGTTGTGCTGAATTCAAACAATCCCGCCAGCAATCTCATCTACATCAATGGAGCCGACGATACTGCAACAGGCACATCAGGACAGGCCACTTGGGCCAACGTGAGCTATTCCGCCGATTGGGGCATAGGTGGTGGTACCGTCGACACAGTCATCCCTGGTGGAAATGCCTACTTCAAAGGCACACTCGACGAGATTCGAATCAGCTCCGGTGCCCGCACATCCTCATGGGTGTCTGTTGAGTACAGCAACCAGAATGACCCCGGAACATTCCTGTCGGTGGGAACGGAGAGCGAGCGGGTTTCGCCTGAGCACACATTCACCAAGACAATCGACTCCACTGCAGCCGCAGGCGTGTGGACCGCCAGCGTGTTCTACAATGATACTGGCACCGCAGTGGACAACAAGACGGGCCTCTACGAGCGCGAGTTCATAGTCAAGCACGACTCGGCGCTCTCACTGATAGCGCCCGGTGATGCGGTTCCTGACAGCATAGCCGCCGCCGTTGCAGGCGACAAGCTCTACGTCGAGGTAGAGCTGACGGACGTGATCAATTCGGACAAGATATCGGGCGCCACTGTGAAGATGAACTGGTCGGTGTCGGGCGTCGAGACGAATGTCACACTTCACGACTATAGCACTGGAAGATATGGCATCACACTGAACACGACTGATCTTGGTACCAACCAGCGATGGACACTCGTCGTCTACTCCTCGCATCCCTACTACAACGACGACACGCTCACATTCTATCTCGACCTGACCCACAACACAGAGCTCACATACGTAGATGTGGACACCACACCGTGGGGACAGGACTTCACTGCAACGCTGATCTTCCGCGATACGTACACGGGTCAGCCCGTCACTGGGGCGACCATCACGTTCGCGAACGGCACTCCTGCCAACGTCGTTGCTCAGGGCAATGGAATGTACAACATCTCTGTACCGACGGGCGGCCTCTCGCTGGGTGACCACTGGTACATATTCAACGCTTCAAAGTCGGGCGCCTACCTGGAGGATGCGAGCGTGAACATCACATTCACTCTGCGCGCACACTACACAACTGCCTCTGTCTCGGGTGACCTGATCACGCCATCCGGATGGAATACTCCCATCACTGTGACTATCATAGACACAGACACAGGAGGGACTGTCGCCGTCTCAGAGGTGTCATCCATCTCCTTCAGCTGGACAGGCGGTTCATACTCAGAGAGTCCCCCGTCGTCGTACGACATCACTCTTCCGACGAACACTTGGCCGCTTGGCACAAGGACTGTCACAATGGCAGTGACTATGTCCAGCGCAGACTATGCAGCCCCGTCCAACTATCAGTTCGATATCACGATTCGGAAGCACAACACCACCGCAACCGTCACGGGCGACTTTGTGACACCATACGGTTTCAACACAACTGTAAACGTGGTCATCTACGATGCTGACAACGGCACCACACTGACGGCCAGTGATGTATCATCGTTGACCTTCACATCATCCTACTCGACCGATGTGTATTCCAGCCTCACCTCACTTACGATCGAACTGGACACTGATGCATGGAGCGTGGGCTCCACGGGAGTGACGCTGACTGCGGTCATGCAGGGCATCTACGACGATCCTGACGCCTTCACCTTCACAGTGACAATCAGGAACCACTACACCTCCGCGAGTGTGTCAGGTGACCTCCTGACGCCATACGGTTTCAACACAACGGTCACAGTCGTTATCACAGACACAGATACCGGAGCCGAGCTGACTTTCGGTGACATCAGTTCCTACACCTTTGTGACGACGCACTACGGCTCGCTGGCGGGCTCGTCGAGCTCGCTGACCACGGACCTCGACACTGATGGCTGGTCTGTGGGTGTGGAGTCAGTCACACTGCAGGTCGTCATGTCGGGTAACTATGACAATCCGTCAGACTACT
>JAGSHN010000024.1 GCA_029855935.1 Candidatus Thorarchaeota archaeon | reverse complement strand
GAAGAGCCCGAGGAAGACGCCCAGTCCCGTGTCAGCTGTGGCAAACTCGTCATCGGAAACAACGCCAAAGGTCGAGAGCGTCACGCAGTCGTCAAGGATGGCAGATGCGAGCTGCACAGCAACATTGCAATCATGGGAACGGAGAGCCTCGGCTGCGGAGATAAGGAGCGGAGGTACTCTGATCTGCAGGCTCTCCAGGATACGTAGTGCATCGCCGGCCTCGCTGAAGTGGCGTTCGACAATCCCAACGTCATCAGACCTCTGGAGCGCTCTGATCTCACGCTCTGTGGTCTCGACAAAGGCCCTGAACAGCCGACCAGCTCTGAGCTGCAGCCACACCACCACGACAGCTAGGCCCGCAGCCGCGATGATTAGTGGTCCGTGTACGAGGAGTGACGTCGAACCAAGGCCCACGGCGTAGCTCAGGAATAGCAGAGCAGCCAGCCCGGTGAGAAAGATCGAGATCCAAGTCGATCGTATTAGGGACTCAAGGTCCTCCCACTTCTCGGCGTCAACCACCTCTTCAAGGACTGGTCGTGAGGCGCGAATGTCGCTCGCACGGACGAGAGGAAACTCCTCTGCCGTGACCACACGACTCGGCCTCGTCAGCCAGGACAGGTCAACTGTCGGTCGCAGGTCACCTGTGACGACGTATATTGTGCGGGTTTCGTGGATGAAGGACGTACTGCGACCGTCTGGATGCTCCAGGACGTCAAACGAGATCCTCCCGCGCTGAGTGAGAATCGTTCGCGTCTTGAGCACATCCGAGAGGGCGACGTGTTCTAGGAGGCTGTCAAGGCGCTGCGTGACAATCGGCCATAGAGCAGTCTTCATAGCGAATGGGCCTCTTCCGAATCGCGCTCGACGAAGGTCGACCACGAAGACCACATCAACGTGAACGCCGCAGGAGTACGGAATTCCCTCAAGCCGCACACCCAATGTCACGCCATTGGGCAGCTGTGCCACTCTGTGCCCACTGTCGAGGAGAACACGGGCCACATCGTGGCTCTTCTCGCTACCCGCAAGGGGCATCATCTCTCCAACATCATCATCGTCACGGCTCAGTATTGCCATCTGTTTCACACTCTCCGTCAACTGTCTTGCCAAATGCCTCACTACGACCATCCAGCGCGACCAGAAGCGACTGGATGATCTCGCGAGCTGTATCGAGGCCCCCGTGGTCCGCAACTGCAGCCATGGCCGAGAGCAGCCAGCGCGACGCGTCCACCAGACCGAGGGCATCACCCTCATCAATCTCCGCATCTGCAGCAAGCTTCGAGAGGGGAATACCTGTCGAGGCCAGGCCCGCGATGAACGACTCGAACGAGTCGGGTAGTCTCGCCCCCATCTCCAGCGAGACCAAGTGTCGTAGAAGACTTACCACGTCCTGACCATTGTCAACCAGGGGCAGCAGAGCGAGCATCTCTCGCGTGGTCGAGATTCTGAGATACAACCGGCACACAAGTCGACCGAGACGCGTTGCTCTGAGCGCATTCCCCTCTGCACCCTCAATCAGCCCCAGCCGCACCAGCACCTGCACGGGACTGGTCACATCAAGAGAAAGTGGGACCACATAGTCGGCCAACGAGCCTAGCTCTGTTGCGGCTGTGATACCAAGACAGACAAGATGGGGGCAGAGTATCCCGTGTCTGTCCACGGGCTGGCCACAGGAACACATCGGACCCTCCACCAGACCAGTAGCGTCGGTCCTAGACGAGAAGCGGCATGTGTGCTGGTTGCCGTCCCAGTCCCGAACGATTCCGCCAATGGTCGTCTCCGTCTTCTCGCGGATTGTCGCATGTCCTAGAACCCCTTCGCTGGCGGCTCTCACGGTGTCCGAGAAGGCCCTGCACTCCATTGCCACGCGCGCGTCCACGGCATCTATCGGCAGCACCCTCGCTGGCGCTCTCGAGTCCCGGACGCTGCAGAATGAGAGAAAGGAGTCGCTGAAATACTCGTCAACCAGTTTCTGGGGACTAGACTCTCCCAGTGTGGCCAGAGCGACGAGAACCTGTTCGGTCAGAGCCTCCGGGTCGCTCAAGACGCTGTTCACGCGGTCGTACCGTGGAAACAGAACTGTTTCGCCAGTCTCAGCGTCCTCCATGACGTCGAAGTACCTGTCACGCACCGTCTCAGCCTCGCCCTTGCTTCCCACTAGTACGATGCCCATCCCCATGGTATCGTGACCGGGGCGGCCTGCTCGGCCGAGCATCTGATGAAGCTGGTTCGCGGATATCAGAGTCCGGTGATCTGAAGGTGAACGGACATCGGTCACAATGACCGTCCGTGCCGGAAAGTCAACTCCGGCGGAGAGCGTCGACGTCGCGAAGACAACGCGAAGCAGCCCGCGTCGGAAGAGCCGCTCAATCAGATCTCTGACAGAATAGGACAGGCCCGCGTGATGAAAGGCGACACCGTGATGCAACAGACCGCGAAGAGCCCTTGGCGGCGAGACATACCAGTTCTCAACAGAGTCGAGCTCCGAGCTCACCTCACGCTGTTCCGCTGATGTCATATGCCGTCCGATCTCAGGGGCAAGATGCGAGGCCAAGCTCTCTGCATCACGCCGCGTCCTTGCGAAGACTATTGACTGGCCGTCCGCGCGTACCGTCGCAAGGACGATGTTTCTCAACGTCTGCACCTTGTCACGAGTGGGAACGATTGAGTAGTGCAGTGGCACCGGACGCTGCTCAGAAACTATCAGGTCGCAACCAAGCCATTCAGCCAGTTCCTCAGGAGCGCCTATTGTCGCCGACAGTGCAACGATCTGGACCTCTGGCAGCAGTCTCCTCAGACGCATCAGGACCGACTCAAGGCGGGCACCCCTACCGCGCTCTCCAATCGTCTGGACCTCATCAACGACCACCGTGCCGACCTCGTCGAGCCAAGGTGCCCGACGGCGCATCAGAGAGTCCGCGCGCTCGAAGGTTGTCACAATAATCTCGGCATCCGCAAGATACTCAGCGTCCGTCTGAAAGTCGCCCGTTGTGACGCCCACTCGGACTCCGCGGGCCTGGTAGCGCTCCCTCATCACCGAACTGACTTGGGCCGCGAGGGCACGAAGGGGCACGAGATAGAGGGCGCGCTCCCCAGACAGTACGGCACGTAGAGCCGCCATCTCGCCAACAAGAGTCTTCCCCGAGCCTGTCGGACTGCAGACCATTAGGCTGGCACCCTCTAGTAGGCCTCTCTCAATCGCCTCTCTCTGGACTCCCCGCGGCTCCAACGAAGCCGATGAGAGAAGGTCGAGGACCTCTGATTTGATCGCGGCCACTGTCACTCCGCTAGTCCCTCCCTCTCCTCCTGTTCCGTCTGTCTGAGAGCCAGCCGCCCCTTCATCGTCAGGCGATAGTTGGTGTACGAGACATTGCCGTGGACCTCGTGTCCACGCAACACAAGACTCGCGCGTTCAAGACGTGTTATCACGCTGTCCACCTCACCGTCGGGGGCGGATGCGGAGCTGGCTGGTGAGCTGTCCTCACTGGCCGCAAGAAACTGCTCCAGCGCACGTACCGTGAGAGGCTCGTATCTCTCCAGCAGCCGCAGTATCCTGGCAGCAAGGGAGGCCTGACGCCCGGCGACCTCCTCGATCAACGTGAGAGAGCGATCTCCTCTGACACGATCATCTCGCCGTACTGACTCGGTCTGACGCGCAGTGGACTGAACATCAGAGAGCGGGCGACTCTCCAGTTCTGGAGCCGGCGACAATCGGACGGCCACAGCCAGCCTACGCGAACCGGACCTGAGGAGAACGGTGTCTTGTCCCATCGTCCGCAGAAACGAGGTCTCTCGCAGAGAACTTCGACTCTTGCTATGCAGACCTGTCGCTATGACACCCAGACCGAGGAGGTCCGCGGCTGCCCTGATGTCCGATGAATCGCTCATCTGGAGAACACCGGCTGAGCAGAAACGACCGCGGAGTACGTCTGGCATCTTGGACAATGCTTCCGTTCCGAGGATGAGCGGTCCTCGACGGAACAGCCTGTCAACGAGGGCAAGTGACCAAGACTCCCTGCCAGCAAAGTTGTGGGCGTTCTCCACGACAACTACAAGAGCGTCGTCACGCGGAACACCACTGAGCTTGAGAAGCAGAAGATCCAGAGCGAATCGCTGGAGCTCGCGTGTTGGTAGAGGTAGGGTGATGACTGTGAGATCACCTGAGGCCATCTCCTCGGCGCTGAGCGTCTGGCTACCGTAGAATGCGGACGCAGCACTGCCTTTGTACAGCTCCTCTACGAGTGTGAGACCAAGCATCGAACGATACATCGACGGGCTCGACTGGCGGGGCGGTCCAGCCCCAGAGCTGGAGTCGGTCGGGCTGAGAGCGGCAGTGTCAATAGATACATCGGCGAGGGTCGCATCCTTTCTCGAGATCGCTCGCGCAAGAGCCATCTCAAGCTCGACAGCCCCTTCAAGGTCGCCCCGCGGGCGGTCACGCTCAAGAAGTCCCTCAAGCGCCCGCAGGAGGAGCACAGCATATCTGTTCGCAGGGAGGCCATCCGGGTCGACGGGGTTCAATATCAGGTTGTGCCCGAGCTGCAAGACCGCAGCCTCTCTGGCGAGGGAAGCGATGGCACCTGCGGCCGAGTCTGTAGCGATGTACACCACTCTCTGGCCCCTCTCCAGCAGCCTGCAGACGACTCTCGCAAGCACCTCTCTCCGCACAACATCCGTCCCACCAGCGATCCATACTCCACCCTGAAGGTCCTTGTCGGTCAGCCCGGTCTCAGGTCCAAGTCGCAGAGTCTCCGGGTCGATGATTCTGCCAAGGACGTAATCACACTTCTCGACCTTTGCTGGCGTCAGAAACTCCCCGGGTACGTTGCTGCCAAGATCAGAGGATAGCTCGCTGGCCAATTGTACAAGCCATCCTGAGAGCTCTTCGCCTGTGGCATAGAATGACGATTCGGGGAGCAGGTCCAGTCTGCAATACCTCCTCATCAGGGAACGACCGTCAAGACGCGCCCAATTTGCATCACCTAGGGCGCCAAGTGCAATGTCTAGGGTGGTGGACACGTATTGCTCGGTCCGTCCATGGGCCAAGATCACGGCCCTCGCACTCCAGAGACATCCGTGACGCCAGAACAGTGACTCCAGCTGTCGTTCAGACCCGGGCAGATGTTCAGCCTGCCACTCGGTCAGTGCAGATGGATCCAGGCCGATTGCACTCTCTGGTGACAGCTCGACCAGAAGAGCAAACCCGTGGCGCGACGACAGTGCCCGCAGCAGTCCACTCAGTCTTCCAGACAGATGGGGGGCTGCGTCTGACAGACTGGCGCCGCCAAGGTACCTGCCTCGCCGCAGGGTGACGTGAGTGCTATGGTATCGCAATCGAGACGTCCGGTGTCGAATTCGCCTCCATCCGTTCAGTCCACGCCACGTCCCTCTGGCCCTTGAGCGGCCTGAGCGGAGCAGAGCCACGGTGGCTGCAGACACTCCAAGGGCAATCAGGACAAGTGGCGGTGACAACACACTGGCAACAAGGGCGAGCCCGATGAGCGCCTGCACGCCCCTCAGACCTGTAGGTCTGTTCCGGTTCTCCCACTGTATATACTCGCGTGATGGTGCCTCCTCTGACCGCCTCAGCATCCGCTCAACCGGCTCCACCTCCGGACTCGCGCCCATCACGGTCTTGGTCATCGTTGACTCACCTCCTGCGATGCAGATAGTGCGGCCAGCAGACGTGCCAACGCGGACATCGTGCTGCCACCATCGTCTTGAATGACGAAGAGATCCCTGCCGATAATCGCAAGTGCCGAGACAGCATCGTGTGGCGGCAGGCCGTATGCCACCAGCTGCGGCGTCCGAAGGACAATCAGCCAGTGATACGACAGAGAGCGCCTGAGCAGACTCATCACAGACTCTGTGCGTAGCCCCGAGGGCAGGGCTATTCTGCGAGCAGACGACAGACACTCAGGCAGCACTGGGCGCACCTCCAGAATAGACGTGTATGAGGTCGTCGCGATCCGCAATGTCAACAGGAGTATGAGGATAGACCGACCGGACGGCGCTCTCCAGACTAGTGAGCTCCCTGCTGACCGTCTCTGCCAGACTGGCGACCTTTGAAGTCACGTTGCCAAGACACAGCATACGACGAGTCAGCATCAACCCGACGCGGGTGGGCTCGTCACCGAGGGGACGGACTACAAAGAATCGCAGTGACGAGTTTTCGCCGCGCCCGAAGAGGCCGTGAAGTGTTCTGAGGAGAAACTTTGCGCTGCGGCTCAGGTCAATCCCCATTGGGACGCTGGAGAAGAGACAACCAGCGCTCACCTCAACCGACCAGCGCCGAATCACAGCCATCGTCTTCAGACGCGGATTCCACAGTACGACCGGAGAATAGTCGCTCCGGATGAGCAATGCGACTGCCGTGGAGAGGACCGCCGCGACAGCGACCATTGCTGCAGAGACGATGCTCTGATCCAGCAGTATGAGCCGGACTAGCGTACCAGTGACAATCGCGCCAAGAAGATAGTAGACAGTATAGCTGCTGTCGCGCCATCTCAAATTGCACCAGCCCCCTTCAGACGAAGATACTCGGCGATTGCGTAAGTCAACTCCTCGACCGTGGAGTACGGCCACAGATCCGCATACACATCCTCGCCCAATAGCGAGAGATGACGAAGGAATCGTCTGTCAATGAGCACGACAATCCCCCAGTCCGACGGGGAACGGCGCAGCCGTCCTATCAGCTGCGTCACCTTCCGTAACGAGGGAATAGTCGTGGCATAGTAGTACCCCATGCCCCTCCCAAACCTCTCATCCAGCCACCTCTGGAGCGCGAGCTGATACGAAGACGGCGGAGAGAAAGGTATACCAACACCAACAATGACATCAATCATGCTCGACCCGCTCTCGACAAGGTCCACACCCTCCGAGAACTT
This sequence comes from Candidatus Thorarchaeota archaeon, assembly GCA_029855935.1. GTDB lineage: Archaea > Asgardarchaeota > Thorarchaeia > Thorarchaeales > Thorarchaeaceae > B65-G9. The sequence goes on along the minus strand of JAGSHN010000024.1, from coordinate 54,702 downwards.
TCCGCCATAGACGCAGAAGATTGCGTGAGGCCCCGTTGCGATGGCGTCAGCGAGTTCAGCGAGCTGAGATCGAGGTGACTCAACAAGAGGCGTACGAAAACCTGTGTCGGGCGCATACACCAACACCTCGCGCATGACTGCATAGCTGGGAAAGGCAATCAGCGCGCTCTTCTCCGCTGGGACCGTTGAGAGGACTGCGCCAATCCGTTCCGCTACGAGTCTCCAGAGGTCGTCAGACCGCTCGCGGTATTTGGTCGAGAGGACCGTGTCGACCAAGACCATCCTCGTCCCCTGAGGATAGGGACTTGCCAGCTCCTCGGCCACTGCGTCAGGGATTCCGAGGAGTGTGGAGTAGTGCCTGACAGGTCTCAGGGTGCCGGACATTAACAGCGCAGCTCGAGCACCCCTGAGAACAGGACCAGCCAAGGCAGCCGCGTTGAATGGCCGCACAGTCAGACTGGCGCTCATAAACTTCGGAGTGTCATCGCCATGTGGAGCTATGTTGAGAGTCACAAGCCAGTCCTCACTCTGCACCGTGTGGAGTGCAGCATAGAGGAACTCGATGAGCCGGTCAAGCGGCGTCTCGGCATTGACCGCGCCGTCCGGGTCGGTGATGTCTGGCCGTGCCGATTCTGCCAGGGCGTCAAGATCACGAGGCTGCACAAATCTAGGAGCCACATCCCACTTCTCAAGACGTATCTCCGAACTGTCCGCGACCCGGTCCAATGCCGTCATCATCGACTCCCAGAAGAAGTCCACGACATCTCCCGTCCACGAGATGCCCGTCATCTTGCAGACATCATCCAGGTTCTCTCTCAGCCACAGCAGATCGTGAGCGGAGAGACGTGCGGTCTCGGCCTCAAGAACGTGTTCAGGGAGGTTGTGCGCCTCGTCGACTATTATGTCAAGGTCGTCCAGCGTGATACCCAATGAGGCCAGAGTTGCGCGCCGGACTGTGGACTTGAAGAGGTAAGGGTAGGGGCCGATGACAATCCTGCTCTCGCGAGCAGCGCAGCGGAGAAGCTCATAGGGACAGACTGCATTGTCCTCGGAGGCAGCCTCAACTACAGCACGCGTGACTACACCGCCCGAGAGGAGTTCGTCGACCAGTTCCCGCGCATCGTCTCTGAGCACACGGCCCTCAGGACCTCTTCTGTAGAGGTCCCAGAAGTACGAACACCTACCGGAACGTATGTATAGGGCGCATGTCCGAAGAAAGCCAGCTAGGGAGGTCTCTCCCATCATTTCCCGCATGGGGCACATATGCGCTCTCGACACAAGGGACGTCGCGGTGATGTGACCGTAGGAGGATCGAAGAACGGCAATCTCCGACTCGAAGACACTTGTCTGAGAGTGTGTTCTGGTGAGTATGAACAGGCGTGACCCGGGCTGTTCAGCTCTCGCTGCTAGGTAACCGGCCAACACTGCAATGGTCTTGCCCACACCACAGTCTGCCGACAACAGGCCGACGCCTCCACGTGAGAACACGTTGGCCGCAAGACGAACGGCCCTGTCCTGATGCGGCCTCGGCACGTAGGGAAAGTACCGCATCGGATCGCTCGTCGTCGCAGCCACGGTGTGATCAGCCTCCCTCGACTCTGAGGCAGCCCTCTGCGCGATGTATTCGGAAACGGATTGAGAAGTAGGAATGCATCAGCTCAGAGAACCGCAGTCGGAGCGCCGGAGAGTCGAAGTGCCTCACTCCCAGCGCCATCTTCTCCACAATCTCGGGACTGAAACCGTGCCTCCGAGCCGCCATCCAGAAGTACTCCTCTACATCACGCACCGTGGAATACAGATGAGACACTGTGCGGTGTACCACCCCAGTCAGTAGCGCGACAGCATCTCTCGAACTGGCTGGTAGCTCCGAGAGCCTAACGCCAGTCCTCAGATAGACCGTGAGGCCTTCCGTGCTGTCAAGGTATATCTCAGTGGGGACTCCCTGAGTACCTCTGAGCGCCTCAAGCACCGACAGAAGTCGCGGTAGCTGGGGCAAGACCGGGCGATGAACACTGGGGTCCCTCCACTCGACCCGGGTCACAACGTAGATCTCGGGATCTGGTTCTGTATCTCGCTGCAGCGTGACGACACGATGGTCGGTCTGTCGCAACAGGAGATTCGTGAGGTTCAGCAACGATTTTCCCGCAATGGTCCTCCGGTGGCGCCCGCGTTCCGCCAGCGTGTCTGGAGCCGCGCTGTCACTCACTACCATCTGACTACCACTCCTCCGTTACTTCTACAACCAGCCCATCATTACGAATCCGGCCCTCAGCCTCAAGTGCGGCCATAAAACGCACCGCCCGTTCAGGGGCAATACCCGCATACGAACACTCCTGAAGCACGACAGAGAGACTGACCGGACGGCCTCGATTGAGAGCAATCAGGTCGCGGATGATGTTCTCAACTCGCCTCTTGACACCGAGGTTGCGCGGAAAGGCAGCCCTCGCGGTATGTACCGATCTAGATGTCAGGACCATTTGGCGCATCAAATCCTCCGCCTCGCTCAGTGTCGCGACGTAGACCACCGAGGGGTCGTCCTCCACAGCAGCACCGCACAGCGGGCAGTGGGTGGTATCCTCCTCAGACTCAACTCTATCATACCCAACGTGGCGACATGACCTGCACCTATAGACCCTGAACATCCCGCGCTCGTTGCGACCAGCGTGCCCGCTCATGTCCGGACCTCCTTTGACTCAATCTTGGCCCTGGCAGGCTCGGTCTTGTCGTCAACACTACGCCATCTGTATCCTGCCTCTGACAGGTACTCGAGTATCTCAGGCTCAGCGCTCTTCTTCTCCTTCGGGTCTGGATAGAAGCCGCCCCACCCGACGCGAAGCACAATGGAGAACTCGGGCACACCAGCATTGTCAACAAGCGTGATTGAACGCAAGTCATCCTTGCGCGCCGTCAGCCTGAAGCGATAGTCGGAGCCGTGCGAGAGAATGTGTCCGCCCGCGGGAGCAATCCCGCTCGATCCCCATGTGCCGATGGAGGCCATCACCTGATTGGTGTACACAAACACCGCGCCCGTTGCCGCAGAGGTCCTTCGCATCAGGTTCAGTAGACGATTGAGGTCCTGTTGCCTCAGCCGCAGCAGATCAAGGCCAACATACTCGGCACGAAATAGGCCGACAAGCGAGTCGATGACTACAAGCCGGACATCCTCCTCCGCGCACCTCTGCGGGATCGACTCAAAGATGTCAATTATCTGCGCTGAGAGAATCACCTTCGCCCTCCGGATGTTCCCCAGCGCGGCCTCAGGATCCAGACCGAACCTCTTTGCCATAGCGCGTATCTGCCAAGGCTTGAAGGCGTTCTCTGTGTCTAGCCACAGTACACGCCCCTCAAGACCACCCTGTTCGAAGGGCAGTTGCACTCTCACCGCCAACTGAGAGCACCACAGCGTCTTGCCAGCCTTTGCGGGACCGTAGAACTCGACAATCGAACCCGACTCTATGCCGCCCATCAGTGCCTGGTCAATTGCTGGTACACCAGTTGTCAGCTTGGGCTGCTCCATCATCTCCTTCTCGACCTGCAGGCCAGGCACGAAGTCCTGAAGCCCGAGAGCCTCTCTGGCGTTCGCGATGATCTTCTTTGCCGTGCCCTCAGCAATACCTGTCTTCTGATGTAGCTCTGCGGGGTTCTGCACGGCAAGTAGCTCCGCCGTTGTTATGAAGGCGTTCTTCAGCTTCCGAGCAATTGTGGGGCCTATGCCACGGACCTCCTCCAGTGGCTTCACGACATCGCCTCCTCAAGATCGTCTCTCACAGGGCCAGCGACTGGTAACAGGGCCACCACCTGAGAGAGACACTCGGTGTCTACGACAACTAGAGTTCTCGCTCCCGTGCCCATTGCGGTTCCGGTGCCCAGCATGTTGAGCACTGCAGAGACCCTGGGTGCGGGGACAGGGAAGACTAGACATCCATCACGGACCCGACCCGTGAGGCTCACATACCCTGCGAGTGCATCGAACATCGAGATTGGCTGACCACGGGGCGGGGATACCGTCTCGCCAGGCCAGACGGGGAAGACCCGCCCGCTCCGCTTCAGGGCAGACGTGACACGAACGATGAAGTCCATCCAGCGCGGACTCACAACGGACCCCCGTATGCTGATGAGACCCGCGGCAGCTCCACCGAGCCAGCCCTGGGAGAATTGATTGGCAACATCGACGTAAGGCCGCTGCTCCATCATCATCTGGCCAGTCATCATTGAACCTCAGCCTCCCCCAGAATGCGACTCTCGTACAGCACCTGAGGCAGTGGCGTCAGATCGTCGAGCCACCGCTGCAGTGAGACTACGAGAGGGTCCTCCAGTCCTTCTTGTGAGAGGACAGAGGCAAGCAGAGCCCGCGCCGCAAGAACAACACGGTCCATTGCCGTCGCGCGCTCTGAGTAACTCATTGGCCTGAACCAGGGCATAACAACAAAGCCGCTCTCACCCGCAAGGAACTCTCTCCAGTCAAGTGGCCACTCACTGACAACAGGATCTCGCTCCACTGTGGCCAGCAGCACCTGACGCCACTCTCTCCACGTGGTGAAGAATCTATACACAGACGTTGCCAGCGAGCGAAGTGCCTTGCGTGAGCTCTGCGACACCTTGCCCTCGAAGACCAGCACCATTCGTGTGACATCCCCCCGGACCAGCGCATTCGCCACCAAGCCTCTGTGGCGTCCATCGACAACCGCGGCCAGACCCGGCACTAGTCCCGGGATGTCGCAGGGGAGATAGTCTCCAGAGCGTAGTCGGACTTGTCCAAAGGGACGGAGCATCTCGCTGCGGAAGCCTATCACCAGGACAAGAATTGGCGCACGCTTCCCCTCACTCGGACGCCCCAATCTTGCTCGGATGATTGTCCAGTCCTCACTATTGAATGACACCTGCATGTAGTTCGTCACGTCGAGCATCCCGGCAATGGTGGGCTGGGAGTCACACGCCTCTGAGAACTGCTCCGTCAGATTCCTGATCACATTGCTCACCATCATGACAAAGGGCCAACAGAGAAATTCAGTCTTGGGCCGTGACCAGAGTGGCCCGCTGCGGCCAATTTCTCCTGAATCAGAGGCCCACGTCGGCACAATCCCATTGCGACGCATTATGAGCCGAGAAAATTCCAATCTGATGCCCGAATTTGGCCCGTTGTGAGCCCCATCGCAACAGTGTCCAAGACGCGAGATGAGAGGTGTACCCGAGTTCCCACTATCTGAAGAACGTGACCCAGAGTGACGAGTCTAGCCACTTGAGGACTGCTCTCAGAAAAGGACAGGGCGTATTGCTTATATCAGTAAATGTGCACGAGACATACTCAGAAGAGAACGATCAGTAGCGGTTGGAGCGGGAGTCAGAATACGGATTTACCTCAAGACAAGGGGCACAGTTACAGTCCCTCTCCGGAACTCAATTCCAGAGAGATGATGACAAAGACAACGGGTCGCATTGCTCCCCGCAAGGTAGAAAGAGTAACCATAGGACCAACAACGTACAGAGCGCTGCTATCACCAGCCTGGCCACTGAGTGGCAAAGGCCAATGCCATTCTGACTAACCCCGTTCTGGCCAACAGTATCGGAGGTCAAGAGAATGGGATTGTTGCGACGCATAGTCCCACTGGTGGCATCAAGGAAGATGCGAGAATACGAGTACATCCTTGATCACCCGTGGGAGGTGACCCAAGAGAAGCTGATGGAGATTCTCCGCCGAAACAGGGACACCATATACGGACGGCGCTTTGGCTTTGACAGCATCACGGGCCCCGAGGACTATTCCCAGAAGGTCCCCCTGACTGATGCGGTCAGGTTGAAGCCGTATCTGGAGATGGTCTACCAGCAGCCCCGCGGACGGGTTCTGACTGCGGACCCGGTAATCTACTATCTGCAGACCGCGGGCAGTACGGGCAGACCGAAGAGAATGCCAGTGACCAAACGTGGCCTGAAAGATGTGTCCACGGGTAGCGCAATGGTCTGGATGTCCTACATAGCAGAGGACCCGGAGCATGCGAAGATTCTTGATGGCTCGCTGATAACCTTTGGTGCAAGTTCAAAGCTAGACGAGATAAACGGCGTCAGCGTAGGATATGCGACAGGAGTCTACGCCAAGACGGCCAATGTCATCTTCAGGCGATTGATAAAACCGGGAGAGGACATATTCAACATACAGGATATGGAGGCCAAGGTACGCGCGTATGCCGAGTACCTCGTCAGGGAGAACGTGACTGGTTTTCAGGGAATCACCTCACTGTCAATGATGCTGATACGTCGGGTCCGGAACGACCTCGGTCCGTGGCTCTTGAAGAGATTCTCCGGGACAAAGTACGAGGACAGGCTGCGGAGCGTGATGGACAGCGAGGGCAGGATAGACGTCGGTAGGCTCTGGCCGAACGTGAGGTTCTTTCTTGCATCCGGCATCAACACCGAGCCCTACAGGCCATGGATAAAGGCGATGTTTCCACAGGTTGACATCCGCGAGGTCTATGGCGCCTCAGAGGGCATCTTTGCAGGCCAGCTCTACGGCGACATACAGGGCATGCAGCTGTATCCTCACCTCAACTACCTTGAGTTCATCCCCGTGGAGTCGGTCGACGAGGTCGAACCGGAAACCGTACCGATAACGGACCTCAAGCCGGGTAAGAGGTACGAGATGGTGATCACCAATGCAGAGGGATACTACAGATACCGCATTGGCGACCTAGTGACAGTTGCTCGTACTGACCCGCTGACGATTCGCTCGGTAGACAGGCGTGGTCATGTTCTCAACCTGTCTGGCGAGAAGGTCTCCAAGGCCCACATAGAGAGTGCGCTGACCGCAGCGCTGGCCAAGACTGATACTTCCCTGGTGGGCTACGTCGTCTCCACCGTCGTCGAGGACGGAATCGGACACTACGTCATCTACGCCTGCTTCTACGACAGCTCTAATCTTGATAGAGAGGAGTTCATCAGCACCTTCGAGGAGGCAATGAAGAGCATAAACGAGGAGTTCCGTGTGGTCAGGGAGACAGGTGCGATTGGTCCGACCGAACTCCGCGAGATGGACTGGGACACCTATGAGAGCATAATCAGGGAGAGAGGCCAACAGGGAAAGCCGCCAGCGATGTGCAAGACGGGAGAGCTCGAGGAGATTCTCAATGCGTGAGTGGGCTGGCTGGGGCGTCCGCAGGGGCCGCCCCTCTCCAGCCGGGCTGAGCGATCACGTCATCGTCCCGTAGGCACCTGCGGTCACCACAGCCGCATTCTCCTCAGGGGAGGCAGATCCCTTGCCGAGTCTGGGAATGACGAACGAGGAGATGGCGAGAATTGTCGCCACTGCATTGATCAGCACTGGGACGTAGGAGAGGCCAGAGTTGAGCAGGGGCACTCTCACTGCCTGACTGAGAACTATCAATACTAGGGCCAATGCCATCAGGTCACTTCGGACCTCCTTGAGGCGCCCTGTCCTCCAAGTCACGATAAACGTGGTTAGAAGGACGACAAGCACCACCATCATTAGGGGAATCAACAGTCCAAGCAGGATTGCCTGCGTTGGTGCCAGTGCGTCCACGAGGAGCCAGTATGAGACAAATGCTACGACGGCCCTGCGATGATACCGTCGATATCTATGGGCCCAGATGACGAGCGTTGCGACAAACATTGGTAGGACGGTGAGCAAGACGACTATGGCACGGAGACGTAGCACCTCAAGAGTGTCAGGAATGCTACCGTCCGCAATCAGCGCCTGCACCAGCGAGTTGAGTCCCTGAAAGGCAAAGCTGAGGCCAAACAGCAGGGGGAGGTCCGTCATCAGCCTGTTCGGATACGATGACCATAGGAACAGAAGATATACTGAGACTGCAATGCTGAACAGGGCGGCAGACACGCTGAGGAGGAATGAGGGCTCAATCTGCATCCACGTCACCAACTTACTGTCATAATCAGAGTATATAGGCACCACAGAGTTGACTCCTACTCGCCATCGTTAAATATCACAGATGCAGAGATATGATTCAATGGTGTACCGAATCAGGTACGGAGGAGGAACACCAGCATCAGATAAGAGAGGGCCGCAATGGTAAGGATAGCGCATATCTCAGACTCCCATCTTGGAGCGGCGATGTTCCAGCTCGTGGAGAGAAGAGAAGACGCGAGGGTCTGTTTGAAGAGGGCTGTTGAGATGGCCATGAAACACAGTCCCGACATCCTAGTCCACACGGGGGACCTCTTCGATAGTCCTGATGCCACGACAGAGGAGATCACTGCGGCAACGAAGGTCTTCAGGCGCGCTCAAGACCACGACATAGATGTGTTCGTGCTTCAGGGAAACCATGACTTGGCAGGTCGACACAGGTCGGCGTCACCCATCACGGTGCTGGAAACCACAGGTCTTGTCACCTCAACCGGGGACAGCAACTATCGTCGCGTGAAACGAGGCTACGATGCACAGCGAGTAGAGATTCATCTCCTGTCGTGGGGCTCGAAGAGGGCGACACTTGCAAAGATCGCTTCCCTGCGGCCAACCACGGATGGTATCAGCCTCCTCTTTGCCCACACGACCTCCACCAAGTGGAGCGAGCTGCCAGGCTTTGACTACATCGGAGAGGGGCATCACCACAACTTCAGGCTCGACGAGGAACTATGCGTTGGCACACCGGGCTCGACCTGCATCGTCGACTGGCGGAAGGAACTCGGTAGAAACAGGACAAGGAGACTCATCGTGGCGGATGTGGACTCATCGGGGGCGGAGTTCACGACAGAGGAGCTCAGAGATGTCAGGACGGTGAGGCTGATCTCGGGCCTGAACATTACAGGAATGGGCCCCAAAGAGGTCAACGAGTTTCTCACAGAGAAGATTGAGAGGATAGGAGATGTGGGCAGGAATGCGATAGTGATAGTCGAGGTCACTGGCGACATCAACACCGATACTCAGGCAGCCATTGACAGGCAGGAACTAATCAGTCGCGCCGAGAAGAGACTGAGACCCCTCATGATTCACATCGAGCCCAAATGGAGAGTTCACGGTCCGCGGCCAGTCATGCTGACCGACCCTCTTGACCCTGTCATGTCGGTCAAGGAATATGCAGTCTTCGAGGGTCTCAGCAACGTGGAGGACATCCTAGAACTACTACAGCAGATAATGAGGTGATTCTACGATGCTGAGGAGACTGAGAATGTCAGACTTCAGAGTCTATGGCGACCAAGAGATTCCCTTGGGCAACGGAGTCACCACGATTGTTGGCCCCAACGGCTCAGGCAAGACGACGATCCTTGAGGCCATTGAGTTCGCTCTGTTCAAGCGGGTAAAACGAAAGGAGAAGGACGTGAGGTCGGTCCGGGAGCTCATCAGACATGGCCGTAGGAGAGCAAGTGTAGAGCTCATGTTCGAGTCCCCGGTCAACGGCCGCGTCTACACCGTGAGAAGGGACATCTTTCCAAACAAGACGACGGCAGAACTCCACGAGCAGGGGAAAGAGAGCGCGACTCTCGTGAGGGTGCGGGATGTGGACAATGAGATTGTCGAACTACTGGGGATGGACAGGGATACCTTCGCGGCACTGACTTATGTGAGGCAGGGCGACATAGATCTACTCTCACGTCTAGCTCCGAGCAAGAAGAGGCAGACTCTGAGGAATATGATGGGCCTGGGCCAGTACGAGGACCTCACACGAGGAGTCAAGAAACTGATCAAGGAAATAGAGGAGACAAAGAGAGAGATTGGCGAGCATAGGGAGAGATTGGGCGACATGCTCTCCCGCCTGCCGACAACTGATGAGATAGCAGCTGCAAGAGAGGCCGTGGAATCAGTTGCAGCAAGTGTCGCGTCCGACAAGCTGGAACCAATCAGATCGGTCCTTGACAGGCTCTACGGCACGGTCACGGAACTGAATAACGAGATCTCATCACCCGAACTGAAGCAGCGAGAGAGGGAGGCAGATCAACAGGAGGCCATAGCCACCGACCTTCGCAGGATACTCGGTCAGATACCAGAGGTCGCGGAACAACAGATAAAGCCGCTCATCCAGACCGAGGCGAGGAACATCTTTCTGGAGATCTTCGGTGACAGGTACAGCGACTTGGAGCTGACTGACGAATACGATGTCAGACTATACGACATCAGGGGCAACCCGGTCTCGCTGAGCAATGCCTCGGGGGGAGAGGACGTATGCGTGAACTTCTCACTGCGTGTGGCGGTCAACAGCGCACTCCAGAGGATCGCCGCAGATGGAGAGAGAGGCATTCTGAGACCACTTGGGCTGCTGATAATGGACGAGCCCGGAATGGGCCTTGACTCGCAGCGCCGGAGATGGCTTCCAGAGGCAATCAGCGGGCTGCAGAGCATCAGGCAGGTCATTGTGGTGACCCATATGGAGGAACTCAAGAGTGCCGCCGACACCGTGATCACTCTTGAGCCTCAAGGGAAGGACAGACCCCCACGTGTCACTGTCGAGACGTAGACTCTTCAGACATCAAAGAGCAGAGAGGCATCAGCATCAGACCCAACAGGTTCTGCTGTTCGGACAAGTCGTGACAGCCGGCGCGCTAGCGTGGGGTTGCCAATCACAATGGCGCCAATCACCCGACCGTTGCGTAGGACCGCCTTGTAGTAGAGCCCCTCATCGGCGTCGCTATGAGTGAGTATCTCAGCATTGTCTGTGACGTGTACATCTCCTATGGACATCATATCGATTCCTGCAACTTTCAACGCGTTGACGGGTGTTGTCCCACTGTATCTTACACTCCCGTGCTCGACTATGTTCTGCGCAGCAACGCGCGCCGTGTTCAGTGCCACAGGTATTATGCCAAGGCAGACCCCGTTCCACTCCACGCAGTCGCCAGCCGCAAAGATTCCTGACGCACTGGTCTGGGCAAAGTCATCTATGACAATACCATGCGCAATCTCAAGGCCTGCATCGCGCGCGAGGGTGGCGTCAGGTCGTACACCCGTGGCCACGACGACACTCTCACCATCTAGTGTCTTCCCATCTGTTGAAAGGGCGCCAGACACGGAGCCATCTCCGAGCATAGCCCTGCACGCAAAGTTCAGGGCGACCTTCAGGCCCCTCCTCTTCAAGAGCGCGACCATCACCTTGCTGGCGCCTTCGTCCAGCTGCACGTCGAGCACCCTATTAATGTGTGAGACGACGGTCACGTCACAGCCAGTGTCGCCAAGGGCAGCAGCCACCTCAATTCCCAGCACACCAGCACCCACAACGAGGACCTTGCGATGCTCTTCGGTCCATTCCCTTATGGCAATTGCATCGTCCAGTGTTCTTATGGTGAATATGCCCTTCTTATCAGTGCCCTCAATTGGGGGTACAAAGGGCAGTCCACCCGTTGCTATGAGGACTCTGTCAAACCCCATAGGACCACCGGTATCGGTGGCCAGTTCCTTCCGCTCGCGGTCAAGTCTTGTGACCCTCACACCGAGATGAAGATGGATGCCGCGGCTCTCGTACCATTCGGGGCCATAGCGTATCACCCCGTCTATGTTGGCGCGACCCGCAAGTAATTCAATGAGTCTCGGCCGCTGATAGTAGCCACGGGGCTCACCTGAGAAGATGTGAATCTCGGCCGACGGGTCAAGACGCAAGATCTCGGTTGCGGCAGTCACCGCAGCCACTCCGTTGCCAACAATCCCGACTCTCATCGTGAGGGGCCGATGGGGTACTCCCAGATAAAGGCGACGACGGCGGTCGTAGATAGGTCTCTCAGGACAAGGGAGCCAATCGTGGAGGACAACAGTGCTGTGACAGTGCAACCACACTATTCCTCGGCAACGGCCGACTCCTCAGTGCTATCGGAGGGGGACTCTGGTGATGAGCGAAATCTCGACAGGATCTGTCTCGCTCTCCTGCTGACCACGGTCAAGAAGGCCGAGAGAATGCGTAGCGGAAGCACGAGTACCCCGAACGAGATGCGCATTGCCTTGCCAACCATCGTGTCACGCTCAGGATAGGCCACATAGGCGAGGGTATGCTCCTTGAGGATGTCGTCAAGAGCGACAACAACAGCCTCCCGGGCGAGAGGAGATATGTCAAGCCCATCAAATATCGAGCTCTCCACTTGTCCCTGCGCTTCGACCACAGACTTCCACTTTAGGTACTTTGCCTTCTCAATGACATCGTTGAGGGCGTACACGAGCTCACCCAGTCGGGGCAATATGTTCTTCTCAACATTTGTGAGGTCATCATCATTCCGGAGCTCCTCGTAGAGGAGACGCGCAGGGAGCAGACCTCGAACTGGAGGTTGGAACCAGAGCACGTGGAGAAGGCCCTCCACTCTTCTGAGAGTCCGACGGTTCCGCCGCTCGACCGCGTCCGGTATCTCATCTGCGGCCACCTCGCGGACCCTCTCGCTCACAGTCATCTGTAGTTCGCGCCACGCGTTCTCAAGATCGATGACAGCCTTTGCGAATCGGTAGAACTTGAAGTCCATCCGTTCTTCAATCTCGTCGGGCGTGAGGACATCAATCGTCTTCCACGTGAATGAGGTGGTGCCGCTTGCTATGTCCCAGAGGCGTTGATGAAGACTCCAGAAACGCTTGTCTGACAGGGGAGGTACAAGGCGAAGGGCGTGGTCGCCGGGTTGGGCAATGAGATGGCACTGACGCAACACCTCGTCAATTGACCCGAGTGGAGTGAGGTCTGCGGGAAAGAGGTCCACGGCCCCGTGCCCTGTTGTGGACCACACATACAGCTTCCCGGTCCGCGTATCGCGCTCGAGTATCACACGCTCTTTGTCACCCAGATGGTCAAACTGGTCAGTCACACCTTTGCTATACGCCATGACCGCATAGAGCACGTACCGATCGCGGTCTGGATGCAGGCTTGGCACGCGCAGCATGAACGCGACGGCATCAAGCGGTTCGCCGTGAGCAAGCCAGTCGCCTGTGACCTGGTCCCATTCCCAGCGCTCGCCAAGCTCGTAGAAGAACTCACGGAGGGTACGAAGATCACGGGCCTGCCTGACCTTCTCCAGCGTCTGCGACTCCCACTGTCTATATTGCTCCAGCAGTTTCCGCATGTACTTGCGTTCTAGTTCAAGCCAGAGAGCGTCGACCTTCATTCGGATCTTCATCACGTGACCCCGCAGTCATTCTTCGCAACACTCTGCGTATTAAACCTACCACGTGCTCTATGCCCAAATAGCCATCGAGTTGTTGGTTCACCAACCACGCAGAGGCCTCAGAAGGCACAAGAGGAGTGTTGCAAGAGACGCCGCATGCTCTTCGACAGAGGAAGGATTGAGCAGCCAGCCCTCTGGACGCGACCATGACAACTTCAACGGGCCCTGAAGAAGAGGTTGTGAGAGTGGGGACGGGAGCAAGACCCATTCTCTCGCAGACGACAGACATTCGCTGATGGCTCGCCTCACGTGCCCCTCGCCCATGACTGGCAGAAACTCAATGATCTCTCCTGACCCCTTCGACAGCCCAAAGTGGTATCTGATAACGTAACTCTCTGGTCCCCTACTGGTGACCGAGACTCCCATATCATAGATGCAGCATCTCCGTCTGCCCATCGCCCACGACACGAAGACTCGCGCTTCGCCTTCAGGAACCGCCTCAGAGAGGGCCTTCATCGTTCGAGTGATGACAAATTCGAGATGTGTCAGTGCGTCATCGAGGTTCTGTAGCGACCCGCTCTTGTAGCCAGCTGCCAGGAGAAGTATGAACAGAGCCACGTGAAAGGGGGAGGAGATCACAGCAACACAGACAGAATATGAGGATACTACTGTCGCCGCTACTGTCACCACAGCCACAACGACCACACCAAACCAGGCCAAGTCGGTGAGATCATCGGGTACTCTTGAGGCGCGCGGTGCCAAGCTCATGTGTGCCCTCTCGAAGAGGCGCGCTATGTCGTTCGCGTCACACTCCACCACACGCAGAGAGGACGAGGGGCCTGGACAATGAGGGACAAGCGAGGACTTGAGACGTAGTCCGACCTCAAAGAACCATCTGGAGCCCAGCAGTCCCACAACCACCTGCACAGACAAGAGAAGCACACCACTCACGACGGGATGTAGGGCAGCGCGACATAAGCAGAAGAGTAGACCAGCGTAGGGCCCGGCGAGCAGGACAAGCACAAGGGAGAATATCAGAATTCTGAGAAGAGCTGGTGAGGTGTTGACCATTGATAGCCGGTCGATATATCTCAGGTGGTCCTCACATTCATTCATCTTGCTCAATCCCGTGACAATTGCAGTCCGAAGCGCGGCCCCGAGTTCACTGAGGACGTCATAGATTGTTTCAAAAGACCCTGTAATATCTTCCCACCGTACCAGCAGGGGGACGTGAAAGTGCCGTCCGCTACCGAAACGGTGTAGAACGTTGCATGAGATGGCCTTGTACCTGACAGTCCTTGCATCTGGCCTGGCTGTGATGGCCGCATACTATACATTCCGCACGAGAAACAGAATAGACTTGGCACTTACAACACTGATGGGGGTCTATGCCGTCAGGGGAGTGCTGCTGTACCTCTATTTCAACGCGTCATCCCAGACAGCTCAAGCGCTGGTGCGCGCCCCCGACTTTGTCGTGTCAGCACTGATACTGCCGCTCGGGCTGATTATGGCGAAGACCTACCTGCCCCCTTCGACCGGGTGGTCCCAAAGAGGTGGCGAGATAGTGGTCTATGGGATGGCCATCATTGTGGCAACACTGGCCGTTCCGCTGACTCTGTTTTTCGGCGTCCGAGCAGCAAGGGCAGTCCTCATTCCTACAGTGATTGTCAGTGTCTCAATAGTGTCGGTCCTGTATGCAAGAGTCATGTTCCGCAGTTCACACAAGAGACGCCGGCCAGAGGTCACTCGCGGCTTCAGGTTCATAGCCGCGGGATACGCGTTCTTCTTTGTTGGAGAGGCGATTGGCGGGGGACTCCTTGGGCTCGTGGACATAGGACTGGCCGCAGTTGCCACAGGCGCGCTGTTTGTCTACAGCGGGGTGGCAATTGTCAGGACTGTCACTTTTGCATCGCTATATGAGAGTCTTGACACACTCTTCATAGTCGCCTCCGATGAGGAAACTGTCGAGAGTACCAATCTCGGCGGGCTTGTCGAAGACGGTCACTGGAGAACCGATGGCGTTAACAAGGCGAGGGAGATCCTGAACCTCTTCAGGGCGGAGGTGAGAGAGGTAATGGCCACAGGTGAGAGGAAGACCATTCTCGAGGCCTCGCTCGATGTGATTGACCCTGAACGACCCTTTAGGGTCGACATAGTCCCCCACGACTGGACACCTGACGGGCGCTGTTGCAACGTGCTCCTGATGCTCACGGATGCTACTTCCCTGATGCGTGAGAAGGATCGTGAACAGCTTCGGAATGCCCTGTTCCGAGTCTCCAAGGAGCGTCTTAACGCTCTGAGACTGGCCGATCTCTTGCAGCACGATGTCAGCAACATGGTTCAGGAGATAATACTTGCTGTGGAGCTCGCCGGATCAGTCATTGATGATAGGGGCGCCCTAGAGGGTGCGCTTGAGATGATACTTGAGTCGACTAGGCGCATAGAGTATCTTATCAACAGAGTAAAGATACTCAGAAAGACACAGACCTCTCAGCTTGAACAGGTGACGCTGGAAGTCCGGGACCTGATCAACCGAGCAGTCACAACGGCCAAGTCACTATCCCAAGACCCCGGCGTGAGGGTGGGTGTGAGATATCCACAAGAAGAACTGGCAGTGATAGCCGATCCTATGATAGAACACGCATTGGCAGATGTCTTCCGAATATGTATGACTCACATAGCGCCCGAGAACGACCGGCTGAATATCGACGTGTCCCCGATCGACGACGGTACACGAGTCAAGGTGGAGGTGACAACCTTCAGTTCGTTATTAGGACCCGAGTCACTCCCTTCACTACTGGATTGGTACTCTCCGGGGGTTCAGCCCGGTGAATCTCTATCACTCCCCTTGGCCAAGATAATCATTGAGAGGAGTGGTGGTACTATCCAGATTCAGGAGAGAGTGCCTGGCACCCCAGAGGGGGGAATAAAGTTCATCGTCACGCTCCCAAGTGGAGAACTCTCTGAAGTAGACAAGTCCCATCGGGAGAACATTCCGTTTGGAGGAGCAACATAAAGTGGTGCTTCCTCGGTGGGGTCCGAGAGTTCCCACTCAATCTACAAAGTAGACCTCGCCGACGTTCTCCATCGCAGTGACAAGAATGTTCATGCCCTCATCGAGGACGTAGCAGGCATCATCGACTCGTACAATGCAGATAATCTCACGGATGAATGCCATAGACGCGAGGTCGCCAACAGGATCGCCACCCTCACTGATCATCGCTGAAACATTCTGCATCAGATAGTCCATATCACCGGGATTCTGAGAGAGGTGCTCGACGATATCCCGGCTCAGCACCGGTATCTCGTCGGCAGCCCACTCGCGGCGAATATGCTCGGGTCGACACACCAAGACGGCCCGCCCGGTGAACGACCCGTTCACTCCGACGGACTCTCCCTTCAGTAGAGGAAGAGCGCGGTCCCCTTGCGACTCCTGACTGTCACTCATCAGATTCACGTCCCGATAAGAACCGTAACACACTCCGATATGCGTAAATGGTTCTTAAGCATTCTGCACATCCTATGGGCGTCTACGAGTTCGAGGGAAGGAAACCGCAGATAGGACGGGACACGTACGTGAGCGAGACCGCATCGGTCATAGGAGATGTGATCCTCGGTACGGAATGCTACGTTGCGCCAGGTGCCGTCGTCAAGGGCGACTACGGCTCCATCCGGATAGGAGATGGCACGAGTGTGCAGGACAACGTGGTCGTCCATGCAAGGCCCCATGAGGTCACCGTCATCGGAAACAACGTGACACTTGGCCACGGCTGTATCGTTCACAACGCGACAATCGAGGACGACGCCGTCATTGGGATGGGGGCCATTGTCTCAGACTACGCCGTTGTGAGGAACTGGGCAGTCGTGGCCGAGGGTGCAGTCGTCAAGGCCCGGGACGAGATTCCAGCGGGAAAGGTGGCGGTGGGCGTCCCAGCCAAGGTCGTCGCCGATGTCTCTGAAGAGGCCAGACACGTTCTCCTCGAGTTCAAGAGGACCTATCGGTCGCTTGCACGCAGATACCCCGTCGGCCTAAAGAGACTCTATGGCCCTTGGGAGCACGTCTCGCAGGGAGAGGACTGAGAGAGACTACCATCAGACTCTCGACACCATTGCGTCCCTGTTGAAGAACCTGACGGCGAAGTACCAGGCCACTGCAGCGAGTACAAGGGCCACTGCAAACGTAATGAGGTCAAAGAGCCATACCGAACGAGGGTCGGTCAGTCCTATCGAGGGGGCGACAATCGGCACGAGCAGTACGGCCACTGCAGCCGTCCCCGTCTGGTAGGCCTCGTACACACGCGAGACCCTCCCGCTGATCAATATCATCATTGCCACTATAGCCACCACGACTGTAGGCCCAACAACCAGAATGAGAAAGAGTCCTGGAAGGTCAGGAAACAGTACTGGTGGCAGACCGTTGAAGACCGTGAAGAGATAGATGACCACGGAGCTGACGGCCGTCCCGCTGATGAGCAGGAGGACGCAGGGGATGATTGAACTGAGGGCCTTTCCCAAGATCAGCTCTCGGTCAGTTAGGGGTGTCGCCAGAAGCGGCTCAAGCGTGTTCTGCTCGCGCTCTCCCACGAGAGCATTGGCTGAGATGAGTCCTGCGGGAATGACTGCCATCAATGATAGCATCGCAGATCCCATAGGCATCACCAGCGACAACATCTGGCCAAACTCCGAGGAGGTGGCAGGGACTGTCATAAGCAGGCCGATGATGGTCACTATGGCAACGACCGGACCCAGTGCCGCCACACCAATCAGGCTATACCGGACATATCTGGCCTTCATCGCCATCCTGAGATCCGTAATCGCTATGACGAGTGACTTGTTCCTAGACATCAGTCCTCGCCCCCATCAACAACCGCCAGGTAGACATCCTCCAGAGACATCTCTTCCTGTGCGAACTCAAGAATCCTCACGCCGCGCTCTATCAACATCATCATCAGTCGCGAGTTGTTGGCCTCGGGATCACGGACCTTGACGACCAGAGTGTTATCATCAAGCCTAGCCTCTTCAACGAACTCTGCGCTCTCTGCAACGGAGAGTGCAGCACTCGGGTCACCGACAACTCTCACCCTGAAAACTCGGCCCGTCCCAAGCTGGGACCGTATCTCTTCGGTCTCTCCTGCCAGCAGTATCTTTCCGTGGTCGATTATCGCTACCCGATCACAGATACGCTGCACCTCGGCAAGATTGTGGCTGTTGATGAAGAAGGTGATGCCGTACTCCCTAGCCAGACTGAGAATGAGCTCGCGCACACGTTTAGCAGCTATCGGGTCTAGCGAGGCAGTGGGTTCGTCAAGAAGCGCGACGGTTGGACTGTGAAGAATTGCCCTGCACAATGCCAGTCTCTGTCGATTGCCGGTGCTGAGCTCGCCAGCAGGATCGTCTCTGCGCTCCCACAGTCCCATGAATCTGAGTAGCTCCTCGATGCGTCCGGGAATGTCTTTGTCAGGAATCCCGTAGAGCTTGGCAAAGTACTCCAAGTTCCTGTATGCCGACATTCTCGGATAGAGAGTATGACTGCCCTCCTCGGGGAGTAGTCCGGTGGTCTGTCTCACAGCCAGAGGCTCATCACGTATATCGTGACCGGACACGATAGCAGTCCCCTCCGTGGGCCGAAGGAGGGTGCAGAGAAGACGGACCGTTGTGCTCTTGCCTGCTCCATTTGGACCGAGAAGACCAAAGACGGAGCCCTCCGGCACTGCCAAGTCGATCTTGTTGACAGCTATGATGTCGCCAAAGATCTTTGTGAGGCCCTCAGTCTTCACTCTGTCCATATCTGCCACCAGCGTGCTATGGCTTGATACTTCCCGTGATAGCGTCACAACACAGATATGAAGGCTCCTAGCGGCGCAGGCGCCCTGAAACACCTGAGTCTCAGACGGAATACATCTTCTCGACGACGGCCGTGGAGGTCTCGATAATGCCCGGGATCTTGTGGATCTCGTGAATCGTTATGTCATAGAGGGCCTCAAGGCTCGGCACCTCCAATCTAACGATGATGTCGTAGGCTCCAGTGGTCACAGCAATCACCGTCGCCTCGTCGACAGAACGAAGCCTTTCGAGCACGTCGTCTGTCGTTCCAATCTCCAGTTTCATCAACACGTATGCTGTTACCATCTCTCTACTCATCGTTCATCACCTGTAGTCACGAAGCACAACCAGAGTCTCGATGCTCTTCACACCCTCTACCTGCTGTACTCTCTTGAGAATCATCTTTCGCGTCTTACCCAGACTTCTACTGCGTATCGTCAAGATATAGTCGTACTCTCCAGCAAGTGAGGCCGCGGTCTCGACTCCCTTGATTGCGAACAGGTCGGGAAGAAGGTCGCCAGTGAGCGGACGCACCCTTATCAGCACAACTGCCCGGACTTCCGACGACTCAAGGGCTATCACTCCAATCGTCACCAGGACAACGCCTATGGCTCTCAGAATCCAGATGAAGGCGTCCCCGCTGATCTGTCCAAAGGCTCCGGGCATGAGGAGGTTCCCCACAAGTGTTATCGGGATTCCAAGAACCACCGACACCGACGAGAGCGAGTTGACAATCGCCATAGAGCCTCTTGCAAGAGCTCGAACATAGAGTACCAGTGACAGGAAGATTGTTACCGAGGAACCAATGGCAAGGCCCAGCATAGGACACAGAGATGCCTCCATCGCGTCCCACACGTCCGATGGCATGACAAGAAGAGCATAGGCCGAGAACACGAGGTTCATGAAGAGGAGGGACCAGACCCTCATGTTCAGGGTATCGGGTCGCAGGCCGGGAGATATCTCATACCTCTTGGCGAGCCGCTGGTAGTACGTGAACAACGCAGAGGACACGTTGAGAGGACCAAGTACAATCAGCAAGGTAGGAAGGTCGAATCCGCCAGGGCGAACGCCGACCAGAAGGACCCCGAAGAGGATTGACAGGACACATTGTAGTTCGACCATTGTCGGCGTGTCCTTCTCTGCCGCGAGGTCACCAACTAGAAGGTAGATGATGACCAACTGCCCGAATGGCAGCACAGCAGAGGCGTCTGCCGAACCAACGAGAATATAGTAGGCAGTAGTGGAGATTCCGGCAAACAGACCCGACAGAATGACGTACATCAGGGGCCTGCGCGGCAACAGGCCAAGGCGTCCGAAGTCGGGGTCAAGAGAGTATCCCAGTGGGCGCCTCTTGCCATTGACATTGCGCCTGATACTGAGAAACGCAACGAGTACGAGAGTGACGAGAAAGGAGATCCATTGTGACAGGAAGCCGAAGGCGACCGAGTCGAGGACCTCAACCGTGTTCACTGCTACGACATCAAAGCCGACCGAGACTGTACGGAACACGCCCGCACCGAGGGCCATTCCGTAGAACACTGAACGACTGGAACGGCGGCTGACGGGTCTCTCGCTCCGACTGCTCACAGTCCACCCTCTCCAAGTGACGCTTATCGTATGGGACTCATCTGACGCAGGAGAGTCAAGCAGGACGCTTGTGCGCCCGAGAGGAGCCTACTACTCCTCCGTAGACGCCTCGGTACTAGAGCCTGAGGAATCTTCTTCTTCAGTCTGCGCAGGCGAAGGCTCCGCCTCTTCGATGGCGTCCGGGGCCTCTGCCTCTTCTGTCTTCTCAGCCTCCTGCTCTGCCTGCCCCGAGTCCTCCATTGACTCTGAGGCCCCAAGTGGCTGAGATGTCGCCTCTTCATCCTCCTTTGGCTTCGAGGAGCTCTGCGCCTTCTTGCGAGCCTTGCGGGCCTCGCTTGAGAGAACTCGTTGCGCGATGATGAACTCGTCGAATGTGAGCCGGCCGCCAGATTGAAGCTTTGCAATTACCTCCTCAACACGTTCCTTCTCGCGTTCACGCTGGGCCCTCCGCTCAGGGCGCTCTCCGCGTTCAGCGAGCAGCTTTCGAATCTTCCCCTCGGTCTCTTCAATCTGCTGTCTGATCTCTTTGAGCCGTGCCTCGCCAGCTTTTACCTTCTTCAGCCACTCAACAAAGTTCTGATGTGCGGTATCAGCCGACCTCTTGTACTCCTCAAGCTGTGGCCGGATACGGACGACCTCCTGATGATGAACCTGACTCTCCTGAGAGAGCTCGAGGACCTTCTTGTGGACCTCAGAGGCCTCTGCCTTCAGGCGTCGAGCCATCCTTCGAAGCTCACTGATACGGTCCTGTTTCTCCTTCTCCTGGCCAATCTTGACGAGCTTGGCCTCTATCCTAGCAATCTCCTCGATTATCGCACGCTCCTCCTCAGGAGTGAGGAGTGCTGTCTGCTGGCGCCACTCGAGTTCCTCCACGCGACGCATCATACGCCGCTGATCGTTGGAGGGACTCCCAACTATGCTGCTCCGGAGTTCACGTATCTCGTCGTATATTCCCTTGAGCTGCTGATGAATGGCGCTCCTCCGTGCCTTGTACTCTGCAATCTCCTTGTTGATCTTGTCGCGTGCCTCGCGTTCAGCCTTCACCGACTCGATCAGTGCACGGACCTCTTTGTTGTGCTCATCACGAATCGCCTTGTACTCACGCATCTTGTCCCTGTCACGTCTGAGCTGCTCAAGCTCATCTCTCGCCTGCGACTTCAACTCGCGGAGTTTTGCGCGCAGGTAGTCGAGATCCTCTACAGTGGTTTTGGCGGCCTCTGTCAAGATGTGTTTACCTCTCGGAGGATGTTGGTACCAGAACTTCGTTTTGCGGTCCCGGTGGTTGGGACGGATTACGTCATGCTCTCAGGAGAGCTACACGAGTCTGATTCAGGCCCCCTCGCCAAGAAGCCCGCTTTTAAGTTTATCCTTGAGTGCGGCCCTGTGGAAGAATTATCAATTAGATCCGAATCAGAGAGGACGATGGCCACAATAGTTCCTAGAGTGATACCCACTTCCGTCTCACCTGACGGGCTGCATTGCGTCAGTGACCGAAACCACCTCGCTCAGGCTGCGCTCTCTGGACACGACGTTGACAAGTTGGGACTCAGTTGGAGCTAGCACTCCTGAGCTAGAGAACACCAGCCCCTCGCGGGCGTTCCCGTCGGTCTAGGGGCGCCAGTCCTCACGAGGCTTCAAGTTGTGGAACCGTCGTCGTGGCCGAAGACTGGTAGGGCAATCTGCCTTGGCTCATCGTCGTCGCGGAACCTGACATCACGGAGTGCTCTTTCAGATAGTCTGCGAATGGAAGATTGGGAACTGGCTCCTACAGCACTTCAATCTTCTATCCCCCACCAAGTTCATCGTTTCTCCCGGCGCCGGCACCCTTGTATGAGAACAGTACCTTCAGGACAGGTGCGTTTCATTGTTTCCGGCCACGCGACTATGCTCGGAAGACGCCACGGCGTCCGGCATCCGAGGCTTGAGAACTGCATCTGCGTAGAGAATGGAACATCGGCTATTGCGGGCTGGAGTGGTCAAGACACCGCTGAGAGGTTGAAGGACTACGAGTTCCCACGATGCAATTCCCCCTCTAGAGACAAGAGGGGCATTGGCGGGGCATAGTCTGACATCAAGAGCCTTTCCTTCTCTTGATGTGTAGAACAGTGGCTACAATAGCAATCGTGATGACGGTCGGAACTCCCACAACCAGGAACTCGAGAGGAACCTGAGAACCAGCCGGCACGGATGTGGATGATGTTT
Source organism: Candidatus Thorarchaeota archaeon (assembly GCA_029855935.1). GTDB lineage: Archaea > Asgardarchaeota > Thorarchaeia > Thorarchaeales > Thorarchaeaceae > B65-G9. The sequence continues at coordinate 32,061 of JAGSHN010000024.1, read as the reverse complement.
GCCCGTGAGAACTATCTGTTGTGGATGTGAAGGTCGTTGGCGCAGTGATCACAGGTGTTGAGATGGCAAGCAGTGTGCCATTCAGTGTGTAGATGAACGTGTAGGTCCGGGGAGAGAACGGGTCGCCCGGATAGTGAGTCGAGTTTCGAACAATCACGTTCCACGTCGGTTCCTCAAGCAACGAGTCATCGTACTTCGGCGAGGTGTATTCAAGATAGATTGATGAATAGAACTCTGACAGATGGAACCACTCAGCGGGTATCTCCCAGCCGGTGATATTGAGCCAACGGGTGATATTACACCCACCAATGATGAACGGTATTCCTGGAGCACCGACATGTGTCGTCGGAAACTCTCGAATGTTATAGGTCCAGGTCCATCCTGCTGGATAGATGGAGTGCTGAGGTGCATCCTCAAGAACAGACTCCAATATTGCAAGATGACTGGAGGCGTTCAGCTCGGCCAGGGTGATAAGCCGCTGGTTGACAAGCCTCCTTACGTGAGTGTTTTCATTGTAGAAGATATGAACAAACAAGACAACGTAGTCGGTTTCATTGAAGAACGTGAAGTAGATAACCTCATGACCAATGGGGGGTGGCCGCAGCCACGTGCTGCTTGTGTTATCCGAGCTGCTCATGTTCTCCGGAATTAATTTGTAGTTATGAAGGAAAGGGTAACATACCATATGAGCCAACTGGACAATAGAGGCAGCAAATGACTCGTTCTCTAACAGAAAGGCGTAGTCTTCAGTATTGTTGAGAAATGATGCAATGTCGGGAGACGAATAGGTGTAGTTCTGCCCGCGAAGTGTGACATTGCACGAAACTGTATCGTCCTCCTCCGCTGTTTCCATCGAATCGCGAGACAAGAAAGAGTCTCCCCCCAAGATGGTCTTCGGGCCACTTGTGGCAAAGAATCCACCTACCAATACAAACAGAATGACCAAGGGCCAGAACCAGGGCCTCACGTTGGCAGACATCGCTCATAACCTCCCTAGTAGTTGTTCGGACCGCCATAGTCAATCTCATAGTCCAGATCGCTGTAAGTACTACCTGCTGGACCATTTGCCAAGACTCGATTTGTTGCGGATCCGTCCCCATACGAAAGGTAGCTGTATAGAGAGTCATCGAATCTGATATCGACCTTGAACCAATAGTATTGCCAGTTCTGTCTGTAGAATCCAGGACTGTCCCACAGATTCACAGTGGGATCCATATGGACCGATGTCCAGTAGTCCGCAGACCCATGTCCAGTGGTCCGCAGACCCATGTCCAGCGGGTCGGCATCGGCTCGTCTGAGACCCCGGGGGCCTGTCAGAATAGGTGATGACGGACGCGCTGGGTAGTTTGACAGTTCCGGCCCACCGTTGGTCTGTGATTGAACAGGCGGGGACGCCGAGATCGGTACAATCCAGAGAGGCGACAGCATGACAATCATCAACAGGACAGTCTCAAGTCTATAGATCCTGCTGTTCTGACGACCGACCTAGATTCTCAAGTGCGCTCACTACACAACTCACTGTTCTCGCCTCGTCTACGAGAATCCCGTCCTCGATTGCTGATTGCTACAGACACGCATATAAGCCTTGCCGACCGGTTCGCTCTGTGTAGAGGGTCATCAAGTAGGCTAGATTGGGAAAAGACAAGTGGCCACAACTACTTAGAGTGAGACTTCTGATTGTCTGGTCTGTAGGCCTGAACTCACTGTCGTGGACTGTGCACAGAGAGCCCTTGGGTGCCGGAGAAGAGTTGCGCGATCTCTGCTGCAATGTCCTTTTGAGTCACGGACTGGAGCCCGGCCCAGCCAGGAGTGGCATTCACCTCGAGCACGAGCAGATCGCCGGACTGGTTGGGAATTATGTCAACGCCAACAAACCTACCTCTCACAGCCCGGCTCGCTCGAATGGCAATATCAGTCACGTCAATATTGTTCCGCCTCGCGATGCCCCCGGCGTGGATGTTTGTGACGAAACCGGTGGTGGAAACTCTCTGCATTGTCGCGATGACCTCGCCATCGACAACGAGGGCCCTGATGTCAAACCCCGGGCTCTTCACGTACTCTTGAAGGAGGAAGGCGCCCTTGCCTGTGACGAAGCTGTGGAACTTCAGATAGTCCAGAATATTCTCAAGATCAAACTCACGAGCAATGAGATGCACGCCAGCACCACCAAAACCGGTGATGGGCTTGATGACGGCGGGATGATTCTCTCGGACAAACTCTGCCGCGGCCTCAATCGACTCCGTGATGAGCGTCTTTGGGACGGGCACGCCGTGGGCAATCAGCCGTCGTATGCATTCCGCCTTGTTTCGCATCCAGAGGATTGACCGGACTGAATTGATCACCGTGACACCCAGTTCCTGAAGCGCACTCAGCACAGCCACGCGGCTGAAGAAGGTGCCAATATCGTGCCCACCGAGGTCGAGAACGAGAACGGCATCTAGCGCAGTGAGGTCTGCTCCGTCAGCAGTCAGAGACATAGCGCCCGTCGCTCCAAGGGTCCTGACCTTCCACGGCAGAACGCGCACTGCTCGGACACCAATATCGGAGAACGCCCGCTCGAGGAGAGCACATCTGGGTGACAGTGGGTCCGACGAGAACAGACCGATTGACGATAACGCCGTGCCGTTCAATGGGACTCACTCTTCATTCCATATTTGTCATAACAGCGGCCTTTTAACATCTGACCTTCTCAGGCTGAACGGGTAGCATGAAGTTGTTCTCAGATGAAGAGATGCAGCGTATCCGTGAGGTCATCAGGTCGAAAGACCGATCGTATCTCATAACGTTCAGGAACATGCATGGACCTACACAGTTGAGCAGGTTATGGGCAGACCTTCTTCAGGAGCTGGGGATGCCGGTCAAGAGGTTCGTCAACTGGTGGTCGAGCTCGGGGACAGTTGGTCTCCTGGAGAGTGAACTTGAGGGAGGAGGAACAGTCTACGGGCAGTGGATGTTATGCGAATACAACGAGCTCCTCGGCGTATTTGAGGTGTCGGAGGCAGATGTCGTCAACATAAAGGAGGGCTTCGACTCTGGCAACGTCGCCTCATTTGCGATGCGAGCCATCCGGATTGGGGAAACGGGCGACCAAGACTAGTCCACGGTGAGCGTCTTGGACAGATTCCGTGGCAGGTCTGGATTGATGCCAAGGTCCACAGACAGATAGTAGCTGAGCATCTGAAGTGGGATGACATCGAGCAGCGGGTTGATCAGGACATCAGACTCAGGAACCCGTAGGTAGTCTGTCTCACGGTCTACGTAGTGGGATAGCGACTCCTCATACTCGCCGACCACGATTGTCCTCCCGTGACGAGCACGGACCTCATTGATGTGGTTTATCACCATCCAGCTGTCCTCACGTGTCGTGACGAATATCACGGGATAGTTGTCCGTGACTATGCTCAGCGGGCCGTGCTTGAACTCCGAGGAGTACATGCCCTCACAGTGATTGTAGCATATCTCCTTTATCTTCAACGCGCCCTCACGTGCCACGCCGTCCGTGAAGCCGTAGCCGAGACAGTAGAGGTCGCGCTCGTTCATCAACGTCTGAGCAAGGTTCTTTGTCAGAATACCGGTCCGATCGATTGTCGTCTGAGCCAAGCGTGGCAGGTCGTCACGTAGAAGGCCGACGAACCTCTTCGCCTCTGAGGGGTCAAGTGTGCCGTTGCGTTCTCCCAGACGCGCAGCCAGATAGGCAAAGATGATTGTCTGTGAGAAGTATGTCTTTGTGGCTGGCACACTCACCTCATAGCCGCAGGCCATCGGGATATACGCATCGGCACCAAACATCAGCGTGCTCCCGATGACGTTCACAACACCGAGAGTCTTGCCGCGTCCAGTATCGCGGACAAGGTTGAGGACATTGATGATGTCCTTTGTCTCGCCGCTCTGCGAGACGAGAATGCAGAGAGAGTCGTCCTTCAGAGCGTTCCCGTACATAGGGATGAACTGGCCCCCAATCACGGGAATCAGTGGAACACCAGCCAACCGGTTGAAGTAGTAGGTACCGACAATTCCAGCATTGTAAGATGAGCCGCACGCAACGAGGTACTTCTGCGAGGCATCTTCTATCAGACGGAGCCAGTCGTCAGACTTCGCCCCCTCTAGAACCCCCATGACATCCCTTGCGACCTGTGGTTGCTCGTTGATCTCCTTTAGCATGAAGTGTGGATAGCCGCCCTTCTCGGCAGCGTGAGGATCGACATTGCTCACCTCAGGCCTACGGTCAAGTTCGCGTCCGTCCTCAATTCGATAGACCTTGACCTCCTCGGGAGTGAGGACGACCATCTCCCCATCGCGAAGGTAGACCACCCGATTTGTGAGGGGGAGAATCGACGGCAGGTCGCTTGATACAATTGTGGCGTCGGGAGCAACGCCAGCCACGAGCGACGAGCCCATCTTCACGGCATAGATCTTGCGCTCATCGGCCCGACCGACAGCAAAGGCGAATGCGCCCTTCAAGTCCCTCGTGGAGAGACGGACAGCCTCGAACATATCGTCAGTCTGCTCGTAGTACTTGTCGACCGCATGAACGCAGAGCTCGCCATCATTCTCGGAACGCACGATATGCCCAGTGTCGATCAGTTCCTTTCGATACTCGGCGAAGTTGTGGATATTCCCGTTGTGCGCACCATAGAAGTCCTCGGTGCAGCCAAAGTGAGGCTGGGCGTTGACCTTCGTCGGCGCACCATAGGTCGCCCAACGCAGCTGTGCAATGCCGCGGTCGCCACGCATCTTCGACAGCCCGAGTGCGCGGTCAACGTCGTCAATCGTGCCGACATCCTTGCGTAAATTGACCACACCGTCCTTCACCGCAGCCACGCCCACCGAGTCGTAGCCGCGATAGGTGAGTTTTCTGCTGCACATGACCAGCAGTGCGCCAATGTCATCACGATTCTGTGTGACGATTCCTGTGATTCCGCACAACGTTCTCCCTCTGGGTCCAAGGCTACTGACCCGTCGGTTGTGCGAAGATGTCAAAATAAAGAGTTCGCAAGAGACCAAGAACCACAGCCACCGAGTCGAAGTCCTTTTATCTCACGGACGGCATCTCTTCGATACCGTTCTGAGAGGATAGGGAGAATGCCGCGGCAACGACGAATGAGCCTCCTTCTTCATCCGTTTCGTCGAGAGCTATTCACAATACTATGTGAGAGCCCTGGCACCTATCTCCTTGAACTTGCAGACATGCTTGAGTCGCCATTGGGAACGCTGACGTGGCATCTGAGAATCCTTGAGAGAGAGGGCCTCGTGAAGTCCACAAAGTTCGCGGGAAAGAGGGTCTACTACCCCAACATGCTCAGGAGCGAGGAGGCTGAGTTGGCATTCCTCACACTACGCAGCAAGACGGCCCAGAGGATCTTCCTCTACGTGGTCAACAATCCGGGATGCCATCAAGAGGAGATGGCGGAGGCGTTGAAGGTCCACCACGACACAATAAGATGGCACGTTGACAGAATGATCAAGACCGGACTGCTTCGGGTTGAGAAGGTCGGTCGAAAGAAGAAGCACTACCTTGAGAGGCTGGGCCGCGCACTACTTGAGGGAGGACTGAACAGCATCTCAGAAACATTCGTGATGTTCCTGATGGAGAAGCTTGAGCAGGGATGTCTCAACCCCGAGATTCGCGAGAAGACTCCTGACCGTGTCACGATTAGAATCGACTGTCCTGATAGGGGCAAGGACTGCTTCATAACCATCAATCTGAGAGAGTGGCAGTTCAGCGAGTTTGACGAGCCAGACGTCGTCAGGTCAGCTGATGCAGGTCCTGACCAGAGGGTCGAGAAGGCTCACACACTCTGATGCACAATGTCTATGACGTGATCGAACTGATCCTCGCGACGTTCGCCTGTGAGAGTGACTGCGAGCAACCGAGCTTCGTCGACTCTGACTATGAGCAGGCTGTAGTCGCCAGACTCGAGAACAATGTGGTCTGTGGTCTCTGAGAAAGTCAGTCCGTTGGCGAACATAGAGCCTATCAGCCCAGCCAGCTCAATCTCGTTCTCGAATCCCACAGAGCCGAGCGGAAGACCATCGACTGTCAGTAGCATTGCGCGCGTGACATTAGGGACCAACTTGAATATGTTTCCAAGGATGTCGGACTCGGCCTGAGACCTCGCTGATCGCATCAGGATCTCAATGCGAGCACCAGCCGCACGGACGCTTGGTAACATGCTAGAGAGCTCAGTGTCACTGACCTGGGGCGGACTGAACACCAACACGAGGTGGTGTCCTCCCTGTGACAGCGCCACAATCCGCTCATCCGCAGTAGTCAGGAGAATTGTCTCAGGCGGGCCCTGTGACATCTTCTCAAAGGTGGTGTTGCCAGCCCAAGCGATTGCGGATGTGACCGTCGCCAGTACACGAGGATCGACCCGCTCGCGACGCGCGACAGCCGTCACGATGACTCCCTCTCGCGTACAGAGGATGACGTGCTCGATGTGGTCGTGCAGCTCCAGAATGCCACCAAGGAGTTCTGCCACTTGTGTCAACATCTCGGCGGACAAGGTCGCATCCATCCGGTCCACGCTGTGGTAACTAGCCCTATTTAATAGCTTGCTCAAGTTCGAATGCACTATAGCACGTTCCCGTGCCCAGTTTTTCATCGGACACTCAGATGGGGCCCTCGGGAGCTGAGGCGGCCCGAGAGGAGGGTTCCCGACTCCATCGTGCGCTTGGACGACGACTTGGTTCGCGTCTGGCCCCGGGAGTGTCAGTACCAAGAATGTGAGCGTCATAGTCAGAAACGGTCTCAACATCCGGCCTGCGCGGAAGCTCTCCAAGCAGAACAAGAATGTTCAGGTAGTGTCAGGGGGTGTTCGATAGGCGGTCTATGTCCTTTCAAGTGGACCCGTCACGTTCTGAGGCCAGCATCTGCATCCGTCACGAGGACCGCCTAGAACGGCCTGTCATCCTCCTAGGCCCGGTCACTTCTTTCGTGGCGGTGACGTTCTCCCCCGTCACAAGAAGAGGGCCCAGGTCTTGCAGACAGATCCTGTGCATCCGGAATCCTTGCGGACCCCGTGGGGCCGAGTTCCCACGTGGAGAGAGGATTCGCAGACCATTTGGAGCACGGGATACACTGCCTTTCTGAGACCTTGCATGACATTCTCGGGCATGTTGAGGCCTGCAGAGATCCGGACGGAGGAAAGGAAGCCAAGGGCTATCCGGTGCCCGCGGTCCGATGCTCTGACCGCGGTGGCGATACGGGAGTAGACCGACTACAGAGTAGTGCCTCAAGTTTCGAGAGAGTCCGTCGGCCGTCCGCCACCTGAGCAACCGGTGGCCCATGTAATACGGCCGCCCAAGATTCGGCGGGTTGTGGTGCGTGTGTTGACGTACATTGCCGCCCAATGATGAGACTCAGGCCAAGCGACATATTTAAATCAACCACACGGCGAAGCTCGGCTACCGACACAGGAGGAACCGCTGTGGAGTCGCGATCGAGCCTTATTGCGTCGCTTGTTATAGTAATCATCGTATTCGGTGCCGTTGGTGGTCTGCTCTACACAACGAGTCCGTATGAGCCCTCTCGAGTCGCTGTTGTTGTGATGGAACCCGGTTTTGGGGACCTAAGTTATGCGGATCAGCTGATGCGTGGCCTACAGGCCCTAGCTGCGGACATCCCGGTGCAGTACGCCATTCAGGATCCGGTGGATACGCCAGCGGAGGGACAACAGCTGCTGGAGCAGCTGGCCGCGTCCGGCAGATACAGCCTCATTCTCGTACTCGGGCCAGAACTTCAGGACCCTCTGAACAATGTTGCTGCAGCCTATCCAGAGCAGGACTTTGGAATGATTGACGGCATTGTCCCGCGTGAGAACGTCTTCTCCTCCACGTTCAGGACATACGAGGCGTCCTTCGTTGCTGGTGTCTTCGCTGCCCTGATGGCAGATAACCTCACCCATATCGTTGGAGTGATCGGCTCCGTCGAGGCCGACCCGCGTGTGGCCAACATGATTGATGGCTTCATACAGGGTGTCAACCGTGCAAAGAACGATATGGCTCTTGATGTCGATGTCCTCGAGCCAGAGTTCGTCGGCAGCTATAACGACACGTACACGGCAGGCAATATGACCTACAATATGTTCATCCAGAAGGAGGCATCCATCATCTTCGCGCCTGTGCGGGCCAGCATCACAGGAGTCCGACTAGGAATGCTGGAGGCGAACCACTCCCTCTCATCGCTCTACAACTTGACGAAGCAGGAGAAGTACGATAGGAAGCCTTTGGTGATTGCTGCAGAGGGTGACCAAGACTACTATGGACTCCCCGACCCCGAGGTAGAGTCTGGTGAGAGCTGGATACCACTGAGCGTGGTCCCGAGAACAGACCTCGCCGCATATAGGGTGATCAATGCAACTCTCTGGCAGGACTTTCCAGGCGCGCAAGAGGTGATCTATGACCTGGCAAACGGAGGAGTCAACATAACTGACTTCACCTACAGCACTCAGTACACGGATCCATACCGACCAATCGTCTGGGACTACTATCACGCTGTCGTGAACGGCACGATCGTGGTGCAGCCCAACCCATAGTCAAATCTCCTAGTTGACACGCGAGGAGGACTTGTCCTCCTCCTCTCCTCCTGTTCTACGGATAGACCCGATGTGTCGCTGTTCTGTTTCTATGGACTCTGATGATGATGGGGGATATAGCACTGAGCATGGATAGAATCGCCGAGCTGCTCCTCAGTGTCGAGACTCTGAAGGACGTTCCGCGGACAGGATGGATTCTTGCGGGATGCGACAAGAACACGGTGGAGTCTGTTGCATCGCATTCGTGGGGCGTTTCCTTTGTCACGATTCTCCTGTGCAGTCTGGTGACACGTGAAGGGGATAGCATTGATAGCGAGAGGGCTCTAGCAATGGCCGTGATACACGACATCGCTGAGGCCACCACATCTGATATTCCGCAGCGGGGTGGTATCCCGGAGTGGGACGATCTTCGGTCCGCCAAGGAGAGGTTGGAGAATCGCGTGGTGGCACAAGTCTTGCAGGGGACTCCTATTGAGGACTCTGTAATCCAACTGATGGAGGAGTACCAGAGCGCCTATTCGATCGAGGCAAGAGTCGTCAGGAGTGCCGACACCATCGACATGCTAGTTCGCGCTGTGCGCCTGAAACAACGGGGCGTGGCGATATCATTGCTTCAGCAGTTCTTCGATTCTGGAATGAGGCGCCTGCGTGACCTCGGTGTTGAGCAGGCTGTGAGATTGGCCGAGGCGCTGGCCGCACACGCAGAGTCCTCAGGGCAGTAGAGGCAGGTCACGTCGCAGGGCCGACGCAACCACTCTGGCAAGCCTGATGGGCTCGGGGACACGACCATCCAGCGTAAACATATTGACGAGACTCACTGCGTCAGGCAGTCGCAGACCCACTGCATTGAGATATGCACGACAACCAGTCCGTAGAATAACAGCACGGCGGGTCCCGTTCCTCTCGATGATCTGTTCTCTCGTCCCCCAGTCGCTTGGGAAGTACTCTCTGAGATACTTGGAGATTCCATTTGAGGGCTGATACGTGACACTGATGACTGGCAGACCTGTTTCTTCGTGGAGCCTGTTGAGGTCCACCACATTGAACCAGGAGATGACAGAGCCACCAAGCATCCATGCCCTGATGTCCGGCCTTGACACCCGTTCCACCATCTCAAGCAGTCTGTCTGTAGAGTCAGTACCGCCCACTTCAGGAAAACAGACGCCTAGGCCGTCCACACGGAGGTCGCCTCGCATCACTACACCCACGACAACGCTGTGCTCCTGTCCCCTATCAAAGCTCTCAGCCACTCCAAGCACGCGCACTCCTTGTTTCCACGACCTCGCCGGATGCTCCTCTGGGGAATCAGGCACAATGTCAAGTATTTCGGCCACAGGTGATACAGCTCCTCGTACAGTGATCAGAGGTGACCACACAATGAGATGTCAGAATGCTTGGTCTTTAGTCTCTCGGAGAACGATGTTTCTCCGATGTCGTCGCCAAGAGAGTCGGGAGACATGGCTGCAGGTGACACCCGCGGAGTAGGGGAAGAGGCACGGTGGCAATGACAACCAAGGTCATGGACATACACGGGGGAGAATAGCAGCGGGTAGGTCCAACCAAAGCTTAATAATATGTCAAGAGCACCAAGACCAGCACGAGTCGAAGGACGCTGCCGCTATGATGGATGTGGACTTCGAGGAGCTAAGAGGAAAGATCCGGGAAATAGTGGAGGAGGCAACTTCACTCGCTACCGGTATCAAGGCTTGGATGCTCCTCTCAAAGGAGGGTCTACCTATCGATGCGGCGGTTCCAGAGAGCCTGGAGGCTGCAGAGATAGCCGCAATGGCGGCATCAATTCTTGGTGTTGCAGACCTAGCGGCTGAGAGGCTGGACCAAGGTCAGCTTGAGGAGGTCCTCATCACGAATGAGCACGGCCAGATCATCCTCAAGAGTGCGGGCGAGAAGGCGATAATCGTCCTTGCGGCTCGTAGGGACATGAAACCAGGTCTCCTTGTCTATGCCGCCAAGAGCGCGGCGGACAGGATAGCTCCACTGATATAGAGCAGACATCAGCCGACTATACCAAACAGCCAAAGGACTATCTGTCGCGTCAGTTTCGCATTCTCGTTGGACTTGTACAGACCGAGAAGGCCCCAGTTGTCCACAAAGAAATTCGAGCCCGTGGCGACCAAGCGCCCTCCGTTGGCGTTCTCGACAGCCGCCAGGACTGTACGGTTCTCCTCGACCACCGTCCCGTTGTCAAGCATCCTTCTCATGGAGACTGTGGCAAGAGATGTCACATTCTGACCAACGTTGATCGAACAACCGTAGTAGTCGAAAGATGTCACTCCCTGAGTCAGCGGATGCTCTCTTATGTCCGTGACAAGCTGTGTCGAGATGTGACCGTTGATGACAATGCTCACAGCAGGCACCCTGTCATAGGCAAATGAGAAGTTGAAACGCCCAGCCAAGACGTTCACAGCGCTGAGGTCTAGACTGCTATTGCCCAGTCCTATGACGAAGAGACTGCCTCCGTTCTTCCAATACTCTTCATAGGCATAGATCTCCGGGGTACTGTACCGCCGAAACGGCTCCAGGACGAACTGATTGCCGATGATGCGCGTCTGATACGCACAGGGGTCGAGGACGAACACGAGGTCGTATTCACGCAGATTGTCATAGGTGACCTCTGAGGGGTCACGAATCTCTTGTACTGCAACGCCCAGTTCTGTGGTGAGCCGATAGAGTTCCCGGAACTGTCCGTACATCGAGTCATGTGGCCATGGGGAGTGGGCGATCTCAAATGCCGCCACTGCGAGGGGGAGGTCGGCATCAAACGTGAATGACGCGTACATGTAGTTATAGTCTGCCGCACTCAGCGTGACCGTGAGACGCAGGTCCGGCAGCCTCCGGTCAGATATCACTCTAACGCGGACCTCAAGAGACCCAACCTGGTCGACCTGGACCATCATCGGTGCTCCTGCCCAGTATGATGCTGAACCGTGAAGGGTCACAATCCAAGTGTCATTCGAACTCGTAAAGACAGAGAGCTGGACGAGGGAGGTCGAGTTGACAAACCAGCGCTCAAAGTCCCATGGTCCGTGCCGTGGACTGACGTATGAAACAAGAGGTAGCCCATCGCGCCTCGGCACGTGATCGAGATACCTAAGAGCCATCTCAGTGTCAAGGAGGCCGGCGCCAACACGGTAGGGCGCCTCAGAGAGATGCTGTGCACTGGCCATCAGGACCGCCTTTACCATTCCTGGTGTCCACGACCAACCTTGGTCCAGACAGTATCCGATAATCTCTGCGGCAGCCGCCGATACTCTTGGAGCCGCAAAGCTGGTACCAAAGACTGTGGCTCCATTGCCTGAGAAATAGCCCGGAGCAGCGATGTCCGGTTTGCACGTTCCATTGCGGAGGGGACCTATCGACGAGAATCCGAGCAGGTGGTCATCTGTGTCCAGAGCTGCGACTGCTATGGACTCCGGCACGGTGGCCGGACTCTCAATTGACGAGCCTGCCACGCCATTCTCACCGCTATTGCCAGCAGCTGCAATGACAACAACACCCCTCCTAAACGCCCATTGCACAATCTCTGAGAGCGGATCCTCCCGTGTTGGTGTACCACCCAAGCTGAGATTGATGACTTGACAGTGCTCCTCCAGAACAACCCAGCGGACGGCAGCGACGATGGCCGATATTGTGGCCTCGTTGGACGAGGTGACAACCTTGGCATTCACAATCTCGGCTCGAGCGGACCCCCGTGCGATCAGGAATGCGACATACGTGCCGTGCGCGGATCCTCCGGGGAGACTGTCGTCTGTTGAATTGTCGACCGTGGAGTAGCCGAACTCGGCGCTGATAAAGCTGCGTTGGGCAACAATCCGGGAGGCGAAATCGACGTCAGACTCTATGCCAGAGTCTATCACTGCAACGCGGACATGTCCCGTCATCTGGGCGCCGGGCCCCGTGAGTACAGCAAAGACGAGGCTTGCAACAACTACAATTGAGATGACCAATACTGCAGTTCCTCTCCTTGCCGAGAACTCAGTGTCGTGGTCATCCATTGTCGCTCACCGTAGGCCCAATCAGGCGATGGAGCCTTGTCATAAAGAGTATGCGGACGGCGCAGGCGGCTGATACACAAATGCTTATCTCTGCACAGAGGCGACTGGTGGGACAACAGCGAGGCCAAGAAAATGGTGATGGAAGACCCAGACCGCTATGCAATGACGCAGACGGTGACCATTGACATATTTGTGCCGGGAAAACTGCTTGAGCGCCACGTCTCACGGGGCCAGGTGCTACGCGTGGTTGGATACGTCCTGCTGGGACTCGGACTGATGGTACTGATCTCTGCCCTCATGTTGGTCCCGTTGATCGCGATGGGAGTTGTCCACGTGAACCTTCGCACAGGCCAGGTGGAGCCGTTCAGCGTACTGATTCTACTGAGCGCTTCGGAACTGGCGCTGATAGTACCACCACTCTGGTACGTGAAGAAACGGGGCCTTCCGGCAGCGTCAATTGGCATAAAGAAGATCAGTCTGCCGTCTGACATTCTCTACGGCCTCGGTCTTGGGCTTGTTATGTTTCTCGCTAACGTGGCCGTGAGTTGGGCGGTCGATATGATACCCGGCGTACCGGAACCAGGATCAGGCAGTCTGAGCCGGACGCTGAGTATATGGGATGTCGCGGGATGGGCCCTCGTTATGTTTGTCATCGTTGGGCCTGCAGAGGAGGTGCTGTTCCGTGGATTCCTTCAGCGCAGACTCGAGATGTACTTCTTTGGACACCGGACCAGATATGGAGCAATGGCAATTGCAATCGCCTCGCTCATCTTCGCTGCGACTCACCTCGACATCATCGGGCTTCCCACCCGTTTTGTACTGGGTGCTTTTCTTGGCTTTGCAGCGCGGAGAAGACGCTACTCTGTTGTTGCTCCGTCGGTCGCTCACGGCCTGAACAACACGCTTGTTCTACTCTTCTACTTGCTTCTGCCGTAGAGAGAAGGGGCAGGGCTGGTGCGGATGACCGCACCGTTGCCCGCCGAATCTATGACACCAGACTACTAGAGAGATTGTCACCTCATCCCTCGTACGTGAAGGCTACCTTGATGTCGGCCCTGAACGCAACGATCTTGCCGTTCTCCACCTTTGCGGTGAAATGGTCGACATCGATTCCAACGATTCCGCGGAGGGTCTTTGTTGCAACCGCAAGAGCCTGCTTGACGGCATCCTCCCAGCTGTCCGGTGACTCTCCAATGAGCTCTATGACTTTGACTACACCCATCTGTTATCTCCTCCCTGGGGAGTAGACTTGGATACGCGCGGCTGCTTATGGCCTTTTGGTACCGCGGACAGTCAAGCGAGTACCTGTTTCGCGCTGAAGACGACCCAGGCAAAGAACAGGAGGAACACCGTTATCTCAAGAATGAGCAGCACCTGACTCTGATAGACTGCCAGTGAAACCCCCTTGAATGCCGTGTCGACTATCATCTTCCTGCCGAGATTCAGAGGATAGACATCGTCGACTGGACCAACGTCAAGGAAACCCGTCCCCAGAATCATAGAGCCGAAGAGCAAGAAGAGAAAAGACTGATTGGCCTGCAGTCGCGTGGATACGAACGTGGAGATCAGAATGCCCAGTGCAGACCCGGAGATTGACATTAGAGCAAGAACAGCATTCAGCGTGAGGTAGTCCGTGTTTGGGACAATGCCAAAGAGGCCCATCCATAGAACAAGGAGAAACTGGGCCTGTATCATACCAAGAAAGAAGTAGGCAAGCCACTTTGCCAATATGGCCTCAAGCTTCGTCGCCGGAGTCAGGAGCATTCGCCCCAGAGGAATGTCACCGACGATTGCCTGAGCTGCAGTCGCCGCAACAGCAACGAACACCGAGAACACCAACAGGAACACGCCGAACGTGGCCGCGTTGTAGTTCCCAGTCGGTTGGAACTCGCGTACCTCCTGAAGTCGGACCTCGCCCTTAATCCATCCGTGGTCTGCGCGAAATCTGGTGACGACATCGGAGAAGGCTGAGAAGACCGCGGCCTGCGACTGGAAATTCGTACTACTGATATGGACATCAACGATGGCCGGGACATCGTTGGTGATGTTTCCCTCGAACCCGTATCGAATCACTGCGTATGCGTCTACTTGATCACGATACAGCGCATCAAGAGCCTCTTCCTCAGTGTTGTATTGTATCACTATCAGGTCCGGGCTCTGACTAAGATACCACGTGAAATTGGCCGAGAGGTCCTGACCCGGAAATGTGTCCGTCGTGTCAAGGTCGACCACTCCGAGTATGATTGCGTCCTCGTTCTTCCCCGTCTCCGTAGAGACCACTTTTGCTGACTGTTGGTTGATGGCGATGTACATTGTACCCATTATCATTCCGGGAAGAATGAAGATCATCAACAGAGCGAATTTGTCATTCTGAATCAACCGAAGCTCCTTGAGGAACATAGACCAGATACGCCAAGTCTTGGTGTTCTTCCTCTTCGCCTCGGACAACAGACTCACCCTCAGGCTATGCCTGCTATCTTTGCTCACCTTTTATGCGTTTTCGACATCCATACCCTGCTCTCTCTGACAAGGCCAAGCACATCCGCACACATCAGAAGGTAGAGGACGAGGGGACCGAACTCCCCCCATCTCTCGGCCGTCCGCTCAACCTCGGCGGTCGGGAGCGGGGACTGGCGTTCCAGAAGTCGGGCCAGCAGATTACGTATCCCAAGGTCACCGTACGGAAAGGTGGAGAACTCTCCAAGTCCTGCGATGGCGGTGGCCTGCACCGTCCACACACCCACGCCCCGCACTGGCAGGAGAACCTCGCGTATCTCATCATATGTTGCGCCGAACAGTCCGTCAAGATCCAACTCCCCCCTCTCGACAAGACGAGCCACGTCGGCAAGGTATTCGGACTTCCGGCCCAGTCCAATTTCTCTAAGGCCCTCAGCGCCAATGGCCAGAATCTCGGATGGTGGGGGAAAGTGATACACGGTCTCGCCCTGAACATCCGCACGTAGATTGGCCCTCAGAATGAGGCGCCGCGTGACAGAATTCGCGGCTCGATATGATATCTGCTGCTGGATTATCGACTTGGCAAGAGCCTCGAATGGTGTGTCAGTGAGGTAGGGTCTCACAGAGAGAATCTCTTTGCTCACTGCAGAGAGTAGAGGGTCGTCCGCCATCAGATTGTGAACGCCAGTCAGGTCAAGGTCAAGACACAGCGTCCGTCGCATCTTTGTTTTGAGGGCCCGTGTGCTGGTCGCATTGTCGTCAGGGTACGGGCGCGCCATCACCATGATCTCGCCGCCAGTTCCCTCCTGCCTTGCCAGAACGGGTACGTGCTGCAGCTCAATCGTCATCATCCGGGAGAAGAGACCATCAGAGGATGTTCTCTCGGGTACTGGCTGGATGTCTGGATAGATCCACGCGTGAATTGACAATAGCATATTGTACTCAGCGGGGGGTACTATCTTCACGCGCATACGACACAGGAGATTGAGAGCCCCTGAAAACCTATGTGGTCTGGTGATGGCCGCACAAAGCCCATTGTACTCTTCAGACGCTGCGAGAGAGACACCCTCACGTATGGGTCACCGTTCGCCAGACTTAAAGAGGGTGGCTATCGACCCAGAGCTGGTGAGAGCGCTGCAGACACTGGAGATTCCGATCAGTGACACACGGCACCGTGGGCGGCTTCTGGGCATGACCATTGCGTGCGCGATGCTGAACGTGGGCCTGTACTTCATCCTCTACGTTGTCACACCCATCGTGGCCGGTGCGGTGATAGGATACCTACTGGGCCATCGCACGCACTCTGTGACCGGGGCCACGGTCGGCTCGTTTGTGGCCTATCTTGCTCTATTCTACTACGTTGCCGAAGCGACCAGCCTCACGGCATCTCCAATTGACATCATTGCGGGATCACTCTTTATGGCACTGATTGGCCTCGTTGGCGGCCTCTTAGGACTACGCCTGAGGGGAGTCCGGTTGCACGGATAGATGCTCATTGACTACGTGTCCACGACTATCCGGTCCGGCTCGAATGAGGCATTCGGGCCTCTGGTCGAGAGTCGTAGGGGATTTCCGAACAGGTGCCACTCAAGAACGCTGAGGACCTCATCGTGCTTGATGTCCGAGGCACCCTTCTCTCTTGCCATGGCATTGACGACCTTCCGAAGTTTGTCAGGGAGATTCTGGAACAGTGTCGCATCAACATTGACCTTTACCTCGCCAATCGTTGAGTACGAGTCCAGCAGATCAAGGAACCCGAACTTCCAGCCATCGGCAGCTATGCACTCCCGCCAACTATCGAACGGCTCAGTATTGTTGACGGTCTCAAGGGGTGATCCCACGTAACAGGCCCCTCGGGACAGAAAGGCACGAAGCAGCGGTCCCTCACGGGCCGTTGTACACGCCTCCGAGAACACGACCGGATAGCCCACGAACTGTATCGATTGTGCCTGCTTGAAGTCGAGAACGAGGGAGTTGTGGGACAGCCATGCCTCGGGAGAGCCGTGGATCCTCTTCTCATAGCGACCATCGGAGAACTGGAGAACGAACTCGCTCACGGCCAGCAGCCGTGCATGCTTCTCTTTGAACCGGGGGAGGATATACACGTTGAAGCCCAATTTCCTCAGGGCAACCACGTGTCGGTCGGACCGCCAAGGCGTGCTGTCGAATATCACTGCGATGTCACTGTCAATCATATTGGGGTCTAGGTGGGATAGAACTGTCTCTGTGTCGCCAAAGACCCTCCCGATGGGGACGTCGGGAGTGCCGTCACCATCGATGTCCTGAAGGAACCAGTCGGAGTAGGCGGGCGTGCCATCATAACGTACAATCTTCGATGGCACCTGTCCGCCGTGACCTATGAGAAGGATTGCCCTGTGCAGACTGGGGTCATAGGCATTCCTCAGTTGCTTCAGAGTATCGTGCCACGTACCAGCGCGAATCCGAACAAAGTCAGCCTCAATCGATTTTGCAGCTGCTGCGTATGTTTCCAGCTGTTCTGAGGGGACTGTACCACAGGCGATGAGGAAACGCCTCGTCAGCTCGTGAGGTATCTTCGATAGCGGGAACTCCCTGTCAAGGTCTATCTCTCGTTTCGACTCATCCGCCCTGAGTTCGTTCACTCCGCCTCGGGGGCCGAAGATATTCATACGTAGTCCATGAAACAGACTTGGATTTCAGGTTATCTAGTGTTGCCCAACAACCGTCCAGCCGAGGATTGGGAACGCCCCTCGACACACAGCGGACGGTCAGCTACTTGGAGAGGGCCTGCCGGACGGTCTCGATAATGATCTCCACCTGGTCATCGGTGACCTGAGCGTGAGAGGGCACTTGGAAGTGTCGACGGCCAATCTCCTCTGCAACAGGGAACGACATCTTGGAGTAGTCGGGGTACCTGACGAACTTGGCCCATCGCCACTGGTGAATGTTGAGATACGTCCCCTGCTTGTGACACGGTGTGGCGTAGACGCTTCTTGCTCCGACACCGTGTGCCTTGAGGAACTCTATCATCTCGTCACGAGATATCGTGTCTGAGTAGAGCCGAGGTGCATAGACGTGGTAGGCAGACTCTGCACCCTCAATCACTCTCTGCGGTCGAAGTTCCTTGAGATCGGAGAATGCCTCGTCAAATCTGGCCGCGTGCTCGCGCTGACGTTTCACAATCTCCGGTAGCCTCTTCAGCTGGACTAGTCCTATGGCGGAAACGAGATCCATCATTCTGAAGTTATAGCCAATCCGAAAGTGGCTGTAGCCACCCTTTGCGCCGCGCCCGTGATTCTTTATGGACCTCGCCGCCTCGACTATCTCCTCGTCATCCGTCGTTATCATTCCACCCTCGCCAGTCATCATGTTCTTAGTCGCGTAGAAGGAGAAGGCGGCCACGTGACCAATGGATCCCACATGCCTTCCGTCAATGGTAGCACCGTGCGCCTGACATGCGTCCTCGATGACGTACAGGTCGTGCTTCTCGGCTATCTCCATTATGCGCGTCATGTCGCACGGATTACCGAAGATGTGTACGGGCATTATGGCACGTGTCTTCTTCGTTATCGCGCTCTCAATCTTCTCCGGATCAATGTTGTAGGTCTCTGGGTCGACGTCGGCAAACACAGGAATCGCCCCAACCTGGGCAATCGTGTTTGCAGAGGCAATGAACGTGAAAGGAGTGGTTATTACCTCGTCGCCCGGCTGAACGCCAATGGCCTCTAGGGCTGTGAACAGAGCTGTGGTGCCGTTCGTTGTCACTGTGGCATACTTGGTCCCGACAAACTTGGCGAACTTCTCCTCGAGCTCCCTTGACACCTTGCCCTCGGCCAGCATCCCAGACTCAAGGACTCTCTCGACGGCCTCTATCTCTTCTCTGTCAACAATTGGTTTGGCGATGGGTATCATGGCAGACACTGACGACCTCGTGTTGCGCCGACACTTTAACTGTTTCCTTCGGCACGTCGCCCGGCACGACCCTCAGCGAGGCTGACGCTGCCAATTGAGACCATCATGACAATCAGCGTGACCAGCATAAACACCATATCGCGAAGAATCATGATTATGGCGAGACCTAGCCCGCTGAGCAGGCCCGTGGCGAACCTCTGATATACCGTCGTCTTTCTCGGGGTCAGACGTTGCGTCATCCACTCCACCACGGTCGAGAGCCCCATTGCAAGAGCAACAAAGAACCACAGCCATGCAGGCTGCAGCTGGACCCGCAACAGAGTCAGTGCTATCAGCCCCAGCCCGAGACCACTGTAGATTCCAGAGCATCTGCCACAGAAGTAGATGGACCGTCCGAAGACAGAGAGCCTGAGGCAGTGACCGTACTGCGATGGTGGGTGGTGCGAGAGGAGTGTTAGCAGCATCTCTTTCATCTCGTCCCGTGGCGTGACCACGTAGACTGGCTTCAAGTCTACTGCATCAGCCTCGGAGGCTCTAGGATCCTCTTCGTTCAACGGAATCAGAACGCCATCCACCGATTGCCACTTATAGTTACTCATGATGGCCTCCAGTGGCGGGGCCGAGAAACGACACCGACCGACGGGCGCAACTGTGTTGTTCTTGAGACCAACAGCAGAAACAACTAAAGCATAGATGGACACTACCCGCCGAGGAGTTGAAGACTTGAACGACGAATTACTGGAACTGATGCGCGAGAGAATCGCAATTGGACTCAAGAGGCCCGATACAAGGGAGGCAATTCAAGGCTGGGACAGAAAGGTCCTTCTGAAGCTCAAGGACGGACGCAGGTATCACTTCATTGTCGAGAGCGGCAACTTGACTGTCGAGCCGGGTGCCATCGATGAGTATGACATGGTCATTGAGAGCGATGAGGAGACCGTGAGGAAGTTGTTCCTAGAGGAGATGAGCGCAGCAGCCGCTCTCGTGAAACGGAAGCTCAAGGTGAAGGGTTCACCCAAGGACCTGATGAGGATAAGGAAGATATTCTAGGTAGTGTCAA
Source organism: Candidatus Thorarchaeota archaeon (assembly GCA_029855935.1). Taxonomy (GTDB): domain Archaea; phylum Asgardarchaeota; class Thorarchaeia; order Thorarchaeales; family Thorarchaeaceae; genus B65-G9. The sequence goes on along the minus strand of JAGSHN010000024.1, from coordinate 12,103 downwards.
GAGTAGGGAGGTCGACGACCCGTGAAGGCTCAGATCGTGAACGACCTTGTAGGAATTGTGGGTGACGAGTTTGTCTCGACACAGCCAGCTGTGCTACTTGCCTATTCCCACTCGGCATCAGTCGGCTACGAGGGGGCCATGCCGGATGTTGTTGTCCGGCCGGCCAACGCCGAGGAGGTCGCCGAGATACTCCGACTGGCCAATCGTCACAAGATTCCCGTCACGCCTCGCTCAGGCGGGACGAGCCTACAGGGCGAGGTGATCCCGAGGCACGGGGGCATAGTGATTGATCTGCTGCGACTCAAGGAGATGACACTCTATGAGGAGCTGCGGTCGGTACGCGTCGGAGCAGGTGTCACATTTGGGCAGCTAGACAAGTTTCTGCTTGGACATGACTTGTGGGTCCCTGTCTACCCGGAGTCCTCCCTAGCGTGCACCGTCGCTGGGAACGTCGTCGTGAACGGTGCTGGCCCCGGTTCGACCAAGTATGGCAGCATCGCGGAGATGGTGCTCGGTCTGGAGGTCGTTCTCCCAACAGGTGAGATCATCCAGACTGGTTCAGAAGCGAATCCCAACGCGCCCGGCCCGTATCTGAGGTACTCCTTCGGCCCAGACATAACGGGACTGTTCATAGGTTCGCTCGGCATGTTTGGGGTCGTCACTGCAGTCTCGCTGAAGACATTCAAGCGGATGAAATACTTCGACTACAACACCTATGGCTTCGATGAGTATGAGCAGGCCGAGAGATTCATCATTGAGACGAAGCACAACGAGATCAATGTCATCTTCGCGTCCATATACGAGGGCCAGATTCTAGAGTTCTTTATGGACATGCTGGGAGAGGAATACGGCATCCCCGAGACCGACTGGTCCCCATATACCGTGTCCGCCATTCTCGGTCACGTGCGTGAGGACATCCTGCAGTCCGATGCAAGACTCGCACGCGAGATATGTGAGCGACTCGGCGGGAGTGTCTTGAACGTACCGGAGCTCCCACGTGGTGAGTGGGACCGCCGCCTCTGGACTTTCGCAAGAGCCTCCTATGCGCACGGATGGCACTGGAGGACTCTATATCATCATCACACGCCCAGCAGCTGGCACCGCGTCATCGAGAAGATCTGGGAGGGCCTTGATGAGTTCGGCATCCTAGGTCACACTGCGGGCTTTGCGACAGGACACTCTAGCTTCAACTTCTATCCGCACCTTTACTTTGACCCGGCCGACCCGGAGGAGAAGGAGAAGGTGAAGAAGATGCACAGCTGGCTCGCGAGGGAGGTCTTCGAGCGCGGAGCGGTGCCCTTCAAGATCGCACCCTTTTGGTTCAAGGATGTTCCCGAGATGGATGAGTACCTACGTTTTGTGAAGCGTCTGAAAGAGGAGCTTGACCCGAACAACATTCTGAACCCGCATATTCTCAGAGGTGAGGAGTGAGACGGCAATGTTTGACAGCGACGAGGTCATAGAGGAACTCCTCCAGTGTCGACGATGCGGTCTGTGTAGAGAGGCTGTCTATGCTGAGGAGGGGTTCAATGGAATATGTCCGGTGTGGAGGAACACAAGCGGCTTTGAAACAGCCTATATGCGCGGGAAGATAATGGTCGCTCTAGCGCTCCTTGAGAACCGACTCGACAAGACTGCTGACAATGTCCGACCGCTATTTGAGTGCACACTGTGCGGGAACTGCACACAGATATGCCCGGCGGAATTCCAGCCCAACAAGATCATCGAGCAGGTCCGTGCGTTGCTGTCCGATGCGCCCAACGACGTGAGGGACTCCCTCGCCGCGAAGGTAGCCGCAGAGGACAACCCCTACGGGGAAACTGCCTCTGCCAAGACCAAGTGGCTGGAGGAATTGGACTTTGATGTCCCAGAGAGAGCAGACACCATCTATTTCGTGGGTTGCACATCAGCTCTGCGCACCACTGATGTTGCAAAGGACACAGCCTGGGTGTTGCATCATGCTGGCATAGAGTTTGCAGTGATGCGGAATGAGCCATGTTGTGGCTCTGTCCTCCTTCGTACGGGAAAGCGTGAGGAGGCCGTGAAGAACGCTGAACGCGTGGCAGAGAGAATTGCGGCCACAGGCGCCAACCGGATTGTCGTATCGTGTGCTGGATGCTACAAGACCCTGAAAGAGGACTTTGCGGAGATGGGAGTTGACCTCCCTCCTGTGCTACACGTCTCACAGCTGCTCGCCGGGGAGGCAGGAGAGGACCTCACGAGATCTGCGGTGGAGGAGAGTGTCACCGTCACGTACCACGACCCTTGTCATCTCGGACGCGAGACGGGGGTCTATGAGGAGCCGCGGCAGATTGTCAGCAGCCTACCGGGAGTCACTCTTGTGGAGATGGAGACCAACCGTGCGCAGGCAATGTGCTGCGGTGCTGGAGGCGGCCTTCGCTCGTTTGACAGTGACTTGGCCAAGAGGATAGCACGGGACAGAATCAGAGAGGCGAGGGAGACCGGGGCAGAGATGGTTGTGACCGCGTGCCCGTTCTGCGAACATAACCTCTCAGAGGGAGCCAGGCTCGAGGGGGACGCCATCGACGTTGTCGATATTGTCAGTCTTGTGGCACGCAGACTGAAGTAGGCATTGAGATAAAGAAAAAGGAGGGCGGGTGGCGGGAACTGATACCTGTTCCCGGCCTACCAGAAACTGGAGACGGTCTGTGTTCGTCTGGACCAGGTCTATCGCTGAACTAGTAGCGCCGCCTCCGGCCTCTGCCGCGCCGGTCACGGCCGCCACGCTGACTTCGCCAGTCACGAGAGGAGCCGTACCCACCGGAATACGAGTCCCTACCGCCCTGATAGAAGTGCCTTCGTTCGGGCCGCTCGTGCTCTTCAGCTGACATGTCCAGCTCCTCATTGACGCTCTCGATCGGTTCCGCCTCGGTGACGACGCCGTAGCGTCCGATGTTCAACCTGAGATGGCCCTGATACAGCGTCGTGTAGCCGTTCTCCAACTTGTAGGTCTTGTCACTCTCGACCTTGTCAATAGTGTCATCCCAGAGAGGCATAGTCACAATACCCGTGGCGTCACCAACAACCGCGTCCAGGACGCGATGTGTGCTGCCATCCTTCCTTGAGGCAACCTCTCGTGCCTCGCCCTTCTCGAGCACCTTGAAGGATATCGTGAGATTCTTCATTCTCGGTCTCAGTTCAGAAATGGTAGCCTCGACAGGCTCTCTTGACTCACTCATGGTTGTTCACGTTAGTATGGTAAGCAAGACTGTTGGGTCGAAAAACCGCGTAGACCTGAGAGGGCTCTGCTGGATCCCCTCAGGAGTCCTTGGCTCTCCGTTGCAGTCTCGCCTGTCACATTATCAGCTCAAAGTGCGTTTAAGCTTATGGGCCCGCTCATACCTGCAGCACAATCTCCGACAATGGCAGAGGGCGGGTACAGAGAGCGAGAGGTAGGAGATTGTCAGTAGACAACAAGAGGTGGACGGGGACAGACATACGAATCTTGCCCACAGGCTCTTGGACTCGTACTCTCTTCATCGTGAACGTGACTTTCTCCACACCTCGCGCCTGTTGCACCTTCTCTCTGAACCCCTTGGGTGAGAGCCGAATCTCCTTCTGCAGGACATTCGGATCGGTGCACTAGTCACGAAAGACGTGGCCACCACCCTGAAAGGCCACATACGTTCAGAGTCTGTCCGCCGTCCAGAATATAGGGGGGCCCGAACACAGATAAGGATTACGTGCCATAGGTCCACTATTCTATGGCCATAGAACTTATAAGGTCACCAGCAGAAGCGGGTCAGGGTCGAAAGAGCCTGAGGTGAAGCCAGTGAACTCAATCAAGGTAGCCCTTGTAGGCATCGGAAACTGCGCGAGTGCCCTCGTGCAGGGGGTCGAGTACTATAAGGATGCCAAAATGAATGATGACGTGATAGGGCTGAGCCATCCGGACTTTGCAGGCTATCACGTCAGCGACATAGAGTTTGTGGCCGCCTTTGACGTTGCAGAGTCGAAGGTCGGCAAGGACCTCGCAGATGCAATCTTTGCGGAGCCAAACAACGTGATGCGCTTTGCTGATGTCCCGAAGACAGGAGTGACTGTTCTGAGAGGACCTGTTCTCGATGGAGTCGACGACCTCCTCAAGGCGATTGTCAAGATCTCAGACGAACCAGAGGTGGATGTGGTGCAGGCGCTGAAGGACTCAGGCGCAGAGATTGTACTCAACCTCATCCCCGGATCCTCTGAGAAGGCAACGGCATTCTATGCGCAGGCGGCGCTTGAGGCCGGATGCGCCTTTGTCAATGCGACACCGATTCCAGTCGCATCCGATGTCGAATGGGCAAAGAAGTTCGAGGAGAGAGGGCTCCCGCTGGTTGGCGATGATCTGCAGGACCAGCTTGGTTCCACCATTCTCCACAGGAATCTGCTTCAACTCCTCGTTGCAAGGGGCGTCAGGGTCGAAAAGAGCTACCAGCTGGATGTCGGCGGAGGGGCTGAGTCCCTCGACTCACACTACCGTGGCAGAATGAGGAAGCGAGAGGTCAAGACAAGAGCCATCGGTCAGGACCTGCCGTATGAGGCCCCGCTCGTTGCAGGCTCCTCTGACTATGTGCCGTTCCTGAAGAACGGCAGGGAGTCTTATTTCTACGTGCGTGGCAAACAGTTCGGTGGCGCACCAGTGGTGATAGACATTCGGATGGAGGTCACCGACGGACCGAACGCTGGGCCAATCCTCCTTGACGTGATTCGAGGCGCAAAGCTCGCGCTCAAGAGAGGAATAGGCGGTGCTCTTGAGTCCATCTCTGCCTATGGGTTCAAGATGCCCCCGAAGAGCACGACTATGTACAAGGCCGAACGGTGGGTGGAAGAGTTCCTGCTCGGCAAGAGACGCTCATAGTACACACTCCGTAGCCTGTGTGCCAAGTCCAGTGCAGGACCACTGACGGCACGCGCGGTCCTGGCGAGCCACAGGAATGTGCTCTCCAGGGCCGCCTCAAGGCCTTGTCTTCCCCATAACGTTAGTCTTCCAGTTCGTCAGACACCGCCCAGCACGGAACTTCTACCTGGGGTCACATAACGAAACAACTTGTCCCACGAAAGCCTTTGGGAGAGGACGGGACGCTAGCTCAGCTGTGATTCTTCTCGTAGGTTGTGACCAGCTTTTTCAACTCGGTGAGATCCGAGATGATTCGGAAGTCGATCTCCTCGCCTATCTCCTCAAGGACCTCATTGTATGTGACCACTGTCTTGTAGTCGCGCTCCAACTCCTCCCGGCGCTCGGAGTCCGTGGCGGCGGGGTCGTAGAGGACAATCAGACTCTCCGGTTCGAAGTTGATGACGATGCTGCGTTGCAGGAACATCACCTTCTTGCACTTCGGACACTGAACTCGGTTCACCTTGCCACTCTTGACCTTCTTCAGCAGGTCGCGGTCCTCCGTGAGATCCACGTGGTCGATGACGGTGGCCTCGAACCTGTGACCGCATTTTTCACATTCGACCTCGGTAGTCTTGACACCCGGCATCCTACGCCACCTGAATCATAGCGGAGTTCTCGGTACGGTTCTTATGAATTGTGCGGTCATGCACCGATTGTTGTTCATCGTCTGTACAGATACCACGAGACAGAAAACAGAGGAGCCGCAGCAGGACGGACTCCACAATCGGCTGCAGAACCTGCGTTCCCCGCGGCGAGGCTCACAGCGCTCCACCGATGTCCTGCTGGTTCTCACCATTCTCGGCGATGGGGGTCACTAGCGGAATTTCTCGCCTCGCCATCGTCGTGAGAGTGCCGGATCTCCTCCTCAAGGATGTCCTGAAGGAGATCTGACTCGTCCTTCTCAGTCTTACGCTTGAAGAGGTAGCCCGTTATGAGAGCCGTCAGTGCAATCGACGCAACAACTATGGGCATTGACTCGAAGTAGCCTCCAACTGTGTACCCAATCAGCGCGCCTGCCAGTGTGACCAAGACTTTTCCGGTGAAGTAGAAGAACAGGAACTTGCTGACGCTGTATCGTGTCAGCCCAACGTACACTATCAACGGGTCGTCAGGGACCGGAGAGGCTGCAGCTATGAAGAGTGCGAGGGCGCCCCACTTGTTCACCCGCTCGCGTTCCGACTCGAGTGCAGCAAGACGCTCCTCCGACAGAACAATTCTGGACCCACGGACCACAAAGTAGTGGATGAGTTTTGCAAGCGTGGCAGCCACGGCCACTGTGATGCCGACCAAGACCCAGTTCATCCACGGGAGCAACAGAGATGCGACACCAGCAAGTACCATGTTGCTGGGACTAAGAAAGGGTATCATATTGATGAGAAAGCAGGCAAGAAACAGACCAAGGTACCCCTGAAGAATAAGGTCGGTGACGAACTGGAGAAGATCCTGCATTGTAGATCCACCGTTATGCTGATGTACGTACGCTGCGAGGGAAACCACCACGATGGTTCGGGGCACGGCCTGGGTGTTGGGCCTGTATCGCCAGCCATTTCAAGGCTTCTATGTCTTCACGGGTTCGATGACCACAGACACGACTCCGTCGAGGGAGTTGAGCGCTCTACCGAGATCGTCGGAGGAACCTGTGAGCTGGTGTGGAGCGAAGTAGCACTCATAGTAGCATTTGGTGCCACGGAGGCAGACTCCCGTTGAATACAACAGATCGACAAGACCGTAGTCCTTGAAGGTTCTTGACAGCTGTGTCAGGAAATCGTTCGTGAGTCTCCCTATGACTATACTGAGATAATAGACCTCATCACTCTCAAGAGGAAAGATGCGGACCTGCTTGTCCTTGTAGACGAGAACCATCAGTGCACGGTCGGTCCCGAGAGCCGCCTTGAAGGACTCAGGGAACTCAATCGTGTTCGAGTCCGTGAAGTCCAGCAACCTACCCGCTGTTGCACCCTCGTATGCATTCTCCTCGGTCATTATCATCTTCACCAGCATGTTCCTTTCCAGGAACGGGACACTCCATGGCGACATCTCGCCCCTTCAATATAAATGAAGCTCCGAAGGACTCTCGGACAAGTGTCCCACGTGGGCGGCGTTCACACATCGGGATATAAACAAAACTAGGACGGACGCTATCGGCGGCGCGGAGACACACTTTGCACCGATGAGTGGTGGCTAAAAGAGGCTGTGCAAACGTCGTATCGAGATGACTCGTAGGACGGCTGACGCCCATTCGGGCAGGACCAGAACGGTCTCAGAGCTGAAACAGCAATACTTCTGTGAGTACTTCCTGTATCTCGACAAGATCATCCGGACGGAGGCCACTAGGGAGGCCCTTGTCGGGACGCGTCTCCACAGAGAGATTCGCCCGGCGGACAGACGACGCAGAGGCACAATGAGCAATATTGCCATCGTAATTCTCGTCACGCTCATCCTGCTCGTGCTGTTATACCTCTGGGGGCCTGCAGGATGACGCCACTAGCCGACGGTGTGTTCCCGCTCCTTCTGCTCATCACGTTCCTGTTGCTCGTCGTTGTTGCTATTGCCAGAGAATACATCGGACTGAGCAAACTTCTCACGGGCGCTACGCCGTTGAGAGGAGGGCTGAGAAGTCTGGCTGACCCGAAGACACTAGCAGGGCGATACGTGCTCAGCGAGTTGAGTGTTGAGTCGCGAAGGTGGGGCTATGTCGGAAGAGCCGACCATATCGTTGTGTCGAAGGGGGCTGCATTGACTCTTGATGCTGTCATTGAGATGAAGTTCCCTCGCGTGCAGGTCCCCAGGACAGCCCATAGTGAGGACCTCTTCCAGGCCTCGCTCTACGCCCTCGCGCTTGAGGAGATGGGACTGCAATGTGACAATGCACTTGCCGTCGTGGTGTACTGTGCCCAGACAAATGCGGAGAGGTGTAGAAACAGGGACCTTCAGCACTGCATCTCCTGCGGAAAGGCCAGGGTCAGTACAGCAAGATACGACAGAGCTCTCACAGAACGGAAACTCAAGGCGATGGAGGGCTACTGGAGGGGCCAGAGAGACGCAAGACCCGCCTCGCGTCGCGACAGATGCGGACGTTGCCCCTTCTCTGCGGACATCTGTCCGCACTCCGTGTCAAGATGAGAAGTGATACAAAGAGTAATGATGTGATCCTGCAAGCCCTCAGATATGCAGGCCATCACAGGCTTTCTGAGAGAGGTGGGCAACTGCAAGCGCCACCTCAAACACGTCTATTACACTGCTCGCGATGCCGACACGAAGAGCGACTCGAAGCAGCTCGTGGCAGGCCTGATTCGAATGCAGGACCAGCTTGAGAGGATGATCGAGCTTGCGAGAAGCTCCAGGACCGCACGGAGACTCATCGACGATCGGACATTGACTGCAACACTGAGCAGATGGACAATCGGGCTCCCCCAGCGTGTGAAGGACTACAGAGAGAAGTACAAGTCATCGACGCAATCGCATCTTCATAGGTACTTTGAGAGTCTCGCCGAATACGTCCAATCAATCAGTCATGAGCTCGACCGCTGGATCGTCGACCTCGAGACGGCAGTGAGTCTTCCTCGGCCACCGAGAGAATGAAGAATCTGGCAGTGTCTACCATCTGAGCCTGGCAGCGATACCCCCGAAGGACTTCAGCTGCGCGCCCGACTCTGTCTGGGAAGAGAAGACCATCAGCTCAGTACCGTACTTGCTTACCTCCTCGACCAGCTCGTCTAGGAGAGGACTGTCCTCCACCACCATCACGGTCTCCACGCGCCCCTCGCGTAGGGCCGAGAGCACCTCTTTCTCACCGTACGTGACCGTGTTCTCGCCTCTCAACAGGGACTCCATGAACTTCTCCCAGGCCTCACGCTCCTCGTATATCTCTGTGTCGCGAAGGATTCGAGAGGCCTCCTTGACCGCCTGCATGAGTCCTGTCTCGTCGACTACGCTGACCGGGATTATTCTCTCAGCAATCTTCTTCCGGATTCTGTAGTCGAGGTCGCTCTTCTCAAGAAACTCTTGAGCACGTATGGTGTTCCCGCCGAGGACAATGGCATCGACACTGTCAATGTTGTCAAGCAGCAGGTCGGCCAAGAGCTTGGCCACATGCTTGAAGAACTCCTGCATCTTCTCCTCGCGGATGCGCTGATATCTTCTTGCGGACTGACCGCCGGCACGCGTCTTGCCCATGATGTAGAAGTCCTCCTCTCGGACAAGCTCCACGTGCTTTCCTCGCAGATAACCCACCACGACCTTCCCGCCCTCTATCAGGACAATCACAATCAGGCTCTTCGGCTTCACCATCTCTTCGAGCTCATCGGTCACAAACTCGCGACCACAGATGTACAGGAACTGCGTGATTGGTGATGGGGGCACTATGATCTCACGAATCTCCTTTGTCGACCCGCCCTCCTCCTGAATGCCGAAGAAGAAGGCGATACCATTCTTGGGAATCTGCTTGATCTTTGTCAGCTCACTGAGGATTGCAGTGAGGTTGTCAGCAACGTTCTTTCGGTTCGTCTTGCTCTTGATGTTGTCTGTTCCAGAGAGCTCGGTCCTCACGAAGTTGATGACATCTGTCAGGCTCTTGCTAGGGGGTATATAGAGCGTAGTGAAGGAACTGTGCCGCCCCTGCAGTGCCTTTAGTTGTTGTATCTTCTTCTTCAGTTGATGTCTTTCCAAGCTCAATTCCTTCGCCTCACCTGACACGGATATGACATGAGTAGCCGACCTCAGAAGGAGAGACCGCAGCGAGGACTCACGAGAAGCGCAAGAGCGGCGTATTTTAAGATTGCGACACGGCCACCACTACTACAGCAAGAGGAGCCAGACAGGCGACAGATTAAAAAGGTGGGCGAGAGACGGCCGTGTCCGAAGAGCAGGTGAAGGACGGATGGATCCCCGCCAATTTACATACTGACTGGGCGTGTTACTTCTCCGTTCATGTTAGGCTCCACGGGGATTGCCCACCTGAACACCTGCAATGACGAAGGAGTTTCTGAGGACGATGAGTGACCAGATCCAGCTGACAGAAGGAGAGCGTACTGTTCTCGCAGAACTCGTGAAACATTCGGGCCTAGTTTCCGCGCAGGAGGTGGCCGTTTCCCTGAACGAGAGGGTCGAACGCGTCGTTTCAATCCTCAACGCACTTGCGGAACGAGGACTTGTGGAGATACACGTTGATGAACTTGAGTCTCACGTGTTGACGGAAGAGGGACGGTCGTACGCCGAGAAGGGGCTACCGGAGCAGCGGCTCCTCAACGCTGTGATTCAGCTTGGGGGGGAGGCCACGCTCGACGATGCTGTTGAAGCTGCGGGCCTGAATCCGCGAGAGAGAGGCATTGCCATAAACTGGGCCCGTAGGAACGGCTGGATCGATATCTCAAAACAAGAGGGCCGGACCACCCTCAGAGCCAAGACCAAGAGTGCCGATTCCGTGGTGGCCGAAGTCCTCAGAGCTCTCGCCAGGGGAGATGAGTCGGTGCCCGAGTCCCTGTCCGAGGGACTCAAGCAGGCGCGTGACAGGACACTCGTTCGGACAGTGGTCACGAAGGTGTTCCGAGCATGTGTGGTCGAAGCACACAAGGAATCCATTGAACAGCTCCTCAGCGGCGAGACTGGTGGGCTCGTCGAGCTAACACCTGAGTTGCTCGCAACGGGCGAGTGGAGGGGGAAGACATTTCGACCCTTCAATGTGGAGATTGTCCCGCCCTATGCAAATCTGGGGCGCAAGCATCCATACGCGGAGTTTCTCGACTGGCTCAAGGAGATACTGGTAGGACTTGGATTCACAGAGTGGTTCGGCCCCTATGTCGAGACAGAGTTCTGGAACAACGACGTGCTCTTTGTCCCACAGGACCATGTGGCCCGAGAGGTCCAAGACCAGTTCCGCGTTGCAGAGCCGTACGACCACGGTGACATCATAGACGAGAAACACTACAGAGCCGTCAAGGCCGTCCACGAGAACGGAGGCGACACTGGGTCCACAGGGTGGCAAGCGCCATTCTCGCGCGAGATCACAACGCGCCTCGTCCTGCGATCTCACACTACACCTGTCTCGATGAGATACCTGTGGTCGCACGACAGTCCGCCACACAAGATGTTCATCATCGACAGGAATTTCCGAGCGGAGAAGCTCAGCGCCAAGCACGCACAGGAGTTCAACCAGTGCGAGGGCATAATCTGGGACAAGGGACTGACCCTCCGCGACCTGATGGGATACATCAGGGAGATCTGCCGCAGGGTCGGCATCAAGAAGATGAAGTTCAAGCCCGGACAGTTCCCGTTCACGGAGCCGAGTGTAGAGGGCTATGCGAAGCATGAGACGCTGGGATGGATTGAGGTGGCTCCCGGCGGCATCTTCAGGCCAGAGGTGACCTACCCGCTTGGCATCAAGGACACAGTGCTGGCCTGGGGACTCGGCGCCGGGAGAATGTACATGGCGGCGATGGACATAGGGGACATCAGGGAGCTATACTCTCGTGACCTGACCTGGCTCCGCAGAAAGTACTTTGTGAGATGAGGTGAGAGGACAGATGATTGTCGAATGCAGCATTCAGGGCCTAGAACGGCTCATAGGACGAAAGATGTCGCTTGAGGAGCTGGAGAACACGCTCTTCCTTCTCAAGGCCGAGGTCGAGAGAGTGGAGGGTGACCTGATTGAGGTCGAGATCAATCCCGACCGTCAGGATATGCTCTCGGAAGAGGGCATTGCGAGAGCAGTCAGGGCGTTCCTCGGAATCGCGCCGGGTCTGCCAGTGTTTCCTGTGCGCAAGTCCGGCAAGCAGATTATTGTTCAGAGGGGACTGGAGAAGATACGAAGGTACATCGCCTGTGGCGTGGTCAAGGGCGTCGAGATGTCCGACGCGCTAATCAAGGACTATATGAGACTTCAGGAGTCTCTGACGGCCACACACGGCAGGAACAGGAGAAAGGCAAGCATTGGACTCTACGTATACAGGGACATCAAGTTCCCTGTGGTGTACCGAGCGGAGCGCCCGGACAAGATCAGGTTTGTGCCTCTTGGCACCGAGACGGAGATGAGTGGTCCAGAGATATTGCAGAAACACGAGAAGGGGATTGAGTACGGGCATATCATAGCTGACTACAAGAGATGGCCTCTCCTCGTCGACTCAGCAGGCCGGACACTGAGCCTCCCACCGATAATAAACAGCAACGATCTGGGGCGTGTGACAGAGGACACGCACGACATATTTG
>JAGSHN010000010.1 GCA_029855935.1 Candidatus Thorarchaeota archaeon | reverse complement strand
CGTCTTCCTGAAGGAGGAGTAGATGTAGCCTGAGGAGCGGTACGACGATGAACCGCCCTGAGGATAGAAGTAGACGTTGAAGTAGCCCTTTGTCGAGGAGTACCACGAGTCGCCGAAGAGTATCATCATCACGCGCTGCATGTTCTCATCGGACAGAGCCACATATGTCTTGCCCATTGTGTGATAGCTCTGTCGCAGTTCGCCGGTGACGGAGAACTCGCTCAGCTGATAGAGTCTGAAGGGCCTGTCCAGGACGTGGACGTAGCACGGACCGTGCCAGCCGTCCTAGATGGGAGTGTTCCGGCTGTTCGCTGGCAATCGTGACAGAAGAACTTTTGCTTCGACATGGGCCGAGGACTGCAAGTCAGCCGTTGTCACACTCGTGATCAGTCCTCACACAATGATTCGTCCATAGACCGCCATCCCGATCTCAGCTGAGAACCACCAGCCGTGCGTATGCAGCCGGCTCTTGTCTATATCCATCCGGAACTTCGTCCTTTCCAGCAAAGTAGACCCACGTCCACCAATCTCTGCTAATTCCTCAGAGGCATTACTCTCCGTCCTTCTCCTCCAGGTCCTGCTGTTCTAGTAGCTCTCTTGCAGCCTTTCCGATGCCATCCTCGCGATATGCCAAATACCGAAGCAGCTGTCGTTGTTTCTCCCCTGCTATCTTTGCCGTCCTGAAACAGTTCTCAATCTCTTCTCTGATCTGAGCTATCTCTCCCTCAGAAATGCGTGCACGAATCTCAAGGTGACTAATGAACGCTGTGAGAGGATCTGGAGGTCTTCGCATCCGGGAGATGCCCACTGGAGTGTTCACGAAGAAGAACAGGACTAGAAGTGACATTGCACCATACAGGCCAAAGACAGACCAGCCGCCAGCTGCAGTAAGAAACGCGGAGAACAGAATGCACGTCAGCCAGACCAAGGCCCCTGAAGTAGACCGTTTGTCAACCGTGTTGTCTGATGTGTTGGCAGTTGACTGGACCGGAGGGATCGATAGTGGCTGACAAGCCAGCGTCCCGAATCTCTTCTGCTCCAACCAGAGAACAAACATTCCCAACCCAACCAATGCCAATCCCACAAGCATCTCTGCAGGAGTACCCAACTCTTGCATCTCGTCATCCTCCATAGTATCGGGAGTGGTGATGTACCGCAGTAGCACGAAACACAGCCGCGAGGGCCTCCAGCTCGCCAAATCTTTGAGGTCAACACAATATGCGCCCACCATTGAGTACCATTGAGAAGAGCGGTCCTACTGCAAGCAGATACGTTCGTCTGACTACCGTCGCCCAAACGCCAAACGGACTCTTATATTGTATGGGGGTTCGGAACATCTTGAGAAACAGCCCAGAATGGAAGACGAACGCTGCTGCTGCAAATTCCTACGACCCTGCATCGAGATACTATCCCAGCTAGACGAGTCTGCGGATTGGTGCGCCAACCAGCAATGCAATTCCTGCAGCAAGCATACACAGTGTGACCATTGGATTCAGATAGAGTTTCATAGACACTCAGGAGCTGAAAGACAATCCAGTCCAAGCTGGGGGTGGCGACCATTGTCGTGTCTGTACAGAGGTCAGTGGAACGGTTTGCTCTGGAGCTGTCACAAAGTCTACCGCCAGCAACATCAACAGCCTGAATTGACTGTAGGAGGCCAATGGTGTGGTGTGCCGGATTCGGAACTGTGCCGGTTCAGAACTCAGCAGTTTCGTGTGAAACTGTCCACTACGAACAGCAGTCCAAGCTTCACCCGAAACGAAGCACTTGGTGCTGCTGATCACGGGAGCAAATCGCCATCTTGCTCGGACAGCGGTATCAACGATTCTCGTGGCTCATCCGACTCCGGTATTGTTGCATCGCGACCTTTTGAGCCTGCCACCGTACTAGGGTCACAAAGCCTCATCTCCCTCGGACTAGAACTGCGGTACCGACAAGCCAAGGTTGCCGCGGACCTGACTGGACGCGACGCATTGACTACGTCTGCCAGCGGAACTAGATGAGTAGTTTGATGACAATACTTGTCTGCACCGCAATCGTTAAACTAGCGAGCCTCTCACTCGGGTTGACGCACAATGTCCTTCCACAGTACACCCATTCGGTACGGCAGCACTCTCATCGACGAGTTCATCCCTAAGAGGCTAGAGCGGGTCAGAGTCCTTGAGGTCGAGGATCTCACTCCAGACTTTGACAGTATCGAGTCCAGACTTGAGGAGGTCCTTGCGAGACCGCTCGGCAGTCCCCCCTTCGATGAGGTTGTCCGTAACGAATACTCTGAGGGCCGCCACATCGTTCTGATTGTGGACGACAACACTCGTCCCAACATCCACACGAAGATCCTCCTCCCCATTGTTCTGGAGAGGCTTCTGCGTCTCGGTGTGCGTCGGGACGACATCAAGATAATGATTGCCAGCGGCTCTCACGTCCCACCAAGAGAAGAGGCAATCAGGGACAAGATCCTTGGTCCTAGCATATACTCCGAGTGGCGCAAGAATGTCCTCATCCACGACTGCGACGCGGGCAACAGGTATGTCGGCGAGACCTCCTGGGGTACACCGATCTACATCGACGAACGGGTGCTGGACGCGTGTCTCGTCATCCCTCTCAGCGACTCAGAGTATCATTACTTTGCAGGCCAGGCGGGGACTGTGAAGCTCTTCTGCCCGGGAGTTGCTGGTCGCGAGACAATCAGGATAAACCACCCTCGGATGTTCGACCTCGAACGCGGATTCAAGCCCGAGTGCCGGCTTGGCAACACCGAGGGCAACCCCGTTATTCAGGACATGATTGAGATCACCAAGACAATGAAGGAGAGGCTGCCAATCTTCTGTATCGACACCATCGTCCACCACGGCCAGATAGTCTATGTGCAGGCTGGAGATATCATTGAGTGTCACAGGGCAGCAAGTGCACCACTGCGTCGGCTTCGCGTCGTCGAGGTGGACAAGCCCGGTGACATAGTGTTTGTCTCAGTGGGCGAACTTGGGATAAACCTGTATCAGGCAGGGAAGGGAATTCACGCTGCGTGGAACGCTGTGCGTCACGATAGACAAGGCTGGATTGTCCTACTCGCTCCGTGCGGTGACGGCATTGGAAGCGCAGGCTATGAGGAGGCAATGCTCGCAACAAAGGACTTGTCCGTGAAGGAGGCAATGAGGTACGTCATCCAGACCTATTGTTCGGAGAAGACGTTCAAGATTGGCAATCAGAAGCCTCCTGACCTGTTCAGAATCCTTCTCGACGTGGGAGAGGGAAACATCAAGGTTGTCACTCAACTCGATCCCAAAACGCTACGAGAGGTCTACAGGATGGAGGGCATCCGCCCCACATCACCTGACGGGGTGAGGGACCTACTCCGCGGGGTCGTCGACCGGTACCTCAGCGAGCATCCTGATATCACAGACCCAATCATATACGTCTTGCCAGACGCTGGAGTCCTTGTCGAGGTCACAGACCGCCGAACAAGCAACCAATAATCCTCCAGACCCGT
Source organism: Candidatus Thorarchaeota archaeon (assembly GCA_029855935.1). Classification (GTDB taxonomy): domain Archaea; phylum Asgardarchaeota; class Thorarchaeia; order Thorarchaeales; family Thorarchaeaceae; genus B65-G9. The sequence goes on along the minus strand of JAGSHN010000010.1, from coordinate 880 downwards.
CGTATGGCCTGGGTCTCATAGGCTCTGAGCAAAGCCAGCCCACTTCAGCAAGAAAACGAGTCAACATTTCACGCTGGGCTGTCCGTAGCAGGCGGCGGTAGTGGTCTGGGATCTTTGCTCCTCCCCTGAAGCACTTCTATGTCCATTGCATCAGCCAGCACTCGGCCCTCATCATCTATTTTCACAGTGGCCATCAGTACCCGGTCAGGATTGATTCGATATTGCTTCCTCAGAAGCTTGGCCACCAGGTGCAGATGAATGATGTCCTCCCTCTTCGCCCGGGCCTTGTACTCTATTATCCAAGTTTCTTCCCCCCGGCAGTAGATGCCAATGTCCGTGGTGTAGCCCCTGCCGAAGACGGAACCATCTCTGTCCTTGACCCGGATGTGCTCAATCCTTGCAGTTTCAATTCCCTCCGTTTCCAGTACCCTTGAGAGAAGCCTCCGGACAGCGTCCTCGGCCTGCTGGCTGTGATTGCCCGTCAGATCCGCCAAGTCCGCCTGCATCACAACCACGGTTTCCTGCATTGCTTCGAAGAGTTCATCTGTCTGTTTCTGCGTTGCCTTGAAGCGTTCGTCCATCTGTCTCTGCATCGCCTCGAAACGTTCATCTAGCCGCTTCTGTGTTGTCTCAAAGCGTTCGTCCATCTGTCTCTGCATTGCCTCGAAGCGCCTGTCCATTGCCTCGAAGCGTTCCTGCATTGCCTCGAAACGCTGGTTACTCTCTATGCGGAGTTGTCGAATCTCCTCCAGCACCTGCGTGAGCTCGTCACGCCTGACATACGTCGATGGGGCTATGATCTCAAGAAACTTCTCTCGGAGAGACGGTTCTCTCCTCAGCGCATCCAGTACCCTCTCGGCAATCTCTACCGAGTCCTCAT
>JAGSHN010000019.1 GCA_029855935.1 Candidatus Thorarchaeota archaeon | reverse complement strand
TTATGAACTAGCGAGCGCTTAGATACAGCGGTGGATGACCTCTGGACCGGCCTCTTCGAACTCCTTGCGTGAGACCCACATCTTCTGGAAGGTCTTCAGTGATGCAAGGATGCTTCCGCCAATCCAGACGGAGTACTGACGCTCCGGAGGTGCGATGATCCTGACCTCGACATTCTCGGGTACGAGTTCGGATATCTCCTTCAGGAGTCTGTCCTTCAGCCCCTCGAACATCGTGGAGCCGCCCGAGAGCACAATGTTGGCATAGAGGTCACGTCGCAGGTCGACATCGCATGCCTTGATTGCCTCGACGATGTGCTCGTCAAGGGGCATTGTGTCAAGGCCTATGGCGCTCGGATTGAAGAACAGCTCGGGAGCGAGGAAACGCTCAGCACCGATTGTTATCGTCTCGCCGTCAGGCAGCATGTACTGCTTGTCGACACCAGCCGAGTCGGCCACCATACGCTCCTGCTCAGGATCGCGAGCGACGTAGCACAGCTTCTCCTTGATGTCACGGACTATCTCCTTCTCCGCGCCGCTGACGAAGGAGTAGCCTCTCTGTCTGAGAAGCCTGCGCAGGTACTCGGTGATGTCACGACCTGCGAGGTCAATCCTCCGAATAGCGTGTGTGATCGAGAAGCCCTCGTAGATGGGCACGATGTGGGTGACACCATCACCGGAGTCAACCACGAGGCCCGTCGTTCTACCAGAAGCGTAGAGTGACAGGATGGCCTGTGTTGCCACGTAGACCGCCGGCACACCGAAGTTCTCGAACATCACGGAGGCCATCCGCTCCCTGTTCTCACGAGGATTGAACGGGGCCTCGGTCAGCAGGACGGGATTCTCACTGGGGTCCACCTTCAGGTCGTTGTAGAAGGTGTAGCTCCAGATCTTCTCGATGGCATCCCAGTCCTCGATGACACCGTGCGTGATGGGGTAGACCAGTTTCAGCACACCACGCAGGTTGATAGCCTCTTCACCGATGTAGTAGTCACGTGTGTAGTGGTCAACATCGGTCATGATGCTCTCATACCGTGGATAGCCGATCAGCGTCGGCCAGACGCTCCGTGGCTGGTCCTCACCCGCGTACCCGTTCTTGCTCAAGCCAGTGCCATTGTCTATGACAATCGGCTTGGCGCCCAGAAACTCGTCTTCAGCCATTTTGATTCGGTCCTCTCTTCAGTTTTTTCTGGATAAGAATCCAAGTTCTTCGCCCACAGCTTCACAGAACTCTGCTAATACCTTGCGGACGCGTGTATTTAAGCCTTGTCGGGATGAGGCCCCTTCCGAACAATAACTACTTGATATACATAGGTGATATAGTATCAATTTGAGCCGTCATGACGACCGTCTCCGCAGTGTTTGCCGATCTGGACCTATGACGGACGGATCATCGTCACACACAGACCCTGTCGGGGTGTCAGGCGTACATTGGGAACGTTCCCAGCCATGACAATACATATATCACATATATTGTTGATATTTGTTCGAGGAGATATGTTCTGGGAAACTGCGGACGAGGTGATCAGACGAGAGGTAGAGAGCGTCAGTGCGCGCAGGGTGATACTGGAGGAGCTTGAGAAGGGGCCGAGGACCGGTAGCCAGCTCCGTGAGAAGATCCGTCGTGACATGATAGAAAGGATGCACCGCGCTGGCAAGACGGACATCGACGAGGACAAGGTGGTGGTGACAGACCCGAAGCTCTACTTCAACACCAGACACTTGGAGAGACTTGGTATCATTGTGAGCCACCGCGAGTCCAGGCAGAGGGTATTCAGCATCGCGCCACGGGCCGCACCAGCTGTACGTCGTGTGCTCAATGTGACACGTAACACGACCGTCATATCCTCGGTCTCGAATCCGGAGCAGGTGCGACCACTTGTGCACTGGTTCACTCAGGAGGCGGAGGCACACTTCAACCGGCTCAGGATCGTTGTCGAGGCAGCGAGGTTTGCAAAAGGTGTTTCGAAGGACTTGACACGACATGTGCCGGATGGTACCACCAAGAGATGGGAGGGAATCTGGGACGAGCTGCCCAAGGAGGTGGTGGGATACCAAGACGGTGGGGTCCAAGGCGACCTTATGGCGACATACTCACACATAGAGAAGATTCTGCTGGAGGAGCTACCCGGGCATAATGTCATCTTCGACCTCTCAACGGCGCCCTCTCTAATAGGACTCGCCTTCTGCCTTCTTGCCAACGACTACGCTGTGACCGCCATATACATCAGGAGGCACAGGGCGAGGAAGACCACTCTCACACACTACATCCCAGGCAGGGGGCTATTGTGAAACGGATGATTCTGCCCTGGAGGGACATCGGTATTCACAGAGCACTGCTGCAGATAGGTCGGTTCCTGGAGAATGAGATGGAGGCAGTGCCGTCTGAGAACACCAGGACAATCCAGAAGTTTGAACGCTGGCTCGACCAGATAGGGTCCATACTCTTCAGGATTGAGAGGGCCAAGACCGAGCTCATTCCACATCTCAAATCACGTCTGGGGGTCGAGATACACAGGGAGGAGATGCTCATCGTCTCACTGTTCCAGCCTAGCACAAAGAACCTGTTTCTAGAGCTGGAGAGTCACTTCTGCAGAGGCATAGAGCCCGGCGCCAGCGTTGACTGCGATATGCTCAGACGACTCGCCTCTACAAGCGAGATGGCCAAGGTCTTGGCGCTGGTCGGGGATGCGGCAATCTCTCTGGCGGTGCTTCATAGGCTATGGACTCCTGAGATGCTGGATGTGGGGGACCTGACCCAAGCACGGGCACGTTCTGTAAGTAACGAGCATCTCGCCGCACTGTGCGATGAATGGCGCCTGTACGAGTATCGGATTCACTTTGACCCGCCAGCCGAGAGCAAGTCGGAGATGGAGCACGACAAGGGCACCCTCGTGGAGGCAATCTATGGGATTGTCTACCTGATGCACGGACTCGATGCGGTAATAGGTATCATCGACCCGCTGGTTGAGCGATAGACTGGGTCACAGAGACACCGAACAGAGATCAGCCCGTGGCGGATGGAAACTCCTTGTTGAACCTGCGTACGACCGTCTCCGCGTTCGTGGCGTCTGCATAGAGCCTCACGGTGGGCATTGTCCTGCGCTGTTGTTCGAGTATTGATACAAGAGGACGACCCGCCTCAATCTCTGTCATCCTGACGACTCGTGCTCTACCAACCGCGTCGGGCACGATGAGCGGAATCTGCGAGATCTTCTCAGCACCCACCTCGGGAGTTACTACGTCCACAATCACGCCGCCAGAACTGTCAAGCAGCTCCTTCTCAATCTCCATCAGCCTCTCAACATCCCTCGCTGCAGTTAGGAGACGATCTCTCGTGGCGTCAGAGAGGGACTCCAGACGGCGTGTGACGACCACCTTGAATAACCTTCTGTGACGAATTCTGTTCACATACTCCCGAACTATCGCCATATCCGAGGAGGCGAGCCACCGATAGAGGTCCTCGTCAGTCATTCTCGTGAACAGACCGATACACTCGCTACGTGAGAGCCCCTCCTCCCGCAGATTCAGGTATGTGGCCCTGTCGATGAGCGACTCGGCCACCCGCACCGTGTGATGGAAGTAGAGGTCGCTGAACATCCAGTTGCGACTCAGCATCAGAGCCTCCAGTGAATGTAGGGCCTTAATCATAAACGCTCGCACGTACGCGCCATCGAGCCTGACCACACGGCTTGTCAGCAGGACCCGTTCCGCAGGAAACAGTCCGAGTTCGGCACCACTAAAGCGTGCGTCCCTGATGAGATAGTCTGTCTTGTCAATGTCAAGGGGCGAGTCAATGAAGTCGGAGATGAGCCGGAGGATGGGGTCCGAGACGCGTCGGCGGAGGACATCCGCAACGACAATGGCCGACAACCCGTTTTCGCTGAGAACATCGGCTATCTCGCTGTGGAGGATGAGATACTCGCTCAGGTCGATATGGCTCAGCCCAGCCCAAGACCCCAGCGCCGGCTCAATTGTGTGAGATGTCGGAGGATGACCCACATCGTGCAGGAGTGCAACCGCCCGGAACAACATCTGTTGATCATCGTCGAGGAGCCTGTTGAGGGGATGAAATGATTCAGCGCCTAGCTTGTCACAATAGCTTACAACCCGCAGACACTTCTGAGCGAGATAGTTTGTGCCGAGGCTGTGTTCAAAGCGCGTGTGGTTCGCTCCGGGGTAGACCAAGTACGCAGGGCCCAGCTGACGCACGTACCTCAGTCTCTGCATCGTCCAAGTGGAGATCACATCAAGCTCCCACGGTTCAAGGAGAATGGCCCCGTGGACGGGGTCTTGGATCGCCTTCGGGCGAGAGTAACGCTGAGCAAGAGACTCCATCTGCTCGTGCTCCCTGAGGATGCGTTCGATGGACAGCCAGTCCGTGTTCTGGGACTGACGTGCTCGGATGAGGACATCCTCACGGAGCCCAGTCCGTCTGATCATCCGAATCAGGTCGGTGTCAATCTCATCCTGTAGAGCCCCAGTCGGGCCTTCTCGGCCGGGCCGCTCATCAGACATCTTTGTCCACCTATGCCAAGCGATTGCATCAGACGATAGGGGTCATACGTGGCCTTTGTTCAATCTTCCTCTTCATCGATGTCGAGATCTGAGTGAAGAGGGCGAGACAACTTGACCCTCTCGCGAGCAGAGGTGTATTCGAGTACGTTGTCAGTCCGCTTGGCAGTACAATACGTGTTGGGTCTGCAGAGGTCCCAACTCTGCATCATCCGGCAGGACAGACCGTGAGGCGGTCTGTAGAATGGTGGAGAGAGTAGTCCTGCCAACGCAAGGTAGTCCACCACCGTCTTGATGTTCCGGCGTACGTACGCAATGCGGATGCAGGGCGGTGCTCGCTGCAGGCTGTGCCAGCGCACCGTCCGGTATAGACGGTACCACAGAGGGCACCTCTTTGCCACATACAGGTCCTCGCAGGATGGACAGTGACTGTGAGCGATGGCCACTCTGCAGAACTCTCGTCGCGCCTCCCTTGTCAGGCCGGGACCCTTGAGCAAATGGAACTTTATCTCCGAGAAAGATTCAGGCGTAAAAGACTCGAACTCAAGCACGAAAGACGAGAGCTGGTGGGCGACCTCGTCGACAGATGCATTCCAATGTTCAAGCCGCACTGGCTCGGTGAGAAGATCATCCCTGCGCATATCACTTCGTCTCGAGACTATCGTTGGCCTGTTGACCCAAGTGTCCACTCTAGCCTCACGGAACAACTCTTAAATCCCGCTCGGTCTGAAGTCGCCAAGGGCCGCGCAAGTCCTTGGTGGTGCACCCTGTGACAGAGATACACATGGTCTCCGAACACTCACTGAGAGAAACAGTGACTTCGATTGCCCTCGTTGATGTCACAGGGGACAACCGTGATGAGTTGGTCGTGACCACCATAGACGGTGCAGTCCGGATCATGCGGCTCGGGAACGAGGGCTCCTTTGTGGAGGTCGTGAGGCTCGCCAATCTCCCTCCCGTGGCCGCGATGGCGATAGGTGATGTGACCGGGGACGGCCAACCAGACATAGTGATTGGCGGGATGGATACGAGCCTGCGTGTGGTGGGGCTGGGTGGCGATAACATAACTGAGATGTGCGCTTGTCCGCTCAGGACTATGCCGACGGCGGTCTGTGTGGGGAATATGGTGGGCGACGAGAAGGCGGAAGTGATAGTCTCAACCGATGACAACGCACTCCGATGTTTTGGATGGTTCTCAGACACACTTGACAAGCTCGCCCACAAGGTCGTCGAGAGACCCGTCTTCTCAATAGCACCGTTCCGTAGTAGAAGCCTGCCCTACTCCAGATTCGTCTTTGGTGATGACAGTGAGCATATCTTTGTCTATCAGTATGCGGATGACAGGCTGCATGAGATTGGGAAGTTCCGGGCAAGAGGACCAGTGAACATTGTCGCCACTGGACAGATCACGGGGGGTCGGCTGGACGAGATAGTGGCGGTGGCCGATAGGAACGTCACGGTCTTCGGTTCTGGCCCCACGGGAATAGAGATCTACGACAACATTCGGGCACCGGGTCCGGTCAGCGCTGTTGTCGTCGATAGGATAACGGATGGTGCTCCCTCGCCGGGTCAGGTGGTTCTGACGCAGACGAACTCGCTGCTAAGTATCTTCTCGCTGGATGGACGACGGCTGGTGGAGGAGGCCTCAATCAAGACGCGTAGACGCGCAGCGGACGCGCTCGTCGCAGTCGGTGACGTCGACGGTGACGGGCATAGAGAGATAGTACAGGCTGTGATGAATACCATCTATCTGCTGCGTGTGACCGATTAGCAGTCTGACAGGCTCACTTCAGTGGAGGCATATAGATCTCTTCTGGGCGGAGCACCCTCACGTTCTTGAGCGGAATCCTTGCCTCAATCTTTGGGACCCACTCGGTCTCAATCCACTTCTTCACCTTCGCCCTCGCACTCTCTATGTCGTCTGCCTCAGCATTGACATCGACTCTGACGAAGAGATTGTAAGGCTCTCTCTCGGTTGCCTCCTTTTTCACCATCGCCCAGAATGCCTTGGACCCCTCGGGGATATCCACGCGACCGAGTATCTCCATCCACGAGGCCCCCTCAAGACGTTTCGAGACCATTGCGAGGTCCTTGAGAACGGGGATGTCCTTCAGACCCTCAAGGATTCTCTCAGCGTCCTCCTTGATGTCAGTCGGATCCGCAATATCTGCAAGAAGATAGTGGTCAGCTCTGAAGATGGGCATGAGTCCTTGCTCCATTACGTCTCTGGACTGCGCCGAGATTAGGGTCGCTCTTAAGTATGATGGTGCCGGGAGTCCTCGACTGTCGAGAGAGGCTGGCTACAAGTTTGTTGTACTCTGGTCTGGGGGTTGCAAACTTCCACCGGACTGACAATGCCTCAGCAACTAGTAGGGAGCGCTGATGGATATTGTTCGTGGAGAGCGCGATAGGATGCGGAGTGGTGGCGGTCACTACGGTCACCATCACCTGTTCCTCGGGCAGCGGGGCAGCCCGTGCAGTGAGTACCGGGCCGATCATAACAACTGCTGGAACAGACCGTCGGGTCTTGGCTCCCGGACATCTACCCGGGGGCCGGTACACGAATCCACTGTGTTCGCTACAGCGATGACAATGGTGAAGCGGAGATGGTGTTGTATGATATTGAGGGTGGTGGTCACATATGGCCGGGCGTGTACCAGTGTCTGTCCTCCAAGGCGATTGGCAATACAGGCCGCGATGCGGATGCACCTGAAGTCATCTGGAGTTTCTTCGAGAGACACTCCAAGCCCTACCGTGTCACGGCCGACTCTCTCCCATTCTTGCGGCTCGGCAAGTCTCAGAGGCGTGCTGATAGAGGCTGCAAGCAGGCCCGGTGCGGATACTATTGCGTCTATCAGTCGCGTGGGGCTGCAAATGGACATAGACAGGTCGCGCCCCACAGAGATGGCTCTACGCTCTTGTTCCCGACTTCGTCACAGCACCGACCACCAGTCGTCATCAGCGTGACATAGAACAGGCTCTCTCATCAGTCAGATGTCGTGCTCAGCTGCACCATTGATGTGTCCAATTCTCCTACGCCTGTTCAAGATCCGATCGCGTGGCCTGCTGCAGCTCCTCACTGTAGTGACGAAAACGGTATGCTGCAGTGCCGATTCCAAGCAGGGTCACAACCACAAGTCCCCACCTGAGAAGCCAGAAGACCGAAAACACGAACAACGTGAAGAGGCGTTCAGACCGCGCTCCAAGACCAATGTCAAGGTCACTCACGCCCAGCGACTCAGCACGACAACGTGTATAGCTGGTCAGCAGCCAGCCTGAAACGCACAGGACACACCAGACTGGTACGGAGACTCCGAGAATCACCACCTCAGGAAGGCTCAATGCAATGAACAGTATGAGCGTGACCTCGGCGACCTTGTCCACCACCGAGTCCAAAAGGGGACCCATCGGCGAGGACCTCCCACTCAGCCGTGCCACTGCACCATCCACTCCATCAAACAGGCCTGTGAGAAACACAAAGACGCCGAAGACCGGTTGGTGTTGAAACAGCAGCAGAAGCAGACCACCAGCGTAGGCAGTCAGCAGAGTCAGGTAGCTGATTGCGTCGGGGTTGACACCGCGTGATGCAAGAGGGCGGGCTATGGCGAGAACCACGCCTCTAAAGACACGTCGAAGACGAAACCTGCTTGGCAACTCATTCATCACTCCTCAGTACTATGTCGCCGAAGACGATTGTGTTGGACAGAAGAGCCCCGTCGGGGACTGATGAGCCACTGAGCACAAGTGCATCGTGCATCGTGCAGTTGCGCCCGATGACTGAACCCCCCTCGATGCACGCCCAGGGCCCAATACGCGAGCCCCCCTCGATATTGCATCCTTGACCAATATAGACAGGGCCGTGAAGACCCGTGCCAGCATCTATGGATGTCTGCATCGAGAGAACGAGGTCATGTCCCACATCTATGACGTCACCCCCTGGCACAAAGACTCCATCTTGGATTGGTACCAGGTCAGGCCTGCTGAGTACCTCACGCACAGCCATCAGTAGGCTGGAGGGGGTGTCAATGTCGACAACCGGGAACTCGTTCTCAACCTGGACGAACCTGGGGGACGTGTCTCTGGTGATCATCATATTGATGACGTCAGCGAGCCTTGTGAGCCCGCTGTCAAGAGCGGCAGAGAAGACACCAACAGACCTCCGAGAGACGGCAATGCCCATCGCACTACGTCCCACCAGTGTCCCCTCCGGTCGAACGGCACGGCCCAACCCGGTGAGGACACCATCGTCTGTGCCATACACCTCTGCGCCCGTGCCAGACTCTGCGACGGCGACAATGACAGGACACTCCTCAGAGAGCCTGTCCACCTCATTGACAAGGACCTGTGCGACAGAGGGCGGCAGCAGGCAGTCGCCCGGGAATACTATGAGAGCCGCCTCTTCGTCATCACTGCCATCATTCTCTTCCAAACCGCTGTCCGCATCAATCACTGTAGAGACTGCTCTCACGAACGTCATTAGAGGTCCCACAACGTAGTCAGGAACTGGGACGGCCTGCACGTTCATCACGTCGGACCCCAGTTCATCCCGGACGTAATGAATGACCCTGTCCGCCAGCCAACCCGTGCCCACAACGACTCGCTCCACAGAGGCCTCTCTCAACGCCTCGAGAATACGCATGAGGAGGGGTCTACCAACAACGGGAATCAACGCCTTTGGGACTGTGTCGGTGAGCGGTCTAAGCCTCTCGCCGCGCCCGGCCGCCAGAATGACACCGGTGAGTCGAGCATCTCTCATCCTATTCGTCGCCGTTGCGGTTCCCCACCATCCAGCTGAGCGCAAGGCCCATAAGTGTATTTGGAGGCAGGGCTATGCATGTGGTCTATTTGTCGAGCAAGGTCGTGACGTACTCAGAGGGAGGCGACCTGACCCCGATACTCGATGAGGCTGTGCAGGTACTCGAGAGAGGCGGTCTTGTAGTCTATCCCACTGACACGAGCTATGGGATAGGCTGTGACCCCGGGATTGACGCAGCTGTTGACAGGCTCATTCAAGTCAAGCACAGAGATCCACTGATGGGACTGCCACTACTCTTTCACGACCTTGAGCAGTGCAAGGAGTACCACGATTTCTACGGCCTCGAACTCGCTCTGGCGAGACTCTTCTGGCCTGGCGCCCTGACGATGATTGTGTGTCCGTCGCGAGAGGTCAGTCCGCGCATCAGAGGAAGGCACGAGAGCATCGCCATCCGCGTTCCAGACCACGTGATTCCGCGGGGGATGGCAAGGCGAATAGGCGCTCCCATAGTGGGGACCAGTGCGAACATCAGCGGTGGACCCACTCCCTTTGACGTCGATAGTGCGAGACTGCAGCTCGGTGATGAGGTGGATCTCTATATTGATGGCGGTCGTTCGAGCGCGACTGCCAACTCCACCATCGTGAGAGTGGATGGCAATACCCCAGCCAGTATCAGGGTGTATCGAGAGGGCGCCATCTCAATAGAGAACCTGACAAGAGTACTCCGCAGCGACGCCGCTGCAATGGAACTCTGGACAGCAAGAATCATCCATCACGAGAGCTGAGTTGATGATATGGCCGAATACAACCTGCTCATAGCCTGTCCACGAAACCGTGAACGTGCAGCCCAGTCGGAGGTACAGTACTTCGTCGGTGACCTCCTCGGAGACGAGCGGCTGAGAGTGCATCGGACACGAGTGACAGGCCTCTTGGCGTCCAAGACCTCGCTGGACCCCTTCGAGGTCGTCCGTAGGCTGAGAGAGATTGCTGAGGAGAACCCCTATCAGTTCCGGTTCGCAATAAAGTTCATCCCGCTTGAGAGATGCGTCCCCACAGAGATTGACAGTATCAAGGCAGCGGTGGAGGAACTTGGCAACAAGATAGCCGAAATGGAGACGTTCAGAATCACGGTCCGCACTAGGCATACGGAGCTGAGAGGTGGGGATATCATCAACGAGGTCGCACCACTCATCAACAGAGAGGTCAATCTGGACAATCCCGACAGGACTGTGTGGATTGAGGTGGTGGGAGAGTGGACGGGTGTCTCGGTCCTTGTCCCCGAGAAGGACATCCTCTCAATAATGACGATGCGTGATGACCAGTACTAGGACTCGACGGCGACCACCGACACACGACCGACGACACATCGTGCAAGCGCTTCAACACGTTCCTCAACAGTTCGGCCGCCGGCCAGAATATCAATCTCAGACTCGGAGACTCCAAAGGCCTCGGCAACCCGTTTCAGTCGCTCCTCGGTGGGGGCAAACGGAGTCGGTCTCTCGGGACCAATGTCTGATGACAGCCTTGCAAGCGCGGCCTTGAGGTCAGTCTCGGAACTACCAATCATCACGACACCCACGGTGGAGAGGCCTGGTCTGAGGCCCAACAGCGCAAGCGCACGGTCGATCTGACGCTGAGCAGAGGCATAGACCACTATCTCAAGGTCGAGAGATCGTGTGATCGCATAGTCGCCGAGCCACGCATTCAGCGCATTCTGTGCCGCAGACAGTACGTGGATGGGCGCTGCAATATTGGCGGGGTCGAAGAGGCGCAGCGCAAGCAACCCCTCAGAGGCGTGACGTGCCACATCGATCATCTGCGAGTCAGTCAGACCAGCACGGTTGTCAAGCTCTGAGATACCGACCTTGAGCTCCTTGGAGCCGTGTATGAGCGTCTCGATAATCATCACGAGGAGGGGACATCAGAGCCGCTTAATGAAGTAGTCGGCGAGTGTCGGGTCGAACCCCACCTCGAAGACGAGACGGTCACGGATGTCCTTCAGGGTGAGCGTCGGGTCCTGTCGGCGGAATTCCTTGACAAGCGCGATTATCGACTCGCGTATCTCCCACGGATAGACTATCCAGGCATTGACCTCCTGGATGTAGTAGTCCGGGCGGATCATCGATGCCGGCTTGAGGTGCAAGACAGCCGTACGGACATCAGCGACATCGAGAGAACGGACGTAGTCGACAGCATGACTCAGGCTCTCACCAGTGTCCGCCACCTCGTCAACGAGAAGAATGCGCTTGCCCTCAAGAGGAACAGACAGAGGCTGGGTCACTCGTGGCTCGGGACCTCGTATCCCGAGCTCGGTATAGTACTCGATGCGAACGTTCCACATCGTCTGAGTATAGAGCACGTCGGACAGGATTCTCGCCGGAATCCATCCTCCACGTGCAATCCCCACAATCACGTTGGGCTCGTAGCTACTCTCGACTATCCTCTCGGAGAGCTGCAGGGTCAGATTGTAGATGTCGTCCCAGCCCAGCACCAAGTACTCCATGACGCATCTCAGCCTCAGTTCTCTGAGTCAGGCACCTGCTGGCGGCATATTAATTCACCGCAGTGAGGGCCCGTCAGCTGAACTCTGAAGTCCAGACGGCACAACTCAAATTAGGGCGTGATAGCGAGGCAGGACAGGGAGAAACAGGATGCGACCCGACCTCGTGTTGAAACACATAGGACAACTGGCGACGCTGGCTGGACACACGGACTCACCGAAGACCGGTGAGGATCTGAGGGAACTCGAAATCATAGAGGACGCTGCGATCGCCATAGAGAGAGGCAGAATAGTATCTGTCGGACCTACACAGGATGTCGTCAGTCAGATCGATGAGCCAGCACCGGAGATGCTGGAGGTCGAGTTTCCCGGTATGTTTGCAATGCCCGGGTTCGTGGACAGCCACACTCATCTTGTCTTTGCCGGGTCGCGCGAGAACGACTTTGCAATGAAATTGGCAGGTAAGACCTACATGGAGATCCTTGAGGCTGGGGGCGGGATCCTCAACACTCTGAGAGCCACACGGGCGGCATCAGAGGACGAACTTGCCAAGATAGCCTTCTCATTTGCAGATGGAATGCTCACCCTCGGTACAACGACTATCGAGGTCAAGAGCGGGTACGGCCTTAGCACGGAACACGAGATGAAGATGCTCGCAGCAGCACAGAGACTCAGAGAGATGCTCCCCTCAGAGATTGTGACAACTTTTCTCGGGGCCCACGCGGTACCACCAGAATACAAGGGACGAACGGACGACTACGTGGACCTCGTTGTTGACGAGATGATACCCTCGGTGGCCAAGGCGGGTCTTGCCGAGTTCTGTGACGTGTTCTGTGAGAGAGGAGTCTTCGACATCGAGCAGTCACGGAGAATACTCCTCGCAGCCAAGAGCGCGGGGATGAAACTGAAGGTTCACGCTGACGAGATTGTCCATCTGGGAGGTGCTGGCCTTGCCGCCGAGGTTGGTGCAGTGTCGGCCGACCATCTGCTGATGGCATCGGATGATGACCTTGAGGCGATGCGTCTTGCAGGAACGATTGCCACTCTGCTTCCTGCGACTGCCTTCAGTCTTGACACCGACTACGCCCGCGCACGCGATATGATTGAGATGGGGCTTCCTGTTGCCCTTGCCACAGACTTCAACCCCAACTGTGCCAATGAGTCAATGTTTTTCACCATCGCCCTCGCCTGCTACAAGATGAAGATGTTCCCAAGAGAGGCAATCTCGGCCACAACGATCAATGCGGCTCACGCGATTGACCGTGCGCACCAGCTGGGCTCCATAGAGGTAGGCAAACGGGCCGACATCATAGTCCTCGACTGTCCAAACCCCGAGTACCTGGCCTACAGATTCGCCACAAATCTCATTCACACGGTGATAGTGGCAGGGCAGGTGGTGCACACGAAGCTCGGACCCTGAGCGAGCCGCTGGCATCTGAGTCATCAGGTTACCATCTCACAGTCCATCTCAGGGCTCATAGAGTGGTCCTGTGACCGCCTCGACTGCGGAGACTACCTCGCCACTGTCCATCAGGCTACGAATCTCGCGGATGTCCAGATAGAGCGGACGGTCATCTGTGAGATCCCTCACCCTAGTCCGAATGACGGCGTGCGCGCATTCGAGCGGTTCAGACGTGCGCAATGGACGCAATAGGTCAATCCCTTGCGATGCACACAGATACTCAATCGCCACGATGTTGCGGACGTTCTCAAGGACCTGACGGGCCTTCCTCGCAGCAATGGTCCCCATGCTAACGTGGTCCTCCTGTTCAGCACTCGTGGGGATTGAGTCGACACTTGCCGGATGCGCGAGGACCTTGTTCTCTGACACGAGAGAGGCGGCTGTGTACTGTGCAATCATCATCCCCGACTGCAGGCCACTGTTCCGGGTCAGAAAGGCAGGAAGACCGCTCAACTTCGGGTCCACAAGCCGGTTTATCCTGCGCTCGGCGATGTTGCCAATCTCGGCAAGAGCGATGGCGAGAAAGTCCATTGCGAGAGCAATGGGCTCACCGTGAAAGTTTCCTCCAGATATGACATCGTGACCTCCCTCGTAGAAGACGAGAGGGTTGTCGGTGGCCGCATTGATCTCTGTCTCAATGACGCTGTAGACATATCTTATGGCATCGATACAGGCACCCAGTACCTGAGGAAAGCAACGCAGAGAATAGGCATCCTGCACCTTGCCACAGTCGGCGTGAGACTGGTTGATCTCGCTGTCCTGCAGGACTCTGAGCAGTGCCTGTGCGGCATCGGCCTGTCCCTCGTGTGGTCGTATCCTGTGTATGCGTGGGTCGTACGCCCTCCTTGTGCCTCTCAGCGCCTCAAGGCCCATCGCGCCCGCAATAGTGGCATCCCGAACGAGTGCGAGCGCATCGTGTACCGCGAGAGCACCGACAGCGGTCATGGGCTGCGTGCCGTTGATCAGTGCAACGCCCTCCTTCGCCTCTAGATGCAGTGTCTCAATCCCCGCTCGGTGCATTGCCTCCTCACCTGAGAAGACATCATCACCATACCGTGCCTCGCCCTCACCAATCATCACAAGTACCATATGGGCCAGCGGTGCTAGGTCGCCACTCGACCCCACAGATCCCTGCTGTGGGACGACGGGCACCACATCACGATTGAGCATCTCGATCAGAGTCTCGACCACCACAAGCCTGACGCCGGAGTAGCCCTTGGCCAGAGCATTTGCTCGCAGGAGCATCATAGCCCGTACAACCTCGTCCGGAAACGGGTCACCGACACCGACACTGTGACTTCGTATGAGGTTGAGCTGTAGGGCTGCAACATCCGCAGCATCGATTGTCACATTCGCTAGGTCACCGAACCCTGTGTTCACACCATAGACTGTACGTCCCTCCCGCACAGCAGTCTCGACGACCTCACGACTCCGAAGAATCTTGTCGCGGGCGCTCTCTGAGAGGACAACCTGTACTCCATCTCGTGCGACGCGGACAACATCCTCGATTGTCAGACTCTCACCATCGATTGCGACCGTCATCCCTTGATCAACACCCTGTGAGATGACCCTGCTCTCAGCGACTTACGCTGTCTTGGAGCCCTGCTTTAAGACTTGCCGTACGCGAGACTCACAGTATATCCTCATTCGGTTATGACTGAATGACAATCACAAGACGTAAGTTCGTCGCGGGAGGACTGCGCTCAGATTGTTCTCCGTGTCGGCGGGATTGTATCGATGGATGAGAAACGCCTTCGAGAGGTATACGAGGAGCAGAGAAGAAGGGCGCATGAGGTCATTCAGGCTGACATCCGGCCTATCGAGGTAACACGCGTCACAGGAGTGGATGTCGCCTATGCTGACCCGTTGGCCGTGGCATGTGCTGTCGAGATGGACATCCATTCACGCCGCGTTCTGCGTGTGGGGCATCATGTGGACCACGTTGAGGCAGAGTACATCCCGGGCGCCTTCCAGTTGCGGGAGGGACCTCCAATCATCCGGGTATTACGACAGTTCCGCCCGGACGGTCCTGTCCTGATTGATGCGAACGGCATCCTCCATCCGCGCAGATTCGGTCTGGCCTGTCTGGTGGGCGTGGAACTCGGCATACAGACGATAGGTGTTGCAAAGAGCCTGCTGCTTGGGACCATACGAGAACGTGCGGGGGATGTCGCTATGGTGACAGAGGATGACGAGGTGCTGGGCGCAGCACTCTGGCCCGAGGGACGAGGACGACCGATATACGTCTCGGTGGGACACGGTGTCAGCCTCGAGACTGCAATACGCGTAGTGAGATCATCAATATGGGATGGGGCCGTACAGCCAATCCGTGAGGCGCACATCCTGTCAGGAGATGTACTGAAACACGGGCTCGCCAGTCAGAGCGAGACCCGCTGATGAAGGGACCACTGCGGCGGGGGCCGCTATGACCCCCGTCGCCGCCAGTAGTAGGACTCACCTGCGCTCCTCGAAGGCCTCTCTGACAAGCTCCTCGACGAGGCCCTCCTCCGGGATATATGGCAGAGTGATGTGGCCCTGGCCCTCCATCCGCTCGTTCCATTCGATAGCCGTCTCAAGCGCGTGTTCGTTGCGGGCCCACGCCCTTCGAGCCACGCCACTCATCACGTCCCAGTCCAGCGCAGAGCGGATTATCCTGTCGACGCGCTCACTGCCATCAAGGACCAGACCGAAGCCGCCGTTGATTGCCTTGCCAGTTCCCACACCGCCACCGTTGGAGAGAACTACCATCGTCATGCCACGGGCAGCGTTTCCTGCCCAACAGTGGTGTGCCATATCGCTCATCACATTGCTGCCATCACGGATGTTCGAGGTCTCTCTGAAGGGCGAGTCAGTGCCACCAGTGTCGTGATGATCACGGCCGAGCATGACAGGACCAATCTTGCCCTCGCGCACCAGCTGGTTGAACTTGAGAGCAATCTTGACACGGCCTGCCGCATCGGCATAGAGAATTCGCGCTTCTGAGCCAACCACGAGATTGTTCTTCTCTGCATCGCGTATCCAGACGTAGTTGTCGCGGTCCTGAGCACGTCGCGTGGGATCGATACACGACATAGCGGCCCTGTCCGTCTCGATGAGGTCCTCGTGCTTGCCGCTCAGACAGACCCACCTGAACGGACCGTAGCCGTAGTCGAAGCAGATTGGGCCCATTATGTCCTCGACATAGGAGGGAAATATGAAGCCTTCAGAGGTGTCATGACCGTTCTTCGCAATCTCTCTCACTCCAGCGTCGAAGACGGCCTTCATAAAGCTGTTTCCGTAGTCCCAGAAGTGGGTGCCCCGCTCCGCCATTGTCCTGATGAGCTCGAACTGCTTGCGGAGCGACCTGTCGACCAGTCGTCTGAACTCGTCGAAGTTCTCCTTCAGCAGCCTCTTGCCCTCCTCATACGTCACTCCCTGAGGAGTATAGCCACCCTCGTAGACCGCATGGCAGGATGTCTGGTCAGAGGCAAGCTCTATCGGGATGTTCTTGTCCACAACGTACTGCCAGAGGTCCACGACATTTCCGTAGTAGCCTATGGACACTGGAGCTCCCGTCTTGCGATGCTCCTCCACCCACTCAAAGACTTGGTCTAGGTCGTCGGTCCACTTCGACAACCAACCCTGCTCCAATCTGGTGTCGATGCGGCTCTTGTCAACCTCAGCGATGATGCCAATGCCGCCTGCAATCTCAATTGCCTTGGCCTGCGCACCGCTCATTCCGCCAAGACCAGAGCTGAGATACACATGTCCGCTCAGGTCCTTGTCAGGAGGCACGCCCAGATAGAGCCGTCCGGCATTGAGCAGTGTGATATACGTCCCGTGGACTATGCCCTGGGGACCAATGTACATCCAGCCACCAGCTGTCATCTGACCGTAGTTGGCCACCCCAAGGGCCTGTGCACGGTGAAACTCCTCAGGTGTGTCAAACATGCCCACCATTAGACCGTTTGTGGATATCACCCGTGGCGCGTCACGACGAGATGGGAACAGCCCCAGCGGATGGCCAGACATGACGATGAGGGTCTGCTCTTCTGTCATCACCTCAAGGTACTTCTTGATGAGGCGGTACTGCATCCAGTTCTGACATACTTGGCCAGTCTCACCATATGTGACGAGTTCATAGGGATACAGCGCCACATCAAAGTCCAGATTGTTGTCAATCATCACCTGGATGGCCCGCGCCTCAAGAATCCCCCTGTATTCGTCGACAGGCCGCGCGTATATCCTGCCCGGCGGCCTGTATCTGTAGGCATAGATACGACCACGATCCATCAGTTCCTTGAGGAACTCAGGGGCAAGACGCTTGTGCAGCTTCTCAGGGACATACCTGAGCGCGTTCTTGAGGGCGAGGACGGTTTCCTTCTCTGTGAGCGTGAAGCCCCTGCTTGGTGCCCTCCGGATCTTGGGATCAAACACAGGGTCGGGAGGAAACTCGTCCGACAGCGAGATGGTCATCGCCTTGGACACATCAAACATCATTCAATCACTTCCGCGAACTACTCGTATCAGGGTGGCAACAGCCTGTCACAGGCACGCCGCGACGTGGCACACAGATTTGAATAAATGCTTCGACGAGCGCTAGACTGCGCGTTGTAGGTCATCCTGTCCTACCATCCAGAGATGCTACAGGGCCACAAGCGCAGACCTGTCTGGCGACCAGCCCAGTTCCCTCGCGCGTGCGAAGACCTTACTCGACTCTTCAAAGTCACCCTTGAGCCACAGAACCACACGGAGCTGATTATACAGGTCAGGGTCATCGGGGTTCTCCTCAACCTCGCGTCTGAGGCCCGCCTCGATCTGGCTGCATCGCTCCAGCTCGCGGAGCCTGTCCTCGAGAACCTCCTCCAAGACCTGATGGATATAGGCTGGGTCGCGCACAAGGACGTGATCCTTGGCCTCCTTGGGAAGAGATTTGAGAAGCTTCTGTAGGGCCGCCCGTGGTGTGTCAGTGGGCGATGAGATCTCGCCCTCCAGAAGCATGCGCTCGTACTCCTTCTCCATAAAGCTGAGCGCCTTCGCCAGGCCCTGGGTTATCGGACTGTCAGGCCCAAATTGCTCCTGCGCAAACTTCCACTCCGCATAGATGACCTCGCTCCCCAGTCTCTGGATGACCCCGGGTGTCGCTTGAATCGTCATTGCATCCTGCAGGAGTCGCTTCAATGTATACGATCTGCGACGCGGAAGCTTGACGCCTTTGATGGGATTCATTGCACGTATACAGATGCACTACTACAAGATAAACTATGACACAAGACTGGTAGCAGGAACACCGTAGACAGCACGACTACCCGCAGTCTCAGAGAGGCAACTCCCACATCATCCATGCGGGCAGACCAAGCCAGTATCGGATGTAGACCGCACTGGCGAGAAGCAGCAGCGAGACCAGTACGACGGCCCAATCACCACGTCGAAACTGCAGACGCTCAAGATAGGTGCGATTCTCACTGGCGCCAAAGCCTCTCGATTCCATGCTCTCTGCCACTGACAGGGCTCTCCGGATGGACACCACTATCAGCGGCACGATTATCGGGATGACGTTCTTGATACGACGGAGGAGGTTGCCCTTGTCCAGTTCAACACCGCGGGCCTTCTGAGCGTCCATTATTGCATAAGCCTCTTGAGCAAGCGTCGGCACGTACCTCATTGCCATGCTCATCGCGAAGGCAAACTCGAACTTGACATGCAGCTGAATCAGCGCCTGTGAGAGGTCGTCCGGATGGACTGTCAGAAAGAAGAGTGAGAATGATGTCATCAGGGCAATGAGGCGAAGCGTCAGTGCGATAGAGTATGATAGCGGATGAGGGACGGTGGCAAAGAGTGTGTTGAAGACCATTATGAATAGGATGAGGCCAAGGAGACCTCTCATGCTCCGCATCCAGCGGCCGAGTGACTTGGCGACGGCCAACAGAGGGATGAGGGCGAAGAGCAGGATTGTGAGCGGGACTATCTGGAGGAACATCAGAGAGATGGCCGCACACGTTCCTGAGAAGACGAACTTCGAACGCGGATCGAGCCTGTGGATGACAGAGTCCTGACGAGTGTACTGGAAGACCTCGAGGAATGACATCTCACTCGCCTCCTCCCAGCAGCCGCACGATCTGTGACTCGACCTCCTCCACAAAGGCAAGACGAGTGGGAACATCCGGAAAGAGCCTGTTCAGGGCTCTCGCAGTGAGGGTCATCTGTGGAGGAGAGAGTGAACATTGTTCTATGACGCGATCGTTACTCAAGACAGACCTTGTAGGGCCATCCGCAACTATCCGGCCGTCGGCCATAGCAATTGTCCGATTGAAGTTTTCCACCGCGAACTCCACATCATGCGTGACAACAATGACGGTCCGGCCAGACGCGTTCATCGCCTGCAGCATAGCGCCAAGTCGGGCCTTCTGGAGTGCGTCCTGACCGATTGTCGGCTCATCCAAGGCGAGAACACGCGGTTCCGTGGCCAGAACACAGGCAAGTGTCACGCGCTTGCGCTCGCCACCAGACAGCGTGAAGGGGGATCTCTGGGCCAGATGTTCAATACCCAGATCTCTCAGCGTGACATCGCAGCGCTCTCTCGCCTCCTCATCCGAGAACCCGAGATTCTTGAGGCCGAATATGACCTCCTTCTCCACCGACTCGAGGAACAACTGATGGTCGGGATTCTGCCAGACCAGTCCGACGATTCTCGAGAGCTCAGCCACAGACATCGTGGATGTGTCCACACCATCTATGAACACACGGCCTCGGTCGGGCCGCAGAAGTCCATTGAGATGCTTTATCAGTGTCGTCTTGCCTGCGCCATTTGTACCCATTATCGCCACAGACTCGCCATCATCAATCTGCAGTGAAACACCCCTGAGCGCGGGATAGACGCCGTCATAGGCATAGTGGACATCCTCAAGGATGATCATACTGCAGACACCACCTCCTGGACAAGGCGCGCCACCTCGTCGCTCGTGAGGGGTACCTCACGAAGTCTGATGCCCCTCTTTGCCAGACGGAGATACAGTTCCACCGCCTTCGGAACACCCACACCGATCTTGCGACAGATGTCCATCGTCAATACCTCACGCGGAGGACCGTCAGCAACGACTGACCCCTCGTTCATCAGGACAATTCGAGTGGCATCACGTGCCACAAGGTCGAGCCTGTGCTCCACAAGGACCACTGTCATACCCTGTCTGTTGAGGTCAGCAACGAAACGAAGTATCTGTTCGGCACTCTGTGGGTCGAGATTCGAGGTTGGCTCGTCGGCAACGAGTATCTTGGGACGCAACGCCAAGGTCGCAGCAAGGGCCACCCGCTGCTGCTCGCCACCAGACATCTCATGCGGATGCTTGTCGCGGAGGTCCTCGAGACCGAACAGGGAGATCAGCTCCTCCACGCGTTCGCGAATCTCATCAGGTGGGACGCCGAGGTTCTCGGGGCCGAATGCCAGCTCCCTCATCACATTGAGAGTGACGAGCTGGTTTGCGGGATTCTGAAACACAAGGCCGACTGTGGTGGCCATCTCGGCAACAGAGTGCTCACGGGTGTTCTTCGAGTCGACAATGACGTCTCCGGCAATATACCCTCTGTGGAACTGGGGGACAAGAGCATTGATTGTGCGACACAGTGTGGTCTTTCCGCAGCCGGACGGCCCCGTGATGACCACGTATTCGCCTGCCTCGATTGACAGGTTGATCTTATTGAGAGCAAGACTCTCAGTGCCAAGATACTTGAAGGAGAAGTCGTGCCACTCGATGAGAGCCATGGACCGAACACCTCCTACATCGAGACAGACTCTGACGAGCCCCGCTCAATGGCGGCACGTATCAGCTCCACAGCCATCTTCAGGGCCCTGTCCCTGTTGCGAGTACCATTGGCACCGGCGGCATTGGGATGACCACCGCCCTCACCACCGATCAGTTCCCCTAGGGGAGTCATCACGTCGCGACCAAGATCAACACCCGTCCTTCTGTAGAACTCATTCGTGCTCCGCGAACTGAGTCGGACAACCTCTTTGGAGGGTTTTCCACCCACTATGGCCACATCAGCGCCAAGGTCGAGCAGTGAGCGGCAGGCGCTGGCCTCGAACGCGCTCACCTTCGATGTCACAACAATCCAGTCGCCAATGAGATGAATCTTCAGCCGGCTCGCAGCCTTGAGGCGCGCAATCCTCTCAGAGCGATCAGGACGCATCACGAGGGCCCGGAGACAGGCCGAGTAGTCCGCACCAGCCTCAATCAGTGAGATTGCTGTCCGGAGAGTGTCAGAGTCACCATAGTAGAACCTACGAGTGTCATAGAGGATGCCACACAGTAGGAGGTTAGCAATGTACGGCTTGAGCGGAGTGCCGGCCTGAGAGAAGAGGCGGACTATGATCTCACACGTCGATGACCGGTCACTATCAATCACAAGATGTTCTGCCACAGAGCCGACCTCCGGGCTCATACCGTGATGATCAATCACCAGCGTGCGGGAGGGATCCCTCACAAGGTCGTGTAGCTCACCGAGCTGGAAGACATTGTTGACATCAACCAGTACAACTAGGTCAAACTCGGCGTCCTTGTCGATGTTCTCAAGTATCATCGGTACAGGCCCAAAGACACCCACAACCTGTGTAGCGAGCTTGCTCACATCCTCACAGGCCAGTGTCACTTCGCCCTTCGGATTGATCTGATGATAGAGATCGGCTAGGGCTATCATCGAGCACACGGCGTCCGGGTCGGCATTGTGGTGTCCCACCACAAGGACTCTATCAGAGCGGCGGAGGAGGTCCCTCACGTTCAATTATGCTTCATCTCCAGAAGACGTTGCTCAAGCCAGTCCTGACCGTGTTCTGCGGCCTGCTCGATCACCTCATCCAGAGAGTGGCCCGTGCTGTACTTCTGTGACAGCTCAATGTCAACGTCCAGAGTGAGAACGTCACTGAGGTCGATACTGCACGTCACTATCAGTTCGTCTATGCTCTTCTCCGGGACCATTCGCAGAATGAACCGTGTGATCTCTCCCTCGCACTCTTCCGCGAGCCGGTGAATGTCGTCCTCGCTCAGGTCTGGCAGACCGACCTCTGTGACCCGCACCATCACAATCCCTTACTTGATTCCCAGTTTTGCGAACTCCGCCTGAAGCTTGGCGCCGAGCTCCTGCAGCTTCTCGACGCTCGCGTCCAGCTTCTTCTTGTAGGACTCTAGGGCAATCTCCGTCGTCCGCTTCCTGTCCTCAAGAGTCTCGACGAGAGCGGGCTTGTCAACACGAAACATGACCTGACCGACGACCCTGTACGTCACAGTGTCATCAGGGATCTTTGATAGCTCCTCGAGCGTCGTCGAGAGCTCCGTCAACTCGTTCTTCATGGACTGGACTGCCACCTGAAGGGCCTCGTACTGCCTCCGCAGGTTCTCGTACTTCATATACTCCTGTTCGACTTCGGGGGGTAACCGCTGCGCCATACCGTTCAGTCTCCCTAAAACTCGGACCGCTTGACTGCGCCTCAGCGCACGGGACTTAAGGCTTTTGGCCTGTCACCGCGTCCATAGCCCGTTGGCACGCTGAGACCCAGGAGAGATAGGAGTTTGTTGCTGCACGCAGCGCTACAAGGTCCTCTGCGGTGATGTGGATGATCAGTGTCCGACCCTCTGAACGGAGGCGGACCTTCGAACGGTCAGAGGGGGCTGACTCCGTCTCTGGTGCCAGCGCCGTCAGAAGGGTCTCCACCTGCTCCG
Organism: Candidatus Thorarchaeota archaeon; assembly: GCA_029855935.1. Classification (GTDB taxonomy): domain Archaea; phylum Asgardarchaeota; class Thorarchaeia; order Thorarchaeales; family Thorarchaeaceae; genus B65-G9. The sequence goes on along the minus strand of JAGSHN010000019.1, from coordinate 82,293 downwards.
GGGAATGGAGCTCCAGCTCAAGCCTCACTTCTCCACCCCTGAGCCAAGAGGTCCTAGCCGCCGTCATAGTTCCACCTCGCAGCGGCGATGCGGATCCGGGGGCCTATCTCCACGCCGTCCTCTGCATAGTGATGTGTCCATAGAGTTCTGCCCCCGTATAAGTCTGTCAGACGTATGTCGACGGCACCACGACCATCAGGTCCCATTGACTGGAGATGGTGGATCTCCTCGACAGGAACGTCCAGAATCTCTCCCAGCTGGTCCGCAAGCCGGGATGTCTGCAGAGAGGCGGCAGGAGGGATTGTAAGAGAGTTGATGCGCTCTATACGGATCTTGCGCCGCGGAAGCACCTCACGGCGGAGTGCCGCACTCTCTATCTTCAGCCTGACACGTTCGCTGCCATCGGGGTATATGACGCGAAGCACTCCGGGATTGCCCTTGTGCAGAGTGACAATAAGAGCCGCCTTTGCCCCGGAGGAGAGAACACGCTGCACCAGCTCCTCCATCCCCATATTGCCGCGGTTGAACCGCTGGCTGGGGGGCAAAACGCTCTCCAAGTCGCGGACAAACGACCGAACCCTGTTCGAAGTACGCCGGGAGGTTGTGATGAGGAGCATCAACGTCAGAGGTCTGCCAAGTTGATGACAGGTCTAGTTCTCTGGGCCCTGTCCCGCATCCTCAGGCTGGGCCTTGTCGGTGACCTCCACCTCGGGAATCGTCTCGATCTCTGGCGTGGGCGCGACCTTGGCCTCCGCCTCCCGCTCCTCGGCCTCGCGAAGAGCAAGCAGGCTGTCGGAGACTCTCTGAGCGATGGCCCGTCGCGCAGCCTTTCCGGCATCGGTGAACGGTACGTATGCACCTCCAGCAAAGACCAGACCGCACTTCCGACACTCCCAGAGACCTGCAGCCCTTCTGCGGACCGACCCTCTCGTCGCACAGGATGGACAACGGTGTGGTTCGGCTCTCTTACGCTCTATCTCCAATACTCGCCGGCGTAGCTTCGCACCGTAGCGTGGACCGAAACGTCCTGTGCTTCCAACCTTCTTGGTTCGCGCCAAGTCAACAGTCTCCTATCTCTATACTGCTGTGATCATCACGGACTCCGAACTCGTCATCGTGTTTACGACGCACAACGGGCCTGCCGGAGCCAATCAGTCGCCCGTCGGTTCGCCTTATTAGCGTATCTGTCCAGCCCCACTTCGAGAGGGCATCACAGGACGATGATCCAGACGAGCAGGAGCTGGCGCCTAGTTGTGCTGGGAGAGGGGAGAGGGGCACGGTCAGGACAAGCCTAACCGATGCGCCGTCCCGTAGCCTCAAAGATCACCTCGCGAAGTGCCTGGGCCTTCTCAAGGGCGATGTCCATTGCCTCCTCGACCTGTTTCAGCGCAATGGGGCCAGTGCCGCCACCCTTCTGCATGGCCGTGAAGTGATCGTTGAGGTCGACTGCCATAGTGAGCCGGCAGTCCTGGACCATCTCTTCTTTGAGCACCGGGTCAACAACCAGATGCTCTCCAATCTTGGAAACGGTACACTCCACTGCAAGATTCTTGATCGGTATCTCAAGTTCACGGCCAGTCGGTACGACCTCGTCGTCCTCGAGCTTCATCTCCGCGAACTTTGTGCTCAGCAGTGCCGCGTTTGCGGCCAGAGAGCACGCGTCAATGAGATTTCCGTCGTACTCCAGCGTGTAGAGGTCACAGAAGACCATGTAGACCTTCTTGCCGGGCTCTATCACCAGACCCTTGACATCGACTGACTCAGACTCGCGGACACCACGGTCTACAACTCTGGCGAGCTCGATTGCATCCTCTTTGGGAGGACCAACCTCGAAGAGCGGCGAAGCGATTGGCGCCATCTCCGCAGTGATCATAGTGACGCCCTCGTCAGGTGTGTCCGGATACGGCTCTCCAACAAGGACTTTCACACCAGCAATGACGCGGGTGTCGCCGATACGTGCGATGGCTGAGCCCTCGGACTTGGCGGCCACGACATCCACCTGAATCTCAATGTCACGGTACTCGTCGAAGGCACGCCCGTCGACACGCTCGCCCTTCGCCAGCAGGTCCTGAACGTATTTCCTGTCAATATGACTGATAGTCTCCGCACTGAAGTCTCCCATCACTCATCAGCCTCCTCTGGTAGCTCCGACTCGCCGAGGTCGGTCTCAAGGTCGTCCTCGTACTCGTCCTCGTCCTCCTTCTCCGGAGTCTTCCTCAGGTATGCACGTTTCAGGGCGTCCTTCTGAAGCTCGTGGATGTACGTGCAGGCGTTGAGGCCCATCTGAATCGCCTCGAGCAACTCCTCCTTCGTGAAGGAGCCGTCCTGCTGGAGAAGGGTTATCTCACCAGTGGACGGAAGTACTGCCATTGGCACGTCACCCTCTCCGTATTTGTCCTCTGCATCGCCAAGGTCCACAATCAGGACCCCATCAGCCTTCCCGACAGCAACCGCAGGGACAAGGCTCCTCATCGGGATGCCCGCGTCAGCCAGTGCCAGAGACGCTGCATTGATTGCAGCGCACCTGGTGCCGCCATCAGCCTGAATCACCTGTATGAAGACGTCAACGACAGTGCGCGGGAACTCCTCAAGGAATAGCGCAGGCTCAAGCGCGTTGGTAATGACCATCGATATCTCACGTTCTCTGCGAGACGGTGCAGGCCTCTTCCGGTCCGGTACCGAGAAGGTCGCCATCCGATAGACGCAGCGCAGATAGGCCTTGTCGTTCAGTGTGAGATGGCGCGGATGCAGTTCCCGCGGACCGTACACTGCAGCGATAATATGCGTCTTGCCCTGCTTTATCATGGCAGAGCCATCAGCGGTCTTCAACACGCCCACCTCAAGCTCGATTGGGCGCAACTCATCTGGTCTTCGCCCGTCGACACGCAGTCCCTCTGGACTGATTAGAAAGTCGGGCTTAATCTCGGGACTCATTATTCACTCACGTCCTCCTTGTCATCATCTTCTTTGGTCAGCGTCTCTCCACTCTGTGTGCCGGTGTTGGCCTCGGCTTGAGAGCCAGGCTCAGTCTTCGCGTCAGCTGCGGTCCCGGTCGTTGCCTCGGCCACAGTCTCAGCCGCGGTCGCGGTCATCGTCTCGGCCGTGGCCCCCTCGGCATCAGCAGCACCTTTCTCAGGCAACTCCGGGGTCGCCTCTCTCTGCGCCTCCTTCTCGCCGCGAATTGCCCGCAGCTCCTCATCCAGCATCTGACTGACACGGTCTGTCAGCTTTGTAGTGTGCGCCTGTTCCTCAATCATCCGAAATGCCTTGATGGCAATACGGAGAATCGCAGTATTGGGCGCCTTTATCCAGATGCGACCGTTCTGTCCGACGATCGTCTGGATGTGGAGACGATTCTTGATCATCGTTATCATCGAGCCGCGACGACCAATGATGCGAGGTATCTTCGCCGGACTGACCTCAAGGACCATTCCGTCGGTCAGCTTTCTAAGTCCCCTACCTCTCATTGAGAGGAACGGACCAGTGTTCCGATCGAAGGCAATCACCTCTGCAGCGATCACATCGCCCATGTCCATGTATCTCGAAATGTCGTCATCGTAGGGGCGTCGTAGTGCGTTGTTCGCGTGCAGCGATGCCTGATAAGGCCCCCCAATGTCCACCTTCCAATTGTTTCCGGCAACCACAAGAATGGTACCAATAACGAGGTCCCCCTCACGTGGGATGTAGACTCCCTCGAGCGGGACCACCTTCACAGTGTTTCCGCGCAGCTCGGCTAGGCCGACCAATGATGAGTATATTCGGCCATCCTGACTGTATGTGCCGACCGAGGCACGATATCTTCCCTCGGCCAAGAGCTGTCCCGGAACCACTAGTTCTCTGTTCTGAAAGTAAGTTCCAGCCAATGTTCTTCAACTACCTGTGACTTGTTTCTACTATGAGCGTCCATTCACTCATTCTTTCGTTCTTCACTTTGTTTGTTCATTCACCTGATCTGTGATGACTCTCATCTGTCGATTCGGTGATGCGAGCCGGAACAGGACTCACTTCACCAACTCAATCTGTACCTGCCCCTTTGTCAGACGGTTCAGCTCATCGTAGAGCTGCTGCCTGTGAGAGGCCGGAATCTCGACAAGACCGGTCCATGAGCCATCCGGATTCCACGTCTCCTGCTTGATGAGTCCGGCCTTTGCCACCATATTGTAGCCCTTCCCCGAGTACGTCGCGGGGATCGTGATGCGGAGCTTGACGCTCTCGAACGATATGGGAATAATCGCTCGCAGAGCCTTGACCACAGCAGGAACCTGCTCCTCCACGCTCAGAAACGGGTCAATCTTGACCTTGGCCTCTTGCATCGCCTGTCGTATTCTGTCAGGAGGATGTGGGTGCCCCGTCTGAGGGTTGACCGCCCGCTTCGCTATGTGCTCGATGATTGCGTCCCTCTTCTCGGCAATCAGCTGATTGCGCTGCTCAAGAGTGAGCTTGAACTCACCACGCTTCAGAATCTGCGCAGCTATCTCGAAGATGTCGTCTGTGCCAAAGAACTCCTTGGCACGCTCCTCGGACGCCCGCATGCCTCGCCGGGCATCCTCGTATAGGTCGTAGCTCTTCAGGATAGACTCGATGGGAATGTCCTCACCACGTCTGTATCTGAACGCCAAGTCCGGGTCCACAAAGATCTCATAGCGATCCTCATCCTTGTGGAGTCCCACAATGACTGCATCAAGCTTTAACCATTTCTCGCCAGTCTTCCTACCAGAGCCCATCAACTCTCTTCTCGCTCCTGTTGCTGTTGCTCACTCTGATTCTGCGTCTTGTTCAGATAGTCCGCGACCTCCTCGATCGACAGACGACGGAACTCACGCGTCTCGACGGGAATCACTGCAATCTCGACGTTCTCGGGCACGAGATCAGTCTCGCCTGTGGCTCGAAGGGCCCTTATCGCCATCAGAATGGCCTCATCGAGTGACATCTTGCGACTATAGTGCTTCTCAAGATACTCACCCGCCTTCGAACTGCCGCGGCCGATGACCGCCGCGAAGAACCCCCAGGATGTACCAACGGGGTCCGTGACATACAGTTGCGGAGAGCCATCCGAGTCTACAGAGCCTATTATCATCGCGACACCGTAGGGGCGGGCGCCCCCACGCTGAGTGAACTGCGCCTTTATGTCACAGATGTGGTCCGCAAGCGCCTCGCATGGGATAGGCTCCTCATAGGTGAGCCAGTAGGACTGGGCCTTTATCCGTGCCTCCTGGACCAATCTCCGTGCATCGGCCATCAGTCCAGAAGTAGCAACACCTATGTGAGTGTCAATCTTGGCAATCTTCTCGATGCTGTCCGGCTCCTGGAGTGGCATCAGCTTCTTCTCGGCAAGCAAGACGATACCGCTGTCGGTGAGGATGCCAATCGACGTTGCACCCTGTTCCACTGCACGCTTTGCGTATTCTGCAGCAAATATCCGTCCGTCTGGACTGAATATGCTTGTGCTCATGTCATAGCCTGCGCCGCTTATTCCAAACACGCTGAATCCTCCAGGTGGTCTTCATCACGTCCGCCGAGAGTCAGAACCTCTCATCAGTATGGGCGAACCTGACAGTTCTGGACGCGCGTCGAGGACTGATATCTGTGGTGGGTATGAGAGCCCCCGGCTCTTTTGCCTCTCAGGTCTGATTGCCCCAACTCTGGGCTGACCAAATAAGGTTTCCTATGCACCATCGTCACTGCAGACACGGAGAGTGTGCCGCTGCACAACGACTACCAAGCACTCTCACTCCTGCAGCAGATACAGATAGCCAACGAAGCCCAGCGACAGGATCAGAGTGGCACCCATCGCATTGACCCCAAAGGCGAGATAGCTGACGATGGCAATCGCTATCAGCATCACGACAACCTCGGTCCAGCCAGCCCTGACATCGGTCAGCTGGAGTCGGAGATTGACGACAGTCACTGTGGCAAAGACGAACACTCCGAACAGGAGGAGGACCTCGATTACAAAGGTCACATATGGATTGATGTTGTTGAGCGCACCGACAAGAGTCGTATCGACGATGTCAGGAGAGGACCACATCCAGAGAAGGATGACAAGCACCAGCAGGATGATCGTCAAGATGAGGGTGATGATGTTCGAACGCATCAGTTCCCTCTTGTCAGGCATGTCTTGGCTCACTGTAGTCTCACCGACCTTCGTGCGTCCGACAGGGACACCTTACTTAAAGATACCGACAAGCGGCCGAACAGATGGCGTCAGACAGGCTCCTCCGAGACCACCCTTGTGCTCTCATCCCCACCACTGCTATCTCGTTCGCCCATCTCTCCGCCGTGGCCATACTCGTGGCCCGGAACAGCGAGCTCCAACTCATCAAGATCGGAGTTCGCGTGCTCGCGGACTTTCTTGATGTGCATCGCCACAACGTAGGACATCGCTGCGATTATACCTGCAATCGCGCTGGGTGAGGCATTGACGGTGAACGACGCGGCCAGGCCCGCCAGCTCGGACAGCACAGCGATGATGAACACTGACACGACGACGCCGCGCACAGAGCGGACCACCTCGTTTGATGCAGCAGCGGGAGCTACCATTATGGCATAGACGAGGATGGCCCCCACAGCCTTTGTCGCAAGAGCGATTGCCAATGATGACGTGATCAACATCAGATAGTGGTACGCCCGTGCACTCAGACCGTGCGCAATGGAGCCCTCCATGTCAACGCTGACGTAGATGAACTCCTTGTGAAACACTATGAAGAGCAGAACCAGGAGGACCGCAGTACCGCCCAGCAGGACAAGGTCAAGATTGTCCAACAGTAGGATGTCCCCTATCAAGTAGCCCCATATCTGTGGCACCTGAGTGGGTGGGATATAGTACATCAGAAAGACAGCGATACTCATGGAGAGAGCAAAGGAGACACCAACCGCGACCTCCATCTTCTGAGAGATTCCAGTCTCTCCTGCGTAGCCTGTTATCATCGCCACAAGAGTGCTGAAGAGCAGAGCGCCGAGGATCGGGTCGAACCACGGTGCGATTCCGGTGTACTGCAGATACAGCCCTAGAGCAGCGCCACCCAGTGCTGCATGCGCAACTCCCGATGTCATAAAGGATAGCCCACGAAACACGAGCAGCGTGCCACTGGTGGATGCGACCACTGCAATGAGAAGCGCGCCAATGATGGCACGCGACACAATGGGAGAGGAGAGTAGCGATAGTAGACCCTCAATCATGATGACGATCAACCCCCGTGTCTCTTGTCACGCAGTACCTGTGACCGGCATACTCGACGACCCTTGCGCTATGCCCGTAGACCTGAGTGAGCAGTGCGGGATCCATCACATCACAGGGCTTTCCAAGACCGATGACCGTACGTCGGAGTAGAAGCACGTTGTCGACGTAGCTGTGGATTGGGTTCAGGTCGTGAGTGACCATGATGATGTTGACATCATTCTCAGTATGATACTCGCCGAGGACCTGCACGATCAGCCTCTGACTCTCAGCATCGGTGCCTGCAAGAGGCTCGTCCAGCATCAACACAGGACCCTCCGCTGCGAGCGCACGAGCAACCAGCACGCGCTGTCGCTGACCGCCCGACAGCTCGTTGAACGGATGGTCCCAGAACTCGTCCATATTGACCCGCTGCAGCGCCTCGTGTGCAATTCTCTTGTCGGTGCGAGATGCTATGCGAGGAGGCCTCTTCTTCAACAGCCTGCCCATCAGTACTATGTCCTTCACCTTGATGGGCACTGTGAGCTCTATGCGGTCACGCTGCGGCACATATCGTACGAGCCTGCGTATTGCAGCACTCTCGCGAGTCGAGTCGTGACCGAGCAGTCGAATTGAGCCCGAGATTGGCCGGAGCAGTCCCAGCGCAGTCTTGAGGAGGGTGCTCTTGCCGGAGCCGTTCGGCCCAATGATGGCCATAAAGGATGGGGTCTCGACCGAGAAGGTCACATCCTTCAGTGCCACCTCTCCCTCCGGATAACGTACCGTAAGACCATGAGCCTCAAGCAGCGTCTCTGACATCTCTATCAGCCCTCCTCCACAATATTCACGAAGATCTGTGCGACGTCTCTCTGTGTACGTAGATTGTTGACGAACGAGCGAATCTCTTCCGACTCCCCAGTGGCGACCATCACATCCATACATGCCCCATCACAGGTATGCGAGTGAATCACCGCATTGAGCAGCCGAGTGTGCTCGTGCTGGACCCTGTCGCATGTGGCTGAGCGCCCCTTGACGGAGTACGTCACTGCCACAATCACGGTCACCTGGCCTGCCAACTCATCAAGGCGCCTGTGCTCGGCATTGAGAACCTGGAGGGCTCGTCTCACGACCTCCGATCTGCTGGAGAAGCCTCCTCGCTCTCGAAGCCTCTCAAGCTCCCTGAGGTCAGACTCCGGCATTGAGACAGCAACAATCGGCACTCATGACACCTCCGATCGGTCACCCCTCAGCGTGGGGCCCTTCGAAAGTCTTAATAACTCACAACACACGTTCTATTAACGTTAATAATCTCGTACACAGCTGTTAATAACACTTACGATGCGAGAACGAAAGGTGGGTGATATGCGTCGCGTGCAGACGGTAGTCATTGGGGTCGTTCTGCTGTTGCTGCTCGGAATGATCACGATGACGATGCCACCAGTGCGGGCACAGACCTCTGGAGATGCCCAAGTCCAAGTGGCGGTCGCGATAACCCCTCTGGGCTCGATTGTCAGCGAGGTCGGTGGAGACATCGTGGATGTTGAGGTGATGCTCCCAGAGGGAGTCGAGCCGCACTCCTTCACGGCAACGCCGCAGATTGTCGAGAAGGCGAACAGTGCGGACCTGCTCGTTCTGACGGGACACTTCCCGTGGGAACAGGACATAGTCTCGCAGACGGGGACACCCTACGTGTCCATTGAGGACTATGAGGAGAGAGGAGCCGCCCTGTCAGTATTCCCGGGACGCAGTGACAGTCAGGAGCTGAACCCGCACGGCTACTGGCTGCTGCCAGACAATGCGATAGCCATTGCAAACGCCACACTGGCTGCGCTGTCGGACATGGACCCTGCAGACGCGGACTACTATCGCCTGAACTTTGACAACTTTGTCCGTAGCGTTGCCCATCTCACGTCCTTCATAGGCGAGATGAGTGATGAGCATCACCTCTCAGAACTTCGTGCGGTGGTCATCTTCCCAGCAGAGGCGTATATCGCGGAGGCCTTCGGAGTCACTGTCGAGGCGGTGCTGCAGGAGGGAGAGAACGTCTTCATATCCGGACCAAGGCTCCTCGATATTCAGCAGGGTCTTCAGAACGGCAGCATTGACCTGATTCTCGGTTCGGACGTAGGAGATCTGCAGACTGCTGGACAGTTTGCTGAGCAGCTCTCAAGTGACACAGGAGCCCCTGTAGTCTGGTGGAGAGCCGTATTCACTGGCACTGCAGACTATGTGACGCTGATGTCGTACAATCTGGGCGTGTTGATTAATGCGCTGACTTCGCAGGAGACCAATGGCCTCTCGGAGCGGACAATCACAATTGCCCTCGGCGCTCTATCGGTGGTGCTGGCCGTGGTCGCTGTGATAGAGGGTGTGATAATCGTACGCCGAGCACAGGAGGAGTAGTCTGCACCCGCGCCCACGCCCTGTGTTGTCAGGGTCACGGACGGACATCGGTGCCAAGTCGGAGATTGTAGACTCTGAACTCGAGCTCTGTCAGCTCGTCCTGTATCTGTTGGTACTGTGCCTCAAATTCCTCGGGAGTGATCTCTCCGGCCCTCTTGCGGCGGACAAGGGCCTTCAGCGAGGACTGACGCTCGTGAATCTGCTTCTTCAACTCCTCCCACTGAGCACGATGCTCGGATAGTACTCTGCCCCACCCGCCACTTGAGCCGGGTGCGGGCTCGAGCTGCTCGACAATCTGCGACAGGGACTTGCGAATGCGCTCAGAGTCTGCTGACTCTTTATTCTCATCCTCAGCCACAAGGGACACCACCTCCCTCTCTGTCTGTCACCCGTTTTATACATTGATATGTGACGGCGGAGGGTCGAGCACGGGCGGGGATGACTGTCATGACACAATCGTTATATCGCCGAGCCCGTTCAACACGACACTACAGCCGAGACTTGGAGCAGAGGTCAAATGGTGAGCCAATCAGCCGAGAGGCCCGACTCGACTGGCAGCAGACCCAGGGATGTCCTCGTCATTGGCGGGGGAATGGCTGGCATCAATGCTGCCCTGGACCTTGCGAACAGTGGATACCATGTCCACATGATAGAGAGGACTGTGAACATCGGCGGAAACTACGTTGCCATCTACAAGATCTTTCCCGCACTCGAGTGTTCGGCCTGCGTGATGACACCGCTGACATCATTCGTGGGCAAGCATCCAAACATCACAATCTACGCACTCTCGACTGTGGAGAAAGTCAGGGGCTCAAAGGGTAATTTCACCGTCACCATAAGAAAGAGGGCTCGATACGTCGACGAGGAGAAGTGTACTGGTTGCCAGATGTGCATCCGGGCGTGCCCCGTAGAGGTACCAGATGAGTACAATCACGGTCTGTCATTGCGAAAGGCCATCTATATGAACTTCCCACAGCAGGTCCCGCTCATTGCAACAATCGACAGGGAGGCATGTATAGGCTGTGGGACCTGTGCAGGCGTCTGCCCACAGGATTGTATCAATTACGACGACAAGGACAAGCTCATCGACCTGAAGGTTGGCGCCATCATCGTGGCCACAGGGTTCCAGGAATACAAGCCCCTAGACTACGGGGAGTACGGGTATGGCATCTTCCCCAATGTCGTCACCAGTCTTGAGTACGATAGAATGTCGCATCCAACAGGACCCACCGATGCTCACATGGTGAGACCCTCCGATGGCAGAGAGCCCGAGAGGATACTGTTCATCAACTGTGTAGGCAGCAGAGACGTGCGAGGGGAGATTCAGGGATACAGCCAGCACTGCAACAGAGTGTGTTGCTCCTTTGGACTGAAGTTGGCACAGGTCACAAGGATGCACTATCCGGAGGACCACTGTGAGATAATCTACACCTACATGGACCTGCGGACGGCGGGTAAGGCCCTTGAGGAGTTCCTCTGGGACTCCCAGCACAATCAGGGCATCAAGTTCATCCGAGGCCGCGTCGCCGAGATCTCAGAGGACCCAGACACGCACGACCTCTTCGTCAAGATTGAGGACACGGAGACTGGCGAGATAAAGGAGCTAGAGAAGATCTCGATGGTTGTGCTTAACTCGAGTTTCCGTCCCAATCAGGGTCACGAGGAGCTTGCAAAGCTACTAAAGATAGAGATTGATGAGAATGGATGGATAAAGGAGAGACACCCCAATACTGCAGCCCTTGAGACAACACGCCCCGGCATCTACGTCGCAGGCTGCGCCCATGGCCCACGCGATGGCACTGACACGGTCAATGAGGGCAAGGGTGTGGCAATGGTGGCCAATTCAATTCTCCCGCTCCCGGAGCCAGCGCCTCCACCTGATATCGAGCCCATAGAGGTCGGCGATGAGCCAAGGGTCGGCGTGTTCATCTGCCACTGCGGTGGCATCATCGGTAATGTCATCGACTCGCCAGGGCTGGCTGAGTGGGCGAAGAGCCTCCCGCATGTGGTATACAGTACTGACTATCTCTTCATGTGCAGTGACCCAGGACAAGAACTGATAACAGAGGCCATCAAGGAACATAAGCTCAATCGGGTCGTCGTCGGCTCCTGCTCGCCGCTCCAGCACGAGCAGACGTTCAGACGCGCCCTTGAGAGAGCAGGGCTATCGGGATACTACCTCGTCGGCCCCGTTGGCCTGCGGGAGCAGTTGGCCCTAGTCAACGCTCACGCGCCACCGGAAGTGCGTCAGGAGAAGGCGCAGGATATGATCCGCAGTGGTGTCGCCAAGGCCATCAACAACGAGGAAGTCCCCGTCAAGACCGTTGAGGTCACCCGACGCGTGATGGTCATCGGTGGCGGCGTTTCGGGGATGACTGCCGCACTGGACATTGCGAAGAAGGGATTCGATGTCGTCCTTGTAGAGAAGACCGACAGACTTGGCGGACGCCTTAACGAGCTGTATCGCCTCTTCCCGGACCTCACGCCCGCAAGTGAGATAGTGGAGGACCTTGTCGGTAGGATTGAGCGCAATAGACGCATTGAGGTCGTGTTCAAGTCCAAGCCAGTGGCACGTGACGGCAGCTATGGTAACTATGACATCACTGTCGAGAACGTCGAGACTGGAGAACGAACAACCTATCGTGTCGGCACGGTTGTCATCACCGTTGGCACTGACACGTACGAACCGAAGCAGGGCGAATATGGCTGGGGCGAGGTGCCGGCTGTCATCACGACTCTGGAGCTGGAGCGGCGGCTACGTAACGGTGAGTTGAAGACTCCACCCAAGAACCCTGTCTTCATTCACTGCGTCGGATCGAGACAGAACCCGGGAGAGGGCAATAGGTACTGCTCACGCGTCTGCTGTTCGGCTGTGATCACGCTCCAGAGAGAACTCAAGGAGAAGTTCCCGGACATCAGAATCTTCTCGGCCTACAAGGAACACATACGGCCGTTCGGCAACAAGATGGAGGAGATGTGGCGCGGGAACAGGCAGATGGGGATCACCTATCTGCGCTGGGTGCGAGAACGTCCTGTGACTGTTGATAGAGACCCGGATGGCGACGGCGCCATTGTGACCATCTACGACACTCTCACACAGAAGACATTCAAGATCAAGTCTGATATGGTCGTCCTTGCTCTCGGACTCGAGGCGCCACACGATGTCAATGACCTTGTCAAGGCCCTTGGTATCAACAGAGGACAGGACGGGTTCCTCGCAGAGATGCATATGAAGTTCAGGCCCGTGGAGACCACCGTCCCAGGAGTCTTTCTCGGAGTGACCTATGCAAAGAACGTCTCTGACTCGGTGAATCAGGCAAGAGGCGCAGCGAGTCAGGCGGTCGTTCCGCTGACTCTCGGAAAGGTCGACATAGAGCTGCTCACGGCAGTGGTCGACGAGGAACTGTGTGTCGGCTGTGACCTGTGCCACTACTCCGAGATATGCCCCTATGACGCAATCAGCATGATAGAGGTGGCTCCCGGAGTGAAGAAGAGCGTCACTGATGAGATGCGATGCCAAGGCTGTGGCGCCTGTGCAGCTATATGCCCGACTGGCGCGCGTGACCTCAGATGGTGGCGCGAGAAGAGCTACATGGAGCAGATTGCCGAGATGCTGCGGGAGTGAGTGAGTAGCAATGGTGTCTATAGAGGAGCTCGCCGCGTGCTGGGTCGTTCTCAACGACCTACTGGGCGAGCTCACGAAGAGAGGCGTCTTCATACCGAGCCTGACCTATGCTGACCTTCGCAATAGCAAGATGGTCATTGAGTACCTGCGATCGTACAGGGATGTCATCAGTGCCACAGAGGGTGCTGATGCTCAGTTGAGGACTGAGATGGAGGAGAAGATCTACTCACTGCGCGAGATGCTGATGGTCTGGGCCGAGGAGAGCGGTGGGGTGGAGTATCGCAGATCGTGGGAGGAGCGCTTTGACGCCGCCCTGCACGGTGAGGTCCCGTTGCCAGAGCAGGAGCCGACCACGCCAATCACGGAGCTGCCCCGTGAGAAGGATGTGGGATTCTTCAGGATACGTCTCCCGGAGGACATACCCGTCGAGGTGATCTCCGAACTCGCCGAGCACTGCAGGGTCCTGATATGCCTTGATGGCGACAGACACCTCCTCGTCAGTGGGAAGAGAGAATGTGTCAGGGATGCAATGAGACAGATTGGGGAGCTCTTCTACGGAGAGAGCAAACTCCAGACTGAGCCGGCAGAGTGAATAGAAACGCGTCGACGATTTCCACTCAGATGCCCAGGATATCTGCAATGGGGTCGAGCGGGACCCTGTTCAGATCAAGGCCTAGAGGCTCAGGATCGAGACCCATCGCGAGGCCCAGCACCTGCGTGACAAAAAGAGCCGGAAGCTCCAGCGACTCGCCCGCCTCATTCGTCAGGCCCAATGCCTGGACATCAAACTGTGTGTGACAGGCGGGACAGTTCGTCACCACACAATTGGCACCGGAGTCCTTTGCGGACTGCATCTTCTCGCGGAGTATTCTCATCGCGACATCCTCACTCGCAATGAGGAGAGGAGAGCCACAGCATCTCAGCTTCAGCGGCCAGTATATGCTCTTCGCGCCTGTCAGTTCTAACAGCTCATCGACCTTACGCGGTAGCTCCGGATCGTCGAACCCAGTGACATTGGACGGGCGGATGAGATGGCAACCCGGATGGAAGGCGATACGTAGTCCCTCCAGAGGCCTCACAATCCTCTCCCTGATTCTATCACGCAGGTCGTACAGCACCTCGACAAAGTGACGCACCTGCACCGATCCCTTGAACTCCAGTCCGAGCTTGCCCAGGACCTTGTTGATTGTATTGCGATGCTCCTCGTTCTCGGTGAGCACATGATGCGTGTCCCTGAGAGAACCATAGCACCCGTTGCAGGGTGTCACGACGTTGTGACCACGGCTCTCGGCCAGAGCGAGATTCCGGCCAGACAGGGCCAGCCAACTCGTTTCGTCTATGGACTTGAGCACAACAGTCCCACAACACGAGGCGCCCTCAAAGTCGAGTAGCTCGATGTCAAGAGCCTCTGCAACAGCTCGCATAGAGCTCTCATAGTTGTTGAACCGGCTTGGAATGGCGCAGCCAAGAAATACCTCGTACTGTTCACCCATCTCACTCGCCCCCCGCCTTCTTCTTCCCCTTCCCGAGGCCCATCAGACCTGTCGCCTCGAACAGTGTCTGGATGTCATCTATGTCGAACTCCGGGACCGGATCCAGATCGAGGTCCTCTCGTTCCCACTCTGTGGGCTCGTACAGACGCCCCGTGTTGTAGAGCCCCTCGCGCGCAGCGAGATATCCGGGCGGGGCAATGCCGCGCCTGAAGGCCATATTCTTGAGGCCGAAGATTATGTCGGTGATGTGGATGCCCTGAGGACACCGCTCCTGGCAGGTATAGCACGTCGTGCAGAGCCACACCATGTCCGTCTCAAGGACCTCCCGTAGGCCCAGCACGAGCATCCGCATCAACTCGTGCACCTGTACGTTGACCTTGTCGCTCACCGGGCAGCCGGCACTGCACTTCGTACACTGGAAGCAGGCTTGGAGATCCTGGCCTCCGATGAGTCTCGACGCCTCTCTTGTGAACTCGCTGTCAAAGGCCTCAAAGACCGCGTTCTCAAAGGTCTTGAACTGACCCCACGTCTCATCGCTCACGTCTGTCACCTCATCATCCGCCTCTCCGACGTAACGGGCTCGGCCCAAGTCGTTCCACCAGCTCCGTCATCCTACGGACAGCATCGGCCCACGCCGCACCCTCACTTGCGCTGATGTGCGTGAACTGGAGCCTCTCGGGCTCCAGACCGGCCTTCTCGAGTATCTTTCGTGCGATCCTGAATCGCCTGTCAAAGGCCAAGTTTCCATCAACGTAGTGGCAGTCGCCAACATGACAACCGGAGACCCAGACCATATCGGCACCCAACCGGAAGGCCTCAAGAAGATGTGTGACGCTTATCCTACCAGTGCACATCACACGGATGTCGCGTACGGAGGGGGGCTGCTGAAGTCGTGCCACACCCGCACTGTCCGCCCCTGCATAGCTGCACCAGTTACAGACAATGGTGAGAATTCTCAGTTCAGTCGGAGGGATGTCCTCGATGGCCGCGCGCATCTGAGCGAAGATCTGGTCATCGGTGAAGTGTTTCATTGTGATGGCGCCAGCCGGACAGCCAGCGGCACACTTCCCGCAGCCCTGACACAGTACCGGATTCGACACAGCATAGTCATGACCACCCTGACCGGGAACGACCTCGATGGCACCAAAGGCGCAGTTGATCTCACAGGTTCCACAGCCGACACAGATGTCGGGGTCGACCACCGACACTATCGCCTCGGCTTTGCGCACGCCGTTCACCAGAGGTACAAGCGCCCGGGCGGCCGCCGCCCGACCCTGGATGATACTCTCGTGGATGCGCTTTGGTGCCGTTGCTGTTCCTGCCACGAAGATGCCATCCGTCTGAGAGTCGACAGGGCGTAGCTTCGGATGGGCCTCCATGAAGAATCCTGAGGTATTGAGTGGGGTCTTGAACAGCTCCGATACCTGCTTGTTGCCAGAGGGGGGTATCATCGCTGTGGCGAGAACTACATGGTCAACCTCCACACCGACACGGGCTCCCAGCAGGAGGTCAAAGGCCTCGACACGCAGCCTCCGCTCCTTGCCCTCAGTGACGACGGGAGGGTCATCCCTGTCGTATCTCATGAAGATGACGCCCTTCTTCCGTGCCTCGCGGTACTTGTCCTCGCCGTCGTATGACACCCTGAGGTCACGATAGAAGTGGAACACCCGCGAGTTGGGATACTTCTCCAGTAGCTCAAGCGTATGTTCCAGCGCCACTGTACAGCAGATGGAGGAACACCATGTCCTTGCCCCCTCTATCGACTCGTCCTCGCGAGACCCGGCGCAATGAATGACCGCAAACGTATCGCCATCCTTGATGTCCTCGCCGGAGGCGATCTTCTGGCTCAGGTCGACCTCTGTCATCACACCCGGCAGCTCGTGAAGACCAAAGAGACCCTTCTCATCGAGTGGCACGGCACCGGTGGCGATTATCACAACGCCCACCTTGAGGTCGCGCAGGCCATTGGGGGTACGGATTGTGACGTTGAAGTCTCCGACCGAGCCTCGATTGTCTACGACCTCAGAGCCCAGCAGAATCTCTATGTTCGGATTGTCGACCACCCTCTGCTGCAGGGAACTGATTATCTCTGTTGAGGGAGTATAGTCGAAGTTCACAGTGGCCAGATGATTGAGGAGTCCTCCCACACGCTCACTCTTGTCGACAAGGTAGACCTTGAAGCCCTTCTCCGCAATGAGCTCCGCAGCGGACATCCCGGTGACACCTGCACCGATGATGAGGGCTGCGCCCTCCACGGGGGTCGTGGCCTCCTCCTGAGGCTCTAGGAGCTGTGCCCGAGCCACGGCCATCCTGACAAGGTCTTTGGCCTTCTCAGTCGCCTCGTCCTTGGCGCTCTGATGAATCCACGAGCAGTGTTCCCGGATGTTTGCCATCTCGAATAGGTATTTGTTCAGACCAGCCTCCTCGACCGTCGCCCGGAAGAGCGGCTCATGCGTCCGTGGTGTACACGACGCGACAATGACACGTGTCAGACCGTGCTCCTTGATTGCCTCCTTGATCACCTCTTGCGAGTCCGACGAACACGCATAGAGCAGGTTCTCTGAGTACACAACGTTCGGCAGGGTGGAGGCGTACTGAGTGACATCAGCAACATCCACGACACCAGCGATGTTTATCCCACACGAACACACGAACACCCCAATTCGCGGGTCTGCAACGGCCTCCTCTGCCTTGGCGGGGACAGACTCGGTAGTAGTCGTCGGCGGCGGGAGCGAGTTGTCGAGGATGGACAGGGCGGCCGCGGCGCTTGCGTGCGCAACAGAGTCCGGAATGTCCTTAGGGGCCTCTGTGGCACCAGCCACATAGATTCCGGGAACGGTCGTACCCACTGTCTCGATGGAGGAGTCAGGAACTGTGACGAAGCCGTTGGCGTCCACCTTCACGCCAAGCCTGTCAAACAGCTCTTGATTGTCCGTTGGAACTATTGCGGGACATAGCACGACGAGGTCATATCGTTCTGCCACGACCTTGCGACCTGTTGCATCAACGTGACGCACAATCAGGTCACGCGTTTCCGGGTCCTCAAGTATCTCACTCGGAAGTCCTTTCACGTAGTTGATACCGTAGTCTCTCTTTCCACGGACCAAGAACTCTTCGAAGCCCTTTCCGAAAGCGCGGAGGTCGTTGTACATTATGTCGATATGCACCTCAGGAGTGTGCTCCTTGGTGATTATCGCCTCCTTCGTCGCGTACGTGCAGCAGATTCTCGAACAGTAAGAGCAGTGATTAACATCTCTTGACCCAACACACTGGACAAACGCAATCGTGTGTGGCTCCCGTCCATCGGACGGACGTACCACAACACCGCCTGTGGGACCACTGGCCGAGACCATCCGTTCATACTCAAGCGCAGTGACCACGTTGGCAAAACGGCCATAACCATACTCAGGCACAGTGGCCGGATCAAGTAGCTCGTATCCTGTACTGACAATTATGGACGCCGCCTCAATCTCCATCTCCTCGTCTTTCATATCAAAGTCTATGGCGTCAGCCTTGCAGGTCTTGACGCACATCATGCACTGTATACAATTGTCAATGTCAATGGTCGCGACATTCGGGACTGCTTGGGCAAAGGGGATGTAGGCGGCCTTTCGCATCTTTAGGCCAAGGTCGTACTCGTTTGGCACCTCGATTGGACAGACTCGCTGACAGTCGCCGCAGCCAGTGCACCTGTCAGGGTCCACACGACGATTGTGCCTCAGCACGCGGACCTTGAAGTCACCACGCTGACCAGATACCTCGACGACCTCGGAATAGGAGAGTATCTCGATATTGGGGTGCCGTGAACAGTCGACCATCCACGGACCCATTATACACATGCTGCAGTCAAGGGTCGGAAAGGTCTTGTCAAGCTGTGACATGTGGCCGCCAATCGACGGATTTCGCTCCACAAGATAGACCTTGATGCCTGTGTCCGCAAGGTCGAGCGCTGCTCTGATGCCAGCAATCCCTGCGCCGATCACAACGACCGGCTTGGTTGCAGTCGCCGCCATATCTGAGGTCACTCCGTCCGTGATAGCCTCAGTGGTCGAATTTGCACGATAAAAGGTTAGTTGTCGCGCCGTGCGTCTGAGGTCCTGTGACACATCATCAGAGCAGTGTGACAAAG
Source organism: Candidatus Thorarchaeota archaeon (assembly GCA_029855935.1). Classification (GTDB taxonomy): domain Archaea; phylum Asgardarchaeota; class Thorarchaeia; order Thorarchaeales; family Thorarchaeaceae; genus B65-G9. Next base: position 63,487 of record JAGSHN010000019.1, on the reverse strand, counting down.
ACTAGACAGGCCTTTCGAGTCCGAAGGATTTCTATATGATGAGGTCAAGAATACCTGTTGGGACGCAGACAGATGAGAGCGACGAGAAGGTATACGCGTGCGTATCTCTCTCGGTGTAGGTCCAATGGCCGGACCTACGAGGAGGAGACAGATCTTGCACGAGTGGAGGTGCAGACTCAGTCATCGCCTGATAGCGACTGACACCGAGTGATTACCTGAGGTGAGGCAGAGAGGTAGGCCCCAGGGTCGAGACTCTGCCTCTCTACGCATTTATTACGCCTTGACACCCAGACGCTCCCAGCGTGGCTCCGACTTCCGCTGCAGATACTGCAGGTGCGTCTTCAGTCCAAACTCACCGGGCTCATGACCGAACGCGAGAGCAAGAAGCTCCATCACGTGAAGAACATCGTATGTGAACTCCACTCCGAAGTTCTTCTGAATCTCGACTTGGCCTAGGTCGAGTTGAAGTTCGCAGAACGGGCAAGGCGTGACGATTATGTCGGCGCCACCCGCCTCCTCTATGCTCTCGAACTTCTGCTTTGTAAAGTCAAGTGACACCTTGAGATCCGCGGTCCTTACGGCACCACCTGCGCCACAGCATATCAGTTCGTCCTTGTAGGGAACGTACTCAGCGCCCGAGGTCTCGCAGAGCTCGCGAAATATGCGTGGTCGCTCAGAATTGTCCTTCTTCTTCAGTGCGCGCGGACGCATCCAGTGACAACCGGGATGAAGTGCCATCCTGACACCCTCAAGGGGACGGACCACGTGTCGGCGCACCTCATCCAGACCCACGGTGTTCACAAGCACATCGACATAGTGGGTGACCTCAATAGTGCCTTTGAACTCGCGTCCAATCTCGGCAAGGTTCTCGTTGACCCTCTTCCGAAGCTCCTCGTCCACGTGCAGTTCATGGTTCGCGTCCCAAAGGCTCGCGAAACAGCCGTTGCAGCCAGTAGTGATCGGATGACCACCAGCCTCAGCAATGGTGAGATTGCGCGCTGCAATGCTGGCCCACGTCACGCGGTCGAAAGAGCCGAACACACCCGGGGCGGGACAGCACGTCGCGCCCACCATATCGAGAAGCTCGACACCGAGGTCCTCAAAGACGAGCCTCGCAGCTCTCTCGATGCTGGGATATCTGTGCGGGATGATGCATCCCAAGAAGTGATAGAATTTGGGCCGTGCCATCCGTGAAATCACCCCTTCTTGGCCTTCTGGCGAGCCTTCTCCTCCGCAGCCCGACGCATCTCCTCATAGCCGATGAGTGAGTCGAAGCCACTCTTTCTCGTGATCTTGCGTATCTCCTCTATGGCCCAAGGATTGCCGCTGGCGTTCGGCGGGACTGGCTCAAGCCCGACCGACTCGCGAAGCTTTCTCCAGGTGTCCTTGTCGAGGGGGACAGCATGACCAGCATCGACGACCTTTGCGGCGGTCTTTCTGTGATTGTCCAGCATATAACCCTCGGCCACGGCAATGTTGCGGATGGCCTTGATCACGTCCGTCGGATTGACCTCCTGAGGACAGCGGTCCTGACACGTGTAACACGTGGTACAGTACCACAGCTCTGGCGCCGAGATGACCTCCTCTTTGAGGCCCAGCAGCGCTTTCCTTATGATCAGACGGACCAGATAGTTCGTCCGGGCCCCAGCGGGGCAGCTCCCGCTACATGTGCCGCACTGAAAACAGTTCTGGACGTTCGGACCACCTGTGCGCTTTATCATCTCGACAAACGAGGTGTCAGGCTCATCGATGATGACTGCCGACTCTGTTTCAGGGCTCGTCAATGTTGTTCCACCGACTGCTCTGGTCAACTCTGCTTCCGGCCTTAAATCCATTACCAAAGGGCAAGACACGTTGTCGGTCTGAGCGTCTGGAGGGGGCACCAAGAAGTGGCCTAGAACAGGGCAAAACATTAGATTGCTTCCGGGCATACAGAGCCCACTATGTTCTGTGCAGCGCACCCGGACCGTGAGGCGCTGGCGGCATCCGTCCTCGGACGATGTGGGGCGTGCTACAGAGAGGACAGCACCCTCGTCAATACAGCAGTGGACACACACGCCAGCCTTCGGGCCCGTGCGGGGCTGATTCCGAGGCCTCCGACAGATGGGCAGTATGTCTGTCCTGAGTGCGGTAACCATTGTAGGCTGAGTGAGGGAGAGATTGGCTTCTGCGGTTCCTTCACGGTACGTGATGGAAGAGTTGTCGAGAGATATCCAGATGAGGCCATTGTCTCATGGTACTTTGACCCGCTCCCGACAAATTGCGTCGCCGACTGGGTGTGCCCTGTCACTACTAAGAGCGGGCTGTCGCGCGATGGAAGACGTCTCAAGAATCTGGCAGTCTTCTACGGCTCGTGCAACTCCGACTGCCTCTTCTGTCAGAACGAGTCGTACAAGGAGATGATGGTCACAGGGCGACCTCGGATGACCGCTGCTGGACTGGCCGCTGTGTCAGACACCGCCACAGCCTGCGTCTGCTTCTTTGGGGGCGACCCTGCGTGCAACGCAGCCCACTCACTGGAGACCGCCCGCCTCCTAAACGAGGAGCGACTCGTCCGGGTCTGCTACGAGACCAATGGAAACATCTCCTTCAAGTGGCTCGACAGAATCGCAGATATGGTGGAGTCTACTGGAGGGACCATCAAGTTCGACCTCAAGGCATTCTCCCCGCAGATATACACCGCCCTCACAGGCGTCAGAAATGACTTGGTCCTCAAGAACTTCAGAACGCTCGCCGGAAGAGGAAGGAACAGGGATGGCGAGTTTCTAGTGGCCAGTATTCTGCTTGTGCCGGGCTACGTCGGTCTTCACGAGGTCCGCCAGCTGTGCCAGTTCATTGCATCCTGCGATCCAACCATTCCTACAGCCCTGCTGGGCTTCACCCCACACCACCATATGACAGATCTTCCAAGGACCAGCAGAAGGCACGCAAGAAGAGCCGCCGAGGTGGCAAGAGAGGCGGGTCTGACAAACGTCCGAGTGGGAAATGTGGGTCTACTGTCGGACGCAGAGTACGATATCGAGTGAGCATCAGAACAGCACTTCCGTACTGAAGGCTTATATCGTCTTGATAGCCGCGCTTCCACGCCAGTACAAGCGTTGAGGGTTCCTGATGACCGACTCCACTATTGTCCGCGATATCATTGATGATGAGGACATTGACCCGAAGTTTGTGGACACCCTTGTTGAGGCTGGGGCTGATAGGATACGTACCTGTATTCAGTGCGGCACGTGTTCCAGTGTCTGTCCCAGCGGCAGAAGAACGGCCTTCAGAACGCGGGAGATAATCAGGAAGGCACTTCTCGGACTGAAAGAGGAGGTGCTCACGTCCCCCGATCTGTGGCTGTGCGCAACGTGCCTCACATGCCTCGAACGCTGTCCGCGACAGATCAAGGTGACTGATGCAATCATCATAATGAGGAACATGGCCGTGGAGGAGGGCTTTATGCTGCCTCAGCACAGAAAGGCGTCGCGGAAGCTGATCAAGACCGGACACGCAGTACCACTTGACGACGCGAACCGGGAGATGCGCAGGGAGCTCGGGCTTCAGGAGATTCCGCCGACGACACACTCCAGCGGGGAGGCTCTGGAACAGGTCCAGGAGATAATGCGGAGGACCGGCTTTATCGACCTCATTGAGAGCACGGAGGAGTCCGGTCAATGACTGAGAGCAGAACGTATTCATTCTTTCTCGGCTGCGTGATGCCGAATCGTTTTCCAAACGTGGAGAAGAGTATCAGGGAGGTCCTGCCACGCATTGGCATTGAGCTCGAGGATCTCCAAGGGGCCAGTTGCTGCCCTGCACCCGGTGTAATCAGGTCGTTTGACGAGCCGACCTGGCTTGCTCTGGCCTCCCGGAATCTCGCCCTTGCCGAGCAGGCCGGACACGACATCATCACTGGCTGCAACGGGTGCTATGGCACATTCAAGGAAACCCTTGCAGAGCTGCACGAGCATCCTGAACGGCTCGCAGAGGTTCAGAGGGTCTTCAAGGGGCTTGGTATCAAGTTCACCGGGAACGTGGATGCCCGACATCTCATCGAGGTAATCTACTTCGACGTCGGGCTGGACAGAATACGGGAACTCGTCAAGCGACCACTGAGGGGCCTCAGAGTGGCGGTCCACTATGGGTGTCATCTGCTCAAACCGAGCAAGAACAGGCCTTGGAGAAGAACTCAGAGGCACAGGTTCCTTGATGAACTCGTGGAGGCGACCGGTGCAGAGAGTGTGCAGTACCGGGACAAGTTCATGTGCTGTGGTGCGGGCGGCGGCGTCCGTGGGAGCAATGCGCCCGTGAGCGTTGACATCGCCAGAGAGAAGCTCGACAATATGATGGCTGCGGGAGTAGACGCTGTCATCAACGTGTGTTCCTTCTGTCATCTACAGTTCGAGTTCTCACAACTGCAGCTCAACAAGGAACTCGGCGAGAACAGGTACAACCTGCCGGTGCTCTACTATACACAGCTTCTGGGGCTGGCGCTCGGCCTTGAGCCAGAACAGCTGGGTCTACACAAGCATGTCATCAGTACCGAGGACCTCCTCAGCCGCATCCTTGGCCAATGAGATGCCATCGCCTATGACCTAGTGTTGCCTTGTGTAGCATCTTCGTCCACGTGGATGACCATCTGTCAGCCTGTCAGAGTGTCACATCCACTGGCGGGCGGAGTAGTATGCGGCCACAGCAAAGACTGAGGCGACGATCATCACGGCAGCGAGGAACATGATGGCAGGCTCAGTAATTGGCGCAGTGGTTGTTGTGGTAGTACTCGTCGTGGGCGTTGTACTGGTTGTCGTGGTGGTAGTGGTGGTAGTGGTGGTTGTTGTCGGAACAGGCACCTCACCTGCCGAAAAGAGGCCATCAGATGTGTCCTCTGACCAGTAGATCCCGTCGGTCACTCGCACCTTGACCATATAGGTGTCGAGATGATAGAAGGGAGTGCAGTTCCATTCGTACCAAGTGACCGTTATCTTGCTTGCTATCAACTCGAAGGTCTTGCCGCCATCAGATGAGAGCAGCACCTCGAAGGTCAGTGTCTCCTCGGTGTTGTTGTCCCACGCGACCCACGTGATGTTGTTGACACCGGTCCATACCTCACCACCGTTGGGAGTGACCACTGTCACGTGCGGGGTGAAGAAGTTCCCAAGGAAGACGTCCTCCACAAGCTGGTATACGACGGACCCATTCGCCAAATGAGCGGTCATATTGATCGTGCAGGTGAAGTTGTTTCCCAGCGCCCGCGTGTCTACGGACACGACCGCAGAGTCGTTCGTCGCGCATATCACCGTTGGAACGACTGTCGCATTGACCTCAATCGTTGAGGAGTTGACAGAAGAAGCAGGGCTCCAGCGAGCAAATAGGACAATATGGTCACCCTCGATGCGATCACCAGAGTGGACTGGCGACTCTGTCTGATTCCACAGAGAGTTATAGGTGAGTGTGACATTCGGGGTGCCAGCAGCCCCCATCACCTCTCTCACCGGAGCTGTAGAAGACACCGTCGTGGTCTCTGTGGCCAGCGGGACGGCAAGTGCACTGGCCAGTGCGATGGACAGCATCAGCACCATAAGCGGTGCAATGCGTCTGCTGCGCCTCAGACGGAATATGCCCTGTCTTATGTTCACACCATAACGGTGTGTCAGAAGACAGATAGTTCTAACCGTAGTACTCAATCCTCACCCTCCGGAAAAGGTTGTTCTCTCCATATGCGAAATGCCTCGGTCCACAGTATGAGGCACGTCAGGATCTCCAGCGCCACAAAGGTGGCAGCGACCCACTCGGCGATGCTCCACGTGAGTATGATGACAGTGAGCAGTGCGGCGGTTATCGATGAGAAGAAGGTGGCATAGAAGAGAAAGCGGGGGACCATCAGACGACCACGACCAACAAAGAGCTTCAGCACTCCAACACGCACATCACGCCTGACCGTATACTCCCCGTGGACGTTCTTGTCCACAAGTCCGAGCGCACGCAGACGTTCTAGATGATGCATTGACAAGGAGGGACTAGACAGGCGTGTGCCACGCTGAATCTCTCTGGCGGTCAGCGGCTCGGGATGACGTAGCATATACCAGTATACCTGTAGCGTCTTGCCCTTAAGCGCCTTTGCGAGCTCTTTCTCGTCAATCTCTTCGTCGGGCAAGACGCACAGTCCACCTCGTTCTCTGTCTGTGCGTGCAGGTGATACAATACGTGAACTTAACTGTGGCTGTTTCCAACAGGAAGAGGACAGGCCAACAAGGTAATGCTCTTATAGCGGTGGGATTCTGCGAGGGTCGCCGATGGAGAAGACCATCGGTCAACGCTCCGCATCACCGCCGATGACGCGTTGGGCAAGGAGTAGTCAGCGATGTCAACCGTCCGCAGACCAATAGTACCAAGACCGGCCAGAAAGAGAGAGAAGGTTCTGGTCATTCTCCAAGAGCAGTGCAAGCAGTGCGGCCTCTGCGTTGAGTTCTGCCCGAAGAATGTGCTGTGTCTCGATATGAGCAAGTACAACCGGAAGGGGTACCATCCCGTCACGGCGTGCGACATTGATGCGTGTGTGAACTGCGAGTTCTGTGAGAGAATATGCCCGGATATGGCGATCTTCTTGACAGAGAGAGAGAAGGCACGAGAGGCATACGAGAAGGGAACGCTTCAGGAGGGGACACTGATCCCGGAGTTCGAGCAGGAGCGTGCAAAGAGAGAGAAGGAGGAGGACGAGTAGTTGCCAGAGCGGGTGATGTTCACAATGGGCGATGTCGCCTGTGCGGAGGGCGCGCTGAGTGCTGGCTGTAGGTACTTCGGAGGATATCCCATCACGCCAGCAACGGAGATTGCGGAGTGGATGGCAATCCGGATGCCACAGGTCGGTGGCGCCTATGTCCAGTATGAAGATGAGATTGCGTCGATAACCAGTGTGATTGGTGCGTCTTGGGCAGGAACAAAGGCGATGACTGCCACTTCAGGACCGGGTGTCAGCCTGATGATGGAGGCCATCGGGCTTGCTGTGATGACCGAGACACCACTCGTCCTCGTCAATATAATGAGAGGCGGTCCGAGCACTGGACAGCCGACGAGAGGGCAGCAGGGCGATGTGATGCAGGCCAAGTGGGGGAGCCACGGAGACTACCAGATCATTGCTCTCACGCCCGCATCTGTGCAGGAGATGTTCGACCAGACAGTCAGGGCGTTCAATCTTGCTGAACAATACCGGGTGCCAGTCTTTGTCCTCGCGGACGAGACCGTTGGTCATATGCGAGAGAAACTCGTCATCCCGGATGAGAAGGACCTTGAGATTGTAGATCGCAAACGGCCCACAGTGCCACCGGAGGAGTACCTTCCCTTCAAGCCAGACGAAGACCTCGTCCCACCAATGGCGACCTTCGGGTCGGGGTATCAGTTCTACGCCACAGGTCTCACTCACGACTGGAGAGGCTATCCGTCGGACAAGGACGACGTTCAGATGGAGCTGATCACTAGGCTCAACGAGAAGATACTCAGGAATGTCGACAAGATCGTGGAGATGGAGAGATTCCAACTCGACGACGCTGATGTCGCAATCATAGCATACGGTACTCCATCACGCAGCGCAAAGAGGGCCATTCGTGAGGCGCGTAGGCAGGGGCTCAAGGCAGGACTGCTCAGGCTCAAGACCATATGGCCGTTCCCAGAGCGGGCCATAATGGACCTTGCAAGCGAGGTGCGTCATATAGTTGTGGCTGAGCAGAACATGGGCCAGCTCTATCATATGGTACGAGCAAGCGCAGGGACTACCCCCGTGCATATGATGAGGAAGCCCGTGGGGACCCCACAGCTGCCACAGGAGATACTGCAGAAGATAAGGGAGGTCGTTACACAGTGACTACAGAGTCTGACACTCTCGTACATCCGCTGGCCAAGTACATGCGTACCGACAGGCTGCCATGGATCTACTGTCCCGGCTGCTCGATCGGAATAGTGACCGGTATGGTCGCCCGGGCCATAGAGAATCTCGGAATAGACTTCAACAAGGTCGTGATAGTCTCAGGCATAGGTTGCACGGGACGCGTCTCGGGATACTTCAAGACCGGGACGTTCCACACAACGCACGGCCGCCCAATCGCATTTGCGGAGGGCGTCAAGATAGCCAATCCAGAGCTTGAGGTGATAGTGGTCTCAGGTGACGGCGACATTGCTGCAATCGGTGGTAATCATCTGATTCATGCCTGCAGACGCAACATCGACATCACGGTCGTGTGCCTCAACAACTTCAACTATGGGATGACTGGTGGTCAGTTCGGTCCGACCACCGAACACGAGAGATACACACAGACCAGTCCACGGCCGATTGGAAACATCGAATGGCCATTCAACCTCGTCAAACTCGCGGCCTCATCGGGGGCCACCTTTGTGGCACGCTGGACGGCAGTCCAAGTGAGAAGAGCGACCAAGTCGATTGAGAAGGCCATTGCGAAGAGGGGCTTCTCATTTGTTGAGATAGTAGGTGCCTGTCCCACATCGTACGGAAGGAGCAACAGACTGGGTGATGGCGTGGAGATGCATAGACACCTCCTCAAGGTCGCAGACATCCAGAACGGACTTCCGCCACACGAGGCCGAGCTCGAATACGACTCAAGGATTGTCTGTGGGGAGTTTGTAGATATCGACAAGCCCGAGTACACGGAGGTCCTGAAGAAGGCCCAAGAGAAGGCAAGGAGTGAGGCCCGATGACCCGATATGAGATCAGGATAGCTGGCTTTGGCGGACAGGGCATAGTGACGATGGCAGTAATACTGGGAGAGACCGCAGCTCTCTACGACGGAAAGTTCGTTGTGCAGACACAGTCCTACGGTCCAGAGGCCAGAGGCGGTGCGAGCAAGGGCGAGGTTGTGATGGACGATGAGGAGGAGATCGACTATCCAAAGGTACAGGAGCCCGACGTGTTCATCGCGATGAGCAGGGCAGCCTACCTGTCGTACAAGGATGGTCTGAAGGAGAACGGCGTCCTGATAGTGGATGAGGACCTCGTGGAGATTGAGGGGGACCTACCGAGGGGGGTCAGGGTGTACAAGATACCCGCAACAAGGATTGCAGACAAGGAGGTCGGCACAAAGCAGGCGACCAACGTGGTGATGCTCGGTGCCTTCTCTGTCATCACCAAGGCCGTCTCAATTGAGGGACTCAAGGACCGGATAGTTCAACGATGGCCGCGTTTCGCCGAGACTAATCTCAAGGCTCTGGAGCTGGGAATGAAGGCTGGAGAGAGAGCCTTGACACAGGCCTCGTAGACGACTCCCTCGCATGCAACCCGAGAACTCGCTCACACTGTGGCTTCAGCATCTGTGACCACGGAGAGCGGCTTGCTATAGCCCGACTGTGGTGCCACCCAGAGATGAGTCCACAGCCTGGGACCACGTTCCACGAACAATATGGTCAGCCACGCAATTACCATCAGGCTGTTGGTCACAAGCGCAGCATTGAAGAAGCCGATTGAGAGATCACCGTCTGCTGCGAGGAGGACAACAAGGGGGCCCGGCAACGAATAGGGATCGACCAGCGGCCAGAGGAGCGGGTTGAACGGATGCATCAGATAGTCAATTCCGAGATGACTGAGCAGGCCCAATACCGTCGAAACGACGAGCATTGGCGACAGCCTACACTCGCGGTCTAGACGCTGTCTGTCTAGGGCGAAGAGCCGCCCCATCAGTGGCGCATAGAACAGACGGGTGACGAGGACTCCCATTGCCACACCGATTGTCAGGGCGCCCAGCAGACTATGCAGTACAAGATGGTCGGGGAGGGTCGGAAAGAAGAGAATCAGAATGGGCACCTCGACGTCAGGCAGCACAGCTCCGACAGTGAGCGCAGGGAGCGATAGACGCTTGTCAACACGTCTGAGCACGTAGGCCAGTGGATAGTGCATCGGGGTCCACGGCAATGTGAGATCACTCCGACCCTCACATGGAAGTGGTGCAATACATAAGCTTAAGGAACCGTTGGGCTGTGAACTGATTGGTGCTGAGAGTTGGGACTGTACCGCTTCGAGGACAAGTTTCCAAGAGTCCATCCACGGGCGTACGTGTCGCCCAGAGCGTCACTGATTGGCGATGTCGAGGTCGACGAAGACACCTCCATCTGGGAGTTTGCCGTCCTGCGCGGTGATATGAACGAGATCCGGGTGGGAAAGGGCACCTCGATACAGGACAATGTGACCGTGCACACCACCTTCGGCAATGGCGCCTACATCGGCGACTATGTCACCGCTGGGCACAATGCGGTCATCCACGCGTGTGAGATTGGCGACAGATGTGTTGTGGGCATTGGCGCCATTGTTCTCACAGGGGCCAAGGTCGGTGATGATAGTGTCGTCGGTGCGGGAGCAGTGGTGACCGAGAACACGGTGATACCGCCAAACTCGCTGGTGTTGGGCATCCCTGGAAAGGTCGTCAAGGAGGTCTCCGAGACCCTAAAGAACGCCTTTGCCGTCGGGGCCAAGTCCTACATTGAGCTGGCCAAGATCTACCGCAGGCATCTAGAGAGTGGAGATGCAGAACAGCCTCCATAGGGGGAGGGACATCGCCAGCAAGGGGTACTGTGTTCTACGTGGAGAGAGATATCATTGTCTGCGTCGAGCCCGTTCGGAAGACGCTGTGACCGTACGGCAGGACTTGACACTGGGCTCAGGTCTGCCGCCTCGACCACCAAGCATATTAGTACGACCTGATGCGCGCGGCCCGTATCACGCAGGACAGTGGTAGGCATGGAGCTGGTACTGGGACTCATACTGGTCGTTGCACTGAGCCTCATCTTTGCGGGGATGCTCCTCCTGATGGGGAGGGCATATGCACCACCCTCCCGGAGGACAGGCGCTGCCGTTGAGGCCTACGCCTGTGGAGAGCCCGCGTTCTTGGGTGGAAAGGTGCAGTTCCATCTGCACTTCTTCAACTACGCCCTGTACTTTATGCTGTTCGATATCATCGGCTTCGTTCTCTTTCTCTCATGGTCGAACCCCGGACTGGTTGTCATTGTGTACCTGATCATCACGCTTGTGGCTGCAGCCTACGTGTCTCATACACCGGAGAATGAGTGAACAACAAGGAGGGCATCACACATGGGATTCCTGAAGAGACTCTTCAACAAGGCGAAGGTGAAGTCGCCGTGGGTGTTCCACTTCAATAGTGGGAGCTGCAACGGCTGTGACATCGAGATAATTGCCGCCCTGATGCCGCGACTCGACCTTGAGCGGTTTGGTGTCAAGCTCGTCGGAAGCCCGCGTCACGCTGACATAATGCTGTGCACCGGACCCGTCACAGAGCAGATCAAGCCACGACTACAGAGAATCTACGAGCAGATGGCCGAACCGAAGTATGTGGTCGCGGTCGGGTCGTGTGCCTGTAGTGGGGGAGTGTTCAGAGGGGCATACAATGTCCTCGGTGGCGTTGACCAAGCAATCCCTGTGACGGCCTACATCCCAGGCTGTCCGCCTAAGCCAGCAGCAATCACCTACGGTGCGTACCAGCTCCTGAGGGTGCTGGCCGACATGATGGGAGTGGAGCCTGCACAGCTGGCCCCCGAGTTTGAGGAGCCCGCACCACCATCACCAGAGTGCGGCACTATCGAGACGGAGGTGGCTGAGATATGAGCAGTGTAGAGGCAGAGACGACCGAGAGGCGCCCAGCACCACGCGACGACACCCACAAGACGGAGTATGAGATACTGGACAGGATCATTGCCGATATGGGCGACGCCCTTGTGGTCGACGAGTGCTATGTACATGTCCAGCCGAGGAGGGTCTTCGTGAGGGTTCATCCGGACAGGCTCAGAGAGTTCATCCAGTACATGCAGCGGGAACACGATATGTGGCAGTTCGGCACACTCTCAGGCAGGGACCTGGGAGAGGAGCTGCAGGCAAACTATCACTTCTTCCTGAACAGCCAGAGAGTCGCCATCACAATCAGGGTCAACGTCCCACGTGACAGGCCAGAGTATCCGTCGATCACCGACCTCGTACCGGGCGCGGAGTTCGTGGAGAACGAGATCCGGGAGCTCTTCGGAATAGTCCCCGTCGGCCACCCGAACCCGAGACGCTGCGAACTGCCTGAGAACTGGCCAAGAGGCGAGTATCCTCTGCGCAAGGACTGGTCCGACCCGCGTGGACTGATGGAGCGTTCGAAGACAACAGGACCCAAGCCAAGGGAGGAGATGTAGAGTGACCAGCACAGAGAAGAGAGTCGTCATCCCACCGCGTGTGTCCATCCCGATAGGCCCACAGCATCCGGCACTGAAGGAGCCCGGGATGTTCAAGCTGACAATAGAGGGTGAGTACATAGTCGATGCTGAGGTAAACATCGGCTATAATCACAGAGGCGTGGAGAAGCTCGCAGAGTCCAACACTCACATCCAGAACCTGTACCTGTTGGCCCGCATCTGTGGCATCTGTTCCGCCACTCACAACGGGAACTACGCCCAGGCCGTGGAGTTCGCCGCCGAGGTCGAGATCCCGGAGCGGGCCAAGTACATCAGGACACTGATCTGGGAGCTCGATAGGATTCACTCTCACATCCTCTGGCTCGGCGTGGCGTTCCACGAGGTGGGCTTTGACACGGCGTTCATGTACACGTGGCGCGACCGCGAGGTCGTGATGGACATGCTCGAGAGCATCTCAGGTAACAGGGTTCACCATGATATGAACACCGTTGGCGGTGTACGGAGAAACGTCCCAGACGAACTCGTACCGAGGCTGTTGAGGGGTCTCGACAGGCTAGAGGAACGAATGAAGTACTATCGCGATGTCGTCATCTATGAGAAGACCTTCTGGGATCGCGTCGCGGGTGTGGGAATTCTGGAGACTGATGTTGCAAAGAGAACAGGCGCCGTTGGTCCCACGGCACGGGGGAGCAATGTCCCGGTTGACGTCAGATTCAATGACCCGACACAGGCCTACATACCTATGATGGACACTGGCGACTTCGAGATGGTCCTCAGTGACAGATGCGATGTCGCGGGCCGTTCGGTCGTCAGAGTCGTCGAGACACTGCAGGCAATCGATATGTGCCGCTGGTTGCTCCAGAACATGCCAGACGGCCCTATCCGTGAGCGCGTCCGTCCGCGGATTCAGCCAAACGAGGTCCTCGCACGTCACGAGGCACCGCGGGGAGAGCTCATTCACTATCTGGTGACCAACGGCACCGACAAGCCCGAGAGAATCAAGGTGCGGGCGCCGACTCACGCCAACTGGGTATCGATGGCGCACACACTGAGAGGAAACTATCTCGCGGACGCCCCGATAATCCTTGCAGCCATCGACCCGTGCTACAGCTGCACCGACAGGGTCGTCATAGTCGATGCCGAGGACGATACGATGGAGCTGGTCCCACTGGATGTGATGCGCGTCCGGGCGAACAAATGGTACAAGATGCACCCGAGGAGGGAGGAGTGAGGAGATGCAGATCTTCGCCTCGACGCCTCTGGACATACTCCTACAGATACTCTGGGTCCTAGTCTTTCCTGGAATCCTGTTCATCACAACTCTGGCACTCCTCTGGGAGTGGGTAGACAGAAAGGTCTACGCGAGAATGCAGAACCGAATAGGCCCGCTTCACACCGGATGGAGGGGAATCCTCCAGCCTCTGATGGACTTCTTCAAGCTGCTGGGCAAGGAGGACCTCACGCCAGAGAAGGCCGACGGACGCGGATTCGCTGCAGTCCCAGTGGTGATGCTGGTTCTCAGCCTCACCCTCTGCATGTTCCTACCAGTGGTGGACGTGAACCCAAGCATGCCGGGCGTTCAGGGTATCCTGAGCTTTGAGGGTGACCTCATACTGATACTGTTCCTCAGCACCCTCGTGGCAATACTCATCATCCTCGCGGGATACTTCTCCTCAAACCCGTTCGGTCAGACTGGGGCGGCACGCACGGGTATGCTGTTGGTCAGCTTTGAGATTCCGCTCATCATCGCCCTGATCATCCCTGCCACTCTGGCGGGTAGCCTGTCCGTCAGCACCATAATGAACACCCTCGTTCGGTCAAGCCCTGCGACCGTCTGGCTGCTTATGCTACCCTTCATCATATTCCTGATCACAAGCGAGGCCGAGCTCGAGCGCATACCCTTCGACGTGAGCCACGCCGAGACTGAGATTGTTCATGGCTGGCAGGTCGAGTACAGTGGCAAGAAGCTCGCGCTGATTCACCTCGCTGAGGACATCCTTCTCGTGTACAGCGCAGGACTGGCGACGACGCTGTTTCTCGGAGGACCGTACCTGCTTGAGTTCATCCCACTCCGGCTGTTCTCAGTGGACTTTGCAACACTGGCTGCGACGACCTGGGTCGGATGGGTGTACTATCCGCTGGTCTTCATGCTGAAGTCCGCTGTCGTCGTGGTGATTCTGTCGAACATGCGGGCTGCATTCGCACGATGGCGTATCGATCAGATTGTGCGCTACGCCTGGAGGGTTATGGTCCCGCTTGCCATCCTGTCACTCTTCATAGTACAGGTCGCGCTGGTCTACGTGTTCCCGATGCTGGGGGTGGTGTGAGAAGATGCCAAGACTCGGAAAGATGGAGAGAGAGCTGCTGAGGGGTGCTGTGTCCAAGCCTGCCACCGTGGTATATCCGGCGACAAAGAGGGGACTGAATATCCCCAAGGGGCTGAGAGGACGCTGGGAGTACGCCGAGCCCGCCAAGTGCACCGGCTGCAAGATCTGCGAGAGAGTATGCCCCTCCGGCGCAATTGAGATGATAGAGTGTCGGCCTGAGGACGTGAAGACAAAGACCGGCTACCGTCCAATCTGTCACTTCGACCGATGCACACTGTGCAACCAGTGCGTCGAGTCCTGCCCTCGAAATGTCCTCCGTCTGACCGGCGAGTTCGAGATGGCCTATCTGAGTCGTGAGGACATGGTCATCTACTGATGGGCCAACTTGGGGGCACGCTGTGTGAGCACGGAAGACCAAGTTGATCCTCCGTCAGCGCTCACAGCCAAGTGGCGTCAACCACTATGAGCAGGCAGCGGCCACTCCTCAAGCGAGATGTATGAGTGAGTGTCGAGAACATTCTCGTCGCCATAGAGCCTGCGCAGGAAGCGATTGTAGTCGTCGATACTTGATGTCCTGACAGTGGCAAACAGACTGTACGACTCACTCGTCCTGTGCAGGTCCCACACCTCCTCGATTGCGGCAATGGTGCGTGCAGTGTCAGCAATTGTCCCGGGGGAGGCCTTGATCTGCACGAAGAACTTGATTGGCAGGCCCAGATACTGGAATGGTATGTCCACAGAGTACCCGAGGATGACACCACTTGACTCAAGACGCCCGAGTGCCTTGGACACAGCCGGTTGGCTCAGTGGTCGCCTCAGCCGTGAACCGATGTCGCGTTGCGAGAGCGGGAACGGTCTCTCAGGGGAGGGAGTCTGACGACGGACTATGCGCAGTATCTCAAGGTCAGTGGCCGAGAGAGGCGAGTTGACTCGCGGAGGGGCCATCACCTCAAAACCCCTGGTCTTGTATGTCGCGAGGACCTGCACGAGTGAGTAGGTCTTCCACGAGCTGCGTGCTATCGTACTGTCAACAAGGTCGAGGAAGTCGCGAAACGATGTTGCGCTGGAGAACCTGAAGAGCCCAAGCAGGGAGTGTTCCCCCGAGATCCCGTCAAGGGACTCGATGTCTGGGACTCTGAGCAATGCACCACTCAGATGAGTCTCACGTGGATTCGTCTTCACAAGGAGTATCGTGCTGCGTTCTATGTGGCCCGCCAGCGGATTCACGACTGTGGTATAGGCCCGGATCACACCGGTCCTTGCAAGACGACGTACCGTCCGTGCGACCCAGTTACGACCGCGACCGACCTGTTCGGCGACCACGGTCAGAGGCGTCCTCGCGTTCCGGACGAGAAGCCACAGTAACCTCTGTTCATCGCTAGTAATCTTCTGCTTCATTGCGGGACAACACCGTGCAATTGATTCCCGACAGTGATGTAACACTAATATGACTGTGCCCGCGAGTCACGGCAGGATGAGACTATGACGGACTACAAGGTGAAGGACATCTCACTGGCCGAAGAGGGCCGGAGGCTGATTGACTACGCTGAGAAGCATATGCCAGTGCTGATGCATCTGCGGAAGAAGTACTCGAAGGAGAAGCCGCTGAGGGACTTCAGAATCTCGGGCTGTCTTCACGTGACAAAGGAGACAGCAGTGCTGGTGGAGACCCTCCGAGAGCTGGGCGCGCAGGTGGCTTGGTGTGGATGCAATCCCCTGTCGACGAATGACAGGGTCGCCGCCGCCCTTGCTGCAAACGATGTCTCGGTCTTTGCGTGGAACGGCCTCACCACCGAGGAGTACTACTGGTGCATCGACCAGACTCTGAAGATAGAGCCGCACCTGACGCTTGACGATGGCGCCGACCTGATCTTCACACTGCACAACAAGCATCAGAATCTCATACCGAATCTGTACGGCGGCTCCGAGGAGACCACGACCGGTGTGATCAGGGTCAGAGCGATGGCCGAGGACGGCGTACTGAAGTATCCGATAATGGCCGTCAACGACGCTGACACAAAGCACATGTTCGACAACGTCTACGGGACGGGACAGAGCACGTTTGATGGGGTCCTCCGGGCCTCAGAGATACTGATTGCAGGAAAGACCGTCGTGATTGCGGGCTATGGCTACTGCGGCAGAGGCCTCGCGATGCGTGCAAGAGGGCTGGGCGCTGATGTCATCGTGACGGAGGTCGACCCGGTCAGAGCTCTGCAGGCACGAATGGATGGCTACCGTGTGATGCCAATGAGGGACGCTGCACGCGAGGGCGACCTGTTCATCACGGCGACCGGGATGAAGGATGTCATCACAGGCGAGCACATCAAGCTGATGAAGGACGGCGCCGTGCTCGGTAATGCTGGCCACTACAATGTGGAGATCAACGAGCCCGATCTGGTGGCAATGAGTGTCTCGCGAAAGAGGGTGCGTCACGCTCTTGAGGAGTTCACGCTCAAGGACGGCAGGACCATCTATCTGCTGGCAGAGGGCCGATTAGTGAATCTTGTTGCAGCAAGCGGACATCCCAGTGAGGTAATGGACCTCAGCTTTGCAGGGCAGCTCAATGCGATGCTCTGGCTCTCCCGACACGGCAAGGAGCTGGAACCTGGGGTCTACGACTTCCCGCACGAGCTGGACCAACAGACCGCCCTGATGAAGCTCCACACGATGGGCATAGAGATAGATGAGTGGACGGAGGAACAGGAGGCCTACGCCAGAGCATATGCCGAGGGGACATGAGGCGGCTACTGTCCGCCCCTCCGCTCCTCGACAAGCACGGCTGACGGTCCCTCAGTAGTACGGCACTGCCAGCTGCAACGCAGTTTCTCCCAAAACCAATATATAGCCATCTTGCCATACCAGCGTGCAGCCTACTTGAGAGGAGGCAAGAGATGAGAGAGATGCTTACCCCGCCGAGAGGGATGAAATCAAGAGCGCTCGTGGCGGGCCTGCTAGTGCTCACGGTCTTCGCGCTGCTTGGAGTCCAGCCCGCGTATGCGGCCTCCACCGACGACTCCTCTGACAGCACCGAGCCGACTATCACTGTGACGATAACATATGCGACCTACACTGACCTCGACCACGACTCGTTCTCCGATGATGTCCTCGTGATCACACGGTTCGACATCGAGGGCCTCTTCCCGTACTGCCGGTTCGCTTACCTGATCACCCTACAGCTACCCTCGGGGACCAATTACTCGTACATAGTCTACGTGCTCGCATTCTATGACACAGTGACGATAGAGAATCTGTTCTTCAATCACGCCACAGAGTCCGGCGACTACACCGTCTATGTCCACGCCATACTCTACACACCTGGGACCCCATATGACTACAAACACTACGTGTTCGACCCGCCAGGCGGAAGTGAGGGCGGAAAGCCGACATTCGGGGTCCGTTGAGGAGCACAATACAACGTCCCCTCCAAAGCCCGATGAAACATCTGACAGGAAGACAGAGCAATGGTGGCCTCCACGTCGACACACATTGATAGTAGGGACCTCAAGATTCTGCTGGCCCTCGAACAGGAACCTTCACTGAGCAACACACAGATAGCAAGGAAGATGGGTGTCGCACCAGAGACAGTCCGACTCCGCCTGATGAAACTGCGTGAGAGAGGAGTTCTACGTCCCAGCAGGGTGATAACCGATCCGCTACTGGGAGAGCGTCTCCAGACGGAGGTCGAGGCCGCCTACGTCCCCAGTAGCCTCGGCCTGCTTAGGCACCATATTATCTTCCTAGGGATACAGACAAGGGACCAGCTGAACAGGCTCAAACGACTCTGCGATGTCCATCCACACACCCATTATCGTGTCGTCGCCTTTGGAGACGAGGCTGTGTTGTACGCCCAGTTTGACATCCCGCCTCAGACAGACATCATGATACGTGACCTGTACAACGCTCTTGTTGAGAGAGGCGCGTGCGAGGACTATAGAGTCATCGAGTCGAGATTCGTTGCAGGTCGTGGTGCCGACCTCCAGCGCTGGGACATCAAGACCAATAGATGGGAGATCGAGTACGGGAGGAAGTCAGCCATAGGGATTCGTCTGAGTCGTGTCGAGTCCATCTGGAGTGAGTTCCTTGAGCGCTGTCCTGACAAGAGCCCACCCGAGGACAGGCCGACCCCACCTGAGTCCATAGACCTGCTCGACCTACAGCTGTTGCGCGAACTGACAATCAACGCCCATCCGAACTTCACTCGACTGGCCGAGGTCTATGACAGAGATGCCACGACCATCTCACGACGCGTCGAACGAATCAGAAGGCTCTTTGCTCCTAAGGACATCCTCTACTACGACCGGACAATCTTTGACCTCACGTATCCGCAACTGATCATCGGCACGTTCGACACAGAGGGAGAACTCAATGCCCGGACCTTCCACTGGTTCATCGACAGCGGCGCCATACCCTTCGAGATGAAGGGCGTGACCAACGGCAACGACTTCCTGCTCTACTCGATGACACCGCCATCATTCGCTCCTGAGATCTCCGAGTTCTTCTGGGAGCACTGTAGAGATGTCCACGTCTATCAGCTTCAGCTCGACTCTTCTTACACGTACTTCTTCTATCACGAGAACTATGACCCAGAGAGTGGCTGGAGAAACGACCGGTCGTATGTGGTCGAGACCCCGCTCCGCGATATGGAGCGCTGATATTGAACGGGCGACTCCACCAGCGAGCTGACCCACTCACTAAGAACACAACTGGGTGCGTCTGTGCGACGTTCGAGACGCGTGCAGTTTTTGCCAGTGTCTTTAAATATCAGATTAGTCATTACTGCATCATCTCATCTATTGGATGAGAGATTGGAAATGTCCTGATCGCAGCACAGGACACTGGTGATGTAGATGAGGAGAAGAGAGAGAGCGGTTCTGTTCTCCGCTGTGGTGATCTCAGTACTCATTTTCTCCAACGCGCTCGTCGCGATTAATCGGTCGCCACAGACTGATCGCTATGTCAACGCGGTCATTCTGTTCAAACCGGGAGTAGAGGTCAACATAGCGGGAATAGATGTGTATCAAGAATACAGTGTGCTGAACGGTATGGCCGCACGAATCCCCATGGCGCTGTACCATACACTCGAACATGCGTGGTTCGTGTCGTCAATCCAGATTGACCACAGAGTCAGTCTGTTCCAAGACACCCTGGACTGGGGTGTCGACGATGTGGACGCCGAACAGGTCTGGGGCGGAGCCGAGGATGCTGTCGACGTGGTCCAAGGGAATCCGGATGGTAGTGGCGTGAAGGTCGCCATACTGGACACCGGAATTGACTACACGCACCCCGACCTTGACGATGTCTACGCGGGCGGTCACGACTTTGTCGATGATGACAACGACCCGAAGGACGAAAATGGCCATGGCACGCACTGCGCGGGAATTGTCGCGGCAGAGGACAATGGTGAGGGAGTCATAGGAGTTGCACCCCACGCCTCGATCTATGCTGTCCGTGTACTCGATGCCTACGGCTCAGGCTACACAAGTGACATCATCGCCGGCATAGACTGGGCGATAGACAACGGGATGGACGTCATCTCTATGAGCCTTGGCGGTGGTAGCTACGACTCGGCATTCAATGATGCGGTCAACCGCGCATACAATGCCGGCATAGTTGTCGTTGCAGCATCAGGCAATGACGGCAAGAACCAGATATCCTATCCTGCAGCATACGATAACGCCATCGCAGTGGGAGCAATTGACAAGGACCATCAGCTCGCAAGCTTCAGCAACTACGGCCCTGAGCAGGAGGTTGTCGCTCCCGGTGTCGACATATATAGCACGATGCCCACCTACTCGGTGACACTCACCAGCTGGTGGTACGGTTACAGCAAGAACTATGACACGATGAGCGGTACCTCAATGGCCTGTCCGATGGTCGCTGGCGTCGTTGCACTGATACTGAGTGCCAATCATGACCTGACGCCCGCCCAGGTGAGGGACATACTCCACACGACATCCACCGACCTCGGACCTTCCGGCTGGGACGAACGGTACGGATATGGTGAGGTCAACGCCCCAGCTGCAGTGGACGCTGCGGGCGGTGGCAGCACACCCCCTGACACGACCCCACCAGCCAAGGTGACCGGCCTGACCGCAACGACCCTGTCGTCAACCCAGATCAAGCTGACGTGGGATGCCAACACCGAGTCGGACCTCGACCACTACAACGTCTACCGTGACGGCACCAAGATTGCCGAGACTACGGACACGACCTACACCGACTCAGGTCTGTCCCCAGGCACAACCTACACCTACGAGGTCTCAGCGGTCGACACCTCAGGCAACGAGGGTGAGAAGTCTGATCCAGCCTCTGCGACCACAGAGGAAGGATCTGCCAACACAATGCATGTCGCCAGCATCGACATGTGGTATCAGAAGGGCGGCTTCTGGATCTTCGTCTGGTACGATGTCTACACCAAGGTGACAGTCCACGACGGAACTGGCTCGCCACTCTCGGGCGTGACCGTCTACTTGGATATGACACTACCTGATGGCTCGCATGCCACTGGTAACGCAGACACGGGGACGGATGGAACTGTGACGTTCGTGTATCAGCGTGGCGGGACCGGCACGTACACATCCACTGTGACCAATCTCGTCAAGACGGGATACACCTATAACTCCGCGGACAACGTGGAGACATCCGAGACCCTGACTGTACCGTAGAACAGGACTCCCAGTATATGGAGCGGTGAGTCTCAGACTCATCGCCTCCATCCTCATTTTCTTTCTCTGGTACGGACTGTCCTGGCAGATAGACGAACACATCTCGTCGGAGAAAATGTCCGTCCTCAACCTTGGCCAAGGCTCCCATCAGGACTGCATCCGCTCTCCAGCACGGTCCAGTATCTTGCGTATTATCTTCATTAGTGCCTGCAGGTCGCCATTGCTCAGATGTCTCACAGAGTCCTCCACCTGAGCCAGAGCTCTGTCCCGAAACTTGTTGTATGCGGAGAGTCCTGCTGGCGTCAGTTCGACGATCACCCTTCGGCGGTCACGGTCGGAGTGACGTCTCCGGACATAGTCCTTCTCCACGAGGCGATCCACTATCCCCGTGGCGGTGCTTGGGGGAAGAGACAGTGCCGTGGCAATGTCACGCATCACACAGGGCCCCGACTCGGAGACCTCATCTAGGACCATGAACTCCTCAAGGGTGAGACCCTCAATCACAAAGAACGATCTCATCCTGCTGAGCTCTCTGAGAAGTCCCACAAACTCGTAGAGGAGACGCTCACGATCATCCGCCATCAGACGCTACCTCGTCCATCGCAAGGGGTGCGAACAACAAGTGGCACAGGCCCGGATAATAGCATTTCGTTTTGTTCGATATCCAATATTTCGTCGCCGAAATACTAATTAGTAGACTGGGCTCGGTGTAGGTATGCGCGTACTGGTGACTGGTGCACTGGGAAACATCGGACAGAACACTGTCCCGCAGCTGCTTGAGCAGGGAAACACCGTGATGGCCTTCGATCTCCGGACAGAGACCAATGAGCGCCGTGCCCGCCGCCTAAGGCATCTGGACAGAGTGGATGTGATATGGGGCGACATCAGATCGCCTGAGGACGTGAGAGATGCAGTCAGAGATGTCGACTGTATAGTGCATCTTGCTGCAGTCCTGCCCCCAGCGTCGGAGGAGCAACCAGAACTGACTAGGGCTGTCAACGTTGGAGGCACCAGAAATGTCGTTGAGGCGGCACGAGATCTCGAACAACCCCCTAGGCTCATATACACAAGTTCAGTCGCAACCTATGGCCACTCCACTGGGAGAGGACCACCGAAGACGGCGACTGATCCACAGGTGGCCGTCGATGTCTACTCTGAAACAAAGATTGAGGCTGAACGGCTAGTCAGGGAGAGTGGTCTACAGTGGGTCGTCCTGAGGCTGAGCGCGGCCCCAGCAGTGGACTATGACTGGCTCGCCCGGTCGAGGCGCAGTGAGATGTTTCACGTGCCACTGAGTCAGCGAGTCGAGTTCGTGCACCCCCGTGATGTGGGTCTCGCCATCACCAATGCAGTTACAGCAGACGTAGTCGGCAGGGTCCTCCTCATAGCAGGAGGTGAACGGTGCCGGATGACGTACAGGGAGTTCATCAAGCGTGCTCTTGAGGCGATGGGAATTGGCATGCTACCGGAAGAGGCATTCATAGTGCCTGATAGAGACGAGGACTACTATCATACTGACTTTATGGACACCACAGAGTCACAGGCACTGCTACAATATCAGACAAGGACCTACGATGACTATCTGGAGGACCTGCGGAGATCGCTTGGGTGGCGTCGGTGGTTCATTCCGCTCGTACGTTGGTACATCAGAAGAAGAATGCTCAGCATGTCGCCCTATTATGCCAGGTCCGCCCAGAGTAGGCAAGATGGCACCGACTGAGACCGAGACCCTCGTGCTGAGCACTTGTTCAATATCGGCTACGTCACTGTGTGGTGCGTCTCGTTGTCCGCGTCGTCCAGCACATTGCAATAGATTATTATAGAGTGTGTCTTAACATTAGACGATATAATTATCAATTGATTCATCTACCAAGAGGAGGCCGAGGACCGTGGAAACAATTCTGCTCAGGTACAGGACGAGGCGCGGCGAGGACATCCTCCGTCTGGAGCCTGAGATCACAGCCATCGACCTCTCATACCGTCACATCACCAGTATCGATCTTGCACCCCTAGCTAGGTGCACGGAACTGAGGTCACTAGACCTGTCCAACAACAGCCTGACTCAGATTGACCTGTGGCCACTAATCCGATGCAAGAGACTGTCAAGTCTCAATCTCATCAATAACCCTCTGACAGAGCTTGACGTCACCCCGCTGTTCTCCTGTCCACACCTCTCCACAATAGAGGTCGATCCTGCAGTCGTCATCCGTGCCGACTACGAGATTGGAACCAGCGGACCCAGACCACGTCCACTCGACGGACTGCGACGCAGGCGTGCTGTCCACTGGACACGCACTCCGGAGGAGATGGACCCACAGCGTGTTGTCGAGAACATCAAGAATAGAATCTATGCTGAGCTTGCAGACCTGTATCCAAGCCCCGACAACGCACATATCGTCGATGAGACGTTGAGATTCAGACTCTGTGAGAAGGTCGAGAAGGCCTTCATCGAGGAGATCAGAGAGGCTGAGGAGAGAGGAGACTTCAGACGCCTGTTCACTCTGGAGAGGGGTCTCGAGTACCTGAGAGAGAGAATGAGTCTGATGTGAGGGACGCGAAGAGAGGATATGCTCAGGCACCGCACGATCATCAGAGCCCCAGTTGCGCTCACACAGCCTGAGAGTGGGATTGACAGGATTGATATACTGTTTGTCCAGACTATGAGTTGATGCGCATCAATCAACAAGAACACGAGAGGAATGACAGCGACCCAGAGGGGCGGCTGGTTGCCGGGGTCGAGCAGGACGACCGTAGTGTGAGTGTGAGGTACGTCACCACGAGCGGTCTTGAGACTCAGATTCTCATCGGGCGGGACGACACTAGGGTCAACCTCCAACTGAGAGATATTGCACGCATCGACCTGTGGCCCCTCGTATATTGCCCTCAGCTGGAGAGCCTGTGGCTGCAGTACAACCGCATCACGGAACTCGATCTCACACCGCTGTCACGATGCAAGGCCCTCAGGGAGATTGACCTGAGCCACAACAGGCTGCGGAGCATAGACCTGACACCACTGGCTGACTGTCCACATCTACGTGAGATACGTCTCGACCATAACGAGTTGCGGAGAATTGACATATCACCGCTGTTCGAGTGCCCCGAGTTAGAGGTCTTTGCACGCGATGACCACGTATCGCTGACGGCCAACATCTTTCTGAGGTCTGTAGGGAGCTGGCCAGATGTGCTGATGAGAGAGTATCACAGGATACTCTGGACCCATGGCGACTGGAAACAGGGCAAGGTATAGGCGGCCAGACGCTCGCCCTGACCAGTTCGGAATTGGAGGAGGACCACACTGACAGAGTTTGATGAGGTGGCACTGGCCTACGACCGGGCTATTGACTGGGAGGCACGACTCGGACGCGAGATACCGTTTCTGTTACAGCATCTCCCGCCGGAGGACGGCCTCGTCCTCGATATCGCCTGCGGAAGCGGGAGACACCTTGTTGCTCTTGCAGAACACGGCCATCGTGGCGTGGGCATCGACATCAGTTCACAGATGATTGAGCAGGCCCGTCAACTTGCCTCTGAACACAATGTCGACCTAGAGTTCAATGTGATGGACATGCGGAATGTCGGAGAGATGGACGTCAGGGCAGACCTCGTGATATGCCTGGGCAATTCGTTGTCACTACTCTCTAGTCGCGCCGAGGTGATTGATACACTGCGGGGAATGGCCAGCGTCCTTGCAGCGAACGGCAGGGTCGTGATCCAAGTTCTGAACTCTCGGGAGGTGCTGGAGAGCGGATTCAGGTTCTTCCCGCTCACCCACGGCCAGATGTCCGACGGTCGTACAGTCGTGTTTGCCAGATTCTTCGAACACTGGCCAGCAGAGAGCAGGTCCACTCTTGTGATGACGGGGATCATCGGACAGGACGATGAGTGGGCCACCACAGTCCGCACTCAGAGTGTGTTGCATCTCAACAGAGAGATACTGAACGCCGCACTGAGAGAGGCGGGCCTCGCCCCCACCAGCTGGAACGGTGGCTATGACGGGAGGGAGCTGGACGAGAGACAGCATCGGTCAATTGTTGTCGTGGCGCGGAGAATGGAGAGCTGACCAGGGAACTATACACAGCGGCCCAGTCAACGTATGAGCCAATGGCTGGCGGGCCAGAGAGGGTCAATAGAGATAAAAGTCGCCGTCCATTCGGTGGTACGGAGTGACTGCTCATATGATTAGTCGCACAACAAGGCTGTTGCTCCTCGTCATGATTGTCGTGGCATCTGTGTCGTTCGTTACCCCAGCCAGTGCTGCGGGAAGACGCTCCTGCAGGGCCACGTGGTTCAACGTGATTGCAGAGAGAGGAGAGTATGTTGACCTCGATGCAGATGGTGTGAGGGACGACGCCGTGACAGGCCTGTTCATCGAGGTCTATTGCCCGGCGTGTTTCACGCTCACGGATGTCTACTGTTATCTTGTCCTACCGTCTGGTGATGCCTATCTCTTCATTGTGACAATTGTGGGGACCTACAGGCACGTACATCTCAACGTCGGATGGTATAATGTCATCACCGAACCCGGCTGGTACAGGTTTCTCGTCTACACCGAGATAGAGTGCGGGCAGACGACATACTGGTCAGCCGACTCACTCGCATTCGACCCGCCGACAGAGGGTAATCCAGGGCCTCCGCTTGCAGAGGTGCTCTCGTTCACCGCCACACCATAGGCCCTCTCTGAGTCGACCAAGTGAAGGGGGGAGCCGTGAGTCTGGTGGCTGGCCTGACGGCGCAGTATCTCTCGCTACTGATTGCCCTCCAGGAGAGGCCCCTGGCGACAATCGAGGAACTTGCAACCAGGATTGGTGTCTCCAAGCCGACAGCACTGAGGAGGCTACGTCTTCTCAGTGGTGAGGAGGGAGGGAAGAGATACTTCACGGTCAACCCGTTACTGAACAATCACAACCTCGGTCTTGAGGCCACCGACGTTCTGCTGGAGGCGACTGGGCCGGAGGCAACGACAGTCCTTGAGAGAGTTGCCAGGGTGCATCCGTACACCGCGTACAGATGCAGATGCTATGGCGCATTCAATGGCGTGTTCCTGCAGTTCAGAGTGCCCCTCGGCACCTCATCACAGGTCAGAGGGCTTGTGAGACTACTGCAGCAGGCTGGAGTCGTCGAGAGGGCGCAGTTCGTGGTGGCCAACGAACCCACAATCTACACGTCGCTGAAAATAGATGGCTGGGACCCAGAGTCGATGAGATGGGATTTTGACTGGGCGAACTGGTTCCAGACCGACGTGATGGCCCCGCCTCAGGAGAGCCCCACGGGCGATTCGGGCGTTGCACTAGAGTGGCTGACTCAGAGGGATCTTGAGATACTCTATGAGCTGATGAAGAACGCCAGACGGAAGAATGTGGAGATCATAGACGCTCTGCGACGGCGCGGAGTAGACATCACGCCGACCACCTTCAGTCGACGACTCAGGATGCTCAGAGAGGAGTGCATCGAGGGATATAGGGTCGCCTTTGACCCAGAGGCGTTCGACATCTACAGCAACATCATAGTCGTCGGGAGAGGCGATCCAGACGAACTGCTCGACCTCTGGTCAAGACTGCAGGCCCGTCCCATACCCTTCGAGTCCACAATGCGTGTCAGTGGAGATGAGCTCTTTTGGTTCGTCCGACTCCAGCCATCACATCTATCGCCACTGCTGTCGAGCCTCTACTCGCTGCTGACTGAGATGTCCGTGTTCCTGATGGACTACACACACAGCTACATATTCTACATATGGTCACAGACCTTGGACGAGGAGAACCACAGGTGGCGTACCGACAGAGAATTCATGGTGGAAGATGTTCTGACACAGGCATTGCAGTAGCCAGTTGCGGGCCTGGTGCAGTGGATACGGGGTGACGGAGGCGCTCGTGCAATGCCCATAGACCGCTCCTTCAGGAGCACTTGGAGACCGGTCGGAACACATGCTGGTCACAGCGTATGGTCCAGCAGGGACCACGTTGGGGAAGTCATCCACGGCACACGAGTCGGTGTTCACTGGACCTCGTGTACGGGGTGTATGAGATGTATCCCTGTGTGTCCCGTGAGTGTCTTCAAAGTCGACAGGACCGATGATGGACTCCCCGTGGTGGATCCTGAGAGGGAGGAGGAGTGCATTCTCTGCTATGCCTGTGAGATGGTCTGCCCGGTGGAGGCCCTTCACGTGGAGAGGAGTGGTGGATCGCCCGAGACCCTTGAGGCGCTGCTTCACAGCAATGACTGATGGCGGCGATGTCATAGGGGAGTATTACCGTCACGGAACGAGGAAGAGATCACCTTCCGCCAAGCACCAGTGACACCTCTTATTGCCTGCCGCGACCAAACGGTTCTGGAGTAGAATCAACAGACCCGAGGTGGAAAGATTGTTCGACGAGTTGCTCACTCCAGAAGAGAAGGCCATCAGGGACGAGGTGCGCGCCTTCGTCCGTGACAAGGTGGACCGGTCGCTCATCCTGAAGATGGACAGCCGCGAGAAGGAGTATCCCTACGAGTTCGTCAGGGCTGCAGGAGAGGCCAACCTCCTCGGACTGAGGTTTCCAGAGGAGTTCGGCGGTCGCGGACTGGGCTGGGTCGCCGAGATGTTGGCTGTTGAGGAGGTCGGCGTGCTGGGCATTGCACTGAGCTGCGCCTACTCATTACCCAGCATTGTCGGAGAGGCCATCAACAAGTTCGGTACACGCAGGCAGAAGGAGGAGTACCTTCTTCCAACCCTCCGGGGGGACAAGATCTGTGCAGAGGGCCTGACCGAGCCACGCAGCGGCTCGGACTTCTTCGGTACAATCACAACCGCAGTGAGACGCGGAGATGAGTATGTCATCAACGGGGAGAAGAGATTCGTCGCTGGCGGCGTCGGTGCCGACTACTTTCTGATATATGCGAAGACGGACTTTGAGGCCCCACCGCACAAGTCTTTGAGTGCCTTCCTGGTTGACCGTGATGCCGGCGTGCGTGTCGAGGAGGAGTATGAACTCCTTGGCTGTCGTGGGATGGGAGCAGCGCGTATCGTCCTGAAGGATGTCAGAGTACCGGAGGAAAACCTTGTCGGCAAGCTGAACGGCGGCGCAGATGTCTTCAATGCGATGATGGTGCCTGAACGTCTGACATCAGCAGCAGGACCACTCGGGATGGGACAGGCCGCACTCGAGATTGCTGTCAGGTATGCCGACAAGAGAGAGGCCTTCGGCAAGGCCATCAGGAGATTCGAGGGAATCAGCTTCAAGATTGCAGACTGTGCCACGCTCCTTGATGCGGGGAGGGCGCTGGTCTACCGTGCTGCAAGAGTTGCCGACACAGGTCGATGGTGCCGCAAGGAGGTCTCTCAGGCGAAGGTCTTCTGTACAGAGGCTGGCTTCCGAGCGGTGAACGAGGCAATGCAGATACTGGGCGGGATAGGATACACCGATGTCTACCCCATCGAGAGGCTGTTCCGTGACGCCCGACTGGGCATCATCTGGACCGGCAGCAATGAGGTACAGCGTCTGATCATCCAGAGCGAGGTGTGCCATGAGATATTGTCCGCAGACCGCAGCACCAAGCGTGACATCGAGCTCGACACACCGGGTGCCCACAAGACGGCTGAGAAGGTGTTTGCGGAGGATCCGAACAAGTACCGTCCCAAGGACCTGTGAGCGTCGGCAGTGAAGAGAGCGATGCCTCATGCAAAAGGGTCAATAGGTGCGGGGCGCAAAGTTACACGGTGAAACATATGGCAAAGCTTGTGTGCGTCAAATGCGGTCACGAGGAGCCCGTCCCAATGCATTGTGGAAAGGAGATGCATGTGGAGGGCGAACAGCTCGTATGTTGGATGGGCGCTGAGTGCGGCCATCAGGATATCCCGGTACACTGTGGCGTGCCGATGGAAGTCAGGTAGTCTGACAACCTCTCGGTACGTCGCCCAATCATTTATGGGCAGAGAGATTATACCGCAGCGAGTACCTCTGAGGAGAGGATCACGCTGAGAAGAAAGAGGTATAGCCTTCTGTCATTCACTCTTCTGAGTCTGTCGGTCGCAGTGCTGTTTGTCATCCCTGCTGGAGCCCAGCCGGCCCACTGGAGCGGAAACGACGAACTGGCGTTTCTCTTCGAGATAAACGGTATATCTGTGGCAGACTCCAACATCACGACACCCATTCAGGTGACGCCCAACGCAACCCTGACACTCAATCTCACCATCAACACGGGAGAGGACATCATTCTGAAGTCGGGCCAACTGGTGATGCGCTACCTGTCGATTGCCTTCATTGACCAGCCGTTCGACTTCAATATGCCTGTGCCCTCTAATACGACAGCCCATCTGCTCAACACGAGCATCTCGCTGGCGCAGGCGCTCGGTGCCGGGGGCATCAGTCTGTTCTCCGGAACTGTCGACGGATACATCTCATTCACGTACTCTCTAGTCACCACCCCCGACACCAATGTCACCATCTCTGATGACTTTGTGATTCATATAGGCCAGACAGGTCTGGCATCACTACTGACTGTCTCCGGAGCCCTCACGCTCCTGTTTACGGTGCTGTCCGTCTTTGGCCTCCTGTTCGCACTCGACGAGTTCCAGCGCGGAATTCTGTCAGCACGCAGAATGCGCGGTGGCGAGACTCCCTTGGGAGTAAAGGTCTTCCCCGCCCAAGTGGTCCTCAGACGCCGTCCCAAGAAGGACGAGAAGGTCGATCCTGAGGAGCTGAAGAGACGCGTCAAGGAGATTGCGGGGCAGCTGTGGGACCACCGGCGCTGTCCAAAGTGTGGCAAGAAGTGGCCCAAGGAGGGCGACTCGTGCAAGAAGTGCGGTATCACCGAGACGGACGCCAGAGCACTGTTTGCTGAGCAACTCGCCGAGAAGGTCCCACAGGCCCTACGTGTGATGAGGCCCAAGTCGAAGATGACCGTCAAGAGATTCTCCAAGAAGGTGAGGCTTCCAAGGGACAAGGGCGGTGCGCTCGCAGCCGCTCTCACAGAGCTGAGGGTGTTCCAGACACGCAGTGTCAAGGTCCCACTGAACAAGGTCGCGACCTCGGGAATGGCGCTGGCTGGGACGTACTTCTCGTGGCTGCAGATCCTCGGTTATGCGACACCCTCGCTCATCGACATATTCCTCACGACGACCGCAGGCCTGGTGATCTCCGTTGTTGTCGCTGGCTGTATGAACTGGCTGGCCAGAGTCCCCGAGATGGGATACAAGGAGGACAAGGGGTAGTCCAAGATCAGCCAGTCCGACGAGAAGAGAGGCAGCGCGTAGCATCAATGTCCGTGCTGCCACCTCACTCAGCCCTTGCTCCCCACCGCAGACAGGGACAGGTGGAGAATGAGAGAGGGATGGTTCGGGGCAAGTCCCGATGATGTGTCGGCAGTGATACAGCATATCCTCACGATTATAAGCCGCGGAAACGCTGGCAGAAGCGAGAAGAGATGACATCTCAGTCTGTGGAATCGCATCGAACGTGGGAGAATCCCGAGGCGAGAGTTGAGGTCAGATACAGTCAGGCGGGCGTCAGCTCGTCGGTGATCGTGATATCCAAGTTCACAGGAAAGATAATGCTGCTCGACGCTGGCGACGGTGTTCTCAGGGACCTGCTGTCAGCAGGCAGTCTCGACTTTGTAGAGGACATTGACGTGATAGCCATCACTCACGGACACTTTGACCATATGGGCGGGATCTATGCGCTGCTCGGCTTCCTGAGAATGATGCACCGAACGGAGCCTCTGAACATCCTTGTCCCCGCGGGGTGTGTAGAGGTCCCTGCCGTCGTGACCGCCTTCCGTCGGGCATACTCGGAGACAATCCCCTACAGGATATTCATCCACGAGGTGGGCAGTGGCACTGGCTTCGACACCGACTTCTTCAAGATTGAGGCCATCGAAGTGGAGCACTGGGGACTGGAGAACACCACCGGGCAGGACAACCCGATGCCAGCGCTTGGATACCGCGTCAGAGTGGGCACGACCGTGATAGCCTACACCGGCGACACGAGGATGTGCGAGAGTGTGGAGAAGATGGTCCGCGATGCTGACCTCGCGGTGATCGAGGCGACACGAGAGACCGCGCCGAGGGCGGGACCGCGAGTGCATATGACTGTCGACGAGGCGAAAAAGCTCGCTACTCTTGCTCGGGAGGCCATGCTGGTCCACAATATCCCCAAGATAGAGGGATGGACACCACCCAGCGATAGTGAGATGTGAGATGAGACGTATCCTCACCTGAGATCTTAAGAGAAGTCATTGCAGAGCAGGGGCGCGTGAGTGGTCACAAGGTGGTCACTCGAGCAGAGATGTGGCCAGCGAGGACCACGCTCTCCGCGCTCGGCAGCAACGACAATCAGTGACGGGAGAGAGTGATGAGACAGTGAACTGGTGCGTCATGGTCAGAGGCCCCTGCAGAGGAGCGATGTGTGACTACTGGGGTCGTGTAAGAGTGCGAAAGGCATCGGTTGATGATCTTGTGAGAATGCTCACGCAGTCTCTGGAGGCGCACAGACAGACGCGGCCTCGTGTTCAGAATGAGAGGACAGGCTCGTCTGACCATCGAGAGTTCCGGCAGGTCGCCGAGGAGTTCTGGAGAGGGATGGGTATCAAGGACAGGGATCGAGTCTGTCAGGAGGATGAGGAGCTGTGCCTCAAGATGAGAACCGTGGAGGAGATCTGTATCGGAGTGGTTCGTGAGACGAGGTCAGCCCACTGAGACGTCAGCAGGCACCTCGACCATGTTGCCGGGATTGAGCAGCCACTTCGGGTCAAGCGCACGTTTCACCGCCTGAATCTCGGCAATGCCCTTGTCGCCGTACATCACCTTGAGGAACTCGCGCTTGAGCTTCCCGATACCATGTTCAGCAGCGACTGTCCCGCCGAGTTCCACAGCGCGCTTGGCGAAGAGCATGTAGTTGTCCATGCCCTGCTGGACCTCCTCGTTGTTTCGCGGTATCATATTGACGTGCAGGTGATTGTTCCCGATATGACCAAAGATGACATACTCCATCCCCTGCTCGTCAAGAACCTGACGATAGAACTCTAGATAGTCTCGAAGGGCCTCGTCGGGAACGGCCATGTCGGTGCCAATCTTGTGGACCTCATGGTACTGCTGCTTTCTCTGCACAATGGTCGCGTTTATCGTCTCGGGGATGAAGTGGCGGACGGTCTTCATCTTCTCCAGCTCCGTCCGGTCGAGGCCTGCCCAGCTGGACTCGGAAGAGGAGTTGTGCCTGTTGAGCATCTCCTCAAGGGCCACTATCTTCTCCTCCATGTCCTCCTCCGTGTATGCGAACTCGAAGAAGACTATTGCCTGTGTCTCGTCGGTCAGGGCTGGGACCCTTATCCCAGCATCGCTGGCCTTCTCACGGATTATCTTCAGTGCGTTGGGACCAAAGTACTCGAGGAACTCCATCTGTACGGGAGAGTCGGGGGCGCGTGCCTCGTAGACAAAGTCCACGGCATCCTCCTCGGAGGGGAAGAACGCCATCACGGTCATTATGTTCTCGGGGAGGGGTACCAGACCAAGCTCAACAAGTGTTATCACTCCGAGGATGCCCTCTGAGCCAACAAACAGGTCAATCAGGTCCATATCGGGTCGGGCGAACAGGCCTGCAGCATTCTTCGTGTTCGGCATCGTGTATGAAGGAACGGGTATGGTCACTGTGCCGCCATCACTGAGCACTATCTCGAACTTGCCATCCTGCGCAATGACCTCGCCACGACGTATGTCAAGTACATCGCCATTCATCAGGACCACACGGATGCGGAACACCCAGTCACGCACTGCCCCGTACCTGAATGTCCTCGCGCCAGAGGCATTGCACGCTGTGATGCCGCCTATGAAGGCACTCTTCTCTGTGGGATCCACTGGAAACGTGTACATTGCGGACTCGTTGAGGAACCTCTCAAGAACAGCCTGCTGTTCAGGCGAACCCTTGCCCCTCAGTGCATCCAGACGCTTCATGGTGACTGCATCGACGAGGTCCTCAAGAGGAAGACCCGGCTCTGCAGCGATAGTGTAGATTCCACGCTCCTCATTGTAGTCCATATAGAGGAGCCTGTTCATCTTCTCAAGATTGATCACAATGCCGCCAAGCGGTACGGCCGCTCCTGTCAGGCCAGTGCGGTTACCCTGGACCGTCACCGGAGTGCCTGAGGCATTCGCCTCACGGAGTATCGTCGCGACCTCTTCCTCAGTGGTCGGAAACAGTATTCGCTCGGCACGACCGTCAAAGGAGTGCGACTCGTCGTCAAGGTAGAGTGCGTAAGTGTCCGCAATCTGCTCAGGGTCACTGACGGTCTTGACAGCCGACAGGTCAACATCAGGGAGAGCCTGCGCCTCAATCCGATTGGTCATAGTCACATCACCCGAGATATGTGACGGGACAATCATACAACACGGAATATCAAGGTTCGGGTGGCACCCTCTGGTCCGAGCAAGGTCGTTGTGGCGCGGATGCCCACACCTGCAGGATGACTGGTGAGAGACCTCAGAGCGGTGGCGTCTTCGCTATCTTAATAATCGACAACGTGAGTGAAAGAACGCTGGCCTCATACGGTGTGACTCACAATGAAGATTGCCGCCGTGTCGGACATCCATGTGGTCCCAGGAGGAGCGGACGAGCCGCTCCTGATGGCCATCAAGGACCGCGTGGAGGACATTGCACCCGATGTGTTCGTGATCGCGGGCGATCTGAGTCATGACCTGAGTATTCTTGAGGAGGCGCTGGCAACCCTTGCAGTCGACGATGCGGTGCGACTCTTTGTCCCCGGCAATCACGACATCTGGTTCGAGAGCGAGAAACAGATTGGCTCGCTTGAGAAGTACGCACGGTTGATTGGCGACGCCTGCAAGAACACAGGGTTTCACTACCTGCCAGACGAGCCGTACATCGATGGCGAGGGCGCCTTCGTGGGCAGCATCGGATGGTCGGACTACTCGTTTGCAAGACCTGAGCTGGGCATATCAGAGGAGCAGTACAGGCGCAAGGAGTACAGGGGTGCTGTCTGGTTCGACGTATTCAATGTGGACTGGAGTTTCACCGATAGGGAGGCCACCGAGCTCTTCAATGGCAAGCTTGAGTACGACCTCAAGACGCTACCAGAGAGGGTCAGATGGGTGGTCTATGTCTCGCACCACCTCCCCTTCAGAGAACTCACCGTCTACAAGAACCGACTCCCATGGGACTTCTTCAGTGCCTTCATGGGCGCCACCAGCACAGGCGAGATCCTGCGCAGGGACGGCAGAGTGGTACTGAGCATCTCTGGCCACAGCCACATCCGAAATCTCATCCGCATAGATGGCATCACTGCAATGACCGTCCCACTGGGATACGGACGACCTGCTGATGGCGACTTCGAGTCACTGGCGCGAGACGCAGTGGCACAGGTAGAGATCGATGACGGCGAGGTGAAGGTTGTCGACTTCGTCAGCGGCGATATCTGCGAGGGGATGCCGTACGCGATGGCGCGACGATGATGGAGGAGAGTCAGTGAGAGACCGCCTCCCCAGTTACCCTCTCGGATCCGTCCTCCCCGTCCACCTCGACGGGTGCCACCACAAGGTCCATTGTGTTTAGGAACAGTCGGGCACGTTGCAGGGCCCTTGTCCTCATCGCCGAGTCGCCTCTGCACAACATTGGCAGCTCGGTCTTGACAAACTCGTACATCAGCTCGGGCAGGGCCACAGCGTCGACTCGTATCTCGCCTCTACGATACGCATCCATCGCGTCATCTACTGCCTGCTCGAACTCTCTCTGAGCAACAAGAAGCTCATCACAGTCGGCACCTCGCTCAAGCTGCTCAATGAGCCGGCGGCATGACTCTCTGACTGCCTCCAGCGTGCGCTCCTTCTTCATCTCAGCACCATCCCTGACGGATAGTGGCTAGTCTATCCTATTGCGGGGCATTATGTTCATACGAACGCATAGGACAAAAAGATATTGCTGCGGTAACGTGGGTATGTGTCTTGGCGCGGCCCTATTGCTGCCCCGTGTCACCGCCCTCCTCGTCTATGAGGACCGCCTTGATACGCATCAGACCGGCACCTATCTTCTTCTGCTTGGTGATCTTGAATCGACCTAGCACACCAGTGTGCTCCACGTGAGGACCACCGCAGACCTCCCTGCTGAAGTCACCAACAGAGTAGACGGAGACCTCATCGCCGTAGACGTCACGGAAGAATGCCAAGGCACCGCTTGCGATGGCCTCATCATAGGGCATCACCTCACGTTTGACAGGCAGGTCGCGTCTTATCACATCGTTCACGAGGTCCTCCACCTGCTTTATCTCCTCAGGCGTCAGCTTTCGTGGGAATGTGAAGTCGAACCTGAGACGCTCTCTCGTGATATTGCTGCCCATCTGACGCACGGACTCGCCCAGCACCTTCCGCAGAGCCGCTTGGAGCAGATGCGTTGCCGTGTGCAGCTTTGTTATCTCCTCACTGTGGTCCGCAAGACCACCCTTGAACTTGCCCTGTGTGGCAGTGCGGGAGATCTCCCTGTGATGCTCGAACTCGCGTCGGAACTCGTCCATATCTATGCTGATGCCCTTCTCCTCGGCAATCTCTCGCGTTATCTCTAGGGGGAGACCAAAGCTTGTGAAGAGAAGGAAAGCGTCCTTGCCCGTCACTGTGCCATTCGTCTCAATGATTCGCTCCAGACGTCTGAGGGCCTTTCCGAGCGTCTTCCTGAACTTCCGCTCCTCGTCAACAAGATTCTGCATGACAAAGTCCCTGTTGCGCTCGGTCTCGTCATAGACGTGACGATACATCTGGATGACGATGTCGGCGAGCACCGTCAGGAAACCGCTCTCGATACCCAGCCTCTCGGCACTGAGAATGGCCTTTCTGAGGAGCCTCCGGACTACGTAGCCCTGTTCGACATTCGAGGGGGATATCCGAGCGTCGTCAGCCATTATCATCACGGCCGCCTTCGTGTGGTCAGCGATTATCCTGCATAGGACCTCATCGTCCTCCGAGAACTGCTCTCTTGGGGACAGCTCCTTTATCTTGTCAATGAGGGGACGGAAGGCCTCCGTGTCATAGACCGTCGGCACCCGCTGAAGCATCGCAGCCGTACGCTCGACGCCCATCCCCGTGTCGACATTGCGTTGCTTTAGCGGCTCGTAGGTCCCGTCGGCACGCTTGTTGTACTCCATGAAGACATCATTCCAGACCTCGACGAAGTGGCCACAGCTACAACCAGGACGGCAGTCCGGACCACACTTGGGAATCTCATCGATCTCGATGAACATCTCAGTGCACGGTCCACAGGGACCAGTCGTTCCCGCAGGACCCCACCAGTTGTCCTCCTTCGGCAGGTAGTAGATTCGCTCCTCGGGGATGCCGAGACTCTTCCATATCTCTGCGGACTCTGTGTCACGTGGTGCGTCGTCATCGCCAGCAAAGACCGTGACGTACAGACGCTCCGGGTCGAAGCCAAGCCAGTCCCTCGATGTCAGGAACTCATAGCTCCACGTTATTGCCTCGCGCTTCCAGTAGTCGCCAAGACTCCAGTTGCCCAACATCTCAAAGAACGTCAGATGGACCGTATCGCCCACGCTGTCGATATCAGTCGTCCGGATACACTTCTGACAGTTGGTGAGACGTTTTCCCTTCGGGTGCGGCTCTCCAAGCAGGAACGGTACGAGAGGATGCATCCCAGCTGTCGTGAACAGCACTGTGGGGTCGTTCTCAGGAAGCAGGGATGCAGAAGGTATCACCGCGTGGCCTCTCTGTCGGAAGAACTCTAGGTACTTGGAGCGAAGTTCATCGATCTTCATTGGGCGTCACCAACCAACCAATCAGGCCAGCCAGCAGAAGTGCCGCTCGACAGTTCAACCGCCACTACTCCGATTTTAACGCTTTCGAACTGGCCGTGACTCAGAGCAATATCAGAGCGTGAGGAGTCATCCGATAGCGTCGCAGCCGGCCTGCCAGCCAGGGATACCTGTCGAGCCAGTCGAGGAACCTGTCGTTTGTGACTATCTCGATGCCTTTTCTCTGCGCCAGTCTGATCATCACAAGATCATCGTTCTGACCTCGTCCCGACTCTACGACCTCGCCGCTGGCGATCATCTCCTCCAGTATGTCAGGATGGTCAATCCTGTGGATGAGCGCGGCAGACACCACCGTGATGGGCGTGTAGCCAGCCGAGATGAGGCTCCTTTGTGCGATGACGAGGTTGTGCACACGTGGCGTGCCGGTCGCTGTGAGATAGTGTGCAATATTGGTCCCATCCACGACTATCTCGCCACCGACAGGACGTTGCCACTGCTGTTGCTGCTGGGGCTGATTCCTCTCGAGGTGGCGCTGCCTGCAGCGGACGACATGTTCATCGAGCTTGTCCACACGGAACAACCTGTCACAATAGGGACACCGTGCTCGACGCGGCAAGAATCTCAGACCTCTGTTCTCTGGCTGTATCGTCCGTCACGATCAGTGATGGATAAAGACTCTGGTGACGGTCACCATGCAAAGAAGAGGGACAGCAGGACCAGCCACACCGTGCCGACCGCAAGGTGCAACAGGGCCAGAACTGTGGCCACACGTGCGAAACTGCCCAGTGAGATCGGCCTGCCCTCCTGTTCTGCAAGGGCGAGAACGAGCAAGTTCGCGGGCGCACCAATGGGGAGGAGATATCCTCCGACATTGACTGCAAATATCAACACGGCGGGCAGGACAGGGGAGAGCCCGGAGAACTGTATGACTATCGGAGCGAGAACGACTGACACGGGGATGTTGTCGATGACCGCAGAGAGTGCTGCTGGCACCCAGATGAGGAACACCACGGCCGAGGAGATGTTGCCACCCACAATCTGGCCGACGGCGCGACCGATGTCATCAATGATGCCAGTGATCTCCAGAGCAGCAACAAGACCAAAGATACCAATGAGGAAAAAGACGGTCCCCCAACCAATCCGCGCGAGGATCTTCTCGACCCGTTCACGGGTCAGCAGGAGCATCACGAAGGCCACCACGATGGCAATGAGAGCTGGTTCGACACCTGCAGTCGTTCCCACCGTGAAGCCGAGGACGAGTGCTGCCATCCCCACAACGGACATGTAGAAGTCCGTGCGGGAACGAATCATCAGCTCGGGGTCGATTAACATCATCTGATGGACCAGCTCCTCAGGTGCTGGCTGCAGTATGTCCCTGAACCTGTGCAGGAAGATGGGAAGCGAGATGAGCATCAGGATCGCGGAGAGGGGCATCAGTACGAGGAAAAGGAATGAGGCTGTGATGCCGGTCCTGTCAGCAATGACGAGATTCGGGACCGCACCGACAATCGAGGGGATGGACGCAAAATTGCAGACCACAGCCTCTGCGATGAGAAAGGGCCTGAAGTCTATGTCAAGCGCCTTGCACACCTCTATCGTCAGAGGACCGATTATGAGGATGGTCGACACAGTGTCAAAGAACAACGAGATGGCGAAGACAAAGACCATGAATACGACAAACAGCCGGCGCGTGTCACCTCTGGTCGGCCGCGCGATAGTGATGGCGATGAACTGAAACATCCCCGATGCACTGGCAACTGCCACGATGACCATCATCGCAGTGATGAAGAGGATTGTGTGCCACTCGATATGCTCAACAAGCATCCTGAAGGTCGCGCCCTGTGACGAGTCGAGCGCGTGCGCGATCCACATTACGGTGCCAACGATGCCCATCCCAGTCATAGCCATCGCTGTGCGGTTGACCCGTTCGCTTGAGATGAGGAGGTAGGTGCCAATGAAGACCAGCAGAACAGGGCCACCGATTGGCTGCAACCGCTCCACGCCTCCAGTTCAGAACGCCAGCGCACGGACCACGATGTCTAGGCCATCCATCTCTCTTCCCTCGTCAGGCGACATCTCAGAAACCCATCAGGAACATCACTCCGATGAGCCAGAGACTGCCTATCGCCAGATGAATGAGACCAAGGACTGTCCCAATCTTTGCGAACTCGCTGAACGGGATTCGGTCGTGTTCCTTCTCAGCAAAGCCCATTGCGACCATGTTCGCGGGGGAACCGAGTGGGGTGAAGAGATAGCCACCAATGTTGACAGCAAAGACGAGCGCAAGGGGGAGCACGGGACTGATGTAGGAGAACCTGCTTGCAATCGGTGCCAGAACCGCCGACACAGGGAGATTATCGAGGAAAGCGGAGAGCATCGCCGGCACCCAGACTAGGAACACGGTCGCAAAGATGGCATTCTCGCCGATTATCCCGCCTATCGCCACGCCGAGCTCCTCGATCAGCCCTGTGACCTCGAGCGCCACAACCAGTCCGAAGAGGCCTACCAGAAAGAAGACGGTGTCCCAGCCGACCTCACGGAGAAAGCGATTCGCACGGTCGTGTGAGAGCAGCAGGAGACCAGACGCCACAATGAGAGCCACCATGGGGGGCTCCACGTGGAGGGACGGACCAAGAGCAAAGCCCACGACCAGAGCGCCAATTCCCAGTACCGCTGCGTAGAAGTCACGCTCCGACCGTATCATGTGGCTCGGATCGATGTCAAACACAGCCTGTACACGATATGCCTCCGTCCTCCCAAAGGATGAACGATACCACCAGGTCATGATTGGGAGCGTGACCACAAGCAGCACAATGGCAAGTGGCATGAACACTATGAACAGAAACCCGGCATCCATATTCGTCTCGCCGGCGATGACGAGATTCGGGACCGCACCCACTATCGATGGAATTGACGCAAAGTTGCTTGTCAACGACTCGCAGACGAGGAATGGCTTGAAGTCTATCTCCAAGGCCTTGCAGACCTCAATCGTGAGCGGCGCCATTATCAGCATTGTTGAGGTGGTGTCGAAGAACAGCGAGATGCCGAAGGTGAATCCTATGAATGTCTGGAAGAGACGCCTATGGTCGCCACCGCTGGGTCGCGACAGGCGCAGCGCGATGTACTGGAACATCCCGGAGGCGCCCGCCACGCCCACGATTATCATCATTGCAGTGACGAAGAGGATTGTGGACCAATCGATGTGTTCGGCCATCCCGGCAAAGGATATGCCACCCGGTATGCCAGCCTGATAGCCGGCCCAGAGAACCGCACCCACTACGGCCATTCCGAGAAGTGACATTGCAGTACGGTTGACCTTCTCTGTCGAGATTATCGCATAGGTCGCAATGAAGACCATCAGAACAGCCAGTCCAAGATCATTCACGGTAAGTCCTCCGGGGTCGTCGCATCACCAGGAATGGCAGAGAGACCGTAATCAACTCCCTATTCATTAATCTACCGAGATACGTGACTCCGTGCTCATTGCCCCGCCAGAGGCCCATCGGGGCCGAAAGACTTATCTATAAATCTTTACCACAGGAAGGTTGAGAATTACCTGATTGCTGTCCGGCGAGTGGACGGCGCTGACAGGGTGATGCAACTATGGGCCTACTCTCAGCACACGAGTCAATCGTCTGGAACGAGTTCCAGAGAGGGATGAGTACAAGCCAGATAGCGGAGGCCAGCAGAGACCCCGCGTGGCTGCGCGACAGGGGAGTGATCTCCGAGTCGGAGGCGAGAGAGGCTCTGAAGAGAGTCAAGACACTGGAGAAGGACATCGAGAGAGCGGAGAGTACCGCTGAGAGGCGTCGTGCAGAACGGGCCCTTGAGAGGGTGCAGCGCGAATGGGCGTGGAGCCCTGCGTACGTTTCACGCGTGCTGAATCGTGCCAGAAAGAAGATTGAGAGGGCCCTCAGGGACCATGCGACGAGCCACAGACTCGACATTGAGAGTGTCCTTGACTACAAAGGACTGCTCATAGGGTTTGACTATCAGGCAAATGCTCAGGTGTACATCGTCTTCACCAAGAGACTGGGCATCATCGTCTGGTACAAGCACGACTCCTACGCGGGGAGGCCCTGCTCAGAGTGCCCGAAGGAGGCAGAATGTAGGAAGACTCTCGACACGATCATCGAGGAATACAATCTCTCCCTCCGCGACGATGAACGCGATCTCCCGATGACTGAACAGTCCATCGCAGTGTTCCACAAGCTGGCAGCAAAGCAGGTACCTCGATACAAGAGAAAGGAGGCAGAATAGATTATGGGTGGGCAAGAGGAAGGGATTGTCATACGGCCGCCTATGGAGCCAGTGACCAGTGGAAAAGTGTTCAGACCGGACCGGCGGTTCATGTACAAGTACTATCTGATGATGGTACTCATCGCCGTCGGACTGTACGTGTTGATCATCGGTTCGTGGTTGGGAATCGGATATCTCGTCGCGACCGTCGACGAGACAATCACGTATGCCGACTTTGAGGCAGTCATCAATGACTGGTTCGGTCTTGTGAATCTGTGGTTCTGGGTCATCATGGCAGTCTGGATGGTGCCAGCTACAATCCTCATACCGCTATACTACAAATCGATAGAGTACAGTGTCATCTCTAAGTCGGGAGAGGCGATGCCAGAGATATACGTGAAGAAGGGCATAATCAATGTGACCCGGAAGCACGTACCGTTCAGGACCATCACAAACATCTCAAGTCGGGCGGGACCGTTCGACCGGCTGCTCGGGATAGGCAATGTGGAGATCGAGACTGCAGGATACTCCGGTACCAGCCAATGGGGACCAGAGGAGAAGCTGGAGGGTGTCGTCTTCTATGAGGAGCTGCGAGACTTCATCCTGCAGGAGCTGCGCAAGTTCAGGGCCCCGTACGCGACTACCACCGAGCTGGTGGCTCCTGAGAGACCCGTTCCCAGCCTTGAGGGAACACTTCAGGATGAGATACTCACAGTGCTGCGCGAGATCCGGGACCTGCTACGCGAGATGGCAGGGAGATGAGATGACCGGGTAGAGACATAAGCACGCCACCGGAGGAGGGAGGAGATGGGGTGGCTCCTCTCACCTCCAAACTCTCTCATCTCTCTTCTGTGTCCCCTGCGCTGTTTCTCAGGGC
Organism: Candidatus Thorarchaeota archaeon; assembly: GCA_029855935.1. Classification (GTDB taxonomy): domain Archaea; phylum Asgardarchaeota; class Thorarchaeia; order Thorarchaeales; family Thorarchaeaceae; genus B65-G9. The sequence goes on along the minus strand of JAGSHN010000019.1, from coordinate 21,476 downwards.
TAGAGGGCGAAACAGTACAGCATATCTCCGTCTGAGAACTCTCCTCTACGGACGTGGGCTATTTATCGCGGCCTGCACACTTCTGCGAGGGGAGATTGACGATGCCAGACGCTGACGTTGTGATTGTCGGTGGCGGCCCCAGCGGTTCCACGGCCGCAAGAAGGGCCGCGCAGGCTGGTCTGAGCGTGATACTCCTTGACAGGGAGAGATTCCCACGAGCGAAACCCTGTGCGGGAGCGATCAGGAACGAGGTGAGTCAGAGGCTCGACTTTGACATATCAGGGATAGTCCACAGGAAGATCTCAGGGCTGGCCATCTTCAGTCCGTCGGGCATCCGCGTGGACTGCATCCCTGAGGATAGGTCCAGACCGGGACACACCATCATGAGAGAGGAGTTTGACCACCTGCTGCTCAGAAGGGCCGAAGAGGCGGGAGTAGAAGTGAGGGAGGAGTTCAGGGTCACCGAGGTCGAGCAGGACTCCAGACGAGTCCTGGTACGAACCAAGGGAGGTGAGGAGGTCACGGGACGATTCCTCGTCGGGGCAGATGGGATCAACGGTGTGGTGGCAAGACGACTCGGCTTCTACGACAGGTGGGAGGCCGATGCCGCAATGGTCGCCATTGAGATTGAGGTCGAAGTCGGGGAGAAGAAGGTCCACGAGATATGTGCCGACCCGACAGGATATGATGCCTACATCTTTCTGCTCTACTTCGGGGCTGTCCCACACGGCTACACGTGGTGTTTCCCAAAGCGGAGCCACCTCAGTCTCGGTGTATGCTGCCGTCAAGACCGTGCGAAGAACATCCGAACGGCATATGACGGATGGTACCAGAAGTTCGCTGCTGAGTACGACATAGAGGGTGAGGTCATCTCCGAGTCGGCGGCGAGGTTTCCGGTCAGACCCAGCAGGACGCTCGTCAGAGGCAGGACGCTCCTCGTCGGCGACGCTGCGGGGTTCGTCGACTCGTTCACGGGAGAGGGAATCGTCCACGCAATCAGGTCAGGGATATACGCGTCACAGGCACTTGTTGGGGCTGCGCAGGAGGACGACCCACGACGCCTGAGAGAGTATGTCCGACTCTGTAAGAGGCACGTTCTCAAGGACCTCGGGGTCTCGGCATCGATGGCCAAGATGTTCTACAAGAGCAGGAAGAACATGGAGATATTGTGCAGGTTCTTCCACGACGATGAGTATGCGGCCTACCTTGTCGCTGCATCCATCGGCGGACTGCTGCCGATGGCGACCGTCAAGAGGCGTCTGATGCTCAGGATGATCAGAAAGAGACCGAGGGACGCTCTTGCCCTACTGTGAACATTGTTCACAGTACCCAGTTCAATGATTGATGATTGAAGGTCCTGACTGCAGTCCTACTCCACGACCGTGCCGTCATCGTTCTCCCTCATCAGGTAGGGCCGAATGAGGTCTGGAGTCAATTCAATCCTCTCGTCAGCCTCCCTCTTCAACTCATTGTGAGTCAGGACCCCCTTCATAGAGGCGAATATGAGTGTGACAACAACGCCTGCATTCTTTGCGAGCCGTACGGCGGGAACAAAGTCGGAGTCGCCAGCGATGAGAGAGATGAACTTCACATCGCCCCTAAAGGCAATCTCTGCCATCTTGAGAGACAATAGCACATCGACCTGTTTCTGAACATAGACGGGGGAACCATCCCCCTCCGGGGTCGGAACCCGTCTCACAACCCTACCACGATAGATCTCAGTGCGCGGGAAATATGCCAGGGAGTCGAGAAACCTGTGCTTATTGTCACGTCGTCGGCGGTCCTCCTCGGTAGAGCCCCTCCCGCACCACGGAAGAGCATCAAACCAATACGTACGCTTCCTCCAATAGCCCTGCATCGTGACGAGATCGTCGAGAAACCTTCTCAGCTCAATCCGACCATCGAAGTTGTCGTTCACCTTGGCCATGTAGCCGCCATCGACGAAAAGACAGGCATGAGGTCGCTGAGGCATTTGCCGTCCCCTTACTGCTATGATAAAGATATAACACCCCCCAACGCTCCCGGCGTGAGCCAGCACTGTTTCAATGGTCACAGTGGCAGCCCCTGCCAGGCGTCGGGGGGGAGTATAACCGATACGTGAGCCGCATATTCGCACGCTCACGCATCCATATGTTTGGACAAACTGGGATTTAAGCGCTTTGCGTCTCGGCAAAGAACTGTTGCCGGAGTCTAGGGAACGGGACTTGCCGCCTAGAATCTTATTAGAGCACGATGCATAGAACGATGCAACACGCTGCAGGAGAGGTCCGCAGTGGAAGATGTGGAAACGCAGAGAGGAGAAGAATCAGCACACCGCCCGCTGGAACGTGGGAGAAAGCTGCTCATCTTCGGTCACATCATAATTGCCGTCGTCATCTCGTGTTTCGTTCTCATCCAGACGTGGGACGCCACGGAGTGGTTCCTCACCTACGGGCTGTCGGTCCCGCTTATGGTCGGGACACTGGGCATATTCCATCTCGGTGGCGACTCATGGTCGGTCCTGAGAGAGGAGTTCATCCCGGAGCTCATCACACGGCATCCATACTCAGAGTACACAATCAGACAGTACTCAAAGGTTGTCCGGATGAGACGGGTCTTCATGGAGGTAGGCGGACTCCTCGCGATCTTTCCATGCCAGCTCCTCTGGAGTGTCATGGGCCCCATCATCTGGATGCTGTTTCAGTATACACGGGCGAAACACAGCCTGTTGTTCATTGCAGCGCTACCCATCGTGTACCTCCTTCTCGCGGCCATCATTGCCGTCCTGCTTGAGGTGTTCTATACGGGCCGCCTGAGCCCAGAGCTGCAGGAGATAGTCGGCGAGGAGGAGGCATGGAAGCAGTCACGACAGCAGCAGGAGAGTTCCGAGGAGCAGCCAGCCGAGATTGAGTGACCTGATTATCTGGCAACCGTGGAGCGGGCTGTACCAGTAGGGTCACTGTGAGGGGCCCGTCACCCGCAATGCGAGGCCCCCGACTATCTGAAACACGTTCACAAACACCGACTCGACAAGCTCTGCCGCCGCCTCAATCTCAGAGGGAGAGAACATCGCCTGGTAGGACACGGGCTCGCCGTCTTCGGCCTCGATCAACGACATGCCCGGGACCACGCGCAGGCGTGCCGCCTCAGCATCGGAGAGCTCCTGCACAGGTATGTCACAGATGAGGGCGCCTCCAACCGAAACGAACTGCACGAACTTGCCCGAGTCGGGATGCTCGAAGATCACAAATGAACCGTCCGGCGTATCGGGCTGAACGAGTCCCCGCAGTGCGCTCCGGACAGTCTCAAGTCGCTCTTCAGGATCCATAGCAAATCGGCTCCATCGTCGGTGTGTGACTGGCGCCTATAATCATACTGTCGACCGAGTCGGGGTGCGTCTGTGGACACGTCGGTCGACGGGATCATTTCGAGGAGTCACAGTCAGGCCTGCTATGGTTCGCACACGCACGATACGTGAGAGAACCCGCGTTGAATGATTGATAGACAGGCTCAGTGTGGGTGCCTTGGAACATACGTTATTAGTGGGGGTTGGGAGTGGTGGAGCTCTTTCTGGGCCTCTCATGCCACCATCGCGGTCCCGGCCGGACTCTTTGTTGCGTTTCTCATCATCCTTCTGCCGCGATATGTCAGTGCACGGAGATAGGGGCACGAATAGACTCAAGAAAAAAATGAGAATATGACTGTTAGTCTGTATAAATTGTACACTGGAGCATCATTCCTTGTGAAGAAGAATGCTCACGTAGTGATGCTCAGCCGTACGTAATAAACTCTGCCTTCGGACTGTGCTGTGCTACGCCTGTCAATACCACCGACACGCCAACCATAGCAGGACCTAAAATGACACTCCGCGTCAACAAGCGCCAGTCAATCCAGGGTCCCGATTCCCGTACCGAACTTATCAACTGGAAAGCGGTCACTGTCTCTAGGGACAAAGACGTAAAGCAAAAGGCGATAGCAGATCCCTGCTATCAGCGCAAACGCAGGTGCTGATGCTCCCATTCGAGAGGGTATGCAGCTGAGATAGTCCCAGCCAAGTCTGCTATGTCAATAACAGGGACCTGCACTTACCGGGTCAGAGGCAGGAGAGATCATCGTGGTGTTGCAATCAAATGGTGACTCCCTCAGCTCTGCGCTTGAGGTCTTTGAGTCCTGTTCTCGCCTTACAAGAGAGTTGACGCAGGTCTCTGTGCATGAATGGCATTGTGGTCACAATGGTGGAACCTGAGAGCCAGTTGGGATACGTCAGAGGAACTTCGAGGATCGAAGCTCGTTTGTGATTCACCCCACTTGTAAAAAGTGGGTGTACAGAGGCAAAATGGAATGACCCAAATCACAAGGCAAGACTCTGACCTTAAATTCAACCGCACAGCACTGGGTGATATGAGAGGACATGTGCTATTCAATGAAAAATCATATAGCAGAGAAGTCTTACATACAATACAAGGAGCAAGAATGAAAACGGAGTGCCCGGCAACGCTTCAAACTCACGTATTATCAGCAACCCAACAGGCCAACTGTGGAGTGGCACAGCAGAGGGTTGGGTGAGAGAATCACCAGCTGAATGAAGAGAGGCAGCTTCAGACAACGGGAGTATTGCGGCCGATAGAGCGATGTCGGGAGAACCGGCAAACGGAGGCGATGGGACTGGAGGTCACGTTGGAGATAACTCGTGAGTGCCCCCTCAGTTGCTTGATGTGTTCGTCAAATGGGGGAGATTGCGACCCTTATGAACTCACCACAGAAGAGTGGCTGACAATAATAGCCGATTGCGAGGCAGTCGGTGCTGACAGAGTATGCATATCGGGGGGAGAGCCTATACTAAGAAGTGATTTCGAGACTATAGCCAGATATGCCCATTCGAGAGGACTGCAAGTTGTCGTGTATACGTCCGGCAATATATACAACTCTCGAAGAACCAAAATGGTCCCGATCGCGATTGATGATTTCAGGCGATGGAGAGAGTTTGTCAGCCGCTTTGCGTTTGGCCTTCACGGTCCTAGTGCGAGTATCCATGATTCCATCACCGGAACGCGAGGAAGCTTTCACAATTTGGTCGAGTCCGTGCGTCGTGCGCGTGCCGCAGGGATTCTGTGTACTGGCCATTTCGTGCCCCTCAAGAAGAACTACTATACTCTTGGTGAAACAATTCGTGTGGCAAAAGACATTGGCCTCTCCAGACTTGGTATACTGATGTTTGTTCCTCAGGGCAGAGGAAAACGCAATAGGGATCTACTTGAGATGACACCGGGAGAATTCGGGGAGTTTATCAAAATCGTTCGCAGACTCCCGCCGGAAGATAGAGCGTTTATCAGGCTGGGTGCTCCGTTCAGCTTGGTTCCATCTCTGACGCAACAGAGATGCAGCTTGGGTTCCCGCATTACCATTCAGCCGAATGGGTTCGTGGCGCCTTGCGAAGCCCTGAAAGAATATGCTGCACAGATGAGCCCCGTCAATGTAAGACATGTTTCATTGCAGAAACTACTCAGAACCGACTGGATGAGGATGTTTTTTCCAAAATGCCTTGCAAGTATGCTCCCTAACGATGAAACGGGTTGCTTTGCTCAGAGAGTTTTAGGTGGAATAGCAGGCAAAACCGGCAATAATCGAAAGACAGTTCAATTGCCACAGTAGATACGACGGAGGGTTTCAATTGGCACGCGAGTTCTCCATAACAATCACATCAGATGAGGACTTGATAGAGAGATTCAAGGCCATTGTTGGTGACATAGCATTCATCGGATTCAGATATTCGGCGGAAATATGGGGAGAGAAGAAGAAGAAGAACATAACCCACGAACTTGTGGATGGCCTGCATGACAAGGACTTGACAAAGCAGACCGCCAGTCTGAAACGGCTATGGAAACACCTGCTTAGCGATGCAATAGTGTTCCTCAAGTACAAGGATGCTAGAGAAAAGAGTTGGCACGACTCGTTCGCTATAGGAGTGAACAGGCTGAGCAATCTCTTTGATACTCTTGGTGGTTTCGAGAGATCGTTTTCTCCTATCACCACACGGGTACGAGATCATATAGCACACGTAATGCGCGTGTTTATGTTGGGAATTGTTGCACTCAAAGAAGTTGGAATAGACGGTGTCGACTGTGGAGAACTGCGCCTGTCTGATGGACCTGTGAATGACGAGCTCAAGATAGAGGCTGAAGAGAAGGAGGCTATGTGGTGTATCATTGCACTCTGCCACGACTTGGGACTGGCTATGGAGAATGTCTTTCAGGTGAATCAAGAAGCCCGCAAGTTGTTTGACCGCCTTGGGAGAATATCAGTTCGCGAGCTTGAGTACGGACTCTCACCAATGTTTCAGCATATGTGCTATAATACGTTGAAACTGATTAGCTCTACAATAGACTATGACAGCCGCGAAGGACCCCCTGATACCGACAACAACTCAGCTGGCGATGAACAGCTACCCAGTCATAGGAATGACTCTAGGATATTCAGAGTACACACACAATACAAGTTCTACCAGAAATTCCTGAGCGCATTGGATGATTATGACCACGGGGTGCTGAGCTGCATCATTCTGATCAAGAATCTAGTCTATTTCCTAGAGGCTGACTTCCTTCTCGATGACACTAGACTTTTTACCCGTGAGGACGCGCGACAATTCCTTATCAGGAGAACCATACTCCGCGCGATTGCGTCACACAACTGTGACAGCATATACCATCTTTCAATCATGACTTTTCCGTTTCTATTGACGCTTTTCGACGAGATGCAGGAGTGGGATCGAGCGAGACCCTATATGACTCTCCAAGACAATGTCTTGAAAGCAGAACTCGAAATCAAGTGCCTGAGCCCCGAGAGAGTGGAATTTGAGCTCAAGTTCAAGGAAGGCGATGACGAAACAAATCACAGCGAGGTCTACAGATATGTGAAAAGAAAATTCGCGAAGTTCTCAAAAATCCTGAGGAGTGCAGTGTCCACTAGTGATCGAAAACTCAACTTCATATTCACGATTACTGATTCAACACAGGACCCCGAGTGGACATATCAGATGAAACACACATCACCAAGCCCAAGAGACATAACAATACAGTTTCCCAACCATGATAGCTGGTACGAATTCATCAGAAGAGAGTTCGCAGATGACTTTGGGGAACAGGGAATCTGTGAGGATGAAGAGAAAAGTAGCGACTTTGATTGGTTCTACTGGCTAGATCGCCAGTTCTAGAGGTTGTGCTACCGCCTTACGGAAACCCGCGTTTCATCGGGATTGTGGCTGTGTTACATAGGAACTCATGACCAAGAAGACAAGGGGAGATTGTCGCCGAGGGGCCTGTTCCAGACCTGAGACCCATCCCAAATATCCAAGGCAGCGATAGGCAAGTTTGTTACCCCATTTCATAGTCCTTTTCCTTGTCAACATACATCCATGTTCACTGCACTGGTCACATATATCGCAGACTGTACTGCAAAAGGCCAAGGCATCGTAGAATCCGCACCTATGACAGATATCAACGAGGTAGGATATCCTCTTCCCAAATGATTGCCGTCCCGACAATTGGACGACCACACAAATGCGTTTATGAAGGAAATCCTCCAATTCACTTGAGGGAAGAAAGCTCCGATCGCAGAGCCACGTGGTATTGCGATCACATTGGCTACATCGGGTAAGATCTATCTCACATCCATTCAGCGATTGAACTTCAACCACTTCTGCAAATGGAATCTTGTTGAGTTCTTCAAGTAGTCTATCTACACTCTTTGCATCCCTAGAATACTTGCCGATGGCTGTGCAATCCGAACGAGAACCGTCTGCAATTCGAGCCTCTGGCACAACTACGTTAGACGCAACAAATCCAACGCGAGTAAATACTCTTCGCGGAGGTATTTCAATCTCGATTCCATTCTCAATGAGTGTTCCGTAGACATCTATCCCCCACGACTCGGGTGAAGCCATTGCTTCGGTGGGTCTCCGACACGGTTCACCTTGATGTACCGCGCACACTCGGCAGAGTCTGCAGCCACCTCCAGGACCAAGCACGACAAATCCCCCATCTGACGCCTGTTGGAGGAATCTTCTGATACTTAGCATCAGCCTGTGGTGCTTCCAGTATGACGTGACATCCCAATTCCGTGATGCGAGATTGACAAGCCGCTTGTAGGAGTAGTCAGGGTGCCTCGCTCGCTGAGTTTCAATCCATTGAAACCTGTCTTCACGCATGAGCACAAGATAGTGATTCGAGAATCGCTCCACTATGTGGCGTGCTTGATGGTATCTCGGAGTGTAAGGAGGACAACGATATGAGCTGCCATAGTTGATACAATTCTGACATTTCATCTGTACATACGGATCGAACTCGATGTCAGATACATCAACAGAGTAGACCTCAACGCAATTTTCCAACAAGACTGCTCGGAGTGCATCCGCTGCTCCTCTCATTGCAAGACTAGACTCTATGGGCTGTTGGCCTGTGGGAGTCATTGTGAGAACCTCTCATATCAGACTGTGACCGCTAGGAGAACGAATCAATCAATCTGACTCGGACATTCATAACTCTTCTCGGAGCGCCCACTCCGTACTGTGTCTGCCGCAGGTATGTTCGATCACATACTACACCAGACGTACAAGCATAACTGCACACTTATCTATGAGCCGTCTGATAGGAGGAACTGGTTCTTGTCAGAGGCATGCAATAGAGCTACTTCAAAGGTAGGGGCGGTCATAATGTTTCCGCTCCAAGGCCTATTGAGCTGATTGATTTTCCGGTTGTGGTACCCTTTGCAAGTATTCTATCTCGGACAATCATATCCATGGCGACAAACCCCATAGCCACAAGCGTGTTCCACGAACTGTTTCGAGTGCTGCCATTGCTACACGATACTGTCAAGGAACTCTGTCAGTCCCCTCGGAACTTTGCCTCAGTTGCTTGAAGCGGTCTGCTTGTCCAGAGCGTCAATCCTATGAATAACAACGCCACATAAGGGAGGGCCTGACGGAAGAGGAGCTCGCGCTGTTCGATATATTGACTAGGCCCGAGCCGAAACTAAAGAGAGGAGAGCGGGAGATTGTGAAGAGAATCGCAAGAAACCTTCTCCGAATCCTCAAGGAGGAGAAGCTGGTTCTTGACTGGCGCAAGAGCCAAAGAACGCGGGCCGCTGTCAGAGTAGCAATTGAGGAGGCCCTTGACAATCTGCCGACTCTTATTCTACGGATCTCTATAACATGAGATGCGAGATGGTCTATCAACATGTATACGAGTCGTATTTGGGGGAAGGACTGAGCATGTATGACCAGCTAGAGGCCGGCGCATCCCACACATAGCGACGCTATCTCTTGGCCAGTTCGGCATCCCACCATTGTTGCCCGTAGAAATATTGTCGAGTTCTGTTGCACCAGGGAAGAGTTTTTGTGCTCAGATGCAGTTGTGCTGCCGTTGTGGTGGTGAGTACGCGTGGGCTTCAATACGGAAACATAGTCGACGAAGAGGTAGATGTGGATCCAGGGGACTTTTGGTATTTCCCAATTGCTGGACGTGCCGGCGACACCATAACAATAGTTGTCAGAGAGATTGATGAATACGATTTTGACGTACTTCTGCTACCCGAGGAGAATGTCGACGAGGATGGCTTTGACGAAAGATACGCATTGCTCCACAAGAAACACCAGACCTACTTTCGCGGATCATACACATTCCAAGAGGATGGTAGGTACTGTCTGCTGATTAGCTGCATTCGGGCACGAGAGATTACCCGTAATCTTGTTGTGAAGGTCACAAAGGCTCGGAGAAAGGATGACAAACAGCTCAGTTCCAGTAGCAGTAATCTAGATCAACCGACTACGAAGGTCCCAATATCGGTAGGTGACCTACATCTAAGAGGAATAGTTGCTCTCACAGCAATCGCGCTAGTCTATGGTGCCTGCATCGTGACATTGTATATGATCCATCCCGGGTTCGCTGCGGCTGTTGGTGCTGTCGGAGGATTACTACTTACGGTCTTTGGGTGGAAACTCCGGTCCCTTATCATCAAGCCGCAAGACCAAAGCGACTGAATCAGTACGAGTGATTGACACGGCCAAACTGAAGAGAGGCGTGTGGTCTGATGTAACTGACGCATATCCACTGAATAGCAAAACGCTATTGTTCAGATTGGAGATGAGCGAATATGTTCCAAGGATAGCCTGCCAAATCCAGCAATTCCAATAAATCTGCCATCCAGAGATATAGGTAGGCCAAAAGCCTGCCAGCATCCCTACGTTCTATGGACTCGCTTCTCTTGTGCCGCGTCTTGTGAACAAGTCGCTCCAAGGACTTTGAGAAGAGGAAGAAGTGCTCCTGAAGCTCAATCAACAATTCGCGTTCTTCACCAAACCGACCGCCCAGTCTTGAACATGCCCACTTCAGAATCATGCTCACCTTATCCCGGGTTTTGTCGTGGGCGGGCTTTTCCTGACCCTCAGAAATCATTTCGTCAAGGATCAAGCGGTCCGTCAGAACTTGAATGACAGTTACACAACCCCGAGCGATATTCGCATAGGTGACATGTCCCGATCCATGTTCCAATCGCCTTGTCATCTCGTTCAATTCTTTCAACAGGTCAGGCGCTATCGTTTGCAGCTTGGATGCGACGAAGTGTTTGGTTTCGTCGAGAATTGATACCAAGAACTCTCCGAACTCAAGATGAAGTAGGTGAGAGATGGCGAAGCTGTGAATTCTCCCCCTTACGGACTTCACAATCATTCTCATAGCGGAAACTGGCATCTCCGCCACTAGCGTGACCACAGTCCTGTCATAGCCACGTGGACTATCTATCACAAAGGTATCGACTAGTTCAAGAGAGGTGGCAGTGCTCTCTAGGAAGGCGGCGGGATGGTGGATGAGGAATATGTGTTCAATGGCCCGGTTCGCTCTGCGAATCTGTTCGTACAGTTCCGAATCCATTGGCTCGTACAGCTGCACAGGTCTAGGACCTCGTGCGAGAGCCTTGTAGTATCGATAGATGGGAATCCGGTAGTGTGAGGGGATTGTTGCGTATGTCTTGTCTGTGATAGAGCCAGGAGAATACCCTTCAATCTCGCATATAATCCAACTACGCTCTTCCTCAGGAAGACCTAGTAACGCCGCGACCTCAAGACACTTTCGAAGAAGCGAGTCAATGGAGGCTCCCGATTCAAGCCCAGATAGAATCTCCTTGAGATTCTCAACAGTCCTTTCCTCTTTTGTGGCCACTCTACTGACCCCTGAGACTATCGCTAGTTCACGGTTCTATGTTCGCTTACCGATATGAAGGATGCGTCTAGGGCTTCCAACATCATGTCACGAGCTTCACTAAGCGAGATGACCGCCACCCGTTTCCCTCCTATTTCAGAGAACATTCAGTGAGGAAGGGCTGATGTACCGAGATCCATGAAACGAGTGGAATTGGCCATATCTTCGACTCTGTCTTCAGAGTATTCTCAAGAGCATAGCGCACAAACATTAATGAGAGAGAGCAGAGAGGTTGCTTGGTGAGGGGGCCAACGTGAGCAAGACGTGTATAGTGAATGTCGGTGTGAATACAAGACACCGTCCTCTCAGAAGCCCGCGGTTCCGCGACGGGACATTTGAGTTCGTGACATTTCCAGAGAAACACATAGATCCTCAGCACTGCCCTAGGGCTATCAAGTACAAGGACTTGGTCACTGTCACAGGAACGCCACCTGAGGTCTTTATTCCACAAGGATACCTCTCCAGAGCCACACATAACGATCCGGAGTTTAAGACATTCACCTATGGCGATGATCCTGAGGAATATCCCCGTGCTGCCAATCTAGCCCGTCTGTCAAAGGGCGACAGGATATTGTTCTACGCACGGCTCGTAGACTGGGAGGACGGATATACTGCCAGGGCAGGATTCTATTTCATAGGCCATTTTGTGATTGAGAACGTGTATCCCAACATCAGGACACGCCCCCAACCATCGGTACTCCGCAAGATCCGGAACAATGCGCATGTCTTGCGAGGCGAATGCAATCCGAGATGCTATAATGGATTCTGGGTCTTCAAGGGATCCCGTGAATCAAGGAGATACGACATTGCGGTGCCATTCGACCGGAAACTCATAGAGGCCTGTCGAATTCGGGATGCCGATGGACGGCGCATAAAGTGGAAACCACACGCAACAGAGTTGGAGGTAATTGCGAGTTATTTCCGAACTGCGAAACTGATCACCGACGAGGCTGTCCTCGATAGACTCTGGAGCAGGATTGAGGCTATCAACCCATAGGGGATAGTGCGCTCTCGCTCAAAGAGACGAACAGAGTAACGGGCACGATGCGAAACTCGTGTTCTCTCGTCACCTGACTGGGTTGGCCCCCGCATATGAGCTAAACAGTACGCGGAAACGCCCTGTTCGCCAAGGCTGGACGACCACCATAGCAGGAGAGGCACAGGAGTCCTGTGCAGAACAGGTGACAGATTCAGAGTTCCGAGCCGGACCTGCTGGACTACGGATACCTGGTGTCTGCAGACTGCCCCAATGCGTCAGAGGGGACTGTCTCAAGAGCCCCGTCATTGCCACACGATGCGGTCAAGAATCTCTGTCAGTCCTCTCGGAACTCTCTGCCTCAGTCGCTCCAATACGGTCGGTGTGTCCAGTGCGTCATACTCACCCTCCGTAAGAACCTCCTTGCGCTTGGCCGTGAGGTGCGCGTCCGGGTCGACCTCAAGAGTCCTCAGTCTGGAACAGGTGAACAGGGGGGTGATGTCCAGTTCATCCACCGCCAGATCGCGAAGATCGAGCACCCTGAGCCCATCATGATGTTGGATAGGTGACAGGTCGAGATGCGACAACGGACAGGAGCGGATGCAAATCTCTGTAATCTCGTGGGACGCTTCCAGTGGGGAAAGGTCAATGCGCTCTATGGGAAGGTCCTCAAGCCACACCTCTCTGAGATGCGAGCAGGAGGCAAGTGGGGCCAGGTCAAGGGACTCAAACCGACAGTCGGAAACACCGAACTCCCTGAGATGAGAGCATCTGGCCAGTGGGGACAGATCCACCGCCCTCACAGACAGATTGTCAAGCCAGACCGCCCGAAGACGCTCACAGTCCGCTAACGGAGAGAGGTCGATAGACTCGAGCTCCCTGCCGACAAGGCCGAACCACTCGAGTGACGGACATCTTGAAGGCACAGGACTCAGGTCAATCTCTCGCAGTCTGCCAGCACCGACAAGAAGACTCCTCAGAGCCGGCAGCGGAGGCATGGAATCGAGGTAGGGCTCTGTGAAGTCGTTGTCGGCAAGGGACAGAACCTCTAGACGCATACACGCAGTCAGCGGGCTCAAATCGAGTGACCTCAGTCTATTCCTCCGCAGGCCAAGCTCCCTGAGATTCGCGCAGTGGGACAGAGGGCTCAGATCAATCTCCGTCAGCTCGTTGAACTGCACGACCAGTGTTTCAAGCTGAGGACAGGATGCAAGAGGCGAGAGATCGACCCTCTGAAGTCTGTCCCCCACAATCCTCAGCTCGCGGAGGCCCGTGCAGGAGGCGAGGGGTGACAGGTCAATCATCCTGATGGTCTCGCCACGCTCGGCAAGACCAGACAGGTCACAGACCACAGTGCCAGCAGTCGCATACCTCCTCTCGCCACTGCTCGTCTCGTACCAGATCTTGACCTCCGACTCACCCATCGAGATCTCTACCTCTGTTCATCCTCATCGCTTGCTAGCGGGGTGACTGATGGTGGGACTGTTGGGAAGCGTTGCGGAGATTATCACCAGAGCAGTCGCCACTATTGACCATCAGTACCTGACATATCGAATAGTGTCAGAGTTGCTCCAATATAATGATGATGCAGAACATCCGGGAGGCAAGGTCTTCCCCGTGGTTGTCTTTCAGAACTGCAGGCCAGGCATCGGTGTAGCTGCTGTCGGCCATATGTTCTGGTACTAACTGGCAAGAACCTCAATTAATGCAGACAATAGACTATCGGGCATTGATGGACGAAGGGAGATTGCGAAGATAGAGGCAACGGGAACACATCCGTGTTCTAGCTCTTGCTTGCGGGTTTGTGAACATCAAGTACCGACATTCCTAGACCAACTACACCTCAAATATGATAGTGCGAAAAGAGCCGAGGTACTGTGCCAACCGGATAACATGTGACACAATTTGCTCAGTTTCTTCCTTTGTAGGCTGCCAGCCCTCATGCAAGACCCGGTTTCGTATTCTCCTGTGCCCCGGTGCTAGGAGAAGCTCCCTGTTCACTCTCAGGCCTCGTTGTTCCATTTCATTGATGAGGTCTTGGCAGATTCGCGGGACAGAACGACGTTTTTCAACACTAATTCCCAACTCTTTGGCCTTGCTTTTGATTAGTACCTCTTCAATACTCAGTGCGACCAGTGAAACAACCCAGTTCAAGTCGCGTCCGATTTCACTGTTCGCAAGCGTGACCACGTCGTAGAGCAAGGTCATCCTTCTCTGGGCGAGAGTAAGTCGAGCTTGATCTAGCCAAGACAAGAGGAGTAGCCGCTTGACGAGTCTAGCATCTTCCAAGAGCTCCTCGTTGACGAGATTTTCTACACCCTCTTGCATTGCACCAATGGCAGAAAGTGCTCCGAACACAGCTTCTGGGCTAATCGTCATCATATAGTAACGGAGAAGGTCAAGACCAACTTCTTCGAACTGTGATTTGAGCTCATCGATCTGATTCTTCATCCAAGCTGAGAACTTCTTTGATTCCAGACGCTTCACAACCTCCACAAAACAAGGGAAAAGATGTCTAAACAGCTCTTCAATCTCCTCGGGAGATGGCCGCGACATGACTTGAGAGTCCAATACGTCAATCTTGGTTCTACGCCTTATGCAGCGGGAGAACCTTCGGTCAATCTCACGAGAAATGTCGTTCAAGGTGCACACATCCCAGTTACACCGTCAAGAGAGACTAAAGAAAAGTGTTACGAGGAAAACAAGCGAATCATAGAGCAGTGTGTAAAGACCCCGGGGAACAGACGTATGCTTGCGTGGTACGCTCACGCTCCCTGTCCTATAATTGGGAATACTTTCGCGACGCAACTCACGACACGGACAGTCAGCCAGGGATGACTCTGAAAAAGGTCCTCCACTTTCCTAAGCACACTCTGTCTGCGGATTGCACCATCCATATGGTGTTGCACCCGATTCTCAGGGAAAGGTCAGCAGAAGATTGCGAACAGAAATGAAGTGGCCAGTCTTCGGGCCCCCCAGACTAGCAGTTTCTGGCTTGGGTGGTGTTCTACTCAGCGGCTGGCATCTTCTCAGGCGTGTCCTCCTCATTCCACGCAATGATAGTGGCCGTGAAACACGACAGAAACAGAATGCGTTTCTGTCGAGGGCCTAGCCAAGGGATGTTTCCCTAAGGACAACAAGAATGAATAATAGCAGGGCAAAGATAAGAAAGATAAAGGAAAGAACCTGCAGTATGAAAACAGGCAATACTGAAGGCCTTGTCAAGTCGCCAAACATGTCCGCGAGATAGGCCAGCCCTACAATCTCGATAAAGGCTCCCACCGCAAAGCCAATGGTTTCCTTCATCCTTCGGACTACCGCATATTTCTCCCCCACCAACTTCGAAAGTTGTTCTTTGAAGACCTCTTCCGATTGACCGGTGGCAAGAAGATCCTCGCCCAATGTTCCCCATGGAGATTCGACCTTGTCGATTCTGAAAGAAAGCATAATCGCCCATGAGATGATTGCCACGGCAACCCCACTAGCCCTGACGACAGCATTCTGAAAAGAAGTCAGCGTACCACCGAAATTCAGCAGCCATAATATCATAGCACTAAAAACACCCATCAAGATGCTTGCGCCAGAGCGCGTGTCATGCTGTATCTTCTCCAGCGCATCAAAACGTCCGACTAGAAAGTCCACCGTCATAGTGTAAGGCTTCTCGGCTGCAGAGCGGCCTTGAATTCCTTCAAGATTCTCCGCTGGTAGTTCTTGTGTTTCAAGGAGATAGAGCAAGATGAAGCACGCTGCAAGTGACATGAAGAGGAGGCCCAAGCTGGACTTGACCATTTCGTTCACATCCGGAACAGTTGATACCGGGAGTTCGAAAGGTAGAATGTCAGTCAGAATTGCAATAGCAAAGGAGATCACGGAGATGATTTTGAACCAACTCCTTCGATCCATTCTCCCGGTTCGCTCGCGCAGATGTTTCATACGCCCTTCTCCACTCTCTACTAACGATGTTTCACCCGATAGCCCCTCTGGGTTCGTATGGCCTAGTTTGAGTCAGTATCCTATAACCATTTTGCACCTCGTAGAGGAGTCGTACGTCCGGCTTCGCCTTTATTCCCGAAACCAAGCCATCCTTCTAGAGAGTCCAGCCAGTGAATGAGTTTCTCTCAATAGATGTTTCCGATCTCCATTCCCGTCGTCTTAGCTGACATAGCAATTAGCGGTTTGCTCAATCTGTGATTGTCTACACGCTGCAAATGCTATGACCACCGCCGCAACGGATTGCCCTTTCCGACGCGATGCTGCAGTTAGGCCCTCGTGCAAAGATAGTACGGCATTTGATACCTCGTAACTCAGGCGAAACCCTCCGAGTTCCCTCAAGATGGCGTCCGAATTTGCGGAGTAGTTTGTGGGGAACCCAATCTTTGACACGATCCCCCAGACCAATTGATGTCCCATCGCGCTTCGGAAAGGCACACCTGTAGCCAAAGGTGATCCAATGAGATATAGTCCTCTCTCGAGTTTGCAATCCCTAGAGGGGCGTTCTCGTCTAGTTTCGCGAACCCCTCGATTGCCACACCTACCTGCTCGGAATTCCACCTACCGCAAAGACCACACAGACTTGGAACTCGACCGCGTGCCCCATCGGCACGGATTGCGATGCCACATTTAGCTGGTTCTGTTTCTTTGAATTGACAGGCTCTGGGATTCGCAGAACGAATCCTCCATCGGAATCCCTATGAAAACGACCTAATGACGGAGCGGGGCCTAGGGGCCCGGGTTCTGAGAGAGCAGAGATTGGTTCCTGCTCTCTCAGGAGTGGCGGCTAGACAATAAATCCGAGCGTGAGCCATCGAACTGGTAGAACCATCTACAGAATCAGTCCCGATTCCTCCTCCTGCATTCAAAAAACGCAGTAGCAATACCGGCCGCGCTGGATAGGACGGTAATTACTGGGGCATAGAGGACCAGCCACTCACCCCACGTCAGTCCATAGGAGATGCGGACTACAGCCACACCGCCCCCGATAGTGCCAGCATAGATTGTGCCAGCGGACCCCGACTTGTGAACCGCAAGCGCAGAAACCGCGTCGTCAAGTATTCCATTGCTGAAATCCAGTCTGTACAAGCCTGTGCGGTCCATCTTCGTGAGATCGTACTTGTGTAGACCCTTAGAGGTTCCTATATAGAGCTGGTCCCCATCTATTGCCAACGATAGTACGTTACTGCTCGCCAGTCCGTCATCTTGAGTGAGTGGGAATCCATCAACAAGACTGGTGCCGTGTGAATCGAGAGAGTATGCGAAGAGGCCCTCCGGTGTGCCAACATACAGACGCCGATTGCCTGCGTCGTACAGCATCGCACGAACAAGATGAGAGATTGTTCCAAGCACCTCGTCAGTGACTATCTCAGAGGACGTCGCATCGAAGATCGAAACTCCGCTCTCGGTCCCAAGGAAGAACCACTCATGCCCCGCATTCACCTCTGCTCGCAGGACTGACCACACCACGTTTGACGTAAGGCCTGATGCGGTTGTGTACTGCGCTACGGTGGCAGAATGCGTATCATAGACAAGCAGTCCGTTTCCATTGGTACCCACGCAGAAGATGCTGTCATTCTCGGTAACACCTACAGAAGTCAAGCTTGGCGCAGATGTAGAACGATGGAGAAGAACATTCGATAACTCACCGCCGCCTTCCCTCCAGAAATATGACTTGAGGGGGTACTCAAGGGCACTTGTCACCAAGTAGACCCCGCCAGGTGTTACGCACATGTCGAAGACATAGTTGCGGTATGGAGTATCAGAGAATGTGACATTGTCCACAAACGAATTGGATTCCAGATTGTAGACACTGAGGCCCTCCTGTGTCCCGATGTACATCAGAGAGGCTTGCTCATCAATTGCAATGCTTGTGACACGGTTGTCGATAAGTCCATCATTACGATCCAAGACATCTGTCACTGTGTCAGAGGCGACCGCTTTCACAGATGGAACAAAGAGTAGCCCCACAATCACAGACAATAGTATGAATCGTTGCCAGTTCATTGTACCTATCACGTCCTGTTACTACCCTTATGGACGACTACGCGCAAGGTAGTTCTATAGGGAGTATGAAACGAGCCTTGACAAAAGCAAGATGCCCACTCCCCGGTTACAGAACAATTCCCCGCGTTCCAGTCAACCCTGCGAAGCTCGATTCAATTCGGCCTTTTATTTGTTATTTGTCTGCTGTTTCCCAACTGGAAACATGGAAGCACGTAGTCCTAGCACGACGCAGGCAAGATCACAGACTTGCTACCACATAGCTGCTCTCATTGCCTGACCGGACTGTCCCAACCCATTTCCGTGCCGGCCAACAAGAGAACGCACGACAGAATTGAATGGCTCACCTACACCAGCAAACCTGCCGAAACTCATCTCCCACTGTGAGCCGCATCCAGCCGCTCCAGAAACATCCCTACTCACCGAACTGACAAGCGTAGACATCGACTTGTACCGCTCACGGAGGACTGTGGAGAAGCTTGAGATTCAATCCTTGATTGTTCTTGTGTTAACCAATCTCGCCACGGTTTCCTGCTGTAGAACGAGCTGTCAAAACAGGGGGAAACCACTTGGACGTTTGTGAGATTGTATGGACTCTGGTTGTGTGACACTGCAGGCTCGGGGGTGACACGCAGGCAACCCCACGAACTGGCGTTGAACGTTGTATTGCCTTCATGCTGATGACATCCCTCGCCATCTCAAGTGCGTACTCAAGAGCCTTGTTTCTCTCTTCATGTGTTATGAGCCACCCTGACATCCTGAGAGCCATCGCAGAGATGTGTTCTCATCCAACCCAAATGCCAGAGTCTGTCTGACATGCATCACTTGTCTACAGATCCTGCTGCAGATGTTCTGTCGCGAGCTCAACAAGCGGGCGGAGAACAAAGTTCACTCTCCTCTGGATCTCCTCCACAATGATCCCGAGCTCCTCCCTTCCGCGCTCAGTTATTCGATAGGTGCGACGCTGTCTGCCACCGCTCTCCCGCGTCGTCGTGACGAGACCCTGGTCCTCAAGACGTCTGAGCTCCGAGTAGACCGTTCCCGTCTTGAGCTCGACGCGGCCGCCCGTGAACTCTCTGATGCGCCTCATCAGGACGTAGCCCGTGGAGTCGGGGTGTTCCAGAATCAGTGTGAGAAGCAGTGCGCGGACGACAGGAACGGGTGCCAGCTGTTTCGGGGGGGTCCCCTCGTCCGACTCGTCGTCCCTCTTGTGTGACATCGGGATCACCCGCCAGCGTCGCGCACTGCTCTGTCCTCAGACCTTAGAAGCCTGATGGTCGTGTCACGGTCGGGCGCTCTATGAGACAGGGAGTATCTCCCTGACGGCAGCACTCAGATACGCGCTCGTCAACAGCACGGCCGACCCGAGCACTATGTTCGTGATCAGCAGAACCATCATCAGCCTCATCCGTTTCGGCTCGGGCATGTTGCGCCCCGGGATGATGACGCTCCTGAGCAATGACACGACGATCATCGCTGCGACAAGAATGTGCTTGACTGTCAGGACTGCAGAGTATGGGTTCGAGAGCGAGAAGAAACCCTCAAACAACGGTGAACTGTTGCTCATCAGGACACCCGTCGCGATCAGCACCACGAACGCCACGTATACGAGCTTGCTGAGCCTGCCACGGATCTCCGCTATGAGCCTCTTGGACTCAGGGCCCATCTCCATCGACTGCCGAATCGATGGGAGCACCGCAAATGCCAGTGCCACCATCCCTCCAATCCAGATGGCCGTGAACAGACTATGGAGAAAGTCGACGATTGTAAACACCAGTGTGTTCATCTCTCACTCACCACAATATGTTGGTTGATTATATGTTGATAATCTACATATTGCATCGGCGTTGATAAGTCTTTGGGAGTGAATGCAGGAACAGCCGGCGCGGCAGTCATCTCGCTCGGGCCCAGTCAGATGATCAGTCGTAGAGCCAAGCGCTTACAAAGCCCACTGCGCGAAGGCGCACCACCAGCCCGAGAACACCCTCCCCGCGAAGTAGGGTGTACACGCCCGCAGTGTATAGACTCCAGCCCTCATTCTCCTCGATGCGGTAGTCACCGTACAGTCCGAGCACACCGTAGACATCAGCCGGTAGGTCAATGGAGATGTCCGCAAGGGCCACATACTCAAGGCCGAGAGTCTCGATCACAGATCGGCCGCCCCCCATGCGGATGTCCTCTGTCACAGTGATGTTCAGCACTCCACTGAAGTCCAGCCTCATCAGGGAGCTCCGCAGGTACGCCCCGTGGTCAAGTAGAATACTGACATTCAGGTGGTGGCCGTCGATGTTGAGATTGACAGGCCGGCGCGTGCCGAAGACGACACTGACGTGACGTACGCGAGCATCGAATTCGACCATGAGAAGTGCATCAGGACTACCCGGCACCGCAGCCACCACAGTCGGCTCACGCGACGGAGGGGAGTAATAGTCAATCACCACTCTGACAGCCAGGTCGGTCTCGTTGTCAAAGCCGATCGTCACGTTGGCGTCGCTCATCTCCATCAGGTCAAGGGAGATCTCACCCTTCTCGGGTACCTGAGAATAGGGCACCTCGTAGACGTATCGCGTGCGCAGGCTCTGGTCCACGTAGGGGTATGCCAACCCGGCACACACCACGATCACCAGCAACACCGCCACCACCTTGTTCCTGCGACGCATGCCTCCTCATCCTCTCACATACCTCTGCATCCACAATACACCAGCACCGCTCGCACCGCCGAGGTCCACACAGGCGCCCCCGCACTCTCAATATCAGCCTCAGCAACGGTATTAATCTTCTCTCCAAAGAATGAGGACAGCACCCTGTAGAGGAGAGAGGCCATCTCAACCCTGTGCAACGCTCAGACCATCGATACACTGCGTCAATAGCTCACCCTCGCAATCCCCCGATCAGTCTGAGGGGGTGGTCGGCACAGGACTTGAGTTGCGAAGGGACTGCATTCCGCCGTTTCACGACCCGCCGGATTCCTCAGTGCCCACACTCCTCTTCAAGATGCCTCAAGTCATCGCACACTCAGCCCCGCAACCTGCCGTGAATCTCCGAATAGCCAAGATCTATTTCAAAATCGGGGTAGTCCCGACGGTCGGAAGTGTGATACAACCAATAGGTGGGGTAGACCGTCAATCTCCACCGTCCAGAATGACTCAGCCAGGTTGATTTGGGAGTGGGCACCTCCCCGTCCAGATCCTCGTGAAGGTCAATGTCCAGATAGAATTCGCTTTCATAGTACACGGGCGGGGAATACGTCAGGCGAAAGTCACCTGTCACATTCACGT
>JAGSHN010000014.1 GCA_029855935.1 Candidatus Thorarchaeota archaeon | reverse complement strand
TCATCGTCGTACCGCTCCTCAGGCTACATCTACTCCTCCTTCAGGAAGACGGGGAGGCTCTGGTGGGACGAGTACGATGGCAGTCCGCAGGGCGCCATCTTTGCCAGCATCGATGGACAGGGATCGTCCTATCCGCTGGCGAACGTGGTGACTGCCTCAAGAGTCATCAAGTACGTCGCCATCCTCGGCTACAGAGCCTATTCGTATCCCCTCGTCGAGATGAGGGTCCACGACATCAACGTCGTCGCAGACCTGAACAGACACGATCCCAACGCACAGGACCCGGATGAGTTTCAGGAGTTTGATGGCACACGTTTACCCGATAGCAAAGCACTTGATAGCTTCCTTGAGAATGCACAGAACGATGCACCTGACCATCTCAGTGTCTTTTGGACTGGTTGGTGGCCAGTAGTACATTTTGTTGTCGACTACAGTCCGTATCCCACAGTGGCTTTTCAGATAGCGCTATGGGTTGACCTGCTCGGCATGTGGGGAATTGACGACTTTGCTTTTCAACTGATTGACGAATCGTCAATGAGTGACTCTGAGATGGAGGCGTTGGTTCAGAGTTCGTCCGAGAAGTTCGCACCGTACTTCCTAGACCTACAGAGCTTGACGCTTGGCGTCAATGCTGCATATCTTCTTGCCAGAATCCTTGCTCCTCTCGCCGAGAAAGGGAACACTTTTGCTCAACTGTGCTTTGCTGCAGCTGCAATAGCACTTCTTGTTCTATGGCACATGTGGATTCTTGAATTCAGTCATATGGTAATCGAGTCAGCAATTGATCGGGTCGCGGCAGGGTATATGCTTGTCGGATTTGCGGCAAGCATTTTCGGGGTTGTTGCAAGTACTTATGCTGCAGCAGGACGTCTACCCTCTTTGATCTACAGGGTCTTTGGCCTAGAACAGATAGCTCAGGAATTCACATTGGCCTCATACGCCATTTTCGCACTAAGCCTTTTTATGATGCTGCCAATAGTGGCACTGGCTGCTGCTTTGATATTCACAGATCTTCTTGAGCGCATAGCCTACGATATGGGTGAAGTAGTGAGAACATAATGGCGAAGAATACTCAATCTGCAAAACACATCCTCGACATTCTAGGAACCGGTTCACTCTCTACGGAGATAATCTACTTGGCATTCTACACGGTGCTCTTTACGATCCCATTCTTCATATTTGGTCTTCTCTTGGCTTGGGTTGCAAGAACAAGGTTGAAATCCTCTTTCGATTCAACGAACCCATTCCAACGATTTGTCGATTTCTGTGAGAAACGATTGATTGGTCACGTTGTTCTTGGCCTCATGATGTTCTTGCCAGCAATCGCAATCCTCGTCCAGACAGTGCTTCTGTACCCCTATGAGTTGTTGGACGGGCTCCTCGTGGCTACAGTTCCGTGGATGCTACTGCCCTTGGGAGAGCTTCTGGACTATCGAAGAGAGAAACGTGAGGCCCTTGACAGAACAGAAGTTTCTCCCACATAGCCAAGAATTGGCCACGTCTGCACTGGAAACAGGCAACTGTGCCCCGTTCTTTCGGCGATGCCCGGTATCTTCAAGTGGGGCGGCCCGACAATCTTCTTCTGGTCTCTATCTTCGAAGGACTGATTGCAGGATGGTGGTAGCTTGCAGCTCGAGTGGTTCTTCACTGGTCTTCTCCCGGAGGTTGACGGCTTTCTTCTCTTCTTGTACTTAGGAATCCCTGGAATGATTCTCGTCTGGTTCGCCCGACGGATCAGACTCGCTGCACAGATATCACTCGATTCCGCCTCGGCAGACAAAGGCAGGCTCACAACACTCTTCCGGGTTCATCCTCGAGAATGGAGCACGGTCTGTCGATTGGCAAACGGCCTAGCATCGTTCCTCCTGTCCCAATGGTTCCTCTTCGTATGGGGATTCATACCCTCGCTCATTGCATTTGTCACCTTGCTCCTTGTCTTGAGCAGCAACGACAGACATCCTTCTGGGACTACCCAGGATGCGGCTTCAGGTTCGGACGCCGCACATAGAGCCGATGGGCACAACTAGACAGAGAACGTGTGGTCGTCTCCGGGCAAGAAAGTGCAACCAGCGAATGTACCATTGGCCAATATCCAATTGAGAATGAAAAACCTCAACAGTTGAGGTAGCATCTGAACGCACACGGTCAACGTGGTGACCAGCAGTGGAGAGAAATCAGGAACATCAGCATGTGAGCAGGTCCATTCTGCTCTTTGCAATGTTCGCGGTATGCCTGCTCTTGATTGACCACCCAATCATTATCTTTGCCAGTAGCTATTGCAACCACCATGTACTCAATCAGAGTCGTTCGCGCGCCAACGATTTCACTCAGGAATACATCGAGTTTGAGAACGTGAGTTGTATGGTCTATGTCAGCAGGGCATATGGAAAGAGTGATTGGATCTCAGCAGAGCAACAGAGTGTAGAGATCCACGTCCCGGTTCATCTTGATCTCGTCTATTCCTACGTGGTAGCCATCATTGTCGACCTACTGAATCTGACAATCAGTGATACCGTGTGGTTTAGCTACACGCAGTCTGGCAAGAGTCAAAACACAACAATGAGTTGGACGGGAGGAAATTCATCTACAATCTCCTTCTACGACTACAGTTTTTCTGAGGTAGACTATCACTTCAACTATCTCGTGAACAACAATACCTTCTGGGGATATTTCGGCGCCACGACTAACACAACACTCAATTCCTGGATGATTCAGTTCTTTGCAAATGATACAACCGGTAGGACCTTTTCTTCAGATATCTATGACCTGACCGTGCATTTCATGACACCAGACACTGTGGAGAACAATCCCATCTACCTCTACTTTGTTCTGCTTTCGTTTTCAATACTGGCAGTCCCAATTCTCATTCTCATCCGGGATAGAAGGAAATCAGGTATGTTGTGATCATCCTGAGATACTGGTATTCCTCGCATATCTTGGCGGAGATACGTCTCCACAGCATCAACGTGGCAGCAGATTTGAATCTGCTCGATCCCACCTATCCCAATGGTTCCTCTGGGTGTGTGGGTTCGCACCCTCGCTATTGTATTCTCCCACTTTGCCCCTGCATCGGGCAGCAACGACAGAATCCTATCGCCACAACCAGACATCGAGCGTGGCAGCCCTCTCAGTGCCAAAAGGACGCAACCACAGGATGCGCCATTGGCCAATAGCTGTATCCAATAGTGGAATGTGCCGCTGCGCTGGAGGTCACCAACTGTGTCAGCATCTCTGCAGTTTCGACTCAAACCTGTTGGTCCGGATAAGACTCCACGACATCAGCTAGAGACCCGAACAGGGCACGCAGAACAGCCTGCTCTCTGTGTATGTGTTCTCCCGCGCCACTCTTTATATGGGAACACTAAGAGATGTTGAGCTGAACGGATATGCCAGGGCATCATATCACAAAGGATGCAGTCCGTGAGGCCGTTTCACGGGTGGCTGACATCCTACAGAGACAGCACTCTGTCAGGTTCATCCTTCTCTTCGGATCGGTGGTGACAGGAAACGACGGCCCCCTCAGTGACATCGATCTTGGAATCTATGTCAACCCGTCAGCGCCCAGAGGACTGGATGAAGAGCTGGCAATCGGGTCCATTCTGGCAAAGGCCCTCGGGTCCGATGATGTAGACGTTGTCATTCTCAACGATGCCAATCCGGGTCTGAAGTTTGACGCGATGAGGAGCGGAGTCGTGCTCTTCTGTGTCGATGAGGGAGAGTACGAGGACTTCTGCGTGAGGAGTGCGGCACAGTTCTACGACTGGAGCGAGTTTCTGGACCGGCAGTATGAGGCCGCAACGAAGTATCTGGCGAGGTCGCTGAAGTCCGCCAAGGACACTATCTGAGCTGTCAAGAAGATATGATGAACGACACGAGATTATGGTTACCGCGGAACAGAGGTCGATTGAGGTGTGGGTAGCAACGTTGATAATCACAGCACTGACAATAGAGCTGAGCATATCCCAGACACCGGTATGTTACCGTGGGGGCTGATAGTTTGACCCAAGTCGACTGGGCACTGAATCTGCTGGACTTCCTCCTCGTGAAACTTGCTTTCTGGTTGCCGATTCTCTCCATGGTCTTTCTATTGATAGCCTTTCATCTCGAGACACCGATTGAGCGTCTTCTATTCGGTACTCGGTCGATGGATCGGGTCGATGTCTCTGAGGGGGAACGGTCAGTCTCCGGGACGCTCACGGCCAGGGAGAAACACTTCAGGAACGACGCTGGCTGGCGAGTGGGGAGGTATCTCACCCACCAGCGAGCCTATGATATACTTGTGAACGTCACGTATGTCGTGAGTGGACTGCTTGTGTTAGCCTGGCCTTGGATGATAGACGGCAATCATATTGGTTTCAAGATGGGAATGTTCTTGGGACTTCTGATATTCCCCCCCCCAGTCAAGCATTCGCAATTTCCTCATGCTCTACAGATATCCCACAATTGAGAGCCGTGTGGCGCAACAGGAACGGGAGCAGGCCGAAGATAGAGATGACGGAGAGCGAGTTGATCCAAGGAAGAGTTCAGATGGACTGTTGTTTCGGCCAAGCGAATCAGAGGCAGCCGAGAGTACAAAGCCCCGCGACGCACGGAAGAGAACGGGCAGTCCTGTATGACAGTCAGACACAGACAGTGATGCTGATGTATCGGAGCGATGTCTAGGTCGATGCTAATGACAGATGATTCAACATCCGTTTACGCGCGGAGCATAGTTTCTTTGCCAGCATTGACGGCTCGGGGTCGTCCTATCCGCGGGCGAGCGTCGTCAACGCATCGCGTGTAATCCGGTGCTTGGCGATTCTCGGCTATAGGGCGTACTCCTATCCCCTCGTCGAGATGAGAGTCGACAACATCAACGTTGTCGGAGGCCTGAACAGGTATGACGAGGCGGCACCAAATCCAGACAAGCCTCGGAAACTCGATGGAATAGCTGAGGGGCAACTGACGAAACACTTGCAACTTGCAGAATCAACAACACCGACTGCTGAACCGGTGTAGATCTCGGGCACGAAAGACACGCGTGGCATTGTTCTCTGAAGACAGGATGTTTGGAGTCTTGTTGCTTCTTGAAGGAACAATTTATTTTGTTTTCCGCATCGATTGGACAAGAAAACGCCTTGTGCCCGAAGGCTGGTTGTGTATCAGATGCGTGCAGAGTACGATAGAGTTGCAGACGTGATGTATTTTCGGATTGGCGAGGGGAAGATTGCCGATAGCATGGAGATCGCAGAGGGCGTGATTGTTGACTATAATGATGCGGGAGAGGTGATTGGAGTCGAGATACTGGCATTCTCCCAACGGAACATCGATCTCAATCATCTGATTCGCCTCGACACAGATGAACTGGTAGTTGAGGTCTCGGGACATTGATTGTCTTTACAAAACATGCCTTGGAGCGAATACAACAGCGCAACATCCGAAAAGAGTATGTTAAGAAGGCAATTGAGACATCAAGGAGATTCCTTCGCGATAGATATGGTCACAAGATCGCCCAGATGAAAATCGACAAGAAGTTGCTGCGAGTAGTCTTTCGGAGAGATGGTGAGACCATCTTGGTGATTACTGCCTATCTCACAAGTAGGCTTGACAAATATGAGCAACCCTGAACATACCTTCATACCAGGTCCTGATGAGTTGCTCTTGGTCGTCGGCGAACCATTCTAGATTTCTCATACGACAGCAAAGGCATATGTGGCGCAATAGGTTGGGAAAAACTATGTCCAGGGTGTCCACCCACCGGAGCGATACGGAGGCAAGAACCATCGGAAACTGTACCAACGTGTGTTTCTATCCTCAGGACGGGCATCGATGTGTCGCTCCTTCGGTTCCATCTACACCTCCTTCAAGACGGGGAAACCGTTGCGGGGGCCATCTCAGAGTGACGACAGAGCGGCATATGCGAGCAATGACGAGCGGCGAAGTTCGCAAGATTCGATAGCCGGCGGCGACAATGCCCATTCGACAACCAAACACGAGCCTGCGCAAGGTCACTGTGTCGACGTAGTGACTTGGTCCGAAGAGCTGCGTACACCATCACTCCGAGTCCGATTGCGCCTGTGACACTGGATGAGCTGGAGAATGAGTGGTTCCGACTGAGATTAGGGACAGTTAGTCTTGTTAATTCCTGAACTGGAAGGAGCTGAACAAGAAGTACTCGTTTCAAGCCGGTTAGAAAAAACCTTTTCACCAAATGTTCAATATTAGTAACCGGTTAGCTCAGTGGGTGTGCACGCATTGGGAACTTGTTCTCGCAGGTCTACTGTCCTGCTTCTGCTAGCTGTCCTGCTAGGTGCGCCTGTTGTCGCCTTTTTCCACGCGACTGGTGCCAGGACGAATGAGCCTTCCGAACAATGCTCGGGGACTGGTCCAAGTCACACGGACTCCAGAGGCATTCTTGCCTACACTGAACATGCGCCGATCACCATCACCTCCGACGCAGACTTCTCATCACAGGGCTGGCCGGGGAGTGGTACGAAGGCCGACCCGTACGTGATTGCAGATCTCAACATCACGACAACGGGCGACTGCATTAGTGTCGCCAACACCACGGTGTACTTTGTCATCCGCGGGTGCCTGCTGACCGGCGGCACGTCGGGGAACGGGATAGAGTTTGTAAATGTGACAAACGGCCGGATAGAGGACTGCCACATCGTGAACAAGTACTACGGGGTCGTAGTCGAACGCTCGCCCTGGACCGAACTTGTCCGCAACAATGTCTCCAACAGTCAGTACGATGGCGTCCGCCTCCTCGACTCCGAGAACAGTACGATCATTGGCAACACGTTTCACAATGACGGTCTGGAGAGCGCACTGCTTCTGAATGCGTCGTCCAATACCCTCCTGCGGGACAACGTGGTGACTGCGAGCCACAAATACGGCGTGAGTGTAAGGTACTTGTCGAACGTCACAATAGAGAACAACACCATCACGGGAAGCAACAACGAGGGCCTCTGGGTCAGAAGCGTCAGCAACAGCACCGTTGTGAACAACACAATAGTTGGGAACGGCTATGACGCCGCGATGGTCCTGTTCGATGCGACCAACGTCTTGGTGAGCCACAACAACGTCTCGTCGGACATGCAGTGGGGCATTGAGATTGACTACTACTCCTCGTACAACAACATCACGTTCAATACCATTGCCAACAACAGCGCAGCAGCGGTCTACATACACACCTCCTCGGAACACAACATCATCGCGAACAACACTGTCACATACAACGAGGGCGACGGCATTGTGGTCGAGGGGGCGAACTTCAATCAGATCCTGAACAACACGGTCATCTCAAACCATGGAAACGGCGTTCTCATCTCGTCATCATCGCATTGCCTGGTGAGGACCAACAATGTCACTGGGAGCACTCAGAGCAACATTGAGCTCTTTGGATCACACAACAACACTATAGCCAACAATACCATCACGTCGGGCAGCTCGGACGGCGTGCTGGTCACGCAGAACTCATCGAACAACACGATTGCAAACAACACCATCCGAATGAACACCCGCAACGGTGTGCTCGTCAGGGAAGACTCAGGCACTACCACGATCTCGAACAATCTGATCATCGAGAACGGCGATAGCGGCATCAGCTTTGACAGCAGCCACGATGATATTGCCATATGCAATACCATTGTGGTCAACGGGGAACACGGAATCACGATCTACCTCTCATTGAACATAAGCGTCCTTGCCAACGAGTTCCTCGGTGATGGACTTGCGATACTTGCCGCGTCGTCTGAACAGTGTCACCATACCATCCCGACGACTAACACGGTCAATGGCAGACCACTCGGGTACTTCTGGAACCTCACATCGGGTACGATAGATGGCTCACAGTACGGAGAGGTGATTCTTGCCAACTGTACCAATGTCGAACTCAGAAACGGTGTCTTTCTGAACACATCCGCAGGCATTGAGCTGGTGTTCTCCTCGTTCTGCACGGTGAACAACAATACAGCGAGGGACTCGTTCATTGCCGCGGGCACTGTCTACTCATGGAACAACACCCTGAGCAACAACACCCTTGTCTCGAATATGATTGGTTTCTACTCCATAGTGTCTTGGAACAACACTATTGCAGACAACAATCTCTCGGCAAACGTGCGGGGTGCGCATGTGGAGCAGTCTCAGGACACCATTCTGACCGGTAATACTGTGTCATCCAACGAGGACTATGGGGTACTCATCCTCTCGTGTACAGCCGTCAGACTGCTCAACAACACGCTCACCTCGTATACCGGACTGGGCGTATGGATTCAGGCCTCGGAGAACTGCACGCTCTCCAACAACACCTTTGTCAACTACGGTCTCGCGATTGAGGGAACTGTTGTTACGCAGTTTCGCCATTTCATCACCACAGACAACACGGTCAACGGAAGGACTCTCGGGTACTTCTGGAGTCTGACAAGTGGTAGCATCGATGGCTCTCAATATGGAGAGGTGATCCTCGCCAACTGTACGGGAGTCTCGGTCAGCGGAGGCAACTTCCACAACTCGTCGATGGCGGTTGAGATTGCGTTCTCGACGCATTGCAACCTGACGGACAGTACGGTCTCTCAGAACTACTACGCCATCTATCTGTACGCGTCGACGTACTGTACTCTCAGGAACAATACTGTGCTGTCAAATCTGCGCAATGGCATCTACATTGACTACTCCTCTAACAACAATGTGACGAACAACACGCTTCTTTCAAATGAGGACTACGGGGTGTACATCACGGGGTCCTCGTCTTCGGCCAACCTGCTATACCTTAACAGGCTCGGACTGAACCTCGTAGACAACGCGCTTGACGACGGGGCGAACAACTACTGGAACACCACAGGCATCGGCAACTATTGGGATGACTACAACGGTACTGGCGTCTACTCAATCCCCGGTGGGGCTGGATCCATTGACTACCATCCGATGGTCTGGACTCCGCCCGACCTGATTGCACCCACAATCGACCATCCTGACGACATGCTGTACGAAGTGGGCAGCACCGGGAACAACATCACATGGAGCCCGTCGGATGCCAACCCAGCCACCTACGAGGTTCTTCGCAACGCCACAATTGTTGAGTCCGGTCCGTGGGATGGTGGCTCCATCACTGTCAATATCGACGGCCTAGACGTGGGCGTCTACAATTACACGTTGGTGGTGTACGACGAGTCGGGGAACTCCAACGCCGATACCGTTATGGTGACGGTGCAGGACACCACGGCTCCGATTGTCGACCATCCCGACGATGTGCAGTACGAGTATGGGACAACGGGGCACGCCATAACGTGGAACCCCTCTGACGCAACGCCCGCCACCTACGAGATACTCCGCAACGGGACAGTTGTTGAGTCTGGGACCTGGGACGGCAGTCCGATAACCATAGACATAGACGGGCTGGACGTTGGCGTCTACAACTACACACTGATCGTCTACGACGAGTCAGGCAATTCGAATACCGACACGGTCATCGTCACGGTCCGCGACACCACGCCACCGACAATTGACCATCCGCCTGATCTCCATATTGGCGAGGGATCTGCAGGCAATACCATCACGTGGACTCCGTACGATCCCCGGCCTCACAGCTACGTCGTCTACCGTAACGGCACGGTGCTCCAGCTAGGTGGGTGGGATGGCAGCCCAATCACTATCAATGCGGACAGCCTGTCGATGGGGTCGTACAACTACACTCTCGTTGTCACCGATGCCTCGTCAAACTCGGCAAGCGACACCGTGTTCGTGTACGTCGCCGACTTGACCGCTCCGTCCATCAGTCACCCAGAGGATGTGGAGTTCCCGGTGGGACAGATGGGCAACACCATCACTTGGACTGCCTACGACGAACATCCGTTTGTGTACGAGGTCTACCTCAACGGCTCACTGGCTACATCCGGTCCGTGGAACGGCTCCGCCATCATCGTGAGCCTCGACAATCTCCCCTACGGAATCTACAACTACACGGCGGTCGTCTACGACACCTCGGGCAACAGGGCCGCAGACACCGTGATTGTCACTGTGACCGACACGGATGCGCCTACTCTCGACGAGCCAGATGATGTGGAATACGTCGTGGGAACAACTGGCAACACCATCACATGGAATCCCATCGATGCGAGCCCAGCGTCCTACGAACTCTACGTCAACGGTTCATTGGTCGACTCCGGGACGTGGCAAGGCGGCCCAATAGCTGTCAATGTCGACGGACTGAGTGTTGGCACGTACAACTACACGATAGTCGTGTACGATGCTGCGGGAAACTGGAAGAGTGACACAGTCTTTGTCACCGTGTTGGCCCAGACTGGAACAACAACGGCGACGCCACCAGCTGGCGACATGCTCACGCTGATACTGGTCATCATCGGCCTGTTTGGTGCAGCCGCGGTGGGGACCGTGATAGTCCTAGTGATAATGTCACGGCGACGCGGGACGGCCTAGGTTTCATCCTGCGGGACTGAGGGCTGCTACAGCACCTCCGGTCCCCTCCTCTTTCTTTTCCTTGTCACTGAGAGTACGCACATCGTCGGTCGTCAGCAAGTACCTGCCTCATCATCTCCGAACTCTTGCTCTACTCCCAGTGCATCGTCACGCTTTTATGGCGCTTTGTGTTGAACTTCGTCCACACCATTTCCCGTAATGGGAGGAGATGGAGAGAGATGCAGTTCGATATAGCACTGCTTTTGGGCAGCATAGGACTACTAATAGTGCTCGTGTTTATCGTTGGAGTCATCATCTATTCGATATTCCTCGGAATAGCACTGGGATTTGTGAACGGCCAGAACCGAGAATTCGGGACGGTATTTGTCACCGCTCTCTTGATAGCAATAGTATCACTGATACCAATACTGGGATGCATCCTGGCGTGGTATTTCATCAAGACCCGGCACGAGGTCGGCTGGGGCGGTGCAATCGCCGCTTGGCTGATCACATTCATAATCGAGGCCATTGTCCTGCTGGCAATCATATTCCTGTTGTTCCCAGGACTGCTGGCCCTTCTGATTCCGGCGATACCATCGACGACGACTATGTTCCCATAGTCTCGTGTGAGCTCGAAGAAACAATGTGGCAGTCATGAACGAAGACCAGAACAAACACCCAGAGCACTCGTGTGAAGAGGTTCTGTCGGATCCGGAACGGGGCAGGCTCGTCTTCGACAGGAAGGCGATACTTCGGCGTCCCCTCCAGTTCCTTCGTGTCTCTGGTCCTCTTCTGACTGCCCACCACCCCTTTTGTTCTCATTTTGAGGGACACACATTCACTCTCGCTGGACGAAAGTGGTGCATCGGCTGCTTCTTCAACACACTCTCGTTCTTCTCGGCACTCGTCATTCTCGCCGCACTGTGGTCGGGCAGCCCGACTCTGATTGACAGGAACTACCTGCTCGTGGGCGGTGGTGCCGCAGTCTTGGTCTCGCTACTGACGAGCGCGCTCGGACTCACAGAGAACAAGATCATCAAAGGTGTATCCAAGCTCCTCCTTGGCGGAGGCTTCGCGTCGGTTGTCTTTTCAATCCTAATTGCCGGAGGCAGCATAGTACAGGACATCGATCTCAAAGTGATTGCCGTCCTCACGCTGTATCTACCGGTCATCACCGTGATGAATGCCAGACGCCTTCGTGAGATCGAGACCGATTGCAGCACCTGCGAATACAAGATGCGATGGAGCAAGTGTCCCGGGTTCATGGACATCATCTGCAGATACGTCGAAGAGGGGTTCCTTCGGCCGACTGATAAGACCAACTCCTGAGCCCGCCGTTCACCTATGCAGCTCTCGATATCGAGGGAGAGGGATGGACCCGCTTCTGGGGTCCACTCTCTCGAGGCGGGCAGGCGCTAACCGCGTGTCTCGCGGACGCCGCCGCATCCAGCCAATTGCGTCTCGAATGCTACGGAGTGCTAAGGACGCCTTCTCGTACGGACTATCACAATCACGATGGCAATCACTGCCCCGGATGCTGCCACAACGATCAACACGATGACAAGAAAGCCTAGGGGCAACGTGGTGAGAATTATGGTGGCAGTTCCAGTGGGCGTAGTCCCGGTTGTGATCGTCTCGGTGGTGGTTCCCTGCGCTGTGACAGTCACAATGACCGTGTCGCCTACCCAGTTGCCGGACTCATCATAGACCACGATTGTGTAGTTGTGAGTACCGGCGCTCAGTCCGTCGACGTTGATCGCGACCGTGTCGCCAGTCCAGACCCCAGATATGACCAAGTTGCCGTTGCGGTAGATCTCGTAGCCCGCTGGATGCCGATCGTACGGAGTCCACTCAATAGAGTGACCCGACGTGCCCTCCGCATACGTGATGTCCGAGGGGTGATTGATGCTCGGCACCGTTGTGTCAACGACAGTCACAATCACCGTGTCGCTTGCATGGTTGCCGCTCTCATCATACACGACCAGGGTGTAGTTGTAGGCTCCGACCCCGAGACCATCGATGTTCACAGTGATATTGTCGCCCGTCCAAGCGCCAGACTCGACTATGGTCCCATTCCGGTAGACCTCATAGCTCGCTGGGTGGGCATCAGACGGGCTCCACACGATGGAGTGTCCTGTCGTGTCCTCAGAGTATTCAACATCCGACGGGCTATCGATTGATGGTGAGACAGTGTCGGTCACAGTGACAATCACGGTGTCCGCGGCCCTGTTGCCCGAGGTGTCGTAGACGACCGCCGTGTAGTTGTAGATTCCGGCGTCAAGACCGTCAACGCTCACTGCTATGTTGGGCGTCGTCCACGCACCAGAGTCTATCAACGTGCCATTCCGGTAGACCTCATAGCTGGCGTGATGCTGGTCGTTCCAGCTCCATACAATGGTATGGCCTGTTGTCCCCTCCTCATACGCAATGTCAGAAGGATGATCAATAATCGGTGCGGTCGTATCGATGACTGTGACAAAGACAATATCGCTGGAGTTGTGTCCGGCCTCGTCGGACACCACAAGAGTGTAGTTGTAGATACCAAGAGGAAGGCCGTCAACACCAACAGTGACAGGACCACCTTGCCAAGGTCCCATCCAGACCAGTGTTTCGTTCCGGAACACCCAGAACATTGACGGATGCGGGTCTGATGGGCTCCACGTGATGGAGTGACCAGTCGTGTCCTCGCTATACTGGATGTCAGGTGGACTGTCGATGTAAGGTGGAGTGACGTCGGTCACTGTCACAAGGACGGTGTCCTCAGCCGTGTTGCCATCGATGTCGTAGACAACAAGCGTGTAGTTGTGGACTCCTGCGCTGAGACCATCGATGACGACCGAGACAGCGCCACCATCCCAGTCGCCTGAGGCTACCAGCTGGGTGTCCAGGTAGACCTCGTACCTGCTCGGGTGCATATCAGACGGGGCCCACGTGATAGAGTGGCCAGTCGTGCCCTCATCGTACCCAGTATCAGCAGGGTGGTCTATCGTCGGAGGGGCTTGGTCGAAGAGCCGCATTGGGAGGTAGTCTATATGAATCGGAGATCCCCCTACGTAGTAGACGCCAGTGCCGTTGTAGTCTGACCAGTAGTTGCCCGTGGCCGTGTTGTTCCAGTCGGTGCCCGACCCGCTGTCCTGCCCGTTGCCACCCAGATTCCACCCGAACCTGTTGAGGTAGAAGAGATTGTTGGACGAGCCCGACGAGACACGGACACCAAGACCTGAGTTGTCAGTGACCGTGTTGTTGGTCACGACGAGATCGTGGATGTCGGTCATCCACAGACCGTTTTCGTTCATGGTAACAGTGTTGTTGATCACTCTGCTCCGATGCGCTGTGTATAAGTTAATTCCGTGTTGTGCATTGGAGAACACGGTGTTGTTGGTCACCTCTGAATCCCAGAAAGACTGCAAGTACATACCGTTCTCTGAGTTGTGAGAGATAGTGCTACCAGTCACAGTGCCATTATAACCATTCAACAGGTATATGCCATCCTCACTGGATTGAATGGTGCAGTTCTCTATGTCGTAGTACCAAGACACGTACACATACACCCCGTTTTCGCCATTCGACAAGAGGGTGCAGTTCTCCAGGCCGTTGTAGTCTGACGCGTATACGTATATGCCGTGCCGTCCGTTTGCCGAGACATTGCAGTTCGTGAGGCCGTTGTCAGTGCCGTAGTAGAACAACACACCATCGCGTCCGTTCGACGTGACCGTACTGTCTACCATCGTGTTGTTTGTGGGAGACACCAGCCACACCCCGTCATAGCCACTGCCTGAAACCGTAGTGTTCGTCACAGTGATGTTGTCACAGTATGCAAACTGCATCCCGACTGGCCTGTTCACAAATACTCCGTCACTCACAGTGACCGAAGTGCAGTTCACCAAGATCAGCTGACCATACTGGCGACCATCAATCGCACTGTTGTCAAGCTGGTAGAAGTATCCGAGCTTCTTTCCGTCCACAGTGTTGTCCGTCGATATGTTCTGGGCCCAGTAGTACGGAGTCTCGCCGGTGACAAAGATCCCGTCACGAACAAACTCGTTGTTTCTGAGAGTGGTGTTGTGTGAGTATATAATCTCCACTCCGGCAGAGGTCTCGTCAAAGAAACCGTTCTCGACCACGGTGTCAGTACAATTGAGGAGAATGACCTGCCCGTAGTCGTTCCCGTTGATGGTGCCCTTGTTCAGCTCTATGAACTGCCCCAGTGGCTTGCCATTGACGGTGTTGTTGGGAAAGATGTTGTTCACCATAGAGGAGAGCGCGTGGCTGTAGATGAAGACGCCATCGTGTACGAACTTGTTGCCACCAAGGGTGTTGTCATGCGAGTTCTCCAAGTATACGCCAGTCCAACCGTTGTTGGAGAACGTGTTGTTGACTATAGTTCCCCTCTGGGTCGACTCGTGAACCGACATCCCTGACCGAGAGTTGTTTGACAACGTATTGTTGACTACAGACATCTGGTCCGAGAAATACACGCTGAGACCGGACCCTGAGTTCGATGTGACAGTGTTGTTCGTGAGGGAAGCGTGGTGGCAGTCGTGCATGTAAATGCCGTCAAGCCCGTTGGACCAGACGGTATTGCGAAGCACAGCGACATAGTCGCTGGACGAGGCTCTTATTCCAGACGCTTCGTTGAACGATACCATATTGTCAGTCAGGTTGCTGTGGTCGGCCTGATCCAGAAGGATGCCTTGATACGAGTTGAGGGTGACTGTATTGCGCTCGACCACAGAGTACCAAGAGGCCAGTCTTATGCCGCCATCAGAGTTTTGCCGAATCGTGTTGCGAGTCACATTGTTTCCGGAACCGCCAGACACGTCTAGCCCGAAATACTCGTTACCAGAGATCGTGTTGTTCTCAACCCTGTTGTAGGACGAGCTATGTGTGATCTGGATGCCATAGCTTGGGTTGCCTGAGACTGTGTTGTTAGACAGCGTGTTGTGGCTCGAGTATACCACCCACATACCGTACCACTGGTTACCAGTAATGGTGTTGTTCACGACCCAGCTGTCAGTGGAGTAGGCGATCTCCAGACCAACTGAGGCGTTGGCGAACACGCCATCCCTGATCGTGGTCGCCGTGGAGTTGACCAGGATGACCTGCCCGTATTGGCTTCCGTCAATCACGACCCCATCCAGGTTCAGGAGATAGCCCACGGGCATGCCGTTCACAGTGTTGCTGGGGTATATGCTGTGAATGTAGTAGGATAACCCGGAGCCGTCGATACCGATACCATCCCGGGTGAGTACGTTGGCACTCAGAGTGTTGTTACCGGATGAAGACAGAGAGATACCCTTCCGCGAGCAGTCGAGGACCTTGTTCTCTATGAGCGCATTGTCTGTACACTGAGAGAGGCTGATGCCGTCCCATGACATCCCAGAGACAGTGTTGTTCAGAACGGTGTTGTTGTAGGACTGCCGGAGATAGATACCAGTAGACGACTCCGACACGTTGTTCTCAATCACGGTGTTGTTGGAAGACTGATACAGGTATATGCAACGCGAAGTGGCCTCAGAAACGACATTGTCAGCCAGTGTATTGTTTGAACTTTCGCTCACGTAGATCCCTGCATACCCGCCGACAACCACACACTGCTCTATCCTTCCGTTGGTTGCGTTACGGACATACAGGGCTGACACGCTGCCCTGTTCAACCAGGAGGCATCCCGTCACGACAAAGTGGGCAGCAGTGTCACTGATGGAGATGAGAGTTTCGTCCGATGTTATGTTCAGGTCCGCAATCACGTACGGGTCGGTCTTCGTACCACTCCCAGGCCAGCCCTGTGACGAGAAGTCCGCATCAGACGTGATGGTGATCGGCGCATGTTCAGTGTAGGCCGTCACCATCGGCTGACCAAATCTCTGAATCGGTGGCGCCACCTCGTACGGCCCAGTTGTCGCTCGGTCCGGCTGAGGAAAAAAGACAAGCGAGATAGAAGGCGTGGCCAGCAACAGAACCAAAATAGCACCAAGAATACCTAGGAGATGGACAGAATGTCCTCTGCGAAAAAGAGACATAATGCACAACATCCTCTACAATCGATGGAATACTAATGATTGGGGGAACTTTGCTAAAAGAGTTGCCATGCCCAGCCTGTTCTATGAATGACTCCGAGCCAACTGCCGCAGTTCAGGAAAAAGGGGTGTGACGGACCTGCGATGCTGCAGGCCCGACACATCAGATTCTACTTTGAACGTCTTGCCCGGACGTAGAGAACGAGAACAATCACGAATAGCACTCCGAGGCCCAGCAGCAGCAAGCGAAGGACCTGCGGGTCGTCAAGCGGTCCCGTTATGGGGGTAGACGTAGTAGTGGTAGTTGTCGGTGCGGTCGTAGTGGACGTCGTGGGCGACGTGACACTGGAGATCACAGTGACAATGACCGTGTCCGATAGGCTGGCTCCACAGGCACTCTGAACGACAAGGGTGACGTTGTGGCTCCCTGCGTTCAGACCGTCCACTGAGAACTCTATCAATCCGCCATACCACCTGTCAGACACCTTGAGCTCTCCATCAACGTACACGGAGTACGTCTCTGGACAGGTGCAGGATGGCCGCCATATTATCGAGTGGCCAGTGGTTCCCTCCATATAGGCCATGTCGCCGGGATGATCAACTGACAGGTCGCTAGCAAAGGCCCGCGGGTGATAGTCGAATGCGAGATAGTATGTCGATATCCTGTATGGGACAATCATTGAGTAGTCGTCCCAAGCATTCCCTACTGAGGAGCTGTTCCACTTTGCTGCTCCATCTCCGTCAAAGGCATTGGCAAAGTCGTTGCCCGCAAACTCGTTGTCGTAGAGTAGGAAGGAGTCGGAGCTAGTCCGAAGATACACTCCAAAGATGTCAGCACCGCAGATCTTGTTGTGAGCGACAGTGAGCGGACTGTGGCCGCTCACCGAGATGCCATAGGCCCCGCTACAACAGATGGAGTTGTTCGTCACCTGCACGTTGTCGCAGCTAGAGATCTGAATCCCGGTATGGACCGAGTCTAGGACAGTGTTGTCGAGAATGTCAAGACCGGTCACAGAAGAGAAGTACAAGCCGATACCGCAGTCTATGAACCTACAGTCAATCACCGAGAAACCATTAGTCTCCTGTGCGTGAATTCCGCGCCAGCAATCCACGAAGTCCGCTCCCGACACAGCGCACGACTTGGAGTACATTGCGACAACAGCCGGACCAGTACCAGCGAACTCGCCGCCGAGCACGACGACTCCAGTGCAATTCACCAGCACGACCTCACCGTACTTATTACCGTCGACGAGAGCGTCCTGTTCATTCAGGAAGTACCCGAGAGGGCTTCCGTTTACTGTCACATCATCCACTGTGAACGTCACCGTATCTATACCCATTCCGTCCAGGAGGATACCGCCGCCGATGAGGTCGTCATCTCTCAGTGTGCAGCCGCCTGAGAAGCCGAGAAAGACAGCCGCTCCCCATTCCACCGAGATCGTGTTGTTCTGAATCAGGGTGTTGGGAGATGTCGAAATCAACAGGCCGGTGCTCTCACAACGTGTGACGGTGTTGTTGACTATGACAGAGTTCTCCGCCACGTCGAGGTAGATTGCGGCTCCGAAGACATCAGACAGGTTGTTGCTAAGGACCTTCAGCGCCCTAGCGCTATACCCGAGGATTCCGTAGCTCATCATGCCCTCAATCTGGGCATTTTGGACCGTACAGTCCTCGCTGCGCGCCACTATGACGGCGACGTTCGTTCCATTGAAGTGACCTCCGTCCACCACCGAGTGGCTGCAGTTGATGAGAATGACCTGACCGTAGTCATCGCCATCCAGACTCAGGCCCTCCTGATTCGAAAAGACTCCAAGTGTCTTCCCATTCAGTGTGTTGTTTGTCGTCAAGAGGCTGTGTTCCGTGATAGTGCCGACCTGTAAGTTAAGACCAGCGACCTCAAAGACGTTGTGACTCACATTGAGAAAACCTGAATTTGCCACGTTGATTCCCGCATAGTAGCACTCGAAGAAGCACTGCATGATCGTGTTTCCGGCCCCGGATAGCTCGTCAATTCCCGTCAGACAGTCCGTGAAGGTAGTGTCGTAGACAATATCGCCTACGCCAGAGTACATCATCAGTCCATCGGATTCGCAGCCGTTGAGAACACACTGAGTCACCCGGCAGAGCTCGGTATGGGTCATCATGATACCATTGGTCCCGCCATATACTTCGAAGTCCGTGAGGTTCGAGTCACTGACAAATGCCAGGCCAATACCAATCGCATTCCCAGCATGGAACGTACCCCCACTTGCTGTCACGTGAGTACAATTGACCAAGATCAACTGTCCGTAGCCGGAGGCGTCTATGTGCCCGCTCGTCAGGTTTGCGAAGTATCCGAGAGGCAGCCCGTTGACCGTCACGTTGTCGACATCTATGAACCAGTCCGCCATAGAGTTAGAGATGATACTGATCCCACCCTCTGTGAACGTACTGTCAGAGATTGACAAGTCACTTCCAACGGCCGCTGACACGCTCACTCCGACATCGCTGGTCGAAGACCGGGTCACTTGGATAGCCGTCGACGATGCGTCAACAAACGTATCACACGACTGTGCCCGGCAGTCCACAATACTGACCGCGCTGCTGCCCGATGCCGAGACCGCTGCGTAACAGTAGTCAAACTCACAGGCCTCCACCCTATGATTGGTCGACAAGAGAACCACTACGCCAAACCTCAGGTCCAAGAAGAGGCAATCCTCCACAACCCCGTTGTGGGCATTCTCAAGGTAGACGCCCGCACTCACGGGCGAGTCGCCGCCCTCGAAGACACACGACCTCACCACGAAATAGGCTGACGTGTCCTTGATGACAATCCCTGCGTCTGGAGTCGTTATGTGCAATCCCTCGATGACATACGGATCCACAAAGGTCCCGCTTCCGGGCCATCCCTGCGAGGCAAAGTCGGCATCACTGAATATGCGTATGGGCGGGTGAACAGAGTACTGTGCGCCGACTGCTATGGGCCACGTTCGAGGACCTCCCTGACACGGAGATATGCCGAGGGGAACTCCCATTATGCATATGACTATGACCACCAAGAGTGACAATCTGCTTGTGTTGACCACCTGTCTCTCCTCCAACCTGCGCGAAAAGACGACTGACCAGTATACGAAGGCACTATGACAATCATCGAGGAGGAAACAATGCTCAGATGCAGTGAGCCTGTGGTGGCGAAATACCGCGACGAGGTATACGATGCGACTCATCGAACTATGTTCAACGGTCAGCACGCTGTCGCGCTGCAGTTGATTCTCGAGCCAGTAGGCTCGATGGCCTTCATCGGTCACCACATACTATGGCCACATTTTGAGATAAGCATTATCAAAGTCCCCTTCATAGAGCTATCATGCGATACCGATGAAATGGTATCAAGTTCGTCAATCGCAGATGGCCACAAGGCTAATATTGTCGGCATGGGTCAAGGTGGGCCGCAAGAGTGCTATCCGTTTGAATCGATACGACGACCGCAAAGTTCTCGAGGGTGACTGCTCTCATAGGTTTCGCACTATCAACGATTTCTTCGGAACGCCACTGGGAGGAGAGCAGTCGAGCACGGCTTCATCTGTGGGAGGAGTTTGGAATGAGAAGATATGTAGGAATGCCAATGCTATTTTCCTTGCTTCTGCTGTTGATTGTCACGCCGAGTCACAGGACGACATTCCGGTCCTCACCGACCTCGATTGCGAACGAGGTTGTTCCCTCGGGATACGTCGAGCACGAGCCGATTCGTGTCTTGCAAGACAGCGACTTCGAAGACTACAGTTTCGCCGGGAATGGTTCACCTGCAAACCCGTACGTCATCTCAAACCTGTACATCAGGTCGGTCGGCCCAGCCATCACAATCAGACAGGTCAATGCTCGCTTCGTCATACGAGATTGTTACTTCGAGGGGGTGAGGGATTCGTCGAGCGACGTTGCGGACTGGAGGCCCCCTTTGGGCCACATCCCCTTCGGAAGGGGTGTGTGGATTGATGATGCCTATGGATTCTCCATCGAGAACTGTACCTTTGTTAACCGTGATGTCGGTGCCCTCATCTACGATTCCAGTGACTTCTCAGTCTCTGACTGTAGAATGAATTCGTGCACTTCCGGTGCGGGGGTATCATACTCTGCTGACTTCGGTATTTCCGGCTGTCGCGGTGAATCGGGGGAGCGTTTCATCTGGCTCCAAGAGGACACATACTTCTCGATCACAGGCTGCGAGAGCCACGCATTCTCAGAGGGGAATATACTTTGACACCTGTACCGACATCACGCTTGAGGACAACGCATTTGACAGAGGCGGTCTGTCGTTCAACGCGTGGATGGCGACTCGGGACAATCTCGTCGCATCGGCCGACAACAACACTGTGGGAGGACGCCCGATAGTCTTCCTTGTGGGCTACGTGGGCGGCACTTACGACATCAGTAGCTATGGTCAGGTAGTGGCTGTGAGCTGTGTGTCCTTTGACCTGATCGGTGGTATGTTCCACAATGCGGCCTTCGGGGTACTGATGGCACTGTGCAACGACAGCCAAGTTCTCGACAGTACCTTCGACAGTAGTGAAAGGGGGTCGAGATGTACTCGACCATTGACTGTGCCGTGAGAGACTCGGTCTTCACCTCGTGCGCCAATGGCATCTTCTCACTGGCGTCTTCCGTCACGTGCTATGAGAATATCACCGCCGAGGACTGTGAGTCAGGGGTATCTCCACTGTATTCCAGCAATCAGACCATAAGGGACTCTTCCTTCGTCAACAACACAGTTGCGGGAGCGGCTATAGGATACTGCGTCAACACCAGTCTCACGGGTGACACGTTCGACGGCTGCGGTGTCAAGCTCGACGGGTACAAGGCTGACCACTATCTCTTTGAACACAGCGGCAGCACGGTCAACGGGAAGCCCATCGCGTTATACGAGTCCATCGTGGAGTGGGAGTGGATTGATGGTGATCTATACGGCCAGGTCTTTGTCGCGAATTCCTCAAACTGTACCGTTCAGGGAGGTGACTTCCATGATGTCCCGACTGCCGTCTTGACATTTGAGTCCAACAACATCACCGTCAGGGGGCTCAACGCGTGGGATGTTGCCACTGTTGTCGGTGCCTATGAGTCGACCACCATCAACATCATCGAGTCGAGAGCGCTTAACGTTGACGTTGCAATTGAGGCAAAGGCCGTCACAGATGTGTACATTGAGAATAACGATTTCCGAGGGTGCTCCTCATACGGTGTCGACACATTCAAGGTCATCGGTCTCACGGCCATAGGAAACATAATTGAGGCATCCGAGTGCAGTCTCTCTCTTAGAAGCAGCTCCGATACAACAATACTCGACAATACGTTGCTCTACGGGGGAGTTGTGATCTCCTCTTCTTCTCCGGAGGAGTCCATCACTGACCTTGACAACACAACAGTGAACGGATATCCCATTGTCTTCTTCAACGGGCTGCACGACTATGTATTGCCGGCCGGTGACTACGGTGAGGTCATACTCGTGGCCTGCACGAACGTGACACTGCGTGATGCCTCTTTCACGAATGTCAGCCACGGTGTCTTTGCTGTGAGCTCGGACCAATGCTCAGTGGAGAGCACCGAGTTCAGCTCTGTTGGGTACGGTGTCTATCTCGATCACACCAATCTCGTGACGGCCGCAGACTGCGACTTCGACAGCGGCATATGTGCAATCCGCTCCTACATCGGAGATGACCTGGTCGTCTCTGGGAACCACATAGTGTTGTCTCAGCAGGATGGCATATCGGCCAGCAGCACCGATAGCGTGACAATCGATGGCAATGTCATCTGCGGAGCAGACCACGATGCGATTGCACTGAGCCACGGCCAGACCGCCACGATACGCAACAATATTGTCTGCGGAAGCACCAGAATAGGCGTGTATCTCTACTCGGAGGATGGCTGCGTAGCATTCAACAACTCTGTGTGCGGAAGCACGTTGTCGAACGCAGGGGACTTCGAGGGCACGAACTCTTGGAATGAAACAATGAGCGGCAACAGATG
This sequence comes from Candidatus Thorarchaeota archaeon, assembly GCA_029855935.1. Taxonomy (GTDB): domain Archaea; phylum Asgardarchaeota; class Thorarchaeia; order Thorarchaeales; family Thorarchaeaceae; genus B65-G9. The sequence continues at coordinate 6,833 of JAGSHN010000014.1, read as the reverse complement.
GGATGACTACGACGAGATGTAGCCTGAGGAGCGATACGACGATGAACCGCCCTGAGGATAGAAGTAGACGTTGAAGCAGCCTTTCGTGGTAGCCACCCACGCATCACCCCACAGGATCAGCATCACCATCTGCCTGTCCTCACCGAATAGAGCCACAAACGCTTCTCTTATGTGGGAGTACTCCGCGAGGTCATGTCAGACTGAGTTCCAAGTGCAGGAAGACCTATTGAATTGTTTTGCATCTCTCTCGTGCTTCTCTGCCAATTGCATCATCCCTCTTCGAGAGATACGCTAGGAACCGTCCAGGGATGTCTCTTGGAAACTCGTGAGGAAACTCGTCACGGTACTCAGTGATATACTCTAGGACGTGATCAATGCCCTCAGCAGGAGTTGGTGCTCTCTCAACAGTCTCCTCGAAGACTCTGAGCAGGGCATCAAATCTCTCTTCTTCTGTCATCTTCCTTCTGAATCTACCAAGACTGTACAATACTACGAGTGCAGTCATATTCAGCCAGATGAAGAGTTGGATTGGCCAGGTGAATGCTTCCTGAAGAAAACGGTCTCCGGACTCGCCTACAAACAAATTGAAAGAGATAGCAATGAAGACAAGACTGGTAAAGTACAGAGCAAAATAGGTCTTTCGAGATGAATGAAGAAACTCTCTGACTCTCAATAGTACTCGATTGGTGAAACGGGCCTTGTTCCTGTCCGCCACAGCAAGAAGAAGAAGGAACAAGACCGCCGCAACGAGAGCATAGATGCCACTCATCCTACCTGTCACCACCCAGTGGGCCATAGTTCCCAGCATCGAACCGCCAGGGCAGGAACAATCCCAGAGAGACCCTAACATAAGTATTTGGCGCGAAGATGATGCTATTTTCTCGTCCCCAGCGTCCTGCATCATACCGTTGTTCCGGGCACTCTACCATCCTGTCAGGACTCAGCGCATATCTGAAAAGATGAGTGCGGCCCCTCCCCATCGGTGTGACAGCAGGGCCAATCAACGATCCAGAAGCGGTAGCTGGTCTGGTTCCTCATAGACCTCGACTGAAGAGTTGCACCTCCCAGAGGTTGGATTGCAATCACAGAGACGAACATACCTGCCCACTCTCAGCCTCAGGTAGCCCGCATATGGGACAGGTCACCAACCTCTCCACCAGTAGACAATTCCTGCGTCAACTAGACCTCTACAGACGGCCGCATATCTGATAGCCCTCGGCTCGCCGTGATACATCGCCACTCGGACAGAATAGGCAGGTCCTCTGCTGAATTCGGTTGTAGAGAAGTTTCTTGCGGCACTATGCAGTCTCAACAACGCGCTCTTCTGTCTCAGGCCAACATCTGCAAGACGAGCGCGGTCAATCCTCAGTGGCCGACTCATATCGCCGTCTGATTCTCTGCAGTCTCTCTTTGCGGTCCCGTATGAGATAGTCGAGTAGTACTAACGGAGTCATACCTGCACCCATTGCCATTCCGACTATGGGAGGCGCCTCAGGTATCAGGACGGATACCACCATTATGTAGAAGACATACCCGAAGGTGAAAAAGGAGACGACCGTACCAACCAGAAAAAAGAGGACATCCGCGAGCACGCCGACCAGTCTTGGATGTGCAAGATACACCCGCACAGGTCTACCTTGAGGCCTCCAGTAGAAGAATATCCAGTCCAAGAGGAAGATGGCAAGGAGTGGAATCAAGAACGCAAAGAAGACCACCACGAGACGGAGAATGATCTCCGCAACTGAGAGGAGTTCAATGGCCAAGATGAGAGATGTACCTCTCAAAGAATCACCTCCCGGACCGTCAGCCCCGACTGAACATAGAGAGATCGTTTCGGGGTTGGAAGTAGTTGCACCAAGACGGGACCTGTGTAACCTGCCTCAAGAACATCGTGCAGAGTGGAGCTCATCGGTAATGAGTCTTGTGGAGAAGGGTGTGGCCCACCCAAGGACAAGGCAAGACGCCCAAGAGTCCTGCTGTGGCGACCATCTATCTCAGGTCCCTATTGACTCAGCCCTCTGCTCGCACAACCTCGCTCCTCTCAGTCTGATCAGGAACGCGATAATGACTCCTGTGCACGGATTGCAGTCGCCAGCGCAACCACAACCAGAAGAGCTACAATAGGATGAATGGTACCTCTGATTGCATCTTGAATCCGTTGCACCTGCATCTCATAGACCTGCTGAACCAAGAATGACATTGCGATGCTGAAGACGACTATGCTGGTTCCAATTCGGACTCCTCATCTGTCGGCTCCTCCTCATCAGTCGGCCCCTCCGTTGTTTCTGTTGTCCAACAGACGGCAACGAGAAAGCCCGCCAACGCAAGAGTTAGGAATAAGTTGATAGAAGGAACAGGACGTGCGAACAAGAAGTCTACGAGTTCGGATGGCGCAAGGAGATATCCTGCCAGAAGGATACACAGAAGAGGAGCTTCCAACGCGACAATCTCATATGTGAACTTTGTACTTCGCCGCTCCACTGCTCTGAGATACAAGATGCCAATCGCTGGACATGCTTTCTCAGGTTCTCTGAGATGTCGAATGCCATAGACACTTCCCGCTTCCAAGACAGTCATTATCAAGAAGCCTACAATTGCGCCTAGCAGAAGCCAATCAAGATGCATAGTCTGTTCCTCCACAGTGATTCATGAACAAAGACTGACTTAGAGGCCAGCATTGTCCTTAGTTCCCTCCAATGTAGATAAGAGATGCCAATAGAGCAGTAAGTACAAGCAAGAACATTGATGCAACAAGAACTCCAGAGGCGACGCGACCCTTTGGCCCGCTCTTTGTCATCCTCCTAAAACCGTACCTGCTCCAGTATCTCCTCAGCTTCAATGGGTCCTTCACACCAAGACCTAGAAGGCCTCTCATGGAAGCAACAATGTTCGCTACTAGTCCTATGATAGACAAGAGAAACCTCCTTGCATATGCAAAACCAAACATTCCTCTCTCAACAAATGACTGATAGAGCAGAAGGACGTAGGCTGTAAAGGTGCCGACCCATACCGCCAATGCGATAATGAAATACCAAGTGCTTGCACCAAACCACACAAGAGTACCCGCGACAGCGAGGGCGAGCCACGATATCTGCATTGCAAGTGCGGCATAGAAGAGTGTCTCGTCCCAGATGCTGTCTATGGTTTCCGCCGTATCATCCTGAAGAGCCTCATATTCAGAGTCCGAGAGAGCCTGCAGTCCGAAGGTGTTTGCAGATAGTTCGACAATCTCCCAGTTGCCGAGCAGGTCGCTCTTCACGTGAATGTGAAACTGGCTCTCGTCAGAGTCGACACGATGAGCAACGACGTGCACCTCTGGCCACGGACCAGTCCAGTATGTCTCAACATCATTCTGCACCTCGTCACTGTACCTTGCAGCCTCGGCACCCGCACAATCGTTCTGTGCTCCTGCTGTCCCATCATAGGCCACAGGCTCATCGGGGTCCTGTGCGTTGGGATTGTGTCTGTTCAGGTCCGCGACAACTCTGATGTCGTGGACCCTCATCTCGACGAGGGGATAGGAGTAGGCCCTGTAGCCGAGGATGGCAACGTACTTGATGACCCGCGACGCGTTGATGACGCTCGCCAGCGGATAGGACGATCCCTGTCCATCGATGCTGGCAAAGATGGCGCCCTGCGGACTGCCATCGTACTCGTCCCACCAGAGCCTCCCCGTCTTCCTGAAGGAGGAGTAGATGTAGCCTGAGGAGCGGTACGACGATGAAGCGCCCTGAGGATAGAAGTAGACGTTGAAGTAGCCCTTTGACGAGGAGTACCACGAGTCGCCGAAGAGTATCATCATCACGCGCTGCATGTTCTCATCGTAGAGAGCCACATATGTCTTGCCCATCGTGTGGTAGCTCTGTCGCAGTTCGCCCGTGACGGAGAACTCGCTGAGCTGATAGAGTCTGAACGGTCTGTCCAGGACGTGGACGTAGCACGGACCGTGCCAGCCGCTTCCTGTCGCTATGCTCGACCACGTCATGTAACTATGTCCTGAAGGAGCTTCTCATTGAATAGAGCCCATATGTCTTTTTCAGTAGAGAGACTCCGATCTGCCTCTTAGAAACCATACTATTCTTCAGAAACTGACTGTTTTTCCGATTTGAAATGCTGTTCTAGCAGGTTCTGTGCCAGAGTTGCTATCTCATCTCTTCCCTTTGCATATCGGTGCAAGATTCTCTCTATAACTTCTGGTGCAGGTTCTACTTGGCTCAGAAGGAACTCTACGTACTCCTTAAAGTCTTCAACTGGATTCTGCGAGTATTGGAGTTTTTTCCGAATAAGCATCATATAATGTTGCTGTTGGAGAAGTGGGTCCTTTTCCCGTATCGTCAATCCTCTTTTGCTATCCGTTGTCAGTCTTTTCTCAATACGATCTTTCAGCCGCAAACCGGCTTTGAACTGCCATAAGTAGGCGAGCCCTACAATGAGTGCAATTGCTACGCCAAAAGAACCACTCACAGCGTGACCCACGAGAATAGATATCGCACATCCTATGATGCCTAGTGTGTAGATTGTTATATCCAAAACAGCGGGTCTTTCCGAATAGAACCGAAGAATAAGTATGTGCAGACGAGTAGATGGAACAATCGAACTCAGTCGGTAGTACTGGTAGACAAAGCCTTCAACATACCATGTAAGACCCAAGAGGATTGAAACAATTGCTCCTCCAAGAATGACAATTAGAATCGTTGATGTGTCAACCATTGTGAATTCACCTCCTAGGCCAACCCAAAATAGTAGACAATATTCGCAGCTGCAAGAGACGTAGTACCCAGTAGGAAACAGATTGTTGCCCAGCTCAACCACGGCAGGGAAAAGATGTCATAAGTGACATCTGGAAACGGGCCGTAGAGAAGGCATAGAAAGTGGTAGACACGAAGAATGCTGCCAGCGAGCGTCTCCAGATTGAACTCGCCCAATAGCCAGAAGCCAAGATAGATTATGGCCTGAACAAGCACCACAGGCCAGACGACTCCCGCCTCTGCATATCCAAACAATCCTGCGGCCACAGGTATGAGTGAGTAGGCAGCTCCTAAGAATACTGCGGTCAGGAGGACAGCACCAATTGTTGATGAGACAAGCACTGCCGTTGAGAGATCAAGGAATCTGACCGAGCCGACCAAGACCTACGCAGTCCGAGCATACCTCACAGCAGGATGAGTCTTCAGAGATTCAATGCCTCTCTGGAGGAGTTCAGGTGCCAGCTGACTCGCAAGGTAATTTCGCACCGGGCCACGGAGCGATACGCACCCCCACTGCCAGTCGGTGCTCGGATAGGCCGCTTCGTTGACACTACAGAACGGCCTTCGCAACGACCTCACTATCCTCTCAAACGAACTGGACACGTATCCGAACCTGAACACCGTAAGCGGTTCTGCAAGAGCCAACGTTGCCCAGTGGCATGCACTTGTCATCGCCTCAACGAACGAGCATCGTCGTCTTATCCCGCCTATCAATCAGGACTGTCGATATTCTATGTCTTACTGGTGCCCACATTGTTGACAACGATAGCGTTCTGGCAATGTCACACACTAGTCCCCACCTTGCAAATCTCTAGCATACCACTCCTCGTAGACTTCCCTGAATGCCTCCGAACACTCGTCGTTTCGTGCTAGCAGTTGTTCAAATGCGCGGGCATAGATATCTCGCGTTCTTCCGTGATGCATCTTCTCGTACTTCGTGAGAAGAGCGCATACCGCTTCTTTGAATGTGGTCCTGTCAGGTGTAGACTGACGAAAAGCCGTCTCTATTGCTCCTACTATTGTGTCTATTGGGAGTTGTTCCCAGGCCTGTTCCCAAGCCCGCTCTCTCTCTGTCATCTCTCTTCTCCCGAACCGCTTTGACAGGTCTCTGTACGCCATGTATAGGAAGATGACAAGAAAAGGTGCGAAGAATAGAATGACTATCAGAAGTTCTTCAATCGTTATGACTCCAGTGTCTCTGTCGTAGTGATAGCCCCACAAGAGCAAGAATGCAATGAAGACTTGAAACACAACGTGGGATGTGCCGTAGGTTGCCATTGCTCGCTCGAAGGTCCCACAGAAAAATCGTCCAACACGTCGCAGAAGAACAGGCCCACGATTGTGTTCGAAACAGAAATCCGCTATCCGAACAAGCAGGATTATCAGGAACACCATTCCGAATATCCCGAAGATCCTGAGAAAGAGGAGTTGCCGTTCGGTCATAGTATTTCTACCCCATCGGTTGACCCTCAAATCCCATCCCCAAGAACTTGGAGATGTAATAGATACAAGTGACCAAGACCGTTACCTTTGCTAGTATGATTGTAGCAGACCAGAGGCCTATTTTGCGAGAGCCAGAAGGCACCCCCAGGTCGACAGATCGTAGTGTTCTCCATATATCAAATATGCACCATGCCCTGCCAAGAGCCAAGCGTACATATTTGCTGTCGCAAAGCATTCCTATCAGGAGTTCGAGCAGTGATGCGGCTGCAGCAAAGGGATTGGTCATTCCCGCATCTACAGTATAGAAGAGATACGCAAAAAAAGATACAAACAATGCAGTCCAAGCAGCAAGCATCACCAGTAGGGCTCCCAAGTTTGTGCCAATCGCCAAGGGAGATGCCGCAGCTTCAATTGCTGTCCATCCCAATATCAGAGTAGTGCTGAATACTACAGGAAAGGCGAATTCTGACAGGAACTCGTCATATTGTGTTCTCATCTCTCTCGCAGCATCCTCTAGCTCTTGCTCTGAGTGTTCCTGTTCAGCCGAGGTAGCTATGTTCAGTGAATGTACTTGAAGGTCGCCCAAGATATCAGTTGACACAAGTAGTGTAAGAGTTCCATCGATTGCCCCAGTGAATTCTA
>JAGSHN010000020.1 GCA_029855935.1 Candidatus Thorarchaeota archaeon | reverse complement strand
CGTGTTGCAGAGACCTCTTTCAATCTCCTTCACATCCTTCGAGGAGAGCTTTTCGGAACTGACGGTTTCGTCCTTGTCCTTCTTTTCCGGCATCTCAGCACCTCGGCTGACCTTTGCACGGAGAGGATTTAAACCTGTGCAGAACCGACGCAGCCTGTGTTGCATGTTGCGACAAGAAACCCTAAAGACGCTTTTCCAGCTCTATCTCCTACCGGGATCCCGTACAATCCCGTTGCGGGAATCTGCGGCTTCGCGTGTCTTGCCTCTCCAACACCACGAGCCCCCGGCTGCCTCAGTCCACAGCCTATTTTCCGGTAGAATCTCAGCGCGCGTAGATTGTCATTCATCGTGGTGACTACTGTGCGTGAACATCGGGCCTCCCTTACTGCATTCTCGGTAATGTCAACAAGGGCCGTGCCAACTCTGCCTCCAAGCTCTGTGGAGTTGGGAGTCCTAATGTCGCAGGCCTCATCCTCTCGCACGCCGTAGGCAGCGGGTCCGACTGGCACATGCTGGCGCATTGCCACCAGCGCCTCCATCTCAGGCGACCGTACCGCCCCGCCGTTGATGACGACGTGGTCTGCGTCTCACTTGCTCTTGAGAGGACCAGCCGTCCGTTGTCTGGGTCTTTCATCAGGTTGTAGAATCGAGACCATGGTGGTCCCACTACGAATGTCTGTCTTCGGCGCTACAACGCCAGATTTATGTTTGGTCAATGCGATTGTGAGCACAAGAGACCGTTCAAAAGGTGGTATCAGCAATTTACAACTACGCCGACATACTCGTACGCAGAGCTGAGATTGGCGAGGTCGAGGCGGTCCGGGCTATCATCAGGGAGGCGTACGCGGGAGTCAAGAGAAAGCTTTCGCGTGAGCCCGGTGCTCTGAGAGAGGGTCTCGACAAGATTGCCCGCCACATCCAGATGGGGAACGTCTATGTGGCCATCGTCGGCAATGAGATTGTCGGCACGATGCGGGTGGTTCTGCACGGCGGCGTAGGAACAATCAGCCGAGTCGCTGTGAGGAAGGCATACAGAGGTAGGAGGATAGGCACCGCACTTGTTGAATATGCTGAGAATCTTCTGAATCATATGGGGGCGAAGTGCATCGAGATAGAGGTCTATGGCGTGATTGAGGAGCAGAGGGACTTCTATAACCGACTTGGCTACAAGGAGACTGGGAGACTTGTCCGCGAGGGCGAGGAGATAGTCGTTATGCAGAAGGACCTCTGTGAAGAAGAGATAGTTGAAGAAGAGCCTCTGTGAGCAGCTGGGCGGTCTTCAGGGGATTATCTCGCAGCCGTTGTTGTACTCTGGATAGTTGAAGTCCTCTTTTCGGAGACGTCCCTTGCCTATCAGGTTCCTCACCCTCGGTACCTCTCGCTTGAGATCACATATCAGGTGTTTCACGGTGTCACACACCTTTCTAAACCCGCTCTCACCCCAGAGCCGCTGTTTGTTGGCGAAGAGGCAACGGCCTCCGCAGATCCAGTACACCTCGCAGGAGGGACACGGCTCGTCGACCGTCATAATGTCCCTCAACTCCTCTGGGTGCGTACGATAGATGTCCCCGACGATTGAGAAGTCCCAGTCAGGAGATATCGGACATACCCCGATTCTCCCATCAACGTGAATCGCAAAGGTGTCAAGGCCTGAGCCGCACCTGAGCCTTGAGGGCCTGTGGGTGAGGAGGGAATACATCAGTGGGAGGAACGGAACGATGCCCTCGATCACACCCTCCTCCTCCATCCTGTCCACCCACTCGGTGGCCAGACGAGAGATTCCGGGGACGTAGCTGTCACGCACCCATCCGTCAAAGTCCGTCCAGTTGCCCTCAGCATCCCAGATGACATTGAGCTGCCAGTGAATATGGTCGAATCTTGGATCCTCAAGGTCAAGCAGGTGTCGGACATCGAGATAGATGTCCGTCTGTTCGGAAACTGCCATCCTGGCGACGATGTCTCCCCGATAGCCGACTCGCCTGAGCCACCTGACGTTCTCAAGGACTCTCCTGTACACTCCCCTGGATCGGTACCCGTCTGTCACGTGTTCTCGTCCATCGATGGACACCAGGATGGAATGGAATCTCTTCACATAGTCAGGGGGTATGAGGTTCAGTCTCAGTGCGTTGGTCTGGAGCATGAACCGCGCGTTCGGAAACCGGTCCATCACCCTCATCATCTGAGGGATTCTGATAGTTGGCTCACCGCCATACATCATTATCTGAGGATCACTGTCTCTCTCTATAAACCTCGCAAGGTCGTCCAAAGAGTACTGCACTTCGGTGTCGGGACCGTTCTCCTCTCCGCCGTGGCAGTACTCGCAGTTGAGGTTGCATCTGCGTGTCAGGACGAGATGATAGTTCATCTGGTGCTCCCTCTGGCCTCAGGTCCAGCGCGCTGCACGCTGACTATATTATCGTAGCTCTCACTGCACATCTGCCTACGCAGTGAGACAAATATCAGGACCGGCCTAGTCCGTCTCTCAGTCAAGGAAAGGAACGTTTCAAGATGGTCTTCTGGCGCCGGTGGACAGGTCGTTCTGATGTGCTGGCAGCACACGCTATGGTCGCCACATCTCAGCCTCTCGCTACACAAGCAGGCCTTCAGGTGATGAGAGAAGGCGGGAATGCCGTAGATGCGGCTGTGGCGGCAGCAGCGGTGCTCGATGTTGTGGAGCCTTTCTCCACGGGATGTGGCGGGGATGCCTTTGCGCTTGTGCACGTTCCTGGTCGCGACTCGCCTCTTGCATTCAATGGCTCGGGTCGCTCAGGCTCGCTCTTCGAACTTGAGGACCTTCTGGAACGTGGCTGGACCGAGATGCCACTCAGAGGCGGGGTCCCTGTCACAGTACCGGGCGCACTGCATCTCTGGTACACTCTAAACAAGGAGTACGGCAGGCTTGAGTTCAGCGAAGTTCTGGCACCAGCCATCCGGTATGCTCGTGAGGGGTTTCCTGTTTCTCCGCTAGTCGCCCAGTACTGGGATCTCCTAGTCCCCGTTCTGCAGAACGACGAGGCCAGACGGGTCTTTGCCATCGACGGTCGGGCGCCGGTGATGGGGGAGGTGATGAGAAATCCCGATCTCGCTCAGACCTTTGAGACAGTCGCACGTGAGGGGATTGAGGCGTTCTACGCTGGCGAGATAGCTCAGCAGATAGTCGATACTGTTCAGCAGCACGGAGGCTCAATCACGGTTGAGGATCTTGAGCGTCACGCGACAGTGCAGACTGCGCCAGTGAGTGTTCCCTACGGTGATGTGGAGGTCTTCGAGCATCCTCCGAACGGACAGGGCTTCGCTGCACTGATTATGCTGAGGATGATGAGCGAGTTCGAGCTGTCGAGACTCGTTCCGCGGGACCCAGGTCGGCTTCACATTATGATAGAGGCAAAGAAGCTGGCCTATGCGGACCTCTATCAGCACAACTGCGATCCCGAGTTCCATCGAATACCGCTTGACAGGTTGCTATCAGCAGACTACGTACGGGAGCGGGCATCGCTGATTGACATGGACTCGGCGATGACACCACCTTCCTCAGGTATCCCACTGGGCGACGACACCGTCTACCTCGCCACCGCCGATGGTTCGGGTATGGCGGTGTCCTTCATCAACAGTCTATACACGGGCTTTGGCAGTGGTCTGGTCGTCCCTGGGACGGGCATCAAGCTCCAGAATCGTGGTGCGCTCTTCTCGCTCGACCCCTCCCATCCCAACTGCTATGCCCCACGCAAGCGACCGTTCCACACGATCATACCGGGCGCGCTGTACAGGGAGGGAGATCTGTATGGCGTCTTTGGCATAATGGGGGGCGCTCATCAGGCACAGGCTCACGCACAGTTCGTATCCAACCTCGTTGACTACCGAATGACGCCTCAGGAGGCACTCGAATTTCCACGATTCCACCACGACCAGAAGAACAACACGGTCGCCATTGAGAGCGGGATTCCGTCGTACGTTCAGGGCCTGCTCAGGAGGAAGGGTCACCGCCTTGTACATGAGACGATGAGCGGCTTTGGCGGGGGTCAGGCTATCATGAGACTGGACGAGGTGTGGATGACAGGCTCGGACCACCGGAAGGACGGTCAGGCGGCGGGCTACTGAGAACCGGTGCGTCCGGCCAGCAGGCGTGACTACGATAGATCTACTGTGTCAGGACGTATCCTCAACCATTGAGGAGTCTTCTCCCCCGGCAACGGTCCTACCGCTCAATGTCGCCATTGCAAAACCCTTTTGTTCTTACGGCCCACCTGCCTCTCGAATCGCAATGAAGCGACGTTCTCTTGCCCTGCTGTGTTTCCTGTTGCTGGCTCCGCTATCTGCCACGCTTGCCCACGGTGAGACAGTTGGTCCTGTTTCGGTAGGCCGAGTGGCCTTGGACAATGCAGTGGTCCTCCAGGGCGTGCCGTACGTCTGGCAGGAGATCAATGGCTTCTGCAACTGGGCCGCAACGACGATACTGCTCAGATATGCGGGCGTTGAGATGACAATGCATGACCTGCTGGCAGTATCGGGTGTGGGGTTCGCCTTTGCCTACATCAAGTACAATGATACAATGATGGCCTTCCCCGGAGCAATATACCAGCAGGTGGACCCGGTCTTCTTCGTCGCCCAGCTCTATGGGCTGAATTATACGCTGTACATCAGTTCTGACGTCGAGGGAATCGAGTCCCAGGTCAACCTCCTCAGGTCGAGGGGGGTCAATGTGGGACTCATCAGCGGTCAGTCTGAGGCTCTGGACCTGATGCGATCGACCATTGACAGCGGCTATCCTCTGCTGATCTCAGTCGATCCTCGCTGGCTACCTGCCAGTGATTACGACTTCATGCGGGAGCAGGGCATAACGGGAGGAGGCCATGCGGTGGTTCTTGTCGGGTATGACGACACGGCCGGGGTGGCCTATATTCAAGATCCCGGGGTCGGCTCCTTTGGCCATCAGTACGGCTATCCGGTGGATGGCAGAGGGAACTACAGTCAGATCAGCTATACAAATCTCAATCTCGCGTGGTCTGAGCGATACTACATCTCAATCACACTGACTCCAGGATTGGAGCCCATACAGAATCCCGAGGACGAGATTGGCCCGCGTGTCCGGGACCTCTTGCTGGGTGTCGGGGAGCGCTACTCGCCGGGTAGCTCGAGTGCGTATCTATGGCAATTCGGGTATAGCGCATTCAACGGACTGGCAACGGACCTGTCGGTTGATGGCCTGAAGACCTATCTCTCGATATTCGATGGCGTGGACAACGAGGTCTTCTTCAAGTCCGCTCTTCTCGTCTTCATTGGCCTAGGCGTGGAGTCACAGATCACGCTACAGTACCTGTCCTATCGAATAGGGCTTGAGCGACTGCCGGCCTATCTCCCGAGTGTGGACCTGACAGAGTTCGAGACTGCAGCCTCTGCTGCACTGCCACACTTCGCTGCTCTCTCCGACAACACGACACTGATCCATCCCGGCAATGTGAGTGTGACTGCAGGGTTCGTCAGCCAGACATTCAGGTCAGTCGCCAATCTCTATAACTCGACAGGCAACCTCGATGATGCCCTCGCCGCCTACTCTGACGACTTGGCAACAATCACCACTCACCTTCAGGCCATATCGGACTCGTGGAAGGAGGCAGGGGATGCGCTTGCAGTCTACTGGCCCCAGGGGTCGCTGATGGCGAATCTGCCCCTCATCTCCGCAATAATCGGGGTTGCCGCTGGAGTGGTGGTCATTGCTGTATATCTGGTGAAACGCATCCCCTCGCAGTGACCGAGTGATTAGTGGGTAGGCTATGTGGCATCTGCGAATCAGAAGGCTCCCTGTCTCTTCAATCAGACGCGAGTGGGACGCGGAGCCGCCCCGCGCCGGCCTCTGCGCCTGACAAGGACTGCGAGAGCGACAAGAACAACAGCGGCACCCCCGGCTGGCGGACCGACAGTGGTCAGCAGCAGTTGTCCTGTTGTCGCTGGCAGGGTGTATCGCCCCGAGACCACGACGCCCGTGTTGTTCCACATGTCCGTTGCCGTAATCCAGAACTCGACGAAGGTGGCTGTTATGTGGGCCGGGATGATGGCATAGTAGCCCACGGGGGTCTCGACCATCTCAATGCTCTCTGTGAAGTTGAGAGGGCCCTTGTCGTATATGTAGTTCACAACAACCCTCTCGATGGGGCTCTTGTCGAGAAGGAATACCCGCACGAGGACGCTGATTGTCGGGACCGGATCGTCTGGTGTTATCCTGATGAACTGAAGCTGAGGCGGAGCATTGTCGAGAGTAGGGTAGTAGTGCTCATTTGTCTCCAAGACGAGGGATGCGTGTGGAGTGAATGACTCGACTGTGAAGGGTCCAGAGCCGATGACCTCTTCTGGTGAGGGGTCCCATTCCGTCACGTTCTTGTCGCTCCATATGTGCCTCGGGAGGATTGGCAAGGCGGACACAGACCTGTACAGGAACACGTCAGGCTGTTTGAACTTGATTCCCACCTTGTAGTCGCCAATGACTTTCGCCTCGACAAAGTCGGCCGCCCGAGGTATCAGGGAGCGATTGGACAGGAACTCGAAGGTGAACCCGTAGTCCTGTGCAGTCAGCTCGGTTCCGTCGGTGAAGTTGCCAGTGGAATCGAGATAGAAGACGGCTCTCGACTCGTTGTTGCCAACATCAGAGGCCATTCCGGCCAGCTCCATCTTCCAGCGGACAGCATTCCTCGGCACGACTTCACCATCGCCTCGAACGACCAATGGCGTATCGTAGACAAGCAAGTACGGGTTGAAGTGATCTCTCCAGAGCCACGACTCGTCAAGGAGCGGGGAGTTGACGAAGGGATTGAGAGATGTGAAGAAGCCGTCAAAGAACTCTGGCAGCACGGCCACCCGGAGCGTGCCATCCGACCCCTCTCGTGGTGTCACAGTGACGGGCGTCCAGACGCTGAACGCACCGCCTATCCAATCGTGAGGCCAGTTGTCAAAGTTCGCCGTACTGTATACCGAGAGGCTTCTGTAGAAGAACAGCGGGAGCACCGGACAGTAGTCTCTGACAACGCGTAACGCCTGCCGTGTCAGGTTCACTCTCAGATCGTGGTCGTACTCTCTGTTCACGGCGGCCGCAATCTCGTTCAGCGTGGGATCATTGATGTTCGCTATGTTCTCCCCGTATTCTGTGCGACGCGCGCCCGAGAATGTCAGCACACCCCAGCTCGGGTCGAAGTACGGGAAGTCCATCTGGTACAGTGCCAGGTCGTAGTCTAGAGTGTGGTTTGCAACCCCGTTCTGGAGATACGTCTGGTTGAAGTAGACGATCGTGGAGTTGAGTCCAATCGCCACGAGTCCCGTACGAACGAGTATCGCGGTCTCGTTCATCCCAGGCAGATCAAGTGGAACTGCTATCCTGAGAGTCAGGTCGTGACCGTGCGGGGCCTCCACATAGCCATCGACATCGACATCGAGCATCCCCGCGAGAGTGAGTTCCTCAATGGCGGCTGGGTAGTCTGAGTTGTAGAACAGACCCGTACCGCTCCGATCCGGCGAGTACCTGCTGGTCAGAGGCAACATATAGTCGGCGACATCGACGAGCCCTCCGAAGACCTGATCGGATATTGCGGTCTTGTTCACGGCATAGGCTATTGCCCTTCTCAGATGATGACTGTTGAGCGGGTAGGACCGTGCGTTCAGTGCAAGAACCACCGCCCTGTTGTCGTACATCCATTGGCGGCTCAGACTGGAATAGCCGTCAGCCACCGTGACATTGTCAAACGGTATCCTGTGTCCAAAGACATCCGCCTCACCGCTGTTCACTGCAGCAAGTGCATCAGTAATCGAGTCGTATCTTGCGACCTCGACACGCTGCACGTCACCCCCAGAATACATCAGGGGGAGCTCCGCCTCTGCTGCCGTTGTGACACTCGACCGTACTCTGAGGGAGTGACCACTTGGGCCTATCTGCATCTGTGCCGACGGAAATAGGGCAATGGCAAGAGCTAGTAGAAGAACGGCGGCTGCGAACAGTCTAGTTCTCATGGCTGTGGCTCCTCTGGAGTCCTTCTACCCTTTGGGGCGGCTCAGGTGCCTGTGAAACATCAGATAAGGCTATGGGACTGCGCCACGACTTTGATGTCCCGTCACAAGAGAGACTGTGGGGGAAGGAAATGAGCCCGGCGATGGAGACTACGCATTGGGGTTCACAGGGATCAGTAGAACGAGTCACGTCACGGCCACCCTCAGACATGGGGCGGACCGTGACCGTGGGTGTGCCAGCTAGAGTCCCATCGCTCATCTGTGAGCGGATCCTTGTCCTGGGACGCCATTATGCTGTTCTGACTCTGACCTCGGCCATGCTTCTGACGGCCTGACGCCACTGTCTGAAGTGAGACCACGTGACAGGCAGCATCAGTGACAACAGTACCAGCACCACTAGCAGGGTGTCCACAATCGCAACCTGGCTGTTCGGAATAGCGTTCGCAGCGATGAGATCCATCCATAGACCAACAAGAACTGCAAAGGTGGCTGGGATGGACAGTATCGTCAGGAGCAAGAATGTCGCGAACGCAACACCTTGAGACCTCTGGATGTATCTTGCGAAGACGCCGAGCACCCTGTGCTTCTGCCAGTGTGACCCCTCGTCAACAATGAAGAATATGATGAACAGTACCACGATTACTACGAGTGGAATTAGGAAGAGCTCGAAGTACATCTTCACTACCCCGTTTTGTCTCTGCCGAGGGAGAAACGCACCCGATTTAAAGGCTATGGTCGTGAAGAGCGGTCACGGGAAGTCGTCATCCGTCGGCTAGGAAGAATGAGGAATGGCCCTGAACGGCAGAGACTGGTCTCTACAGTTCTCGGTGGGAATTGCAACAACACTTAACAGTGCCGGACAGTTTCCCACGGGAGAATATCTTGCTACAGCTCTACGTGGCCAAGATGGCAGTCGCGTCCACTACCAGCCATAGCAAGATGGTGGAGCGGGTGGAGTCCATCTTGAAACTCTAAACGCGTTGCTGGCTGTAGAGATAGGTACGGGGAGAGTAGCGGTAGCTTGCGTGAAGCGAGCACGGCCTCCGAATTGAACTATTGAGCGTGAAGTGGGTAATGTCGTAATGTCGATGAGGGATATCGTGAGCCTCAACGAGCTGTCCGTCCGTGAGAGATATCTCTTCGGTGTTAAGGCTTCAAATCTCGGTACCGCTTTGGCAATGGGGATAGCGGTGCCGCCCGGCTTTGTCCTGAGCACGAATCTATGTAGGAGAATACTTGACGATCCGGACTACCTAGATGCAGTCTGGGGCAAAGTCGTTGACTCTATTCGGAGTCTGGAATCTGAGGCTGAAGCCAAGTTCAATGATGTCTCGAATCCGCTGTTGGTTTCGGTCCGAACTTCGCCTCCTGAAACAATGCCTGGAATACTATCGACAGTTCTCAACGTCGGTATCACGAGCAAGAATCTACATTGGTTTCGCAGTGCATACGGCAATGACCTGACGTGGCAGTTATTCATCAAGTTCCTTCTGACTCTTGTTCACTCTCTACCCGGAGATATGCGGGAAGAGCTGGTCCAAGTCTTGAGGGACTACACTTCGCTTGAGGGGTGCGACGACATCAAGACACCTCTTCCCAAAAGAATGAAATCGACTATCGAGAGACTGAGGAGGGCTTTCCGACAGTTCGAGCTTGAAGGGATATTTGATGACGCGTACGAACAACTACGTGTCTCGATATTAGCGGCACTCCGGTCCTGGATGTTTCCTGAAGCGACGAGATACCGGACCGAACGCGGATTGGAGCACAAGGCCTGCGCGGCCGTCATGGTAATGAGGATGGTTCTTGGTAATCGCGATCAAGACTCGCTCTCCGGTGTCGTGTTCTCCAGGGATCCCAATAGCGGAGAGAGAAAGATTGTGGGGGACTTCGCTATTTCTTGTCAGTGCGACGAGGTCGTTCAGGGTAGAGCAGTCTCACAGCCTATAGGCGATCTGAGTAAGCGGGTGCCCGGCGTCTACAAGAGACTAGTCGATGTCGTTGACAGGCTAGAAAAGCGTCTTGGGCATCCAGTTGATATCGAGTTCACCGTGGAGAGCGGGAAGCTGTGGATACTTCAGGTCAGAGCCGTGGAGATGACGCCGCAGGCATCGGTTCGAAGCTTGTATTCTCTCTATCGTGAGGGTGTGGTTGATACCAAGGAACTCATCGCGAGGATAGATCCTTCTTCTCTGAGAAGACTTGCGTTTCCTCGGGTGAGGGCGGAGGACAGGCAGGTTGCTCTGAACGAGGGGCGGCTGGTTGCCGTAGGCATGGGCGTCTCTCCAGGGGTGGGAGCGGGACCATTGAGGTTCGTTCGCCCTCTGGAGAGGATAGAACCAGATGATGTTTCTGGGATGATAGTCGTCTTCGACGAACTGAAACCGGCTGATGTGGAACGCGTGAGACTATCAGAGGGGTTGATAGTCGCTAGGGGTGGAACTACGAGTCATTCCGTAATCATAGCTAGGTCTATGGGAAAACCTGCAGTCATACTCGGACCTTCAAAGGGAGTGGTGGTAGATACGATCTCTCAGAAACTGCATTTTAGTGAGTGTTCGGTTCGGGCGGATGACGTTGTGACTATTGATGGCCTGTCAGGAGAGGTTTTCGTAGGCCGGCTGGAGAAGGAGACTGCCAAGATTCCGAGAGAGATGTATGAGATAGCAGCAATAGCGCGGAACTGCTCAGACCGCATAGGCGTCAGGGCGAACGTGGAATCACCTCACGAGTTGAAGGAGGTCATTGCGTGGGGAATCGACAGGATAAACGCAAGGACGGAGATCAGAGAGGCAATTCGGGAGTATGTCCTGGCGGAGGATGAAGGGGAACGGAGACAGGCGCTGTCGGCTCTCTTTGGAATGCAGCGGGAATTCTTCTTGCGTTTCATAGGTGAGCTTAGAACTGGCATAGTGACTTTCAAGCTCATCGATCCTCCATTACACGAGTTCCTGCCAGATCCTGAGCACGCACTAAGGGACTACTATGAAGCGCGGAGTGAAGGTCGCGACACGCACAAGTTGGAGAGGTTGTTGCGAAAGGTGTCAGAACACAGCAGCAGAAACCCTATGCTGGGTCTCAGGGGGACACGCCTTGCCGTGGTTCATCCCGAGCTATACGCTGTTCAAGTAAGGTCGCTTCTGAGCGCGCTCGATGGAAGCGGGAAGAACACGAACTCAAACCCCGTGGTCAGAATTCTGATTCCCGATGTCATAAACAGTGCTGAGGTGGACTACGTACGAAGGATCATAGAACAGGAAATAGTACGATACGAACAGGAGAATGGTACTAGATACCGAATCCCAATTGGTGTCGTCATCGAAACGCCTGCTGCAGTAGTAAACATGGATGGAATTGCGCGGCTATCGGACTTCTTGGTCATAGGCACAAACGACCTCACTCAGCTTTTCTTGGGGATGGGCAGAGAGGACTCTGAGAAGTTCTTTCTCGACAAGTATGTCGATCTGGGCATATTGCCGCAGAATCCGTTCAGATCTCTGGAGAACACAGTGGTCGAGTTCCTTGAATCAGCAATTAGGAAACTCAGGCGTCAACGTCCTCAGTTTGAAATAGGTCTAGCTGGGGAGCAGTCTATTGATTGTGAATCAATCAAGAAGTGTATCCGGGCGGGAATAGATTACATGTCGGTGACCGGGAAGATGGTCCCCGTAGGAATTGTGCTTGCCGCAAAGGCGTCTCTTGGTCTTGAGTGTAGCCGCAGTGGCAAGTAGCGTCCTGCCTCTCACTCGGGAACTGCTTCGGGCCCACTACGACTCAACACAGACAACGAGGAAGCAGGCTCCCTGGGACCCGTCTTTGAATCAGTGAACAGTTCTGATTCGTACGCTCATCAGACTTTCGTTTCCAACTCACACCCAGAGGTCTTCGCCTATGTGGTACCTGTCTGGTTACGCAACGCGTTGGACTACTGCCGGGGGCTGAAGTGCAGCTCGAATTCACGCCGAACTCTGCAACCGGCGCACGAACATCTCACTAGCTTCGCTAGGCCCACGGGTGACCCTTCCAACACAAAGAGCCCAGGGAAAGGAATCAAGGGTCTACGTTGGTGAAACCCTAGATGTGGTGACTCAGAAACGACTGCGCTCAGATACCGGGCCGGTGTCCTATTACTAGATTCGTGGAAGGTTCCGTACACAATCAGAAGTTGACGAGAACGTAGTAGATCTTGTGCCACAGTCTGAACGGAGTGCTGGCATCGGCGACCCTCATGTATTCTCCTCTCTCTTCTACAAGTCTGTTCACATATCCTTCTTTCGCAAAGGCGTGTGTGACCCTGAAGGGAACCCAATGTTCTGCAAGACACGTTGTCCGGATCCCCTCGACATGTTTCTTCAGTTGTTCTGTGGCTTGTTCTACTTCAGGTGTAGCGATGGATGAGTATGCAAAGAGCAACTTGCTAGCGTACCTATAGCTGTTCTTGATTACGTCCTCAAGTAGGTATGTTCCGGACACCGCATTTAGGCTGGCTATGCTTCGAACCCCGAGCAATGGCAGATAGGGCGGATTGCATATCACAAGATCGAACCTTGCACCCTTCTCTACGTTCTGCAGCCCATTCGAGAGAACGGCAACGGCGCTCATATCTTTCCTGCCATGGTTCCGGTAGAAGTTAAAGATAGATGCATAGAGAGGTGTGAGAAAGAGGTCCACAAATGTAAGTTCCCTGACACCGTTTACTTCTTTTGCGAAGTAGATCCCCAAGAAGCCTGTTCCAGACCCCACCTCCAAGACGCTTCTCACTCCGTGAAACCGAACCTTGTTGTCCCTGATGACCTTGGCAAAGTGCAGAGTGTCTATGGAAGTCGGCCACAGACTGGGAAGCTTTTTCCTGTAGACTACAACCCCACCGTAGTGCACTTCATACAGACAGGTATTCATCAGACTGTAAACTATGTCTCCATTCTCTCTCGAGTGCATCGGGCACGGATAGCCATTCTGGTACTCCGGAGGGATGGTACAGGTGCAGGGCTTCAAAAGGACAGGGTTCTCAACTCTCAGCTTCGAATGGCCATCATCTCTCGGCACATACTCGATCCACCTCAGGTCCTCGTCTACATATATGCTAAGACACGGCCTAACCATAGTCTTTGAGAAGACTACCCGCCTCCATTTTGTACTGTTCAATTTTTTCAGAAGCTTGCCATATTGCTCGTATTCTTTCCGTACATAGTACTCTGCCGACTCGTACATTCGCCTCGAATCAGCAACGTATATACTAGGAACGAGTCCCAAGACTCTCTCGTCGGCATCATCGAGGTTCTCAAGGTCCTTTTCTAGGTGCTTCCTCTCAAGGAAGGGCTCCAGTGTGTCCCGTACTGATTTTCCCGCTTTTCTCACATAGGAACCGAAGCTAAGCAGGGCCTCCCCCACTGCAATGATGGCAAGAACCGCAGGAGCAACGGACACTACTATGCCAATCCCCCCAAACACTAGGAGAACGACAGTTGCGACTATGATGAGAACAAGTCCTATCGTAATTTGAGCTCTCATGCCGAATCCGCCACAAGATGCTGTTGGGCCTCTGGTTCTTGCTTGTCCAAGGGTTCAAATTAAATGAACCGCAAGACTGCCGATCCGGGAGGCCAACTGGAAATCGAGCCCAACTAGTGATGCTCTGGCCACGGATTCGTTTGTCGAGCCGAGTAGCTCTCGCAGAAGAGGTAGAGCGTGAGGGAGAAAGTGTGCACCCCTCTATACGAAGCGTTACCTCAAAGTTGCACTGTGAGGATGGCTGGCATACCTTGTGGAATTGTCAACACGTTCTCGGAACAGAAGTCCAGGGCGGCCATGCTCGCGCACGCAGACGCGGTCCGACAGACCTATATTGTTCGTTGAGACGAGCGACCCCGGTGTGACCACGTGGGACGTACCCGTGCTTTCTATCTCAAGGTGTTCCTCTACTTTGGCGGGGCGGCAATCCTGCTGCTGGGTGGTGCCATCATTGTTTCTGCGCCCTACCACTATACTGGCTTCATCGCCAGCGCTGGTGACGCCTATCCTTTCGTCATCTACGACAATCCCGACTACTATCCCCGGATGGAGATATCAGTCACTGCCAAGGCCGAGAATGCCTCCATCATTCACGTCGACTTCAGGATTGTGAACAACTACACATCCGAGGTACGTGTCCTCAATATGTCAATGACCGAGAACGATCTCATACCAGGAACAAACCCGCGCAAGTATCTCCAGCGGCAGGTCGTCGAACTCTCTCCAGGACCCTACACCATCTACATCGACAGGATTGACGGCGTCTCGTGGGTGGATGTGTCTTATGAGCAGCTCTCCGACAAGGTCCGATACATCGGCACAGGACTTGCGCTGAACATAGCTGGCCTTGTCATGATGATCTCTGGCTACTTTGTCAGTGGGTCACTCATCACCAGCGATGAACCCGTTGTCGTGAGATGGGGTTATGACGAAGAGGAGTCCTATCAGGACTCTACGTGACCTCAAGGGTCAGCACCTGCTCTGCGTGTGCAATACCCGTGGGGCTCCGTTGGTCGCGAGGTCTTGTACATAACAATGTATACGTTCTAGTGTGTACATAATAATGTATAAATAGATACAAGACCATCGTATGGTCGGGAAGAATGCCAGACCTGATCTCAAATCCTCCGCGCGTTGGACTACCTGACGCAATTAGCAGAGTACTTGAGACTCTCCAGAGAGTGCCCTCCACATCCGTGTCGGGACTGGCGCGGGCAACGGGTCTGGACCGCAGGACTGTGACCAAGGTCCTTGACGTAGTTCTCCGAATACAGGACGTTCTCAAAGATGTCGAGATAGCGAGGGTGCGGCAGGGGAGGAGCTACGTGATCCAGCTCAGGGAGCGAACGGAGCGGGCTCGACGTCTATTCTCCTCACTTAGGAGAAGAATGGGCCGTGCGAGGGAGGAGTGATGTCACGGGTCATTGGGCTTGGTCTGACACTGTTCAACATAGTGCTGGCGTCCGCGGCGAGCTATGTACTCTGGACAGGATATGGGCCAGCAGTGGCAGTTCAGGTGGTCGCCACGCTCGTCATTGCCGCTGCGGGAGAACACCGTGTCTCAGGTGAGGGTTACTACGTATACACTGAGAAGAACGGCATACTGGTCGGGAGGGTCGCCCTGTGGATTCCGTTCATGTGGGTCTCGGTCGTGCAGGTCTCAATGATACTCAGCCTTCTGGTGGTGACGAACGAGATTGTGGCTGCAGTCTCCGCCGGGATGCTCGCCCTCATCGGAGACCTTGCAGTCGTAGAACCTCTCTTCAGCCGGATCTCGGGGTTCTGGGTGTGGCAACCAGTGCGGAATGGCTACTTCAGCTTCCTGCCACGCGGGCTTGACAGATTCACTGCGCCACCGGGGAACTATGTCGTCTGGTTTCTCTTTCCGATGCTGATGAACCTCCTGCTGGTCATTCTCTCCTCTGTCTGAGAGGCCAATCGACTGTGCGGGCCTTCACTGTCATTGGCACACGGGCGAGATTGACCGTGGAGGGTCTGTCTGCGCGGGCTTGAGCATTTGTGACCAAATGTTACCCCCGATATGCAGGGATTGTACTCAGCCTCTTAGGCGCTGTCTGCTACGCTGTGCTGAAGAGAGATGAACTCTGACAAGATCAGGCATCTGCTGAAGGACAAGATCGTGTGCGACTTCAGGGGGTATCCCCTCGGGACGATAAGACGTGTCTGGTTCGATGACCAAGAGGGGCCCCTTGTGATTGTGGAACGTAACGGACCGGCATCTCGCGTTCCGATCTGGGAGGCCATTCCACTCCGTGCTATCGATCGTGTAGGGGAACAGGTCCGGCTGAGGCCGCCGGTGTTCGCAGAGTGAGACGTGTCGCAGACGGTAGTCGTCGGTATGGTCTCGAATGCCGGGGTCCATCTACTCTGATACACCAAACCTGGTGATCTCCCTTGTGCAAGACAGCCCCGCAGAATGAGGATAGACCAAGGAATGTCCCCTCAATCGTGGTGAGGGTGTACACGAGCAGTGAATGCGTCTTCTGCGACGAGGCAATTGAGGTGGTCAATCGAGCCACGGACGACTTGAGCGACGTAGACCGTGTCGTTCAGGTGATTGACATTGGTTCAGGGGACGACTCGGCCTTGATTCCGTCTGACCTAGCGGCCATACCAACAGTCGAGGCTGGTTGTCGAAGAATTGTGGGTGTGCCCACCATCGATGAGGTGCAGCAACTTGTCTGCGAGGCCCTAATGACCGGGAGGGGCTGAGGGTGGGCTTGCAGGTCCGTCAACCCACCTTGTCGGCATAGGCGCTCTCTCCGCATTGGCTCTTTGCGAGAGGTGTCCTTCAGGTACAGAGTCAGCAGCTCGGTCAATTTGGACCACTGGACCGAACCTCCGGCCCCTCCGAGTCACTACTCGGGCCCAGAATCCTGAACGCATTCTTCTCAAGGATCATCTGTTGTGTCTCGACATTCAGGTCCAGCGTGTTGAGTGCCGCCAGCAGGTGTTCATAGTCGGAGTTGTGTTCTGAGCCGAAGACGAGCCTTCCGATGCCGATGTCCTGCGAGACTGCGTCGAGGAACACCCGGAGTGGGCTCTCGACGAGTCTGACTAGAGTGGATGAGACCTCGAACCACAGGTTTTCACGTCCTAGGAGGGAGGTGACGCGTGGGAAGCCGAACAATCCACCCATATGAAGCAGCACGAATCGGCCCTCTGGAAACGTCACCGTGAGGCTGTCAATCAATCGAAGCTGTCCGTTGTTTATGTTCGTGAAATCGAAAAAGACTGGTATGTTGAGTCTGACTGCACAGTTCACTATCGACATCACTGCGGGATCCTCTGGCCAGAAGAGACTCTCGTGAAGGGTGAGGGCAACGGCTCCCTCCCTGACGAACATCTTGAGTTTCTCGCGTGCCACATGGATGGGTCGGGGCGGGACTGAGCATGCGGCCATCAGACGGTCTGGCCTCAGGCGTGCAGCCTCCATGTACAACTCCGTAGGAACACCAGTCCCGAGAGGACTCAGAACAGCGCGCCTTATGCCGAACTCATCCATCCTAGAGATGAGCGTGTCTACCGCCTCTGGCAGACCTTGCCTTGTCATCTCATCAATCCGGTCGCAACTCTTCTCAAGATGAGTGTAGATGTCTATGGTCATCAGGCCCTACTCTCTGAGCTTGCTTTTCTCACTATGTATTATCGTCATCAATGGCGAGGACAGTACACAGGCGAGTGAACGTCATCCCTATATACGTAGATATGGGGGAGCTATGCTGAGGACATTGACAGACCGCGGGTCACAGAAGAAGACGCTTGAGGCCGTGCTTGTGGAGCTGGTCCATGAGATCGAGGAGGACCGCTACATGCTGTTGGAGTATCTTGGGCCCGTGGTTGACGGATGTAGAGCAGCACTCAGCGTGAGTCTGGACCGTGCCCGTGAGGCTAGATTCTCTGACGAGGACATTCAGGAGTACATAACCGCTGCTGGCAACTCTTTCGAGGACATCACAATCTGTTTCAATCCAACGGACAGCAGTGAGAGATACTCCGTTGTCTTTGACGGTACCAAGGTCTATCTTGCGGACGACTGTGAGGACGTCGACGTTGTCATCTCGGGTGCCACTGAGGCGATTCGCGACCTGCTGGATGTTGACTCCAAGTCGTCACCTGTTGATGAGCTTGGTGTATCAATCGATGTGAGTGCTAGTGAGCCGCGGGACGCCCTTGTTGGCCTGGGGCTGCTGTGCTTCCCATCCCTGCTGAGGATGGCCCGCTCTGGTGTTGATCCGTCATCGCTCCTGGCAGAGGACGCTGACGCTGTCATAATCGCGGCGGCCAGCGACCTTGTCACAAAGATGGTACGAAGATGGATAGACCTGCAGCTAGCCTCTACGGACAGACACTAGAGGCCGTGGGCAGGGAAGACTTCCTCACGAATCCGCTGAAGAACTCTGTCCAGGTCGCTCTTGATATCCTCAGGAGAGTTGAACATCTGCGTCACAGGACCGGCGTCGCGAAACGTTGGCGGGCACCGTCCGAGCGGAAACTCTTGATGCTGCGCCAGAAACTCCTCGGGAATCCTCTCCGGTAGGTCTCTGTCGAGAATGATTGCCAGGAAGAGCGTCCAGAGACGGGCTACGTTCATCACGTGATAGCCACCACCGCCGACAGCGAGCCAGCCATGCCTGCAGTTGTCGTGCGCGAGGTCGCGGAGCCTCCTCAGCACAGTCTCGTACCCCTTACTGGTGTAGGAGAGATGCGCAAGGGGATCTAGATAGTGACCATCGACACCCAGCTGTGTGACAAGCAGGTCAGGCTGATAACTCTCAAACAACGGGAGGGCCACCTCTTCAAAGGCCCTGACAAGTTCTCTATCACCAGCCCCTGCGAGGAGAGGGACGTTCACGGCGTAGCCAACTGCATCTCCAGCACCGTTCTCATAGACGCGTCCCGTGCCGGGGAACAGCGTTCGTCCGGTCTCGTGAATGGAGATGGTCAGGACGTCCCTTGATCTGTAGAAGGCGTTCTGAACACCATCCGCGTGATGAGCATCGAAGTCAAAGTACAGGACCCGGCCGGAATGCCTCCTCTGATACATCTTGATGGCTATCACGATGTCGTTGAAGATGCAGAATCCTGACGCCTCACTGCGCTGGGCGTGGTGCAGGCCCCCCGAGATGACGAATGCCCCGGGTGCGCCGTTGAGAAGCTCTCTCATCCCGTCTAGGGTGGCGCCGACGTATCTGCAGGCGGCCTCGTAGATTTCCGGAAAGACGGGATTGTCCGGAGTGCCAAGACCGTACCTCCAGTCCGTACAGTCTCCTGTCTTGCACGACTCAACGGCATTGACGAATGCAGGGTCGTGAAAGAGCTCCAGTTCCTCCCGTGTGGCAACCGAGGGTTCGAAGACGTTGACATCATCCAACAGGCCCACCCACTTCGAGAGTTCGTAGGTGAGCCTCAGTCTGTCGGGCCGGAGAGGGTGCTCACTACTGAACTCATACTGAAGGAGCTTTTCGGTGTAGGGGTAGGCCAACTTCTCCACTCTGCACACCGCAGTCTTGCATGGCAGCCGCCCATATTTATCTCTCTACAGCGGTAGGACCAACGCGTGGCTCTCAGTACCACTCGATAGTGCCTGGAGGCTTCGAGGTCAGGTCGTATACCACTCGGTTGATCCCCTCGACCTCATTTGCGATGCGGGCTGCAGCGCGTAGCAGAATCTCCCAGTCGGGAGTACTGACAGAGGCTGTCATTGCGTCTACGCTCTCCACAATCCGGATGACACAGGCCTGCTGATAGGTGCGTTGATCGCCCATCACGCCAACAGAGCGTACCGGTAGTAGGACGCAGAAGGACTGCCAGATGCGATCGTATATCGGGTCCTTGCTCATCTCCTCTTGGAGGATGCGATCAGCGTGTCTCAGTATTCTCAGCTGTTCTCGGGTCACCTCGCCACCGATTCTTATGGCAAGAGATGGACCGGGGAATGGCTGTCGTCTCAGAAGACGGTCTGGGATGCCCAGCTGAGCACCGACACGACGTACCTCGTCCTTGTATAGGTTCCTGAGCGGCTCTATCACGCGCATTCTCATCCATTCTGGTAGTCTGACGTTGTGGTGGCTCTTGATGACGGCCGTGGCCTTGCCAGTTGCGGCACTCTCCACACGGTCAGGGTATATGGTGCCCTGGCCGAGGAAAGTGAATGGGCCGTAGGTCTCCTCCAGCTCCTTTGCCTTCCGCTCGAACACGCGGATGAACGTCTCCGCGATGATTCTCCTCTTTTCCTCGGGGTCCTCGATCCCCTCCAGCGCTGAGAGGAACTCATCGGAGGCGTCGACCACGTGGAAGTTCTCAAAGCCCATCTCCCTGAAGGCGGACTGTACGTCCTCGCGCTCACCCTCTCTGAGAAGACCGTTGTCCACGAAGACACAGTGCAACCTCTCACCTATGGCCATCTTGATCAGGACGGCTGCCACCGTGGAGTCAACACCGCCGCTCGTCCCCATCAGGACCTGTTCGTCGCCGACCTCCTCGCTCACCCACCGGATTATTGCCTCGACCTCATCCTCTGGGGTCCAGCCTCCATCAAAGCCACAGATGTCAAAGAGGAAAGACCTCAGCACCGATCTCCCATTGGGCGTGTGCGCGACCTCGGGGTGGAACTGGACTCCATAGATCAGTCCGTCGTCTGATTGAAAGGCGGCAATCCTGTCATCTCTGCTCAACGCCAGCGCCTTGAGGTCGTCCGGGAGGCTTCTGACCTCATCACTGTGACTCATCCACACCGTCTGCCCGTCCTCGAGCCCGCGCAGAATGGACGATTCGTCAAGGAGACGTATCCGAGTATTGCCGTACTCAGGGTTTCCTCCCGGCGCCAGTTCTGCGCCGTGCGCGACAGCGAGGAGCTGGTGGCCAAAGCATATTCCGAGAATCGGAATCTGCCTCTTTCGGAGTTCCCCGAGGTTCTCTGCAGTGACCCCCATCAGGTCTTGTTCAGTGACTGTCCGCGGGCCCCCCGACAGTATCACCCCTT
Organism: Candidatus Thorarchaeota archaeon; assembly: GCA_029855935.1. GTDB lineage: Archaea > Asgardarchaeota > Thorarchaeia > Thorarchaeales > Thorarchaeaceae > B65-G9. Next base: position 131,964 of record JAGSHN010000020.1, on the reverse strand, counting down.
TCACTCCGTGAAGGGCATCCTCGTCAAGTCTTCTGTCCTGTGGGACGATCTCGGCATAGACACCGAGCTCGCGGCAGCGACGTGCTATCAGATGCGTGTACTGGCCACCAAAGTCCAGCACGAGCACTCTCTCTCTAGCACCCATCGGCCTCACCCGAACCGGGAACGTCCTTTCCAATGTCCGTCCTGAACCGGACTCTACCACGAACTCCCCTGACCACCCTGTAGGCGGTCTCACGAGCCTCAGGCACAGAATGTCCCATAGCCAGCACCGCTACAGCCCGACTGCCCGTCGTGTAGACCGCTCCGTCTTGCTCGTAGACAGAGGCATAGTAGATCTGCGCATCATTTGTTGACGGGACCACTATTCTGGCGTCGCGGGCGACATCCGGCCCCGGATATCCCTCGGGGACAACGTAGACGCAGACGGTGGCAAGTCTCCGGAACTCAGGTGTCATCACATTGCCGTACAGAAGGCTCCAGAACAGGCTGTCTGCGGGTGTCTCGAGCAGAGCGAGGACGTTCATCGCCTCTGGGTCGCCAAAGCGCGCGTTGAACTCGAGAACCTTGACTCCATTACTCGTCTTTATGAACTGGCCGTAGAGAATCCCACGATACTCTACTCCGTGACGCTCCCGGAGCATACGGATGGCCCTGGTCATCGTTCTCAGTGCCGACTCCACGTCCCGTCTGTCCAAGTACGACAGGTGATGGTCTTCCTGTGAATAGGAACCCATCGAGCCTGTGTTTGGTCCCCTGTCCTCGTCATAGGCTCTCTTGTAGTCTCGAACGAGGGGCATCGGCACGACCCGCTCACCGTCGACGAATGTCTGGACGGTGAACTCAATGCCCACCAGCTTCTCCTCAATCAGAAGCACTCCCTCCTTGATGAGCAGCGACTGTGCGTAGTCCCGAACTGCCCCCTCAGTATCGAGGTGCTCTCCAAAGATCTTGACGCCCTTGCCGCCAGTCAGCCCATCCGGCTTGACGACAACGTTCTTCAGTCCCACCTGTCTGATGGCGGGTCCTATATCATCACGGTCCCGGATGATCACGTAGTCAGGGTTCGCCTCAGGAGCGGCCTGCGAGAGGAGCTCTCTGGCAAAGACTTTGCTTGTCTCAATTCTCGCAGCAGCCTGCAGAGGGCCGACACATGGAATTTCGTGTTTCTCAAGGGCATCGACAACCGCCTCCGAGAGAGGTTGCTCGGGGCCGACGACCGCAAAGTCGATTTTCGAGAGGTCGGGAAAGTCGTCGACGTCGCTTAACCGACCGATAGATACCTCGCTGCTCAGTGAGGCGATTCCTGGATTCAGCATCTTCATTCTGGCGACGATCTCGACTCCCGACCGGCGAAGGGCCGCTGCAATGGCGTGCTCTCTGGCACCGTTGCCGATGAGGAGAACACGTGTCATTCTATCACCACCTCAAAGCGTTTGATCGTGACTCTGCCCTTGCCCGAGGTCTCTACAACCCCCACCCTCTGCGCGCCACCGAGAGGTCTCAGCGCATCTATTGCCTCTTCCTCGGCGTCCTCAGGAACCACTACGACAAGGCCTACTCCCATATTGAAGGTCGTGAACATCTCCTCCCACTCGATGTTACCTTCCTTGCGAACGAGGTCGAAGATGGGCGGGGGCAACGGCATCTCATCAAGCCGGAAGTGAAAGTCGCCGAGCCTGAGGATCTTCCTGAACGCCGAGCCTGTGATGTGTGCGAGACCGTGAATCTCAATTCCTGCCTCCTTGAGACGCTTGAAGTGTGGTACGTAGATTGTTGTTGGACGGAGGAGCTCCTCGCCAAGCGTCCTCCCCCAGTTCGTCTTCTCCTCAAGCGAATGAGTCGCTAGCAGTGCCTTTCTGACGAGAGTGAAGCCGTTGGAGTGGAGGCCATTCGATTCTATCCCGATGATAGCGTCTCCCGGCTCAATGGCGCGTCCGTCTATGACCTCGTCCTCTCTTGCAACACCCACTGCGGTGCCTGCAAGGTCCAGTGCTGTGTCCCCGTGCCCCCGGATAATGTCGGGCAAGATTGCGGTCTCGCCACCGAGTATCGGGACTCCCGCCGTACGACAAGCATCGCGGAGGCCCTGGCCGATCTGCTCAAGCACTGTGCGAGGAAGTGGTCTGGCACAGGCGAGATAGTCCACAAATCCCACTGGTGTTGCGCCTATGCATATCAGGTCGTTGACGTTCATTGCCACGCAGTCCTGGGCTATGGTATCGAACCGACCGACCATCTCTGCGATCAAGACCTTGCTGCCGACGCCGTCCGTGGAGAGCGCCACATAGAGACCGTCCCCGACCCTGACTAGATTAGCAAAGTGCCCGAACTCGACAGGGACGTCGTGACCGGAGAACGACTGGCGGACGTACCTTGAGAGGACCTCAAGACCAGCAGCGACTTCAGACTCGTCAACGCCTGCCTCTGCATAGGTCCTTGGCGGGGGGCCAGTGACCCCCTCATCTGTGAGAGCGAGTATCCGTGCGGCCAAGAATGCAGCATTCTGTCCATTGTCGATGCCGACAGTGGCGACAGGGACGCCCTTGGGCATCTGTGCGATAGACAACAGGGCATCGAGCCCGCCGAGCGCGGCGGACACGGGAACACCGATCACGGGCCGACTTGTCAGCGAGGCCACGTAGCCCGGGAGTGCCGCAGCAAGGCCGGCGATGGCGATGATCACGCGAGCCTCTGACTCCTCGATCAGGCTCTTCACACGTTCGGGCTCTCTGTGTGCGGAGGCAAACTCGACAGAGTACGAGATATCCAGCTTCTCAAGGGTCTTTGTCACCTTCTCGACTATCTTCTCGTCGCTTCGGCTTCCCGCTATCACAAGCACGTCAGTCATAAGCTTCATCACTCCAGATATCGTGACAGACTGGTCCGGAATTCCTCCTCAGCCCGATCAACAGGCACTCTGAACTCTCCAAAGTCTGCAATGTGATCTGCGACGGTGAGGGCCAGCTCGCAGACTGGCACGTTGTGGCGGGCCATTATCTCAAGAAACTGCTTCTGGTTGCTCTCGCTCACCTCAGCCAGGTACCGTGCGGATGTCTCCGAGAACAGGGCCCGGCCAAGAGTTCCCGCCTTTCCGGGGACGGTGGTGGTGTTCAGTCTGAAACCGTAATCCGAGCCTATGACCATCTTCATCAGCGCGACGGCCAGACCGCCCCTGCCAACATTGTTGCACGACCTTATCAGACGAGCACGATGAGCATTGAGCACGGCCTCCATTGCGTTCTTCTCTGCCACGGGTCGGTACGCGGGCGGAAAGCCCTGCACCCTTCCTAGTTTCAACCTCTGGTACTCGGAGCCGTTCAGTTCGTCGAGTGTCTCGCCTATGAGAAAGACATTGGCCCACGGTGTGCAGAGCGTGCGCCTCACAGGTGCAAATCCCGCCTCGAAGATGCCTGCCATCATCACCTGTGGCGTCGGATTGATACGTCTCACCTTGCCCTCTACCTCGGACTCGTTGTAGAGGCTGACGTTGCCTCCAACTATTGGGATGTCGAAGTCGTGCGAGAACCGCCCGAGCCCTCGAACTGCCTCTACGAATTGGGCGTAGGAGTCTGGCCGTTCGGGGTTGCCGAAGTTGAGACAGTCGGCTATGAGGATTGGACGTGCGCCCATTGCGACAAGGTTCCTGAGCGTCTCTGCAGCAGAGTTAGCAGTCCCCTGTTGAGGATCGAGGAGTGTCCAAAAGGAGTTGCAGTGGCTCGCAAAGGCCAGCCGTTTGTTCAACGGGAACTCGAGAACGCCCGCATTCTCACCAATGTCCACTATTGTATTGGACTGGACATGCTGGTCATACTGACTGTACACCCACTCTCTCGAGGCGATATTGACGGAGCCGAGCAGACGTAGTATCTCCTCCACATAGTCGTCCGGCTCCTCATACCAGTCCATAGTGTGTGGCTGGACAGGGAGAGATCCCTCGGTGCGCTCGGGGACTGGGAAGCCTCCGACGAGCAGGCTGATTGGAAGCCTTGCCTCAATATCTCCATTCTCTTTCACGGTGAAGTATCCGTCGTCCGTGACGGAGCCTATGACGGCGTGAGGAGTGTCGTTCTCAATCAGTATCTCCAGCACCCGTTCGAGCTTCTCAGGTGCGACGACGGCCAGCATTCTCTCCTGTGACTCGGAGACGATGATCTCTCTCGGTGTCATATCACGCTCTCTCAGAGGCACCTTTGCCACATCGATCTCGACGCCAGTGCCACCGCTGGCGGCAAGCTCGCCTGCGCAGGATGTCAGCCCCCCACCGCCGAGGTCCTGAAGACCATCAACCAGGTCTTCCTCAACAAGCTGAGCAAGCGTGTCGACAACCACCTTCTTCGCAAGAGGGTCGCCAATCTGGATCGCACTGCGGTCTTCCTCCTCGTCATCAGAGAATGTTTCTGATGCGAAGCTGACGCCCGCGATGCCATCTCGACCTGTGGTGGAGCCAAAGATGACAAGGTGATGACCAGGTGTTCTGGCACTACTCCTGACGACCTTGTCCGGACGGACAACGCCGATGCATACGACGTTCACAAGACAGTTGCCCTCGTATGAGTCGTCAAACTCTATCTCACCTCCCACCATCGGAATGCCAACACTGTTCCCGTAGTCAGAGATGCCCCTCACGACCCGCTCAAGGAGGTACGCGTTCTTCGGCTTCGAGGGATGGCCGAATCTGAGACAGTTCATCAGGCCGACTGCACGGCAGCCCTGTGAGATCACATCGCGGATGATACCGCCAACGCCTGTGGCAGCGCCATTGTACGGGTCCACCTGGCTTGGGTGATTGTGGGACTCCATTGCTACACCGACAAGGATGCCATCGCCAATGTCGACTAGACCGGCCCCCTCTCCTATACCCAGGTAGACGTTCTCGCCATCCGTCTTGAACAGGTGGAACCACCGCTTGCTGCTCTTGTAGCTGCAGTGCTCGGACCATAGAACGTCGAGCATAGCCAGCTCTGTGTCGTTCGGCCTGCGACCGAGCACCTTTGTTGCATGCTCAATCTCTTCGTGTGTCAGCATTTGGTACTCCTCACAAAGTTCTCAAGGATGGCAAGGCCGTCGGCGGATCCCAAGGAGGGTCGCGACGCTCTCTCAGGATGCGGCATCATGCCCATCACGTTCCCCGCCTCGTTGATGACTGCTGCGATGTTGTCGATCGAGCCGTTCGGGTTCACCGCTGGGACCGTCTCCCCATTCTCATCGCTGTATCTGAGCGGGACGAGTCCGTGGAGGTTCAACACCGTCAGGTCATTCTCGGTGCAGTAGTAGTTCCCATCAGCGTGTGCGACGGGCATCTTCAGGACAGCGTCCTCCAATCCCTCTGTGAATGCAGTGGTCTGTTCACTGACTCTCAGATAGACCCATCTACATACGAACCGAGCACTCGTATTAGGCAACAGTGCGCCCGGGAGCAGCCCGCACTCGGTCAGTATCTGAAAACCATTACAGATACCAAGAACGGGCCTCCCGTCATTTGCAAGCTCCTTCACCCCCTCCATGATCTCCCCCGCCGCGGCGACCGCGCCCGCCCTTATGTAGTCGCCGTAGGAGAAGCCGCCAGGGATGATGACACCATCCGCCTCCTTCAGAGCAGCGGAGCCCAATCTGCTCGGTACGAGCTGGGCCTCAGCACCGGGGATTGTGCCGAGTGCGCGCATCACGTCATTCTCGTTATTCGTCCCCGGAAAACGAATCACCGCAATTGCCATTATCATCAAACCCCACATAGGTTGCCTCGGCTATCGGGTTGGCAAGGAGCCTCGTGTTCATCTCCTCGATTCGTCCGAGCATCTCCGGAGACACCGCTCTCCGCAGACACAGCCTGAACACCTTACCCGCCCTTACTTCTTCAACCTCTTCGAACCCGAGCCTGAGAAGTGCCTTTCTTGCGACCTCTCCCGGCGGGTTCTTTATACCCTCCTTCGGCATAACAAGGACCCGCACAACTTCGCCCCGGACTGGGACCTCTTTGGGCCTCGTCTCCTTTAGCTTCTCCAGCAGTAGGTTGTACACCTCAAGCACATTGCCCTTGTCCTTTCTGAAGACATCCTTGTCCAGCGACCCACCGCTCTCGTCCCAGACGCGCATCGTGTCACCTGAGATCTCATCCGCTATCAGAATGTCACCATCATCAGTCCTGCCGAACTCGAGCTTGAAATCGACTAGCCTGAGCCCCACCTGACTGAGGAGAGTTCCAAGATAGTAGTTGACCGCCAGTGTGACTCGCCTGATGAAGTCAAGTTCCTCGCGTGTGGCCAGCCCAAGTCGGATGATGGCATCCGCAGTGATCAGTGGGTCGTGTAGCTCATCGCTCTTGAGAAAGAACTCGACCAGCGGACGCGAGAGTGGTCGTCCGTCCTCAAGGCCGTAACGCCGCGCAAAAGAGCCAGCGGCCAAGTTCCTGCAGACAGCCTCGATGGGAAATATGCTTACCTTTCTGCAGACGAGTCTCGTCTCGTCGAGTTGCCGAATGAAATGAGTCGCGAGGCCCTTGTCCTCAAGATAACCGAACAGCAGCGCCGTTGTCTCGCAGGCCACTGCTCCCTTGCCCTCGATGATCTCACGCCTCTCGCCGTCGCCCGCGGTGATTGCGTCGGTGAACTCGACTATCAGTCTGTCGTCAGACTCGGGATCACTGAAGACCCTCTTGACCTTGCCTTCGTGTATCAGTCGCAACTCTATCTCCTCACATCACGCTGGACCTGTGCGAGCTGCCACCCGCCAAAGACCCGTTTTGAATCATGTGGATACGTCATCGAGGCGCTCCTCCTGCACAGCGGTCTCTATGTCTATCATACAGAGGTCGAGCGGTGAGATAATCTCACGACCGAACTTCAGGGACAACCGCCGCATCTCGGGGCTGGTGGGCCCGACGCACGGAGCACCAGGCACACGCGGACTCAGATCAAAGACGACGAACTCCGACTCCTCAGTCAGAGCGCCCTGCAGGCTGAAGAGGCCTATCATCTTCGGCGGGAAATGTCTTTTCACACCCTCTATCAGCCTCTCCGCTGCATCGTATACCAGTGGCTTCTTGCTCTCTCTCATTGTAACGCCCTTGTGACCCACCTCCTCATTGACTATGGGCACATCGATGGCGAGTTGGTCCCGAGCGGGGAGGTTGAGCAGGCCGGTGAGATTGGTCTGAATCCTGTCGTCGAATCCCACCAAGTCGAGACTACCCCAGAAGTCGCTCATGCCATAGGCCTGAAAGTTTGCGTTGAACCTTGGTGCGAGGATGAATTCCTCCACTGTCGCCGCCGCGAGGTCATCTGTTGATATCACTCCCTCACGAATCAGTCGCTCGCTCTTCTCACGGTACTCGTCCGTGGACGCGGCGTAGAAGAAGGCTCGTTCCAGTGGGCGGTCCTTCTGCTGGACCTTCACTATGACCAGCCTATCAATCTTCTCGGGATTCACAGGTTCGGGAATGCGTACGCCAGACTCTCGTAGCAGCCAGTACTGGTCCCGGGGAGTGCCTCTCTCCTCGACCCTCAGCAACCATCTATTGCCGTACATCGGGATGCGGAATCTCTTCTCTATGTTGTCGTATCCGACGTAGACTGAGAAGGAACGGTTCGGTATCCATAGTGTGTTCAGCTCTTCAAGCTGCTCCTGGACGTCGTCATTGATCATATCGGCAAACCTGTCTAGGACTATGATATGGTCGAAGAGATGCCGGTCGTAGACCGCATAGAGCCTCTCCCGTCCCCTCTGACAGACGACCACTGTCTCGAATCCGTTGGCCTTGGCAGCAACCGCAATCTCTTCTGCGCTGTGAGAGCCGATCATTCCAATCGTTGGTCTCTCCATTATGACAATGCCTCCTCAAGTCTCCCAGCCTGCATCAGGTCGCGAATCTCTCGGGCGATTCTTCTGCCCATCCACATCTGTTCTCCGAACTGGACGTAGCTGTAAGGCGACGTCGGTATCCAGATGTTTGTGCCGGCGACGATGCGCCCACTGAACTCGAACGTGTATATTCTCTGCTCTCTATCGATGATGGTCTCAAGACAGAACGGGCCGGGCAGGTCCTGTCCCGTCAGCCTGCGAAAGGCCTCCACAAAGTCAACGCCCATCTGATAGTACTTTGCAAGTGTGGACTCTCGGAGCACGAGCGGGAGGTTTCCGATGACGACGAACGACGGCGTGTCGACAAAACGCAGATTCGCATCGGCATCGGTCTCGTACCTGATGTCGGCGCCGAAGACCTCTGTCCTGTCGTGCGCGAGACTGCGAAAGTAGGTGACGAAGACCTTCGTTCCGACTATGTACTCTTGGATTGAGTACCTGACACCGTCCTCTCTCTTGCGTCGTGCCTCCTCCGCATCGCGCGCGATAAAGTATCCTACCCCGCCCGCCGCGCCGTCGGTCTTCACGATGACAGGTGTCTCGATATCATCGAAGCTCCGGTACTCTCGGGGGACCCTCAGGCCAGCCTCGTTCATAAGTCTCGATTTCAGCGTGCGGTCCTCCTCCCATCTGAGCAGCTCCTTGTTGCCGAAGAGTCGGAGGTCTGAGTCCAGGAGGCGTTGTGCGCCGATGTAGGCCACAAACGAGCCGTGAGGGATGAGCACTACGTCGTCACCTATGTCCGTGTCAAGGATGTCTTCGAACGAGCCTACCTCGACAATCTGACCTCCGAGGCCGAAGGACTCGTAGAATGCTCTTCTGTCAGGCGTGCAGAACAGCACGGTGTCAAATCCCTCTGCACGCGCTCCTGAGATGATGTTGAGCGCACTATGACTTGCCACTGTTCCTATCTTCATTCTATTACCCTCTCGTAGTCGCGGGACTCCGGGGGACCCGCGTTGGTCGCAACTGCGGCACGTATCCTCCTCGCGTGTTCTGTCGGATATTCGCCGTTCAGGCATGCAAGGCAGAGATCCCTCAGCCCTATTGCGTTGACCAAGCCATTCATCGTCTGATAGATCAGCGCGTCAGCACCGATGAACTCGGCTATCTGTTCCTCTTCCGCCTCGGCCGCGATTAGCTCGCTCGATGTGGAGATATCGATGCCGTAGTAGCAGGGATGGTCCTGCGGCGGACACGTCACCGTGAAGTACACCTTGGAGGCACCCCTCCTCCGCAGGTCGGCAACTATCATCTTTGCAGTTGTGCCTCTGACTATGCTATCGTCCACGACGAGAATGTTCTTGCCCGCTATCTTGTCCTCCAGATAGATGTACTTATTCTTCGCCATCGCGTCCCGCTCTCTCTGGGACTTCGCAATAAACGTCCTGCCCAGGTATCTGTTCTTCAGGATGATCTCACGCATTGGTACCCCGAGCTCCTCTGCGAGGGCCTGTGCGGCGGGGCGGCTCGTGTCCGGCACGGGAACGACATAGTCGGGAGGCACGAGTCCTCTCCTCTTGAACTCTTGAGCGAGTGCTCTTCCCAGTCTGAACCTCACATCATAGACGAGCTGGCCCTCTATCCTTGCCGCAGGATGGGCAAAATACACATATTCGAAGAAGCAGTGGCTGTGTAGTTCGTTCTGGGAGATTGAGTGACTCTCCATAGAGCCGCCGTGCCCGAAGATGAGGAGCTCACCGGGATAGACATCACGCTCAAGAGGCACACCCGCCATGTCCAGAACCGTGCTCTCGGAGGCAACAACAATACGGCCCGGCGCCCGTCCGAAGACCAGCGGCTTGAAGCCATGAGGATCGCGGTAGACAAACATCTTGTCGCCAAGCAGACCTACAAGACTGTACGCACCGTCGACAAACTGGTCGAACTCTCGAAAGGCATCGGGGAGCGAACCGTCGTTCTTGTCGATCAGCTGGTCAAGAAGGACCGTGATGAATTCCGTGTCACAGTGATAGCGATCTCTGGTTATCGAAGGAATGTTTGTGATGTTGCCGTTGTGAGTAAGAGCCAGTTGTCCTCTGCGGAATGGTCCGACGAATCTGTCGAGCTCGTCATTTGAGACTACCCTCCGACCAGAAGTCGGATAGCGGGTACTCCCAAGAATGAGTGTTGATGTTGTGTCCGGGACGTCTATACCAGCAGGACTGCCCATAGTCTTTGACTCGGAGAACTCGCCATTGTCCCGCCACAGCAGGCCAGACGCATCCTGACCACGATGGGTAAGCAGGAGAAGAAGCTCGCGTGCTGTCGCAAGTGAGCATTCACCAAGTATTCCCAAGACACCACACATCTCTCATCACCGGTCCAGTATCCGTACTCGACGACCCTCTATTCTCAACCTGTCCTCGCAGAACAGCCTGACACTCTCCACCAAGATCTTGTGTTCCTCAGGTAGGATTCTCTCAGCCAGCGTTTCTCCGGTGTCATCCATCAGGACGGGAACGGCCTTCTGAAGGATGATGGGCCCTGCGTCCATGTCCAGTGTCACGAAGTGTGTAGTGCAGCCGGATACCCTGACGCCATACTCGACTGCCTGCCACTGAGCCTTGACGCCCTTGAACGCTGGCAGAAGTGATGGATGAACATTGATTATCCTGTCGCGGAAGGCATCGATGAACACCTCAGTGAGTATCCTCATATAGCCTGCAAGGACAACGAGGTCGACTTCTCGATCCTCAAGGATCTTGACGACGGCCCTGTCGTGCTCCTCTCTCACGGGATACTGCTTCTTCGTCACGATGGCTGTCTCGATGCTGGCCCTGCGTGCACGCTCAAGTCCCAGTGCCTTGCTCTTGTTGCTGACTACGATGACTATCTCTCCGCCAAGCTCTCCTCTCTGCTGAGCGTCGATTAGCGCTTGGAGATTGGTGCCTCGTCCTGAGATGAGCACCCCAATACGCTTCATGCGCGCGGTGGTGGAGAATCACCGTTTTTAAAACCTGCGTACCGCGTATAGCCATTCGTTTCATCGACAGCAACGGCCTCTGGGGCCCGAATAAGCCCACAAATCTATTAAATACGAATGTGTGACAGCGCGTTCACGTCGTTCCCGCGGGTGACTGCGATGGAGAATGCAGCATACGAAGAGGAACGTGTCAGATTCTTCGATTGGAAGATAGTCGTCCTCGTGGCAATCATCTACTCAATGAACGCCTTTCTCTTTGAGAGTGCCAGCAGACTGTTTCCGCACGAAGAGCGTGTGACCATCATGGTGCCCGCGCTCGCATCGGTCCTGTTCGGTCCGGTGATTGGTGCGCTGGGCTCCGGTTTCGGCAATCTTCTCCTTGACATATTCGAGAAGATGGTCCTGTCCAGTGAGGGACTCGCGCCTAGGCATGCCATCGGCTTTCTTGGCAACCTCGTCGGCGGGGCTGTGACGGGCCTATACTCACGTCGGCTGGTGGTGAAGAGAGATGATCCGATACTCTCTGGACAGAATCTGGTCCTTGTGCTGAGAAACACGCTGGCTTCCATACTGGGTATGGCGGTCGTCACGGGGGTCATCATCGGATATGGGCGCTGGCTTCTGGGTCTGGTGAACATGGACACCTACGATCTGACTCGGGGCGTCGGGCTTGCGGGTGCCATAATCACGAACAACGGCTTTGTCCTCCTCGTCTCGATGATTCCCCTACAGATACTCTTCCTCTACGTCGAGCGTCACCGAGTGCGCGCCTACGAGCAGCAACTGCACCAGTCTCTGACTATGAGGCCGATCAGCAAGCCCGCTCGAAGTCCCATCGAGGTTCAGGAGTTTCGGGGTGTCGGACGCGGCTTTGTCCTGCGCAGCTGGTCTGGACTGAGGCTCAAGGTACACAACAAGCTGGACTTCCCTATGCGATATCGAATCGAGGTCCGTGCGCAAGACCATGTGGATCCGAGCGTTCTCTACACCGAGATTATACCGCCCGGAGGCAGCGATGTCTGCGACCTGCAGCTATATCCCTTCGACGATGCCGACCGGAAGATTCAGCTCGTCTTTCGTCCGTGGGTGGATGATGCGGCCACGCTGAAGCGGGTCTTCGAGGAGGATGTGGCCTTTCCGTTTGAGTACACGTACAGTGTGATGCTGCCCGGGAACAGGAGGTTCAAGGTCCTGGTGTCGCTTGTCGGCATTATGGCAATGCTAGCAGCTGTTGCACAGGCATTGAGGAACCTGCAGGCCGCAATGGTGGGACAGACCACATCCAGCTTTGTCGCATTCTTGGTGACGGCAGGTGTAGTCATCGCTGAGGTCTTAGTCGTGGTCATCTGGTATCTGATGCGAAAGAGGCAGGTGGGGGTGTGATCAGTGAGGTCCTCTGAGAAAGATGATGCTGGTCCGGATATCGCCGAGGAGCATCCAGGAGATGAACGACACGATGATGCGGAGCATCGTGACACAGACGCGACTACCCCAGGTCCGGAGTCGGAGCGAGCGCCAGGCCCGCTAGCTGGCTTGGGACGTGACGACATCAGTGCTGGCGGCGTGATTCCTCGCTTCTGCAGGATACTACTGGACCTTGTGATGCTGGGCCTCACTGTCGCGATTGTCTACGCCTACTTTGTTCAGGACGTGAATCGTGCTGCGAGGGACACCGTGGCGCTTGCTGCTGCAGGCCTGTTCATAGTTCTCCTGCTTGCTGTGGCCCTCTGGATGGTGTACCGTGGCCAGCCCAAGCATCTCCTTGGTGTCAGCGCTCCGGGAGAGTTGTTCCACTACGGAGAGACATCCGGAAAGCAGCCAGTGCTGAACATCGAGGTGGACAGGCCATTTGTGCAGTATCGGCCTACGGCCATCAGACTGAGGATCAGGAACATCTCGGACTCTGAAGGAATACGGGTGAGGTTCCACTCAATGGACCACGTCTCACCGAGTAGCATCGACCTTCCACTACGACCGGGAGAGGAGGACGAGATTGAGGTCCAGCTCGTCCCAGTGACGCTAGGAGAGAGAGAACTCTCAATCGAATTTGCTGAGCTCTTTGATAGAGATGGTAGGCTGATTCCTCGGTTTGAGGCTAAGGTCATTTCCGTCGAGCGGTTCCGCTATGTTGCCCGCGAACCAGCCTTTGGCGGAATAACGGCCAGTCAGGTGCGTGCGCTCAAGACGGTCGCGTCTGTTGCTATGGCTCTCATTGTCGGCTCGGGCGTGATTGTCGCCTTTTTCGGCGAGGCGCTCGGTGGCTTTGAGCAGATAGTCCGCACCTATATCCCGATGCTCGTGCTTCTTCAGGTACCAGTGTTCTATCTTTACTACGCTCTGAGGAACCGGCTCCCAACGGGCCTGTGACCGGGCTGTTGTGTCACTCTATTTGCTTAGAAGAACTCTCGCAGTATGAACCCAATCAACACGCCCAGGAAGGACATCAGCACGATTACTATGAAGTAAGCAAACGAGACAGCCAGCCCCAAGACGACTATCCCGCCGAGGTCGAGCCCGGGCGCGACCATCGCCGGCGTCAGCATCACAGCAATGTAGAATATCACAAAGAAGACCGCCGTGAGGATTGCGCCCAACATCCCGTTCTTCATCTCAAGCGAGACCAGGCCTATTGGCACCGCTGCGAGCATGGGCAGGACATAGAGGTAGATCCCTGAGCTGGCAAAGACATGGACCAGTATGAGGGTGTATATCGTGGCGTCAATCACGCCCACACAGAGTGGCATCAGAATTGTAAGGATGCGGTCCCTCCTGTCCTCGGTCATCTGGCGACCTAGGAAGGTGACGTACGGAGTGGGCTTGGCAGCGGGACCCTCCTCTGAGGGGAGTGGTCGGAGGAGGCCTCTTCTCTCGGTGCTCTCCTCCTCCTCAGGAGCCTCTGCCCTGTAGCGTTTCTCTTCTTCACCCATCGTGTCCACATCCCAGACGGCCTCCTGCGCTGCTAATAGACTCTTCGCAAGACGCAAGGTCGGGTCGTCAGACTATCTTCGGCTCGGCAGTTCCGAGCGTGTACGGTTCCCTCCCTTCTGTGTGGGGACAGACAAGCTCTATCGAAACGTCTATCTGTCTATGGCTGCGTTCATTGCTTGGAGGAATTGTCCTTTGGCGCACGACGAGGTCTCAGACGATGTTGTCGCTGCGGTCGACACCATAGAGGCCGAGCAGACGAGAAGAAGGAAGATGGAGCACATCGAGATCTGCCTGCAGGAGGACGTGCAGTCGAGACGCAGTGCGATGTTCGATCACGTACATCTCATTCACAAGGCTCTGCCTGAGATAGACCGTGATTCCATTGACCTAACAACGAACTTTCTCGGACTCCGTGCCAATGCTCCGCTGGTGATTGCGGCAATGACTGGGGGTCATCCTGGCACCATAGAGATCAATACGCGTCTGGCTGAGGCTGCCGAGGCCATGAGAATACCGATAGGAGTGGGCAGTCAGCGAGCAGCAATCGAGGACCCGTCTCTGGAGGAGACCTTTCGCGTCGTGCGTGAGGCGGCGCCGTCCGTCCCTGTCATCGCAAACATTGGGGCCACACATGTCGAGTTCGCGCCAGCAGCGGTGGACATGATAGAGGCTGACATACTGGCCGTCCACCTCAATCCCCTTCAGGAGGCCATTCAGCCGGAGGGCGACTGCAACTCCGTCGGAATGCTTGACCGGATTGCCGAGATTGTCGAGTCTGTGGATGTTCCCGTGATGGTCAAGGAGACCGGCGCGGGGATCTCAGCGCAGGTCGCGGTGATGCTGGAGGATGCTGGTGTCGAGGCCGTGGACGTTGGTGGTGTCGGAGGAACAAGCTGGGCGGCCGTGGAGTACTACCGTGCTCTGAGGGAGGATGACCCGATCAAGGCCAAACTGGGGCAGGACTTCTGGGACTGGGGCATCCCGACAGCCCTGAGCGTCATCATGGTGAACGAGGCCACCGACCTTGAGATTGTCGCCACTGGTGGTATACGGTCCGGTCTCGATGTGGCCAAGTCAATAGCTCTCGGAGCCACCGCAGCAGGAGTGGCACATCCTCTTCTGAACGCTGCCGTCAAGGGCACCACGCAGGACGTCATTCTAGAGCTAGAGAAGATCATAGAGGGCACCCGTACGGCGATGTACCTCGTAGGATGTCAGCGTGTCGAGGAGCTCGCCGAGATTCCGATAATCCTGTCTGCGGAACTCATTGCCACATTGAACTCTCTCGGGCTGGACTATTCTCGCTTCACGAGAGCGTGGCGGCGAAGCCTTATTCTGCCATAGGCCCACCGATCACGGGGTGATCACCCACTGTCACGCAGACTGTGTGCCTCTCACAGAGCAGGGACACCTCTCTCTGAACATCATCTGTTCTCCGGCTGGCGTCCGTTCGGGCTGCCACCTGCTATGAAAATGACTATATTGCATCATCTCAAAGGACTACTGAGGAGAGGATATCTGGATGAGCCTGAGTCCAACAACCCGTGAGAAACTTGAGGCTCTCAGAGAGCGGGCGAAGCGTGGAAAGGTCCTCGGGACGGTGATGCTGCTGTTCAGCATCACGTTATCGGGTGTCGTAGTGTTCTATGACCCTCTGGGTGTGTCCGGTAACTTTCCTGTGGTCTTCCTGCTGACGCTCTTTCCCATCATCATCAGTCTGTCCGTCATGGCGTGGTACTGGATCTTTCCGGGCCGAACTGTCGAGATGGTCGAGTTGCTCTCGCAGAGTCTAGATGGTGACGTATACTTCTGCGACAAGTGCGTGTACGTAGATATGGGTCCCATTGTTTTCCTGACGCTTCCTAGTTCGTACAACTTCTTCTTCATCATCCCGAGCGGGACTCCAGAGCCCTATGAGGGGCCGGTTGTCAGAAGAATCAATTTCGAACCGGTCCAGGCAGGGGAGATGGCCGAGTTTGAGGAGATCGTTGTCGGGGGTTGGGTAGTTCACGGGTTTGAGGCGCAAGTCACTTTTGCACGGAAGGACTGTCAGTATGTCAAGGTCAATGCCACACTGTTCTTCGGACTGCCCTCAATGGGCGTCGGCACAGGCGCATGGGAGCGTTCCAAGCTCTTTCCGACCCCTGGAGAGTTGCACGAGATGCTGGCGCAGATAGGGCAGCGGATGGGCCTCGGTGAGAACGACTGATCTGTTCTCGTCCTCTGACCCCTCCCTAGGACTTCTCATCGTAGGACAGGTACCGTGCTGTGTGTCAAAGGCATGAGAGATGTGACAACAATGCCTATGTCGGGCTCGATCTCTTCTTCTTGAGGACGCCTATTCGCATCAGATACTGGGATCTCATCCAGATGCCGTTGAGCATCTGGACCGCCTCCTCGATGGTGTCGCCCACCGGGATGCCATTGATCTCGAACCCGCGGATGATGACCTCGTATTTCTCAAGGTCCGGTACGTACGCGACCACGGCCTTGTTGTACTGCTTCGCGACATTGGCCACCCGCGCGCCAATCTGGAGTGAGATTCCCGGTGCGTACGGTAGCAGTAGGAGTAGTGCAGCGTCAATGTAGTGAATCTTGAGCATGACGTCGAGGACCCTTTCATAGTCGACATCCGAGGCACTACCCGTCAGGTCGCACGGATTCCTGAACGAGGCAATTCCCTGGTATGCTGGTGTCATAACGGCGCGCATAGCCTCTTGGTCCTCCTCGTTGAACGGAGGCATCTTGAGACCATAGTGGTCTGCCTCGTCTGTTGCAATGACGCCGTGACCACCACTGACTGTCAGGCATCCGATGTTGGGACCGAGCATCGGCCTGAACTCGAAGGAGAAGACCTTGGAGTACGCCATCACCTCGTCCTCGTCTGTTGCCTCAATCACGCCGTGCTGCCTAAAGGCCGCAGATGCGACAGCACCGTTTCCTGCGAGAGACGATGTGTGACTCTGCGTTGCCCTGTGTCCGGCCTCTGACTGGCCTCCCTTGAACACGACGACAGGCATCTTCGGCGTGATCTCATCGCAGGCCCTGACGAACTCTCTACCCTCGCCCTCGCCGAATCCCTCTATGTAGGCAAGGATTGCACGGATGTCCTTGCGTCGACCGAAGTATCTGACGAAGTCGTGGATCTTAGTCTGAGCCTGATTGCCTATCGAGACTGCAGCCGCGATGCCGACACCTCTATCAGCAAACTCCTCAAGCCGCTCCACGAGCCAGCCTCCGCTCTGAGAGATGATGGCAACGTGGCCGCGCCTTGGCCGAGCGACGCGCTCCGACGGAAGAAAGAACGTGTCGACCGTGTCGGGCACATACACACCGATGCAGTTCGGCCCGACCATAGTAATCCCGTGCTTGTTGGCAATCTCGACTATTTCCTCTTGTAGCGTGGCCCCAGTCTTTCCCGTCTCACTGAATCCGCCCGAGACCACGATGACGGCCTTGATACCCTTCTCGCCGCACTCCTCCAATACATCTGGAACGTATCTCGCAGGAACAGAGATGACAGCAAGGTCGATGCCGTCAGGGGCCTCTGATATTGACTTGTAGACCTTCTGTCCTTCCACAGTGCCTCCCTTTGGGTTGATGGGATAAGTCGGGATACCATTCTCAAAACGTAGCTTTCGGAAGATGACGTTTCCGGGTGAGAACGGGTTCGATGTCGACACACCGACCACTGCTGCCGTTCTTGGGTTGAACATCTTGTCCAGATTGCTCACTTTCTTTTCCCTCTCAGAGCAGACCTGACTCGCCTGCCATATATATGCAACGTGTCCCCTGCGGGCTGATCGGATTGGCCGGACAATCTCAAGACGAGTCTCTCACGGGGGCCTTCTATGGCTTCATCTGGGCAAGGATCTCTCTCAGCCTCGGCTCCGCAAGCGTCGCGTGTTGGAGTTTGCACAGGAGCTTGGTCACCTCTGCGTAGATGACACGCCTATGCGGGTCAGAGTCCTCCTCTGCGTTCTGCAACGCCTCTTGACATCTCTGATTGATTCTCTTTATGATTCGCTTCTCTAGCTCTGGACCGCCCCAGCCGAAGCCATCGAAGGCCATCTGCGCCTCCGCGACCTTCTCGTCGACCTTGGGGGTGTCACCGCGTAGCAGGTCCTCAAGACCCGCAAAGTACTTCGCGACGGCCCGTTCGATCCGCTCGGCCTCACTAGGTGACAGGCTGCTCTCCTGCGGCCGCTGGTTCATCAGATCCTGGAGCAGTCGCGCCCCGGGCGCCTCTGTGAGAAGGCCCTTCACAATCTTGATCAGAAAGTCGCTCGGTATCTGAATGGCGTCTGCTATGTACGGCGAGTCCGACTGGTACTTGTGGAGCTCTCTGATTACCTCAAACCAGAATGTGGGCAGAAGCACGTGACAGCGTCTGGAGTACTGCTGAATCATACGCTGAGTCTGAGAGATGAGGCCCCACTCATCGTCCTCAATGTCTACCTTTCGATACGGCTCCTTCTCCTCCACTTCCTCGGAGGCCTCGACGAGAGGGACCAGTGAGGGCCCACCGCGTTGGCCACCAGGTGCAGCAGCGTCCTGTGGCCGGACCTGTGCTGGCGTCGCGCTCGGTCCTCCCTCAAGTAGGGATAGTATCTCTTGTGCGGCGCTCTTCTTCTCAGCCTCCATCGCCCTCTGAGAGAGCTTCGGGAGGAGGCTCTCAAGCTGGGCGAGTCTTTTCACTATGAGGCTGAGGATGTTTGCCGTTGATGACGGGATGCTCTCATTGGACACTATCTCATCAAGCCATCGTCGTGTCCTCTTGATACCCTGTGTCAGCGAGTCGACTCTGTCAGGATCGATCTCGCCCGCCAGCTGGGAGCTCAGCAGGAAGTGAATGAGTGTTGCATTCAGGGTCTCGATCAGGAGCAGCCTGTCCATCAAGTCCTCAATCTTGAACTCTTCACTCACGGCGTTCCCTCCGCTCACTGAACTGGAGTGCCTGCATCCATGTAGTAGCTGAACAGTTCCCTGAAGTCATTGATGGCGTTCACAAGCTCCTTCCTGGGCACGCCCTTTGAGCGCATAAACCAGCTCTGTTTCAGTGGCGAAGGACCACTGTGAAGGTTGACGAGCTGGGTGGCCTCATTGATCAGCTGAATAAGCTCTGGTATCTTGGGCAGACCAAGCAATAGGAGCAGATTCACTGGTGCATCGGGGTTCTCGTATTGAACGTAGCACGGTGTGATGGCAGCACCTGGTGCAATGAACTTGTCAAGGGCCTCCTTGAGGTGCATCCCAAACTCGGCCTTTGAGATGTGTCTTGGGCCGCTGAAGACGTAGTAGACGCTCTCCGCGTTGGGCTGGTCACCAACATCGGCATAGGAGCACTCCTTGACAGCGTAGTCTATCATCGCTTTCAGCTGCTGTGGCATGCTGCCCGCGTCCGGAATCAGACCGACATCGGTATAGAGTGCGGGGACCACAACAGGATCGAGCTTGCGTGCATAGTCAGCCAGGTCGGTCGTCGGGAAGACGTCTTTGTTGGGCTCGTGGACACCCGGCGAGAGCATCGCCTCGACGACATCCAACGCGAGCGGGTTGACGAGCTCGACAAAAGCCTGCTCTGTCCTCTGCTCAAGCTCGCCCGCAGAGTCAAGGGTCGAGGGTACCATCTTCTCTATCTGGGATATGTCCGCGATGTCAATATTGAGCTCCCTCTGAAGGTAGTCAACACTGTCGGCCGTACGGGATTGTAGGATTCTTCTGAGCATCGTTCTGTTGCTCAGCAGGATCGTCAGGTCTGCTCCACGTTCCTGGAGCTGCAGCCTCAGCAGCTTCGACACGGCCCAGATGGAGTTGAGCGCCTCAGAGGACTGTCCCTCGAAGGGCAACACGCCGATGACGTACACAAAGATACGTCTTCCCTCCTCCTCCTGAAAGCGCTGCTTGAGAAGCTCTATCAGGGCAGGAGTGCCGCCGCACCCGGTGCCTCCACCGAGGCTGGTGAAGATACAGAAGCCCGAGACGCCTTCGAAACCCAAGTTGCTCAGCTGGTCAAAGATGATGTCCTTTGACTCCATCACGGCATTGTAGCCGTCCATAAAGCGGCCACCGACACCGATCTCGCTGGCACCGTATAGCATCGTGTGCTCCTTCGGAATGCCGTATTTCTCGCGGACCTTCGTCAGGTCTGCTCTGTCAGTGTTCATCAACAGGTAGCCGCGCACACGCTGTGGCAGCCTCCTGTCGCGGCTGGCCTTTAGGTACGATCCCACAATGTTCGAACCGCACTCTCCGATGCCGATGGCAAAGACCTCGGCTGCCTTGGTGGTGTCTTCCTCACCGCTTCTCCTTTGCATTCCTGTCACCTACCTCATTGTTCCCTTGCCCTGGTCATTGTCTCTGCAATCTCTCTGAGTGCCCACGACAGATAGGAACTGATGTCCTCTCTACTGAAGGTCTCTCGTATCTTCTTGACCTGTTCCTCAATGAACTTCTCGCGAGCGTCTGCACTCATTGTCGGACTAAATCCTGTCATATACATTCTCAGGCTCTTGTGCCAGTCGTCCATCTTCTCGACCTGGTGCAACCACTCCTCTCTGAGCTCTTGGAGCATCTCGAAGACCTGGAGTGCCTCCTCAAGGTCGGTTGTCTCCCTCATCTGCTGCTCGAGCTGCTGGATACGCTCAACCGGGAAGACGAGGCGTGAGAAGTCCTTTGGATATTTCTCGATGACTCTCTCTATGGTCGAGTAGTAATTGCTTGCGTTTCTCAGCCTCTGTTCGAAGCGCTGGCTCTCTTTCTCGGCAACACCCTTGATCACAGTGAGCATCTCATTCTGTACACTTGCGAGAGTGAGGCACACCTCAAGAGCCTCGTTGATGTGTTTGCTCTGATGCTCAAGCTGCTGGGGCACCTCCTCAAGAAGCGTCTTGAGTCGCCCGACAAACTCAGACATCCCGAGCCTCTCAAAGATTGACAGGGCACCTCCTATCTGCACATACGCCTGATTCGCCCGTTCCTTGATCTTCTCATGCAGCCTCTCGGATGTGGTCATCTGCATGATCTTGTCGAAGGCCTCTGCCGCCTCTTCGAGGTCTCTCGGTGGGTTGTCGCGAATTGCGTAGAGTGTCTCAAGCTCCGAGTCGACCTCCACACCGATGTCCTTGGCCTTCTCAAAGCTGTTGATGAGCTCCTCGATCTTCTCAATCAGCGTGTCGATGACCGTCTTGCTGATCTTGCGTTCATACAGCTCCACCATCTTGCGTGCGATAGTCGGCAGGCTGAAGACATTATCAGCAGCCACACCGATGCTGTTGAGCTCGGCAATGGCCTCCTGTGCCTCCTTTGGTATCTCGAAACCGGCTCCCATCAGCTTGGCTGCGGCGAGCCTGATCTTCACACCGAGCCTGTATCTGAGGTTCTCAAGGGCCTCTTTGGCCTTGACAAGGATGCCATCTTTTATGGCCCTCATCTCACCCCTGATCTGGGCGAAGTCATTGAGCGTCTTGATTCTATCTGCGCCCTCTTCAAGGTCCCGTGTTATGGGGACAAAGATCTCTGCGTAGGCAGGCTTGATAGTCTGAAGGTCTTGGATTATGGCGTCAATCTCCTGCAGGCACGCGTCTCTGAATGTAGCCACACCGCTGTCCACGGCCTCCCTGAGCCGGTTCAACGACTCTAGAAGGTACACTATGCTACCCTGCAGTTCCTCCACCTTGGGCGCCTTCTTGCTCAACTGTGCATAGTCAAGCACCCTGTCGGCAGATGTGGCAAGCTCGTTGAATCTGGCGATGTATTCGCGTATCTTGTCCGTGACGAACTTGACAGCCTTCTCGTGAATCCCCTTGGCAGTGGTGTAGATTCGCACCAGTTCGTCTATCTGGGCCGAGTCGAGCTTTGCGCGCGAATCGGCGATGAACTTCCTTAGACCGACCACGTCGGTTATGCCAGTGTCCTTCGGGACATCGCTGGCCCGGTTGAGTTCCTCAAGGAGTTCTTCAACCTTGTCCTTGAGGGCGATGCGCACTTGGCCCTGCCACTCCATCATCCTCTGGTATGCAGAGAGAAGCGTGGCGATGTCGTCCGTCTCGAGTTCGAGAACTGGCGCGGGAGGAATTATGTCCGCGCTGGTCGGTATCCCCCCGTCCACTATCCTTGTCGTGACCTCGTGCTTCACATTGATGATTCTGTCTCTGAGCATATTCGCCATCTGGGACTCTGCTGTGCGCAGCTGTGCCTCAAGCGTGAGCAGCGTGGTCAGATCGGTGGCTGACGAGGCCTCTCGCGCGAGGAGCCTCAGCTTGTGGGTGAAGTCTACAGGCAGGTCGAGGCCGAATCTTGAGGCTGTGCTCACCGATGCCTGAAGAGCCTCTACCTCTGACAACAGTGAGGTGGCAAGCATCCTGCTGACCTCGTCCTTTCGACTGTCGAGATACTCTCTCTCCTTCAGCAGCTTCTCGTGAAGAATGAGAAGCTCCCTAAGCGAGAGCGATGTGACATCTTCAGTGGCGACCGAGGTCGAGACCTCTCCCCTGTCAATAGTGACGTGACGCTCGTAGGTGTCTACCATACCCTTGTTCTCGTCGAGGAGGTTCTTCACCATCCTTGTGATCTCCTGATGGAGAAGCGAATACCTCTTCGTGAACTTGCCCGCGAAGTCGTACAGGCTCTCGGCGTCGGAGAAGTCTCCTGCACCAATCGACGGAAACGCGACTGTGGAGAGTGCCTTTGCCTCGATAGGTCGAAGGGCTGTCAGCTTGGGAAGAAGAGTAGAGATCTCCCTGTGTTCTTTCCTGAAGAGTTCCCCTAGTTCTCTGACGGCACGCATAAAGTCCTCCTCAAGGTCGCTATTGGCCTTCTTGACCACCGACTGAAGCTTCCTCCGTTTCATAAACCCTGCACTTGCGAGCTCGTTCTCGGCCCGCGTGAGGCGTGCGAAGACGTCGTAGAGTTGGTTCATTATCCTGTCAGTCTGTTCGTCAAGTGCGGGATCTATGGTGACGAGCATCCCTTTTATCTCAGAGAGACGGTCTAGCTCTCTTCGCCACTTTCGAGAGTCCAAATAGTCTTCCTCCTGTTAGTGCGGCTGAATCTGGAAATGATGCCTATCTTAAGTGTATTCTGGATGTTGACGGGCAGTCTGAGGAAATAGTCCCCACATCCGGTCGTGACCGTCAGGAACAAGGGGCACTGGCTGGCAGAATCAGCCTGTCTCACCATATCCGGACCGGTCCCCGTGTTTTTCGAATGATGCACCGTATTTTCGGCAACTAGAAAACGCCTTAAACGGGACCGGACCCGTTTTCTAAACAGCAATCACTGCCCGCAGGTCGGTAACATGACGAGTTCTCCGGGAGGTGCAGACGGGACCATGCCTCTCACCATAGAGAGGATGGTGGATCTTGAGGCTGATGTCGTCAGTATCACACACGATACGGACCACGTCTACGCAGCCTGTCGCGACAACGTTGTCAGAGTATGGTCGAAGAAGGACTGGTCACTGGTGGCCACGCTCGGAGAGACCAGTTCGCCTCCGCTTGCTGTGCATGTTGACGCGGATAATGTCTACGCGACGTGCGGGAAGCGGGTCTATGTCTGGAGCAGGGCGAGCTGGGGGATGGTCGGTTGGTTTGAGCTCAGCTATCAAGCCCTTGTGTCGACCATGTATCACGACACGTTCTTGGTCGGCTCTCGGGAGGGGCGCATTGTCTCTATAAACAAGGAGACACACGAGACTTCAAGCTGGCAGCTGTACAAGTCCGAGCTCACCGGGCTGTGGGTCGACGACACTATCATCTGCACGTCTGACAAGAAGAAGGGCAATGTGGTTGTCTGGCAACGTAGGAATGGTGCAGCCCCCTCAAGAATGAAGGAGTTGAACTCAAAGGAACGCTGTACCGCACTCGCTGGAAACAAAGAATTTGTGATTGCCGGCCTCGGGAACGGCGACATCGAACTCTGGCAGAGAGAGGACTGGA
Source organism: Candidatus Thorarchaeota archaeon (assembly GCA_029855935.1). Lineage (GTDB taxonomy): Archaea > Asgardarchaeota > Thorarchaeia > Thorarchaeales > Thorarchaeaceae > B65-G9. Next base: position 108,312 of record JAGSHN010000020.1, on the reverse strand, counting down.
CACTCGCCCGGGTGCTTCCTCACGTTGTGTCACAACCCGTGGCTGCTCTCTGGGCCAACGACTACTATCTGGTCGCCGCATCCGCTCAGGAACTGGTCACCATCTGGGTGGTGCAGACGGGCCAGATGATTGGGCGTCTGGATACAGGTGGCGAGAGAATAGAGTCTGTTGATGTTGACCACGATCAGATCTACGTGGGCACAGGCGGATCCTTGCTCGTCTGCCAGGTCTTGTACGGCGTAGCAGGCCACGACCTTGAAACGAGTATCAATGTTGACTTTGCACAGGGCCCTCTCAAGACCTCTCCCTACGACGTTCTTGAGAGTGTGCTGGTTCAGAAGAAGCGCGGCGATGAGCTCGTGCAGAAGGGCCAGTTTGCCGAGGCGGTTGCACAGTACGAGCTGGCGCTGCAGATGCTCATCGACAACACTCACGCTCTCCTTGAGGTGCCGAACGAACGTGAGAAGCTGACCCGCGAGCTAAACCGGAAGCTGGGTAGAGCGCTCATTCGGTCTAAGATTACGGAGCTTCAGGAACTCCAGAAACGGGTTGAGCAGGTCTCGGACGAGTTCGAGATGAGGGGCCGCACAGAACTTGAGGACTCGGAGCTGGAGGCCCTGTGGGATGAGGCCAAGAGGGCCGTGAAGGAGAGCCGTGTCCTCGCGGAGGCACGTGCGGGGGACATCCTGAGCTATCATCTCGCGTTCATAGCGGACACGCTTGAGGAGGACCTCAGGGCGGCGATGGAGAAGGCCGAGAAATACAAGGAGAAGATAAATCAGGCAGAGGCCCTCGTCAAGCACATTCTGTCCGAGTGGCGCTGGATGGAGCGCAGGCGCACGAAGTTGGACGCGCGAAGACAGTTCCTCGAGTCAGTGGTGGAGAGGCTGAAGGGGGAGCTTGAGAAGACATCAGCGGAAGACAAGGAGGTCCGGGAGATTCTCACGTCCGCCCTGAAAGAGTACGAGCATCTCCGCGACCAGATCACACGTATCGTAAGTGCGGCTGACGAGGAGGAGGAGCGCGAACTTCAGAGTAGGGATGAGGCCATTGCTGCAATCAGCGGTCTTCTCCGGCTCGTACCACGTAAACGAGATCAGATTGCCTCCCTGAAGGACCCGACAGAGCGACAACGTGAATATGAGGCATTGGTTCAAGCGCTGAATCAGGCCCTTGAGACGGCGAAGCAGTTCAAGCTGAAGGAGGAGATTCGGAATCTCCGCAACGAGCTTGAGGCCCTGCGTGGTCTGAATGGCTCCGCAGACTCATCGGTCTCGGAGATGGCATCTACCGCAGAGGGGACAGACTCGTAGTGCAGCCGCCTGATATTCTCTCGGAGAGGGTTATTTCCGTACATTGTTGGTGACTAGACTGCCTCCCATCTGACGTCCGAGTTCCTACCCGGCCACCGCTACGATATCAGACTCGTGGGCTACTTCGTCAGCCCTGATGACCTGAAGCCAGCTGTCCGCCACCTGTTCCAAGACGGGGTCGAGGGCGAAGGCCATCTCCGCTGCCGCGAGAGCATTTTCGTATTCGTCTTGGAAGAAGAAACAGACTGCGTAGTTGTACCACGCAGCGGCAGAGTTTGGGTCGAGCTGCAGGGCGCGCTCAAGCGCAATGGTGGCTGACTGCCAGTCCCCAACGGACATATGGATGGTGGCGAGGAGATACCACTTCCTGTGGTCTCTGGGATGGAGCCTCAGACTCCTCTCCAGGGCCTCGATGCCACGATCTTTCTCGTCGAGGAGTATGTGAAGGTAGGCCTTGTCAGTCCACGCGTCCTCCGCATTCGGGTCGATCCGTACGATCTGGTCGAGGGCGGAGATGGCGTCCTTTGGTCTCCTCATTGCAATACTACAGGTGACAATCTCTCGCCAGAGCTGTTTGTTTGACGGGTCAAGTGAAACACCTATCTGCAGAGTCTCTCTTGCCTCGCGGTATCTCGCCTGCGACATGAGAGTGGCCGCCTCTGCGAGAATATGTGAAATTCCGCGGCGCGAGATGCGTTCGTGCATAGTGGTGTTCTCCAAGCTCGGACCCCACGAGGCCCATTGCGGCTGCGGCCGCAGAAGCCAAGAAAAAGGTTCCTCTGATGGCACAATTCGCGGTCTACAGCATCGCTATGGCCTCAATCTCTATTCCGACATCCTTGGGGAGCCTTGCGACCTGCACCGCGGCCCTCGCTGGTGGGTCGGAGGGGAACCACTTTGCGTACTCCGCGTTCATCTCGGCAAAGTCGTTGATGTCACGAAGATAGACCGTGACCTTGACAACCTTCTCCATCGACGACCCTGCCGTCTCGAGGATTGCGCTCAGATTCTCTAGGACCTGTCGGGTCTGTTCAGTTATCGGCCCCGTCACAAGATTGCCAGACTGGGGGTCTATGGGAATCTGACCAGAGCAAAAGACGAACCCACCCGCAGTGATGGCCTGTGAGTACGGGCCAATAGCTGCGGGCGCCTTTTTCGTGGCAACGACGCTGCGTGACATCTCCAATCACAGTCTAGATGAGAGGGTCAAGTCACATTAATGTCTAGCGGCTCGGTCATCGCGTGGCTGATCAGGACTACTATGCAAACACCGCACTCACTATTCTTCCCGCTCTTTCCGGGTCGATTGGCCGGACTGTCTCCTCGGTCAACTCTCTTCTGAAGACCAGCTCGAGCATCTGGATGAACTGGATGATCTTGTCAGCAAGGATGCGGTACGGCTTCCGAGCTATGAGCACAACGGTGAAGCCCTCTCCGTGACCGAACATCACGTGAGTGTCGCCAACGGCCAGCGAGTTGAGCCCCTCCCTGCTATTGAGTATCTCCTTGAAGAGCAGCTGCACACCCGCGATGCCAGCCGCGGCAAGGTGTCTGTCCATATCCGTCGCGGGCTGAAATGTGTGGTCGTAGAGCAAGAGCCCTGCTGAACCTATGACGTACAACTCAAGCAGCTGTTCTCGCCAGTTCAGTTCGTCAAGGGAGGGTGAGCTCAGGACGGTGGCGCCCAACAGCAGCAGCCCCGCAACGAGAAAAACAGCGGCGAGGAGATAGATACTCGGCCCGAGGCTGTTGTATGCAAACTCGCTGCGCCCGATGTAGCCAAGAAAGCCAATGAGGAAACCAACCGCTATCGTCTCCATACTTCGTCTAACTCGTCCGCTCGTGTTGCGGATTGCGTAGAGGAGGAACAGCGACAGGATGAGCATTGTCTCCAGGCTGGCGATGAGTGCGACAGCGTCCATCAGGTCGAAGGGAATGACGATGGTCAGTACAGCAAAGAATACGCCCAGCCCGGACGCAATGTGGTAGCGCGTGTAGGGAATGATTGTCTCTATGACAAAGAAGAACGCGATGAGCGCGACTATCATAGACAGGTATCCAAGTCGCGTGGTGATCTCGAGCCATGGCGGAAAGGCGAGGAAGAAGTCCGACAGAATGAAGAACACGCTGTTGAATGCCATTCCCGCCATGAAGATAGCCCAGGAGAGTGTCGGGTCGGTCCACTTTCTCAGTGGCGCTCTCAGCCACTGAACCACAAACACTGCGGCAAAGAGAAGAGTGTAGAGCACCACTCCGGTGTCGAGCATCAGCACGAGGTCTCTGGCAGGATCGGTTGTTCCGAATGCTGGCATGTGTCCAACCTCGGACTTTGCTCCCCAGGAAACGACTGGTCACGCCACAGTCCTGGGTCATTGGTGGGCGTACGGTCAGTGTCACAACGCCGCCAATTGCTCTGTTGCGCCGCAGTATATCTTGGTATTTGGGACGAGTTTCCACTCAGTCGCGTTCCTCGACCTTCTCTCTCAGCCACTCCTCTGTGAATGCAGACTCAATGTCGGCTGCGTCTAGCAGCTCGTGACCGACCATCGCGTCGATGAGGGTCTTTGTCCTGATCACAAGCTTGCGGTCCTTGCCGACCAGTTCACGGGCAAACTCAAGTGTCTCCTTCATCAGCTCGTCTTGGCTGAAGACCTTGTCTGCAATGCCGATATGTCGCGCCTCATCAGCGGGTACCATTCGCCCAGTCAGTAGTAGTTCTTTCGCCTTTGATGGCCCTACTAGTCTCAGAAGCCCGGACGACGCACCCGACCCAGGGAATATCCCCAGGTCGACCTCAGGGAGTTTGAACCCGGCATTGTCCGAGAAGAATCTGAAGTCGCAGGCCGCCGATATGATGGCCCCGAAGCCCACTGCATAGCCGTTGACGGCTGCAATTGTGATACAGTTCCTGTTGTCGCGGACCTCGGCGACGACCTTCCCGAGAAGCTTGAAGAAGTCAAGGTATTCCTCCTTGCGGAGATTCTTCACTGTCTCAAGGTCGAACCCCGCACAGAAGGCGCGTTCGCCCTCCCCTGTTATGATGACAACGAATATCTCCGGGTCGTTGAGCAGTCGTGAGACCTTGTCCTCGAACTCCCTCAGCATCTCATAGGTCACTGCGTTCAGCTTGTCCGGTCGGGAGATTGTGACTACTGCGATGGCGTCTTCTCTATCTACCTTGATCTCGCCGCTCATAGTCCTATCCTCGCGAAGAATCTCGCCGATTGGCAGATGGTTCGTTCCTGAAAACCTTACCGATTCTCTACGGACACTATTGCGGGATGCGGCTCGGCTCTTGGTGCGCCAGTCAGTCGCAGGCGTGGCAGACATCGCTCACGTGTTCGGCATGTTCACGATGAACCTCACAGATAACGCCCTTCTTCCTGAGGAGGGCTATGAGGTGGTTGAACTCCCTAGTCATCTCTTCAAAGACGTACTCACCCTCCCCTCTGTTCTTCCACGCGTCAAGCAGTTTCTTGGCAGCCTCTTCAAGGTAGGGCCTGAACTCTTCAGGGATCTGTATCTGGTCGCCGCGCGCTCTGGATGTTTCATCGCGCCTCAGCTTGTACTGCGACACTGCTGGTTCTGTTATCCCGAGTATCTTGGCTATGTCCTTCTGGGGCGTACCCAGCTCTATCATTATGCGGGTGAGTTCTCTCCTGATAGCCGGGAGGATGTACCAGACCTCCACCTCCTGAGGCATCATCCAGAGCCTCTTCTTTGGCCCGCCGTCTCTCTTTTTTCCTCGAGGCACGACATCACCTATCTATGTTAACTAACTATAGTGAACTAGCACACCTAATAAGGATAGCGTCGTGACTCTGCCTGCGCAGAGGAGTGGTTCGACAATGGTGTCCGAGATTGAGCACGCGGCGGAGCTGATTGGACATGCGCAGTATATGATAGCCCTGACGGGGGCCGGTATCTCCAGGGAGTCGAACGTGCCGACCTTCCGGGGGGAGGACGGCCTATGGCGGAGGTATGACCCAATGGAGCTGGCGACGCCGGAGGCGTTTTTCCGCGACCCGGATCTCGTATGGGAGTGGTACGCGTGGCGCCAGGGTCTCATTGCGCGATGCAGGCCAAATCCGGCACACCTTGTTCTTGCTGACTGGGAGAGGCGTGGTCTGCTGCGGTATGTTGTGACACAGAACGTGGATGGTCTGCATATGAGGGCTGGCTCGCGTAATGTCCTTGAAGTACACGGCAACATCTGGCGTGTCAGATGCGTCAGCTGTGAGTACCGTTCCACGCTTGACGAGCCAGTCGGATCGACACCGCGATGCCCCGTGTGCGGTGCGCTATTGCGACCTGACGTGGTGTGGTTCGGTGAGAGCCTCGACATGGACGTGATGGCGCGCGTCTACCGGGAGCTTGAGAAGAGCGATCTCTGTCTTGTGATAGGCACCTCAGGGGTGGTCCAACCTGCGGCCTCGTTTCCTCTCGTCGCCAAGCAGCACGGCGGAAGGCTGATTGAGATCAACGTCGAGAAGACTCCTCTGACACACGTGATGGATGTCCACATAGAGGAACAGGCTGGCAAGGCCCTGCCCGCCATTGACGCTGTGCTATCTGGGTCGTGAGTCCTCTCACAGTATCTGGGAACAGATAAATGCCAGTTGAAGCCCTCATTGACGAGGATGTGAGCCAAGATGAGAGTGCTTGTGACAGGTGCCAGTGGGTTCATAGGCCGGAGGGTGCTCAGGACGCTGGTTGCAGACGGTCACGATGTCCACGCCTTTGTACGCACGACCAGCAACACGCAGGGCTTTCCAGAAGGTGTGGAGGTCCACACTGGTGACCTCCTTGACCCCGAGTCCATGGAGGCGGCGGTCAAGGATATGGAGGCCGTCATCCATCTTGCCGCCTATTTCGACTTCTATCCGCGCGATGTCGACCTGCTCTACAAGGTCAATGTCGGCGGCACACGCGACCTGATGAACGCATGCGTTGGCACCTCCATCGAGCGCTTTGTCTATTGCTCAACCACTGAGACCATAGGTCCTGTCCGCTACCCCCCGGGCAATGAGGACACCGAGCTCAGACCGCAGTTTGACTATGGCCGGAGCAAGGTGCTTGCCGAAGAGGTCGTCAGGGAGATCTCCTCTGACACTGGCCTGACGCACACGATACTCCGCCCAACGGGCGTGACTGGCGAGGGTGACCTCTATACGGGATACGAGATCATAAAGGCTGTCTACGAGGGAGCCATCCCGATGATACCCGGTGACGGCGAGCGGCGCTTGATGTATTCTTACGTCGGCGACATCGCCGCCGGCTTCGCCAAGGCCCTGACGGCACGCGGCGCGGCAAACGAGACGTTCATCCTCTGTCCTGACCAGCCGATGACGTACAACGAGATCTTTCAGTTCCTCGGCGAGTACCTGGGAGTGGAACCTCCAAAGTGGCACGTGCCTGTGCTGCTCGCCAAACTCGGTGTGGCACTGATGAGCCCGTTCAAGAACCGTAGGAGGAACACGTTCCTCTGGCACGTCAAGACAGTTGAGAGCATGGTACAGGACCGTTGGTACACCAATGAGAAGGCCAAGCGTGGCCTCGGATGGGCGCCTGAGGTGTCTATGCAGGAGGCAATACGTCGGGCCGTCGACTGGTACTTCGAGACAGGACATCTAGAGAGGAGGATGTGATACTTGGACCCGAGTCTTGGACTGATACTGATAGTCTTGCCGATAGCTCTTGCCTTTGTTCTGCTCGTGTTCTTCAGACGTGCTGCAGACATCACGGGTGTGGTCGTCTGGCTGCTGACGCTGGGCACGGCAATAGTGATGTTTCAGACGGACGCCGTTGTGGCACTGACAGCCAGCGTGGCGGGCATAGTCAAGTCGTTCCCAATCTCGCTAATGGTTGCAACTTCGATACTGATGATGACCTATATGCAGGAGACGGGATCACTGCAAAGGCTCATCGTCTTCTTCAAGACGCTTGGAGGCGGTAGCAGGCCGATGCAGGTGCTGTTGATCAGCCTCGGGCTGGGACTGTTCCTTGTCGGAATTGGTGCCACACCAGTCACGATGTTGCCACCTGTGATGCTGGCGCTTGGCTTCTCGCCGCTCGTTGCCGTCGCGCTCCCCTCGATAGGCTATGACCCGCTCACAACTTTCGCACTGCTCGCTGTTCCGGTCAAGGTCTTTGTTGTGGAATTTGCCCAGGCTGCCGGAGTTCAGCTGACGCTTGCCGAGGCTGGCTCTGTGTTTGCGATGTTCATGCCTGTCGTGACCACAGGCATCGCAGTGTCCATGTTGTGGATTGCGGGAGGCCGGGAGATGCTGCTCAACAGAGAGAGCCTGCTCCTTGCGGTGATCTGCGGTTTCACAGCCGGAGGAGTGGCCATAGTCGCCAACCATCCCCTGGTCGATCAGACGATTCTCACGAATGTGTATGCCGGCGCTGCGGTCATCTTTGTTCTCTATGCGTACACAAAGCTTCGAGGACGACCCATAATCGACAGGAGCATTCTTGATGAGAATGACCTAGAGATCGAGCGGGCGATGAGCCTTCGCAGGGCCAGCATCCCATGGACCATACTCGTTATCCTCTGTCTGGCGACCACGCTGATAGGCCCGTTGAAGATACTGCTGGCACAGACACTCGACGTTGTTGTCTATGTTGGCGGCTACCCATCAGGAATCAGTACCAAGGTACTGTGGCAGGCCTACACCCTGATGTTCGTCGCCACGCTCCTGTCCATCCCCTTCTTTCGTCACGACAGGCAGGTCTTGGGTGCGACCTTCTCGAAGTTCCTCAAGCGTGCGCCGCGTCCTGTCCTTGCAGCAGCAATCTTCTTCGCAATGGCCGAGGTGATGAACTACAGCGGCTGGACCGTTGCTGTCTCCGGTCAGTGGGTGGCTCCTGCAGACCCGACGAACAATATGATCTATCTGCTGGCCTCGATGACCTCACAGACGCTTGGCCAGGCCTATCCGCTGACTGCGGCATTTCTCGGTCTTCTTGCTGGCTTCATCTCTGGGTCTGAGACGTCTGCCATCGCGATGTTTACGAGGTACCACTACGAGGCCAGTACGATGATCGGTGCCAACGCTGTTGTCGTGGCGGCATCGAACGGAATCGGTGGAGGCCTTGCGAGCGTGCTCAGTCCGGCCAAGATACAGAATGCGGCCGCGGTGATAGACGAGATTGGTATCGAGGGCGAGGTGATCCGCTACGGTGCCGTGGTGGCCGTTCTAATGACGTTGGCGACGGCAATACTGACTATGTTGTGGGCCTTCGGGTAGAACAGAGAGGGGGGTTCGCCTCCTCTCTCTTAGGACGTGGTAACCTGGCCGGAGTTACTGTCTCACAACCTCCTACCAGTTCTCTACAGATGTGGTTCTCTTTGTCTCTCGTTCTCCCATAGACTGCGTGACCATATGAGATAGCCACAGTAAAAACGAGATGACAACGACAACTGGCCCCAGCGTGAAGATGTTGACACCAAAGGTGACAAGGGCCACCGTTGACAGCCCGGCCGGAATCGCCAAGACCGCTGCAAAGATCCTGTCGTACCTGTCGGTTCGCGCCAGGCCGATGAGGACGAAGAGGGGTATCCAGTAGACGACAAGCGAAAAGGCCAGTGCAATGTCGAAGTTTTGGTAGATTGGGATGGCCAGACCGTATCCTGCTCTGATGAATAGTGCAAGCGGTAGTACGTAGATTATCAACACATCGGTGCCAGCTTCGTGAGACGCAGACCAGGGCACAATGGCTGACAGCAGGAGAAGCAGGAGGGGCACGGTATGACGTCGTCGGAGGAGTTCGCGCAGGTCGATTGGGCGGGTGGCTCGTTGGATGCTAGCGGCGATGAGTACCAGGAGTGTCAGAGAGAAGACCGCCACGTACATTGGGATTGGTGGAAGTGCAAGACCAAAGAATGGGTAGTAGGGGAGCTGGACACTGAACTGCACATCTCGTTGGCTCGGGAGCTCAACCGATTCGGTGTAGTAGACATTCGCATACGTGACTGCGACGCCAATGTGGAGAACCTCCACTATGGCAGGTACGTACAGCGTCTTTGGGTAGGGCGGTGCGATGAAGATGAAGGAGTAGTAGTACGCTGGCCAACTCACGTGCTCGCCGTATTCGTATAGACTGACCTGCACTGCTATGTCCGGCCTGACGTCGAGCAGCACCTTAAGAAGCGGGTATGTCGCCTCAACCTCGGCGCCAGTGTCGTTTCCGAGGCTGAAGCTTGCGCTTGCAAGCGGAATGATCTGGCTCCATTGCGACCAGGCCGACGATATGTCGTATCCCCCGGCTGGGAGATAGACAACACTCCCTCTCCGGCGGGGTAACAAGACTCCAAACTCAGTGTCACCGTCCTTGGTGAGGTTGAAACACGGGCGTGTCCAGACATCCTCGAAGTAGGGGAGGTCGAACAGGAACTCTCCGGTGGGAGACAGAGGAGTGACACGAAGGGAATAGAGCGGCTCGCTTGTCTCACCGACAGCCACAATGGACCTGATGACAACCTCAGAGGTCTCAATCATTGCGATTCGGAACCGTGCATACAATCCGAGGACAGATTTGTTGGTCGATGCGAGGGCGTCATTCAACGGTGCTTCAAGACTCACAGTCTTCGTAGCATTGGCCCTAACGAAGGCAGTACCGGATGACTCGGCCACGGGTCCGTAGGCGTGACTAAAGCTCACGGTGGAATCGATAGTTGCGCTACCTCTCAGGCCTGAGATCACAATCGTAATGCGAATGCTGGAATAGTACCTGAAGGCCACCGAGCATCCCAGCGGGTAGAGGATGACATTGAGGTTGCCGCCCTCTATGTGCATTCCGTCAGCCCTGTAAGAGATAGAGGACTCCCAAGGGTGGTCGTACGAGATTGGCCAGGTATCCACGCTGAGGTCCTCTGAATCGGTGCTGAGTGTGACGTTGAACAGCGTGAGCGTGGTCAAGGGAGTCGCGGAGGAGGACTCGGCGGAGATGGTGGCCTGTTCATTCAGTTGATCTCCAAGGATCGCAGTGATTCTCGCTGCCGAGTGTGGTGGTAGCGCGACAACCGTCATCCCGGCAACCACGAAGGCCAGCAGGAAACCAATCATGATGTTCCTCCGAATGGTCTTGCCCAACCACATTCTCTCAGTTCGGCTGCGTGCGCTCATCATTCATCGTCACTCATCAACGATGAAACACTATTCAATCTAGATTTTAGACCAGCTCGCGGGTTACCGGCAGTCTGGTCACACCCGTGGAGGCCCCACCGGTCTACATCCTAGACCAGCAAATTTCAGATCTCTTTCGACCCACCTCTCCGTGATAGACCTGCGAACGTGGGCGGTGACCCGAGTTGCTCGACCGCTGTTCGCGCGACCTACGGGAGCCTCCTCCACTGCCGATACACCTCGGACCACAGAAAGACAGAGGCAGAGATTCCAATCAGGAAGACGAACATTGTCTGAGCAGAGAAGTCCGCCAAGCCAAGAACAACGAATGCAAGGACCAGTCCGGTCACAAAGGAGGCGTACAGTACGACGCGCGGCACAACGTGGTATCCCACATACAGGAACTCGTCCAAGAAATCCAGCTGGGCATCAGGTCGGACCCTGTAGTCGCCATCTGAAGTCTTCTCAACCAAGCCCTCATCAATCAGCTTCTCCAGGTGGTACAGGGCCACGCTGTGACTGCTGAGGTCTAGCATCCTGGCGAGGCTGCGCGGGCCGAGAGGACGACGGGCTCCAAGTAGCGCGAGCAGCACCCTCCACGTGGTGACGCCCAGGCGCATCACGATGGGGAGGTCCTTGCTCTCAGATGGCGTACGCAGAACTCTCATTCACACACACGGGCCTCGCTTGGGCTGCCCTGTAGAAGAATCTTGTCCATTGCGTGCTGAGGCCGACGCATGGAATGGTCTAGGAAGAGAAGTTGTGCGGGGGGTCCCGGTGCCAGGTCTTTGGGTCCGAGGCCCCCCGTCTGCGCCACCCTACCAGGGGGTGACAGGCTCTGGAGTCTCCGGCATCGCCTTCCACGGAAGAGGATCCGGAAGATCTGGCATTGCCTCCCAGGGAGTCACAGGCTCCGGGGTCTCCGGCATTGCCTCCCACGGGAGGGGGTCCGGAAGGTCCGGAAAGTCGGATGCGTTGCGTATCGCGGTCATTTTTCCTCGGTAGAAGATGTCGAGCCGGTCCGTAAGCAGCCCGTATGAGAGCACGCGACGAATTTACGGGCGTGGAGTGCAAATCTATGGTCACAAACGAGCCAGTGCGAACACCGATGCGCGTTGGCCTTAATAAGAATCATCCGAGACTTGACAGTCACAAGTTGGCCAGTAGGTATTTGAACGAGTTCTTCGCCCGCACCGAGGGGATCACCGTGTCGCCAAGGCTTATGGACCCTGCGTCAATAGGGGCTCTGCATCTCAACAATAGAATAGTCATGACCGCGACTCACTTGGGCTATTGTGAGGACGGGTTCATCTCTGACAAGCTTGTTGAGTTCTACAGGGCCAGGGCCGCCCACAGACCAGGGCTCATCATAGTGGGCGGATGCTACACCGAGCGTCTGGGGATGAGTCTGCCCACGATGATTGGAATCTCACGTGACGAGCACGTAGAGGGCCTCGCGAGACTAGTCGACGTGATTCACAAGTACGGGGTCCCTGTGGCGGCGCAGCTGTATCACGCGGGAAGATACGCTCACTCTCTCGTGATTGGCGAGCAACCAGTATCTGCCTCCGATGTCCCAAGCAGGCTGACACGTGAGACGCCGCGACCTCTGTCGGTGGAAGAGATTCACAGGACGGTGGAGAACTTCGGTCACGCGGCTGCACGCGCCAAGAGGGCCGGGTTCGATGCCGTTGAGATCATTGGTTCGGCCGGATACCTCATCAATCAGTTCCTCGCGCCCTGCACAAACAGGCGTACCGACGACTACGGAGGTCCCATTGAGAACAGAGCAAGGTTTCCTCTTGAGGTGATCGAGGCAGTCAGGCGCGCGGTGGGTCCTTCTCTCCCCGTCCTGTATCGAATGAGCGGGGAGGACTTCGTCGAGGGTGGGCTCACACTCGAGGACAACAAGCGCCTTGCTCCGATGTTTGAAGAGGCTGGTGTGGACTGCTTCGACGTCACCGGGGGGTGGCACGAGTCCCGGGTACCGCAGATAACGATGGATGTCCCACGCGGTCACTACGCGTACTTGGCGGAGGGCATCTCAGAGGTCGTTGATGTGCCGGTCATAGCGTGCAACAGAATCAACAGCCCGACGGTGGCGCAGAGGATCCTTGATAGGGGACGGGTCCATCTCATAGGGATGGCTCGCGCCTTCATCGCAGACCCTGAGGTGGTCGGCAAGATTCGAGAGGGCCGTGAGGACGAGATCCGCTATTGCGTGGGTTGCAATCAGGGCTGCCTCGACCGTGTGTTCTCACTTGGCGCCGTCACATGTGCCATCAACCCTCTGGCTGGTTTTGAGAGTGAGCGACGTGTCGGTCCCCCGGCAGAGGGACGGGTTGCCGTTGTGGGCGGCGGTCCCGCGGGAATGGAGGCCGCAAGAGTTCTTGCTCTGAGAGGAGTTGAGGTTGTTCTCTACGAGCGTCGACCCATCTTGGGGGGTGGACTGAGGCTTGCAGCACGGGCACCCGGCCGTGGTGAGTTCGCCTCGTATGTCACGTATATGATGCGAGAGCTGCGGCGTCTGAGTGTTGACCTCAGGCTGGGAGTGCACGCGACAGCGGAGATGCTGAGGAATGAGGGTTTCGACCACGTCATCTGTGCGATGGGAGCGATTGACGCAGCACCATCTGTTGATGGTGTAGAGTCCCCGACCGTTGTGTCTGCGCAGCACGTGATGGAATATGGTGTTGGACTTGCGGACCGCGTTGTCGTTGTCGGGGGAATGGTGCTGGGGTGCTACGCCGCGCTGAGAGCCACACAGTTCTCTCAAGATGTGACAATCGTCGAACGAGGTAGCGCGATTGGAGCTGGACTGGGGCGTTCGACAAGATGGGTTGTTCTGAAGATGCTTCGCGAACGAGGCGTCAAGATGCACACAGAGGCCACGGTCGTACAGGTTTCCTTCAATAACGTGGTGGTCGAACTTGAGGGAGAGACAACGATACTTCCGGCCGATGTGATTGTTGTGGCCACAGCGCCCCAGTCCGACCGCAGACTCGCGGAGCAGCTTCGGGAGCTTGGTGTTCCCGTCACTCTGGTCGGGGGCTGCGACGGGACTGGTGACCTCTTGGAGACAATCCATGAGACGTTCTGTACAGTCTCTCGGCTGGAGTTGTAGGGCTCTGCCTGCTGCATTATTCTTATAGGCAGAGGCGCGCAGGCAAGTCTGCCGCTCAAGGCGGAGGCAAGTACGGTTGGCTATGGATGATTACAGTGGACGGGTACTGAGCTACCCGACATTCACGGAGCTCAATAACGTTCTCTCACGTCATTTCGAGGTGCTGGCCAGCGCGCTGGAGTTCGGCCAGCCTGTGTTCCTCTTCAGATGGCCTGACGGCGTGATACCCCGCCGAGAGGAGCAGGAGTGGGTCTTCTCCGAGCTCGATGCTGCGGCCGAGCAGCTTCGGGTCTGGCCTATCGTGCGGTGGCACGACCGCCGTGCCGGAACGTATGTGGTACGTTTTGTTCCAATCCAGCGAGAGGGCAAGTCTGACATACGAATAAACTACGCACTCTTCGTTGCAACGCTTGCGACCATTGCTTTGGGCGGGTTCCTTCAGGCAATAAGCCCGGTATTTCTAACGCTCTTCTATCCCGGTGGCTGGACGGTCTGGGACATCATCTTTGTGACCGGGATCTTCATTCTCTCTCTGATGGGGATCATTGCGACGCACGAGATGGGCCACTACACGATGGCAAAGAAACGACATATCGAGGCCACTCCTCCGTACTTTATCCCCGGCCTGCCCTCTATCGGTGGCACCTTCGGAGCGTTCATCCAGCAGAAGAGTCCTCCCCGTGCCAGGAGAGACCTGTTTGACCTCGGTGTGGCTGGTCCCTTTGCGGGCTTTGCTGTCACCCTGGTCGTGCTGTATGTGGGGTTCCTCTTGTCAGTCCCCGTCACTGCAGATCAGCTTGAGGCCATTGACGCAGCATTCCCGAATATGACTGGCTCACTTCCAGTGCCGTTCATCTTCATCCTCTACGAACAGCTATTCGGCGGTCGGATTCCGCCTGGCGGCACCCTATTCCTGCACCCTGTGGCATTTGCCGGATGGGTGGGATGCCTTGTCACGGCGCTCAACCTGTTCCCCACCAGCCAGCTTGACGGTGGTCATGCCCTCAGAGCCCTTGTCAGTTCGAGGACGCACAAGTACATCGGCTGGGCGGCGGTGATAGTAATGGCTCTCGCTGGCTATTTCATGATGGCCGTGCTGGTCTTGCTGCTATCGCGAGGAATGGAGCATCCAGGCCCGCTGAACGACACGGTTCCTGTTAACCCGCTCCGTGTCGTGCTGTTCATAGTGGCCATGGTGGTGCTGATTCTGTCAATACCACCACTTGGTTTCGAGATATTCTGAGGGAGAATGAGATTAGATTTGACGCGTTGGGTTGAGAGTGGCCGGTCTGTAGGCCGGCCATCTCCCAGCTTTGAGGAGAGTCTGTGCTATTCCTCCTCTTCCTCCTCTTCTTCTATACTCCAGTCCTCGCCCTCCGGGATTCGCATCACTCCGAGCTCTATGAGCCTGTCCATGACCTTCTCGGCGGCCTCATCGATCTGCGACTCGAACTTGGCTCCCGTGATGACAAGCTTGCCGGAGCCGAAGAGCAGGATGACCACCTTCGGGTCACGCATTCTATATATAAGACCCGGGAACTGCTCGGGCTCATAGAGAGTGTTCTCCAGCTTCATCGCGGCCAGCTCGAGGTTCAGCTCTGCACCGAGGCTGGCACTCGCCACTATGTTCTGTACCACTATGATCGGCTTTCCCGTGATCTCAATTCCAGCCTCACGAATGTTCTTGACTATCTTGTGTACGGCGCGTCGGGCCTCTTTCTCCGATTTTGCTCCCGTGCAGACCATCTTGCCACTGTTGAAGATCAGTGTGGCCGTCTTCGGCTTCTTGAGCCTGTACACCAGGCCCGGGAATTGTTCGGGGTCAAACTCCACGTTGGGCATTGTTGCGGCAATCTCATCGAGGTCAAGCCGCTGGTTCAGAATGACTGATGCTACCACATTCTCTATCTTCGTCTTCGGTTTTGGTCGAGGCATAGTGCTCCTCCTGCCCCTTTATATAGGACTACTCGGTCGTATATAAGTGCGCTTATAAATATTGACTCCCGTTGCACGAGAGACTTGCCGGTTCACCGTGTGGGACTCTTCGTCCCGCTACTGGGAAGAGGCTGTGGTGAAACCTGAGTTGTGACATGCTCCCTGCTGGTACCACTAGGAGCTTCGGTATGTGACTGGCAATCCTTTTTATCCCACCAAGGAAACGAGAATGCAAGTATCAATGTCTTCCTTGTCACGAGGCCGATTCCAATGAGAGAGGAAGAGAGCGAGTACGTCGGCTACGACGGAAAGAAGATGTTTCTGAAGCTGTATCACCCCGATGGCGAGCCCCGGGGTGTTGTGCTGTGCATCCACGGGCTTGGCGCACACAGCGGTCTGCTGATCACTCCGCCGAGGTCTTTTGCTGAGGCTGGCCTTGTTGTCTATGTGCCGGACCTCCGTGCGTTTGGTAGATACGATGGCATAAAGGGTCACGTAGAGAGTATCCAAGAATTCGTCTACGACATCGACGCACTTGTCGACAGGATCCGAGAGCACCATCCGGGAATGAAGCTTTTCCTATGGGGCCATTCCTTTGGCGGATTGCTAAGCGTTCTCTATGCTGAACAACATCAGGACAGGCTCGACGGTATGATAGTCGTCAACCCGGGCCTGAGTGAGAGGTTGAAGGTGAGCAGGGTCCTTCGGGCACTCGTCAGGTTGATGTCGGCAATCAATGTCAAGAGGCCAATCGCCAACGGACTGGACCTCTCGCTCATCTCGAAAGATCCAGAAACGGTGAGACGCAATCAGGAGGATCCGTTGAGATACGACTTCGTCACTGCCCGGTTTGCTGCCGAGGGCTTTGCCTCAACGTCGCGAGCTAGGGCCGCAGCGCCTACCATCGCGATTCCCGTCCTCGTTCAGCAGTCGGAGGAGGACCTCATCGTCGTCCCGGAGGTGACAAGGAAGTTCTACGACAATCTCGCATCGGCGGACAAGACGTGGCGCTCATATGAGGGCCTCTATCACGAGCCCTTCGACGAGGAAGGGGGCGAAGTTGTGATGCAGGATGCCGTCAACTGGATAACGGAGAGGCTGTAGTCTACCTGCCGCGATACCTTCGAGCCACTTCCATAAACTTTCGCACACTCTCAGTGATGACTTCGAAACGACCCTCTGAGATGGCCTTCCTATCGGTGATTGCGCTCCCGCGCCAAGAGCGAAAGCACAGGCCTTGAGCAGCGGTCCAGCGGTCTTGAGGTTCACGCCCCCAGTGGGGACTAGGTCATTCTGAGGCAGGGGTGCTCTCACGGCCTTGATGTACGCGGCGCCCCCGAGGCTGCCGCAGGGAAACACCTTCACCGCGTCGGCGCCCATAGTATAGGCCTCAAGGATATCGGTGGGTGTCATAGCGCCCGGGAAGCACGGCCGGTCATATCTTCTGCACATCTCAATGAGTCCGCGAGAGTAGACTGGGCTCACGATGAACTGGGCGCCTGCCAGTATTGCCTGTCGCGCCGTAGCATCATCGAGAACGGTGCCAGTTCCAATGAGGACGTCTTCGCCCAGTCGCTCAGTCAGCGTCTTCACCACCCCAATTGCACCAGGGACGCTGAAGGTCACCTCGACAATGTTCACGCCTCCCTCCACAAAGGCCTCAGCAACCTTGACCGCAGTCTCAGGGTCGTCGACGCGTATGATTGGTATCAGTGCGGTCCTGTCGATCAGGTCCATAGCATCCGATTTCTTCCAGCCACTCATTGTGATCACCACTCTATCCGGAGCCCGCGTTCGCGGCCCTTCATCAGCTTCTCTGCCTCGGACTTGTAGATGAAGGCGAGGTCGCCCGGTATCGAGTGTTTCAATGCCGAGAAGGCAGCACCAAACTCGACAGCCTTCTGCAGGTCGCCATACTTGAGATAGCCGTACAGGAACCCCGCACTGCAAGAGTCATCCCCACCGAGGCGGTCCACGAACTCGGTGTCATAGCCAGGGCTCCGGTACACCTCTCCGTCGCTATAGGCGAAGACGGACCATCTGTTGTGCCACACCGAGGGTGTTTCGCGAAGGGTGATCACAACGATTTCGAATCCGAACTTGTCGGTTAGTTACCTCGCCACATCCTCGTAGCTCTCACCCTCGATACCGTAGATGACCTTGGTGTCTTCCTCTGTCGTGATCAGGATGTCGATATACTCAGAGGCTGGTTCCGTGAATGCTCTTGCCTCCTCAGGACTCCAGAGCTTGCCCCTGTAGTTCACGTCACATGAGACCTTGCAGCCCATTTCCTTGGCAGTCTTGAGAGCCTCCATGGTCGCCTCGGCGCAGTTGGGACTCAGTGCGGGCGTGATCCCGCTTGTGTGGAACACCTTTGTCTCCTTGAGGAACTCCCGCCAAAGTATCTCGCCTGGCCTTAGCTTGCTGATCGCTGAGTCCTTCCTGCCATAGATGACGCGGTTAGTCCTTGGAGCCGCTCCAAACTCAAAGAAGTAGACTCCGCATCTGCTATCGCAATCCCACATAATGTGAGACGTGTCCACGCCGAGCAGTCGCGCCTGATTCCTCAGAAAATGTCCTATCGAGTTGTCGTCCACTTTAGTGACACGGGCCACACTCAGTCCTAGGCGGGCGCAGGCGATGGTAGCACCCATGTCCGCGCCGCCGGCGTGGGCATCGAAGGAGTATGTCTGTGAGATACGCACAAAGTTCGGCGGTGACAGTCACAGCACGACCTCTCCGAATCTCACTATGTCTTGTCCCATCCATCACGCTCTGAATCCTAGACTGTCGAGAGCTGATGACTGCGCCTATGTCAGATCTGCCGCATAGCCGGGTCCCGCGTCATCTGAGGAGCTGTGGCAGGTAGTCTGACATGAGCTTGAGTGCTCTCAGTATTCGTCGCTTGGACACAGCGTAGCATATCCTGATGAACCCCTCCCCACCAGCTCCAAAAGCCGAGCCGTGAACAGTGGCCACTCCAATCTCATTGAGCATCTTCATCACAAGGTCGTATGATCTCATCCCGTAGGCCGAGACGTCAGGGAACACATAGAAGGCACCAGAGGGTGCCGCGACCTCCATTCCCTCTATCTTCTGAAGGCCTTCCACTATCAGGCTCCTGCGCTCTCTGAACGAACGTCGCATCATCTCGACGCAGTCCTGCGGACCCGTGAGAGCGGCCTCCGCTGCCTTCTGCGATATTGAGGTTGGCATTGCTATGAAGTGTTCTTGGAGCTTGACCATCGCACGGATGATGTCGGCAGGTCCGACAACCGCTCCGATACGCCACCCGGTCATTGCATAGGTCTTGGACAACGAGAAGATTGAGACGACGTGGTCCCGCGCCTCCTCGATGCTACCCGGAAGGAGCGGCTTGTGGTCGGTATAGTAGAACTGTTCGTACGCCTCATCGGAGACTATGTAAAAGTCGTGCTGAAGGGCAAGATCGACAATCTTCCGTGTCTCCCTGTCCGATGTGATCCCGCCAGTCGGGTTGTTTGGGCTGTTGAGAATGAGTAGCTTGGTCTTTCTTGTCACAGCGGCCTCCACATCCCTGGCCAGAAGGCCAAAGTTGTTCTCCTTGCGGAGGCGCACAGGGACAGACTTGGCACCTGCAATGGCAGCGTGGGCGGGGTGGCTCACGAAGCCCGGGTCTGGTACAATCACCTCGTCGCCAGGGTTGACCAAGACCATGTTGGCGAGGAGAAGGCCGCCCATCCCACCAGCGACCATCATTATCTCGGTTTCGGGATTGGCACCGATGCCGTTGTCGCGCCTCAGTTTTTCCGCCACTGCCTCTCGCGTCTCGATGTAGCCTGCATTGTGCGTGTAGCGTGTGAAGCCCTCTTCTATTGCCCGTTTCGCCGCTCTCTTGATGTGGTCCGGTGTGTCAAAGTCCGGTATTCCCGCCGTGAGGTTGATGATGTCCCTTCTGCCAATTGTCTTGTTGAAGATCAGCCGTATTTGACTGACCGGGATATCCATGTTCCTCGTTGCCAACAAGTTCCGGCACCAATCCATTGGCACTCCGGGAGTTATATAAAGTGGACTGTTTCTTGATACTTTGAGTCGATTGTTTCTATGGTCTAGAGAGGATTAAGAGAAGGGTTCTATTCTTGAAACGGAGTGCTTGGATGGGTGGGTACGGACTGCACTTGGCTGGCACGTTCATCGGCTTGGAAGGCTTACTGTGCGTTTCGAAGAGGCTCAGTCTGAGGATGGGGCTAGCCAGCAACCGCAGGATTTGATTGGCTGCAACGGTACTCTCTCCATATGCCGTTGCCGAGTTCAGATACCCTAGTTGACAGGAGTCTGGGCGCAGAGTTGCCTCTAGGTCTTTGGTCTCTGCCTGGGGCTTGGCCGCTCTAGAGCGCGCGTCCTGTCTGCCGATGTGTTTGGCTCCTGAGAAAGGCACTCGACCCAGAAGATATTCTTGTCCTCGCGTGGTCGCTACGCGCGTACTAGGCATGCAAATGCTAAAAGTCGCACATTTTCACATCCATTCTAGAAACAGTTTGTTAGATCTGCCAGCCTTAGGGCGACAGCACGTACCCCGTCGGGGATATCATCGTCTCAGAGGAGCTACCCGAATTGACGACCGAGAAATCCGAACGCCTCACAATCAGGAAATGGCTAGCGCTGCACGCCCGTGACAAGCCTGTCCACCATACGGACATAGCCGAGGCCTTGGGGCGAGACCCAGCATCAGTCTCGGTCTCGTTGTCCATTGAGCAGAGACAGGCCCGTCGGGAGGGTCGTCCGCCCTACTTTGTTCGTCTGGGACCCGGCCCGTACAGGTACAACGATCTCTGTGAAGGCGCTATGGATGAGCACTCCATTGCTCAGGTGAGAGCGAGAGTGCGCGAGTTCAATCTCGTCACTCGAAACGAGCTCAACCGAGCTATCGCGGAACTCTCGGTGACGAGTTCACCCTCCTGATGAAGACAGTCCTGTTCAACCTGCGTGCTACGACCGAGGACACGGTTGAACGCGAGAGATACGATTGCATTGTTGTCATGACGACGACGTGGCTATACGACGGCGGTCACTCGCTGGTGGTCGCCTACGTCAAGAAGTGTGAGATGGACGAGCCCGTTGGAAAGGACACTATCCTTCGGATATGGGGTCTACTTCCGAAATACGCGGCCAATCAGGGAGTTCTTCTCACGAACGGAGTCGTCACACAAGAGGCCATCCAAGAGGCACGAGGCCCGGGCTACGCATCGGTGCCTCCAGTGAATCTGATTGACCGCGACATCCTGCTTGACATATTGTTTGGAAGTCGAAGCGGAGTTGTTGTCCGTAATGTCGAGGTCTACCTGGTCGACCGCGGTTTCTTCGATAGCTTGGCGACTGACTTGGTATGCTTCACTCGGTCTGCCGTATTCGCATAGACGGCAGGTGACTTGAGTACCACCAAGTTTTCGGGTGCTGTCGCTGTTCCGTCCGCCGCGACGGCAGAGCCGTGGAAACGATAGCAAGGGCCTCCCTCCCAGGCAGCCCCCTGTGGACCCTTGCTATGCGCGGCGCCTTGTTGTTAGCGATTCTCGTCTTTGGGCGGAGAACGCTGGTGAGGCCATCGTCGAACAGCGAGCACGCGAGGGAACAATACTAGCATCCTCTGCATATGTCTGCGTAGAGCAGCAGCGGTTTGTTCGTAGCCCTTCTGCTCCGGGCCACGGGGTGTGGCGCTACCGCGACTTGGATGCGGCCTGTTCTGGTCTTTGGAATTTGCCAAGCTTCTGTTCGGTATGAGCCTGTGTGGTTTGAGAGCGCAGTGCAGTCCTCTTTCTACCGCGGCGACCCGCGAGTGGAGTGGGCCCAAATACAGCCCTTGTACAATCTTCCGCCCTGAGAAACGCTTTTATTGGCCTCAAAGGTTCGAGCCGTTAAGCACCGGCCAAGGTGAGGCCTGACGATCAGAGAGTGACAACGAATGATGATGAGACGCAGCGTGTTTGTCGTGGCATTGATTGGCGTATTCTTGAGTACGGCTCTGGTTCCACCCTCAGTGCACCTTGTCAGGAACGTCACCGTGATGGGCCGCTCGGTGCCTGCGGCCACGGATCTCAGAGTTGATGTCCGCGAGTTCAACTATCTCCACGCGTACGATGATGATGATTTTGAGTTCAGGGTCTGGAACTATACCTACGAAGTGATGGGTGCGAACGTGTCACTGTACAACGTCACCTCTGGAGAGTTGTACGACTCGAAACTCACCGACGGCACGGGCTACGCTGTATTCTATAACCTCCCCCAGGGGACGTACAAGTGGAATGTGACCTGGAATGGAGCTCCAGGTACTGTGAAGGAGGGCCAGATAGTCTCCAACGGTCCAGAGGCGACCGTCGACATGCAGCTGGGTAATCTCGACCTTCAGAACGATGACGACGACCTGTTGGCGAATGTCTACGACGTCGGGGGCGACCCAGGGCAGGGCCTCAACTTCACGGTGTACCTTGACAACGGGACCATATACAGCACCCTCGTGCTCGGTTCTGATGGGGTTGCCAATGTCACTGACATCCCAATTGGCAACTACACATGGAACGTCACGGTGGTATCGGGACCCTATGCCGGGGAACTGCTTGCATCTCAGGCCTTCGAGTCTAATGGCACTGCGATGTACGTCCATCAGACGATTGCCCCGTTTGTCGGCGATGCTGACTACTACGATCTGGAGGTCTTCGTCTACTACGAGATGTCGATTGACCCCGTTGCTGGAGCACTCGTTAATGTGACATACAAGAACGGCACCGTCATCGATGCGAAGTACACCCCGCTGAACGGGACAGTCCTGTTCGAGGATCTTCCTGCCGCCTTCATCAACTGGACGGTCACCTTTGGAGGACAGCCCGTTGACAAGGGCGAGTACCACTACAATCTCACCACGGTGTCCACCGATGTTCGTGACCCCGTGATAGTGAGTCCCGGTGACGTCTCTTATCTCTACGGAACACACAACGTGACCGTGTCTTGGCAGGTGTACGACGAGCATCCGAAGGAGCTGCGAGTCTATGTTGATGATGATCTCAGCCTGACGGAGCAGTGGGTGAACAGCACATATACGCTGGTCTTCAATGTCACAGGCTACGACTTGGGAGTGTACGATCTCCGCTTTGAGGCTGAGGACCAGAATGGCAATATCGCCACGGACACTATCACGCTCCGAGTCTACGAGAACGTCTCCCCAGTGATAGAGGGCCCGCCCGATGTGACCTTCTACTTCGCAGAGAGCGGCCACACTCTGACGTGGAACATCACAGAGGAGCATCCTGATGTCTATGTTGTGACCCGCAACGGGACCGAGACTGCCAACGGCACCATCAATCCCGACTATCCGGTCGTGACAGTCTCCCTCAGCGGCCTCAGGGCTGGCGTGTACGAGTACGTGCTGACCGTCAATGACACGAGCGGCAACACCGCCTCTGATTCCGTCACTGTGACAGTCAAGACGGATGACGTTCCACCCGTCATAGTCTTCTCTCCGTCAGAGATCTACTACAATCGTGGTGACGAGAACGTCCTCTACAACTGGACAGCTCGCGACGAGTTCAAGGCCAACTATACCATAGAGGTGGACGGCTTCGTTGTCGTTCAGCAGGACTGGACGGATGAGAACATCTGGTTCGACTTCTCCGGTCTTGCGGAGGGCGAACACTGGGTGGTGCTCACGGTCTACGACATAGGTGGCAACAGCGCTACGTCGGCCGTCCACGTCGTTGTGGGTCCACCGACGGTCTTGATGTTTGGGGTAGTACTGACTGGCGTGATTATCGCGGCGTTCGTAGTCGTCGGCGTTCGCTACTACCTGAAGACAAGATAGTGGGCTGGAGGAGGTGGGTGGCCCTCCTTCTCTTTCCATCGATCAGGTTGAACGTTCAGAAAAGACACTACGGCGCTCAGTCCTCTCTCTCCCGCGCACGCTGTATCTCAGCGTCTCTGAGGCGTTTCATCTCGATGAGCCTTCTCTGATGGACTCGTACCATCCTCACCGAGAAGATGAGCGCCACAAATCCACCCACAATGCCGACTATCCATAGGTCACTTGTCCACGGGTGTGACAGGAGTTTCGTCAGAATGTAGACATTGAGACTAAAGAAAAAGACCCCGAAGGATATCAGTACGGCGTAGAATGACCAGGGCAAAGATACCTTGCTCATAGTTCTCTCGAAAGACCTCTGGACGGCCCACTATAGAACTTTCGATTCTATGTCGACCGGGAGATTGCTGAGGAGAGCCCAGCGCTCAGTTGTTCTCTGTTTCCTCTCCGGGCTGGTCTTCGCTGACGCGCTCGGCCTCGGCAACACGGAGGGGCTTCACTAGCAGTCCCTCACTCGTCACTTGGAGCACGACCCTCTTTTGAAGACCTGCGAGACGCCTCACGGCCTCCGGAATGACGATTCTACCCTTTGCGTCTATCTCAGAGATGTCGCCGTAGAGAACGTGTCTCTGACCCTCGATCAGGCCGTCCCTTATGCGAAGCACCCTGCTCGCGTACCTTGCCACGCGCGGGTTGTGCGTCACGTTGATGATGGTCAGGCCATACTCTTTGTTGGCACGCTTGAGGGTCTCCATCACCATATCTGCTGTCTCGGTGTCGAGCTCGCCAGTGATCTCGTCGGCAAGTAGTAGGTCGGGACTGTTTGCCAGTGCAACACAGATTGCGACACGTTGATTCTCGCCTCCGCTCATCTGATGCGGTCTGTGGCGTAGTCTGGCCTCGAGACCGAAATCAGTGAGAAGGTCTCTCGCCCGTCTCTTGGCCTCGCCTCTCTTCTTTCCAGCTAGGCGCATTGGCAGCATCACATTCTCCAGGGCGGTGAGGCCCGGGACGAGGTTTCCTGTCTGCCAGACGAAGCCGACCCTCCGCCTTCGGTAGTCCATACTCTGTTCTTCGCTGAGTTGCGTGATGTTCGCGCCCTCGAAGATGACCACTCCCGCTGTCGGTCTGTCGAGCGCTCCTATCATCCTCAGGAGCGTCGTCTTTCCCGATCCTGATGGACCGACTATGGAGAGCAGCTCTCCGCGCTCGACCTCGAAGTCGACTCCTCGGAGGGCGATGACCTCCTGTGTGCCCCTTCTATAGACCTTCATCAGATCACGCACGACAACCTTGTATTCTCGTGCAAGACTCTCAAGATCCTCACTCATCTCATCTCACTCCGTATATTGAATCTCAGCCGCGATGTTCCTCCTCAGGCCACGCAGGGTCACGGCCACGGTGCTGACAATCACCACAGAAAGCGCGAGAGCGAAGATAGCACTCAGCAACCCCACTGGCACCTCTAGGATGACTGGCAGACGTAGCCAGTCTATCGCCGATGACCCAGTATATAGCAACGGTATTCGTGCCGCGATGTATCCAAATAGCAACCCGATCAGAGAACCAGTGACTGCTGACAACATCGTTGTCACAGCCGCGTCAATGGCAGTGTCACGGGCTATTGGGCCGGGGTTCATCCCCTCGGCTCGGAGAATTGTGAATGAACGCCGCATTCGTGCACCGTTGGCCACCGCCACTATTGCGGAACCAGCTGTCAGAAATAGAATTGCAAAGAGGACATTCAACGTATAGACACCATACATCACTCTGCCTGATGTTGAGCTCGTTGTCCGCGCAATCTCCACATCGCTCGACTCGATTGAGGCAATCACCTCCGGCGCAGCATTGCGTATCCTCTCGACCACCCGGGTGGCATTTGCGCCCTCCTCTGTGCGGACATAGAACTTTGTCACAGTGTCCGAACGCAGACACGCTTGAACGTAGACGATATTCATCACGACGAAGTCCTCGGCGAGGGGCTCGCCCGGAAAGTACGGACGGTACGTGCTCAGGTCCGCGAGAGCATCACGCGCCTTACAGGATGACGAGTTGTCCCAGGCATTCGCTCTGATTGTCACAGAGATGTCCTCTCCGTAGATTGGGATCGATGACAGAAGTCCCTGCTGCCAATCAACGATGGGTAGGAACGAGGCCATCACAGTGGAGTTGTCGTGGGCCATCATATTCAGGACCTCATCGACGGTGCCTCGGTACGAGAAATAGGGCAGCCAGAAGACGTTCTGTTTCCACGTGGTCGGATCAATCCCGAAGATCTGTACGTTTCTCTCGCTGCGTATCGTGAGGCCAGAGATCGACTTCTCAATGTAGGAGACCCTGCCGGATGCCGAGAGGAAAGGTGTCGCGCCAGCCACGCCCTCGATTGCCGTCAGATTGTCGGCAAAGGACGTTGTGACATTCTGAGCCAGAGGCGAGATTGTGACTACGATGTCTGCTCCGACATTGAAGCGATGAAGCTGGTTGACGTGCTCGTGCCCAGTGGTTGCTGCCACCGCTGACAACGTTCCAGCCGCAAAGACCATTACCCCAAATATGAATGCAATCAGCTCTCTTCGGGGCGCGAGACGCGCGTGACCGGACAGCACCCGCAGGGGGATCCATGCCTTTGCTCTGGCCAGCCTTGAGAGGAGACCCCGCTTGACACGTGAGGTCACCCGCCCCAGCAGCCTTGCGAGTGACCATATTGCAAGAGCCAAGACCACTATCAGCATTGTTGAAGTTGCTGCACCGACAATGTAGGCTGATATGAAGAGAAGTGGGATGAGCACGTAGGAGGCGCACACGAACAGAGCAAAGTCACTATGCCAATTGGTCTGCTTCTCACGTTCGTTCGTGATCTCCGCAATCACCGTCTGATGTGCCTCGGCAACACTGATCACAAGGACGCGATAGATTGTACTGAACGATACTACTAGGCCCACGATGAGCGTGAATACGAATACGAATGACACGATGTTCGGTGTGACCAGCACCGGCATCACACCAAGTGCGGAGAGGTCGAGAGAGAGGAAAGTCCTTGTGGAACTGCCAACGAGGGAGCCAGCAATGCCCACGAACACGGCACCTGCGCTCCCCAATATCGCCGTCAGAAGGGCGCGTCCCAGTACCCATCGGATGACCTGTCCTGTGGAGGCCCCTCGTGTCCTCAGTACGGCTGAGTCCCTTCTGATGAGGTCGATTCTGAGTTCGGAGTCATAGTAGATCAGCATCAGGCCCATTATCACCGTTGGGACAGAGAAGGCAATGGCGATGAGACGCATTGCCGCGAGCCACTGCGCATAGTTGTCAAGGGCCACCATCAGCTGATATCCGAGACCGGTGATTATTATGTACGGACTCAAGGCCTGCTCAACCCGTTTCGAGAGGTCAGAAAGTGCCTCCAAGCTCTCATACGGGTCTCTCCCTCGGAGAGCGTCATGGCTCACTGAAGCGACAAAGTGCTCGTTGAAATCTCCTCCAGAGTGAAAGAGTCCCTTGTATGCCCCGAACGTGCTGTTGAGAGCATCATACGTTGTCAAGACCTTCACGGGCTCCGAGCCCCAAGGCATTCCAAGCCTCTGAAGAGTGAAGAGTTGTGAGCTGAAGGTCCCGACAATCGTCAAGGTCTTGTTGATGATGATTGGCAGGCCCTCCTGCCACACACCTGCGGAGATTGTGAGGTTGTCGCCTATTCTGAGACCCAAGTACTCGAGGTACTCGGGGTTCACCCAGCACGAGTTGGAGTCAAGCGGTAGACTGGTCGAATCTGGGGTGACCGCCCTCGGGAACATCTCCAGAAACTCCTGTGTGACGCCGACGTAGTAGAGCTCTACGAATCGCGGGTCAGTGCTCTCCCAGTCGAGTCTGTAGATGTCGCAGATCTGTGTGACGTTCGTGATGAGATCCTGTGCCAGCAACGTGTCAACAACATCCTGTCTGGAGATGTTGTGCTGAGCGTAGAATAGAGGAGTCACGGAGGCCATCATATCAACCGGTACCGAGTCGAGAAACTCGTCAAGAACGTGGGGCGCAGCCGACTCGCTGTAGAACATCACGGCGCCGAGTATGCCCGTCGACATGGAGAACACAACGATTGTCAGGACGAGATAGGCAGGGGCGTGCCTGAGCTGAGAGAATAGGAACATCACTCTTCACCTCTTCCAAACGGACCGGACTCGGTCCAGCTCGCGTTCAGTGCCTCCGCAAGTCTGATTCGTGTGCTGAAGCAGGCGACCAAGAAGGCAAAGAAGAATGCCGCTACCAAGAAGAGGAGATAGACGGCTGCAAGAAGGACGACCGGAAAGACAGGAATGACCACAAAATGGTACGAGTAGCTCGTTGTGTGCACGGTGAGAAGCGCGTTGGAGACTATGATCGGCCCTATGACCAGAAGCAACAGTGTGGCCATCAACGTCAGAAAGGCCATCTCCGTCGCCTCGATCTTCAGCACTTCACCTCTCGTCACCCCTGCAGCTCGGAGCAGAGCAATCTCCCTCCGGCGGTGTCCTATGTTCTCAGATGCGTACAGGACAAACACAACAGGGACGGTCAGAATCGACATCACTGTTAGCAGGGTGTCGACGGACTGCGTGATCTCATAGGCCTCCTGATGGAGAAAGCCGGCCACCTCAGATGTGACATCGGAGTAGGGCGGATCTGACAGAGCGGCACCTCCGCCTTGTTCCAGTATGCTCTCGCCGACTTGTGTGGAGTTTGTGCGCGGCGCGAGGCCGACCGTCAGCGACCAAGATCTCTCCTCGGGTGCGAAGAACAGGTCGAGATAGGCCTCATTGACCCAGACCACATCGTAGCCGACCTCTCCCAGCCAGTAGTAGTAGCCCATGCCAGTCGTGCCAGTGTCCACCATCCCAATGGGTGAGAGGGCCTCCATGATGCCGACCACGACAAACGTCACGATCGTGGCGTTGTCACCACCTCTCCGTATGAAGGCTCTTATCGCATCTCCCTCCGACAAGCCGTATGTCTCTGCTATGGACTTGGTGATGATTGCGCCAGCCTGCCTTGCTTGAAGTTGCTGGAGCGCCTGAGCAACGGGGCTCTCGCGTATCGGTCGCCCAAGGTAGTCATATCCAATCTGCATCATCTCCGACGCGTTGAGACCAACGAATCGGTATATCTCGTAGTTTGAGAGTTCGAGATAGAGGTGCGACGAGAGGCTCCACGCCCGGACACTGTCAATTGCACTCAGGTTCTCCATCAACCGAGGCCAGAATTCGGACTGACCGTACTCTAGGTGAAACAGGATATCCGAGCAGAAGGTGTAGCGCGCCTGAGCCTCCTTCGTCGCGGGGAGTGATGCTGCGACGGTCAGGTTTGTCCAAGTGAGACCAATAGCGAAGACAATGACAATTGTCACCAGCGCGGCCGATGACGTCCTTCGGCCGGGCCTGCGGATGCCGACACGTGCCGGAAGTGGTCCGAAGACTCGTGTCCCGCGACGAGAGAACGTCATTGCCCCTCTCCGGAGCCATTTGCTGAACAGGCTGCCCACTGCGAGGAAGATGGCCAGAGGAGCGAAAGTGAGGGCCATCCTCGCGAAGACCCCGACAACGGAAGAGGCCATCACAGTGCCCCCGCTGGAATAGAGGCTCCACAACAACAGGACCGAGAGAATGATTGTCACGAACTCCCATCTGATCATCGTGAGGAGCTTGCCTATTCGGACGACAAGTCCCTTCCTCGTCTGACGCCTAGGTCGTGCAAAGGCCCGTTGATAGACTATGCCTGACGCGAAGAGCATGAGGGAGCTCATGACAATGCTGAACAGGAGCGAGTCAATGCTCACTATCAGAGGCTCGGTGAGCAGTCTTGAGGGGTCGACGACAAGGTAGCCGCGGCTTGCCATCGATATCCTGCTGGCACCAATTCCGCCGATGAGGCCCAATACGGTGGCCAGCACTGATAGGGCGACGAACTCTTTGAATATCCTCAGGTTGATTGTCCTCTGCGACGCGCCTCTGGCACGGAGGACCTCTATCTCCGGACGGCGATCATTGATGTTGTATCTGACAGCCATCACCACTACCAAGATGACCATCAGGAGCTCCCCACCAGAGTTGAAGACCTGTGTGAGTCTCGTCGAGTCGAGCCAGTGTTTGTACTCAATCACGCCATCCGCGAGCAGGTTGTCAACAGAACAGGGCTCGTACGAAGAGCCTGGGACATAATATGGATCGATCGTCCTGAGTATGTCGGTCTCGACAGAGGTCAGATATTCTAGTGAGGCGGGGACGTTGGCTGGAGTCAGAGGTCTGCGGTCTATCTCTATGTACAGCATCTCGTCTCCGTGGTTCGCCAACGCGGGAAGCCCAATAATCATCTGCGTCGTCAGCGGGGCGAACAAGAAGTTGTCTG
The DNA here is from genome assembly GCA_029855935.1 of Candidatus Thorarchaeota archaeon. Classification (GTDB taxonomy): domain Archaea; phylum Asgardarchaeota; class Thorarchaeia; order Thorarchaeales; family Thorarchaeaceae; genus B65-G9. The sequence goes on along the minus strand of JAGSHN010000020.1, from coordinate 78,609 downwards.
CCGAGACGGGTGTGTAGATTCCGACGATAGTAGCAAGAGCTATGTCTTCTCCGTCTGCCTGAAGACCTCCTGCAGAGTCGTTGGCGACACTGCTGGCTGAGGCGCCAGAGGACTGAGACGAGTAGGCTGTACCGAAGGGGGCAATCCCAACTCTCTCGCCGATACTCACATTGAGCCACGAGGAGACATCCTCACTGACCGCCACCTCTGTTTCATTGGCAGGCAACCGGCCCGTGATTCTCTTGAACAACTGAGGGAAGGCCTGATAGAAGTCCGGGCCAACAGACATAGCGTCGAGATCGACCCCGTGCCATTCTGTGAAGTTGATCTGCTGCGCCTTGTGGCCGGGTCTTGCTAGCCACGTACGCTGCAGGCGCACGCTGCTCGGTTCCACAGGATGGAGGGTCGAACTGTTCACGTACGTTGTGACCCAACCGTAGTAGGCCACAGCCACGCGCTCGACGTGATCGACCTGTCTGATGTCCGTGACGTGCTCGGCCAAGCCTATTCCGTAGAGATGAATCGCAACCGGTCGACTATCGATGAACTCAGACCATCTGTAGTATCCTGCCGAGTCGACGAAGACTGCTATCCCAGTTGTGAGCGATGCAGCAAGAGCCAAGCATAGCAACGTGATGCCCTTTCTGCGTAGGTTGTGGAACGCCTCATACTCCCCGGTGACGATGCTCAACCCCTCACTCCCTCCCCTAGGTGGTCACACGGCCGTCACGAATCTCAAGTGTGTGATCCATCTTGGCCGCCACCTCGGGATCGTGCGTGACGAGTATCAGAGTGCTGTGTTCGTGCTCCACGGCATCCAGAAGCGCCCTTACGACCTCCTCGCCGGTGGTTGTGTCAAGATCACCCGTCGGCTCGTCAGCCAAGATGATCACGGGATGCTGACTCCATCTAGCCTTTGCGAGCGCACGTGCAATGGCAACGCGCTGCTGTTCACCCCCCGAGAGCTCGTCGGGGAGGTGGTCCGCCCTGTCTTCAAGGCCAAGTAGCAATAGCAGGTCATTTACAATCTCCCTGCGTCTGTCTTCCTCGACATTGGCGATGATGAGTGGCACCTCGATATTCTCGTAGGCAGTGAGGACCGGGATCAGATTAAAGAACTGGAAGATGAAACTGATCTTCTCTCTCCTGATCTGCGTCAGGGCCCTTTCATCGAGGGTGGTGATGTCAGTCCCTCCAATGATTACCTTCCCTGAGGTGGGCCTGTCGAGTGCCCCGATCAGGTTCAGAAGTGTGGTCTTCCCCGAGCCCGATGGTCCCATTATCGCGAGCCTGTCGCCTCGGTCTACCCTGAGGTCGACCCCTCTGAGCGCGTGTACCTCGACATCTCCCATCGTGTAGGTCTTTGTCACAGAACGTAGGTCTACCACTGTTTCTCCGTTCAAGACCTCTCCACCACAACTAGTAGGCGTGCGTTTGGCCCCGCTCCGTCCGAACAAAGATAAACTCTGCGGTCAGAGTAGCGAAGGGACTGTGATATGACAGTCCTCACCACGTGATACGTGCACAATATGGTCTTAAGTCCCATCGCTTCTATGCACGTCACATGTCTGTAGGAGGTCAAACGCATGCCTCGGGAGATGCACTCCATCTGGTGGGACGATAACCTTGGCCCTTTGATTGGGCGGTCATGGCCAGAGGGTGCATCTATCACGAGCGAGGAGGCCCTCAGAATCTTCATGGGCCACGGCATTCATCAGGAGTCACGGATTGGGTATACGAATCTGTGCAGGGGTCTTGTGGTCTCTGTTCTGATCAAGCCCAACTGTCTCGCTGTTCTTCTCGATGACAACGACGACCCGGCTCGCGTTGAGAGAAACCTGCTACGTCTCGTCCACGAGATGGACCTTGAGAGTACACAGTGGGACACTGAGATTGCCAGGGCCTTCGAGCGGCTGCAAGAACTGATGAGGCAGACAGATCGTGCCGAACTCTTGGCACGCAAGGGCGTGCGGCGGCTCATTGAGGCAATGGAAGACGGACTAGTCCCACTGTTGAGCCCGAACCACGTGTTCAAGGGAGTTGATAAGTATCCCGACGCAGCGGGCTACCTCCCTGGCGATGACGAGGAGGTCAACCGTACGCTTCAGGACCTTGTTGCGGCAGGAATTCTCGTTGCGCGGAGCCGGGGACGTAGGTTTGTGTGCACAAGGTGCTCTAGTACCGAGATGATTCTCGACCTGAGATGTCCCTCGTGCGGCTCCTTCAATCTATATGTTGTCTATGGCGTTCACTGCCCCCACTGTGGGAAGACATTCAAGAGCGTCATTGTTGACGAGACCGAGGAGATATCCTGCCCCGGCTGCAGAAGGCCTATCCCGGTGGACAGCATCAGAGTACTGGATATTGAGGTGCTCTGCAACGACTGCTCCACCGCGACCCCCGAGCCCAGGGTGACCCTCCGTTGTGCCTCCTGTGCTCGCGAGCTGTCGGCTCTTGACCTCCTCTCAGGGACGGGTCTTGCGTACCACCTCAACCCCTCGTGGCGCAAGCCCGAGAAGACGCAGTAGGATTGGCTTGGTCTCACAGTGCGGTGGCCTGTCGACCACAAGCGTTTTCAATAATCCCTCCTGACGAGACTACAGGTCTGAGCATTGACGACAGGACTCCCGACTAGAGTTGCATTCCTGAAGCTGGGCTGTATCGGCTCACTTCCTCTCATAGACCTCATAGTGGACGAACGGGCAACGCGCACTGACATAGAGGTGAGGTCCCTCTCCACCGGGGCGCATATGGAGCCCGAGCACTGCGAGGGCGTCGTCGAGACTGCCATAGGCTGGGGACCTGACCTGTGCGTGGTGGTGAGTCCCAATGCTGCCCTTCCTGGACCAACCCTGGTGCGGACGCGTCTGCACGATAGTGGCGTTCCTGCCCTGAACATAACGGACGGCCCCGGGTTGAGGGCTTTCGTGAGAAAGAATGCCGATGGCAAGAGAGTCAGTACTGTTCTTGACAAGCAGGGGTACGTCGTGCTACCTATGGACCCGATGATAGGAGCAAAGCCCGAGTTCCTAGACGCGACCGAGATGACACTGTTCAACGCCGACGTGCTGAAGGTCTTCTCCGCCTGTGGACTGGTCAGGTTCCTCCAGCGTGTGATTGACGAGGCTATCTCCGTGGTGCGGGCAAGACAGGACATCTCCCTCCCCGCAGAGAAAGTGTCTGCCGAGCGTGTTGTCAAGGCAGGTGGCTTCACGAACCCATACGCAGCGGCCAAGGCGTATGCAGCAATCAAGATCTGCGAGGCGATTGCGCCTATCACCAGTCAGGCATGCTTCAAGGTCGCGGAACGTCACAGGTATCTCTTGATGGTGGCTGGGGCTCACGAGATGCTTCGCACGGCCGCACTGTTGGCCGACGCCGCCAGAGAGATGGAGAAGGCACATGGTACTGTTGCAAGGACTCCCCATCGCAAGACTGGCGAGATCTCGGAGCGTAGAACACTGTTCAGCGGCGGCCCGAATGACTAGACTTGCGACCCGTCCCCCCTCTCAAGGCGCTGAAGCGTCTCCTTGACTGCCTTCCGAGTGGCCGCCAGAATCTTCGACGCTCTCTGTCTGGTCAGGCCGTCAATCTTGGCTGCAAGCCGAGCCGGAGTTTCACCTGCTAGTTGCACGGCACTGGCATACCCGGCTCTCTTGAGGCGTTCTTCCATCCTGACGCCTATGCCGGGAATCGCGCGGAGCGGGAGGTACTTGTCGAACTCCTCACCCATAACGTTGACAGGTCCGTCAGGGGTCTCGATTGTTCCGTTCATCACCTCAAGCTGGCTGAGAATTGACTCGAACTCGTCAGAGCCCACCAGTGCCTCGACAGTGTCCTCCACCAGTTCTTCGTCAAAGTCGAGGGAGAGGGACTCCAGTTCCACCTCCCTTCCCAGCACCTCTGGTACATTGGCACTCAGATACAGACCCACGAGCGCCGTGAGGATGGCGAACTCGCGTCCGTACAGCGCTATCGCAAAGGGTGGTTGGATGCCGAACGCTCCTATGCCTAGCACCCAGAAGGCTGTCATATACGCCAGAAGGAAGGACCAGACCATCGCGATTCTCTTCGATCTCGTCTTTGGTGATCCTACCTCGGACCAGATGAGCATGACGAACAGGCACAGCATGTAGCCCTCTATGAATCTCTCAATGACGAGCAGCGCTGGCGCGTTGAGGATGACGCGAATCTCATACGTCCCGGGTGTGATCTCGACGCTCTCGATACCATAGAGGGTCGTGCTGAAGATTGCCATCATCCCCATCATCAAGACGAGCAGGTCAAAGGCTCTCTTTCTTCCCTTTAGGTCGGCGAGAAGCCCTGCGACTACAACACCAAGGGCGAGAAACAGAGGCTCGTACATCGCAAGGCCCGAGAACTCACCGAGCGAGATGAAGGTCTCCCCCGCGAGCTCGAAGATGTCCCTTATGTTGAGCATTGTCGCCTGATACCACAAGAAATACGAGACGAGAATGAAGAGAGTCGGAAGGACGTAGCTCTGCACGTCCTCGGCAACCGTTAGCGGGTGTCGTTTCCAGCGCCAAGGTGCCCCCACAGCGCTCACGATGATCCCGACCATTGCCACGGCCTCTCGAATGCTGATGCCGTCGAGCAGTCCGTCGGGTCCGAGCTGGTCGAGAGCAGAGTAGACGAAGAGTAGCGTGAGTGTCAGAGCGAAGAGCAGGCCGACAATTCTGCCGCGATATCTGATCACAACTGTCTCATTGAGTCCCACGGTCTGGGCGTTCATCACGAGAACGAGTCCGCCGAAGGCCGAGACGACAACATACGCACGGTAGTACCAAGTGAGGTCGGGCGGCAATGTGATCAGATGAAGGACGGCATGACTCACGGATACGAACAGGCCCACAGCGGCCATCATCACGTAGAGAGATCGGAGCCTGGGGATCAATAGCGGTGTCACTGCCAGTGTCAGTGCAGCGGCCGCAATCCCCAGAGCCAAGAATACCAGATGTTGCTGCAAGGAGAGGCCGGGAAAGAGCCGGCCCTGAGTGACCAGCGAGATGACCCTGATGAGAAGTGCGTACAGCGGTGCAAATGCGATGTGACTGATTGCCTTTCTTGTCGGGAACTCTCTATACTCAAGCACTTCTTTCACCGTCTGTCTTGGAAGCGATGCAACCTTGACGCTTGACCAATATGACAGTTTCTCGGCTGAACTGCCTCTCCCACACAGCAGAGCCGGATATCTGACCTGTCGCCGTTCAAAGTCCGTGCAGATATCTTTTATTGGATGATTTCTCCGAGCAATGATGGAGACAGTAGCCTTGTCAGGTCGACTGAAGGTCCAAGAGTTCATGGTCATTGCCGGCGGTGGTGTGCCAGTATTCCACTACTCATTCACAGGTGCCCGCCGGCTGAATGAGCTACTCTCGGGCTTTCTCAGCGCCATAACGAGTTTCGCATCGGAGTTTGGTGAGCGGTCGGTTCAGAGCCTCTCCTTCAAGGGATCGGAGATACTCTACGAACAGGCTGGGAAGAATGTTCTTTTCGTTCTGTTAGTCGACTCTGGTGCTCCTGTTCACATCTTGCGTGCCATCCTCCGCGACTTGGGAAGGAAGTTCCTGATGCGGTACGAGGATGTTCTCGATTCTCCGGTGATGATTGAGGAGGCCTTCTCAGACTTTGAGACCGAGATCCACCGGGCCGTCAACTACTACGAGGGGCTGCTTCTTGTCACATCGAACTTGGGGCCCTTTGTTGTGCCTGTTGTCAACAGGGAGGCACTCACACTCTTTCAGGAATCGGCCGAGCTGATCGACGAGTTCCACAGGACATTTCCCGGCGGCGGACGCGTAATCGACGCCATTGATGGAGAACGAACTCTGAAGGACATCGCCTCGCATGTCGGGATGGATGTCGACACTATCATGAAGGTGGTCGAGTTCCTCGCAATATGGGGTGTTGTGGATGTCTACAGGTTGTGTCCATCAATCCGACAGGGCGACGAGAGATTCGATGCCTTTCTCGACCTGATTGGGCTTAGGGAACGAGAGTATAGGCTTCTCAAACGTGCACGGATGCTATGCAATGGCTCCCGGTCCCTGGAGGCGGTGAGCAACAAACTGGGCGTCCAGCCCGAGGAGCTGTACTCTGTCTTATTGAAGCTCGGAGACGAGGTTGAGTGGAAGAAGATGGAGATAGGGGGGATGAGCCGTCCTACCCGTCCTGTGTGAGTCTGCTGCTCGCGCGGCAGAGGAATTGTTATTAGTTGGCCGACAACCTCTCCCAAGTGGGTCGCCTTCAGTATCCACCGACTGGATTCGGCGAAGGCCTGCTGTGGGCACTACACTGGATACGGGTAGGAGGTACCCTGGATTGTCGTCTACAAGGACGACGTTCGCGCTGGGGGCAAGACTATGAAATCAAGGTCTGCTGATTGTGCAAAGGACCTGCCAACGGGAGCCCCGATGATGCTGGTGGTCTCTCGTGGGGGGGACCTAGGCTTTGTGAGCGAGCCGCTCGCGAAGCTCATCCGACGCGCTCGACGGGGGCGTTCTCTCAAGACACTAGAGGACATTGATGGAATCTGGGAGAGTGGCTCTCTTGGTGAGGCTATCCGCCCGATTGCTGATGGAGAGTCAGATGTTGGTCACGTGCAGACCACTCTACATTTGGGTAAGTCGCGGCTTGGGCTGGCGTGGAGTGTATGGGCGATTGACAGAGAGAGCGGCCTTGTTGCTGCTGTAGGAGTTCCAAAGACGGGCACAATAGTGGGTCCGGATGGTCGCCCGGTATATGTTGACTTCTTGAAGGAGATGGAGCACCTTCCGATTGGATTTCTCATAGCAGACTTTGAAGAGCACATCCTATACGCGAACTCCACATTCTGCAAGATGGTCGAACGCGATCTTGAGGAGCTGATTGGCAGACCCCTCACGGAGTTTGTGCTTCCCGAGGATCGGACACTTCTTCACGAGCAGACCGCCCTCCGCAAGAAAGGACGCTCATCTACCTACACGCTTCGGGTACGCACACGGCAGGGAACCATCCGGCATTTGGAGATTCACGCGGTACCGCGTGCAACGGACGAGACATTGTCTTTCGCCTCTGCCGCAGTGATTGACGTCACCGATAGAGAGAGAGTGACCGCGGAACTGCGTCGCGAACGTATGCGGCTCATGGCCATAGCCATAGCGTCTAGCGATGCGATCGCGATAGTTGACGCGAGTCTCAGAATCCAGTTCTGGAGCTCTGCCGCAGAGAGACTATTTGGATACTCTGTCGACGATGCCAGCGGAAAGTCGATAGTTGAACTGGTGGTGCCCACCGAGAGTCGGGGTGAGATTCGGCGTCTGTTGGCGCCACTCATTCGTGGAAACCAGGCGGGAGGCAAGCAGCCAAGGGAGATTGAGCTGATGCGGAAAGATGGTTCGAGATTCCTCGCGGAGGTCAGCACTGGTGTCGCCGTCAGTGACACCGAGGTGAGTATAGTCTTCGTCTGCCGTGATGTCACTGAGAAGAAGATGGCACAGCTGGAACGCGAGCAGGCTCATCGGGAGCTGAAGCTCTATGCCTCCGTCCTACGCCACGATTTGACAAATGACATAGCACTACTTCTGTCAAACCTGGACCTGGGCCGACAGCTCATTGCTCGTGGTGATATCGCCGCCATTGAGGAGCTCATCAATACCTGCGACACCGTGCTCGAGCGCTCCTTGGAGGTGATAAAGGCCTTCGGAAAGCCGTCTGAGAAGGGGATCAAGAACCTCCTCGATCTTGTGTGCGATGTCGTACGCTGGGCTCGTTCAACCTATCCGGGGCTTGTCCTTCGGGTCAACGTGTCTGAGGTGAAGGACGTGATGGTGGCGGGGAGTTCGCTTTTGCCTATGGTCCTCCAGAACCTTATACGAAACAGTGTAATGCACGGTACAAGCCGACCCGAGGTGACTGTTACTGCTCGGCTTGAGAGCAACGATGTGGTCTATATCGACGTTGAGGACAACGGCCCCGGTGTGGACCCGTCGATTCGTGACAGGCTGTTCGCACGTGGTGTTTCAACGAGGTCGTCAGGCGGCTTCGGACTCTACCTCAGCCGAGAGATACTGCGTTCCCTCGGTGGTGACCTAGAGTTGATTGACACGGCACCCGGTGAGGGCGCTCATTTCCGCATTACGTTGCCTGTTCTGCGTCCGGGATACTAGACGTACGCACCTGCCTACTTGGACAGGACCTCGTCAATCTCCTTGAAGAGCATGGTGCTTCTCACTGGCTTGACTAGAAAGCCGGCCGCCCCTGCCTTCAGCGCCTCCTCCTTTGCAGACTCGTCTGCGCTGATGAATAGAATCTTCGCGTGGGGGTCAACCCGGAGAATCTCCTTTGTAGCGTGGACGCCATCCATAACCGGCATTCGGTGATCCATCAAGATAACGTCTGGCTTGTCGTTGAGGTTCGCATATTTCTTGAAGGCCTCTAGGCCGTTGTACGCGTGTGCCACGACCTGATGGCCACCGAGACCAAGGACCCTCGCCATAACCCTGTGTAAGAAGACGTCGTCATCGGCTATCATTATCTTTGCCACTACCTGCTCACCACCGATGAAGTTCCGCTCCCTGCGCGGGAGAGTGTTATTGCGAACCTGAGAAGAAGCCCCTCGTCAGCAGGCTCTTCAACAAGCCTGACTGAAGCATCGCATCGAGTCAGTACCTCCTCAGCCATATTGAGGCCCTGACCAATGGATCTGCTGAGGCCCGCACATATTATGTCGAATATCTTCTCATGATTCTCCTCCGGGATTCGCTCGCCGTTGTCACTGATCGTGAGCAGAACCCGGTCGCCGTCCTGCATTTTGGCGTCCACAACAATTCGGGACTCCTCTGGATGGCACATCTCAACTGATACGCTGAGCAGTGCCGAGAGGGCATCCACCAAGAGGTCCGAGCACATCACCTTGAACTGACCCTCGTCGAATGTTGCGACGAGCCCAAGATTTCGATCTGGATACAACTCGCTTGTCATCTCGAACGACCGTTCCACAGTGGTTGCAAGGTCCATCACTCGAACCTCTACGGGCTCGGACTCGAGTTTCAGGATGGTCCTCACGGAATTGGCCAACCTGACTGCGCGGCCGACCTCTGTCAGGAGGCCGTCAACAATCTCTGAGAGTTCGCTGTTGTCGGCCGCGAGCGACCTCACGTATTCTTGAGTGGTGACGAGCTCCTGAAGAAGTGACCTGATCTCGTATGTCATCGCATCAAGAAGGCTGAGCTTGTGCTGATACGCAGGCGAGCCGGTGCACGGACGCGGCGTTGAGAAGACTACGAGCACCAAGGCCTTTCCCTCGACGGCAATAGGAACTATATCGGCCTGACCTGCCGTCCACTTGTCCCCCGGCCCCGGGATGGACAGCTGGGCACTGGTCTTCCGCTGATTCGCTATGGCCTGTGCCAGAGCATCTTGCAGCACTTGGTGATCCGATGTTCTCAGCAGGTTGAAGACCGTAGCCCCACTACCAAGCCTTGTCCGAAGGACCTCATCAGTGGCGATGACCTTCCCCTCAGCGTCTGTGACGACAACTGCCACGATGTTTGTCTGCGTCTGTGTCTCTTCCGTCATCGTCTATCACCTACGCGCGCACACGGGGAGAACACCGGGGTGGCCGTCCAATCAAGAAGTGGTACGCCTCTCTACTACCTGCCCCAACAAATACCCACAGCCAACCGTTAATAGGTTTGCTGTTATGAATCAAGGTCTCTCTGTCAGGCCGACAGTCTACCCGGTTGATGCCGGACGCACGAAAGCTTCAAGTCTAGAGGTGTGGTATCGTAAGAGGTAGGTAGCCGCATCGGCTCGACGAGTGTCATTGGGCCGTTTTCGGCCGAGTCAGAGGTGCGAAGATTGGCGCAGGAGATTGTCATTATCAGAAATACGGGCATCCCCTTGTTCCGCTACTCCACAGGAGGGCCTCACAAGATTGACGAGGTGATTGCCGCATTCCTCTCGGCTGTGGGGTCCTTTGTGGAGAGCACTACTGAACAGGAGATTCAGGCGATAGCGTTTGCTGACAGCAAGTTCGTCTGGGTAGAGAAGGGAGACCTGTACTTCATTGCCCTTGTGAGAAAAGACGATAGTGTCGAGATCTACCGCGCCATTCTCAAGGAGCTGGCCGAACGGTTCGTCGGCAAGTACTACGAGGTTCTGAGAAACACTGATGATGACAGTTCGAGGGCACAGTACTCAAGGTTCCAGTCGTTTGCTGACACTGTCGAGCTCGTGCTGAGGAGATTTGACGGGATTCCGGGAATAGCGCGCAGGTATCACACAATCCTGCTGCCTCCCTCGGTCCTCCACGACCTGAAGAGTGTTCTCTCATCGGTCGAGAGAGAGGAGGTACTGCGTGGCGCAGCGCTCACCGATGACGGTCACATAATAGTGTCGAACTTGAGAATGTACGAACTTGAGGCATTGCTCGATATGCTCGTCTCCATCGCGGGGCAGACCGCTGCCGAGCGCCTTCCAATAACTATTGTTCATCCGTCGCTCGATATGGGAACCTCCTTTGTTGCAAGCAGGTGTGATGAGAAGATTGTGGTGTTCGTGGTCACGGGATCCGTTTCGCCTGAGTCTGTTGAGAACAAGGCGAGAGCGTTTCTCAATCTTGTGTGCCAGCTGGACCTGAGTGATGTGCCGCGTGTGGCCCCTGTAGATGAGGAGGGGCCAGTTGCCCTCAACGAGGAGGATGTTGTTGTGCCCGTTGGCGGAGAGATCACAGCCGGGGCAGTGGAAACTCTTCTCGCAGAGCGGTTTCCCGATAGTGTGCACAGGAAACTAGTGGGCCTGCTCGGTCGACACCGCGGGCTGATCACCGTGGGCGAGCTCGCACGTGACGCTGGGCTACGGATGTCAGAGTTGTCAGAGCTCCTCGCGCTGCTCGTGGCACGAGGGGTGGTACGCATCCGACCGCTGTATGCAAAGGTCTGCGACAGGGACGAGAGGTTCCTTGCATATCTGGAGGTCATCGGAATGCCTAAGAGGGATTACGAAATACTAGACGCAATATGGGAATACTGTGACGGCAAGACGCCGGTCCGAGTTATCTCTGCTCGGACGCACATTCCTCCGTCACGTATTCTGGAGGTCCTGAGGGCCCTGGGAAACAATGTGACCTGGGCCACCGAACCAATACTGGAAGATGCGAGGTCGGACTGATGGCGGGAGAGATCGTTAGCATTCACTCGTTTCGCGGTGGGACTGGCAAGTCGAATATCGCTGCCAATCTTGCTGCAGTGGCGGCACTTGATGGCAAGCGTGTGGCTGTGATGGACACTGATATGGCATCCCCCGGTATTCACATCATCTTTGGCAAGGGACGCGAACGTCTTCCCCACACACTCAATGACTACCTACGCGGGGCTTGTGATATCACTGATGTATGTCTGGATCTGACCGAGGAGTTGGGGATCAGGAGAGGAAGGCTATACCTTGTCCCATCGTCGATGAATGCGGCGGACATAACCCGGATTCTCAGGGAGGGATACGAGGTGAGCGACCTGCGGAATGGATTCAATGACGTGATACGCGAGAAACAACTTGACTACCTGATAATTGACACCCACCCCGGACTCGACCGTGAGACCCTCCTCTCGATGGCGACGGCCGACTTTCTCTTTGTGGTGGCGCGTGTCGATGAACAGGACCTTCTTGGCACTGCCGCGACACTGAGTGTGGCACGCAAACTTCAGGTGCCGGAGATCAAGATAGTGATCAACAAGAAGCCCCGCATATACGAGGACGCGGATATCGTGCGACAGGTGGAGGGAAAGTTCAAGGCAAAGGTGGCCACCATCATCCCGCTTCTCCCACTGCTCATCGAGGCTGGAAGCAGATATGTTGTCGTTCTCCGTCATCCGGACAGCGAGTTCACTGCGAAGATGGAAGAGCTCTACAAGATCATCAAGTGAGGGCCTCAGCTGCTGTCTGTCAGATGGCCAGTCATTTATCACGATGATGCGCTCAGTCGATCGGCTCTATACCGAGTTCCAGAAGCCCTAGCTCCCTGAGCGTCTCTCTTGTGGGACACCCCGTGGCGTCCCAACCTCTCAGCTCGTAGAACCGATCTAGACAGTCCTCGAAGTCCTGCCTGCTGACGAAGGAGCTGAGGCCAGCGCGTGGCCCCTGGCTCTGGGGTTGCCATAGCCTCGGTGGCAGGTCGTCGTACTCTCTGCATATGCCCTCTCTGACATTGAACATCCGCGTGACAGCCGCGACTCTCTTGGCGAAGAGAAAGATGTCTTCCTCAGTGTAGTTCTCCCCTGTTGCAGCGTTCAGGAGCCGAATCTTCTGCTCCAGCCTCAGAGGAAGGTGGTACGTGAAATGGCAGACTACAAGAGAGTCTGTGAGGACCTTCTCGTCCCTCGCCCGTACCATCGACTCTACGAGATCAAGCGCTGATGCATCTGGCGGATCTGTCGTGGCGGGCCATCCCCTCAGATGGCTTCCCCCGACATCGGCCGTGGCGTACGAGAGGCCCATCCCCCTTCTACCACGCGGGTCCCAAGCTGCGACCTCAAGGCCCTTTACGTGGACCGCATACTCCTCCGCGCCTCTCCCGAGCCTCTTCGCTGCCCTCCGGACGCCGAGAGCCAGGGTATCTCCGATTCCCACTCTATTGACAATGCTCTTGAGGATATGAATGGCAGATGCCACGTCGCCGAATTCCGGTTCTATTCCCAGCTCGGATGACGTGATGATGCCCCTCTTGTAGCACTCGATGGCAAAGCCAATCACTGATCCAGTACTGATTGTGTCTAGGCCATAATTGTCGCTCAGATAGTTGAGTTGAAGTACATCAATCGGGTCTGAGATGCCCAGGTTTCCCCCCATCAGGCCAAGAGTCTCGTACTCAACGGTTGAGTCGACATCCCTCGTTGGGTCGTCGGGGTCAGGTGTCTTGTAGGCGTGGGTGCAGCGCATGATGCAGTGAGGACACGAATAGAACTGTCCCGCCCACCTTGTTTTGTGGAGGCTGCGCATATCCAGCTCTTCGTGTCGTTCGAAGTACCCCGCCTCCCAGTTTCGTGTCGGGAACTGGCCGAGCCCGTTGGCCACCTCCACAAGGAAGGCAGTCCCAATCTCTGGGAACCCGGTCTTGTTCTCCCTCCACGTCTTGGCCACCTCTCTGTTGACCTCGCGTATATCGTCGGGGTCCGCGGCGAGATAGACGTGAGTTCCCTGTGCGACAACGGCCTTCAGGTTCTTCCAGCCCATCACTGCACCAACACCACCGCGACCAGTCTGATGTGCAATCTCGCACGCTCCCGTGGCAAAGAGAATACCTCTCTCTCCGGCTGGACCGATAGTGTACACAGCGGCCTCTCTGCCGTACCTCTCGTGTAGTGTCTCCGTCGCCCTGTATATGCCCGCGCCCCAGACATCCTCCGCTGGCTCGATGTCGATACTGTCATCAGTCACGTGCAGGACCACTGGTTCAGCTGCCTTGCCTCTCACAGCGAGCACGTCGTATCCTGCCCGTTTGATCTCACGTCCCAGTGGGCCGCCACAGTGGCTGTCCAGAAAGAGCCCCGTGAGAGGCGACTTTGTCACGATGCTCCATCGGCCGATGCTGGGACCGCCGACGGCCTGTAGAGGGCCTGTGAGGAAGAACAGCGTGTTGCTGGCAGAGAACGGTTCAGTTCCTGCCATCACGTGTCTGTACAGGAGGTAGGCACCGAGCCCCTTGCCGCCTATGAACGTCTTGTATACCCAGTCCTCGAGTCTCTTCTCCTGCACGCGACCTGTAGAGAGGTCGACCCACGCCATCTTGCCGCTTCTGCAACCCTTTTCCAAAGGAATCGCCCCGAATGCGAGTCACGACACTTCAATCTTCTTGATCTCGTCCACCTCGACACCGTGGAGGTTTCGGAGGAACGCCATCAGAACGTCTCGTAGGACGTTGGCTGTGAACCTGTTGAGAGCAATCCTCTCTCCGTTGACATAGAGTTCTATCTCTGGCACTGCACTCACCTTCTTTCTCTGGTGACCACTGGGCGGTCCCTCTTTTCTACTTGCTGGCGGCAACCGTTGCTGGCCCTTTTGGTCCGTGCCATAGGAAGATGTGAGTGACCTAGACGCAGTCCGATACGCATTTATACCCCCCGAAGTCGTTCAGGACGCGTTCAGAGACTATCCCGTGAGGACTGACAGATGGGTTCCAAAGGATCGCTTGCGTCATTCGGACGAAAGCTGTACTCTAAATCTGATGAGACAGCGGAGCTAGAGAAAGACCTCTCAGGAGAATTCGAGCCGATCAGCAAGCGGGCTGCTCTTGGCGGTCTGCTTGGGGTCGTTGCCGGGTTCATAGGCCTTGCAAGCCTTGTCCTGTCGTACATCACTGGCGGTGCCGCCTTTCCTGCTGGTGGTCTGATTGAGCTACCATACGAGGCCGCGTACTTTGTGTACCAGTCACCGCTCAGCATCTACTATAGTGCAGTATTCCTCGGGCTGCTCGGAATTGGACTTCTGATTCAGGCACGCGCTTCAAAGAAGCTTGGCCTCTTGCTTGAGTCGCAGTATCCAAGCATATTGTACGTTGGTGGGATAATTGTTGTCGTGGCCGCTCTGGTCGTCTACAGCGGTGTGACCGTGGACATCGAGCGGTCGGTCCAGGTCTCCGCCTACGTCACAAACGTGGCAGTGATTGGAGCGCTTGTCGTGATATTTTGGCAGCTGCTGTCGGTGCTGTACATTGATGCGAGCAAGACGTATGCGGGGCTGATAGCTGGTCTTGGTAGCGCCCTGTTCTGGCCCCTAGTTGGTGTTGCCCACGCGATATCCTCACTGTACATGCCGTTGATGGCTGCGGCATATGTTCTTCTCATCATCGGTCAATTCTGCGTAGCCATCTTCTGGACCCTCCCTGCATCCCACATCCGAGAGTTTGCCAGAAGCACAAGGGTCGCGAAGATGGGCTATGGCATAACGGGCTTCATTGCCTCCGTTGTCGGCGGTCTTGCAGTCATCGACGGGGCAGTCCAGCACGTCGGCAATACAGAGATCTGGTACTCGTGGTCGCACTTCTACCAGGATCCGTTTGTTGACCCCGTCATCAAAGAGATTGATGCCTCATTCGTCACATTCTACACGCCTCCGTGGCTCGTGCAGGGCTTTCTCCTGCTGTTGATAGTCTGGGCGATGTTGGCACCACGTCTCGGCGCAATGGAGGGTCACAGCTCTCACTTGCAGGAGGAGGTCATCCGCGGGAGCGCGAAGTGGTTTATGGTGTTCCTCGCGATGGTGGGTGTCTTTGGCACATCACTTGCTGGCACGCTGATGGGATCGGTGGCCCCGCTGCTCGCCTTCTTCATCGCCGTGTCACCTGGTGCCATGATGTTCCTTGCCGGCGCCCTCTATGCCGGGAAGAACGATATCATAGTGGGCCTGCCACTTGTTGTGGCCAGCGTCTTCATTCTCGTGACACCCTATTCACTGGCCCAGTTTGTCATCATCCCGTGGCTGTTGGTAGTGATCACCCAGGCTGCCCTGATGATTGAGTCCATTCTCAGAGGTAATTGTGTCTTCTCTCAGACGTTCTTGACAGTCATCGCGACAGCTGCAGGGTCGCTGGCGTTCATAGCCTTCATGCTGGGCCTCTTCGGCGTCGGTCCTCCGGCAATCTGGCCTGCCAACATCTGGTTCAACGTATCGGTGATACCGGGTGTATCGATGGCTGTCCAGGCGCCAACAGTGATGGCAGTGGTCATCCTCTCCCTCCTCATCCGGAACGTGAGCGTGGTGGGCTACTCGAGAGGTTCTCCCACCGTCAGTGCCCAGATGCTTGGAACTGCATCCCTCTTCTTCGCACTGATGGTCGTGATGTTCGAGGGTGCAAAGAGCATCACCAAGCAGGCGATGACAGCAGCAGCCATCATCTTTATGCTCTACACAATCAGCTTTGTCCTCGTCTTGTCCCTCAACCTGGATCTTGGTAGCAGGATCCTGAAGCAGGGTCACACGCTGGAGGGTAATCTGATACGTGTTGTGGCAGCCGCCGGTCTCGTTCTCGGTGCCATCACAGCGCTGTACACGTTCTACGTGTTCGCCGGTTTCCCGAGCCCGCTGCAGATTGCCGGCGTCATCACAGTCCTCGTGGCGCTCGTTGTGGGACTTGAGATTCTGAACCTGATATCTTGGCTTTCGGCGGGAATCAGGCTGGGTTTCCTCACGGGAGGCTTTCGGTTCTCTGATATGGAGAGAGAGTAGTGAGAGAGTATTGAGTGGTGCATCGCCTGATGCACTGCTCCTCTCTCCACCCTCATCCAAACGCAAGAGGTGATGACCTTGAAGGGGTCCCTAGGAGTTGAGGACACGGAGAACAGGGTCGAAGACTCAAAGGTATCCTTTCTTCTCATACACGGTTTTTCCGGAACGCCTCTTGAGATGAAGAGTCTTGGTGACTTTCTGCGCGAGAACGGCATCTCCTCTTTTGCTGTCAGGATTGCCGGGCACGGTACAACACCTGAGGACCTTGCGGTCAACGATGAGGCGGCGTGGTATGGCAGTGTCTCCGCAGGTCTGGACCACGTACTGGGTTGGGGCGCAGAGCACGTCTTTGTCGCAGGTGTGTCAATGGGCTCCCTGCTGGCGTTCGATCTCGCCATTCGACGAGGGGAGGACCTCTCAGGAGTCGTGGCAATATCTCCTGCCATCAAGTTCGGAGGAATATTGGGCAAGCTCGTCC
This sequence comes from Candidatus Thorarchaeota archaeon, assembly GCA_029855935.1. Taxonomy (GTDB): domain Archaea; phylum Asgardarchaeota; class Thorarchaeia; order Thorarchaeales; family Thorarchaeaceae; genus B65-G9. The sequence continues at coordinate 61,910 of JAGSHN010000020.1, read as the reverse complement.
CCTTCATCCGGCGGGTCAAGAAGTACCGTCGGATTGACCTCTCCTACATTGCCGAGCTGTACGACCTGCCTCGACCGAGATACGACCGAGAACCGCTGATCGCTATCGAGCGTCTGATCCGATATGCCAAGCGCATCCGACGAGAGCTCTCCAAGGTGCGGGTTCCAACACTGATTCTTCAGGCAGCTGCAGACACGACAGTCGACCCGCGTGGAGCGGAGATTGCGTTCAAGAAGATATCCTCCGAGGTCAAGGAACTCCACTTCATCGAGGGCGCCCCGCATGTGCTCACGTGCCACCCGGCCCGTGAACAGGCCTACGAACTCCTCCTGAGGTTCGTGAGGCGTGTCACTGGTGAGGGACAGGAGTGAGGCATAGAAGCGTTCGTCGGACTCTGGACCGCGACTGATGGGCCGCAGGGCGTCATCTGGCCAGGCCCGCGACGTACTCGTCAACAACGGTTCTGGCAAGATCTGGCATATCGGAGATGATTCCGTCCACACCGATGGCGAGGAGTTCGGTCATCACATCTGCGTCATTCACGGTCCAGACGTACACCTTCAGTCCGGCTGAGTGGGCCCTCTCGACAAGCTCTGGTGTCACGGTCAAGAACAGAGGGTTCATTGCATCGGCCTTGATCTCAAGCGCTTTTGCAACAGGGTCATCCGGTGGCTTGGCATAGAGCATTCCGGTCTTCGCCTCGGTTTCTCTGTCACGTATTCTGACCAGCGTTTCGTAGATGAAGGAGGAGAACAGGACCTCGTTAAGCATCTCTCGCTCTGCGACCATATCCAGTGCAGCGAGTTCGACACCCTGCTCCTTTATCTCGATGTTGACCATGACCCGTCCTCTCGCGAAGTCGAGAACCTCGGAGAGGAGGGGAATCCGCTCACCACGACCAGCGTCCAGACTCCTGAGTACCTCGAGGGTTGTCTCCCCTACCCTGCCCTGTGTATGGCAGGTGCGCACCAGATCCTCATCGTGGATACATACGACGTGACCATCCGCCGTGGAGCGGATGTCCAGTTCAATCATGTCGGCGCCCATCTTCCACGCCGTCTGAAAGGACAGCAGGGTATTCTCCGGAGCGTGGGCGGCCGCACCTCTATGTCCAATGGCAAGGATGTGTCGCATTCTCCTCGCTCCGCCGGAAGCATCAGAGTCCGGTGGTGTCCGCATCAGGGGCTATGCCGGTACCACCACACCGTGGGCACGGTCTCTTCCCTTCTGGGCTGTCGACTATCCCCGTCCCGCCACAGAAATAGCAATCTTCCGCAGGCGTCTCGATGGTTCTGTCAAAGCCCTTTGCAAGTGCAGTCCCCACGCCGATGAGAATCACCCCGGCGAACATAGTCAGCAGTGCCAGAAGGTAGAGGCCTTCTATCGGCAGAAGCCAGAAGAGGGCTATGATGAACAACAGCGTTCCAACAGATGCCAGCAATATGGACTTCTGGTTCTTGTTCAATACAGACACACCTGCGGGGAGTTCTGGTCTATGAGGTCGGTTGGTTTCCACCTTTATACTTGTCGTCACTTGAGGTGTCCATCCTCTTACCTAATGGGTGTTCCCGTCTCCGTTGCCTTGCCCGATCTTGCCACCCCGTCCGAACCGAGGAGAACAAGAAGAGATAATAGCGGAGGCCGACATGCCTTCGGCGGAGTGGCCCTATGTCTAGCAAGGACCTGTTCACGAAGTACAGCAAGCTGTACCTGAAGGCAAAGGCGACTGAGATACTTCCTCCGGGCCCGTTCCTTCGACAGCTTGCAGACGTGCCGCACAGAGATCTGGACATCGCGCTCTTCTTCAAGTCCTCGCGGAAAAAGGTACCACGGCAGGTCTATATCCGGAGGTCGGTACCACAGGAGCTGGCTGACTACGAGGGTCTTCTTGAGGCCGAGGGCATCACATACTTCAGCCGAACGCTGCTGCAGAATCTCCGCGGCATGCAGTATATGCGAGCCGTCATCGGTGCCGGAGAGTTCACCAAGACGGCTGACGACACACTGGCCTTCCTGCGGAAGTGCCAGAGAGTCATTCACGTCCTTGTACGAAAGGCCAAGAACATAGTTCATCAAGGCGACTATGATGCCCTCAGGGTGGACCTGAAGATTCGCACACTGAATGACTATTTCTCGAGCCGGCTCAAGCTGGATGAGGTGGCGGTGGAGGCCGCGATGATACCATTCAATGCGGCAGATGTCGAGTACGTCATCTTGACAGACGGGACTGTCTTGGTCCTTGACGAGATCCCGGCAGTCCAGCACGGGGTGTACCATCTCGTGGGTGGAATAGGCTACGCATTTGACCTGAGGGCCGGTGCGGTAGAAGAGGCACGTCTGTTTAGGACGGGAGTTGACCTTGAGACTTTGGGACTCACAGAGGCGTATCTTGATGAGGCGCTGTCACGGGTGGTATCAGACTTTCAGACCAACGTCCACTCTCCGATGTTCTCGGACGTGTGGAAGAAGGGGACGGGTTCACCAGAGGCTCTCAAGATAGGCAACACGGTTGTCAAGCTCGCGCCCAACAGTTCCCTCAAGTCGGGCGTGTTCGAGCTCTACATAAGGAGGCCCGAGTGATCACACACTGGAGAGTGTGGTCATTCCGAACGGTCGTCAACGAACATCAGTGAGAATGCGCGCGGACTGCGCGGAAGGAGGGTGTCCCTTGGATGGTCCGTGATGTCGTGGTTGTGGGAGCCGGTCCGGCGGGGTCGGTCTGCGCCCGGTATCTGGCGCGCGCGGGACTCGACGTGGTGCTTGTGGATAGGGCGCAGTTTCCACGTGACAAGCCCTGCGGGGGAGGCTTTTCTCCGGCCGTGCTGGATGAGTTCCACTATCTGGCAAGGCGCCGTCGTGAGGTCATTGAGAGCACCAGCCGATTCGCTGTTCTTCACTCTCCGAATCTTCGCGTTGCCTTGGGAGGCCAGGTGGAGATGCATACGACGCTCCGAGTGATCTTCGATGATGTCCTGCGCAGAGAGGCCGTAGATGCTGGGGCGGACGCGCGTCTGGGCACACGCGTCAAGAGCGTTCACATATCTTCTGATACGGTACGACTGACACTGAGCGGAGGAGGCGAGATCCTCGCGAGGGCGGTTGTCGGTGCCGATGGCGTCAACAGTATTGTCGCAAGGGACACCGGGCTGAATATCCGATGGCGCCGCTCGGACATCACCGCGTGCCAAGTGGTTGAGGCCCCTGTCTCGGAGTCTACAGTAGTCGAGCTGTACACGGACGACCGAGAATGCCACTTCTATGCGAATTTCGGCGGATATCCCGGCTATGGCTGGGTGTTTCCCAAGCTTCACACAATCAACGTGGGAATCGGTGTCGTCAGCCCCCGTGCAGCAGGACTGCCTCGCATATTCAGGGCATTCGTCCGATTCCTTCAGCGCAGCGGTCGTCTCCCTAGGGACCTTGACCTTTCAGGAGCGCGCGGGGCACTCTTGCCCACTGGTGGCCCAATTGCGCGGACGTACTCAGACAGATGCGTTCTCATTGGCGATGCTGCTGGAATGGTCAACCCTCTGACCGGCGGAGGGATCCACTATGCAATGCTGGCGGGTCGGTATGCGGCTTGTGTGCTGACACGTTGTCTTGAGAACGATGATCTCAGCTCCTCTACTCTTGAGCCCTACCAGCATCTCTGGATGTATGCCTTCGGCCGGCATATGCCCGGAATGCTTCTCGCCCAACGTCTGTTTACTAGCTGCGTGACCGATACCCTGTTTCGTATCGGCGAGAGCGAGAGGGAATTGCAGAGGATAGTTGCTGCCTCAATGAATGGCCAGAGGTTGTCGAAACGCGACGTGTTACGCATCTTCGCGCGAATCGCAAGGCTCTCGTTGAAGGGCGTGCTGTCACTGCGCTAGTGCCGCACGTATTGCTCTCCGAGAACATCGGAAGGCATTTATTCAGGGCGTACGAATCAGAGGGCATTCTGGATAGAGCTTGGACGAGGAGAGAAGACCGAATTGGATCGACCGTGGTACGAACACTATGTTCCTGGTACACCCAGAGAGATTGAGCTGGACGACAGTCCGCTCTGGGCCAACTTGGACCAGGCGATTGCAGAATATCCTGACAATGTGGCCCTCTTCTTCGAGGGTACAGAGATAACCTACAAGGAGCTTGGCGATTACGTTGACAGGGCGGCCAACGCCTTCTACAGACTCGGTGTGCGCAAGGGCGATGCAGTTGCACTAATGCTTCCCAATATTCCACAGTTCGTCATCGCGTACTATGGCGCGTTGAAATGCGGTGCGATAGTCACGCCTGTCAACCCATTGAGTATGCCCAAGGAACTCAGGGTATATCTTCAGGACACTGGCGCCAAGATATTGGTGACAATGAACTTTTTCCTCAAGGTCGTGAATGCCATACGGGAGGAGACCAACCTTGAGCGTGTCATTGTGACAGCAGCGTGGGATATGCTCAGCAAGATAAAGAGGATACTGGCGCCAAAGCTGGTCTACAGGAAGCAGATGAAGGAGGTCCCGCCACTTGGACCCAACGACATGACCTGGGAGCAGTTCCTTGCTGATGCTGTACCGGAGCCCCCAGAAGTGACGATCAACCCGGCCGAGGACCTCGCTGTCTATCAGTTCACAGGGGGTACGACTGGTATTCCAAAGGCAGCAATGCTGACGCACAACAACCTCAAGGCGAACTGTGCGCAGTGCAGTGCTTGGATGGACTGGATGGCCGAGAAGGGGAGAGAGATCTTTGTTGGCGCGCTGCCGCTGCAGCACATCTTTGGGCAGACAGTGACAATGAATCTTGGCATCGCCTGGGCATCGAAGATTCTTCTTGTCGTTGACCCTCGTGACATCAAGAAGCTGCTAAAGCTGATTCACACGCAGAAGCCGACCTTCTTCCCAATTGTGGCAACTCTGGCCATAGCCATATATTCGCATCCTGAGGTCAAGAAGTACGACCTGACCTCGTTGAAGATGGCCATCGCAGGTGCAATGGCGCTGCCTGCAGAGGTCACAAGGAAGTGGGAGGCGGCCACGAACAGTATCATCATTGAGGGCTACGGCCTCTCGGAGGCCAGCCCGGTCACTCATGCCAACCCACTGGACAAGGAACTGCGAAAGGTTGGCTCTATCGGTCTACCTATGCCCAGTACCGACTGTCGCATAGTCGACCTCGATGATCGGACCAAGATTCTGCCACCTGGTGAGGTGGGAGAGCTCAGTGTCAAGGGGCCTCAGGTGATGAAGGGCTATCATAACAGGCCCGACGAGACGGCTGACGTGCTGACGGAGGACGGTTGGCTGCTCACTGGCGACATTGCCAAGATGGACAAGGACGGGTGGACCTACATAGTCGACAGGAAGAAGGACCTCATCAACGCCAGCGGCTACAAGGTCTGGCCGCGCGATGTGGAGGAGGTCCTGTTCGAGCACCCCAAGATACGGGAGGCCGCGGTCGTCGGTGTCCCACACCCGACGCGTGGAGAGACTGTCAAGGCGTTCATTGTGCTCGAGCCTGGCGAGACCGCAACATTCGAGGAGATCCGTGCATTCTGCAAGGAACGAATGTCCCCCTACAAGGTGCCCACCGAGATCGAGTTCGTTGACGAGCTGCCGAAGACGGCTGTGGGCAAGGTTCTCCGACGCGAGCTCAGAGCGCGGGAAGAGAAGGAGGAACAATAGAGGACAGGGACCGGCGGGTCATTGTCGCGCCCGTTCGGTCCTCCTCACCTATCTTTTGCCTGTCTGCGACCTGTCATCTGGCGGAGAGACCGCCAGCAGAAAGTCTGGCTGTTGGAAATCTCAAATGATAGGTCAGTGGACAGCTTTCGCAGGAGATGACCTCATGGGCTGGCCCACTACTCAAAGGGCAAGTTCTCAATCAGAGAGTGAATCTCGGGCCGGCCCAGTATCTTTCGACGAGTCTCCGACAGGTTGTTGATCACACATGCCACGCCGACGACCTGTGCGCCAAGCCTCTCCACAATTCTCTTGACGGCGAGAACAGTTGTCCCCTGCGTGATCCAGTCGTCCACGATCACGACACGGTCGCCTGGGTCAATCGACTCTGAGACCAGCGCCAGCCTCTGGTCCGCAAAGCGGCTTGCAGGGAGGAGCTCCACAGGGCGTCTGTAGTCCTCCGGAAGGTAGGCAATCGATCTCGTCGGTACGATACCGCATCCAAGGTAGTAGGCAATGGCACTGCCCAGGGCAAGGCCGCGCTGATCTATCCCCACAACCTTGTTCGGTCGCAGTTCCACGAGGGGCTTGGCGAGCGTGACGACTGCCTCATGGAACACTGTTGGGTCCTCAAGGAGCCTGCTGATATCACAGACGGCCTGACCCGGCTGTGGCCAGTCTTTTATCACATCCACGTAGTCAGCGAAGTCGATGTCGACCATTGCATCTCCCTGCGTCCTGTGACGTGGCGTCGCGGTGATATTTCTTTCTGTAGATTGCCAGTCAGTTCCTATCTATATGCGAGGCGTTCTCTCCTGTAGCCGAATCCACCAGTGATACCGAAACAAATGGTTCTATCGCCGTCGCGTAGGTCCCCATCTTGCATATCGGTGCTTGAATCATCGCTGGCTGTCGCGTTCGACCTCTCAGTCTGATGTCAACCGTCTGTGCGGAAACGAGGCCGGATTTGTCTAGCCAAGCACAGATAGCAGCCAACGTAGTACCAGAAGGGATAGTACGAGCGGAGCCTGAATTCGTCCAAAGCCAGCCCAATGACAGCAGCTCGAGACGCGAGTATCGCATTGACCCTATGACCACTCCTGTCATCATCGCTACTATCGTTTAGAATCTCGTACCACGGCTGGCCAATATTGCTTGCCGCTAGGCCGAGGGCAACTATGGCGTCTGGGCGCACCGGATTACTTCCTTCGATGGCTACGGACTTTAGGACATCACATATCTCCCTTCGCTTATCTGTTGCTGTCGCAATGAGAGCAAGTCCGAACGCAGCTCTAGCTCGGACTAGCCTGTGTTCATAGGGTTCTTTGAGAAGATTGACCAGCAGTGTTACAATGTGATCCGGCTCACTGAGAGAAGTGCTCAACACTGCGAGGGCGAGAGCAGCCTGCGCACGAACCGTTGTGTCCTCCTGTCGGTTCTCAAGAAGCGATGCCAGCAGAGCGACTATTTGATTCTGGTTCTTCGCTACGGTTCCGGCCAACGCCAACCCGAACGCAGCCCCTCGGCGTATGTGGTAACTCTTGTCTTCAAGGAGATGACGCAACAAGTTTGTCGCGTCGTGGGCTCTTTCCAATACAGTTGCAATCAGCCCAAGGCCTTCAGCAACGGCCTCACGAATCTGAGCCGTTTCTTCTGCACCGTTGTAGCCTGGAGGAGCCGGAAGATCCGGAATCTCGTCCTCCTCGTCGCTACCATCATCGAGTTCGTCGTGGCTAGGGCCAAGAAACCCACTGCTTGGCTCAGCATCATATGAGAGGAAGGGAAGCGCCATTACTAAGATGTCCTCTGGACTGTCTGACAGTACGCCTGCGAGCGCGAGCCCAAGTGCAGCCTGTTGGCGAACAGACACAGTCTCTTCGGAGTCGAACAGCAGCCGACGCAGGGTATCAAGTACCTCTTGTGAATGACCCAGCATCATCCCTACAATGCCGAGGCCAAGTGCCCCGCAATCTCGCACAACGGCGTCCCCACGCTCCACGTTGCTCCGCAGGACTTCGATGACCTCTCGGACATCAACCAGCGCTGGCGCGACAAAGGCAAGAGCTAGCAAGTGACCACAGGCCGTTTCGATGTGTTTCTGTCCTGGTTCGCTCCAAGGGGCTACGTTGAGTGCTGAAACCAGCTCTTGGGGGTCGCTCGCGACAGTTCCGGCGAGACCCAGACCCAATGCCACAGCTTGATGAATGTCCCAAGTGTCATCAATTCTCTTGAGGAGACTACTCAGGGAAGAAATCGCATCTTCACAGTCGTGCATCGCTGTTGCCACCAGTCCGAGGCCAATGGCAGCACTGAAACGCACCTCTATCTCCCCATCTGTCAAGCACGTGAGCAGAAGTGAAAATGCTTCTCGTGGTTCATCCAGTGCGGTTCCTGCCAGTGCTAGCGCAAGTGCGGCGCTAGCACGAGTCGCCGTGTCGCTATCGTTGAGAACAGTTCGTATTCCTTCAAAGACCTCGTTGGTCAGTTCCGTCGGAACCCCACCAATTGACGAAAGGATGCGGGCTGGCTGTGAAACAGCGACTAGAGCCGGGCGTTGGATCTCTGCGCTATCCATCGAACTTTCTCCCGCAGTCTGCGGCAGGGTCGTTGTACGATCTGTTCCTTCCTGTGCCATCTCAGTTGGAACATCAATGCTACTGCCGAGATAACTCAGAAGCGCATCTGCAAGGCGAGTCGCTGACTCAGCAATCTCGGGGAGCCAAGACCTGAGCGACTCTATGACGGTTTCACGCCTGCCTTGGGCCTTGAGTCGAGCAAGGGTGAGGCTGATGAGGGGGAGAGAGAACTCGGGATTCAGCGACGCCTCAACTCCTAGTGTGCCCTGTCTGAGTGTGATCAGTCCTGAAGAGATCAAGGCGCGAAATGCTTCGGTGTCGTATTCGATTGGGAGGTTTGCGAGAGGGAACCTGTGACGGCGCTGGATGATGAAATACTCCACGAGCTTGTAGAGCGCCTCCCTGTGGGTGACTATTCCAAGGCGACGGAAGACACAGTCTTGATAATCTTCAGTGCCAGCCATTAGGATGAGAAACTCAGGGGTATCTAATTGTGGGACTGAATGATGCTCCGCGAACCAGTCAGACACAACGCGGAGGAAGTACGGCTTGCGTAACATCGGCAGGACTTCCGTCGCTATGCTGCCATCGGTAGGGAGGCCATATCTTTGAATGGCTATCTTCAGCTCGTCGTCGGTAAGCTCAGAGAGGAATATCGAAACGGGAGTCTGTACACCGCGCTCGTGAGCACGTCGGGTAGCATCGTCATCAGCGTATATCAGGTGCCGAAGATGATTCGATGCCTCAACGAGAGAGTCGCTATGGGCCCAGTCGGCGGCTCTGCAGGACAAGACGAAGGATACGTACCTGGATCTACTGCTTGAAACCTGCCTAAGAAGCAGACGAGCATCAGCCGGACTCAGTTCGTCGAGACCGTCAAGGAATATCAGGGTTCTTCCATCCTCTTGGGAGAGAATCTCGTCCAGCAGGCTGACCAGATTCGAAATGGTCTGAACATTGAACAGGCTGGTGAGTGTCTGCACCCCGTGTGAGAGCGGGACGAAGAACACCAAGAGGCCCTCGTCCAGAGCCATTGTGGAGAAACGAGCCATAGACCACGTCTTGCCCATGCCGACATCACCCAAGAGAAGGAAGCAGTTCTTGTCGGAGTACCCTATGTCGTGCAGGAAGGCATTGAAGACGGCCTCCTCACGTCTGCGTGGAACGTACAAGTTGGGGTCGTAGGGCACACCGTACCGCGATGTCAGCAGAATACTCTGGCGCTGAAGCAAGCTCACGACGCGAAGTTTCTCTAGACCGAGTCTGGTTCCCCTAAGCTGGAGCTGTGCGAATTCCCGAAACACTGCCTCGAGTCGAGCATCCATCATCTCAAGAGAATCCTGCATTCTCCTCAATGATGATTCAACAAGCCTACTATTATTGACCAGCTCGTCAATCTTTGTGTTGTTCTCTCCAGTGAGATTGAGAACCTCGTGGAGAAGTCGCCTGTCTTCACGCATCGATGATAGAACGCCATCGAGAGCCGACCGAAGCTCGCGTATTCCGTACTGCACGGCAGCGAAGGCCTCGTCTTGGGACACTCTTGTTTCTTCGGCAATGGCCTTGGCTATGTTCTCAAGGCTCTCCCTCTCCGTGAGCATCGCAATGTTCATTGGAGATTTCCCGATGCGGTCCTCAAACATCTTGCTGACGCTATCAGGGCTGATTGAGACACCGAGTTCCGCCATTTTCTTGGCGACGAAGGCCCCAACAGCTGGGCCGATTGGTCCGAGAGCGACGCCTGCCACGAAACTGGCTGCAGTGACTAGGATGCCCCTGCCAACCTTCTTGGCAAGCGCCTTCGCATCGACCATCGTATCACCTCATCTGTGTGACGAACAGACGTGCTGGGCCCCGATGTCCGTCTACAGGTTGACACGGCTTGAGGTGGTTGGACTTAAGCATACCGCTAACAAGAGGTATCAACTGCCCTCGGGAATGATTTCTTGACGCAGTATCTCGAAACAGTCAAATACGGCGCGGACAGAGCACTCCATGCTAGGTCCACTCAACAGACTGCGGAAGCGGTTTCATTGATAGTCCCGGGAACGACCACTTCAGTCACGCTTGCTGTCGGCTATATTGAGATTCGCGACAAGGGTGTGATTCAGAAGAAGATCAAGATCAGAGGACGTTCCTTCGACGATGTCGTAAGAGAGGTCTCTGCCTACTTCAAGACACGTGGAAAGAGGCTTGCGCCGGGTCTCATCGAGGAGACACTCATTCGGATTGGCGTGCCGCGTGCGCGGTCTATCCTTGTGGGGCCCGAGGAGGAGGGGCCCGAGGAGTCAGTCCCCAAGCCGGCCGGACCAGCGTCTCCAGTGGTTGGCCCGTCCGGGACCAGTGGAGATACTCAATCAGTCCCTACTGCGGAGACTCGCCCACAGACTAGTGTGAAGCCAGAGAGAGAAGTGAGACCGACATCCGCCACCTCAGAGGAGAGTCCTGTGGCGACAAGTGGCAGAGTGAGTGTTGAGCTGAAGGCGACAGCATCGGCCAGAACGGAGAGCGATACTGGACAGTCCGTCACCTCTGGGTCTGACGAAGCCGCCGCGAGGACCGAGCCGCCGACCACTGCTGAGGGCGCAGCAACACCTGGTAATAGGCCTGTGGTCGTCACTGGAGCGCTGTCGGACGAGGAGATTGGAGACATCGTGGAGGCCCTTGCCGCAGTCGAGAAGATAAGCGACGAGTTTGAAGTCCCCCCAGAGCCACGCGCTCCTGAGATTAGCATCAAGATCGAGGGACAGGCAGAGCTAAAGGCGTCAGAGAAGACCCACGCCGCTGACTCTGAAGAGATTGTCAGAAGCGCGGAGGAGGCGGCCAAGGAGGCTGCAGTCGAACAGACCTCGGAGAGGGCATCTGCAGCGCGTGTGGTCGTTGCTGAGGAGCCGATTACCGACTCTGATGGGGTCATCAAGCCTGAGGTGACAAGAAAGGTCATCGTTCTTGGCGAGGATGGAGTTGGAAAGAGCTCCCTGCTACACGCCGAGTCGGACTCTTATCCCCTGATTACGGGGACAACACCGGGCCACGTCTATCAGAGGCTTGTTGAGACACCGACTCACCGTGTGCAGCTGCGATCGTGGTCCTTCGATGATGCAGCCAAGGCTGGAGTCAGCAGGCGCGAGTACTATAGCGATACCGATGCGGTGCTGATCGTCTATGCTGTTGACGACCGCTGGTCATTCAACTCCATTGACTTCTGGGTGAAGGAGGTTCAATCCTCACTGGATCACCTGCCGCCGATAGTGATTGTGGGCAACAAGGTTGACATGAGGGGCGGTGAGTCGGTGGGAGCGACTGTGAGCCGGGACGAGGGCTACAAGAGGGCCGAGTCGTTGGCCCACGAGTTGTCATCAGGGGAGGGTTTGCATAAAGTCGCCTTTGTGGAGACGTCCTGCATCACTGGCGAGGGCATTGACAAGCTCTTCTATACTGCAGCCCGCTTTGCCACATTGGACAGCGGTGACGCCTCGGATTCTAAGTGAGCGGGGACTGGCCCCCAGGTCGAGAGTGTTCCGTGATACGATGACGAGGTGTGGACCCAATCCATTCATATACTGGATTTAGGAATACTTGGCGTCGAAACTGCGGGACTATCCTTCGCGGACGGGTGATTAAGATACCTGAGCTCTGTGAGAGTTGTGGCAAAGAGATAGAGTCATTCGAGCCACCGAAGACTCTTGAGGACAATTTCATTCAGGACGCACAGAAGAGGCTCGGTATCTGCAGGACATGCTTTGACAAGCGTTTCAAGGTGGTCACCCGCAAGAGCAGTGGCTATGGGGGGACAATCTACGAGCTTGAGGAGAAGTCGCCGCCGAGAATCGGACTGGGAAGCAAGCGCTACACGTGTCTGAAATGCGCGTGGGTCGCCTGGACACCCGAGGGTCTCGCGGTGCATATGAAGAGGCGTCACGGTGGGTAGAATCTCTCCGTGTACCTCCATATCGCATGGGTGATCCGGCCGCGTCTTGTGCTGACGCCAACGGTGAGTTCAATCACTGGAGAATGAGATACTCGGAGGTCTAGATACTCTGCTGTCCAGTGTTTCCTAGGCCTGTCTTCGAGTCTACATCTGACTGTATCAACGCCAGCTATCCCCACGGGCGAGAAGCATAGTTCGGGTCCCTCCATCTCAGGGCAGTAGGAACGGACCCTCATCCGCAGTGCAGTCTCGCGCCGACTCTGACTTGCTAGTCGTCCTGCATCTCTTGGAAACAGTCCCTGTAGATATCTTTGCGAGACAATAGTCCAAATGCCGTTCTCAACAGTTCACCAAGAGAAGTCCCAGCAGCCTCCACGATCCTTTCGAGTGTCGATTCGTCTATTGAAGTCTCTTCGCAGAAGAGACGGACTTCCTCTTGGAGTCTCTTGAGATAGTCATTGTATTCCGAAGTACCATACTCGAGATTGCGGCCTCTCCATACAAGACAAGTGATAGAGAATAGTAGATAGTCCTCCGGGAGACTCAGGAACATGACCGCTTCGTAGGCATCACTCTCTCTCCGGACGTAGACACCCTCCCTGTTGATGATAGATAGTACGCTCTCGGCAAGAGCATTCTTGATAGTGGGACTGTCAAACTGGCTGGGCTCCCTCTCAATACTCTGCACAGTTTCAGTCAATACGACGATATTCCTCTTGTGGAGCTCACGCTTTCGGAGGAGGTCCTCTTCCTGCCTTCTTGCCGCTTCAGCTTCAATCTCTTCATGGAGTTCTTCGTACAGTCGATCCAACCTTCCACCCATAAAGATGTCCACGAGGAAAGCACCCGAAAACACTGATAGAAAAGAGATTGAGATTCCAAGAAAGGGACCAGATACAATCGAAAAGCTAGGATGTAGCACTTGGAATCTTGCTGTCAAGACTAGGGCGAAGACAATGAATGGCCACGCTACGGACGTAGAGACGGCGTCGAGAGAGTCGCCCGATAGTGAACGAAGATAGTGGAAATGGACGACCACCGAGATTGGAATTGCACATACTGTCCCAAGAAAATAGGGCGTTGTAACAATCTTCTCCCACGGAAGCTGACCGCCTTCAAAGTGAACGTATAGATACAGCGGGACTGAAAGCAGAATTGATGCAAGGAATGATAGTTTGGAAGACTGCTTTCTGGGGTCTAGGTAGTCGCGAAGAAAACCTGTAATTGTCGCTGTCGCGGATACCCTGCGTATTGATCGAACAAAACCGGGGATGCAACAACAGAATACCGCAATTGCTGCAAGAACTACTGCTACTGTCCATCCAGGCGCGACAGGCTGCATTGCAATCTGCCCCGTACAATTGTGTGTTTCTACTTATTCTTTTCCAACTCTCTTCAAAGAACTCTCAAATCTGGCCGCGCAGTGGCTTCAATCCCCTGAGCTCGGATTCAGAACTTGTTGCACACAGGTCAATGACATCCCTACGGGTGGGTACTACGAACCACATTGCAGGTCTCCGGTTTCTTGCAGCTGCTCCTTCGAAAGAGGGGGGTGGTAGGAATCAGATCTCCCATTGAACAGACAATTGACTCAGGACGCTGGCTGCGCTCTCTTGAAGATGAACCCAGTTGCTAGGTGTCTAATGGGCACGTTGCAAGGGCATCTCTTCTTTCATCTGATGCCCACTGGGCTGTCGTTAAAGGCGCAGTCGGTGCGACGGAACCAGACTCAGTGGCCGCGGTGGTTCAAACCCGTCCACCTGCAATTGGTAGGCTTCTGTATTCATTTCCCCAAGTTGTGGACTATGGCAGGGCACCTGTCTGCCTCTGGTCAGACCCTAGTCGACTCCGCAGGAGCTCTGCCTCGCCTCGGTGAGTCAGCTGCACCACGTCCCGACACCAGGGGCAAGTTGTGTCTATGACCTCTGGGGGGCGGGAAGACCTGCAATCATCCCGTTGTCTCGACGCGAAACATCTGAGGATCCTTCACCACGAGGCTGCCCCTCACCCTCAGGCCCTCTATCCTGCGTGCGGCGGTCTCGATCATCCCCATTCTGTAGACCGGCGTCCGTGCGCCAAACTCGTGGAGCCACTCAAGCTCGGTGAGGTCGAGCCTGTCGTGATCACGGAAGAACTGCCTGAGGTCTCTCTCGATTGCTGATAGTCGGTCAAACATTGACACGGTCAGGCCGGCACTAGGGGCCGCAAAGGCAACGAGGACCCAGATCGGGGCGAACGGGTCTTGAAGAAAGAGAGTGTAGAATAGAATGAAGCCAAAGAGCTCGGGAAAGATGAGTGCAAGTATGACGAGAAAGAGGGCGATGTGCTGCGAGATGTCGTCGCTTCCCAGTCCGGCTACCCCTATGACGTCTTGGTCAGGAGGAATGAGAAAGACAAGGACACTCCCTGAGGCAAGACCCACTATGATGCATGAGGTGATGATGTAGGCCACAAAGTATACCGCCAAGCCTCCTTGCCAGACCTGAGGAAAACCGAGGTATGACTGGATGACGAGTAGAGCGCCAATGAAGAGGCCGCCCACGAAGAAGCCACGCCAGCTGAAGAACTCGTGTCGGAGGTCAGGGATGTCTTCGCTCATCTCTCTCTTCATCCGACCATTCTATGTGTGAAGAACAGCGATTCCGTGATAAATCTTCGTACCGGAAGTGCTTCGGTCTTCGTTCAGTAACCGTTATATCGCGCCCGGACGCGCGGCGTGGATCAGATGACTGTGCGCGACCGATAGACGGTCGGGGTTGTACCCGTCTTCACCCGTCCGGAAGTGAGATCACCATTGGTTCGTTCAATAGACGATCGCTTGGCAACGACTGCACAATGGCTCAAAGAGAACACCAGGCGCTGGGCGTTTCGCAGACTGAGGAAGGATGTTGTGGACACTGGGGTATGTGTGGAGTGCGGAACCTGTGTCGGCGTGTGCCCCGAACAGGTTCTCTCTCTCAGCTACAGCAATGGCAGGCTAGTGCCCGTACTAGAGGGCAAGTGCAAGAGCTGCGGACTCTGCTACGAGTTCTGCCCGAGGACACCGTATGGTGCAGTGAATCTGATCGGCCAATACATCTCGGTGTGGCGGGCCTGTTCATCCGATAGACACCGTGGACAGAACGGCGGGGTCGTGACGGCCATACTCTCCACGCTCTTGGAGACTGGACGCGTGGAGGCCGTGGTGGCGGTTGGCCCGACGGATGAGGACCGCTGGTCTCCCGAGGCCAAGGTCGTGAGCAGTCCTGCGGAGGCGAGACGATCAGGTGGCACAATCTACTCGCACGCCCCCGTTGTGGCCACTCTCCTTGATGCACTGAAGGCAGGACACAGGAGAGTTGCAGTGGTGGGCACACCGTGCGACATCGACGCACTGGCTGGTCTGGCAAGGCATCCGGCTGGGCCTCTGTCTGAGGATGAGAACGATGGTGTCACCGTTCTCAGAATGGGCCTGTTCTGTATGGAGTCGTTCAACAGGGAGGGCCTGGCCCAGTTCCTCACTGATCACGGAGTTGATGTCAAGAACGTCTCAAAGATGGAGATCTCGTCAGGAGTGTTCAGAGTCACCACCAACGCTGGTACTCAGGAGTGGCCTGTGACGGACCTTGACGGCGTTGTCTCGTCGTCCTGTCACTACTGCACGGATCTCACGGCGGTGAACAGCGACATCTCCTGCGGGAACATCGGCACGGACGACGAGTGGACCACGGTCATCGTCCGAACTGAGGAGGGAAAGGCCGCCTTCGAGTTGGCCAGGGAGAGAGGAGCGATTGAGGCCGAGCCGCTGGACGAGAAGGCAGTCCGCAAGGTGATGGGCGTCGCAAGGTTCAAGGCCACCCGCCCATATGTTCAGAGAGACAGCTGAGTCCGGTGAAACGGTCGTTGAATATCCTCCTGACAGGACCGCCCCGAGTTGGTAAGACTACTGCCATATTGCGGCTCGTTGAGATGCTGCCCGGCGGCACTGCCGGAGGGTTCTACTCCACGGAGATTCGCGAGGGCGGTCGCAGGACGGGCTTTGAGATTGTCGCGCTAGATGGCAGGAGAGGTATTCTTGCTCGGGCGACTAACCGCTCGGGCCCGCGTGTTGGAAGATACGTGGTCAATGTCGTGGATATAGACTCGGTTGCCGTTCCTGCAATGAGGACAGCACGAGAGATGAGACACATCATCATTGTGGACGAGATCGGAAGGATGGAGCTGTTCTCCCCGGCGTTCAGGGAGGAGGTGATTCGATGCCTTGACACGGGCCGGGTAGTGGGCACAATCCAGAGTCGGTCGCTCCCCTTCTTGGACCAAGTCCGCGCCCGAGATGACGTCAGGCTTGTACCTGTCACCCTAAGCAATCGCTCTGAGATACCGGCAATGGTCCTCCGGCTGTTAGGCCTCGGCGCTCCGAGCGGGTGACTGCAGTCTCTCATCGTGTGCGGGTCTTGACGTAGAGATATGTCACCACCAGGAAGGAGAGGACTCCGACGACGAGGACTGGCACCCAGACCAGCGCAGGTGTTGGCCGTGTTGCGAGCGGGGTGATCTCCAGTCTGATCCACTCGGTGGTGTTGACATTGTTCACAGACGAGTTGTCCGTGGCGAGTATCCTGTAGTACAGGACAGTGCCTACTTGGAACGCGCCTATCTCCGCCACGTAGAGTCCCCAGTCTGTCTTTGTCATGTTCTTTGTCTCAGTCCCGGTATCGTTGCCGACACGCCACTCGACCTGCATCAGCCTTATTCCGTTGAGGTCCCAGGCAGAGGCCTGTATCGTGACGTTGTTCTCCGTTGCCGACCGGAAGGACTGGAGAGCCTGAATGTTGCTGACTATCGGCAGATGAGAGTCCGGGTCGACTGTCACGACAACGGCCGAGACGGTGGTCTGGTTGAAGTAGTCCGTCAGTGTGAGGTTGAATACGTGGTCGCCGACAGAGAGTCCGTCGGCGCTGACATTGAACCCTGTGCCGTTCCACTCTCCGCCCTCGAGAAGATCGCCGTCAAGTGTGAGATTGTACGATTTCGGATTGTTCTCGTCAATGGTCCAATTTACCCAGTGACCTGTGTAGCCCTCCTCGTATGAATAGTCCGCAGGGGCTGTGACGACTGGCGCGCGCAGGTCGTAGTATACGGTCACGTTGACTGCATCAGTGGCATTGCGCCCGTATATGTCAAAGAGCGTTATGTTGTACGTGTAGTTGCCGACATACAGGTTGTCAATCTCGATTATCAGGTCGTCGCCAGTCGGATGAACTATGACCCAGTTGGGTTGCGTGATGTTCTGTAGCGGGACCTGCGATTCGTCAAGGTAGCCGTATGTCTTGTTGATGAAAGTGTAGGTGATTATGATGGTGTAGTTCTTCGGATTGCTGTCATAGACGTGCCAGACGATGCGGTTACCCTTCGCACCGTATTCGTATGCGATGTCATCAGGAGAGCTCACTGTAGGGGGCGTGAGATCCTCATAGACAGTGACATTGACTACGCTGGTGGAGTTGTGGCCCAGCGTGTCGTTGAGAAACAGGGTGTAGAGATACCAGTGGGTGGCGTTGCCATTATCGACGTTGAGCGATATGTTGCTACCGTCCCAGTCGCCGTACTCTATAGTGCCGTTCGTGCTCTGAGGATCATCTGTCACCCTTGAGATGTTGTAGAAGTCCGGGTTGCTCTCCGTTATGTTCCACCTGATGTAGTGACCGAAGCTGCCCTCCTCATAGCTTATGTTCTCTGGCTGGGCTATGATCGGCGCCGCCTCGTCAGGAATGACTGTGACAAGTACCTCATCCGACACGGACTGGTTCTGCATATTGAAGACGGTGCACACAAAGGTGAACGTCCGCGGGAGAGAGTAGGTCAGGTTCTGCTCGTAGAGGGAGTCGAGGTCCACGATGATGGGCTCGCCGAACCACTGACCTGAGGAGAAGACCTCGCCGTCCCTCGTGACCGTGTAATTCTTCGGGTCAGGGTCGGTCGCGTTCCACACGATTCTCTTGCCACGGGTCCCGTTCTCGAAGGTCATATCGGGCGGGTGGTTGATGGTCAGCTCGGCAAGAGCAAAGCTGGTCCTGTGGTGTGCGGCCACCGACTGGACAGGCCGCTGCGTCATCATTGGGCTGACTATCAGAAGCGCTAGTAGCAGAGTCAGGAGGGCAGCACCCATCATCTTCTTGCTGGACATATCACCTACTTCCCTGAGCCGCATTGACTGCTCGCCCGAACCCTTTGTGTGGGTTTTATACCCTTCGGTGGTGAGAATCAGTTGGCCGTCCCCCTCGGTTGTGAGGACCTGACTCGGCTGTTAGTTTCTCATGGCTCATTGAGTTGTGACCTTTCCAACACAAGAACGGTGATATCTCGGAACGCGGACTCGTAGCCGTCCAGAGTACAGGTGAGAGAGAAGGGGCATCAGAAATTGAGCGTCAGAGAATTGTCGGTACTGGTCTTTTGTGTCTGTTTCCTTGTGACACCTCTAGTAACAGTTGTCATCTCACAGTCGACACAGGAGTTCAGCAAGACTGGACCATTTGTCGACGGAATCGTCTATCGCCAGTATGCTGAGACCGACCAGATGGTGTCAGCGCTACTGGACGACAGTGTCGACGTCGTCGGGATACCTCTGGGAGCGCAGTACCTCGGTACCCTGCAGGGGCACTCCTATGTCGATGTTGCCCCGGCCCTGATGGACTTCTACGTCTGCGCCTTCTTCCGTTGCACGAGGTACCCTTTGAACATCAGTGCCTTTCGCAGAGCGGTGGCGCTGGCATTGGACAAGAATGCTATGGTGTCCTCAGTGATCGATGGCGGTGCACTGCCCATCGACTCATTCATTCCACGCACGAGTCCACTGTCAGCCGAGAACCGGCTGGGCGGGACCTACTATGAGGCACACGTGGATGAGGCCAACGACCTGCTCGACACTGCAGGATTCGTCGATGCCAATGACGACGGCTACAGAGACGCTCCTGATGGGACCCCGTTTCATATTACAATCGATGTGGGGTCTGACACCGACTTCTTGTACGACACTGCTGACGCAGTGGGTGGTACTCTTGAGGCGATAAGTATCGATGTGAAGGTCGATCACAGCCCTCCATCTGGCTACCTCTCTCAGTGGTGGACTTGGTTTGACATCCGCATCTGGACCTGTTCGTATTCGACACCCAGTACCAGTCCTCCTGCAACCGACGAACGTTGGTACGTCGATGAGCTCTCCGGCGACCTTGCGACCGATCGATACAGGAACATAGCGGGCTACACCAATGCGGTGTACGACTCTCTACGCGATTCGTTCGTGACCGCCCCGTCCTTTGAGGCCGTATCCGGAATGGCCGAGGACCTCCAGTCCATCATCCTGCAGGACTGCCCAATCATTCCGCTCTTCGAGCCCTACACCTACGTCGCCCATAGGACCAACCGCTTCGAGGGGCTTGTCAGTCGGATGAATCACGGAGCGCTCACCGAGATCACCAACAGGTTCCTCCGTCTGAGGACCGACCAGGGCGGTCCCCTCGGCGGGACATTCAGATGGGCGATTGGAACAGATATTGACACCTTCAACCCAATGGCGTCCTCTGTTTTCGACTCTCTGCCTGTCTTTCGCGACCTCTACGACTCGTTGTTCCTGATAGGACCCGACGGAAGCCCCGTACCGTGGTTGTGTACGGACTACCTGACCTACACTCATGCTGATGACGAGGCCGTTCCGGAGGGTGCAGTCCGCTTCGTCTTTCATCTATTTCAGAACGTGACATGGTCTGATGGCACCCCAGTCACGGCTGAGGATGTGTCCTATTCGATCAACTTCTACTATGAGGCTGAGGAGTGCAACTTTCACGATGAGGTTCGTAGTCTCCAGTCAACGCTTGAGGCGTCGGACTACACTCTCATTGTTGAGTTCTATCCCGGCTCGTATTGGAATCTCGTGGATGTGGGTATGGTACCAATCTTGCCCAAGGCGACTCTGTCCTCGCTCACCCCCGAGGACTATGCCTCGTGGGATCCCAACCCACTCGTGGATGATCTCATCACAGGCGGGCCGTTCTTTGTGACGGTCTACCAACCGGGGACTGTCATGCAGCTTGTACGATACGACGGCTACTTTCGAGCGCCACAGTACACAGTAACATCCACCTATCAGCCAACTGAGACCACCGAGACCTTCTCGTATTCCCCGGGCGAGGGGGCTTCTGCGGGAGTCTCCGTTCTCGTCGCACTGGTCATAGCTGTTGCAGTGGCATCGGTGATCACAGTCATTGGAGGATACTTTGTCGTGCGCAGGTAGCAGATCTCTGTCTTCTCGCTGCTCCCTGCCCCCGCTGGGGACCTTGTCATAGGTGGTATCAGCGGCTTCGGTCAGCACCCATCGCCACAGATGTCCTCGACCGACGTGAGGGCGGCCTCCTCTCCCAGCAGATGCCCTGCACGGCTCCGCTTGGTCTCCAGATAGAATCTGTTGTACTCTGTCACTGGTGTGACGAGCGGAACTCTCTCCGTTATCACAACTCCACGCTTGGTGAGCTGCCTGATCTTGTCAGGATTGTTTGTCAGCAGGCGGACCGATTGTATCCTCAGCGTCCGGAGCATATGAGCAGCCACACCGTAGTCGCGCTCGTCGGCCTGATGCCCAAGCAGCATATTTGCGTCAATCGTATCGACTCCTTGGTCCTGAAGGGAGTACGCCCTGATCTTCTCGGTGAGGCCGATATTGCGGCCCTCCTGTCGGAGGTAGATGAGTATGCCCGTGCCCTCCTCCTCAATCATCCTCAACGAGGTGATGAGCTGGTCCCGGCAATCGCATCTCTTGCTTCCCATCACGTCGCCGGTGAGACACTCGGAGTGCACCCTCAGCAGGACATTCTCCTTGTCGACCACATTGCCCTTGATGATTGCCGTGTGCTCTTTGCCATCACACGGACTGACAAAACCGCATATCTGGAAATGGCCGAACTCGGAAGGCAGGTCTGCGATGGCGACCAGCCTCACACAGCAGTCAGCCGGTTCGCAGATGTGATCTCTGCTTGCCTCAATCAGACTCTCGGCCAAGCTCTGTGGAATCTTCACACCACCCACCAGCAGGCCCTCGTCAATAAAGGATATCGCATTCGGCACATAGTCGGCGGAGAGAACACTGCGCAACAAGCAATCTTAATACTGTCTACTGCTGCTGTCGAGCACTATGAAAGACTACGACCTCATTGTTCTCGGTTCCGGTGCCGGAATGAACCTGGCGGCTGCAGCATTTGAGAGGGGGATGCGAGTCGCCGTTGTCGAGAACGGTCCTCTCGGAGGCACCTGTCTGAACAGAGGCTGCATACCTACCAAGATGCTCACCTATGTTGCCGACGTGATAATGGAGATGCGCCACGCCGAGGCCGTCAATCTGCGCGCGCGAGTCGAGGCGGTGGACTTCAAGGGTCTGATGGCTCGGATGCGTCACGAGACGTTGGGCGAGTCCAAGAGGATGGGCGAGTCTGTCAACGCCGTTGAGGGTCTCGACTGGTATCACGTGACAGGGGAGTTCGTCGACGACTACACGATGAGGGTCGGAGATGAGACCATCAAGGCTCCCTACGTCTTCATCGCCGCAGGCTCGCGTCCGGTCATCCCGCCGATCAAGGGACTGGACAGGGTTGACTACCTCACCAACAAGACAGTGCTGGAGCTGGAGGAACAGCCGCGGTCAATGGTCATTGTCGGTGGTGGCTTTGTGGCCGTCGAGTTCGCTCACTTCTTCTCCGCCATCGGTACCGAGGTGACGATTGTCGGACGTAACCCGCGACTGGTGAAGAAGGAGGACCCTGATGTCTCCGAGCTGCTCCGACAGGAGCTGTCAAAGAGGATGCGTGTTCTCACGGGCTATGAGGTCACAGAGGTCACACAGAGGGGCGATATCAAGACGGTCAGAGCGAGGAACAAGGCGACTGGCGACACTGTCGAGGCGAGCGGCGAGGCCCTCCTAATCGCAGCAGGCCGGCGGAGCAATGCTGACCTCTTCAAGCCCGAGAAGACGGGTGTCAAGGTCGACAAGAGAGGCTACGTGATCGTGGATGAATATTTCCAGACAACAAAGAAGAACATCTGGGCATTCGGTGATGCCATAGGACGCTATATGTTCAGACATACTGCGAACGAGGAGTCGTCGATCGTGTGGCACAACTTTCTCGAGGTCCTTGAGGCCGAGAAGAGCGGGAGAGAACCGAACCTCCTCACGATGGACTACCACGCTGTGCCGCGTGCGATCTTCTCGTATCCCCCCATTGCCACCGTCGGAATGACGCTGACGGAGGCCCGCGAGTCTGGTAGGAGACTGCTTGTCGGCCAGATTGACTACGGGGGTGCTGCGAAGGGTGCTGCGATGGGCTATCCTCCGGGCTTTCTTAGGGTCGTCTGCGATGCTGAGAATGGACGGATTCTCGGCGCGACAATCATCGGACCCCACGCTCCCATCCTGATTCAGGAGATCACCAACGTGATGAACTGCGGCGATGGCACTTACGTTCCCATCCTGCGGGCGATACATATCCATCCGGCCCTGCCGGAGCTGGTTCAGCGTGCTGTCGGCCGTCTTGCGCCTGATAGGCCGCCGGGAGAGCACGCGCACCACCATTGATACCAGCGAAAGGCTCGGAAGACTGTGGCAAGAGGCTGAGCTGTAGCCTTCTAGCACCACATCTTTCGATGTGCCAGTGGAGGTGGTTCCCTGACCGGGCCTCCAACAATCCGTGTTGTGACTTGTGGCGCCATTGTGATATCAGATAGCTGGTGAGGCCATTGTCTCCACATATTGCGTGACTTTCTGCTCACTTGTGTGTACGAGGGGTTTTTCAGTCAGACTGGCAATCCGGATATTGATGCCAAAAGGGGTGTGATTCAAGTGGACGACTACACGTGGTGGGAGAAACGGGTTGACTCACTGGCCGAACGGCGGCCTGTTTGTAGGGTAAGTGTCACAATACAGAAGTGATAGCGTGTGATGGTATAATTGCCAGTGGAGATCCAGGTTCCAAGACAGGCTGAAATAGCGAAACTGGCGAGGGCTCTCTTGGAGGAGCTCAGAGGCCAACATATGCCAGTCATAGACCTCCTTGCGGATGTTGCCTCCGGTGTTGACCCAAGGCTGGTTGAGGCCTCAATTCGATATCTTGAGAGGGAAGGCCGCGTGTACGTGGAGCGGCGCCCGCGAATTGCAGAGGGTAGAATTCGTACCGACATCAGATCGCGTGACGTTGTGTACTTTGACTCATTTCCCACAATCCGACGCAAGAGTCTAATGTACCGGACCGGGGTGGAGTACGGAGACTACACAATAAACCACCTGCTGGGATGTGCTCACGGATGCAGGTACCCCTGCTACGCAATGATGATGGCTCGTCGGTACGGCCGAGTCGCCGGATATGAGGACTGGCTCCATCCGCGCCTTGTGGGGAATGCATTGGAGCTGCTTGACCGGGAGCTCCCACGCCTGAGAGGCAAGATCCGCTTTGTTCACCTGTCCTTCACGACAGACCCGTTTATGTACGACCCCGTCAACCACCGGGTCATACCCTGGGTCCGTGACATGACGCTTGCGATTATCGAGAGGCTGAATCGCGCTGGAGTCCGCGTGACCACGCTCACCAAGGGCCTCTATCCCCCCTCCCTGTCAGATGAGAGATACGCTGCGGACAATGAGTACGGAGTCTCGGTGGTTTCTCTTGACAAGGGTTTCGTGGACCGGTATGAACCGCTCTCGGCACCTCCTCAAGACAGGATATCCTCACTCCGCAGGCTCAGCGGCTTGGGCCTGAAGACCTGGGTCAGTATCGAACCGTATCCGACTCCTAATATCGTCCAGCAGCGACTAACGGACCTTCTCGAACAGGTCTCATTTGTTGACAAGATTATCTTCGGAAGATGGAACTACAATAGGCTGGTCAGAGAGTATCCCAACTCCTCGGCATTCTATTCCCGTTGCGTGGAGACTGTTCTCGAGTTCTCCAAGTCGCACGGAATCCTCGTGCACATCAAGGAGGGCACTCCCGCTCCGAGCCGGCCAGGCGGCTGCATATTCGAATAGAGCCGTAGCCAGACGGGGCCCATCCGTCGCTGCTGCGCAGGCCAATCTGAATGGCCCAACAGTCGTTCGCCACATATGATGACAGCCATCATATGGTGCTACCATATGTCGGGTGATGAGTGTGACCAGAGTGTCTGACAATGTCGAGGAGGAGATCACACGGTGGTCGAAGGAGGTCAAGCGCGGCGCGGTATCGCTTGCCGTGATGGCACTGCTCAGTGGCGGTCGTGCCTACGGCTACGAGCTGGTCAAGCAGCTTGACGAGAAGGCTTCGTTTCTGTCGCTTGAACAGGGGACCGTCTATCCCATTCTTAGGCGTCTTGAGAAGAGGCGACTTCTGGCGGCGGAGTGGGACTACACTGACCCTGCAAAGCCGAAGAAGTACTACACCCTCACGAGGGAGGGAGAGAAGGCTGTGAGGATGATGAGCAAGATCTGGCGCGAGCTCTCGGATGGGATGGACAGGATTGTGAAGGAGGTATCTGGGGAGTGAATGACAGGGCGATGCGTCTGATTGACCAGTATCTGGAACGTGTCCGGACCTACCTGCCGATGGAGGACGAGGAGTATCTGCTGGAGCTCAGGACTCACCTCATTCAGGAGGCAGAGCGGATTGGTGACGGAGAGATCACGCCGGGGTCAGCCCTGATGGCCATTGAGCGGATGGGCGAGCCTCAGGCTGTGGCCAATGAGTATGCGGGGACTGGCAAGAGAGTCGGACCCGTGCCTGTCGAATATCTGCGACCGTTGATCGCGCTTCTCTTCGTGCTCGCAAGTGCTGGCCTCGCTCTCGTGCTTGGCACACTGGTCGCGGCGCAGGTGTTGCCCGATGTGTTGCCCGTCAGTGGGCCGCTCATCATCAGCTGGATAGTGGTACTGTGCGTACTTGCGGTACTGTCTATCCTTGAACAGCGCCATATTATCGAGGTGCAGACCAATACAGCGGACAGGACACTCTTCGAGCGCGTGCTGGCCATCGGGAGAGAGGGACTCAGAAGGAAGACCAGAACGAGTGCGGTCATGGATGTAGTGGGAGGCGTGGTCATCTCGGCCCTGCTTCTCCACCCGAGACTTCAGGTGATGTTGACACCAGTATTCCTCGTGTTCGTGCCGTACCTGGTGGCAATACTCCTCGCTCAGGCTTCGGTGGGACTCGTGTTCCTGTGGGCTGGCGAGAACACAACAAGCCTGATAGTTGAGGGTGCAGTGGGCATCGCCCAGGCCCTGCTTGCATCTGTCCTGATCCATATCGGCTGGCCCACGCGGTACGTCTACCTCTACCAGAATGGCGTGTGGACCCTAGTTGACCTGACCGCACTGTTGGCCACCGCCGGACCGGGACCTGATGTCCTCCTGTGGAAATGGGTGTTCGTCATCTCTGTCGTTGTGGCGGCGAGCTCGTGGCGCGCGATTGTCGACCTCGCCAAGGCATTGTGGTACCTGAGAGAGGGGCGGGGGCTGTGGTGGCGCAGATTGAACAATGGGCCAAACGTCGCTCTGTGATTCGGCGCCACGGGGGTCGCGGGGGCTGGCCGCCCTCGCTCCATATCTCGCGGTAGCCAAGTGTCCTTGGGCAGTGGACACAGAGGGACTAGGTACCACTTCGATTGTACTGCGTCCCATACGGAGATTGCTTTGGCTTCGCCACGGTTCTGCGCCGGTTCTGTGTGGTCAGAATGATATGGTGGGCTTCCTTGCCCTTGCGTGATCATTGTTGTTCTCAGTCACTCCGACAGAAACCGCCTTATGCACTCGTGCTGCCTGAGCTGGGGAATCTTGACTATGTTTTCCCACACCCAGTCTGGAATCAGTCCCCAACGGTGATCCTCGCAGATTGTTTCGGCCACCTCATCTATGGCCGCTCTCACATCCGGATTCGCTTGAATCTTGGACCAGTCTACGATACGATGTAGAATCAACCACGGATTGAAACTGCTGCGTATTGCCTCTGCGATGCGTGGGATGGCAGTCTCTCCCACTGCGCTATCGATCTCGGGGTCGTCCCGGACCTCGTCCCAGTCGCTGATGGCGTAGAGAATCCACCACGGCCTAGGATGGCTGCGCAGTGCCTCTGCGATGGCGTTGATGACCTTGGAATTGCCACTGACCTCGGGCCACTCGATGATTCCAAGGCTGATGGGTTCAAGGATCTTCCATGGCTCAGGATGGCTAAGGATAGCCTCTGAGATGGCGACGACAATTTTGGGGTCGCTACGGACATCGTACCAGTCGCTGATGACGTAGAGAATCTCCCACGGCTCAGGATGGCTGCGCAACACCATAGCGATTGCATTCACTATTCTCTCGTTCTTGCGAATCTCAAGAAACGGGGATATGGCGCTCAAAACAGTTTTCGATTCCTGTGTCTGGGCGATTTCCGCGCACAGGTCATCAATGCGTGCCTCTACTTCCAAAATCGTTGGTCTTCTCGTAAAGAACGATTTTATCGCGTATAGTACGAGGCCCGGACGGTCGGCAACGAGGAATGCATCTTTGAACAAGGATTCCCATGCATCGGGAAGAAATCCCGACGAGAAGAGAGGAAGATCAAGAATAGATAGCCCAGGATAGTTCTCAAGTGCAATTGCAAGAGCACTCAGGCGCGGTTGTCGTTGCAAGTCCTCCCCCTCACGGAACCAGTTCGCTATGACATGAAGGTTCCAAGTCCAGAAGTTCTCCAAGATGGCTTGCCGAATCACCTGAGGCAAGAGGCCGGGACCACCATTCTTGTCGACTATGCCGTATCCTGCACACCAGTCGAGGAGCGAGAGTACGATCCGTTCTCTCATGTCGTGTGCGGCAATACTGGTATCGTCATCGCGGGACTCTTCTGCAAGGATGCTGGGTCGTCCTGTCTTGACTGCACAACTCCAGACCACCTCTGCAAGGGTAGTGTGAGGAAGCCTGACGGTCTGCTCACCCGCCATCTCTCCATCAACAATCTCATTGAGTGTACGTAGACGTTCTATCATCTCCTCCACGACAGCTTTGGCTTCTTCGCCTTCGAGGAAGCCTCCCGCGATGTCGCTTGGCACTCCGTACCTCTCCGCAGCCTCAATCAAGTATTTCTTGGGCATAGGTGTCCCGAGAGTACCGAGTGCCGCAATGGTCGTCAGTACAGCACGCAATGCTCCCCTCGCATCAGCAGGCTCAAGTCGTCCCAGGTCAAGTCCATTTTCACTGGCGCGTGTATGAAGGACACGATGAAAGACCGAATTGATGCGCTCTGATCTTTCGAATTCGCAATAGTAGAACTTCTCAACCTCCTCACACAGGTCGATCTCTTCGATTGACCTGCCTTTTTCCAGTCCTCGGAGAACAAAAGAGAGCAACCACAGGCTCTCCTGGCTCCTCCTGACCAGATCCCGCTCGAACGACTTGATATCTCCGATGTTTCTCTCCCTTGCGAAGACCTCGGCAATCCCTCTGACAGCGTCCTTGAAATCGCGCTTCTCAAGAGTATGAGTTCCGGCTATGCGCCTACCGAGTCTAGAATCGAATAGCTCTGCAAGTATCTGCTCAGTACCCCTCTGCAAGTCCTCATGACCAACACGTGCAAGAAGGAGGATACTCAATGCGGCGGCAAGGTCAGTCCCTACGTAGGCGCTACGGACGCTTCGTATCAAGTCCTTGACCAATCCGAGGTTGAGGTGAATGTTGTCGACTATGACGAGTATGCTTGGAATCTCCTCAACAGAAGCAGAATCATAGTCGGCAAGGTCTTCCTCATCATTACCTCTCCTTGACCCCGCAGTCATTCTGATTCTCTTCAGGGCCTTGGCAATCTCGCCAACATCTCTCGCCAGGTCAACATCGCTTCTGTCTTCGAGATTGACATAGTATGCTATTCCGCCGTAGAGTGTCAAGTGCCTGTAGCCGATGATGAGTCCCAGAGTTGTCTTGCCTGCACCCGAGGGCGCCACAATGAGTTGGAGCCATCTCCCCTGAGCAAACTTGTCCTCAATGTCGTCTACGAGCTTGGACCTGTCATAGTAGTATCCTCTCTCGAGGTCTACCCAGTTGAGGTGCGGCCTTCTGAAGAAGGTTGGTTCGGGTGCGGTCCTGTCCTGCAAGAGCGATTCATTCTGCTCAGCCGTCAGAGCGTCGCAGTCGAGAGTGACTTCGATTCTCTCAAGACGCGTGCTGAAGCTCAGGTCAACGAGTTCTCGGGCCAGTGCATTGGACTGAAGCGTTGCACGAAGTAGTTCTATGGCCTGGCTAATCTCGTCATTCTTCATCCCCACACCTATGAGAAAGCTGTACACATCAGGCAGTTTGACTCCCGATGCTACAACACGAAATATCGCATGCTGGAGATTGATTGGGAGCTTCTTTGCGTAGTCCTCGGGAAGCTTGATATCGTCTGTATCTGCGAGCAGGCCCTCGACTATCTCGACGAATGACCGACCAGCCTCAAGTTCCTTCCGAATTCTACTCGCGTTGCTTTGAATCAGCTTCGGAATCTTGTCCAGACTCTTTCTGACGCCTCTGTTGGCAGATCGATACAAGTAGAGGCCCCTTATGGTCTTCGCAAGCTCTCTCTTCCTCGCCCATCTCTCTATCCTATCCCAGAACGCCTCGAGTGTCTTCGAGAGGGCAAAATCGCCAATCCCCAGTGGAGCACCACTACAGATACCACTTATGAACCCCACAACGTTGTCTAGTGTGAGTCTCTCGCGGACAGTGCCTATCGCGTACAGCGCAAGCCTTGCAATGAGGTCTGCGAGCCTCGACACGTCTTGGCTGCTGGGACTCAATCGTCACCCTCCCTCGTCAGGGTCGAACCCAAGTCTGTATACGGTAATGTAAATCTTCCCGCGATTGTATGACCGATGATTCTGCATATCGCACCGAGGGCTTGTATTGGCTCCTGAGGAGTGACTAGGTAGTTTCCGCCGTGGATTCGAGGGTCAACATAGATGTCCATTTGCTGGACCAGCCAGATGTGATGTGTCATATACCCGACCGCGAAGAATCAGGCTAGTTGGAAGCTCACACACCTACACTACGCCTATAGATCTTCCAGTGGTCGTAGTCGCGTTCTCTGCGCGACCGATAGTGGCCAGTGCTCAGGTGGTGCAGATGACAGGCGCAGCGCCTCGTGTTGGCAAGATCATATGCCAATCTGTGACGACCGGATGGTTGATTGATGAATCGATATCAACTAGACTTGGCGATGCCTGGCAGTGCGTCCCGTACGGTGATTACTCTGTCTGCACTGTGGTTCTGCAACGATACAGCGGATTCGAACAATGCGGCTTCTCTGTACTCGCGTGATTGTTGCTGTTCCTAGTCACGGGACAGAAGGCGTTCTATGCACTCGTGCTGCCTGAGCTGGGGAATCTTGACTATGCTCTCCCATGTTATGTCCGGAATCCACTGCCTACTACGAGCCTGACAGATCTTCTCGGCCACATCATCTATCGCCGCTCTCACATCCGGATGGGCTTGAACTCCCGGCCAGCCCTTCATGACGTGGAGAATCCTCCACGGCTTGGGACCGCTGCGCAGTGCCTCTGCGATGGCGCTGACAATCTTGGGGTCGTCACGGACCTCGGGCCAGTTTCTGATGGCGTGGAGAATCCACCACGGCACTGGGTGGCTGCGCAGTGCCTCTGCGATGCGTGGGACTGCACTCTGTCTCACTGTGCTGACGGTCTTGGGGTCGTCACGGACCTTGGGCCAGTCGTCGATGGCGTGGAGAATCCTCCACGGCTTGGGACTGCTGCGCAATGCCGTAGCGACTGCGTTCAATACTCTCTCGTTCCTGCAAATCTGAGGAAACGGGGATATGGCCCAAAGAACAGTTGCTGATTCCTGTGGGTGAGTGATTTCCGCGCACAGGTCATCAATGCGTGCCTCTATTGCCGCAATCATCATTGGTGTTCTTGCGACGAAGGATCCTATCGCGTGTAGTACGACACCGGGACGCTCGGCAACGAGAAATGCGTCTTTGAACAAGGACTGCCAGGCTTCGGGAAGAGGCCAAGGCCGAGAGCGAAGAAGACCAGCAAAAATAGATGGTTCGGGATGGTTCTCAAGGGCAAGGGCAAGGGCTCTCAGCCGCAATTGCTGCTGCGGCTCTTCACCCTGACGGAACCATTTTGGTAGACTCTCGACGCGATGATAAGATGTGCGAAAGTTTTTCAAGACGGCTTGCCACAGTACCTGAGGCAAGAGGGCGGGACCGCTATTCCTATCCACTATGTAGTATCTTGCACACCAGTCGAGCAGCGAGAGCACGACGCGTTCTATCGTTTTGTCAGTGGCATTGCTGGTATCGTCGTCGCGGGACTCTCCCACAAGGATGGTAGGTCGTCCCCTCTCAACTGCACAACTCCAGATTGCTTCTGCAAGAGTTGCGTGGGGAAGCCTCACAGTATTCCACCCCGCCATCTCTCCGTCGACAATCTCATTGAGTCTTCGCAGACGTTCTATTATCTCATTCACAACGGATCTGGCCTTGTTGCCCTCGAGGAAGCGTCCCGAGATGTCGCTTGCGACCTTGTGCTCCTGTGCAGCCTCGACCAAGTATTGCACAGGAACAGGTGTCCCGAGAGTACCGAGTGCCGCAATGGTCGTCAGTACAGCACGCAATGCTCCCCTCGCATCAGCAGGCTCAAGTCGTTTCAGGTCAAGTCCATTGTCACTGGCGCGTGTATCAAGGACACGACGAAAGACTGAACTCATGCAATCGGGGCGACCGGATGGGCAATAGTAGAACTCCTCGACCTCCTCGCACAAGTTGATCTCTTCGATTGACCTGCCTCGTTCCAGTCCTCGAAGAACAAAGGACAGCAGCCAGAGGCTCTCCTGGCTCTTCCTGACCAGATCCCGCTCGAATGACTTGATATCTCCGATATCTCTCTCCCTTGCGAAGACATCGGCAATCCCTCTGACAGCGTCTTTGAAATCGCGTCTCTCAAGAGTACGAGTCTCGACGATGCCTTCACCGAGGTCGGAGCCGAACAGCTCTGCGAGTATCTGCTCAGTACCCCTCTGCAGGTCCTCGTGACCAACGCGTGCAAGAAGGAGAATGCTCAAAGCGGCGGCAAGGTCTGTTCCTAAGTATGCACTGCGGACACCTTGTACTAGCCCTTGGACCCTCTTTAGGTTGAGGTGAATGTTGTCGACTATGACGAGTATGCTTGGGATCTCTTCAACAGCGTCGAAATCGTGGTTGGCCGAAGAACCCCCATTGCTAGTCTCCTCCGACCACCCTGCTCTTTTGATTCTCTTCAGGGCCTTGGCAATCTCGCCAACATCTCCCGCCAAGTCAACGTCGCTCTTGCCTTCGAGGTCGACATAGTATGCTATTCCACCGTAGAGTGTCACATGTCTGTAGCCGAGGATGAGTCCCAGAGTTGTCTTGCCGGCACCTGAGGGGGCCACAATGAGTTGCAGCCAGTTCCCCCTCGCGAACTTGTCTTCAATGTTGTCTACGAGCTTGGGTCTGTCATAGTAGTATCCTCTCTCGAGGTCCACCCAGTTGAGGTGCGGCCTTCTGAAGAAGGTTGGTTCGGTCACGGCCCTGTGCTGCGAGAGCGATTCATCTTGTCCTGCTGTCAGAGCATCGCGGTCCAGAGTGACTTCGATTCTCTCAAGACGCGTGCTGAAGCTCAGGTCAACGAGTTCGCGGGCCAACGCGTGGGATCCGAGCGTTGCGTGAAGCAGTTCCACGGCTGTGAGAATCTGATCACTCTTCGTCCCTTCACTCGTGGGAAGGCTGTACACATCAGACGGGGTCACCCCCGACGCGATGACGCGAGATATTCCGCGCTGTAGAGCAATTGCAAGCGCCTCCGCATAGTCCTCTGAGAGCTCCATATCGTCTGCTGTTGCGAGTAGATCTTTCACTATCTCGATGAATGATTCACCACTGCCAAGGCGGTCTCGAATTGCGTCCGCGTTGCGTCGAATGAGTTCGGGAATCCTATCCAGCCTCTGCCTGAGGATATCGTCGGCAGACCGATAGAGGTACAGGCCCCTCACAGCTTTTGCGAGCTCTCTCTTGCTCGCCCATTTCTCTATCTTGCCCCAGCACGCCCCAAGTATCTTCTCTAGACTAATCCCGCCAATCTCCAGTGCAGCACCACCACAGATGCTGGCTATGAAGCCAGCGACATCCACTGTTTTCAGTTTCCCGATGGCGCTTGCCGCGTACAGCGCAAGCCTCCCAATCGCGTCTCTGAGTCTTGATACGTCCTGGGTGCCGGGACTCAATGGCCACTCTCCCTCTCTAGGGTTGAACTTGAGTCTGCACATAGCAATGTAAGTCTTCCCACGACGGTATGCGCTAATCTCGCATATCGTGCTGAGGGCTTCCAATGGTCTCTCAGCAGGTGATTTACCAGCTATCCGTCTTGTGCCCCAAGGCCCATATGAACGCTTATTATCTGTTCCCGCCAGATGTGACGTGTCGCGATGCCCGCCTGCGCGGAACAGGGAGTGTCTGGATGAGGAATACGCGCCGACACACACTTCTTGCTCTCCTAGTAGTGGTTCTCATCGCGTTCTCTGCCCAGCCGCCACCAGTCGGTGCTCAGGCATCCCACACAGACAGGGTCGGTGCTTACGTTGACAGGATTGTGTACCGGATCATTCCGAGCTATGACGACCAGATGCTGGCTCTGATGGAGGGCGACATCGACCTGATTGGCTACCGAATCAATCCTGCGTATATTGGCGCAGCCCTTGAGGCTGAGGGCATCAGCGTGTCATCGTTGCCTCGAAATGGCTACGAGTATCTGGCGATCAACACGGAGAGGTATCCGTACAACATCACCGCGTTTCGCAGGGCGCTGGCCTATGCACTCGACAAGAAAGCGGTAGTGCGTGAGGTCTGGAACGGGTACGCGCAGCCACTTGACTGCTGCGTGCCGATGGTCAGTCCGTTCTGTGCTGAGGACGAGCTCTCGTCTCACTACTACAGTTCGAACCTTGACACTGCTAGAGCATTGCTCGCTGATGCAGGCTTCGTCGACTCTGACAACGATGGTCTTCTTGAGGGGCCGGGACCCTATGGACCTGGGACTGTCGAGCTCCGCAGGACGCTGATTGAAGGCTCCTCCTCGAAGGCACTGCGCTCGGTCTGCGAAATCGTATCGGAGGCACTGAGTTCTCTCGGCATCGATAACGCCATCGATCCCTATTTTGTCGAGCAGAATCACCTCTACGACAGGAACTACGACATATTCCTCACATCCGCCAGATTCTACGACACGGATGTTGACTGGCTGGCGTACGAGTACTGGTCGGAATATGCCGACGAGCCGTACCACAACTTTCCCAACTTCAGGAACGCCACGTACGACTCGTGGAGAGACCAACTCCTCCACTCAATTGACTATGACGAGGTGCGGCAGGCTGCCATCGAGATGCAGAAGATCCTTGCCTATGAATGCCCGATAGTTGTCTGCTACGAGAACACCCACTACTACGCATATCGGACGGACCAATTCGAGGGATTTGTGATAGATATCCTCGATGGTACGCTGAGCTGGTGGAACATCTTTGGTGTGCGTCTGAGGGGGGACAGAGGCGGTCCCTTCGGTGGCATCCTTCGTTATGCCATCCCTGATGACCTTCGCTCATTCAATCTTATGACCACGACCTCAGACACTATCAGAAAGATTCTCTCCAGCCTTTATGACAGCCTTCTCAGGAGAGATGGTACGAACGAGGTCCTATGGCTTGCCGAGGACTATGTTCTTGAGACGCATGCAGATGACCCGACTCTGCACGAGGGTCATTCCAGACTGACATTTCACCTGGTCCGCAACGTCACGTGGACCGATGGGACACCGTTGACCGCCATAGATGTGGCCTTCTCACTGAATCTGTACAGAATGGTCGAGGGCACCTACTACTGGCCAGACCTCACCTCAGTCACCCGCGTCAATGCCACGGATCTGTACACGGTCGTTGTGAACTTCAGCACCGAGTCGTACTGGAACCTGCACGCGGTCGCTCATAAGCCCATCCTGCCGAGCCATATTGTTGCGGAATACGGCGTCGACAAGTGGTATGACTGGGATCCCAATCCAGTGGAGGAATCAATGGTGACATCGGGACCGTACAATGTCACCGAGTACGTTCAAGGTGAATATCTTGAGATGGGGCGAAACTCTCTCTACTTCCGTCTGGCCCCGAGAGATCCGGAACAGAGCAAATCTGAGCCACAGACCACGATATCCGAGACTACGGTAGGCAATAATGGGACCTACGAACAGATGAGGATTCTCGGCCTGAACCCCATCTCCTTCGTAGTGACAGTCTCCTCTCTCGGTGTGACGATTGTCTGTTCTGTCCTGATCGTGCACGAACGTATGACTGCAAGAGGGACGGCACAGTGATTGGGTCAGTTTGATTACGTACACCGAGGCCCGTCCAACTTCCACCGCGCAATCAGAGAACGGTCTCGGCAGACAGATGGTCGCCGCCACTGGCCGATCGTTGGTTCACTAGTCCTCCACAATGTGCTCCAAGGCCCATATCAATGCTTAACTATCTGTTGCCGTCAGATACGACGTATCACGATATCTGACAGCGTACAGGGGTGTACGGATGAGAGGTGCGCGCCGACGCGGACACGTTGTCCTCTTTGTTATAGTCCTTGCTACCTTCTTCGCCCAGCCGCCACCGACCAGTGCTCAGGCCTCGTATATGAACAGGACTGGCGCCTACGTTGACAGGATTGTGTACAGGGTCATTCCAAGCTATGATGACCAGATACTTGCATTGATGGATGGAGATGTCGACCTGATTGACATTCAGCTTGACAACGCTGATGTTGGTATGCTGCTTGAAACTGAGGGGATCAGTCTGTCATCAACGCTGTGGAACGGCTACGGCTATGTGTCAATCAACACGGAGAGGTACCCGTACAACATCACTGCGTTCCGGAGAGCGCTGGCCTTTGCACTCGACAAGAATGCGATAGTGCGCGAGGTCTGGGATGGTTTCGCAGAACCTCTCGATTGCTGTGTGCCAATGGCGAGTCCGTTCTGTGCCGAGAGCAAGCTTGCATATCACTACTACAGTTCGGACTTGGATACAGCGAGGGCGTTGCTCGCTGATGCTGGCTTTGTGGACTCCGACAACGACGGGTTTCTGGAGGGGCCGGGCCCTGATGGACCCGGGACTGTTGAGCTCAACGGGACGCAGATCAAGCGTTCCTTCTCGGAGATAGCGGAGTCAGTCTGCCAGTTCGTATCGGATGCTCTTAGTTCTCTTGGCATCCACAATGGTGTCTATGCCGATTGGGACTTTCACTGGAACTACTACAATCACAAGAACTACGACATATTGTTTACAGATACCAGCTTCTCTGACCTAGATGTCGACTGGCTGGGGTATGAGTACTGGTCGGGATATGCCGACGAGCCGTACTGCAACTATCCCAACTTCAGGAACGCCACATACGACTCGTGGAGAGAACAGCTTCTCCACTCTGTTGACTACGACGAGGTGCGAGAGGCAGCCATTGAGATGCAGAAGATCATTGCGTACGAATGTCCCATAGTCGTCTGTTACGAGAACGACTACTACTATGCACATCGGACAGATCGATTCGAGGGATTCGTGACAGATGTCTTTGATGGCACGCTGTGCTGGTGGACAGTCTTCGGTGTGCATCTGAGGGAGGACAGAGGAGGTCCCTTCGGTGGCGTTCTTCGTTGTGCCATCCCGGAGGACTTTCACTCATTCAACCATATGACAATAACCTCGGACACAACGCACAAGATTCTGAGTGGTCTCTACGACAGCCTTCTCAAGAGAGATCGCACAGGCGAGGAGGTACTATGGCTTGCCACAGACTATGCTTTTGAGACGCACGCAGACGACCCGAGACTGCCCGAGAATCATTCGAGACTGACCTTTCATCTGGTCCACAATGCCATGTGGACTGATGGGACACCTTTGACAGCCATAGACGTGGCCATCTCGCTGAACACGTACAGACTTGCTGAGGGCAACCCCTACCAGTTTAGGCTCGCCTCAGTGACCTATGCCAGGACCAAGGACATGTACACTGTCGTAGTCGAGTTCGACAGCGAGTCGTACTGGAACCTGCATGCCGTCGGAGATATCCCCATTCTGCCGAGCCACGTAGTCACGGAATTCGGTGTGGAGGGATGGTCCGAGTGGAATCCCAATCCAGTAGAGGAATCAATGGTGACATCGGGACCCTACAACATCTCTGGGTACGTTCAGGGCGAGTATCTTGAGATGGTACGAAACCCCCTCTATTTCCGACTGGCCTCAAGAGACTCGGAACAGAATGCCTCCGAGCCTCAGACCTCGACACTCAGCACTACGGTAGACACCAATGCGACCTATGAACCAGTGAGGATTCTCGGCCTGAACCCCGTGTCTTTCGTAGCTTCGGTCTGCTCTGTCGGTGTGACGATTGCCTGTTCGGTCCTCACGGTACGCGAACGCATGATGGAAAGACGCGCCGCTCAGTGAGTCGATGTGAGTTGAGTGCGTGCATCAGCTCAGGCCTGCCCAGACCCGGCTGAGGAATCAGACCACAATCTTAGCAGACTGATGACTGTCGTCGTCGGCCAGTCTGTTCGTGATGTCACAATCGCTCAATATGCTCTCTCAGCACATCCTCGGAGTTGTCGGCCCGCACGAAGATTGGCACATTGTCTATTCCTGTGGCAATGTAGCTGGAGAGCAACCACGACCCCGGTGGAAACTCCAGCGTCTTGTCCAGAATCGTCAGGTCGATCTGGAACGAGCTGCTCACGACGGTCCTGTCGTACGGCCGTGGTAGCGTGCCGACGAAGAACGTGTGCAGCTGCTGGAGAACATTCGTGTTCAGATAGGCGATACGCTGTGTGGCGACGGCGCCGCCGAGGCCGTACTTTCTGCCCTGACGCAGAAGACGCTCCACTGCCCTGCTGCACTCATCCAGCAGACCTGAGGCCTTGCTCGGGATGAACTCCTGCGCCTCATCGAAGACGAACAGAATGTACGGTCGGATCTCGAAGCTGCGTTTCCTGTACTTCAGCATCGCAGACGTGAGATGAATGACGATCTGGCGGAGCGTATCAGGGTCGGCGATCGAGATGACGATGAGCCGTGTGTCACCGTGCAGCATCCCCAGGATGTCACTGACGGTTATGCCGTTCTGTTGCACATTCCGAGCCCGGCTGATGGTGTCCACAAGATGGGTCCTTGATTTTGCCCACGCGTACAGGGTCGATCGGTCGCTCACACCGTAGTCCTCCATTGCCTTAGCGGCAATCTTGGACAGAGCCTCCACAAAGACCTCATCTATCTGGTTGCTCTCGGACTTGTTGTTCTGTTCCATCCACGTCTGTACCCCTCTCCTAATCGCCTCGAGTGCCTCGATGTAGTGGGGTCTCGACGTGAGCTCAGAGCTCAGTGCTCTTATGTCAAAGAGAACATCGCCGTAGGTCGGGACCCTCTCGGTGGGGGGCTGATAGAACGTGACTATGCCTCGGTCGAAGACCTCCTTGAGCGCCCTGTTGGCCCTCGGGTCATCCTCGAAGTCACGAGGCTTGACGACTGACCGGGCGAACTCCTCACCAGTCTCCGCCTCCTCCTCAAGGATCACGCTGGCCGGGATGCTCTCGTCAGTGAGGACGTCACACAGAAGGAAGGAGTACTCGCAGCTGACGTCGAAGATGACAATCTTGGTGTCGTCGGTGTGATAGAGAATCCTCCGGAACAGATTTGCGAGAAGGTTGCTCTTCCCGCCGCCCGTGAACGAGAAGACGCCAAAGTGGTATCGTACCAGCTTCTCAAGGTCGACATAGATTGGAACCTCGGCGCCCGACTCCTGAAACATCCTCAGAAGACCGACTCTCGGACTCTCACGCGGATCGGCTGAGCCTGCTCCGCTCTCCACGCCCATTGCCTCTCTGACCCGGCCGTTGTAGATGTCGTCGATGGTGTTGACACTGAGAACGTACACGTCCGCCCCAGGCTTTGGATGCGAGAAGCCCTTCCTGAAGTAGAACTTGCCCTCGCTGTCGATGATCAGGTCGTAGTTGATCGGCACGGCCCTCAACTCGATCATCAGTACGGACTTATCGTCACTCGCCCAGTCATTGACGGCATCGCCGATGACTTCAAACTGGAGAGAATA
This sequence comes from Candidatus Thorarchaeota archaeon, assembly GCA_029855935.1. GTDB lineage: Archaea > Asgardarchaeota > Thorarchaeia > Thorarchaeales > Thorarchaeaceae > B65-G9. The sequence goes on along the minus strand of JAGSHN010000020.1, from coordinate 23,575 downwards.
CAGGTCGCTCCTGCCGACACCGCTCAGTCCGTAGTGACGCGGGATGACCCTTGTCACCACCATCACCGTGAAGCGTCTGATGCCCTCAGCGCGGCTCCGTCTTGAGGAGCTTCTGAAATTCTCCACAGCCAGCATCATCCCCTCCTCAAGCTCGGCCAGCAGATCGAGGTCGTACTCCACTCGAATGTCACACTCGTACTTTGCTGCCGTGCCGGACCACTCCGAGGTGTAGGTGGCGGGCACATACCTCACTGCAGCGAGGATTCCTCTGAATCGTCCCTCAAAGTCCGTGAACAGTTCCTCAGGCACTCCTTCTGGTAGACTCAATCTCCGACCTCCTCTCTCTGAATGTGGTCAGGTAGAAAAAGAGCTTGCGGAGCTCCGGCCGTGTCGCGATCCATGTCTGCGTACTATTCATCAGTCTCGAGAACTGCTTGTAGTAGTACTTCGCGACCTTGTCAGCTATGAATAGTGGCTTGATGTGACCAAACAGCTCTGGGACACTCTTCTTTGTCATCCTTGAGAAGAGCGCCATTATCAGCTGCTGAAACTTGCTGTCAGCGTCGCAGTAGCAGACGACTTTGACCGGCTCGTGCGTGGTGCCGTAGTCGTGGGTGAGGATGAGCGTCTGCTCCTCGCCGTCGTCAAACCCCGGATAGACCAGCCTGTCGTAGACCATCACGTTACTCCTGAGCGCAGGATCACGCTCCCCTTCGCCCAGCTGGAAATATGCCTTCACGAACGTCTTGTTGAGGGAGATCTGGTTCCTCCGCGCTCCGGAGACAAGACCGTCCTCTCCATCCTTGTGCGGGAATATCGTCTTGAAGGCTGTGTCGTACTCAATGGTGGCCCACGGCACCTTCAGCCTCGCGTGTTCGCGAAGGGACATCCATTGAAACAGCATCCTGTCACTGTCGGGGAGTTCATCCGTGGCCCCTAGGGTCTCCGTGAGTCGCCCGACGTGGGCGAGCGTCGGTACAAGCTGGCGCTTGAAGTCTCTCGCAGAGGAGTCCTTCGCCACACCAACGAGCAGGATGTGCTTCCTCCAGCAGTTCTGAATCGTGAGGCTGAGTGACATCAGGCTCAGAAAGGCGAGGTCGACCGTGGTGAGCCATCGGCCGTCGATCTTGAAGCGCCGGTCATAGAGTATTGACTCGTCCTCAGAGAAGATCCTGCCGCAGACATCATCAACGAGAGCGCGGATTCTGTCCTCAAGTCCCCGAAGCTGAGGGATCGCCTCGTACCTCTCACCTCTCCTCTTCAGGACTGGCCCGATGTCGCGGTTCTTTCGTATTGCATCCTTGAGCACCTTGTCAACACGCTTCTCCCAACCCGGGCCCTGAAGATCAAGGGCCGTCATTATCTCCTCTCTCGTCATTGGACCGGACGAGAGGAGCTCAGAGACTATCCGTGGTAGCAGGTACTCACCCCGCGCAGGTGGGGTACCAAGGTCGGGATTGCCAAAGAGGCGTCTTGCGTACACCCAGTCCGTCTTTGTCAGAGGACGACCGCCAGCATCTGCACCGATCAGTCCGGACTCGCGGTCGAGGTTCACCCTCTCCGGCGCTGTCTCGCCGTGGAACGAGGAGAGCTCTGCGGACAGTGTTCTGTCCATGAGCAGGATGTGGGGATACTCGTTTCTCTCGGACAGCCTGAATGCGAGGTAGAACTCAGCCAGCCCCATCATATAGTCTGCAAAGGCAGAGTTGTCGACAATCCAGTCGTCCGTGTGCGTGACGGTGATGTCGATCTCTCCGTTCTCATCGCGCTCAAGGATTGTCTGGTCTATCTCCCGCACCTCGTTGATGAAGACCGGCAGTACAGCCGAGACCCCAATGCCCTTGTTGACGTACTTCTCATCGTATCTGACAACCATCTCGTCCTCGCCCGCGACCTCGACGGTCCCCTCGGACGCGTAGGCACCGGCGAAGAAGATCAGCAGGTCGTACATCGGCTTTGGGGCCATTGTGCCGTCTATGCCAGCAAACCTCAAGGTGCGCGTGCCAAAGAATGACTCGACAAACTCAGGGTCAGCTCGTCTGTCCGGATACTGCCGGATAAGGCGCCTCAGGCACCGTTCATAGGCTCCGGTCAGGTTCTCGAAACGGCTGAGGTAGTCTGTGACCTGCCGCTGAGCACCAGCCATCAGCTGAACGCTAGTGCTCCTGAGTCTCCTTGACAGTGCCGAACGAAGTACGTTGTCTGAGTGGTCATCATCCGTGGTCACAAGGCGCACCTCTTACTCGGTATCTGGGGCCTCCCGCCTCTTATTAGGTTCACTCGTTGCCGACGAGCTAGTGGCCGGATGTTGTCACCTGGACTGTCGAGGCTGCATGTGCTGTGCAGGGGAGTTGTGCGATTGGTCGAACGCTCTATCCGCTCACAGAGGTGACGGCGGGTCTGCTGAGCGAAGCATCATATCATCGACCCGAAAAAGAGAGAGCGGAATGGGCAGGAGATCGACCTGCCCACTCATCATTGTCCTGATATGTGTCTCTTAGCTGCGCCTTCTCGCCTTGATGATGACGCCTATCAGCACCAGGACGACCGCAACTATCCCAAGCTCCATGAGCAGATCTGCGGACAGCAGCTGGCCGCCGGGCAGTCCCGGCGTTGACGTCGTTGTGGTCCCAGTCGTCTGAGTGGTGCTGGTTGTCGAAGTTGTCGACTGTGTCACAGTGTAGGTCACGGTCGACGTGGCTGCCCAGTTGCCACCGAGGTCCTCCACAAAGACTCTGTAGGCCACGGTCACTCCTGCGGTCTGTGCAGGCACCGTGTAGGTGTACAGGCCACTGGCTGAGTCATACGTGGCAGTATAGTTCACCCACTCACCAGTGTAGTTGCTCATCACATAGACGAGTTGAATCCCGTTGTGGTCGTACGCGTCCACATAGATGACAACATCATCGGCATCTGTCACCACCGCAGCGGGATCCCGGTTCACAGAGTTAATCACAGGAGCGACATCGTCGACGGACGGATCAGTGCCACCCTGATACTCCTGATAGTTGGTGAGGCCATCGTTGTCGAGGTCACCGCTGGCATCATCGTGCAGCGGGTTGAGGCCGTACTGTATCTCGTAGCCGTCCGGGAGGCCGTCAGAGTCTGTGTCGTTGTTGTTGGGCAGGGTTCCGTTCAGGTATTCGCCGAGGTTGGTGAGTCCGTCGTTGTCAGGGTCCGCGTCAGCATCGTAGTTCAAGGGATCAGTCGAGTTTGCAATCTCCCAGCCGTCTGGCATCAGGTCGTTGTCCGTGTCACTGTCGTCTGGCAGCGTTCCTATGAGGTACTCTTGGTAGTTCGTCGCGCCGTCACTATCGTAGTCGCCACCCGTGTCGTTTGACAGCGGGTTGAGATGGTGGAAGACCTCGTACCCATCGGGCATTCTGTCGGAGTCTGTGTCATTGTTGTTGGGCAGAGTTCCGTTTCCGTACTCGTAGATATTCTTGAGCTGGTCTGAGTCGAGGTCTGCCATCGCATCATCACTGAGAGGGTCAAGGCCGTACGTGACCTCCCAGCCGTCAGGCATCCCGTCGTCCTCGGTGTCGCTGTCGGTGGGTATTGTGCCGTTTCCGTACTCGTAGAGGTTGATGAGGCCATCACTATCGGGGTCGCCACCCGCATTCTTGACTCGCGGGTCCAGGCCGTACGAGTACTCCCACCCGTCGGGCATACCATCGTCGTCGGTGTCGGCATCGTTGTATGCCGTCCCGATCTCATTCTCAAGAGCATTGGAGAGACCGTCGCTGTCATAGTCCTGAGACGCAACCACTCTTGCAAACTGATACATAGGCGCCTGGCCCATGTTGTCAACAGATGTCCCTGCGAGGAGGACAAACAGCTCCTCAGACGTGGAGGACCTGGCGACACCGACGCCATACCCCCAGTCGGTGTACCCGGAGTCCCAGACGAGCTCTCCATCGTCTGTCAGGTCAGACACAGCCATCTTCCAGAACAGGATGTCATCTTGGCCACTGTTCTGAACCGTTCCGACAGTGTAGATGAAGGATGTGTAGGTCCCATTCACGTCGTGCTTCAGGGTGTGTATGTCATAGAGGTGCGACGTATCGGCACGCGTCCTCATCGTGTATACAGTGCCCGTGCCATTGTTGAACTTCCATAGGGCACCGTGGCCTCCATCGACACCGCATCCATAGAGGTAGGAGTCTGAGAAGTAGCTCTCATGCGCCAGTCCCTCGACAATCTCGTCGTCGTTCGGGTCGCCCCATATCCTGTTCCAGAGCAGGTTACCATTCTGATCGTATCTGAGGAGGATCGCATTCTTGTCGTGGGTAGTGGCGTTTGTCACGTAGCCGCCGACAGTGATGACAGACTTTGTCGACGAGCCCGCTGATGCAACGACACCCTTGCCAGCAGCATCAGCCGAGTCATACCAGAACGTCCTGTTCCAAAGTTCCACTCCGTCTGACGCGCGGAACTTGAAGAGCGCGATCGAGTAGTTTGTGGCTGAACCCTCGCATCGCTTGCCCACCACGTAGATTCCCTGTACTGAGTTCCAGCAGTTGTCAGAGAACACGGAGTAGCCCACGAGACCCTTTCCGTCACCATTTGTGATTGTCTTGCTCAGAATGAGGTTGCCGTCCTTGTCGTAGCTCAGCAGCACCATACTCCCAACAGATGTGCTTCCCCGGCCGCCAACCACCCAGATTCTACCAAGATTGAAGTCAATGGTTATCCCGTAGCCAAATTCCGCTTCGCCCGGCAGGCCCCACTGCCTCTCCCAGACGACATTGCCGCTCACGTTGACCTTCGCCACGTAGATGTCTGTGGATAGAGCAGTTGGGGTCTCGGACACATAGCCCACGATATAGACGTAGGCCTCAGGGCCGAACTCCGAGTATGCTGAGGCGGCGTCCATTATTCGGTCGTCGTAATCATAGCCACTGACGTTGGTTCTGTACACTGTGTAGCTCATATGATCTGCAGGCGTGACGCGCGTGTCCAGTGAGGAGCTCGCGCCCGTGCGAGCGTGCATCGCTGGCCCTGATGTCAACGCGGTGCCCGCAGTCAACAGCGTGAGAAATAGTAGTACAAATGCCAGTTTCAACTGTTTCGAATCCCTCACTGCGATCACCATCTGTGATTGTGAGATAGTTGCAGCTTGGCTGCGCATTCTCGCGCAGGATGTGCGTGAGTCGCCCGCCCATGTTACCTGCTTAAGTGTTATTAGTACCAACAAGAATTGAATAATATATTCGAGGACAGCCTAGCCTTTGTGTAGTCGATCCGCTGACGGTCAAGAATTCGACGTATGATGAACTGCCAGCGACCCTCAGGCGCAGGAACCCGTTGAGCTCACACGACCGCTTGGCCCAAGAGGGACACACCAAGCGGATGCGTTGCAGTCGGCACCAGCAATGGTGGAGGGGTCCGCTAAGATGACTGGTCCGAGGCGGCTCATCAGTGTTCTTGCTATGGAACCAAGAACGACACGGGCCTTCGGCGGTCCATCGAGGACTGACTCCTCCCCAGATAGAGGCATCACAAGGCTTTATCTTGGACTTCTTCCTCCCACTCTTGGGGATTCGCTTGGATGAACTTGAACCGCCGACGAACGAAGACATCGAGAGCACGCAGATCGACGTGTCGTCCTCGCTTCGAGGAATTGCGACTGTGGCCTTTGTGGCGCAGATAGTGAGCGGCATCGGAATTCTTGGCTCGCTGACTGCCTACGTGGTGAGTCGTCCCGGCGGCATTGTGGAGCAGATAAGCCCGGACATCGCTGTCTTCTTGCTCCTCCTCGGTGCGATGATCACTCTCTTCATCTTCCTCGGCGCCATCGGCTTCTTTGTGAGGGTGAATCGTCGTCTCGGTCGCATCATCATGAACGTCGACTTGGAGAAGGTCAACCTGGATATGCCTGGGACCAAGCCCGTGATAGTGCTCTACGGGCTGGCGATTGGCCTGATTCTCATAATGGGAATGTATGCCTATTGGCTGGTGTTCAAGTACTATATGTGGGCAATAGCAGCCACGGCGCTGAGCTTTCTCGTATTCTCCATCTCGCTCGGCGTGTTCCTCCTCGCGTTCCTGATCGAGATCGTGCTCATCGCACTCGGCCGGACCGCTCCGAAGATGGTGCGGAAGATACTGGCTGCTGCAGACTGAGAGCCGGACCCCTCTTGCCACGTCCCTCTCTTCACAGCAGACCGACAGCCTCAAATCGTAGTCCGCATCCGGCCGCGATGAACGACCATGCCAGACATGAGCGACGGCACAGTTGGACTGACTGTTGAGCGGACCGAGGCCGGTCGGCTGATCTTCGGTCTGAGTAGACGACTGTGGCGACTCGCTCTCGTGATGGCGATGGCCCAATTCTCCCTCAGTCTGTGGAACTGGCAGTTCGGTATCCACTTGGAGACAATTCTCGCTCCGTGGCAGATGGGGCTCACCTTCACAGCGGGGACGGCAATGGGACTCCTGGGCGCGCCCGCGTCCGGCATAGTCTCTGACCTCTTCGGCCGGAAACGGACAATGATGCTGTCGCTGGTCCCGATGGCGCTCGGCCTGTACCTCCTTGCGACTGCACCGGTGTGGCCGCTCATACCATTCAGCTACGCCCTCGCCAGCCTGGGCTGGAGCTTTGTCATGGTCCTTGTGCGGGCCTTTCCTGCGGATGAGATAGCAGCTGTTGGCGCCACGGACACAGCGCGGAGATTCACGATGGTGTTTGTACCGGCATTTGCTGTCGACGGTGCCGCTCCGCTCATTGGTGCCGCGCTTCTCGAGGTCTATGACCCAACAATGCTCTATGCAATCGCGGCCGTGTGGGCATGCCTGACAATCGCCGTCGCCTGGGCGGTCCTCAGAGAGACCCTTTCTGATGAGGTCAAGGAGCGGGCAAGAATGGGCCCCGTCGTCACGGTCCGCGGCCTGGGCCGCAACTTCTGGCTGTTCTCGTTCAGTATCCTGCCGTTCTACTTTGTGTTCAATATGGCCCTGCCCTACTTCGGGAATCTCTGCGTGGGAGAGTGGGGTGTCTCAACGGCGGTGTATGCTGTGACGTGGAGCGCCTTCTCGTTCACGTTCTCGATAGTCTCGTACTCGGCCAGCGGACTCGCTGACAGGGCCCACGGGACCGCACTTGCCACCGCTCTCTCACTCAATGCCATCGTCGTCTTTCTGTTCGGCATTGGCTCGGGCGTTGTGATGATGTTCGTTCTGGAGATTATCTGGGCGGTACCAATTGCCGTCTGGGTCGGCACCGAGAACACGTTTGTTGTCAGGAACGTGGATGAGGACAAGCAGGGACGGGCCCTGGGCACATACGATGTCCTCATGCGGTCGACGGGTCTGATAGCCGCAAACGTAGGTGCCTGGATCTGGACCTTCACAGGGAGTCTCAGGGCACTCTACATCGTTGCTGGTGTTGCAGGGCTCATCAGCGTGGTTCTCGTCAGATGGGCGGTCTCAAGGCTGGGGTCGCAAGGGGAGTGAGACGCTGCCACATCTGATTCTCTGCTGAGAGTAACGTTTAAGGTACAGCACTTGGCTGAACGCTTGAACTGAAACGGAGACCGATGCGTTGCCGATCGTCTTGAAGGATGCTGACCTGAGGTTGAACCGCGCAGTCACCTTTGAGTGGCTGTCGACGAACGGCCTCGGAGGATACGCATCCTCGACGGTTGTGGGCCTCAACACGAGAGGCTATCACGGGCTGCTTGTCTGTGCAATGAATCCGCCGGTCGATCGCTGGCTCGCTCTGTCGCGCCTGGACGAGGCCATCGTGACGGGCGAGGACGAGTACAACCTCTCGACGCAGGAGACCGACAAGGGCGTCACCCATCGCGGGTACCGCCTGCTGAAGGGGTTTGCGCTGAATCCGCTCCCGACGATGACCTACCGGGCAGGAGAGGTAGAGCTCCGCAAGACTGTGTTCATGCCCTACCGCCGCAACATCACCGTCGTCAACTACGAGATCTCCACGCCACAGGAGATGGTCTTCACAGTCACACCGCTGCACACCTGTCGTCCGATAGACCACAGGCCACCGCATCTCGACTTCACTCCCGAGTACGAGAGTATCGACGAGCGCTCCTACTACGCGTTTGATGAGAGGCTGCAGAGTCCCTGGGTCTTTGCATATTCGCCCGATGCTGAGTTCTCACCCGCCGAGATTCACGTCACCGAGCCGCAGGCCTATCGACGGGACAAGGCCAAGGGGCTGCAGTATCTTGAGGAGCTGTGGATCCCGGGCGTCTTTCACACGATACTTCCCGCTGGTGAACACTACCTCTCCTACCTCTTTGCGGCAGGCCCGTCACGACAGGAGCTGATCAGAGGCCTCGGGTCACTGACGCGCGCAAAGCGAAAGGACTTCGCCCGTCTGCGGTTCGAGGAGCTCCGACGAAGAAAGATACTCAACGACCGCGCCTACGCCTTCTGCGACAAGCCCCGCGAGGAGGACATCGAGTGGCTGGTGTTCAATGCCGACTCGTTCATCGTGGATAGAGTGTCGACTCGGGCGCGTTCGGTCATAGCAGGCTACCACGAGCTTGCAGACATCGGCCTCGACGCGATGATCTCCCTTCCCGGGCTGACTGTGTCCATCGGCAGGTTCAACGATGCCCGCGAGATACTGCGCACCTACGCAAGGCACTCGCGTTATGGTCTCATCCCCAACGACTTTCCGAGTCGCGGCATTCAGCCCGAATATGACAGTGTCGACGCCTCACTCTGGTACGTCCTTGCCGTTCATCACTACGTGAAGGCCACGACAGACACGGAGTTCTTGCCCGGCATCATATGGGACACACTGGAGTCCATAATCTCGGCCTACAGGATGGGCACCAAGTACAACATCCATGAGGACCACGACGGTCTGATCTTCTCTGGAATCGAGGGTGTCGAGGTGTCATGGATGAACGAGCGTCTCGGCGACTGGGTGGCAACGCCACGTATTGGCAAGTGTGTCGAGGTCAACGCTCTGTGGTTCAATGCACTTATGGCGATGGGCGATCTTGCGGAGATGCGCGGTCTCGATCCCTACGAGTATCGGGCTGTTGCCTACTGGATACGGGAGGCCTTCGTACAGACCTTCTGGGATGACGAACTCGGCTATCTCTACGACGTGGTGACGGACGAGAAGAAGGACGCCTCAATCCGGCCGAATCAGATCTTCGCCATCAGTCTGCCCTACAGACTGCTCGACAATGAGAAGGCCGAGTCGGTGCTGAAGGTTGTGACGGAAGAGCTCCTGACGCCATACGGACTCAGGACACTGTCACCTCGCGACCCGCGGTTCCAGCGTGCAGTCACGGGATCTGAGCGGACTCGGGCCTCAGCCGTTCACAACGGTGCTGTCCATCCGTGGCTGATTGGGCCGTACATATCGGCGTTCTTGCGCGTGAAGGGTGCCACAGAGGCAAACAAGAGGTACGCTGAGGAGCATTTCTTCAGGCCCGTTCTCGACACGATCCGCAAGGGGTGCCTCGGAACGGTGTCTGATATGTTCGACGGGTCGAAGCCGCATCGAGACAGAGGATGTGTCTCCAGAGCCCGGTCCGTCGCCGAGCTACTGCGTGTCTATTTCGAGGAGCTGTGATCAGTGACACCTGAGGTCACGACAGGCGTTCATCTCATCGTCATCCCGACTCCCTTCCCCGTGGGGCCCGTCAACGCCTACGTCATCGAGGGTCACCCGGTCACTATGATTGACCCAGGTCCCATGTACGGCCCCTCAATCGAGGCGCTCAAGGCTGGCCTGGCCGACATCGACGTCAGGGTGGGCGACATTGAGCAGATCGTACTCACGCACGGTCATATCGACCACGCCGGGATGACGGCAGAGGTCGTCTCATCACGAGTGCGTTCCGGGCGACCTCTGGCACAGGCGTTCATCCACGAGGAGGACGCCTACCGGGTGTCCCACCACACAGAGTACGTCACCAAGCGCGCGAGGGCGTATCTCAGGATAGCACAGGAGTGCGGAACACCCATCGAGATGATGTCACTCCTTGAGAGCAACAGGCTTGCGAAGTTCTTCCTCTCTCTGGGCCGCGACCTCAGGGACATCGTCAGCCTTCACAACGGCGACACGATTCAGACTGGAGTGGGCACGCTCAGCGTACTCTGGACGCCCGGACACACACGCGGATCCGTCTGTCTGATCTCGGAGTCTGAACACCTGCTCTTCTCAGGTGACACCGTCCTGCTCTCAATCAGCTCCAATCCCAGCCTCGACTTCGAGGGCGAGGACATCTCAATGCTCACCTACCTCGACTCACTGAAGAGGCTCGAGCGCTACGACGGCTACACAGTCCTCCCCGGTCACCGTGCGGTCATCAAGGACTTGAGCGGTCGGATCGAGGAGCTGCGACGCGACATCGATGACAAGCTTGCGCGTCTGGAGAGGGTTCTCACAGATGTGCCGCGGTCGGTCTACCAGATCTCCCGTGACATCTATGGAGAATACGATGTGTCCCAGATCGTACTCGCGCTTGCCGAGACACGCGACCTCCTGAGGGTGCTGCAGGAACGTGGTGTCGCAAGACTGGCGGTCGTCAATGGTGTGCAGTGTGGTGTCCGCGCACGATAAGTTCATATGCGAACAGTGAAGGGGTATGAATGCAGTCGTCCAGTCGGTTTCTTCCATCAGAGGACCACAGGAAATGATCCTTTGATGAACCAAGTCACGCCAATGATCTACCTGTTCGAATCTGATGACGTGCTACTCGGCACGCCGAGTCAAGTCATCGTGGGAGCTTTGATAGGGGCAAATTGGAGCGAACAGGAGTTGGCAGGAGGTTCGATGTGATGAGAAAGACGACTGGAATAGGAATACTAGTTATGGCTCTTATGTTGCTGAGCGCAGCGGCCGCAGTCAGCCTGGTCAGTGCTCAGGCGCCAGAAGAGCCATTCATCCATGTTCGGTGGCAGACCGCAAACAGTGTGGAGCCGTTCGAACATCAGGATGAGAACTCGCAGTGGATCTTCGGTCCACAACCGACAATCACGATAAAGTACGCTGACAACGACACAGACATAGCAGACAACGACTACTACGTGAAGGTCGGAACGGACCTGTGGATCAACATAACAATCCCGGTGCAGTTCCTCGGAGAGGGCAACACCCTCGACTCGGTGCTGTTCTGGGGCACAGGCCACATCCCGAGGTCGCCAATATTCGTTCTTCAGTACAACGCGACCGCGGATGAGTGGAACAGGCTGTGCTTCAGATACGAGGCCGGTTCGCAGGAGCCGCAGCCATCTGACTTCTTGAGCCTCAACACCACGGCGTCTCAGTACGGCGAGGGTGGCGGCGTCTATGTGATAATGTTCGCCGTGAGGTTCGAGATCGATGTTGGCCCGATGATCTTCTGGACCGGCATGCAGGCGACCGACACCGAGGGCCGACCCGTGTCACTGTCGTGGCTCGCAAGGATCCAGCGTGGTGAGTTCGAGAGCCCGCCGATTGGTCTCGACAAGAGGGTCGAGCGTAGGCTCTTCGGATTCCCGCGGTACTTCTACGCGGAGATCACGGATGTGGCGGGTGACCTGCTCCACTATGTGGGGGCGAATGACACATTCGTCTTCAGAGTGAGAGCCAACGAGCCGTTCGGTCTCGTGAGGGTGCCAATCTGTCCGTTCACCTTCGAGGAGCAGTATCTGATCAACAACCCGGTCCAGATTCCCGACGACATAAACTCCTTCAGCACAACGTGGACAACGGCCAACCTGAGCTTCCCGTTCATCAACCTCGTCTACAACTCGACGGGAGCCTACGCTCTTGCTGGTTACGTGACGAACGTCACGTGGCAGTGGAGCATAGTCTATCACGTGTGGGTACTGTCATTCGACATGATGTACGACGAGTCGATTGACATCAGTCCCTACTTTGCCCTTGAGAAGACAGAGATCCTCCACGACGGTGCTGAGGTCGCGTGGTACGCCCACTTCACCAATCGGACCGACATGAATCCCGATCCACACGATGTCGGCGGGACTATCACGGCCGACCCCTACTTCTGGCGGGTGCTGAACCAGGACGCTGAGGTGTTGCAGGCACGTCCTGAGATAACTCTGCACAACACCGTCAGGCTGGCATTCGACAAGCATTTCATCTACGGCAACGTGAAGAAGGACGGAGTCGTTGTCCACCGGGCACTTCAGGGTGACACTCTGAATGTGACGCTCGACATCTACGGCCCAGGTGGAAAGGTCAATGGAAGCTACTACGTCTTCGTCAACCAGAGCCATGCCTTCGAAGACCAGCACGGTAATCCGATTGACCTCGACGGCTACTGGGTGCATATCATTCGGGACAACTTCACCATAATCGTCGAGGGCGGAGGAAATGGCAACAACGAGACGCACTTCTGGCACAGCCAGATCAGCCACACCGTGACCGTTGACCTCCGGAACGACGTTGCCTACTCGAACTCAACAGTGACCACGTTCTACTACGATGCAGACAGGAACTACGTCGGAATGACCACGGAGACAAGTAGCTCTATGATCACAGTCTTGGACTACGGGCTGTCTGTGGGCGATGAGCTCTCAACATTCTTTGTCACGCTGCGCTTCGAGAGCACAGCACCGTCGATGAAGGTTGACCGTACCAGGGTCACAACAGGGTACCGGCTCTTCTACCAGGCAAACGTATCGCAGTCTGGCTCGGGTGTCTGGGTTCTGTGGCCACCCCTCAACTGGTCGCAGGCCTACTACGCCGTCGATGAGATCCAGGGCGACATACTGTGGACGCCACAGCAGTTCATCGTTGGCGACGTTAGGTTCTGGGAGCAGCCCAAGTGGACCGTCACCGATGAAGGAGCATTGGACCTTGACGGCAATATCTTCACCACCGAGGACCAGTACTTCGTGAAGCGGACGGCCACATGGCATGACTGGGGTAACGTCACGGTCAACGGCATGGCCGTTGGAGTGGACTTCGAGCCCTCACCGGGTGTGCCCGGCGACGAGTTTCACTCGGTAAGCTGGATGGGCGTTCTCAAACTCGTGATCGAGTTTGAGGCGGCTGAGAACTTCTACTGGTTCCACGCTGGTGACTTCAGCCCGGTCAATGCAACTGAGATGGCCCAGATTCAGGAGACCCTGTGGGCCGATATGGACAACGACATCCCGCAGCCCGGATACGAGTGGATTGCGTGGCTGTCCAAGAACCGGACACTCGATCTGTCTGAGATTGCTGGCATCGAGGGCAACTCTTGGGAGACAACGTGGTTCGCCTGGGGCACTCAGCAGTGGTTCCAGGTGGCAACAAGTGCCACAAGCACAACGTGGGCCGCATTTCGTGCCCAGTACGCAGGCCTGCTGCTGTTCAAGGACTCTCCAACTGGTGCCTCACCCAGCGCGCCAGACTTCTCAATCGAGGATGGCAAGGTCGTCACTGACGAGGTCACACACGTTGTCCTGATTGATGCTGTCGGCTCGGTGGAGCTACGCCAGCCTTTTGGTGCGACCAACGGCACTGGTGACGTCAAGGTGAGCCCGGACACGGAGGTCACCTTCGGAATCTCCATCTATGATGTGAACGTCACGCTGTTCCCGCTTCAGGTGTCGAACGCTGATGGCATCAGGAGTCCGTGGGATCTGCGCCAGTCGTATGAGGGATCGCTGGGTCTCGACCCAACGGACTTCGACAGCTGGATAACGCACGGCCACGTCGAGGAGATGTCCTTCGACATCCACTTCAACGTGAACATGGTCAACTACGACCCAGATGACCCGACCACGTGGAACCACGCCGTGGCGTTCAAGGTAGACCAGCGCTTCGGCAAGTGGACTCTGGACGAGTTCAACAACACCGTCCTCGAGGGCTACGGTCTGGCCGTGAACTTCTTCGGCGTGCTGGGGACCGCAACTAGAACAGTCTATCGTGCTGGAGAGCGGCCCGTCACCGATCCGAACAGCGACTCGGTCAATGCATCATACTACGAGTTCGGATCTGAGGACACCCCGTTCGCGAATGTGAGCATGGGCGGCCTGCCGTACACCTGGGGCGGCGACAACTTCACCAACGTCTACACCTCCGGGTCGTCCACGGCACCGATTGGCGCCTTCAGCCTGATCTACGAGTCTGACAACGGTGAGACGATCACCGACTGGAATGTGGAGGCGTCGATGCTGTTCATGACGGCCGGCTACGACCACTGGGGCGGCGAGGAGATAATCTGTGACCCAGTATTTGTCTCCTACTCCAGCTCCCTTGGTAGTGCCTCCACAACGACGACGACAACAACAACGCCCACGACCACAACGACTACAACCACGACCGTTCCCACGACGACCACAACACCGTCCGGCACCACGCCCAGGCTGACGGTTGGCAGCTACGTGCTTGTCGGTGGCGTAGTCGCGGTGATCGTCATCGTTCTCGTGCTGAGACGCAGACGCGGCTGATAGTACAGACTTGGCAGGAGGCTCTTGCCTCCTTCCTCCCTCTTTTTCTGGTGACGCAAGGCCTACGAAGTGTTCTCGGAGCTCGGGCACCGTCACGGCCAATGGTATCATCTCTCTCTGTCAGGGTACACTTGATACGTCCAGCGGGTACGCAGACTAGTCAGAATCAGGGACGCCAAGGCGTCGACGCGTCGCCTCTGGAAGAACATCTACAACGGTCGTTGGTTGCGAGAGAAACGTGTTGTCGAACGGACTGAGCAACGACCAGCTTGTCCTGTGATGCTCAAGGATGGCACAGGAGGCGTGGCCCATAGCGAGCCAGTCCTCAAGCGTGGGATGAGCACCTGTCACCAGGCTGTTGAAGAGGACAGCGACAGACGGAGACACAACGATGACGATACTGTCAACGCTGTGCCAGGAGGCGATCTTGTTTGCCGCGTGCGATATGCGCTCAGTGGCCTGCTCGAGCGACTCCCCGCCGGGCGGAACGTAGTCGTGGTCGTCCCACATCTTGGCTAGTTCCTCTCCCAGCCTGTCATCGTCCCTTGAGGCCTTGCCGACACTCAAGTCTGCCAGTTCTTCTATCACCTTGACGGGTGCACTGAACTCCGATGAGAGCTGGTCAGCTGTGTACTCCGAGGCACCTCCGGGCGCGGAGTAGATCGCCGAGGCGGAGGTGATCATCCTGCAGTTTATCAGCTCCCTGATCTGCTGCTCTCCGCGCGGTGAGACCTCACTGCCGCGATGGTCAACAGGCTCCGCATGGACGACTGCATAGACCGTCGTCCGCGGCCTCAGTGCCGGAAGTGACTCTTTCTCTTCAATCAGCTCGAACATCTGGGTCGCGCTCCGTCCGCAACCTGCGCGTTGGGACCTGCTAATAACTTAATCGCACCGGGTCTTGAGATTGCCCTGAAGGCCCATTTGAATCTCTGTTCACACTCTTTTGTGACCTCAGTCCACATGGTGGCCATCTTCGAATGAGTCGCTAGCTACCCCCCTTTCGATGACCACATTGTCGGGGAGTTCGGCTGTCACACCCTCCTCCCGCATAAAGAGCCGAACCCGGAACACCTTTCGCCACCACCAAGAGTGTGACTCGAAGGACCAGTGTCTCAACACCACAAGCGCAGCCATTCCGACGCCAAGAGGAACCACGAGCATCAGCAGGACTACATCTTCGGGGGCGATGGTGAGCAGGACCGTGTTGGGGACAGCCAGAATGGGTGACACGATCGCGGCCAGTACGGGAACGGTCGGCGGCAGAGTCCTGATCACAAATGGGGCCACGCGAGTGACTATCGCCGGAGAAACTGCCCTCGCCAAGAACGGATTCTCGCTGCGCGCAAAGTAATATGATGCCAGCCACGAGATCGCCGCCAGTGTCGCGCCGAGCGCGGCGAAGGTCAAGGGTTGAGAAGATGTCGCCAGGTAGATCAGAGAGTACAATGGAAACGTGGTGACAGCGAATCCCAGCACGATGAGCACATAGGTCCTCGCGATGCGGCGCTTGGCCAGCGCCACAGCCTCTTGGGTGTGTCTCTCGCACATAGGGACTTGGCACTTACCGAGAGGGTCGAAGAACTCCAATGCGCGGTCGGCAGGTTCGGAACACACCACGCAGTTTGGCGCAATCTCCACCGGGGTCTTGATAAACATAGTTGGCTATGGTAGTCATCCTGTAGTTTATCAATTCTCTCACTGCCTGCTCTCCCTGTGAGGGTATCTGGGTAGCGCGGTAGTCTGTGGGTTCCGCGTGCCCAACAGCATAGACAGTTGTTCTCGGTCTCAGCACAGCGAGTGCATCGTACCCTCTACAGGTCAAACATCTGCGTTGTGCTTCGTCCGAGACCTCTGCGTTGGGTCCTGTTGTCAACTCAATCGACGTGGGTTGAACGGAGGACACACCCACAGGGGTCAGCCCCCAGAGTCCTCTGGCGCAGCCTCACGTGAACTCAGAATAGGTTGAGACGGCGTCTGTCCTCGCCGCCATGAAGCGACTGTCTCTGAATGGTGACCTCAGGATGTTGTGCCTAGTTGACCTCAGTTGTCGCCATCGTCTCTATGGCCCGAGCTATGAGTGCGGCACCGATGAACAACCACAGTGGCATTGTGACTCCCCGTCCCCAGAACAAGTCTCCCACAAGCAGTAACCAGATCCCGAGATACAGACGAAGTCTCACAGACTTGTCAGCCGTCGCGGTGTCGTTGGGCATCAGCGGCACCTGCCCCTGGCTTCTCAGGATGACAGCGAGCATGGAAGCTGGAATCCAGAGCAGATGCGCACTGAGCACTGCATCAGGAGGAACCGGTATTGCGAAGATTCCCATCTCGTAGAGGCCTGTCAGCAGAACCACGCAGGTCCGCAGTGCGAGGTACAGGAGGACTCCACCAAACGTGTACAGGACCGCACCAAATCCCGTCATAGTCGGCCCCATCTCCTGCAGCTTGGCCAGGGCGTTCAGCGCGCTGTTGGAGAACCACAGGAAGAGGACCCAGCCCAGACCCATCACGAAGGCGAAGATCCTCACCAGCAGGATGATGGACATGACAAAGTCGGTTGGAGAGCGTATGTCCACGTAGCCTGGGACCTCCGTGCCGGGACTCGAACCGAACTGAAGCACTGGCATGACGTACAAGACCAGCAACGCCAGTAACGACAGCGATGTGACCACGCGTTCATCCCGGAAGACTCTGTCGAGAACATTGATTATTCCAACCGTGCCGTAGAAGGCGTAGACGATAGAGAACAGGACCGACATCGCGATCAGGTGGGGGTAGAGATAGATGCTCATCAGCACGACTAGGGCGACTCCACCAATTGCTCCCACTACGAAATCGCGCCTCTCACCCCGAGTATGCAACCATAGGTCCTCCGGGCCAGATCGAACCCGCGCGGACAGTTTCTGGGGTGCACGGTCTGCAGTAGTTCGCTCGGGTCCGATGTGATACAGCACGTGCTATGTTGGTGGTTCTTGATGACTCTTTCCAGTCTCAAGGGTCTTCGCATGACAGACAATCGGGTCCTTGTACCAGAACTTGGGTCGGCGGGCCTCAGGGGAGTTCGCCACACGCGCCTAACTCAGTTGTGAGAAGAGAAGTGACCCGGAGATTCCAATCCCTCGGCGTCATCAGGAAGAGAGAGCCAGCCGCCCTCTGAAGACACATCTCTCCTCAACTCACGCCTCTCCGTTCCTGCGACAACAGAGACGCGGACTGGTGAGCAAGCGGCAACCGAGCCGATCTGCACAGCGTTGCGAAGGGTCTGTGTCCTCTCAGCCAATTCAGGTGGTTCGAAAGTGATTTCACGCGCCGTGATGTTGTCCAAGTTGTGGTTGAAGATGGAGTTCCGTACGGGCTCGATCTCTGTCAGTTCAAGTCGAGAGGTCGAAGTGATCGACATAACCTCAAGAGTGGACGAGTGGGTACGCCAACGTGGAGCTCTGAACGGACTTCTCACACTCTCCACGAGACACACGACTGCGGGTCTCACTGTCAACGAGGCCGAACACGGACTGATGAAAGATTTCGAGACGGTTCTCCTACGATTGATTCCGAAGGGACGCGGCTACCAACACGACCGCGTGGACAGCAATGCGCACTCCCACCTGATTACCAGTGTCCTCGGAATGAGTGTCTCACTGATCGTACGTGACGGCCATCCTGTGTTGGGCACCTGGCAGAGGGTCTTGTTCGTTGAATGCGATGGGCCGAGGCGCCGGGTGGTCGAGCTGGGGTTCGTCGGAGAATGTAGAGTCGGCTGATGAGTTGACAGATACACGGCACTCGAGTCGTAGCCAGACAGGCCAATACGTACAGCGAGGAGAGTCTGTGAGAATCTTGCCAAATCCGCTCGCAGGGCTCTCGGCAGGAAACACTGAGGCATTCAGGAGCCTTGGAGTCGATGATTGGTAGTAGGCAAGGCTTTATTGGCGAATCTCTACCAGTGCCGTCGGTGAGCCCCATTGAAGTACGATGTTGAACGGCTTCGCGAACTGGACGGCAAGGTCTGTTTTATCTGTGGCAGATATCTCCTCAACTACAGGAATGCTGACCTTGAGTATGCAGAGGTGCACACTGGCCGCCCCGTCAGACTGAGGCCCGAGCGTTACCACCTGTTCACCTGCCCGAGCTGCGGAAAGACCGCTCACAAACGATGCTGGTACAACGTGGGGGAGAAGAAGGTAAAGAAGGGGCTGTTTCGGACTCAGGGATGGAGGCTGGTATGTCCCAGCTGTGGCCACGAGATTGCGGGACTGAGGAAGGAGAGAACGGACTGGAGACACGGCTACCAGATACCCGGCCACCCCGACAGCGAGCTCCCAGAGCTCTACGTCAGTGATGTCCTTGCGTACAAGGCGGCGGCTCTGGTGGGCAAGGTCGGAAAGACCATTGACGGTTTCTTCAAGGCCGTTGGGCTCGCCGCTCTGACTGATCCTGAGCGTAGTGCCATCGCTGCAGCTGCGGCAAGGGTCGGCAAGACCTTGGCGGACATCGCCGACAGAGTGTTTCGACTGACGGTACCGCCTACGGAGAAGCACGAGCTGACGGCTCTGAGGTGCCAGAACTGCGGCGCTCCTCTCCCAGTTCCTGAGGAGGGTCAGAAGGCCATCGTCTGTGCTCACTGCGGCACGGCTCATCTTCTCTCATAGGGCTCACGGGGACGCCGCGGGAGCGTGAAAGACGCCCTAGAATCAGATAAATACCGACAAGTAATCCTCAGAACAAGTATCGACGATTGGGAGGCTCTGTGAGTCATGCCTTGGTACCTAGAGTTCGATGAGAGCACCTCTAAGTTTAAGGAGACGACAAAGAGGGAGAGCCCTGACACGATTCTGCTCGTGATTGACGAGTCACAGAAGAAGCTGATAATGTCGGTGCCGGCGCACATCAATATGATCACGCGCAGGGCTGCCGAGAGGCAGGCCCGTAGCATAGTCAAGTCCGGCTTCCTCTGTAGCGACGGCGGTCGATACGGCCGCGACCACGAGCTCGAGATTCTCGGTGAGGGAGGAAAGCTACCCGAGCGCCTGCTTCGCAGTCCACGAGAGGTCTACTGACATCTGCACGCAGCAGACTCTCCTGTTCGCCGCCGGACTCCCAAAGCGGTCCCTCACCACAGAGGGACCCGACCATACTTTTTGGCTCTCAACCGGAGCATTCCACATCCGCCATATCCCTCATCATCGACGTTCCTGTTTGCAAGCAACGTTTCCCCATTCTTTGATCTTCATCCTGAGCATTCCCGTGGTTGTTTCGGAAAAACGTCGATCTTCGTCAACTGTGAACAGTGCCGTTCTGCGTGGGCATTTGGAAATGCGTGCATAGTCTTCCGTCTTCTCTGCATGCTTGCCTGCGACGGAATGTGGGCCGGAGTTCCTGTTGGATTCGCATCCGTCTGTATCACCAAAGTGCAATCAGGTTGTCATCCCCCGGTCATTAAGGATGTCTAGATTGAATTGTCAGAGTGATATTGCTTGGCTGACTCGGGAACCATTCAGCGTTTCCACACATCTTTGGATACTCCTCTGAGCTACAATTCAATCCGAGCCCGGCTGAGGTTTCGAACGGAGTTCGAATGCAGCCGTGTCTGAGCTCTGCGAGAAGTTTCGGGAGAGAGTTCAGATAGACACCGCGACGGCGAGGTAGACGGTTTGTGGGCAACAATGGGAACGTGGCAGCACCGTCCGACATTGCAGTGACTGCAATCTCACCGTTGTAACTCCCAGCTCCAAGTGTTGCGTGTTCCAAGAAGGTACCGAGGAACTCCCTAGGAGCGCGTGAGACAGCCTTTTCTATTCTGGTTCAGTTAATCGCCAGTCAGAGGTTACCACTATCCTGTTGACGCCAGCGTGCTCCCAGTCGCCTAAAGAAAGCTCTTCGTGCCTCACAAGCTTGACAACATAGTCCGGAGGCTCTTGAGTTATGACCGTGTCATAAGGAAATCTTTCAACGTCATCTCGCATTATTAGACGGAGAAAATCCAAGGCTCTCCACGGCAATCCAGCTCGACTCCGGTCAGGGAAACTTGGCCTACACTGACAGACAAGATGGCACCACGGGTACATCGTCTTTGCTATTTCCTTCAGCCAGTTTCCTCTTCCAGTGAGGATGGCCCTCACGGCCTCGGCCCGGCTCATTGCACAACCGAACATTTGAGGAAAGTGGATGACCGGTGCGCAACTTGGGCAACGCAAGAAACAGATAGGAGAAAGAGGTGGACCTGGTAGCCTTGGGGGAAATACCACTCCACCTTCGCATCGGGCCCGACACGTTCTATCGAGTACTTGTCGGAGGC
The DNA here is from genome assembly GCA_029855935.1 of Candidatus Thorarchaeota archaeon. Lineage (GTDB taxonomy): Archaea > Asgardarchaeota > Thorarchaeia > Thorarchaeales > Thorarchaeaceae > B65-G9. The sequence continues at coordinate 2,898 of JAGSHN010000020.1, read as the reverse complement.
GATCATTCACCGCGGAAGCGTCAGGATTGTTCCAGTAGTTGTAGAAGACGTAGATTGGTATTCTCGGCGGGGTACTCTTCCACGCCTCCGAGATTAGTATGTCTATTTGATTACTAGATTTGTTTTGGGAGTATGTCAGTGCCGGATAGCGAAGACGCAGCGAACCAATCTTCTTTGCCTGAACCCGGAGCCCAATCCACCACTGCTTGTCTGTCAGCCACCATTCCCAGTCTGCTCCGGTTTTGGGTTCGCGCCACCGTTGATCATACGCAATAGTCACTATCCGGCTAGGGTACAGATGCTGCAATGCTAGCAAGTTGAAATCCGTGATAGAGTTCTCACCAATCCTGATTCCAAGCCATGGAGCCCCCTGTAGGAGTTCCCAAGTCTTTGCGGCTAGATACAAGAAACCCCCACAAGGCGAGCTTGAATCAACTGAACTCCAGTAGTACACTCTGTTTCATCCCTAGTCTACGAATACCCCTGCATTGATGCTTCCCTTGAATTGCTTTCGCCACTTATGTTTTCTCTTCGTTTCTCCAGCTGGGTCTAAGGCTGACGGTTGCCATTGCACTCTTACTCGTGTGAGGTTCCGGTACGAAAGGCAAGAAAACAAGGCAAGCACTTGATTATCGTGTGTGACAAGTATCGTGTCTCGTCTTCGCTCACGTGCGGAAATCCGATGGGATGTTGACATGGCGTGGGACGAGATTTCGGGAATAAGATGAGACTGTAGTTTGGCGAAGCAAGAATGGGACGGTGATCAGCTTGGTGAGGCACCTTCAGGAACGCGTCGACCGAGTAGTGGTCGGATCCTGTGGCCGCGTGAGGAGTGTCGCCGGCAGTGGAGTTGATGGCCAGCCCCGCAAAGTGCTGGTTCACTATCACGTAGTCGATCCTACCAATCTCAGGATAGGTGTAGCCGGGGTCATCGGGGTTCAGGGTGCGGAAGACGTCGATGAATGTGTGAACCTTCGACGAGTATTGTCCGTAGACCGGGTCGTCTGGCCGGAGCATCATTGTCAGGGGTCCGTAGCCCAGGTCCACAGTCGTCGGCGGTGGTGCGTGGCCACCAGTGTCATCGGGCGAGAAGGAGTTCATATCTGCGAGGAAGATGATCGGGACATCTCCCAGGTCGTCCATATAGTTGATGATGCCCTCGGTCTCGACCTCTCGGCGATGCTGATTGTTGCTGCCCTCCATCGCCTTGAGATGACCACCGATCACGTGGATGTCCGTGCCGTTGACTCTCACGACCGCCTCGATGAAGTCGTGCGTCACATCGTAGGATGAGCCGTCATCCAGCTTCACGGTCGGTATCTGGTTGAACTCCAGGATTGGATACCTGCTCAGGATGGCCTCGCCATCAGTGGTGTAGTCTATGCCCTCCGCGGTGTAACCCTGATACGGGAGCTCGTCAGAGAAGTGAGTGTTGAACTCGAGGACAATCCGGTTGAGAAGGGCGTCCTGAGAGTCATCGAACCGGCCGGTCTCAATCAGCACCACGATGTCGGGATTCTCCTCGAACATCACCTGCTTCCAGTCGGGGTCTCGGCCAGACTCCCAGATGTTGTAGGTCATCACCTTGATGGGCTCTGTGATGGTCTCGGGAACCACACGGGTGTTGTTCACAGTGACCGTGACGGAGGCCTCTCCGGGCGTGCCCTCGATGTCGGTGGCCCTGCAGACGATCCTGTGCCTGCCGTTGTTCTCCAGCGTGGTGTTCCAGATCATTGTTGTGGCGTTCGCCCTGACCGCTCCGTCAATCAGTATCTCCGTAGAGAGGATACCATCCTCGTCATCGGCGACAAAGGTTATGTTCACCAGCCCGCTCACAGTGGCGCCGTCGGATGGGTCGACTATCCCAATTGCGGGCGGGGTGCCTGTCGTTGTGGGAGTCGTCTCAGTCGGGGTGTTGCCCTGATTGATGACAGTCACGAAATAGAGACTTGCAGCAACTATCCCCAGCACTATGATGAGCGCAATGATCCCGTTGAGAAGAGAACGTGACAACATCTCAGGATTTCTGGGTGTTTCTGTGGTATTTGGGCCTTCTGGAGAAGGCCATCTTCAATCCGTGGCCGTTGCGGCACCCAGCAAAGCAAGTATCTCATTCGACTTTCCTTATCGAGCTCTTATTCGGTACGCTCTCTGATTTGCTCGTCTGAGGTTGAATGAAAGACTGCATCATACACGGCCCCTGCCTTCTCGTATTGCCCACTTTTCACCCATTTCTCCGCAAGTCCTAGACACGGCTCTGCAAGACTGGGCTGAAGTCGGATCGCAGCGGAGAGCGCTTGGGTAGCAGGCTCCATTTCCCCTTGCTCGAGAAGGACAAGACCTAGGTTGTACCACGCCCCAGCAAGATTGGGATTGAGTTCGATGGCCCTGCGGAGTGCCTCTTCAGCCTCGTCCCATCGTTCCCTCTGCTCGGCGAGCAGGACCCCGAGGTTGTACCACGCCTCAGCAAGATCGGGTCTCAGTTCGACGGCCCTGCGATATGCCTCTTCAGCCTCCTCCCATCGTTCCCTCCGCTCATCGAGCAGGTTGCCGAGGTTGTACCACGCCTCAGCAAGATCGGGTCTCAGTTCGACGACTCTGCGGAATGCCTCTTCAGCCTCCTCCCATCGTTCCTCTCCGGCGAAGAGACCGCCGAGGGCGCCCCACGCCCTAGCATCGTCTGGTTGCAGTTCGACGACTCTGCGGAATGCCTCTACGGCCTCCTCCCATCGCTTCATCTGCTTGAGCAGAAGGCCGAGGTTGTACCACGCCTCAGCAAGATCGGGTCTCAGTTCGATGGCCCTGCGGAGTGCTGTTTCAGCCTCCTCCCATCGCTCCTGTCTGGCGAGGAGGACACCAAGGTTGTTCCACACCTCAGCGTAGTCTTCTCTCAGTTCG
>JAGSHN010000026.1 GCA_029855935.1 Candidatus Thorarchaeota archaeon | reverse complement strand
GCGAGTTCAGTACGACACTTGGGGGAGTATCGTCGACTACAAAGGAGTACGATGCAAATGCCCAGTTCCCGGGCCCGTCGCTTGCATAGACGTTCAGAGTATGAGACCCTTCAGACAGACCAGTTGTTGACACGTCGTACGGACTTGAGAGCGAAGCGTTAGAGCCTCCATCCCAATTGTACAGTACCTGCTGCACAGTGTGCGGATCAGTCACATCAAGGTCGATTGTCGTCCCAGATTGAATCTCGGAACCGTCAGGCGGTGAAACGAGCGTGATTGAGGGCGGTGTGTCATCCACCGTGTATGTATACTGTGCCGAGGCCTCGTTGCCAGCCTCGTCTGTGGCGTAGAGCGTGAGCGTATGTAGACCCTCCGACAGACCCGAGGTGCTCACATTGTAGGTGGTCTTGTTGTAAGGACCAGGAAGCGATAGATTCCCGGCGGCGTCCCAGGCGTACAGTATGCTCACTATGGAGTTCAAGTCGGTCACGTTGAAGTACACGGTCGTGCCCGACCGTATCACAGACCCGTCGGGTGGAGAGTCGAGCGTGATTGATGGTGGTGTGTCGTCTGTGATGAACGAGAAGCTGACGTACGTGTAGTGGCCAGCGCTGTCTGTAGCGTTTACATAGAGCGTGTGGGGACCATCGCCGGATGGAAGACTTGTGTCATATGGAGACGGCAGCACTGCGGGCGACCCAATGTCCCACCAGTAGTAGACGGTGCCGAGATCGCCATCAGCATCTGTGATGTTCAGGTCAATCGTCGTACCGCTCTGGTTCACACTCTCGTCAGGAGGGGAGACCAACCACACCGACGGAGCGCTGCCTGTTGACGGTACTGTCCAGACGTACGTCTCGCGCCGGACGTTGCCAGCCTCATCTGTGGCATTGACGTACAGAATGTGCATCCCTTCGGTTTCGGGAATCTGAGTGTCGTATGGGGCGGGGAGCACAGCCCAGGATCCCGAGTCCCAGCGATAGTAGACGGTACTGAGATGCAGGTCCGAGACAGAGAGGTCCACTGTGGTGCCGCCAGACTGAACTGTGTTGTTCGCGGGTGAGATCAGAGTGACGGTGGGCTGAGTGTCGTCGGTCGTGAAGGTATAGGACACTAGCGCATAGTTGCCAGCCTCATCAGTCGCGTTGACATAGAGTGTATGGTCGCCATCGCCGCTCGGGATTGTGGTGTCGAAGGGTGCTGGAAGGTCCGCCCAAGCATCAGAGTCCCAGTGATAGCGCACAGTACTGAGGTGCGCGTCTGACACGTCGAGGTCAACGGTGACCCCGCTCTGCTGAACACTGCCTGCAGCTGGACTGACTAGAGTGATGGTGGGCGCCGTGTCGTCACAGACAAACTGCCGGGAGGATGCTGCAAGATTGCCTGCAAGGTCCGTTGCATTCACGTACAGCGTGTGAGGGCCATCACCAGAGGGCACCACGGTGTCATATGGTGACGTGAAGACCTGCCAGACTCTCGAGTCCCATCTGTAGTAGACAGTATCAAGATGTTCGTCCGATACGTCGACATCGACGGTGGTGCCGCTCTTCACCACAGCACCCGCGGCTGGTGACAGAAAGGTGATTGTGGGGTCGGTGTTGTCAACATAGATGATGACTTGACGCACCGTTATCTGGCCAATGGAGTCAACGGCCACCACACGGAGTGTGTGATTGCCCTCGCTGACAGTCACCTGCACTGAACTGTTGGTGACGTGTGCCGTTAGTTGGCCGTCAAGGTAGACCTCGACATACGAGACCGACACGTCATCGGTTGCAGTCCAGCTCACAGTCACAGGCGAGTACACCCAAGAGAATCGTGAGGGAGATGAGACCTGCAGGGATGGGGCCAAATCGAGACCCAAGAAGTCCAGCACCCGGTCCATCGCATCAGTGCGGTCGGCGGCATAGGATATCGCCTCGAAGTTGAAACCGAAATAGACCACTCTGTAGGTGCCAGCATATCTCACAGCGGCACCGGGTGTCCCGGTGACATCATAAGTGAGGCACTGAATGCCACCGTTGATGGGCGAGATCTCATCGGGATAGCCATTGTTGCCACCGCCATCTCCATCGCCAAGAGAGTAGCTGACCCCATCAAACACAGCATCACCCGCCACACCATTGACCGCGTTGCCGTTCGTGTCGTCATTGTTGGCATAGTCGCCGTGGAGGTAGGTCTGAATCCATGATTCCCAGTTACTGTTTGACGAGTCGTATCCTATGTCCTGACCCGAGATGAACAGCTTGCCGCCTCCATTGAGGAAGGTCTGCAGGTTGGCCCTATCAGTGTCGGAGAGTGTTGTCTGATAGTCGTCAGACGTGAACCATATGACTATCACGTAGGATTGAAGCTTTGATGCAGAGGGAGATCCATCCGAGGACACTGTCCACACATCATATGCGACGTTCTCCTTGAGCCCCAGATCCTCCAATGCGGCCTTGTAGTAGCTCTCATAGGAGGCACCATTGTCATCATCGACTAGGAGAATCTGCGGACTCGACGTAGACACGTACACGTTGACAGAGGCATAGCTTGTTCCACTCGGCGACGTTGCACGTGCGACGAACGTCACATTTCCCGTCTCGATGCAGGACACATTCATAGTGTACTCGTAGTAGCCCGTGCCAGAGTTGTAGCCACTCGTTATGTCAATCCACGTGTCGTTCCAGAACCTGAGCTCGACAGACGAGAGGCCAGTTCCACTGGCTGACACCTGAACGGTCAGAGAGCCAGTAAGGACATCATTCTCTGCGGGGTTGTTGAAGCTCACCGATGGGAACGACGTGCCAGACCGACTGGAGAGAGTAAATGTACCGCCCTCTCCAGTCACGTACTTCACTACGATGTAATACGTGCCACTGGTCGAGGGGGTGAATGTTATGTGCTCTGAGGCACCAGGGGCGAAGTTGATCGATCGACGAAGTAGGACGGGCTCCCCATACGTGTCGTAGGCCCCGTCATATAGGAAGAGGTCAAAGTCGGCCATCGCAGGTACATCAAGATCGAACGTGTAGATGGTCCCCGCCGTGAGAGACATATGTCGGGCCCAAGCCTTGCGGCCGGCATCGCCAGTCACGATTGTCCCAGTCTCGGCGGTGCCGATGACATGCTCGTAGAGGTACGCCTCGAGAGCAGCATCAGCACAGACACGACCATAGCCCTCAACGACATCCTTCCCTCCGCGGTCGTGTGACCATACCTCGTAGCTCGTCATCATCAGTATCTGTTTCACGGTGAACGGATTCGCGGTGCTATCATAGGTCCAGCTACTGTACCCGCCCATCGCATCAACAAGGAGTGCTGCAAGGCCAGCGACATACGGACATGACATTGACGTTCCCTGCATTATTGCCATATCATTCGGCTGCTGCTCAGAGAACGCACCGTCCGCCTCCTGGTCATTGGAGTCGACAGAGAGAATCGCGCCCTGTGAGGACACGCCACCCGGAGCGACGAGGTCAGGCTTCTGGGTGTTGAGATGACCAGGACCTTGAGATGAGTAGGATGTCACCTGATTGTGATCGCCAGTGGCACCAACACAGATCACCTCATCGACATGCCCGGGCGTATTGATGTTGTTGGCGCCCTGCCCGTCGTTGCCGGCACTGACACAGGTGACTATTCCCTTCGAGACAAGCTTCGCGGTGGCCGAGTCGACTGAGGCAACGGTATCCGAGAATCCAAGGCTCATCGATGCCACAGTGATGTGATATTTTTCCGCATTGTTATACACCCAGTCGAGGCCGTTGACCAAGTCCGTCGACGAGCCGGAACCAGTGTTGTCAAAGACCTTCACACTGACCAGTTTTGTGTCAGGGGCGACTCCACTGAATCGCAGATGACCGTCGGTTGGCGAGTCGTAGGGATAGGTATTGACGCCAGTGGCACGGAACTCCTGATTCAGGCCAGAAGGAAATGACACGTGAATCCACACGGACCACAACCCAATATCCGTGGCATTAGCCAGCGCGCTCAGATCCCTCTGCGATGCGGAGCTGACGACGTGGTCGGCGTAGGTCCCGTTAGGTGTTCTGAGGATGACATCATTGCTCATCACTCCGGAGGTGCCGCTCCAGAGGGTCTTGACCTCCACAAGGCCAGGCGACTTCACGTCAATGTAATAGACAAAATAGCCTGACGCTCCTCCGCTGAGCGAGGAGTACGGATACTTGATTCCCCACGTCGTCTGAATACGGCCGTCACCAGTCTCTGAGGCGTATTCCTTACCAGCAGCAATACCTGCACAGTGACTCCCGTGACTGTTCATGTCCTCAGGAGAGGTCGAACCATCACCCGTGGCATCGTGCCATCCCACTATCTTGGCATTGGCAAAATCAAGGTCGCCGTACGGTGAGAGCATGGGATGAGTATCATCAATTCCCGTGTCGAGAACAGCAATTGAACTGTTGGGGTCGCCGGTGTATCCAAGCGTGTCCCAGACATAGTTCCGGACTCCAGTGAGCAGAGTACTGAGATCAGACATCCTCATCATTGGCTGATCGCGTTCCACAAGTTCGACCTCCCAGAGTGAGGATACGTCTGTCACGGCGCTGTAGGGTATGTCTCCTGCAAACCCATAGAATGCACCCTCGTACCTCTGGTACAGGACGCCACCAAGCGACTTGAATTCGCCTGTGGCACGGTCGAGCTCGCCATCCTCTACAGCAACTATGACACGGACGGGCTCGTCAGCGGCTCCCGCAGCCTCGCGCTCCCTGACAATGCTGTCCAGCTCGTCGTGAATCTTGTTCCCGTTCTGATCCACGGAGGCGAATATCTCAGCCTTGCGCTTCTCGAAGTCGACCACATTGGACGGCTGCATGACCCTCACGGGTGATAGCAATGGCCCGCTCACAGGCGTGAGCGTGAGAGTCCCTGGAGGCTGTGGCACGACCGAGCGATCGGGGAGAAGCACAAGACTAGTGTCCGGATGATAGGCGTCGTTGTTTGACGCAACAATCTGCGATGCGGCCATCGGAGTCAGCTGCATCAGAAAGAAGACCGTGATGTCAATAACAAACATACTTGGGCGAAAGCCGGATCGTGGCATGGTGAAGACCCTCAGACACCTGTTGATTGGGGGACCACGTCGATGGCTGACGAGAAGTCAGGGGCAGACATGCTCGGGCACGACTTGTAAGATGGGCCTCTATCGTGAAAGCACCCTATTTATCTTACGAGTGGAGGGGATGGAGGTTGGTGCCAGTCTGGGGTCCCGCAAGGCCAGTGTGATATATCGAGGAACACTCACTCGATATAGAGAGATACTCTCCCGGGGAGTGCGTTCTTGGCGCGCCCAGCAGGATCATACTCGGGCCTGTCAGCCCACTGGACATTCACCTCAAGACCGACCTCGGACTGAATGTAGTCGGACGACCCCGAGATGGCCTCGAATTCGTCCTTTGCAGTTGCAGAGTGATCCCACAGGCTGCCCTCCTTTGATATCTTTGTGACAAGCGCCTGAACCTCTTTGCCACGCTTGCGGAACTCAGGGTTGGACATCACATGTTTCATGATGTCCTTCATCACCAGTGGCAGGTTGGCCTGTCGAATACTCTCCAAGACATCGAACTTCCACTGAGGAGCTACATAGACGTAGACTCTCTTGGCACTCTTCCCCTTGAGGAGACTCAATATCTCGCGAATGTCCGCCACGGTCGACTCAACGACAGAGAACGCCCGTTCCACACGCCCGTCGATCATCTTCTTGTCGGACTTTGGCCACGACGCCAGTGACACGTACCCGTCGCGACCCATCTTGTGCCAGAATTCTTCAGCAATGTGTGGCGTCATTGGGGCGACGAGTCGCACCCAGATGTTGCACACATAGGCCATGGCAGCCTTTCGCTCCGCCTCAGGTACCTCCTTGCGTCGCAGATAGTGATTGATGACACGAATCATCTCCGTTGTCACCAGCAGAGCGTAGTCGCGTAGCTTGAACTCGTCCAGACTCTTGGTCGCGTCACGGACGATGGAGTTGACACGCGACTGAAGCCAGCGGGTCACCATAGTAGGCCTCTCTTTCTTCGAGTAGGCGTGCGGCTCCCCTCGTGAGTACTTCTCCATTATCTCGATGAAGCGCCTCAGCCGATTGCGCACAGCTGGGACATCGCGCTCTCTCCAGTCCATCAGGCTCGACGGCTCAGCTGCAGATATCGCGTACGTCCTATAGACATCCGCACCGTACTTCTTGGGAATCTCGACGAGAGGGATGACATTGCCCTTGCTCTTGGACATCTTGGCCCCCTCCATATTGACGTGTTCGTTCAAGCTGATGCACTTCAGCCAGTGTTTCTTTGGAAAGATGGCCACATGATGAAAGATGGCAAAGCTGAGGTGATTCGTTATGTGGGAGGGTGCAGTGTGACGCTGGTCATTCGGATACCAGTACAGGAACTCCTCGCGCATATCCTTCAGCAGCGAGACGTCGATGCCCGTTTCCTCGGCGACCTTCTCGACTGGTCTCTTGCCGAGGAACACATAGTCGAAGAAGCTCAGAGTCAGCTGTTCAGGCCTCAGCTTGTTGCTGGTGATCTTGTGGGCGATTGTGTAGAACGCCATATAGATTGTGGAGTCAGAGAGCGACTCGATGATCCACTCTGGGTCGAAAGGCAGTGGAGTGCCAATACCGCGCTTTCGAGCACAGGGTCGCTGTGTCAACCAGTCAAAGGTCGCCTCGAACAGGTTCCGGTAGATCTCGGGGACTATGCACATCCCGTCTAGGGCCTCACGAGCCTTCTCCTTCCAGCCCGGGCTTGTGTAGTCGAGGAACCACTGGCCAGCAAAGACTCCAACGTGCACATCACTTCCACACTTGCAGATGACAGGACGTATGTCCGGCTCGTAGAAGACGTCTGCCCTGTTGTTGGCCTTCAGCCAGGCGACGACATCGTCCTTGACCTCCCGGACTAGGCGTCCAGAGAACTGACCACAGTTGTCCTTCATCCGACCCTCGTAGAACTCGGCCTTGTAGATCTCCTGAGTCGCCTCCTCCAGCGCCTCAATCTCGCTCTGATTCTTTATCCCGTGAGCCTCGACAGCATCCTTCGCCGGAAACTCGCTGTACCCAGCAATGTCAATCATACTGATCATCTCGATGCTGCGGACATCCTCCGCCGAGATGCCGTACTGCTCCAGCCCAGAGGGATCCTCCCAGAGGTCACGCAGCGCGATGTAGTCATATGGTGCGTGAGCAGGAACAGAGTAGACGACTCCGGTGGCATTGTCCGGGTCCACAAAGTCTGCAGGCAGAATGGGCAGCTCACGGTCATCGTGAATGGCCCTGAATTTCTTTCCCACGACCCTTGCGCCGGGAAAACGCTCCAGAATTTCAACCTCTTTGGCCTGTAGTTTCAGCTTCTCGGCTGCGGACTCTGATATCAACCACTTTTCGCCATTGACTCGTGCCCAGACATAGGTGGCACTGGGATTGATCCACATGTTCGTGATACCAAAGATTGTCTCCGGCCGCAGCGTCGCTGGCACTATGTAGCCATCCTCAAAGCTGAACTTGATGGCTGTGAACTCCTTGATCTTCGCGTTTGTACCCTCCAGCAGGTCATCCTCACCGACCGGGTTGCCGCAGTGCGGACAGTACAGAAGGGGGTAGTCGCCCTGCTTGAGGTAGCCCTTCTTCTTGAACTTGTGATACTGCCAAGTGACAAACTGATTGTAGATCTTGTCGCCTGTTGTGAACTTCCTGCGCCAGTCGATGCTGTATCCGAGCGCCTTGAAATCGGCGGATATGGCATCCGCAAAGAATTTCGCAGTGACCCACGGATCAGTGAACTTCGCAAGCTGCGCCTCGACCTCTTCCTCCGTCTTCAGATAGAGCCGCAGGTCACGCTTGTACTGCTCGATGGCCTCCTTGTCGCCAGCCTTGATACGCTCCACCATGCCCAGAATGGGTGTGCCTGTCATATGAGACGCCATCGGAAACAGGACATTGAAACCTCGCATCCGCTTGTACCGCGCAATGAGGTCGCCGACCGTGTACGTCCGCCCGTGACCGATATGCAGTGCCCCATTTGTGTAAGGATAGGGCACTGTGATGAAGAACTTGGGCCTAGTGGGATCTGGGTCGGCCTCGAATATGTGGTCCTTTTCCCATCTCTTCTGCCATTTCTGCTCGATCTTTGTGAACTCGCTCACTTCGTCACTCAACTTCACTGGCCTCTACTATGATTGTTGTGTGTCCACAGCACGAATGAGCCAACGCGAGAGCCCTCTATAAAGGACTCGCAGAAACAGTGATGCTCATCTGAGAACGCAATCCATCCTGGCTCACTCTCGTGCGGAGTTGGGTGAGAAGTCCCTTATTAGAGCTTTGGCCAGCGAACATTGACCATGTCGGGAATCGGTCTGTGAGCGACCTCTGTCCCACGTAGAACGAGTGTGGACGCTCTCTCGCACGAGTGCCTTTGTGTTACACTCCTTCATATTCGACACGGTGGAGAGATAGAACAGCGCCAGTAGGAGAACAAGACATTGGTCAGTCCGAGCGTTGACGCTGTCGATATTGACCTGAAGACTGGTACCACACTCGGATTCTACACATACGGACGAGACGAGCCGAACGTTCTGCTGGTCGCCGGTATGAGTGGGCTGTCAGCTACAGATGTCTACGCCAGCTACCTGATAATGAGAGAACTACGTTCACAGGAGAGAATCGACGGCTCCGTCACCGTTCTCCCAGTGGCTAATCCTCTGGCATTCAGGCTGGGAGCCGCGGTCTCGCCGCTCGACTCCCGTGACCTCGACTCGACATTCCCGGGTGACGAGAGAGGCACCGTGACCGAGAGGACCGCCCGAGAGATATGGAGAAGGGCAATGAGCGCCCGATACATCATTCAACTAGAGACAGACACCCTGTCCTGCGTCAGCCACGTGGTGGCACTACATCGGGACTACATTCACGTCCGAAATCTTGCCACCCAAGTGGCACTACCTCTTGTCGTCCAGTCCCCGGGCACAAGGGGTGCGCTCTCCGTCGAGGCTGCACATGAGGGCATTGCAGCCCTCACCATTGTGATGCGCGGGGGACGCGGAGAGGTGGACCCGCAGGCCGCAGTCGAAGTAAAGGAGGCCGTCCTGAATCTCCTCAGAGTCGTGAACGTGGTGTCCGGTGAGCCTATGGAGGTCTCGAACACGCTGATGGGCAGAGCTCAGAAGGTCAACGTCTCAGAGGAGGGCTTCTTCGTCCCGTTGATCAATCTCGGAGAGGTCGTGTCCCAGAATGAACCGTTGGGCGCCATTCAGGACAAGAGTCCCGTGGTCACGACACAGGAGGGCGCCGTGGTCGCACTCAGCCGAATGACCTATGTGTTCGAGGGTGATGTGGTCGCACGTGTGGCAGCACCGCTCGCTGAACGGACGCCAATTCGCGACAGAGATGAGGAGAGTGCTCCGCGGAGGAAGTGGTGACTCATGGGCTGCGACTGTGATGGGTGTCTGATGAGGACAAATGTGGGAGACAGGCGTCTCAGAGAGGCGGGAAACCTGCTTCTAATTGGGAGTTGTATGATGTCCCGATACCCAGAGGTTGTTGAGGAGTTTCGCCAGAGAGAGGGAGGACCAGCTGTGCTCGACATCTGTCTTGAGGAGATTCACGTCAATCATGCGGGCTTCAAGATTGCGTCGATAGTGAGGTATTCGGGAATAAAGAGAGTCACTGCTCTGACGGTCGACGGTAGTCCCCACTGTGTCCAGCTGCACTATGTCATTGAAGACATCAGAAGACACTTCACAACCGACATCGAGACCGCACACTTCGTTGTCGAGAGAGGCAAGGTGTATGAGGTGAGCCCCGAGGCGGTCAAGAGGTCCCGGCATCTCTCAAAGATTCAGCAGATGATGCAGAGCCAGTAGCAGAATCAAGGACACGGGGTCGTCTGAGGCGTGGAAGAAGGAATCCCGCAGTCTGCCTGTAGCGGAGGTACTCATCTCCATAGTACGTTATGAGCTTCCTCTCCTCAAGATACGCGCCAAACACTGTGTATACGGCCATTCCCAGTGCGAAGACCACTACTCGGAGATCCGGGTATATCAGGGCCAGCGTGAGAAACATCATCACGGTCGCCAGATAGAGCGGGTGCCGAATCCGTGAGTATATCCCACCCGTGGCGAGGTCGGGGAGGCGTTCGCTACGCATGTCTGCGGCGGAGTTTATCGATATGACCACTGACGCGCGCCAGGCCACGACGAGAGCGACAATGAGCAACACCGTGGCAAGAACGAATCTCGGAGTGAGTATCACTGCGGGATCGTAGACGAAGTAGAGCCAGTCCCAGTAGCCAATCGACAGGAAGGCGATGATGAAGCTGACAATGCTGATCCACTTGAAGACCTGAGAGTAAGTCTGATTGCCGTATCTATCTACGATACGGTACTTCACGCGGTGACTTGAGAGGCCCGAGTGGAGGGCCCCGAAGAGAACGACAGTGCTGATGATGAGAATGTATTGGAACACGACAGACACCCGATGATGGCGATTCAGGCTGCGGATGACAGGATGGGTCGCAACACTTATATCTCTACAGACCTAATAACCATAGTTAATTTAACTATTGTGAAGTGACAGAGAATGACAGTTTCCACTGAGAATCCATTTACCCCCATTGAGGTGTGGCATGAGGCAACAGTTGCTGTAGATGAGAACGGAGAAGAGAGGTCTGTAGATGCCAAGCACTATCACGTGCGCTTCGTAGTGGGCGAGAGCCAAGAGAGGCGACTGGTGGATCGTGGCGCGGGTGCTACGGAGGAGGTCCAAGGAAGGGTCCTCTACGTGTCCCCGTCAATACATCTCATACCGGGCGAGCCATATCACTATGACCATAATGAGATCGAGAACATCATCGGCCGCGAGCGCATTGAGAGGTCCAGGACGCTCAGGCGTGCGGACCAGTGTGAGAGCCATAAGCTCGTGGAGGTCTCCTTCGTCAGCCCGGTTGTCGAGTGTTGCTCGCTGTCTGAGGAGCAGGCCCGACAGACAAAGGTCCCGGTCAAGTACATTGCCGGATATCTCATCTCAAGGGAGGATGGTGTCTTCCGAGTGGCTCTTAACAAGACAGTGCTTGACTCTGGTCAGGTCTTCTACGACAATGTACATGTGATCCCCGAGTCAGCGATCCAGAGCTGGTCCTGTCTGGAGTAGACGGACTCGTTACACATCACAACAACGCCACCACCCCCGGGCCCGGTGCTCAGTCGGGCGCCGGGCCCGCTTCATTATCGCCCCAGAGACTGTTCAACAGATTGTTGGCTGGGCCCGACATCTTGTTTTTCCACCGTGCTGCCCATCATCGAGAACAGTGCCACCATGCATAGACCAGTTCCTGACTATTCTACAGTGATGCATTCCTTCGTCAATCCTTAGATTTATTAGGCGGCGGGCTCGGGCTACGCAAGCGTTTCCCGTTCGGAGCGTGCTTTTGACCACCTATTCGGGTCCTATGCACGCGGCCATCTCCCGCGGGGACCACCTGGATGGTGAAGACACAATGGCAAGACCAGTGCGACCTACGACAGAGAGACAACGTGGGCTGCAGGTGTGTTCCATATGCGGCGGCAGTGAGTTCTACGAGGACCACACCCGGGGGGAGTTCATCTGCACATCGTGTGGCTGTGTCCTCGATGAGAGAATAATGGACACCGGACCCGAGTGGAGGGCCTTCACAACCGAGGAGAGAAACGCGCGCGCGAGGACGGGCTCGCCACTTACTCTCACTATGGCCGATAAGGGCTTGGCAACGACTCTCGGTTGGAGCGACAGAGACGCGAACGGTCGCGCGATATCCGGCAGCTCCCGGGCGGCAATCTATCGGATGAGGAAGTGGCAGATTCGCACACTCGTCCACAGCTCACAGCACCGGAATCTGTCAATCGCGATGAGCGAGCTTGACCGACTGTCCTCGCAGCTCGGTGTTCCCAGCGAGGCGAAGGAGACCGCCGCACTGATCTACAGGAAGGCACTAAGCCGAAGACTGGTCCGTGGGCGTTCAATCGAGGGGATGGTGGCGGCTGCAATCTATCTCTCCTGTCGCATCCACCGGATACCGAGACAGCTGGATGAGATTGTCACTGAGGCGCGGGTCAACAGAAAGGAGTTGGGACAGTGCGTGAGGCTGATACTGCGCAATGTCAGGATGAAGGTCCCCATCCCGTCAGCCAATGACCTGATGCCAAGAATATCGTCCGACCTCGGGCTCGATGGTCGTACGGTCCAGAAGGCCATGGAGATAATCGACATGGCACGTGAGAGGGGGATCACAGCCGGAAAAGACCCCGGTGGACTGGCGGCTGCGGCGCTCTACATTGCTGGCATCATAACCAACGACAGGCGGACGCAGAGAGAGATTGCTGAGGCATCCAATGTCACAGAGGTCACGGTCAGGAATAGGTACAAGGATCTCGCCAGCAGCCTACAGATAACAATCCGTCCGTGAACCGTTGTATGTCTTGTGGCGCAACGCCCCGGGCGGACCGCGTTCTTGAGGCGGGCCACAAACTCCTTTTGTACAGCAGGGGACAATAGACTCGGTGGACCCTCTGATGCCACAGTTTCTCCTCGCGCTGTGCGGCATTCCAGCATCGGGCAAGACCACCCTTGCAGAGGCTGTCTTGGCTCAACTGACAGACGACCTTCGACCCGCGACTCTGATCAGCACCGATGCTCTGCGTGATGACGAGTACTACAGGAACTTCACACCAGAGCGAGAACATGCAGTGCGGCAGAAGGCGTTGAGACGAGCCGAGAGGACACTGGATCAGGGACAGTCAGTCATTCACGATGACACGAACTACTACGCCAGCATGCGTCACGAGCTATTGGTCGTTGCTGAGAGGATGAGTGTCGCGTTTGGCGTCGTGTACGTCACGACACCACTCGCGGTCGCGCTACGCTGGAACAGACAGAGAAGACGCCAGGTTCCGGAGGAGGTGCTTCGGAGGATTGCTGACAGACTCGACCCGCCGGGCCTCCGCTATGCCTGGGATCGGCCAATTGCTGCAGCGGACCTCTCTGTGATGGGTGTGGACGAGGCTGCGAGACTAGTGGTCAGTGGACTCAGAAGACTCATCGAAACCGAGGAGAGAGGAAGGGGCAGAATGATGGCATCGTCATCAAGAGACGAGCGGGCCACCTCGCTCGATGTCGCCACAAGGCGTCTGGTGGCTGCCTTCATTCGAGACCACCCAGCCAGGAGCGACCCTCAACGACTGTCCAAGCTGCGGAGAGAGGTGTTGAAGACAGCACTGCGACAGGGGCTGTCAGAGGCCGAAACACTCGATATTCTACGGCGCAGGCTGTACGAGGATGGGATATTGAGGTCTTGAATGGCGTGAGTGGCGGCCCCCAGAGAGAATCGAACTCTCATCGCTTGCGCGATCACGGGTTTGAAGCCCGCGGCGCCGGACCACCGACACTGCTGGGGGCCATCAGTGATGTGGATGTCAGTCACACCAGAGACATCATAGATACCGACGCAAGATCTCCAGAGTCTCCTTCTTCCACTCGACACACTTCTTTGCGAGATCGGTCGCCACGGAGGCGGGAAGCGGCTCGTCCTGTGGCAATGACTCTATGTTTGAGATCCACGAACTGGTCGTGAGCGCCATTGGAGGAACATCCTCGCCCTCTGTCGCCTTGATTATCATCTCGCGGCCGTGCGCGAGCTGGAAATATATGTCGCTGCTAGGGCTCTTCTTGAGGACGCCAGCAATCACACGGTCCCAACATGCCTTCGCTAAGAGTGCGCGGTCAACACGTTGTTGGGTGGCCTCATCCATAGCAGCGAACTTCTTGATCAGCGACTCTATCTCCTGAGTCAGGCCGTCCACATATGACTCGAGTGCTGAGCCGTCGACATCACCGGAGACTGTCAATTCTACAGAGCGATCATCGCCACGGATGTGCGCCTGTAGGCTGACCCGCTTGCCATCGAGGTCCAGCTGGAACTCCGCAGATGCGTCGAGGGTCTTGCTCTCAGCCTCGCTGTGGTCGACCAGTATGACTCCAGGCCTCAGTGCGGCCGCGTACCAGACTATCCTGAACACTGTCGATGGGCTCTGTTCGTCGTAGTGGAGAGTTCGAGAGACTGTTGTCATAGCGTCGCACCATCACAACTCAGAGACACGCTCAGTCGGAAACGGTTACATCATTTGAGAGAGCTCCTTATGAAGTTTGGCGACTGCCGTCTCGACATCCTCACGTGAGGATCCGATTGCAGCGTTCATAACTACATAGCTGTGGGGGTATCCATCGATGCACGAACCCTGATCTCCCTGCTCCACCGCACGTGGCCCCGTCACTCGCGCACTGTACAGCCTCGCTCCAATGACCCGGGCGTCAAGACCATCGAGGGTCATCGCGCAAGAAACTGGATTGAACACCGAGAGCAATCGCTGCCCGACAGCATCGGCCACCTCGCCCAGCATCGTTTCGAGGAGTTGTCTGTTCTCGGCCTGTTCTGAACGTAGTTGCTCATATCGAGACCTGCCAAGAGCCAGAAGGGCCGCAAGCGTCTGGACAACTGGTGCGGCGGTGGCACGACCAGCGTATGTCGCAGCCGTCCACTCCACTATGTCTCTAGATGCTGACACGAGAATGGACCCACCAACGGGGGCCAAGAAGTTCTTGTCACTGCTCTGTATCACAGCATCGACCCGACCTGCATCAACCGCAGAGCGTATCATGGCCATGATGCGGGGAGACTGCACACCATAGGCATTGTTGATCACGAGAGGCGTGTCAAGGTCGCTGCAGAGCCGGGCAATCTCCTTTACAGGGTCGGGCTCTCGTGGTGAAAAGAACGTGGTCGTGGCGAGAACAGCAGCCTCGTCTCTTCTCTCGGGCAGCACGGTACTCAGCCAGTCAAGGTTCGGACGGACGGCATCGCCAGTCAATATAGTCGGGACCTCAATCACCTCGACACCAGCGAGTGCCAGTCCGCGACGCGGGGACTTGTGGTCAATTCGTGGGTAGAAGACTCGTCTCACACCAAGCTCCCGGCGCAGAGCCGCAAATACGAGAGCGATGCACATCCCCGTCGATACCGGGAGTACTAGGCCGTGCCGGATGTTGGGAAGGCCAAGACGACGAATTGCATCAACAGCTACATTGTTGCAGAGCTGCTGCATCAGGGACGCGCCGGCGGCCTTTGGCTGTGGTGCCGTCACATGACCGCTGCGACCCACGCCATGGTTGAACGCGAAGGAGAGGCGCTCCACCAGAGGAGATGCCACGCGACCCTCTCTCTCTCCCACCCGTGCGGCAGCAGGGTCCTTGTCAGAGTCCATTGAGGAGAGCAGTTTCAGGAGCCATTCGATCTGTCTGTCAGACAGTGACTCCTCTGGAAACTGCTGCCGACTCAGTAGGTCGCGAATCGGTCGTATGAGGGCATCTAGAGTGGTGAGCCCTCTCGCCGCCATGTTAGTGGGTATGGTCTCCAAGAGCCGTCGTTCCAGTTCATCCACCAAGTCTCACCTCACGAAACACATCAAGATAGACCTCCTCACCCTCGGTGACTGGGGAGTCGAATGATATGCTGACAACCCCCTTTGTCCCAAAGGGCTCGCCAATCGTCCCCACGGCCCCACCAGCAGCCCTCACACGCAGACCACGAAGCTGCAGTGCACGCTCACGCCGGGTGGCCAGTCCGACGACGAGTACGTCGGCCTCACGCAGACGGTGCACAGTCCCGCGCCGAACCGTACGTCTGTATACCGTGGTCGGTGATGTAGTCCACCGGACCGCCCCCGATGCCACAATACGCATGGTGGTGGGTGGAAGGTCTGTCCGCAGGAGTAGGACGCGCATTCCGGGTTCTATTGCAATGGGGCGCGATGATCGTAACACAGCAAGGAACTCCTCGTCTTCCGCCTCCTCACACAATACAAGACGCCCCTCAATCTCGACAAGTGGGATGACCTCGCAGGTCACCGCGCGCATTCCAACGTGGGCAGACAGCCTCATACCTGAGGTCACCCGCCCGCTGTAGAGTCTTGTCCTCTGCAGTCTCACGAGGAACTGCGGGCTATTCGCCAGCGAGTGAGGCTGACAGAGGTAGTAGCCACGGACGATGTCTCTGTGGTCGAGGTCGGGAACGTTGATGCCAACCCGGTCACCGGCACAAGCAGCCTTCCGGCTTTGCCCAAAGGTCTGAATCGTACGGACACGCGCCCGCAGGCCCTGTGGCGCTAGCTCTACCAAATTGTCTGAGGAGATACACCCTCGAAGGATGGTACCCGTCACGACCGTGCCGTGACCACGGACGGGAAAGGCGTGGTCTATTGGCATCAGGAACGGACCGTCGCGGTCTCGAGGTCGTGGGCGGAGCATGTCCAGCAGCGTCTGCCTCAGTTCATCGAGGCCCTCACGCGTCTTCGCTGACACCCTCACAAAGCGGACATCGTCAAAGGACAGATCGCTGAGTATCGACCGCATCTGCCGCTCGACCCTCTCGACCTGCTCTCGACCAACAAGGTCAATCTTGGTGATTGCAACGAGAAGAGAGGATATGCCCATCGAGTCGAGAACGACAAGATGCTCACCAGTCTGTACCTTGGGCCCCTCGTCCGCGGCGACCGTGAGAATTGCCATATCGATTATGCTGGCCCCCGCGACAACACTCCGGATGAGATCAGCGTGTCCCGGAGCATCGACTAGGGTCACAACATAGTCGCCGAGATGGAACATTGTGAATCCGAGATCAATTGTCATCCCTCGCTGCCGGGCCTGTGGATGTCTGTCAAGACCAGCTGTGAAGACACCCTCACTGAGCGCTGCAGCGAGAGCTGTCTTGCCATGGTCTATGTGACCAGTGAGGCCCACATGTACCGTGACCGGCTCCTCAGTCATTCCTGCACGCCTTGTGTGTCTTCGTGCGGCAGGTTATAACACTAGCCAGCGAGGAGTTTATTGCTGGTCCGCATACACTGAGAGATATGGTCTCAAGATCGCTAGAGAAGATGGTGCTGCTTGCGGTGGGTCTGATGACTGCAGCCAGTGTCGCAGTACCGGTCCTCCTCTATTCAATTGAGTACTTCAATGCGGCATCTCAACTGGAGGAGGCAAGCCACTTCGCGGAGGTCCTGCATAATGCCACCGCATCCGTCGACACTGGAATGGCCGAGTCGGTGACACTTGAACTGTTGGTCCCCCATGGGGTCTCCATCAATGTGGACGGTACAGCGCTGACCGTTCGATACGAGTCCGGACAGGACGCTCCAGTCCTGTGGACTGAGACATACACACACCCACTACTGCTGACAGACGCACCTGACTCGCCAGGTGTGTACCTTCTGAGGGTGAAACTGAACAACGGGACGATTGCGATATCCTTCAGCCGATGAGCAGGGCCGATGTCAGTCCAGCACAACGTTTTTAATCTGCCCTCAGGTCTTCGCCGTTCGATACGCCGGTGACGAGGACTGAACCTGATGGCAAAGGATGCCGAGACGCCTGGCACGGAGAAGGAAGAGAACAGGGACAAATCCTCTGAAGCTGAGACCAAGAGGGCAGAGAGGGCGATGGAGAAACGACCCGGACTGGCACGACGGGTCGTGGGTGCTGTGTTCAACATCCGAATGCTCAGGCGTGTCGTGCAGATTCTGTTCCTGCTGGGAATCAATGGCTACATCTTTGCAGCATGGTGGGGCAACGAACAGATAACCGCTTTCTGGGAGAGTGTGAGGAACGCCATCCCGACGTTGCCAATCATCGCCCCGCTGGAGGCCCCCTTCGGGATGATTGCAGGGTCCTTTGACACTATGCAGAGAGAGCTCTCCAGTGGCATATTCCCGTTCTTCACCCTCGGAGCAATGATTCTCATCCTCACTGTCCTCGGTCGTGTGGCCTGCGGCTGGATCTGTCCCATTGGTACGCTCCAAGACTTTGCCACCTTGCCGAACAGGTCAAAGGTGCGGCCTGCGCCCAACACAGAGAGAGAGCTCAGGCGAGTCAAGGCGTACGTCTTTGTCATTGTCGTCGGCCTTGCAGTGTGGATGGGGCTGAGCAGGTTGACCGGCACAGCGGAGGACCTAGAGGCAGTCCTCGGGATGTTTGCCAACGCGGCGTTTGACCCATTCAACCCGGCATACATCATATTTGTGGTCATGGCCAACCAGGTCTGGCCCACGGGACTCGATACGCTGTGGTATCTCTCGGTCTGGGGCACAGTGGTCTGGCTTCAGGTCATCTTCGTCACGTTCGTCCTCGTTGTCTCCTTCTGGGTGCCACGCTGGTTCTGTAGATGGCTGTGTCCTGCAGGATGGTTCTACGGTCTATTCTCAAGGGACGCGCTCATAGGCATCGGCAGAAACCCCGCGAGATGCACACCTGACACGTGCAATGTGTGCGAGGTTGTCTGCCCGATGAACATTCAGATCAGGAAGTTTCCCTACGACCACATGTACAGTGCCGACTGCATCCTCTGCTTGGAGTGCATGAGCCACTGTCCGAACAAGGCGATTGAACTTCGCTTCTCATAGCTCACAGCAGGTCAGCCTGGAGTTGTGCAGCGGTCCTCTGAAAGGCCTCGTCCAATAGAGAGAACGCGCGAATCAGCCTCGCTCCGACCGGGGTCACACTCGTCCCGCCGCCCCCAACAGCGCCCCCGCGATGCGTCTCCACGACTGGCGCACCCAACTCCCGTTCGACCTTTCGGATGATTCCCCAGGCATAGCGATACGACATACCCACACGCTGAGCCGCAGCGGTGAGGCTTCCCGTATCCTGAATTGCTCTCAGCAGGAGAAACGCACCCCGCCCAAAGACATACCGACCGTCATGCTCAAGCCAGAGCTTCCAGTGAGGAGTCAGGCCTGAGACACTATCTGCTTCCGGCACTCTACGGCGCCCCCAAAGGACCAGTTGAAACCGAAGAGTGAGAGCAGGCGATATCAGTGGCCCCAACGCATACGTTCCGGTCGGGTCTCCTTCTTGAACACCTTCTTGACTACCTTCCAGTGGTCAGCACAGAGGTAGACCTTTCGCGAACGCGCATCCCTGCCAGATCGTGGCTCCTTGACCCTGAGGCCGCTCTTGATGATGCTCTGGAGGATCCTGTCTCGCGAGAAGGACCTCTTTGATGGTTTGTCGCACCCGACGATGCTGCAGACCTTCGTAGAAGTTGACACTGCGTTCACTCCAGCATTGTCGAGTAGCTGAACGATTTAACTATGACGGCTCATCCGAGTCCTCACCCGCAGGAGTGAGTAGGGGGCCATCGCGAAAGTCGAACAGTCTCCTTCTCTCGTCGCCGTACTGTAGGTCCAGTGTCCCGGAGTCGTTCACGTGCCCGATGACCACTGCACGAAGACCGTGCTCTTGTGTCAGCTCCTCAACACGGGCAAGATGACACTGTTTCACAGAGAGTAGGAAACCCAACGAGATGAACATGCGAATCCAGTCCTTGAGCGGTATTGCTGAGGGACGGGTCCTGTCCAGTGTATCAAGATCCACGAGAGCCCCCATCCCTGAGTACTCCACCATCATTGCGGCCGTGCCCACCAGTCCTGCGGTTGAGATGTCCTTTGCGGCGGTAGCGAGATGCTCCTGGGCAATCCGGGTCATTACTGTGAGACGACGGATATTGTCATCACTGGAACGTTTGGTGACCGTGTCCCAGCCCAGACGATAGTACCGACCCCGTCTTCCTTGTGGGTCGAAGATCAAGACCAGAAGATCGTCATTCGTGGCGCCCCCGGCCGTCAGCACATCGTCGACTTTGACTCTTCCAGTGGCGGCACCGACTATGTAGGTGCAGCTCGCAGAGGGATTGGTGTGACCACGAATGATGGGAACCTCAAAGGCGTGAGATCCCTCGATCACCCCTTGAAGGAGACCCTCACCCACCGATGGTGAGGAGTAGGATAGCGCGACAGCAAAGGAGGTCGGAACACCGCCTGCAGCATAGATGTCCATAATGTTGGCCAAGACCACATTGAATCCAGCAGCTCGGGGATGACTGCGACACAGTTCCTCCACCACAGAGTCGGTCGTCAGGAGGACGTACTCGTCGCTCTCTGTCCCGATTGTCGCAGAGTCCTCTCCCAGAGAGTGCGGAAGGCCACCCCTGTACGAGATCTCACGGATCTTTCTGATGATATCTGGAATCACATACTTGCGGGTGATTCCCTCAAAGGAGCGGAGGGAGTCAACAATATCATCTATCTGCGGCAACAGGAATCACGCAGCCAGAAACTCCGATCACGGACTGAGAAAGTCTATTGCAAACTTCGCCTGGTTGAGTAGAATGCCAATGCCCAAGAGAGATAGACCAATCATCAAGAATATCAGGGCACGCATCTCGGGACGAACCTCTTCGAACAAACCCGTCTCACCTGCGGGTCCGTCCCCAGCTGAAGCACTTATAGAAGTTGCGACCACCAGTCGTCCGACCGCACGCCAGTACAGCGAGAGTCGAGGGCTGTGTTTAGGCTCATAAGTCCTATCTGGCCTGTCATCTCAGCTGACCGGTCTGCATACGGCTCTATCTCACTCTCATAGCTGAATGTGAGAGCCGAGAGAGGGTGCAAAAGGCGATGACGAGAGGAGAACTCACCTACCGCTCCCGCACCCTCAGTTTCTTGGCCACTCGTTCCGGCAGTTCGTCAGGGTCGATATAGTCGTCCTCGGGAATTGCCACCGGTTGAGGCCTTGGTGGCGCCACGGTCTTCTTGCACTTCCCGTCCGCGGTCATCTTGAGTTCACGGCACACACCGAACTGGCACCACGGACCGTCGCACTCATCGTCGACCCACGTGCACCAGATGACTTTCCTTCCCCCTCTGCGACGAATCTTTAGTGCCGATGGCTTTCTATCACAACGAAAGCTCTTACAGAGAGGAGTACAGTCCGATAGATTCTCGGTCATTGCGATTTCACCCAAGAACACACAACTCGTTACGTTTCCAACACGATCTGTCACAACGCCCCACAGCAGATTGCCCTAGTGTCGCCCGGCGGAGAGAGCAATCTCACAGGTAGGCCCTCAAGTGAGAGAGTCTTGAAACAAAGACGCCCTGTGCCCCAAGTTGCTGCATCAGCCGTGCAATGACGATGAAACAGCAGGTAGTTAACCATAGAATTCAGAGGGATGAATGACATCACCACATTCCGCCAAGACAACTATGACTCTGTGGGACCCTCCTCACAGCATGGTATCACGATGTCAACACATCTCACTTCAGCGTGCTGAGGCGAGCAAGCGCTTCATCCAGCTTGGCCTTGGTGCTGACAATCGACTCGACACCATAGGTCGGAAGGACCTTCAACTCCTCAACCAGTAGGGCAATTGCCTTTGAGGAGTCAATCTCCTTCTTCTCAAGAGAGCCATCTGGGAATGTTATCGAGGCCTCGATCCACCGTTCGTTGGTCTCATCAGCAGGAAACAGACAATAGATGTAGTCCTCATTGCTGCAGATGAAGGAGGGAGTGTGCTCCCAAGCCTGCATAAGGATGTCGCCAAAGGCCTTCGCGTTCTCCGCTTTGTCTGACATTCTGTCTTCACCGTCAAGCAGGATGAAACTGATTGGACCTTGCAGGTACGCCTTATTTGTTTTGCTGGTGAGGCTAGGGGCGGTGCCAGACAAAGGAGTAGTACGTAATCTCCTCCGACTCCTTGACGGTTGCTATGATGAACTTCTTACGCACAGACGTTGCAAGTCGGCCAGCTCGGACCATGTCTATGGGTTGGACACCCTTTCTCTGGGGAATGACGTGGACCAAGAACGGCGCGTGGTCGATTCCCGGGCCGTGCTCGTAGACCGCGAAGTCTGTCCCGAACTTAAGCCCCGGACGCACCACAAACCCGCGCCTACGCAGGTCCTTGTAGACCAGAAAACGTTCATAGAACTCCTCAGACTGAAGTAGACCGGCCCTTATGAGATCGTCGACCGTCATCGGGACCTGCCCGCTCACGTCGATGACACGTAGCATCCCGGCATCGACTAGATAGGCGCATTCAAGCAGCGACAGCTCCAGAGGTCTGTCGAACTCGGGGGACTTTGGCTTTCTGATACCCACAGGTTGACCGAAGAAGCCACTGGAGTATAGACGTGTGCCGTGCCGAGAGTCCCACACTATTCCGCGATCACCCAGAAAGTCGGCGACCGGAATGTCGTCAGAGGTCTCATCGCCCTCAGCCAATCCAATCACGCTCAAGATGCTGACACAGGTTTCATGTGTTCAGTGTGAGAGATATGCCCCGAATCGTGTTCGCGGCGTCCTCAGCAAAGTTGCTGACCTCTTCGAGCATATTGACAAAGTCTCGAACTCGCAGGATGATGGCTATGGGCAGGTCGCTCGGGTAGAGGTGGGCCCATATCTCACGCATCAGAATGTCAATCTGCTTCTCAAGACTGCAAATGTCATTGGTCTTGGCGAGCGACTTCTCAATGTCCAGCGAGAGATATCGCACCGCCTCGCGCTGCTGGGTCACAATCTCAAGATATTTTTGGCCCAGCTCTGCGATCTTGGCTCTCAACGGTCCCTCAGGAGTCCACCGGTTGACAAAGGCCGCAAGATGGTAGCAGGCAATCTCCGCTCCGTCAACGAGCTTGTCGTTGTAGTGAACGAGCCGCAGCAGATCCTCACGCTGCATCAGAGTATTGGCAGAGGCAAGCTCGTGTAGGATGGCGGCCTTGAGCTCGTCACCTCTCTCCTCAAGACCAGTGATCTTCTGGAGGTCCTCATCAGAGATCATCTTGCCAGCCTCCAGCCAGTCGGCTATGGCTCCGGCCACAATCTTCGTCGCGGACAGTGCCACCCTGAAGTGCTCGTCCAGTAGATGTGTCACATTTGCCAGCTCGCTGGTAATGAATCTGCCATTGTCAAGTACCATTGTCTGCACATCCTGAGGAACGGGCTGCCAGCACTGGTCACCAGTTTTAAATCTTCTCAGCACGCTCAGCAAGAGAGGAGAGAACGCCTCGATGGAGCTATGGCAGATTCTTGTGGCACTGATACAGGGACTCGTCGAGTGGCTACCAATAAGCAGTGAGGGGCAAGCCGTTCTTTTTGTCTACAACACGAGTTCGGTACCAGCCGACAAGATAGTCT
Source organism: Candidatus Thorarchaeota archaeon (assembly GCA_029855935.1). GTDB lineage: Archaea > Asgardarchaeota > Thorarchaeia > Thorarchaeales > Thorarchaeaceae > B65-G9. Next base: position 19,593 of record JAGSHN010000026.1, on the reverse strand, counting down.
CTGTTGTCGTCTGGCTCCATCTCGGGACTGCCCTTGCCGTTGTGGCACGTTATCCTCGTGACTTCATCAACGTACTTGGTCTTCGGGACAGGGTGCTCCTGCGTCGGCTGCTGATTGCGACCATCGCAACGGCTTTGACGGGCATTCCGCTCTATCTTCTCGTCCGCGAGACCATCTCCTCCTTCAATGGCGAGATCATCAATGTGATGGTGGGCGCACTACTGCTTGTCACGGCGGTTGTGCTCTACCTGCCGACCCGCGTGAACCGCCAGTTGTACAACGACGACGAGAACGCAGACGAGTGTGGGAGGAACAAGGAATACAACGACCCAGATGAGAAACGTGCTGGATTGACGGGTCTCGTACAGGGTCTGTCAATCCTGCCCGGACTCAGTCGCTCAGGGGTCACGATATCCGCCCTGCTGCTGATGAGGGTCGACCGCGAGAGGGCGCTATGGTTCAGTTTCCTGATGAGCGTCCCAGCGGTCGTGGGCGCTCTCTTCGTCGACATCCTCACCAGTGACTCGATCTTTCCTGCGGTTCCACTCTTGGACCTTCTCGTCATGGAGGCAATAGTCTTCGTGACAGGACTGCTCTCGATGGAGGCGTTGCTGAGGCTCGCGAGAAGAGTGGACTTCTGGAGACTGTGTGTGATCCTCGGAGCCGTGGCGATAGTGTTTGGGATCCCATCATTGCTGGCGTGAGCCGTCCTCACGTTTTTGAAACATTATGGCGATGGGGGCATTTGCCTTCCGCCACTCCGCAAGCTTTCCCTCGTAGTTCAGAGGGACTGGATGACGACCGTGGTTCCCAACTATGATGAAGAGAGTGCCGGTACGTGCCTGTCGATAGAGGACCTTTATCCAGTTGTCAGTCCTGCGCACTATCTTCCCGAGGAGGGTCTCAGGAGGAGTCCTGTGGCCGTACTGCGCATAGAGACTCTCAAAATCGAGAAAGTGGACAAGCAACAGCTCGCTCCGAAAGACATACCTTGTGGACTCAACGTATGTGGCCATGTCATCGCGTGTTGTGACCGTATAGGCAGGGTCGAACCCGAAGAGCTCGGCGTCATCAGCACGGCACACTACCCGCACGAACTTTCCGTAGCCTCGGACGTACTCGGTCAGATGAAAGGCACGAGGACCTCGCAGCAGAGATGTGATGAGCGGGACTGCCTGAGGGCTGGAAGTCTGGAGGAGCGCAAGCACCTCCATATTCTTGATTAGAAACTCGGGTCTGTAGACGACCGCCTCAAACAGGCCAAAGTTGTCAATTATCACAATCACTACAGCTCGCGGATTGAAGCGCTGGATCAGATCGGGATTGGGCGGGGGAAGAGCGTCCGGTACGTCAATCCTCATGAAGTGTAACACGGTGGAGGGCATCTCCGCCGCAGGAACGCTCACCTGTGGGAAGGACATCTCGACCGGACCTCAGAATACCTGTAGTAGGCTGAGACTCTGCACGAGTCAGGGCCTTGTGTTAGCCATTCCCCTGATATACGTAGTGCTGCCGTGGGCGTCACTGCGCTCTGCGCAACGCCTCTTACAAGCCTATAAGTACAGGGACAGAGAACAGTCTAGAGGGTGAAGAGAATGACCATCAGTGAGGCAGCAACACGTGCGTTGAGAGATATGGGCCTCACCGAGTACGAGACCGCAGCCTATCTTGTGATGATACAGGGGGGCCAGATGGCGGCATCGGACATCAGTCAGAAGTCCGGAGTCCCATATTCGAGGGTCTACGATGTTCTTGGCCGACTGGAGGAGAAGGGCTTCATCCAGGTTCAACGAGGAAGGCCGACATTGTACGTGGCCAAGGCCCCGGTCGAGGTGGTGAAGCTTGTTAGGCTCGCCATTGAGGAGCGGATTGAGAGGTCTGCGCGGATAGTCGTTGAGGAGCTTCAGCCGCTCTACGAGAAGGAAACGAAGGTCACTACACGCGACGTGTTCGTCATTCACGGGCGGGCGGCCATTCTGGCGAAGGCCATAGCAATGATCGAGGCTGCAAAGGAAGAGATCAAGCTCTCGCTACCCAGTCTCACACCAGATGTGGAGGAGATAGATGCTGTTGTCGACCGGGTGCTCGATGTGCGGGCACAGCGTGTCTACATTCTGACATCGCACGTGGCCGAGGGGCTCATCCCACTCATTCCGCATCGATACGAAGTGCGTCTTAGGGACCGAGTGTTCGGTGCGGGACTCGTATGTGATACTCGTGAGACACTCATCATGCTGACGGGAGGCGCTGAACAGCAGTTCTTAGGAGTATACTCTAATCACGTTGTGTTCGCGTCAATGGCAGCGGCCTATTTCGACTCGCTGTGGACCGACTCAAGACCTCTTGACAGGTGAGTCGTGCTGTTGGGCCTTATATCATAGCAGATCTCACTCAATGATGATGAGAACTCGTGGGGCAAGCCTCTTGAGGGGAAGCGGAAACGAAACAGAGGACGAGTATGAGGGCTGCAGGCTCTCGCCCTCCGCAGAACGCCTTCTGAGTCTGCTGAGGTCAATTGAGATTGGGAGAGACGTCGACGTGTTTGAGATTGAGAACGCACGTCGGCTACGTGACATGGTGGCAACGCATAGAGGGAGTCTGTATCAAGTTGTGGTGAACCGTGTCAGGCGCGCTGGTCGTGCTGGGGACGGGGGTGTTCTGACACAACAAGAAATCCTCATGATAATAGAACAGGAGTGGCACAGGGGTCTCGCCCATCTCAGTGACAGTGAGTTGAGAGTCCTCGGTGCAATGGTCAATGACCATCGTTCATCCGCTCTGCAAAAGTTGGCTGCCGAGATTGGACTGACGTACAGCAGGACGAGAAGAGCCTATCGAAGACTTCTGCAGACCGGGCTATTGAGGACACAGGCAATATTGAATGTGGGGGAGATGGGTCTGGCAAGGATACTCGTGGTATTGGTCGAGCCGACCTTCGTGATATCGTCGCCCTATGTCGAGAAGACGCTCTATTGTGATGGCCCCACGCGCATCGTCTTCCAGACCCTGACGGCCCCCAGAGAACGGGTCTCAGACATAGTCGTGCTTGTACGTTCCCTACGAACAACCTCAGAGAGCGTGCGGGTGTGGCGGCTCTCAACGGGACGGCTGCGATTCTCCAGCCTCTATTACAATCAGCACTGTGGTCGCCGTCGATGGACGGTCGATCCCGTCATTCTCCATCTCCTGCTACGGCACACCGGCGAACCAGTTGTAATGGGGACGGACGAGCCAGTGGGTACTGTGAGGACAAGTTTCTCTGATGCAGATACAAGGCTGATAGACATACTCCGACAAGAGTTCACGGCCGCTGCGTCGGAGCTTGCGAAGCAGACGGGTCTGTCAGAGTCAACCATCTTCAAGAGACGGGCGCGGCTCACCGGCGAGCTCTCGGTGTTGCTCCCCAGAGCAAGACCGCAACTGGACTGGTTGACTGACAGGCTGCTTCTCTTCGTCCCTCCTGAGCAGGCAGGGACATTTCTCAGGGCGTGGCTCAGCCTGCCAATCACATACATCTCGCGTGTCAGGGACGTAGAGAGTGGGAAGGAAACACGGGTCTTGATGCTGGCGGCGTTGCCCACTGGCACGGCAGAAGACATTGCGTACGTATTTGCACGGCACGAGGAGGATGAGGGAGGCCGGTTCCACCCGACCGCAGTCAATGCGGGAATGGATGACCGTATCTTGGTCCACACGGTGTATGACCACGTGGATAGAACGTGGCGGTGGGATTCGAACGACTTCCTGGACCTTGAGAAATTCTTCACGGCAAGGCGGCGGGCCACAAGGAGGGGGCTCCCGGTGGATCTCGCGACTTGACCGTCACAACTGTTATGAGGAGCCGTGACCCCGGCTCGAAGAGAATGTTTGAGATAGTGTTCCTAGGCACAGGCGGCTCGATTCCCACTGACAACCGGAATCACCCTGCCATCGCAATAAGGCACGAGGGAACTGTACTCATATTCGACACTGGCGAGGATGTACAACGTCAGTTCATCAGAGCGCGCTTGGGCCTGAACGCGCCAATGGCGATATTCATCACGCATATCCATGCAGACCACGTCATCGGTCTCCCGGGGCTCATTCTCAGAATGTCTCTCCTCGGCCGAAGAAGACCTCTGCAGATATTCGGACCAAGGGAGCTGGTTGACTATGTGAGGCTCATCAGGAGCTCCATTGGCCTCGGCACCACGTTTGAGACCACGGTCTACGGCGTCAAGGAGGGGAAACTCCTTGAGAGACGCGGCCTGAGCGTCGAGGCGTTCAGAGTGGAACATAGAGGACCCGCCTTGGGCTACAGCGTGACATTCCGTCGCTTGACAGGGAGGTTCCACCCAGAACGTGCAGAGGCGCTTGGTGTTCCACGGGGGCCTCTGTGGGGTCGATTGGCGTCTGGAGAGAGCATCATCGTCAACGGGAAGACCATAAGGCCTCTGGACGTGTGCGACCCGCCACCGCCACCCCTCAAGATTGTCTACAGTGGGGACACCAGACCGTGCGACACTCTCAGACGCGCCGCGAAGAATGCAGATGTTCTCATCTCGGAGGCGATGTACACGTCAGATCGTCTTGACCTGGCCGAGGAGCGTGGCCATATGACCGCCCGTGAGGCAGCACGTCTAGCCAGAGAGGCTAATGTGAAGACCCTCATTCTCACGCACTACAGTCCGAGATACGAACTTGAGATGGGGATGCCAATCCTTGAGGAGGCCAGGACAGAGTTCGATAACGTCATCCTCGCGAGAGACCTGATGCGGGTCACTGTCAGACGGAGCGGTATCAAAGTCACAGAACCCGCGACGGCCAGAGGCAACGGGGGTAGTGGGGACAAGACCCTGCGCCAACATGGATCATGACAACAGCAATAAGACAGGTCCTCGACGTCCGTGCTGGTGCTGAGAGTTGAGAGATGCAGAGGTCACAGTGTGTCTGATGACCACTGGCGGGACAATAGGTAGTATCTACGATCCGACCGTGGACTCGCTGAGACCGGGCCTGTCTGTAGAGAAACTTCTGCAGTCCCTACCGCCAGGACTGAAGAGCGTGCGTGTCGTCACGCGAGAGATATTCGAGGTGGACTCCGCGAATGCGCAGCCGCATCACTGGCAGGAGATAGCCAGTGCGATCCAGCAGGTCCACAACGAGATGCCGGATCTTGACGGGATAGTGGTCACTCACGGCACCGACACGATGGTCTACTCAGCGTCTGCAGTGAGTTTCATGGTGCGAGACTTCGGAAAGCCGGTTGTCTTCACCGGGGCGCAGATACCCCTACATGTTCCGTGGAGCGATGGCCCCAGAAACCTGTTGGATGCCATCAGGGTGGCAGCCTTTGCCGACCTCGCGGAGACCTGCATCGTATTCAATGGCGAGATACATCGGCCCACACGCACAAAGAAGATGCGTTCAGATGCGTACGATGCATACGACTCTGTCGATCCGTCGCCACTCGGAGTCCTTGGGAGGGACATCGTACTCTTTGATTGGCATAGGACACGACACAATCTCGTGCCCAAGTTCGACACAAGAATAGACGACAGAGTGTTCCTCCTGAAGATCTTCCCCGGGCTACCACCAGCCATACTCTCACGAATCATCAACATGGGATACCACGGTATTGTTATGGAGGGGTTTGGCACCGGAAACATACCCACGATGGAGAACTCGCTGACCGGGGCCATTCAGCAGGCCATTGCTCAGGGGTGCGCCGTGGTAATAAGCTCTCAGTGCGTCTTCGGCAGGACAGATCTCTCACTGTACGCGGTCGGTAGGGCTGCTCTGGACGCGGGGGCTATGAGCGCCTATGATATGACCTCGGAGGCAGCACTTGTGAAGCTGGCATGGGTACTCGGCCACACGCATGACCTCGACCAAGTGCGAGAGATGATGACCACCAACTTTGTGGGTGAGATCCCACACATCGGCAGGGAGAGTCTTGGAAGCGAGCTAGGGCTGTGAGCAGCCGCATAGACCTATTGCCAGCACAGTGAAACCAAGCTGTGCAACGCGAATAGAAGTAGTGGCGCCCGGAATGAGATTCGAACTCATGCCTCCCAGAGGGAGAGCAGCTGCCTGGTGATCAGGCAATCAGGAGTCCTGACAGCTCCAGGCTGCCGCCGTAACCACTTGGCTATCCGGGCGTGTGTGACAGCTGTTACTTGAGTGCTTTTCAAGCTTTTCGCTCGTGCCAAGCCAAGGCCCTCATGAAGACACGAGAGCCTACCGACGCTCATCGGAGTCTCTACGGTCCGACGCCCGGGGCATCCCCACAGGCAGACCTCCCTTTGCGCCTCTTATCCCAGGTGAGTAGGAATAGTCAAATCCTTGGCTTCCGGGCAACTCGCCTCTCCAGTAGCGCGTTCGGCGGTTTCCGCTCCTGCTCCGACGGAGGAGAAACGCGACTATTAACAGTACAACGAGCAGTGAGATGCCAAGCAGAACATCCTCGTACGCTGTGTCTCTCCTGCGAACAATTACGTCGTCAGTGACTGCCGCAATGCACACCGTCGGACATAGGTCTATGTGTCTTTCGGTGGAGACCACAGACTGATGCTCAGGAGACCGCGCATGAACGTTCTGGCCTGATGGCAATGGTTATAAGGCGTCTGCAGAAGTCGACCCCGGCCTCACTTCAGGCGGATTGAGGTATAGGACCATGTCCACGCAGGAATACAGACACATAGTCCGAGTTGCAGGCAGAGACATTGATGGCCAGGAGAACCTGCTTCAAGGTCTGACCCGGATAAAGGGAGTCGGCCTCAGGATGTCGAAGGCCGTGATCCGACAACTGGGCCTTGACCCCATGGCAAGAATGGGCTATCTCGACGACAATACGATTGAGAGAATTGAGTCACTGCTCAGCGACCCCACGGCTGCAGGATTTCCACACTGGTACGTCAATCGGCCTCGTGACAGGCTCACAGGCAAAATGGTCCACCTGACCGGCAACGACCTCGAGTTCATCCACAAGAGTGACATAGAGAGGCTGAAGCGGCTGCGTGCGTGGCGTGGAATAAGACATGCACTGGGCCTGAAGGTGAGGGGACAGCATACGAGAACGACCGGTCGTCGTGGTGCCACGGTGGGTGTGTCGCGGAAGAAGACGTAGTCATTGACATGTGAGGGAGCAGGTAGATGGGAGATCCAAGACGCCAGAAGAAGAAGTACGTCACCCCAAAGAAGCCCTTCGACAGTGATAGATTTCACCAAGAACTCCAATTGGTCGGTACCTACGGACTTCGAAACAAGCGTGAACTCTGGAAACACAGAACGCAGCTGTCGAGCTACCGACGTCAGGCACGGCAGCTTCTGGCATTGCCTCCTGACGAGCGTGAGCAGCGAGAGAAGGAACTCATCGACAAGCTTCTTCGAGAGGGCATCGTACGTGGAAGCCCGACACTTGATAGCATTCTCGACCTGAGCCTTGAGGATCTGCTGGAGAGACGTCTGCAGACGATAGTCTTTCGTAAGGGCCTTGCCTGCTCTGTCTATCACGCACGACAGCTTGTCACACACGGTCATATTGCTCTTGATGGGGTCCGCGTAACAACACCAAGTAGGATAATCCAGGTCGAGGAAGAGGATCGTATAGGATACGCTCCACAGTCTCCGCTAAATGATCCATCGCATCCCGCGCGTCTTGCAGCAGCTGAGGTGGCACAGAGGAGCGCTGCAGAGGTTGCCGCCGCACCCGTTGAGGAGGATGCTGCTACGGAGGAACCCAAGATGCCAGTCATCGAGGCTGTGGACGATGACATAGTGCCTCCCGAGATAGACGAGGACGAGGCTGAGGTCACAGGAGATGAGAGAATATGAGCAAGAGGGATGAGATGAAGTGGGGTATCGCTCACATCTATGCATCCTACAACGATACCATCGTCCACATCACTGACATTACAGGTGCTGAGACAATCGCGCGATACTCGGGTGGAATGATGGTCAAGGCAGACAGGAATGAGTCCTCTCCGCACGCTGCGATGCAGGCGGCATTTCAGGCTGCCAGAGAGGCAAAGGACAAGGGAATCCAAGGAGTTCACATCCGTGTCCGCGCTCCTGGTGGTCACGGCCCCAAGACCCCCGGCCCTGGTGCGCAGGCTGCGATACGAGCCCTCGCCCGAGCTGGTCTCAGACCCGGAATGATTGAGGAGGTCACACCCATTCCTCACGACGGCACTCGAAAGCCTGGCGGAAGGCGTGGCCGAAGAGTGTGACCAACAGCCGGAGACCATATCACAATCGGCCACTGGTCGGTCAGTTCAACGCATCCACATTCAGTCGCTGGCTAGTGTGTTCGCTGACAGTATACACCTGTGCCCACGCAGGACAGACACCGCAATGTGTCCACTCTGATGGAGCCTCATACTGAAAGAGGAGTCTACTCTTTGGCTGCAAGAATGCTGTGCCATCTGACTGTCGGTCGTGCAGAGACGCTCATCTTGTTGCGGACGCCCCGACGGGACAGCGGACGTGTCAGATGTCTTTGCGAACGTGGCGGAGGCAGGTACAGTCCAGGTCGAATGTGCGGGGACACACGCTGGGCTACCTTCACCGCTGAACGCTCCCGCAGACCGCACTTTGGACACTTGAAGCCTTTTCCCGCACCCGCGCTCTTCATCCTTGTACCACACCTGCTACAGACAGGATTCAGGAGCCGTACTCTCTCGGTCAACGACAACACACGCAGACCCTCGACGTTGAGCGTCACTCCGTGCGTACGAGAGGCTGGTCGGACTCCTGCATACAGGTCGATGAGATCGCCCGGCACCAGCCCGGCCGCCACTTTCCGAAGGTCCCCTGTGGGCTCGTAGAATGCACACTCGACTGACCCCGTAGTGTCTGAGACCTTCGCAAACAGATGACCGCCGACCGTCATCCGAGGCCGCTCAGCAACGCGGGCCCGGACCACGACAGCCATGTATGGACGGAGATCGCGAATTCGAACATAGTGACGCAGGTGCTCGGCTGTCCCCTGATTCGTCCTGAAGACCGTCCAACGTTCAATTGGTTGCTGAGCAACTATGTAAGACGCTGCGTCAATGACATCTTGGGCGGTCTCACCCCGGATGCCGAACAGGACAGGGTCGGGACCGTGAGGAGCGATGAGTACTGCGCCATTTGTTTCGTCGACGTTTGAAAAGGTGTGGGGTCTTGTAGCAGCATCCATCCTGAGGACTGAGGCCTCGTCAATACCACGCTCCTCGGTCGCCATCTCAAGGGGGCGATACGCGAGATACTCATATGTGTGATCAGCAGTCAGTCTGTTGCCCACGGCTGCAATGGCACCAATGAGGCCACGTCCGTTGCCCAGTGCCAGATGTGGCAGGTTGAGCCTGTTGACTAGTCTCTTCACTACAGAGAGAGGGAGCACACGCCAGAGCGCAAGCTCTGAGAGACGGGTCACATCCATCGGGGTGTTGCCGCGCAGCATCACGACACCGGGATTGGTGTTGGCATAGCCGTGGACAACATAGTCTTCGAGAGAGTCTTGCACTAGGGGGAGGATCTCGTGGAAATGTGACGGGTCGACAACGAATCTCAGTGCCACTGCACCGTTCCCGCGAGTCCGATACGGGATGTTCGGATTCAGTCGGATCAGATTGGGATAGTCCAGCCACTCAACGTTGAGCCGCATCAGCCGCTCGACGAGCACACTGGCAAAGTGGGTGGTACATCCACCACGGGGACTGTCGATGTCATCCAGACCAAGATGGACAGTGACCGGACTCAATCCTCATACACCCCGACTCGTCGAGTGGCAGTGCGTTCCCGGGTCCGACAGTCGTCGCAGACAGTCGCCTCGCCTCTGCGCACACTATGGTCCTCACAGACGGGACGACCACAGATGTCACAGGCACGTATCGAGAGATATTCAGAACAGATTCTGCATAGGGCCTCTGCGCAGACAGGACAGAGCTGTTGCTCTACTATGTGGCAGTGGGCACAGGTAAGTGCCCCACAGACCCTACAGCGGTACAGCTGGGAGGTGGATCTGCCACAGGACTCGCACTGGTTGCCCGGACGGTACTGAAACATAGATGGTCAGACGGCCCACGGATGGGAAGCTTGAAATCTCTTGTGACGTGTCGGGGGATGAATGCGTCATGGTCAGCTCGTCCCTCAGAGTCATTGTCTTCCACGCCAATCAGTGCGACCCAAAGAAATGCACCGGCCTTCGACTGGTGAGAATGAAACGTGCTCAGATCTTGAGGGATATGAGAAGGATTCCGAGGCGGGCCCTTGTCCTCAATCCCGTTTCAAAGACGGCAGTATCGCCTGCGGACCGTCCCATCGTTGAACAGGCTGGCATCGTTGCTCTCGACTGCTCATGGAGACTGGCCGAGTCATTGTTTCACGATGTGCGGATTGGTGCCCAGCGGGCTCTCCCATATCTGATAGCAGCCAATCCGGTCAATACCTACAAGCCCATCAAGCTCTCCACTGCAGAGGCCATTGCCGCAGCACTGTACATCGTCGGTCTAAAGGACAAGGCGGAGGACATTATGTCGGTATTCAAGTGGGGGTCCTCCTTTCTCACGCTAAATAGAGAGTGGCTAGACGCCTACGCTAGTTGCAAGAACAGCACGCAGGTGGTGGAGCTGCAGACTGAGTTTATGAGGAATCATCAGCCCTGAGAGGAAGATGATGTGTGGCTCTGGTACGAAGAGTAGCCCCAATTCTGTTCCGTCCGCCGCGTTGCCGCCTGCGGACCTTGCGACATTGGACTAAGCCCCCTACCCTACGCCTCGGGCCGACTCCTCATCGGCGTATTCTTGGGGTTGCTACCCAGTGATGGGCCGTTTCAACGGTCCCGTGCGGGTCCTCAACAGCTTGTTTCGACGCTGTATCATCGTCATCTCCCGCACGGACGTGTCGTTTCTGCTCCCAGAGCGAGGCTCTCGCCTCCCTGCTCGCGCAGGACTGGTGTCGGCGCGTAGTTGGGATCTTCCTCAGCACCGTGAAGCAGAGCTCCCGGCACCGTCAGTCGCGCTTTCGCTCCAGAGCCACCATAGATGGGAGGACCATCCTACGGTAATGAATCTCACTGTTCGGCAACAGGGGAGAGAGGCTGTCACTCCTCGTCATGGCGACGCCACATTGGTGGATACCTGCCCCGCTCCATCAGCACCCGCTCGGTCTTGGCAACAAGGCCGCTCTTGGCCTTGAGTATCTGGTCGGCCCCGAGCAATGACCTTGCCAGCGCAACGGCCTCGCCCTTCAATGTCTTTATGACCACAAGACGACCCTTCTTCACGTCCGACGTGAGTTGGAGAACGCCCGTTGCAGCAAGGTCAGCACCGTGACAGATTGCGTCCACGGCACTGTCCCGTATGACAATCTCGGGGAGATGACGCAGTGCAGCCTCAACAGGAAGTATGTACTTCCGGATGTCTGTCTCGTCGGCGTCCTCCTTCCAGAACACGTATGCATCCTTGAGGTCGTGGAGAGTGCAGAGATGCTCATCCTCTGAGAACTTGCCGACCCGGGTACGACGCAACTCGCGCATATGAGCCCCCACGCCGAGGACCTCGCCGATGTCGAAGCATAGCTTTCTGATGTACGTCCCCGCCTGACATCCCACACGGAAGAGTACCAACCGGCCCTTGATCTCTAGGATGCGTATGTAGTATATCTCGCGGACACGGAGTACCCTCTTGACTGAGGAGCGGAGCGGCGGACGCTGGTATATTTTCCCAGTGAACTCGCGAGCCACACTGCGAATGGAGTCCTCACCAGCCAGGTCGTGAAGTTCCATCACGCAGACGTATTCCTTGCCCGCCGGAAGCAGAGCCTGCATCACTTTGGTGGCATTTCCAAGGCCTATCGGAAGTACGCCAGTGACGCCCGGATCGAGAGTACCAGAGTGACCGGCCTTGCTGACATTCAGGATCTTGCGGACCCACGTGGCGACCTCGTGACTGGTGGGACCCGACGGCTTGTCGAGGCAGACAACACCATTTTCAAGGAGATACTCGACGGGGAGGTCTCTGGGGGAGGAGTACCCGTACTGTGGGTCTGTCGTGTCGTGCGCACGTACCAAGACCTCACGAGGTAGGTCGACAGGAAGCGCACCCGTCAAACAGAGACCTCCCGTGCGGTCATAGCTCACTCGCCGAGCCGGACCTTCTGTCTGAATCTCTCGGTGAGCCCAGCGGACTCTATGGCCTTCGCAACGGTGTCGTCATCGGCACCGTCCCTTATGTCAATCTTGATGTCCAGCGGCTCAAGGTGACGGACATTGCAACTCCGCCTCCGGACTCCGCTCAGATACTTGGGGCCAGTGACAACAACGTACTTTCCGTTCATCTGTTCGACGACCACGCAGTATCTTCCCGCCTCGCGGCCCATAGTCTTGACGCAAACACGTCCAGTTTCAAAGAGTGTCATCGTATCTCACCTCAATCTGTCCAAGGTCAAACGAGATGCCACGAGTCACCTCGTGGCTCTCATCCCAATGGACCCTGAGAGCCTGTCTGAGAACGAGGAGGAGGGAATAAGAGCCTTCCGTTCGGGTTGCCACGTGGCCTGTTCGGAGACGATTGCAGTGTCGAATTGCTTCGGTCAGCAGGGCAGATCAATATGGGTAGTCAGTGTCAGAATCGGTCGTTTTGAAGCCGCAGTCTAACAGCCGTAGAAACGATCTCATAGACCTCGTCGAGCGAATAGTGCTCAGTGTTGAGGACAAGGTCGTAGATAGACAAGTCGTCGACGTCAATGCCATAGTAGTCCCTGTAGCGTCTGCGCTCGCTCTCTTCCCGGATCATAGTCTCCTGAAGAGCTGCGTCGTAGTCACGGCCATCCCGTGAGGCGATACGCTGGACCCGGACCTCGAGTGGAGCTGTCAGATAGACCTTCAGGTCGGCATACTCTCCTGCCATCGAGGCGGCCAGCTGACCATCAATGACGACATTCCCTCTGCGAGCCTCCTCTCGAAGCCTGTCATCAAGCAGACGGTCGATACTCTTGTCCTGCTCTGCCAGCCGGCTGAACTCCTCCAGAGAGAGACCACGCTCCCTGGCCAGACGGCGAAAGATGATTCCCGCAGAGGTTCTGCGCAGGTCGAACTCTTCGGCGAGACGGTCCGCAATCGAGCTCTTTCCCGAGCCGTGGGGACCGCCAACTGTTATCACGCGCTTCAAGTCGATCCTTCTCGCACTGCTCTGATGATGCCGCGCCTCACAGCCGACGGTAGCGCATAGCCACCGTACGGACGATTCGGACGCTTGGATGAACGACTTGCGTGCTTGTTTCTACCGGGCTTGGCATCTCGGGGGAGCTGCATTCGTCTGCCAGTGATGGCGCAGTGGGCCTTGGCGCTGTAGATCTTGCTACGATGAATGACCACACGTCCCCCGGGAGTCCTCACTGCGCGACTCGAACGCGATCTTGTCAATAGACCTGGTCTTGGCATATCCCTTCACCTAGAACTGACGCTCTGCGTTCTCACAGTCTTGAGTTTTTAAGCCCAACGGTCAAGAGCACGGACCCTCAAGTGAGCGAGGTGCCCATCATTCTCTGCAGTATCTGGCCGAAACCGAGACCGACGAGCATATAGAACCCGAAGAAGTACATCCCGAAACCACCGACCACAGGCTCGCCAATCCACCCATTGAGGAAGAAGAGCACGTACTCGATGTGAAACGGGATGACAGCCACAATTATGGGCTGACCAGCCTCCATATAGAACCCAGACAGGAGATAGAATATCATCATGAAGGGAATGAGGAAGAACATATATGGCTTACACCGGGCCGTCATCATCTCCTTCTGGATACGGTCGATGTAGGCCTTTCTGCGGCGTACCTTTCGGAGAAGCTTCTCGTTCTGCGTCTTCTGCGCCCGCTGTCTCAATTGATTGTAGGCCTGGATCTCGGCCTGATACCTCCGGAGGCGCCTTATATCGGCAAAACGTTTCATCGCAAGATTGCTGACGACCGAGATGCCGACTGACACCAGCATTATGAGGACCGCCGAGAGCGGCGGATACTTGAACGTGGTCTCAAACCAGACAAGGATGTCCTGCATACCGATTTACTCCATCAGAGTCTCATATAGTTCTCTCGCTGCCTCCTCGACCTTGCCCTGACGGTTCTTTATGATGCGCACGGTGGCTCCCGTCAGAGTTGCAGCAGCGACAGCAGCGGAACGACACATCAACTGATGCGTCTCAATCTCCTCGACCATCTGAGCGTCCCTAGCACGTGTAGGGTCGTCGCTCCGACGCTTGGCGATATCTGCAGAGTCTGCCTCGACGAGGACAATCGTCTTTGGGCTGATTGCACGAGCGACCCATTCGGGGAGTCCGATCAGGAATCCGTTAGGGGTCTGAATCAGAGTGTGAGTGTCGACAATGACCCGCATAGACTCAGCACGCTTTGCAATGGCCTCTCCAGCCAGCTTTTGAATCTCTCTCTGAACTGCGGTGGGCAGACGACGCATCTCGTCTCGATCCTTGACCAGATTGCGTTCCAAGGCGACCTCCAGCATGGCTGTTCCGAAGTTCAGCACCGCGACCTCCTCGTTGTGCTTCTCTTTGACCATCGCCACTGCAGTGTCGATGACCGTAGTCTTACCGACGCCCGGTATGCCCGTGACAATGACGGCGTTCCTTGTCGAACTCATCGAGATTCACCTTTCTTGGGGGTTGGGCGCCCAACATCAGGGTCGCGTTATATATCATTCGACAGAGAATACGCGAAAATTCCTTTAGTGAATGCCGTACTGTGTGGTCAGGGGCGGGTGGCCGGCATCTTGGTACGAACTCTGAAGATAATCATGGTTGGTCCCGGAGGAGTGGGAAAGAGCTCTCTAGTCAGAAGGTTTGCGGAAGATGCGTTCAGTCACAATGTGAGGGCCACCATCGGAGTGGATGTGACTGTCCAGAGACTACTGCTACCAGAGGGAGATGCCGAACTCATTCTCTTCGATATGGCGGGTCAGCAGACATTTGACGATGTCAGAATGAACTACTGTAGAAACGCTCACTCGGTGATATTCGTCTATGATGTGAGTAGGCCGGAGACCCTGAGGCCACTTGCCGAGATGTACCGACAGATCTCGCAGATGTGTTTCATCCCCAGGGGCGAGTATCCACGTGGCGTTCTCGTGGCCAACAAGATAGATATCGACGGGGACCATTCAGAGGCACTGGAGAGAGGACGCCAGCTCGCCAAGCTGCTCTCCCTAGAATTCGTGATGACAAGTGCACGGACTGGGGATGGCGTCGGAGAGCTGTTCTTGTGCACAGCGTCTGAGGCAGCCTGTGCTGCAAGACAGGAATCGTGAGAGCCTGTTCATGGCGACAGGCCCTCAAGAGTATCTGCACGCAGTTCAGAGTATGCCGAGCAGACCAGCCACGCCCTCGCCACCCATCTCGGCAAGCTGCTCCTTCGCAATCGTCTCGTAGTACTGCTTGATGATGGACACCATCAGCAGGATGCCCGTGCCGCTTGCCAGGGCACCGAGGATGTCGGCCACTGCCGCAAGGATGCCGATGAGAAATCCTCCGAGACCAGCGACGACAGGGATGTAGCGGTCCAAGAGCCTCTCAAGAACACGCTCGCTCCTGCGGAAGCCTGGCACGATGTAGCCCGAACCGAGGAGCTGACGAGCCACGTCTCTCGGCGCGATGCCAGAGATGTCGACCCATATCACGCTGAAACCCCAACAGAGAATTATCATCAGTAGGGCATAGATTATCACGTGCAAGACACCATCAGGCTGAGTGAAGACAATCAGACCCTGTGGCGGAGTGATGTATCTGGCCAGACCACTCTCGGCAATCATTCTTGTCGAGCCCTCTTGCTGACTGAAGGTGCCTATGAGATTGAGGATTGGATTATTGCCCTCGGGATTCCAGTTGGTGTAGATGATCTGTCCGAAGAAGAGGATGTTGGCGTATAGGGCCTGCGCGAGAATCACCGGGATGTTTGACGTGTAGAGGAGCTTGATAGGATAGCGGGCTCGCATACCCCGATACTTTGCGTACTGTAGTGGAACCTCAACACGCACAGACTCCATCCATAGGACGGAGAAGAAGATGCCCATTGTCACGGCCAGCGCAAATATGCTGGGGTCATAGCCGTTTCTGAACACCAGCCACGCTGCATCGACCGCAGGGCCTGCATCGGTACCAATTCCGAACCAGCGGAGTAGATTGACGACCATTGCCGCTATGATACCCTTCGGCAATCGAGTGCCACCTGTACCTGCATAGCCCTCGGGTGCAGCGTCCTCAAGCTGCAGCATATTGAGGGAGTTCCACATCACGCGGCCAGCAACATTGGTCATGATGAAGAGAGACACTCCGGAGCCTAGGCCCCAGCCCTTCTGGACAAGCTCGTCCATCAGGATAACAACCACACCTGCGGCAAAGAGCTGGAGGAAGACCAAGACCTGTCTGTCAGGTGTCAGAGGACCATAGGCATTGCCCATAATGTAGGCAATGGCCTGAAAGGCCGTCATCAACATCGCGAGGACCTTCTGGCCACCAGTGAACAGCGCTCGGTCATCCGGGTCACTGAAGTCCACGTCGATTATCTTCGATCCGGAGAGAAGCTGCATCACAAGGCCCGCGGTGACAATTGGTCCAATTCCCAGCTCCATCAGCGTTCCACGAGTGCTCGCCAGAATCACACGCATTGCCCAGAGATAGTCGGTGCCGACGTTCTTGTCAACGCCATACAAGGGCATGTGTGACATGACCAAGAAGATGATCAGGACGACGAGAGTCCAGACTATCTTCTCTCTGAACGACACCTCCCGCTCTGGGGCCTTGACCTCAGGCATTACTCGTACAAGCGGGGAAAGGACTTTCAGAAACTTTGATGGCAAGACCTTGTCACCTGCAGGGCTTTTGTTGCGTCGTTTCTGGCTGCACCTTTAAAGATAGTGGTCGTGAGGACTGACCTTCATAGACCTGTCTGCTCTGGTGGGCAGGACACCGAGTGCAACAACTGTCACGGCAGATGGAGAGTCTGCATGATGGGTGGTAGATCAAAGGCAGATCTCAAGAGGGCGAGTTGGTGGCGACCAGCTCGATAGAGCCTCCAGCACCCTCAACCTTTTCACGCGCCCTCTCACTAACTGCCTGCACACCTGTAAGCTCAAGGACGTGCGTGACCCTGCCTCCGCCAAGTATCTTGTCCACACCAAGGCGAGAGACATCAACAGTGTACTTGCGACCCTTCTTCTCTGCAAGTCCCCGCTCGACAAGCGTGTCCACCATCTGATCGATCGCCCCGACGTTTATGGTCTGAGGACGTGACACAAGTGGCTCAGGCCGCTTGAATCCGTGCTTGCCGAAGTAGTTTGGGTCCTCCATTATGACCTTGATATAGTGGTGCTTCTTAGAACCCGCTCTGCCCTTGCCTCCCCTCTGTCCGGAGGCCCTGTGCCCAGCGCTGCGTCCATAGCCCGCAGCCCTGCGTCCTCGTAGCTTGTTGATCCTCTTTGGTCGTCGTTTCTGCATGACAGGTCACACTCACCTAGGCCTTCTTCAGTCGCAGCTCCAGAACTCCATTTCTCATAGTTGGACGGGCTTCGTTCTTCTTGACCTTTGCGGGAAGCTCGACCGTCTTGTGATACGGTCGTTCAGGATTGTTGACATCGATTGTCAGCGTCTTGCCCTTGACACGGACCTTGACCTGCTCCGGCTCAACCCCGGGGAGCTCCGCAACGACCACTATCTCGTCGCCCTCCTCAAAGACATCGACAAGAGGCTCGAGCTCAGGGGTCATCCTGAAGCGTCCATCGGGGGTCGGAGCGGGCCGATTTCCGAATCGCTGAATCACGGGCTTTCCATCGGGGCCAACCCGAATGGAGAATCCAAACACAAAGGGGCTGAGGCTTGCATCAGACCGCATGAGTTCCTCAAATCTGCTCGGGTCAAACAGTCCACTCTCGGACATCTCCCGGAAGATCTGATCCATCATCTCCTCGATGTTGCGGAATATGTCATCTGGGAAAAAGTCGCCCAGCCACTTCCGAAATGACCGTCGTGGGTCATCCGGGTCATAAGAGTCATCCCAAGGCATTATCTTCACCTCGACAGTAGTTCTATATCATCTTCTTGGCAAGTTCGTTTATTGCCATTCCTCTATAGCCAGTGATACCACCTTCGCCATAGGCACGATACTTCTTGCCCTTGAAACCGCCACTGGGGGGGGTCAGTCGGAACACCGGCTTGAGCCCCTCAACGTCTCTCACCGTCGCCTTGCCAGCTACAAGTGCCTTCGCAAACGCCTTGATGCTGGAGTATTTTGAGTGTTTCTTCAGGTACGCATTGGTGAGACGTTGATTTCCCGTCAGTCTGCCGCGCTTCATGAGGAGGAGCGTCGCAGTCTCCTCGTCGACCTCACCCCACGTGATGTAGTCCTTGGCCTTGTCAACCATTCCTCGTAGACTCGAGGTGAGTTTCAGGACGACAGCATGATGTACCCGAACAAGGTTGAGTTTGTTGAGGGTGTCCTCTATCTGAGGCCTGACTCCGACTGTTCCCCGAACACGGATGGCAAGTACGACTGGTTCGTCTGCGCTCATCACTCATACACTCCTGAGCTTGCCCATTCCTGAGGCGGGAGCATTCTGTAGGTCTGTGCTAGAGCATCAACGAATGCCTTGGCAAAGTTTGAGGAGGTCCTAGAACGGCCCTTTGTGATGGACCACACATCCTTCAGACCTGCAATCCGCAGCACAATCCGTCCAATCTCTGCCGTGACGAGCCCCGTACCCTTCGGTGCAGGACGGAGCGTCACCGTCACGGAGCCAGAGCGACCACGGACTTGGAAGGGAATGCTATGGGGCTCTCCACAACGGCACTCCCACGAGCCACACCCACGCCTGAAGAGTGTGATGTTCAACTTGGCACGAGCCTCTGCGGCACGAACGGCGGGGACGAACTCTGCGGCCTTGCCGACACCGATACCGATGACGCCCTCACCGTTGCCGACGACCACCGTGACACGGAAACTCTTCTGCTGGCCGCTGTCCGATTGACGCTGGACCATCGTCACATCGACGACCTCCTGTCGGAGGTCGGGAAATAGGACGTCCACAATCTCGGGCTCTCTAATCCGATAGTTGTTGTAGAAGATCTCCTCAAGCGTGTTTATGTGGCCCTCCTTGACAAGACGCCCCAGATTGGTTCGGGGCACCCAATTCTCAAGAGGGTCGTACTCTGCACGGGGCATTCGCCTACGTCTCTGTTGCCTGCTCATTCGCATTCATCCCCTTACTTCTTCTGACCTCGCTTCTTCCCACGCCGGGCAACCAGTTTCTTGGGTTTGGGCTTTCTCGGTACGGCACGAGGGGCCTTTGCAACAGGTTCCTCTTTCGCGGCTGCAGTCTTTTTCTTCTTCTTCGGCACTGTCTTCTTTGCCTTTGCGGCAGCTCCGGCGGGCCGTGCCTTCTTCTTCTTCTTTTTCAACTCATTCTTTGGAATCTGTAGTATCGCCTTCTTCACAGCCTCGAACTTCTTGGGCAGAGACGTGAGTCTTGTCTTCCTCTTGCCCAAGAGGGAAAACTGGAAGCCGTGACCAGGATTGTCGCTGAAGTACTTGAAGGCCTCGACTATGTGCCTGTCTCTTATACACATCT
>JAGSHN010000027.1 GCA_029855935.1 Candidatus Thorarchaeota archaeon | reverse complement strand
GGACTGGGCGTCTTCCTCGGGCTCTTCGATGTGCTTGTCCCCCACTTCGACCGCGCCCAGCTGGCACACGCATACGTGGCACTGACATCCGCCTCACTGAGTGAAGACATCGGAGAGGATGAGATTGCTGAGCATCTCGGTACTCTCGCCAACGCGCTATTTGATATGGGTGTCCTCGGACCGGACGCGAAGGAAGAGGTCGACGACATACTGAACGCGTGGGCAATGGAATACACTGCTCAGAGACTCTCTCGCGAGCTTGGTGAGGAGACACCTGCCGATGATACGGACTCAGAGGAGTCGATCTCAGGGTCATCTCTTGGCACGGAGAGGGACAGCGTACAGACCGAGGAGGAACTCGCTGTGCTTCGAATGCTCGGCTCGGACAGCCCGTCTGAGAGTGTGGCGGCAGCCAATTCCGTGTCTTCAGAACCGGGGCGGGAGAAGAACGAGACGAGAAAACGGGAAGGGGGATGATGGGATGGTCTCTGCGGTGTCGCTCGATCAGATGGGCTTGGAGGGCCTTGTTCACGTCTGGGGGCTCCCAGCAACAGGAAAGACAATCTTTGCCTGTGCTGTGGCAGCTGCGGCATCACGTCGAGGGCTGGTCGAGTGGTACTCACTAGACGGAAAGCGAGCCTCCGTGCGTCTTCTCCAGGCAGCCGTTGCGCGTCACGGCGGAGATCCATCGCATGTGGCGGTCTCGGTAACATCGGACCACGGCAGGGCGGTGAAGTGGGTGAGGGCATTGCCTCATAGCCTGGGTCCTGACACAGAGCTTGTGGTCATCGACCCGGTCACTCGCGTCCTCGATATGGCCCGGAATGACCCTGTGATGTGGGGACGAGAGATGCTAGAGGAGACTATGCCTCTCTTGGCCGCTGTCAGGTTGTCCCGCGGGACCAACATCATAGTGATCAGTGAGAGTAGGCTGGTCAAGGAGAGTCTTGTGGATGCAGTTCACCACAGCGTCATCCGGAGGTACTGTGACTGGGACGTACTCATGCGAAGGTCTTCCCGACGTGGGGTGTCCGACCTTCTTCTCTGTGAGGACGGGAAGCCAACGCGCACAATTGCGCGGCTGCACCACACGGCCGGGAGCTATTTCGAGATTGAGTTGATGCGTCCGCACGAACCTTTCCAGGGGGTGTAGATACTGCTTGGACTACCTATTCGGCAGATCGTCAGACTGACGGTTGCTGTGGTCGTGTTCCTTGTGGTGGGCATACCACTCTTCCGCTGGCTCACGGTGGTCGCCCTGTCTGCTCGTGTCGGGGCATGGGGCCCGTTCATCTTGACTGCCGTTCCCATCTTCGTTCTCACGCTGATGTCTGGCACACTCTCTATGAGGCCGAGGCTTCAGAGAGTTGTCGGGGTCATCGCCACTGTGAGCAGTCTATACGTGTCATTGCTGGTCTTCTTCATTCTCCTCGATATGGGGGCCCTCCCTGCCCTCGGAGGAATGTTTCTCACGCTTGCGCTGTTGCGGATGGTGAGCAGGGCTGGACCCGATGGAATATCTCGTGGGCTTCGCTCGCTTACACTGTTCGGCAGACAGTCGGTACAGAGAGTTCGTTCCTCCCGGGTCAAGGATGGACCAGTTCACACGGGGGTTGGACGGCGAATAGTTCTAGTGCAGAGCGACGATGCTGCAGTCCTCCCTGCGCTACTTGAAGAGGATGACCTAGTGCCACTGACCATTGTGACGGCCGAGAACTTTGTCGCAGTTCTCTCCAGCCGAGCCGACATCCTCTCCCGTCAGCCCGGGGTCTTTGGTTGTCCGCCTGATCTGAGAGCGATACTGTGGGAGCTGCCCGTGCTACGGACTGGGGGACCAAGTGGGAGTTATGTCGTGTCTGGTGATCCTCAGTTTGTGTCGAGTGTGCTTGAGGCGCGTCCCGCGGGTAGCATCGTTTCCGTATCCTCCTCGATGGCTGTTGTGGCTGTTCCGGTTGATGTCGCTGCGCCGTCGTTGGCTCTGGAGGTCCCAGCCCTACGCATCTCCGAAGCGCTACGGCAGGGACAGTCGATGGAGGTGTTTCTCACTGAGAGATGATATTGAGAGGGTTCCACTCACAGAGATTGCCGAAGACCTCGGTCCGCGCATCACGCTCGAGCCACCGTTGCTCGACCGCTTTCTGGGTCGTCTGCTCGTCCCAGGCGAGATCAGTGTGCTACACGGCGACTCGCGTGCTATTCTCTCAGTCCTCGCTCACCACATCGCCGTTGCCGCTGCGGCAAGGCCCTCCACCGTCATCTATCTCGACTCGGGACTCAGCTTCTCTCCGAGACTGGTGCGACGAATAGCGCCATCTGACCTCCAATCTGACGACCTGTTGAGTAGGATGGCCATCGGACGGGTGCTGTCGCTGTCAGACTTTGAGGAGCTGGTGACCCGCGGTTGTCAAAGGGACGATGTTGCACTCATAGTCGTTGACAGTCTGGCAGGAGTCCTGAATCTGAGCACAACTCCGGCGACGCGCACGCGTCAGCGCCAGCTGTTTGACGCCATTTCACGTGTCAGGTCCGATGTCTCCAGCTCGGCCGTCCACCTCCTGTTGTTGGACCACAGTGTGGTCGACTGGTCGAACAGGACACTTCTACCCCTCGGTGGGCTGACCCTTGCCCACGCCGTCGACACGATTGTGAGTGCAGTGAGGGTGTCGCAGAGCGGCGGCCTCGTTCGCCTTGCGGTCGAGAAGTCCTCCTTCGGCGTGTCCCACGAGGCCGTTGTGATTCGCGTTACCTCCTCCGGGATCTTTGAGATAGGGATTGGTGAGTGAGCCTTGGGTGTTGCTCGTTTCAACTTTGTTCCGTGGCTGTGGTCCGATGTCTCTGAGATTGCAGGCGCAATTGCGGTCGACACTCCCAACTACCTACTGAGACGGATGTTGGCGATACCTCGGCGTGGCAGTGAGAGAGTACCGACCTCACATGTCAGGGTGATTCTGAACATCATCCGTGCGACTCTGCGCAGGCACGTCCTTCCTGTCTTGGTGTTCGATGGGCCACCGGAGGTATTGAAACGGGCACCAAATCCTGATCTGATACGCGAGGCCAATGGCCTCTATGAGAGGTTCCAGAGGGACAAGGATCCCGAGGACCCCGTGCTTGCCGGTCGGCTGAAGGAGAGCCCTGCACTCTATGGCTACTTCGCATTGGCCCACGTCAGAGACATTGCAGCGGCCTTTGGGATACCGACGGTGGTTGCTCCATCGGAGGCTGAGCTTCTCGCAGCTGCTCTCTGTCGCGCCGGTCGCGTGCTCACTGTCGTATCTAATGACGCGGATGCCCTCCTGTTCGGTACCCCTCACCTCACACGCCAGCTGGCACTGTACAGCGGTCAGATCCTCAGGACGACGCTCTCTGACACACTAAGGGTCACGGGCCTCACTCTCTGTCAGCTGCGTGATCTTGCCATACTGATGGGATGCGACTTTCACGACGGACTCAGAGGCGTCGGTCCTCATCACGGGATGGCCCTGCTTCGCAGACACGGCGACCTTGAGAACGCTCTTCGTTCAAGAGGCCTAAACGCCGCGGAACGCAAGCCGTTCTTGGAGGCACGGCGTGTCTTTGACGAGGTGGACACTATTGATGTCCGAGGGCTCGATATTGCACCGAGGTATCCACTGCGCCCGCGTCTGGTCCGTGTTCTCACGCCAGCGATTGGACAGTCGCTCGCCGAGGAGGTGGCGGATGAGGCTGTGCCATTGTGGAAGGCCTTCCGGCTGCAGCAGATCTCGCTTGAGAAGTGGCTCTGAGAGCACTACCTCCTTCTCTGGCCGAAGGTCTTTGTTCGCGCGTTGTACGACCTGAACAATGCTGAGTAGCGATATGTCTTGTAACGGCGAATCCTCTCTACAACAACATCATCGCTCATTTGGCCAAGTTTCTGGGCAACGGCCCCGGCTATCACACCAGCAGACTCTCTCGGCAATCTGGCCTCAGCGACAATTGTCATCCTTCTGCGACCGTCCTTCCTCTCTCCTGTCAGCACCCGGACGAAGGGGCACGTCCTGGCCAGCCACGCGCTGGCCTTTTGCGACTCTGAAGGAGTCAATCCCCGGGCTGCGACCAGCAGGGCCTCTGGTAGGGACACGTACTCTATGTCCGGAAGATACACAAAGGACGCAAGTCCTTCGGCTACAATTCTCTTGTAGGTCGACGATATCGTACTGCGTGAGGGGCCGACAACGCCCACCAGCCAGTCGAAGTATCTCTTGAATGCGGTCTGGGACCACAGCAGAGATAGGGCAGCCAGTGTGGCGGGACCAATGGGCTCAATCCTCTCACCCGTGGTGGTGGATGCAGTGATGATTGTATCCTCGTTGCGTGAGGCCCGAGTTCTCGACCACGGGTCTCGCCAGTCCCCAGTGTCTGGGTCAAACGCGCCAAGGTTCATTGTAAGCGTCTCGCGGTTGACTGCGAAGCCCTCTCTCTCTCGTTCCTGATCGGATTCTTCGCTGCCCGCCTCAAGCAATACGTTCACATGACGTCCTCTTGTCGCGACCATCTTCGCCACGGTCGGAGAGGTTGTGCGACGCGTGTAGCCACGACGCGAGATGACGTATCTGTACTGCAGCCCAAGGCGTTCCACCGACAATACGCATCCCCGCGATAGATAGGGCGCGATTTGCGATGACCATCTGATGGCATTTGATCGCGCCAGCCCTGTGGCCTCAATTACATCATGCTGAGTTGGTCTGTGTGGGTCAGTCACTCCTCTCAATAGCTTCAGCAGGCTGAGGACGCGCCTATCTCTGAGGACGCAGATGTTCTCCCTCAAGGTGCGGACAAGGGGGTCGTGTTGTATCAACACGATGGAGTCCACTCTTGGTGTGGGGGACGCCCACTCGACGAGCCGTACCTCTTGTCTACGCAGTGCCTCACGAGCACTGGCACGGATTTTCGCTCGTATATGGTCGGGGACCTGCTCTCTCGAAGAATATGACGTGAGCAGGCCCCTCCAACTCGTCAACAGAGCCACAGTCGGGTGGTTGGGTGCATCCTGAGTCAGTCTCTCCACGTGGGAGTTGATCCTCTCGACGAGGTCACGGACGGCTACTCCATCCGGTAGTGCCTGGAGGTCCTTCGTCGCGTTTCTGACTGCACGTTGAACGTAGTACTCCCAGACTCCCTCAAGCCAAGCAACCCGTGCTCCGATGGACCTGGCAGCCCCAGAGATGACAACGAGGGCATTGGCCAGCAGGTCAAGCCCGTCATAGGCTATTCTACCTACAGGAGTGATGTCCTCTGCCGCGATGTGTCCAAGGCTGAGTGCCACGCTCGTTGCCTCTGTGGGTTCCATAGTGGTTGGTAGTAGTGACATGACCCGTTCTCTCAGGGTCGATCCCCTCGGCTGCAGTGGTCGTTCTGGTCCCCGGAACCGCTGCGTCACGCGCTCGCTCCCAAGTCGCCACCTGAGCATGTCTGGACTGACATCGTCCTCCTCCCAACGGAGCCTGCAGTGTGTTGTTTCAAACACCTCAGCATCAGTCGCACCCATCTCCCTTGACCGCCCTGTCAGAAGTGCAATCGTCCTGTAGATGGCACGGTCCGAATGCATCTGGCCTGGCTGTATCCATCCCGCTGTTGATGGCGTCACTGAAGGGGCCATACTCTCCGACCTCTCCTGGTCATACTTGCAGAGAACTTGGTGGCGCGCTCCTCCAATAAATGTATCCCGAAGAATTCGAGCTGTTATCACTTGGCAAGACTGTTATGCATCTATGCCTGTCGTTTCTGGAAGATGGGGGACTATGCCTGCTCACGATGAGTGTGAGTCAAGTCTTTCATTGCAGACTGCTCAATCGCTTCTGTGACAGAGTAGCGAGATGAATGTATGATGGTGGGCGTTAACATATCGACAATGCTGGTCGGTACCTTCATCCTTGCATTTGTCCTGATGCCCATCATCGTGGCCGTGGCCTCAATTGTCAGAAGCCTCCTGCTTCTCAGCGGTCGCAAGAGATCGTTCGCCACGTGGACACGGAGTCGCTGGCTATCGGTCTTCTCATGGCTGACGGCTCCTGGAATGGCTGCGACAATTGCCATCAGATATGCCGTGTCACGCTTGATGGGCATCGAGCTCGGGGACATCGGACTTGACACGACGTTCTTGGAGTTCAATCCATATGTCGTTGTTGAACGTCCGCCCCGGGTTGGCGTTGTGGTCGTCGCTCTGCTCGTTACGCTCACCCTCTCCGTGTACGCAGGAATGATGCTACTCATAGTGACCACGATCGTCGAGATGGCGGCGCCTCTCGTTGCCGCTGCGTGGTACCTTGGCCTTGCAATCCTTCTCAATTCCTGTGTCCGTGGCGGGGACCTCAACCTGCTCAGGACATCATTGCAGAGTCATCCTCGAAGTGGTACGGTCGAGCTGGGAATTGTCTCGCTTCTCGTTGCGGTCGTGTACATCCGCGCTCTGGGGGTGCTCGTCTAGATGACAGAATCAACACTCAACCAAATCCGGGACCGGTCTCGAAGACCACACCCACGGATGCTTCCCGGCCATCAGAGCCGGTCCCGGAGACCCTCACCCAACATTGTTCGGCGCGCATCCGGCCCCGTACGCCTGCTGGGCGTGGTGCTGCTTCTGTCACTGATCTGCGTGAGCGCCCTGGGCGGAGGGCGGGGCCCAATGTGGCCAATCACGGACTCGTCATCGGTACGTTCCACCCAGATAGGGCCTCTCAGGGATGGTTCCTACAGTCCCAGCGCCGAACCCCCTGTGCCTTTTGATGGTCGTGTGTGTCTTGTTGTTGAGCACGTGGGTGGAGACGTTGTCTCACGTGCAGTGGCGTGGGCGTCTCTCATAGAGGGCTCCGGGATTGTCAGCCGAGTCGTGACTGACTCGCAGATCGAGGCGAACGCATCACTGCTGGACTCCGGTGCAGTAGTCGTTCTCGACCCCAGCACAGGGTCCGGCAATGGCAGCGAGCTCTCTCAGACCGTGCTCGACAATCTTGTGAGGGCCGATCTGCCTATAGTCCTTCTGGGCCGTGCGGCGTGGCTGGAGCATCGGCTGCAGGGTCTTGCTCCCCCACTGGAAACGGCATTGGCCGAGACGTGGGTATACAACACTACTCCAGGTCTTGAGGACGCTGTCTTCCTTTCTTGGCCCAACAAAGTCGATGTTCCGTCGGAACTGACATCCGAGGCCAGTCTACGGCTTCCCGTGGATGCAGTGCAGACTGAGGAGTCCCGACTTGTCAATCTCACTGGCAGCAGTGATCCGGCTCTGCTCGCACCACTAAGGCATGACTCCCAGCCGCTGGACACGTTCCTCCTTGCCATGGAAAATCCGGACTACCTCACGTCCTCGGGCCAGAACCTCACCATCAATGTGATATCCCTTGCGGCCTCAATTGCTGAGTCGTCTACTGCGCAGAGACTCAGCGAGTGGCAGGTACTTGGACGGGAGCCTGAGGGCGGTATGTTCTATCCGCACGAGGCCACAATGGAGGCCCTGTACTACTCTGTGCGCGCAATGCGTTCCAGCTTGTCCGACATCAACTGGACGGTGTGGCTCAGCAATCACCAGGACTCGATTGCTGCGTTGCTCCAGTCGATGACTGTGTCGGGGGCATCTGAGACCGGGTTTGCTCCCACACAGGCTGACACAGCAGCTGACGTGTTGAGCGCATCTCGTGGCCTCTACCTGATTCAGCTCCTCTCTCTCACCGACCGCTTTGATGTCAACTCAATCATCTCGTACATCTCATCTCGTCAGGATGTTGACGGCGGCTTCGGGAGTGACATACTGACTACTCATTGCGTGTTGGAGGCGCTCAGGGCAGCCAGCGCGCTCAACAAGATTGACACAGCTGCTGCTGAGTCCTGGCTACGAGACTGCGTGATCGATGGGAGCAAGACAAGCGAGCCGGAGCGGTGGGGTGGTGTCGCACAGAATCCCTCGTCAATCACGCCAAAGAACTCGTACGCACGTGCGCTTGTTCTCTCCTTGCAGATACTCGGCACATCCCACAACGACCCGGCGAAACTCACGGACTGGATACTCTCCCAGACCTCCGAGGGTGACGGATCGTTCAGTGACACCATGAATCCGGGTGTTGAGGTGACAGTGGGGACGGCATCGGCCATCACTGCGATGTCTGTTATGGGAACTCTGTCGCCCTCAAACAGGACGGCCGCCATCGAGTGGTTCCGTGCGAACCAGCTTGCGTCGGGCGGCTTTGGCCTCGGATCGATGACAAGCGACCTGGTAGCCAAGACGCTTGACACGTCGTATGTTGCAATGGCCCTCAATGAGACTGGGGCGGACGATGCTCTACTCAGAGACGGAATAATCACCTACGTGAACTCCGTGGAGACCGAGGCTGGCTTCGAGGTGATGGAATGCGTGCCCTCGCTGATGAACACGTACTGGATGACGCAGCTTGGCAGATACACGCACGCAGGCAGGATTGTCGATACCCAGGCCATCTTCAGTTTCCTCGACTCATTCTCGAGTTGGAGCGAGTATCCGAGCTCCTCCAACATGTCCTTCCTCGCCTCACCCGAGTTCTCGCCGAGCCAGTTTCGAATGAAGAGCGTGTGGACACAGTACTTTGGTGTGGAGTCGTCATACCATCTGTATCGTGAGCTGACTGCCGCTGAGAGATCTGATGTGATTGACTATCTCACCGGCTCGCAGAGCGCCGATGGCCACTTCAGGAATGCACGTCTGCCCGGTCCCGCTCATATGCAATACTCTGTTGCAGCAGTCGAGACGCTGTACCTGATGGGCTCATTGTCGAAGATTCCCTATCCCGATGAGCTGAGAGCAGCCGTACTGGCAGAGTATCGCGATGGCTACTGGTCGCGGGACGGTTGGACCCTTCGTCCGTATTGTCGAGTCCCTCAGGCCATAGACTACCTGTCGACCCGGGCGGCCCTACGACTGGGTCTCCTGAACAGCAGTATGGCCTCACAGATTATCTCCACAATCCAAGCACGCATCAACTACTCCGACCTTCTGGCAGTCGGGTTCGACTCATTGACTGTGGGACTGCTGGCATCCTCTGGGCTAATCTCCATTGACGTCGCCAGCGTGATTGACCCCGATGCGGCCCTCTCATCTCTTGGTCCGTCGATGAAGGACACAGGGTGGTTCAACGCGACAATCCTATACCAGCCACTGTACACCAGCATCATCTCGCGGATGCTCTCGGTACTGGGTCTTCGGGTCAAGGCGTGGGAGCCAGACCCCCGGTCGCTCTCAGCAGTTGTCGAAACAGTCGTTCATCTAGGATCCACTGCGGACATCAATGTATCAATCTCGTCAAGCCCGGGCAACTCCACCGTTGTTCTCTATGCGTTCGGGCAATGGTCGTCATTTGGGAACGTGAGTCCGAAGGACAATCTGGTCATCCACGTCCCGGACGACGCTGATGATCTCGGACCGGCAGTGCTGTATCTACGGGTGGAGGACTATGGTGCCATCTGGGCAACTAGTCGCCTGGAGACGACAGTCAACGGTACGCTCACGGGCGAGATGGCTCTCGATAGACACGACTATCGCATCGGCAGCCCGATAACAGGTCTTGTGAGCTGGGAGCTCACGACTGGCCGGCCAGCTGGAACAACGAATGCAACGGTGTCACTCACCGGAGCCGACGGCGCTCACCAGTGGTCCTATTGCAATGCGTCGCCTCTCGTGCTGAGTCTACCCACTGACAATCTGACGGCCGGACGATACAACCTGTCGGTGCTCCTTGAGCGACCTTACTGTGACTCCCTCATACTGTCAGATTGGCTTGAGCTGTTTGAGCCGGAGCCCACCTATGTTGAGACCTTGTCGAACCTCACGACCCTCTTGGGCGACGCTGTGTCAGTGAACTGGACACTACGAGTCTTGGCCAACGACTCAGCTCTCTCTGGGCAATGGGTTCACATCACAATCACAGACTCCAATGGTTCGCCCGTCTATTCGGCCGACGACCGAACAGGTGCATTCGTGTGGACGCCGGGGGAAAGAGGTGTCTACAACTTCACCATAACGTTCGATGGAAACCGGAGTCTTGCCCCGTCAGAGACGAGCGGCCAGATCGTAGTGGAGGAACCAGTCGTCATCGAGATGCTAAATGCAGGGCAGTACGATCAGTACACTAACGTGACGCTAGAGGTGCGCATTAGAGACTCCTCAGGAGGGGTAGTCTCTGGCCTCGACATCACCCTCAAGCTTGTCTCGCCCAGCTCCCAGACTGTAGTGGTCGCCCCCCTGAGAACCAATGAGCTGGGACTGGCCTCCATCACAGCATATCTAGGCGAGAATGGCCAGTACGTGTTCTCAGCGGAGTTTGGAGGCGAAGACTACTACACCAAGGCCTCCAACTCCTCCGAGTTCACGTCGTATTCAGTCACCACCCTGACGGCGACAGGTCTTCCCGGGGAGGCACTCGTGACCGACACGCTCACGACTCGATTCAATCTCACCGACACTGCAGGTGTGCGGGTGGTTGGTCAGATCATTCACGTGACGGTCACGTTCCTCCCCTCCACTGTCGTCCTTGAGACAGACGTCACGACAGATGACAATGGCGTGGCCACATTTGTGTGGTCGACTGAGACAGCGGGACAATACGAGGTTGCGGGCTCCTACGCGGGCTCACCCTCGCTCGGGCCATCGTCGACATCATCCATTGTCAGTGTGTACATCCCCCTGACTGTCACGATCACTGTCGACCCAGCACCCTCTGTGGGAGAGATATCCATCATCGTGGTGACAGTAGAGGACAACCTGGGAGACCCAGTTGACCAGCTTCAGACCAACGTCACCGTGACGGGACCGAGTGGTGTTGCCGAGGTGGCAGCACTCTTGGTCACGGACTCGGGCATCGCCAGGGCCAATTGGACACCCGGTCAGCGCGGTGAGGCCGCAGTTGTTGTGGTCATACCTCAGCAGGGCTGGTACGCCTCCTCTATGACGAACACCTCGATTGCGGTGTCCGACACGGCTGCAATGATGATTGATATGCCCAAGAATCCCGTTGCACCAGGCCGCTCCACCGTAAGTGTTTCTCTGACTGACAGTCTTGGTGAGGCAATCTCAAATTGCACTGTGGAGATTGAGGTGCATCTTGATGCTACCCTCATACTCAAGGCCGACAATGTGACAGACCCAACAGGCACCATCTTGGTTGGACTCAATCTCACCCATCCTGGCGAGTTGCAGGTCAACATCTCCGTGCCAGCCCAGGGCTACCTCAGTGCCTCCAAGAGCTCGGCCAACGTACATGTGCTGGGGATCACGACCCTCTCTGTTGACGCACCTCAGGCACCTGTCCTGCAGAACTCGACGGTCGGTATTCTCGTCGTTCTGACGGACTGGAGGGACTCTGCGCTCGTAGGTGCCACCATTCGCACAGAGATTCTGTGGTCGAATGGCACGCTGTACCTGTCCTCCACTGGACAGACTGCGCAGGACGGTAGTGTTTCATTCCTCTTCGAGATGAGTACTGTTGGCGATTTTGTCATCAATGTCACGTTCTCAGGAGATGATACAAATGCCGCCTCCCAGACCAGCATCCCCCTGAGGATATACTGTGTCCCCGACGTGTTCCTTGAGGCACCCATCTCCTCCTATTCAAACGACACACTGCGCGTCAGCGTCTATGTCACCGACGAGGTCGGTGATCCCGTTGTGGGAAGGAATGTGAGTGTGCGGTTTGAGCAGGACGGAGTGTCTCTCCACGAAGAGACAATTGTGACCTCCAATGTTCCTGTCGTGGTCGAGTGGGTGCTGAACTTGCGGGGTCGAATCACAGTGATCGCAATGCATCTGGGCGATGATTACTATCATCAGAACTCCTCCTCTGCGTCGGTCTCGGTGATGGAGATTGTAGATGGCCAGCTCATACTGTCCTCCGAGAGCATAGAGTTCGCAGACTCGGTCGACCTCACGTATAGGCTGGACGCCGCAGACTGCGCGGGCATCACGGTGTTGGTCGAACTGCTTGGAGTAGACCTCGTTCCGGTGTGGTCCTCATCACTGACCACGAACAGCACCGGGTACGTGTCGGCAATGGTCACTGTCGACATGGCAGTGGGCCCGCTCGTTGCTCGGGCTGGTCCTGCGGATGACCAGTACATGTTGGGCGGCGACGTACAGCAGCAGCTGACCGTGATGACTGACGCCACAGTGAACGTTGTCGTGAGTCCCGAACCGCCCTGTGCTACCGAGCCTGTTGTTCTGAATGTCCACCTCTATGACGAGCTGGGCGGGGCGATTGACGGTCTGTCCGTGACAATCTCGCTTCTCGACCCGTACGGCGACCCTGTCCGACTCGGCACTTGGTCGGACGCCGTGACCATCACGACCGTGGACGGGATTGCGACCGTGGATACCACCGTGAGCGAACCCGGTCTGTACACTGTGCTTGTCGACTCGTCCGGCTCAAGATACGTTCATTCCTTCTCGTTCAGCAGTCAGTGGATTGCCTATTCGCGTACAAACCTGACCATCCTGTCCATCACGGACGATCTTGAGGTGGGTGACACGCTGAGCGCCGTAGTACTTCTTCTGGATCACACGGGCACACCAATGAGCGGAAGCAACATCACCTTCCTCGCCCAGGGCCCTGACGGTTCGACGATCTCTGAGACGGTTGCAACGAATGCGACAGGGTACTGCAGGTGGGAACAGGTGCTTCTCTCTGAGGGCGAGTGGCACTTTGTGGTCACTTTCGAGGGCCTTGGAGTGTATCTTGCCGACTCTGCGGAGAGAACCATCGATGTGCGCTTCGGGGTGAGAGTCGTTCTGGTCGACATCTCAGAGGAGCAGGTGGTTGCGGGTGATGTGCCACTGAGGCTCAGCCTGCTGCTCACCGACCTCGATGGCGGAGTTCTTGAGGGATTCACGATGAGGTATCTCGCCTATCATCAGAGTAGGGGACTGCTTATCGAGGGAGCCCTCGTGCAGTCCGGGACCACGCCGGAGAACCTCACAATCGAGTTTCCGCTAATGGGCAACTACTCTCTCTTCATAGTCTTTGACGGCACAGATCACTACCATCCGGCGAGCACGGTGGTCGAGGTGTTCGTGATGGGAACCACTTCTCCCGAGATAACGGGACCCACGGCGATTCACCGCTCTACTGACGAGGAGATTGTGATTCGAGTCTATGATGAGTCCCGCGTGCCTCTCGGTCCCACAGAGGTTGGCCTGACGGTGACACTTCTGCGGGGATTGGACCCTGTGAATGTGACATCCCGCTTGATACTCAATGAGACCTGTGTAGAGCTGAGCCTTCGCGGTCTCGATGTTGGAGACTACAGCCTCCTCGTCACGGTACCCGGTTCCAGTCTGCGGCTGGGCTCAACCGCCACCCTAGACTTCACAGTCACTGCAGAAACGGCCCTCTGTCTGCTGGAGTCGGATCTCCCGGGTATTGTGGGTTGGCAGCACGAAGTTGTCATAGCGGTCCACGATCTCCTCAACGCGACCGTGTGGGCTGGCCATTTGACGGTGAGTGTCTTCGACCCTGATGGTCGGCAGTTGCTTGGTGGAGTGTTGACCTCGGGCTTGGACTTCAACCTGACTGACATTGAGGAGGCTGACATCACGTGGACTCCTGGGACGCCGGGAGAGTACACTCTCACGGCAGTGTTCTCCGGCACCAGCTACTACAGTCAGGCAAATCTCTCTGTCGTGCTGCGGGTGCGATATCTCACCGAGATGGAAGTCGATATTCCCGCAGAGTCTGAGTTCGGGACCAGCATTCCCGTCTCTGCACGACTGAGGGGCCCGCTTGGAGGAATCGGCAGTGCGACGCTGGTCATTAGGGTCCGGCCCCAGTATGGCGATGAGATTGTCCTGACGGAGGAGACCGATATCACTGGTACGGTGCGGACGGAGTTCTATCCTCCTGTGGCAGGCGTACTGACTGTGAGCGTGGAGTATGCGGGATCTGACGACTTCAACTCGACCACTGAGACTATGGAGGTTGTGGTCCGCCCCACTGTCACAGTTGAAGTCCTCAGTGTTGAGAACGCCTTTGCAGGCCAAGAGATGAGAGTGTCTCTCTCAATCGAGATCGCGGGTGTTGCACCCGGGTGGAACACTAGTCTTCAGGTGGCAATCTTTGGTCCGGACGGCTCTTTGCTCAAGACTCTTGATCGAACAATCGAATCCAGTTCACTGCTGCCTGTAACATTCTCACCGCCAACGGAGGGCGAATACATCATAGATGTCACAATCGAAGATGTTCCTGTCCTCGGGGACGTGGCAAATTCGGTGAGCGTGGCCGTGAGCACAATGGGGTCCAGCTTGGGAATCGGCCTTACCCCATTGCCTGTCTTCATCAGTATTCCTATGATTACTCTCCTCGGAGTCGTAGTCCGAAATAGGATGAACGTGGCCCTGTCACGTCTGCCAGTGGACTGGGATGACAGCATTGACAAATTGGCAGACGACGGGGGCGATGACGATAGCCGGCATCTTGACGAGCTGGAATAGATTGCGGGCTACGACTTGGGTCTGAGCCTGAACCTGTATCGCTGCCTGACGACCATTGACACGTCGTCCTTCCAAGTACCGTCAGGCCTGTGAATCCTCGTCAGGATGCTGTTCAGATAGCTTCGGTATGCCGCCACCCGTGCTGCGCGAATCCTTATGCCGCGTTTCTCGGCCTCGCGAGGAAGATCACCCAGCAGGTATGGGGCCTCCTCGGGCCGGGCCTTGAGGATGACGACGCCCTCTCTCTCATCACCAGACAGAGCACCTAGCGCGGATGTGGAGTGGCGCATGAGAGCAAGAACAGCAGAACGGACGACACCAGGCTCGCCCGTCACGTGGAGGAGTACAGATGTCAGACCGTGAAGCGAGCTTCTATAGCTGACATCGATCACTCGCTTCTGATAGAGTCGGTCCAGTATCTCCTCAAGGTGCTCGCTCGTGAAACCGTAGACTCTCTGGAACTCCTCAAGTTCTGTGAGGGCCAAGAACAGGTTGTTGGATGCAACATCCAGTGCTTTCACTTCTTCGTCATCAAGGTGGACAACCGTGCGGGACGAGGCGCCCCCAATCAGCCGCACGAGGTCTTTTCTGCTTCTCTCGGTCCCAAGGGCGCGGAGGATTCTCGACTTGCGGAACTCCCACGTCCCAGTTCTCCTGTACATCAGCGCCTCGTTCGTCACATAGCCAGTCCATCCGACCTCGAACGAGTTGCTCAGCTCGCGTTTCAGCGTCTCTATCGCGGATGGCGGAACGAGGATGTATTGGATGAATCTCAGGCTGGGAATCTCTCCAGAGAGAAATGCTGACCATGCCATGTGCTCGTGCGGCCATCTGAATGCTGGAGAGAGGGACAATATCCCGACGAGACCAACGGACTGGGGTATGAGAAGCACACGGACATGGTACCCCATTGCCAGCAGAGCGAGTCTGTCCTGCATCCTCTCAACCGATGATGCCGCCTCTTTCTTCGTGACCGGGAGGGCAAGGCTGACCCCCTCTCTTCTAGTGAGGTTTCTTGAGTATCTTGAGACCCTCTCTGCTCGTTCTGGAATAGACGCCCTAATCCTGTCGAAGGCAATCAGCTCAGCGGCGCTCTTTATGGAGAAGGATCGAGACAGCCACGGGCTGAGCCCACCCTCACGTACAGCATCGTGAAGAATTCCCAACACTGGTGGGGGATTGATACCCTCGACCGCGCACCACTGGAATACGAACAGAAGGCTTCTAAACCACTTGGTCACACCAATCTTGTGAAATACCTCGACAGGGTCTCCCCTCTCCTGGCCCCTTCGGACGACCCAAGCAAGGGCAGCCATTGTCTCCTCCCGTATCTGGGCTCCCAGCTCGCTGGGGACAAGTCTCTGCAATGTCTCGCGCATAGATGCACCAATCTCGACTGACTCAACGGGGGCGCCTCTTGTTATGAGGGCGAGGTCACGCCAAGATGGCGGGGGACCGTCAAGCAACTTCCGGATGTCAGCCATTGCCTTCAATGCTCCCCCATGGTGAATCTCGTCCCATCGTTTCATCAGCACGAGCCAGTCGTCCTCCATCTCCAGGACTGGCGCCTCATACGGTTCAATCAGATGGGCCTCGTGTACTGCCCCCTCCCTGTCCAGTACAGTGAGCCACAGGCGCTCATCATCGACAGTCTGCTGGAGCACGAATAGCCCCATTGTGGATGCGCCCACCATGCGGGTGGCCCAGTTCTCGCTACTTGGAGGATACATCAGGTCAGGCCCAGTGAGTCTCTTGACATACGGCCTCCATTTCATCAGAAATGGAGTCAGGAGAACTCGCACGGGATGCCTCATAGGGACGGCTTTTGATGAGCCATCGCTCTGAGGAAGCACCTTGTGCCTGAGGATGATGAAGACGTCATCATCAGGCCCATAGGGCACATCGATTGTTGGCCCCTTCAGTGTCCATTTGAGACTGGCGTCGTATGGTGTCCGCTCAACGTATGCTCTAACGGGCAGCGAGCCAAGGCCAGTATCCATGGGGGGTCGATTCCCGATTGGGCTTCGGCCTAATCAACTTTGAGAAAAAAAGGGGAGGGGATAGGGCCAGAGGGCGCCCTCTGCGTCCTGCGACCCTATGAATCCGCTCACCAAGGAGTCACTGGCTCTGGGGTCTCCGGCATTGCCTTCCAGGGGAGGGGGTCTGGAAGATCAGGCATTGCCTCCCACGGAGTCACTGGCTCTGGGGTCTCTGGCATCGCCTCCCAAGGGAGAGGATCCGGGAGGTCCGGAAAGTCGGATGAGACGTTCGTTGCCGTCATTTTTGTCACGCTCTCTTGTGAGAGGAGAGCGTGATTGTCACGTGCGGATAGTTGGAGTCAAGCCTCCTACGCAAAATAGGCATCCACTGGCATTGCCACTGGATCAACTCCCTATGTCACACGTGGAGCTTAATAGGCCGCTGACCCCACGTATCGAGTTGACTCGATACACGTTGGGAAGGGTGCCGTCTAGGTCGTCCGAACCTTATGAGCTCACTCCTTCGGGGCATAGTAGCAGCGTTTGGGCGAGTGTATTCTGCCCTCCTTCTTCAGCTCCTTGATGATCTTGGACACCTTTGTCTTCTCAAGACCAGCAAGCTCCGCTGCCTCACCTGGTCGCAGGGGCTTTCCGGCCTCGACAAAGACCTTGTAGACTTTTTCCTTTTCATCGCTCATCTTTCTCTCTCACTCCTTACGTTTCTCAACGGTTCTGCTCGGCGAGTCCGCATAGACTCATCAGGGCTCTAGAATCTGATCGTACGTATCCGGTCGTCTGTCCCTGAAGAACGGCCAGTAGTCCTTGACCTCTCTTATCAGGTCAAGGTCCACCTCAGCCACGACAAGCTCCTCTCTGTCATCGGGGCCTTGGACTACTATCTCTCCCTTCGGGTTGACGATGTACGACGATCCGTAGAAGTAGCCGATACCCCACGGCTCGTCACCAATCCTGTTTATGGCGGCCACGTAGTATCCGTTGGCAACGGCGTGAGCAGACTGCTCCAGCGTCCAGAGATGGTCAGAGTGGCCTCTTGTGGTGGCTGAGGGATTGAACACAATCTCTGCTCCGTTCAGACCGAGTATTCGTGCCCCCTCGGGGAAATGTCTGTCATAGCAGGTATAGACTCCGACGAGTGCGTACTCGGTCTCGAAGACAGGATAGCCAAGATTTCCCGGTCTGAAATAGAACTTTTCCCAGTAGCCAGGAGGCTGATGGGGGATGTGGCTCTTGCGGTATATCCCAACTATCTCGCCGTCCGTGTCAATCACGACCGATGTGTTGTAGTAGACACCTGGGGCCTCGATCTCGAATATGGGCAGTATTACTACCGTGCGGTATTTGCGAGCAAGAGCTGCAAACCTCTTCGTGACTGGGCCGGGTATTGGTTCCGCGTACTTGAACCACCTTCTGTCCTGCTCTGCCGCAAAATAGGGGCCAAAGAACAGCTCCTGGAAACAGAGTATCTGCACACCCTGGTCCGCTGCCTGCTTGACGAATCGTTCGTGCTTCTCAAGCGTCTGTTCGATGCCCTGTCGAATCTGGTCGTCCGACTGGACATCTCCTTCCCATTGGGCCTGTACGAGACCTATCTTGACCTTTCTTGGCATTGTGCCTTCCACGCTCCTGCCACTACTCCGCTGGGCGAGACTAGTTATGCGTTTACCCACGGTGACAGAGCGGTGGGGAGAGCGTCCTCTGCGGGTATGCTCTCCCTCGTCGCTATAGGTGTCAGAACTCTGCCGTGTGGATCATAAAGTAGCCCTTGGGATGGTCACATGAGGGACATCTCTCAGGCGGCTCCTCGCCCTCGTGGATGTAGCCACAGTTCATGCAGCGCCACTTCACCTTCTTCTCACGTTTGAAGGTGCGTCCCTGCTCGAGGTTATCGGCGAGGACCTTGTATCTGTCGTGGTGCCACTTCTCCGCCTCCGCTATCTTTCGCCACACAAAGGCGATGGTCTTGAATCCCTCTCTCTCGGCCACCTCGGCAAAGCCGGGATACATCTCGGAGTGCTCGTACCACTCGCCAGCTGCAGCGGCCCTCAGGTTCTCAAGGGTGCTACCCAGCGGTCCGGCCGGGTACGCAGCTGTGATCTCCACCTCGGGACTGGCACCGCCCTCGACAAGGAACTTGAAGAATCGTTCTGCGTGTTCCTTCTCTTGGTCGGCGGTCTCGAGAAAGACCTGTGATATCTGCATGTACCCCTCTTTGCGTGCAACGCTGGCCCAGAATGTGTAGCGCATTCTTGCCTGGCTCTCACCTGCAAAGGACTTCAGCAGATTCTTCTCTGTCTCGGTTCCTCTCAGATCCATATCTCTTCTCTCCTTCTCTCACTCATTCCAAGAGTGACTAGTTGTCCTACGGACTTCTGCGTCTTCAGCGCTCTCGAAGAAAAATGTTGGGATGAGCACCCTGTCTCTATTTCAGCGCCTCAGCAATCCTGTCAGCAAGCTCTCCAATCTGCCGCTCCTCTTCGTCGGTGGGACGACCCTTGACCCGGATGACTGGCTCGAGGACCTCGAACTTCATCTCTGTGAGCATCTCCCGGGTCTTCTTGACACCGCCACCACCCCAACCATAAGTGCCGAAGAGGGCAACAGGCCTCTTCTGGAGCCTCTTGCACTGCATCTCATTTACGAAATGCCACAGACGGGGGAAAGGAAATGCGTCGTAGGTCGGTGTTCCGAGGACTATCACTCCAGCACGCACAGCATCGGTGATCACTTCGCTGGGTTCAGAGACGGAGACATTATGTATGATGACTCTGACCCCGCGCTCCTCCAGCTGTCTCTTGAGCTTCATGGCCACGCGGCGGTTGAATCCGTACATCGTCCCATAGATGATGATACAGTACTTCTCCAGCTCGGGCGAGGACCACTCAGCGTACTTGTTGATCACCCACATCGGGTCTTTTCGGTAGACGGGGCCGTGAGACGGTGCCACCATCTTTATCCCGATGCCGAGGTCCTTCACCTTCTGAATGCCCCTCTGGACGAACTTGAAGTAGCTGGTGATGATTGTGCTGACGTACCTCTTGCTCTCTTTCTCGACCAGCGCCATATCGACCTCGTCGTCGAAGAGTCTGCCCCCGAGTGCTCCGAAGGCCCCGAAGGCGTCGCAGCTGAATAGTATCTGGTCCTCGACAAGATAGGTCATCATTGTCTCGGGCCAGTGCAGGAACGGTGCGTGAACGAACTTCAATGTCTTAGAGCCCAGAGACAGTTCCTCAAGGTCCTCTACAATCCTCTCTTTGAGCGTGACATCGTAGAAGGACTTCTGGAACTTTGACGCGCGCTCAGTGTACACTATCGTGGCGTTGGGCGCAATCTTCGCTATATGCGGCAGCGCGCCTGTGTGGTCTGGCTCCATATGATTGAGAACAATGTAGTCTATCTTCGAGGGGTCGATGATCTCTCGGATGTTGTCGAGCCACTCCTCTGTCCAAGGCTCCTTCACGGTCTCGACCACGGCGATCTTCTCATCCACGATGAGGTAGCTGTTGTACGAGACCCCAAAGGGGAGTGCCCATAGTCCCTCGAAGAGCTCTGTGTGAGTGTCATCAACACCGACGTAGTAGACTCCTTGCGTTATCTCACGATGCATCTCTCGCTACTCTCCTGCGCGCTGAGTCTGTCATCTGCGTTATGAGGTTTCTCATACCGTCACGATTGGTCATCTCATATTGTGGTCCACAGACGGCCAGACCCAATAGAGGAACACTCCCGGACTGTGTCCCCGATTCGACGCCTGGAGCGGTCCAACGCCACATCTATTAGCACGGCCGTTCTCTCACAGCACCGTGATTGAGAGATGAACAGCCTGTACGGACGCGACCTGATCACGACACAGGAGTGGAAGGTCGACGAACTCGAGCGTGTTCTCGACCTTGCATTTGAGTTCAAGGAACACCGGTTCGATCATCCTCTCAGGAACTGTCTTGACCGCAGGACGTTCTTCATGTTCTTCTACAACCCGAGCGTGAGGACACGTCAGTCCTTCGAGTGCGCCGCAACCGAGCTTGGTGGTCACGCACAGTTTCTGGAGCCCAAGTCAATGCGTCTGAAGTCTGCCAAGACAGCGGGCGAGACCGTCCAGGACGCAGCAAACGTGATGAGCCGCTACGCCTGTGGTATTGGTATCAGGATACTTGAGACCGCCATTGAGGAGTACGGGCAGGGTGATCAGCTTCTGAGAGAGTACGCCCACTACGCGAGTGTTCCCGTGATAAGTATGGCTCACGACAGATTCCATCCGTGTCAAGGTCTAGCCGACGTGATGGGGATGCGGATGCACGCGGGGAGAAACCTCCGAGGAAAGAAGCTCCTCCAGGTGTGGGCGAAGGGAGGCCTTGTCCGGTCGTGGTGCTCGGTACAGGAGAGCATCCTGATCAATACCCAGATGGGGATGAACGTGACACTGGCCTATCCGGAGGGATACGACCTCGACCCTGAGGTCATTCAGTGGTGCGAGGACAACGCAGCCATCTCCGGTGGGAGCTTTGAGATAGTCCACGACTTGGAGGAGGCGTATGATGGAGCCGACTTCGTGTACTCGAGAAACTGGATGAGCCCCCATTTCTACGACTACGCCAGACGACACGGAGTGGATACCGCAAAGAAACGCGAGATAGAGATGGCGATGAAGCACGACGAGTGGATCACTACGAAGGAGTGGATGGCAAAGACGAACGACGCGTTCTTCATCCATTGTGGTCCTGTGGACAGAGGGTCAGAGGTCACCGACGAGGTGGTCGATGGACCTCGCTCAATAGTCTACGACATTGCTGAGAACCGGCTCCACGTCCAGAAGGCAATAATGGCCCTCACAATGGCACGAGTGTGATAGGGCCGTATGTCATAGGGACAAAGCGTTCCCCGAGCGACTATCTTCTCCTAAGGACCACAAGCCGCTCGGACTGCGTCCTGGGATCGGTCCTACCCGTTGCGGGATTGACGCGATAGGAGAACATCCTTCTTGCGACAATCCTGTCGACCAGTGTGACCTCGTGCTCCCACCCATCGTGGGACATATGTTCAGCGACTATCCGGTCTATTGGCACCGGGATTCCTCTCATACTGGCACGTCCGACGAAGACGCACATTCTGTTTGTTATCTGTTCACCAAGTCGGCTGAGCGACCCAATCACTCCGTGGAAGTACGAGTCAAATATGGTGCGCATTCGAGGCTCGGTGAGCCTCTCCCGGATCTCGTAGTATGTGGGGGAGTGAATGTCTACCTTCTCGACCCTGCGATAGGGTAGCTCCAGTGAGGCCAGTCTCTTCACCTCCGCTTCGCTATGACCGAGCCAGAAGAGGTCCATCTTGGCGAAGCGGATGTACTCCTGACTCTGGAGGTACGGTGGCGATGTGATGAGAATGTCGTGTTCGGTCTTCAGGCTCTCTGTGAGAGTGTCAATCCCGCCCTTTGCCACCCCCGGGGGACAGGCCTCTGACAGCTCCCAGCTCTCACGGAGCCTCTTGAGCAGAACTCGAATCTCCCTCTCA
The DNA here is from genome assembly GCA_029855935.1 of Candidatus Thorarchaeota archaeon. GTDB lineage: Archaea > Asgardarchaeota > Thorarchaeia > Thorarchaeales > Thorarchaeaceae > B65-G9. The sequence continues at coordinate 163,378 of JAGSHN010000027.1, read as the reverse complement.
AGGAGTAGTGAGAACTCTCCCTCCCAGTCGCCTTGGAGCAATTTCATCACTCGTTGTTGAGAACGCGGCGAGCGAGAGAGCTTCATTCGCCCCTCGTCATCGTAAGAGAACACGCGACTGACCTTCAGCAGCGGAATTGTTAGAAGACTACGTTCGTATTCGCTGGCTTCTTGATGATAATATCCCCACGCTCTGCAGAGTAGAGGTCTGAACCTCTCGTGAAACCAGAACTGGAAGTTACTCCAGTCTGGAACGAACTCGTTGTCCGACTGCACGACCCGACGGACCAGAGTCCGGACCTCAAACTGACGCGGCCTCGTCAGTGTCGTGCGATGAAGGGCCTCAAGCAGTGGCGACAGGTCCCACAACTCGTATGGATGGTCATAGACACGGGCCACAGTCCCTACCGTGCCGTAACCCGCAAAAGGGTCGAACAGGGAATCACCCGGCCTGGCATATTGCTTCACAACATAGGCCACGATGTGGGGGATGAACTTGGCAGGATAGCGATAGAGTCCAAAGGTCCCGAAAGTCGTCGACGGGAGGTCCACAAGACGGCGAAATGACACCCGCTTCTCGTTGCGCTCCGCATCCTGGTTCGTCACAAGTCCTCCGTCTTGCGCTGGGTCATAACTCTTCTGGTACCAACTGGACCTACAGGAGTGATGCGAGGGCGACTACCACGGCCCTTCACTCTCATCAAACATCCGCATCAGGAAGTACATCATTAGGGAGAACATCAAGATGACTGTGACGAACCCTATGACGAAGATGAGTCCGGCTTGGTAGTTCCAGTAGAAGAAGCGACCGAAGACCTCGTGCCATCGCTCACCTCGGAAAATACGCGCGACGAAGTCGAGCACCACTGGTACCAGAATCAGTACTGCTACTGCTGCCAGACACCACATGGCCCTCCGAATCTTGACTGAGAATTTCCTTGAAGCAGGTTTCGTTGTGCTCTCGGGTCTTTCCTCCCTCGCAGGTCCGCTCTCTGTTGTCTTCTCTTCCAATACTGTTGCCTCCTTCTCTGGTCTACCCTCTACCCCTCTTAACAAGAGGTAGTCGTGGAACCGGTCAACATACCTCTGCATCCACTGCTTCATACCCTTCACGGAGATGTCGTGATCACGCGTGTACAAGTGGTTGAGCGCGACGAAGGTAGCTAGGCCGGTGAATGTCGCCCACATAAGGCTGTCTACGTGAGAAATGAACACAAAGATATCATAGGCCGTACCGAAGATGCGCAGTGCAACTACAAGCATCATCAGCCTCATCACTCCTAGGCGGGGCTTGGAACGGTGAACCAGATAGAAGGAGCTTACGACCATCACAAGGACTGGGAATGAGAGAGTGTTGATAGCAAACCACATAGGCCACAAGGAGGACTCTAGGGCTCCTTTCACAATGGGGTTGTACTCGGCATCAGAACCGTGTACTTGGTAGAGCATCAGCGTGAAGATCGAGTCAATCAGGCCTACAGGCGAGAAGAGCAGTACGAGATTCCTGACCCATTTTGTGCCCCACCAGAGGGTGAATAGACTCCTAAAGGGGACTCGCTGTGGCAAATTGTTCTCTTTGTACATCCCCGTACGGAGCATACCACGCCATTGTTTCTCTGTCCTTCTAACTCTTTTGATGGACGCGGCAGGGGACTATGATTGGCCAGAGTGAGGATGTCGTAGATCAAGGGATTGTGGCCGAGTCCATATTTGCATCTGGGAAGGCGAGAGAGTTCGCATCTTCCGAAAAATAAGACAGAGGGCAAGGCAGAGAGACGCACTCTCTGCTCCTGCCATTTCATTTGTACTAGTCTAGCTCGTCAGCCACATGTGGTAGAAGTACGCACCGTGCATCGGGTTCGCAGCGTACTGGCCGTTCATGACCTCCGCGCGGAATACCAGCAATGTAGTTGCCTGATATACCCAGATGTAGGCAGCGTGATCCACGATGGCCTCCTGGATCTCCTTGTAGAGCTGGATTCGCTGGTTCGGGTCCTGACTCTGGGCTGCCTGCTGGATCTTGGCATCAATCGTCGCAGCGTCCCAGCCTTCGGAGTCAGCAAGGTGAGCCCAGTAGGCGTATGTACCGGTGCTCTTCACGTAAGGGCCAACATAGTTGTCTGGGTCAGCGTAGTCCGGAGCCCAGCCAATCATCCAGCAGCCCACTTGGCCAGCAATGGCGGCGTGGATGTAGCTTGACCACTCGACACCCTGGACGTTGATTGTCAAGTCCTCACTGGGCTTGACAGTGTCGTCCATAGCGAGCATCGCGTTGATGCCGTCCTTGAGCAGGAGCATCGCATTCTCACGGACGACGTTGCCGCTGTTGTAGTACAACGTAACCGTGTACGATGCGTTCGCGAGGATTGCGTCCAGGTTGTCGTCATGCATGGCCTTGTTCCAGTAGTACTGGGCCGCGGTCAGGTTGTAGTCGTACACGTAGAGGTTGTCGTCATGACCGAACATACCCCTTGGTATTGGACCCTGACCCTGAATGCCGAACCCGTTGGTCACCTGATCGATGAAGGTCTGGTAGTCGAAAGCGTGGCTGAACGCCTTCCTGACGTTCTTGAGACTGAACATGTTCTGGATGGTCTTTCCAGAGGCGAAGTCATCAATTGTTTCCGTCATTGTGAAGTGGATTGATGCGATGGTGTAGCTCGGATACTTCGCCCAGACGTGGAGGAGGTTAGGCTCAAGGCTCTGCTGCGTGCCGTCGTTCTGGTCAAAGGCGGGCGGGCTGACGTTGTTGTAGATCTGGAATGCGTGCGTTGTCGGCCAATAGCACGCATGAGAGTCACCAGCGCGGATGTTCATGATCCTGCTGTTGACATCCTCGTTGGTCTTGATGATGACACGGTCGATGGCACCCGCGTACGGGAACATTGACTTGGCATCAGCAGCACGCCAGTAGTTCGGGTTGCGCACAAGGACTATCTGGTTGCCGACGTCCCATGAGTCGAGCATGTACGGACCAGTGCCGCACGTGTGCTCGTCCATCCAGTCATTGTGTTGACCGACGGTTATTCCACCGTGGTTCTCGATGTAGGTCGGGCTGATAATGGCCGCGACCTCGTAGGTGATTGCCGCGAGGAACGGAGTGTACGGGTATGCCAGACGAATCATGACAGTATAGTCATCAAGAACGATGATTGCGCCAGTGCCGGCATCATTGGCTGCCTTCCACGCAGTGTAGTTGCCTATGTGCGCAGCCGAGCCCGCACCGTATCCGTAGACTGCGTCCTCAATGGCTTGGCCACCGAGTATGGGCTCTGCCACCATCCACGCCGGACCACCAGGGTCGAACACGGCAAGGATTCTCTCAAAGTTGTACTTCACGCAGGACGCGTTGAACGGAGTCCCATCGTGGAAGGTCACTCCCTGCCGGAGGTGGAAGGTGTAGTTCAGTCCATCTGCCGAGACTTCTACGCTCTGTGCCAGCAGAGGCACAGTCGGCTCGGTGTTCAGGCTGTCCCATTCGTACGTGAATAGGGTTTCGTAGACATTGTAGTGTATCCACGAACCAAATGACTCATAGTTCACGTGGGGGTCCATATAGTCTGGGTTACCAATAGTCTCCCAGATCAGGGTCTGGCCGCTAGGTGCTGGCGGTGCTAGGAGAAAGTAGCCGCCGACTCCCGCGACTATGACCACGACCACGACGATGGCTATGAGTTTAGTCTTCTCCATCTTGGTCTTCCTTCCTTTGTCTTTTGTAGACGAATGCCGAGCTCTAGTAATAGCGGGTCGCCGGCAGAAGCCGCATCGACCAGCCACTAGACTCTCGGCACGCGCAGTTCGCGGTTAGGCGAGTTGACTTATCTGAAGTCGGGTTCAGTCTAATATACATTACGGGATTGCTGGCAGAAGCGCGTCAGAATGCGCATTGCGTGACAAGACCCCGCTGCTCCATGAAGGCAACACTGAAGCAAATGCTTAAGTATCCCATTCCTCCGGGACACACCAACCCGTATCTGAATGCGGTGGTCAAATGAGGTTACGCGACTTCATAATCAGGCGAATCCTGCTGGCTATACCAGTCGTGTTTGGAGTGCTGACTATTACTTGGTTTCTCTCCCACATGGTTGGCGATCCTGTGGTCATGTACATTAATACGAACACGCCAGCCAGTGCAATACCTGGAATCATCAGGAGCCACGGACTGGACCAGCCCCCACACATTCAGTATTTCATATACTTGAACAACCTCTTTCACGGCGATTGGGGTGAGAGTACCTCGATGAGCTTTCGACCAGTGACTGAGGTGATAGCACAGCGGTTTCCGGCAACAATTGAGCTGGCACTTGTCGCGATGGTCTTTGCCGTGCTGCTGGGCATTCCTCTTGGAATAATCTCTGCAACCCGCAAAGATCAGATGATTGATCACTTCACACGAATATTCTCTCTTGCAGGCGTGTCGATGCCCATATTCTGGTTCGCTATTATGCTGAAGTACGTCCTCTACTATCAGCTCGCCATAATGGGCCTCCCCCATTTGCCTGGTGGATACAGGTACGACTCTAATCGATTCTACTGGTTCCAGTACACGACCGGCTTCATTCTGATAGACTCATTGGTCTATGCTCACAGTATTCCGCTCTTTGTAGACGCACTGACTCACCTAGTCATGCCGGGATTCTGTCTGGGCTACCTCACTATGGCCATCATAACAAGGATGATGCGTTCGAGTATGCTTGAAGTGCTGCGTGAAGACTACATAACTCTGGCACGTGCAAAGGGCCTCTCCGAGAAGGTCGTGATATACCGCCATGCGCTCCGCAATGCACTGATTCCAACAGTGACTGTCATTGGGCTCGCATTTGGTGGTCTGATGACGGGAGCAGTTCTGACCGAAACCATATTCCAGTGGCACGGACTGGGGCAATGGGCGGTGTCAGCTATTCTGAGTGCCGACCTTGCGGCAATCAATGGGTTCACTCTGCTGGTTGCCCTCATCTTTGTCACGGCGAACTTGATAGTAGACTTGGTCTACGGAACTCTGGATCCTAGGATACGCTTTGGTTGAGGAGGTAGAGAAGAGTGACTGAAGAATATCACCTTCGTTCTGACGAGATTCCAATCGACCCGAGTACAGTCGGTCAGTTTCGTGTCCTCTGGTTCCTTGAGCTTGTCGTTTCAATCATGCTCACCATACTTGGGGGAATATTGTTCGTTGGGGACGTGACCTACTCAATCATAGAACGGCTGGGCTATCCTGTCGTGCCTCCAGACTGGATAATTGGAAAGTTCGCCATAGGTTTCGCAATCGCAGTACTGGGATTGATTGCGGTGAGGATTGCTGCGGCGCTTGAGAACTACGAAATGTGGACTTTCTCAGCGCTCTTGTATGTGAATCTGATTTCTGCTGGTTCTCTCATACTCACAGAACTCTCGACAGGGCTCTATGCCGCTGTATTCGTTCTTGTTCCAGTGGTCCTTCTTTTCCTTCCGGGAGTCAAGTCCTACTGGTGGGAAACCTTCGTCGAGGACATGGTCCCGCGGCTCAGGGAGTTTAGATACAGCATGCACCTTGTGCGCAAAAGCCCCCTCGTGGTTGTCGGTATCGTGATAATTGTTGCTTTCGTCATTCTCGCGCTCCTCGCTCCCTGGGTAGCACCGTACGGCCCAGAGGAGCGTATATGGGCTGACACCAACCTCCCACCAGGATCGCCCAGCAACGTTCCTGGAAATCCAGTCCACTATTGGGGCACGGACAATTCTGGCGGTGACGTATTCAGTAGAATCCTCTACGGCGCGCAAGTGGATCTACGAGTTGCCATCACCGTTGTCATAGTTGCCATCGTCATCGGGACCTTTCTCGGTGCGGTTTCGGGCTATTATGGTGGCAAGCTCGATGAACTCCTGATGCGCGTGACTGATGTCTTCTTCGCATTTCCAGGGCTAATCCTCGCAATGGCGATAGTGATGGCTCTAGGCTCTCGTAGTCTCGAGAACATCTCAGTGGCTCTGATGGTCACATGGTGGCCGACCTATGCACGGCTAGTCCGAGGCCAAGTGCTCCTTGAGAGAGAGAAGCTCTACGTCGAGGCAGCCCGTTCTGTCGGCGCCAGTGACGCGAGAATTCTCATCTATCATATCATACCCAATACCATTCAACCCATAATTGTTCAGGCGACGATGGACACGGGTGCTGTGCTGCTTGTCGCAGCGGGTCTATCATTCATCGGATTTGGACCTCCGGCGGGTATCGCGGAATGGGGTCTAATGATTGCCAAGGGGCAGGAGTACTTCTCGATAAGTCCCTGGGCCGTGTTCTTCCCCGGTTTTGCAATACTCCTCGTATCCCTAGCTCTGAACCTGGTCGGAGACGGCATCCGTGACATCCTTGATCCCAAGCTGAGGCGGAGGTAAGACATAGATGTCAGATGATGAACTTGTACTGAAGGTCGAGGATCTGGTCACGAACTTCTACACCTACGAGGGTGTGGTAAAAGCCCTTGACGGTGTCAACCTGTTTCTCCGAAAGGGCGACACAATGGGACTGGTCGGTGAGACGGGCTGTGGGAAGTCAGTAACGGCTAGGTCGATTCTGCGACTCGTCGAGCCCCCGGGACGAATAGAAGGCGGGCGTATCCTCCTCTACGTGCCCAATGAGGAGTCAGGCAACGTTGAGGAGGTTGACCTTCTGAAGCTCAGCGAGGAGGACATGCTTCATGTTCGAGGGCGACTGGTGTCCATCGTGTTTCAAGATCCTGCCACTTTTCCGAACCCCGTCTTCACCATAGGCGACCAGATTGCAGAGGTGGTGATGCTTCACCAGGACCTGAGGAAAGAGGCGCTGGAGATTCGCATCGAGGAATTGCGAAACGCGCTGGACAAGCTGGAGGGGAAGGGCGGTCTCGTGTCGTCCACCCGACGGGAGAAGATACGGGAACGGCTTGCGCACTACGAGTCACAGCTGGATGATCCTCCAGAACCGGACCCGAAGTACAAGAAGAAGGCTGCATTGAAGATTGCAGAGGACATGCTCCGACTCGTCAAGATGCCTGCCCCTGACAAGGTGATGATGCAATACCCGCACGAGCTATCTGGGGGAATGCGACAGAGAGCCCTCATCGCTATGGCTCTGGCTTGCAATCCTCTGATACTCATATGTGATGAGGCGACAACAGCTCTCGACGTGACTGTGCAGGCTCAGGTCCTCAACCTTCTCAACGAGTTGAAGAAGGAGGTTGGAACGTCAATCATCATAATCACGCACGATATGGGTGTTGTTGCAGAGACCTGCTCATGGGTGACGGTTATGTATGCGGGGACAACTGTGGAGAGCTGTGCCACTGAGGAGCTCTTCTACAACCCAAGGCATCCCTACACGGCTGGACTGCTCACCGCGGTACCAAAGCTCCACGAGAATAGAGAGCGACTTCCGCAGATTCGTGGGAGCGTCCCCAACCTGATCACTCCGCCGCCGGGATGCAGGTTCCATCCTCGGTGCGACTACGCGACGGGCATATGCGAGACAGAGAAGCCACATCTCAAGGAGATCAGTCCAGGACATTGGGTGGCCTGTCATCACCCACTGCCTGATAAAGGAGGTAAGAGGTAATGAGCGAAATGGGACCATTGGTGAAGGTTCGGGGCCTCAAGAAGCACTTTCCGCTGACCGGAGGAGTGTTCCGGAAGGTTGTTGGCAGGGTTCACGCGGTAGACGGAGTGGACCTGGACATCTATCCGGGGGAAACCCTCGGCGTTGTGGGCGAATCCGGCTGTGGAAAGACCACACTCGGACGGACCATTCTGAGGTTGCTTGACCCAACGGAGGGCACTATTGAGTTCGATGGAAAGGACATAACCCATCTTGGACATCGCGAACTCAGGCACATCCGGCGACAGATGCAGATAGTCTTTCAGGATCCCATGGCATCTCTCGACCCGCGTGTCACCATCAAGAACTCGGTTGGCGAGCCGCTCGTGGTCCATGGTATCGCGCGAGGGCCTAAGATGCGTGAGATGGTGCTTGAGTTGCTCCGAAAGGTCGGACTCAACGAAGACCACCTGAACAGGTTCCCGCACGAGTTCAGTGGAGGTCAGAGGCAGAGGATCTGCATCGCTCGCGCTCTTGCACTGAATCCCAAGTTCATAGTGATGGACGAGCCAACATCGAGTACGGACGTTTCCGTGCAGGCACAGACTCTGAACCTGATGAAAGACCTGCAGGACGAGCTCGGACTCACATACATGTTTATCTCTCACGACCTCAGCGTTGTGAAACATATGAGCGACCGCGTCGCGGTGATGTACCTGGGCAAGATCGTCGAGCTCACTCCGCACGACATCTTCCGGACTACACTGCACCCCTACACCTTCGCTCTCGTGTCCGCAGTTCCCATTCCTGACCCGCGCTTTGCGGGAAAGGCGACAATACTGAAGGGTGAGGTTCCAAGTCCGGTCAATCCTCCGAAGGGTTGCAGATTCCACCCGCGTTGTATCTTCGCCCAAGAGGTCTGCTCAGAGGAGGAACCTCCTCTCCGCGACATGGGGGACGGGCATCTAGTGGCTTGCCACTTCGCTGGAGCACTCGACTTTGGTAAGAGCGTTCAGCAGGAGTATGCCGAGGCCGCTGAGAACGGCGCGGCGATGTAGTCACCGCGCCCCGGCCCGGCATTCCCCCCTCGAAGTCTTTATCTGGTCGGTTGCGTAGATGTCAGGTGATGCGTGGGCGCCTGGCCCTGTGGATGTGTGAACTGATGATCGAAGATGACAGGTCATTTGGGGAGCCAGAGGGCCCAGAGGACTCCATACCGGTGGACGGTATCGTCTACTATGAGGCGCCCGAAGAGCCCCCCACGGTCGTCACTCTGGAACGCAGCGACTATGTGGCGCTCTTCATTGCTGCCCTTGAAACGATATTTCTCCCGCTGGTCATTCTTGGCGTGTCGCTGTTTGTAGTAGGAATCCTGCTCGGAGTTCTGGGGTGATTGCTTGTCTATGGCAGCGAGGTCACGGACCGTGATCTACACGGCCGCAATTGCAGCACTCATTGTAGGCACCGATTTCGCTGCCGGACTCATCGGCCTGTTGTTGTTGCCAGGATTCGAACTCTTTGGATTCGTTTCTGGGATATCAATCCTCGAGTTTGGCGTTCTCATTCTCATGGGCGGATGCCTAGGACTCAGAGAACCGCTCGACGAGAGCCACCGCTATGATGACGAGGGCAGGGCAGTCTTGAGCTATAAGCTTGCTGTGACGGGAAGACGACTTGTCCTTGTCGGACTCTTTGTGTTTCTCTACGGAATGATTGCTACCATTCCTCTGCTGCTGCCGTGAGAGTGGAGTTCGAGCCCATTACCAGCGGGACATGCTCTCCAGTTCTCTCTCCTCTTCAGATGGTGGTCCTTTGATCAGGCGCCACATCGTCTTCGGGATGAGATAGAAGACGATCACCACAACGACCCCGACATACCCGATGGCGAGAGCAGGGTTGAACGTGGCAATCCACATAGCTGGCCTGATGATCATCCCCACGGACACTATGGCGATGATTGCCGCTAGGGTGGTCGGTACGAGGTCGGCCCACGGCGAGATTGCGAGAAGCGCCAAGCCAGCCACAGTTGATGTCCTCTCCCAGCCTCGGACGGAGTCGTACGCTAGCCTTGCGTAGACGTAGTCACGCTCACAGAGTCGGTCTTTGTTTGACATCAGTGCAGTAAGCAGTTGTTCAGAGACTCTCGGTTCACTGGGCCCCACTATTACGAGTCCACCTATGAAGAACAGACCAGCCGCAGCCCCCAACGCGGCGGATCCCTCCACAAACAACAGACCTAGGAGGACCGCCGCAGACCCGGCAACGATGGCAAGCAGGATGGCCCCGGCGAGCGTGTTCTCCGCGAGATACGACTGGACGCCTCTGGCGAAACGACCATAGGATCCTCTTGCGACGTTGTCCAGTACCCACTCCTGGGCCAGACAGTCCGTGTAGGCGGTCTCGCCACTCAGGTCAAGGTCACTGACGTCGAAATTGTCCTCCATATAGCGCAGAAACTCGCGGTACCTTCTCAACCTCCTGACACGAAGCATCGTCACTACGAGAATTGCGGCACCTGTTGCTGCCGCCGCGATTGCTGCTGCCACAACTACCATTCGATGTCCTCCCTTGTTCTGAGTAGTCTTGCCAGAGCAGCCAACCAGATGTGAAACGTCAGCGAAATGGCATCAGGCTGTTCACGCTCGGGTCTTCGGCCGATGAGCATGAGAACATTGCCCCTTAGTGCCGTTTCGCTGCGAGTGCCGGTCTTGAGTCTAAAAGCCTGTCCGGCTCCAGCAATCTCGGCACCGTGGACAGCGAAGACTCGCGGGCTCTCTGAGAAGGTGTAGTCGAGATCTCGGCGCGGTTTCGGATAGAGCGTCACACGCTGTGCACCCAGATTGACTCCTACCTTGATATGTTTCCTCTGATATGCTGGCACAGGCTGGCGATTGGGCAGCGATCCCGGTACTATCAGAGGACGCGAGCTCCATACTCCCTCCGCCACCTGCGCCTCAAGAATACCCGCAAAGTCCCCTCCGGTGCCAGAGAACACCAGCATCTCTTTCTTAGCGTCGAGCTCGATCTCAACGCCTGTGTTCTTGTGTCGGACGATGCCAAACGGATTGTTCCGGTCCACCGCACTCTGCTTCCAGTAGAACCACGGAACTGTCACCATTGGCAGGATGGCGTGTGGGTGTCGAGGTTTACGCCTCATCAGTTTCTTCACCATATCGTTTATGACAAACAGTGATAGAGAGAGCGGTTGCAGCCTCTTGCCCTCTTTGAGAATAAACTGACCTAGCTCATCTGCGTCAGGGCAGAGCCCCGTGACAACTTGCTCCATCTGGTCAATGCGCAGGCTTGTCTTGCCCAGTTTCCGGAGGTTGGTGCGTTGTTCTGGTATGAGTGGTATATCAATGCCCAAGTATCTGCTGCAGCCATCAATTGCCTCTGGGTCAAACGTACATCGAGTCGACACGTCAGCCTCGTCTACTAATCTCGCGAATAGGCTTTGCGGTCTGTTCAGTGGCGAGGGCTGTTTTCAATTCCGGGCTCTATCCTGATTCCTTGGCTGTCCAGAAGTCGCTACAGCTGTTCCCAGTAGAGTGGGATGAGATACCTTGAAAAGCAAGAGCTACCGCTGGCCATCGTGTTGATAGTATCTGATCGGGTCCTGCCTCTGACACGGGCGGACGTGAGAGACTGGCTGGCAGTTCATAACTCACAGGCCCGTTCCGTAGAGGCCTGTCTTACAGCGCGCGACCTTCGCAATCTATTCTCAAAGGGAGTGCTCCATAGAGAGGGTCTACTCGTGGCGTATGACCGCAGCCGTCCGGTGGCCGAGGCTGCTCTTCGGCCATTGTCGAATGGGTCGGTTGGTATCATATCCGAGATCGCCTCGCTCCCAGGGCGCATAGAGCACGTCGGTCCGCTGGTCTATGAGGCATTGGCACGGGCGCGCTCGAAGCACCTGCGACACGTGACCATATGGATGACATCCGGTGACTCCGCCATTGCCGATGTTCTTGCCTCTTTTACTTTCGATCTGTGGCGAATTGACATAGTCTCTGCTGGGGCGATTCCGGATGACGACGGCCACAACGTTTCCGAGCGTGCGGTCCACGTTGTACCTCCGGTTGACCTGCCTCCCTTCATCAGTGCCAGTCGCGAGGGATCTCTCTCTGTGGTCGCTCTCGTCAATGCCTTGAGGGCGCGCTGGATTCCTGTTGTCGGTGTTAGACCACATCTCCAGCCGGACGCGCTCATTGTTGGCTATCTCTCAGGACGCGACCAGCGGCAAGGACGAATCGTCTTTGCCACGCCACACCGCGAGATCTGGCCTCGTGGCCCGACGTTGGATGAGATCTCCTATGTCCTCTCTGTCCTGAGGGAGCGCGGCTGCAGGAGCGTGGCCATTGAGCTTCCGGCGGATCGGGCGAACGTTCTCCTTCTGAGAGAGATGGGGCTCAGAGTTGCTGGCAACATCTATCAGCTCGACTTTGAGCTATGCCACCTACCGGGGTCATTCCGCGCGGAACGGGAACGTGCGAATGAGTCAACGTGAACTCATATATATGCGGGGAACACGTCCCCAGTAGGTTCTTGCCGGGAGGACTTGAACCGATTCTGCCTAATGAGAGTCAGGTGGTTCCTCGTATGTGGGGTTGGGTGATTGCGGATTCAGGTGGGCGTTCGAACCGTAATTGCCCAGAAGGCGTTGCCCCCGTGACTCCACCTCTTGATCCGTCTGGTGTCATCGAGATGATGACACCTTTGACCGTCGCAAGATGCGTTTTGGAGAACTCCGTGTCCTGTTGATCAATCTATTCTCACGCGTGACGCAGCCAATGACAGCAGGGAATTCATCGCCCCTGGTGAGCGTCCCCGCGACGCTCACCCCTCCTCTTTCAACTCTTCGTACCTGTGGCACATTATGGAGTGATCCGGCTCCACCTCTCTAAACTCCGGTACAGTCGTCCTGCATACCTCGATAGCGTAGTCGCATCGCGGGTGGAACGGACAGCCGCTGGGAATGTCGGTCAGGTCGGGTGGACTGCCTCGAATCCCTCTCAGTCTGGGACGGCCCTTGCCGGCCCTCATTCTCATCATAGCTATGGTCGGGAAGGAGGCCATCAGTCCCCGCGTGTATGGATGTCCTGGTTGAAGGAACATCTGCTTGGCATCGCCAATCTCCATCAATTTACCCGCGTACATGACAGCCACTCGGTCCGACAGCTCTGCGACCACCCCCGCGTCGTGGCTGATAAGCAAGAGTGAGATATCGAACTCATCCCGCACCATTGAGAGGACATTCATTATCTGGCGCTGAATGTTCACGTCGAGAGCAGAGGTCGGTTCATCTGCAATGACCAGCTCTGGCCCAGCTATCAGTGACATCGCAATCAATATCCTCTGAGCCTCTCCTCCGCTGAAGCTGGACGGGTCAAGTACAAAGCGAGTGCCGGCGTCAGCAAGACTCACGAGCCGAAGATACTCAAGGACCTTTCTCTTCAACTCTATCAGTCTGATATTCTCTTCGTGGACCTCCACAGGCTCGCCGGTCTGGTACCCGATACTGAACTGGGGATTGAGGGCGTGCTGGAGTCCCTGTGGAATCAGAGCGATATGCTTTCCACGCAGCTTTGCAAACTCCTCGTCAGACAAGGTCGTCAGCTCGATATCGCGGAAGAAGACCTTGCCCTGAACACCCGGCCGTTCCTCGTGGCGGTCAGCCCCCTCCCCCTCAAATTCCTTCAGCAGCTCGGGCCGTCCGGAGGTGCCTGCGCTAAACCTTGCCAGCTTCTCGAAGAGCCCCATTATTGCGAGTGCGAGAGAGCTCTTTCCGCATCCGCTCTCACCAAGCAGCCCCAGGCACTCGCCCTCTCTGACCTCGAACGACACCCCATCCACGGCACGCACAAGTCCCTTCACAGAGGTGTAGTATGCTCGGAGGTCTTTCACAATCAGCAGAGGGTCACCCTTCGCCACGAGCAGTCACCGTGGCTGACCCTTGCTGTGGCGCATATAAGTGGTGCCTAGGGCGCACGGTTTGCACGCGGAGAGTTGTCTTACCACTCGGGCAGCTCCTCGTATTTGTGGCAGAATACCCAGTGTCCCTCTTCGACCTGTCTATACTCCGGTACCTCCCTCCCGCAGAGGTCGTCGGCGAACTGGCAGCGCGGATGAAAAGGACATCCCTGCGGCGGCGACACTGGGTCTGGTGGGGAACCAGGAATCCCCCTTATCCTCAGACCCTTCTCCCTTATCCTTCTCAGAATCTCCATTGATGGATTGCTCATCAGGAACGCACGGGTGAATGGGTGTCCGGGCGAGAGGAGCACCCTCTCTGCGGTCCCGAATTCCATTATCCTGCCCGCGGACATCACAGCGACTTGGTCCGCAAGATCCGCAACTATGCCCTGATCATTGCTGATCAGAAGCATTGCAAGCCCCATCTCACTCCGAGCGATCTCAAGCGCCTCGATGATTCTGCTCCTGACGCCGACGTCCACCGCTGTTGCTGGTTCATCGGCAATCAGCAGTGAGGGCCTGGTCACAAGGGCCATTGCTATCAGCACCCTCTGGTCCTCGCCGACGCTCAGGTCGGGTGGCTTTTGCAGGCGTCTTATGTCCACCTCGTTCAGTTCGACGAGCCGTAGCGCCTCGAGTACCCTCCTCATTGCCTCGTCCCTGGTCAGTGTCCCGTCCTCGTCGTGCACCCTCATCGGCTCAGCGGTCTGCTGCTCGACCGTCAAGTATGGATTCATCGACTTGCGCGTTCCCTGTGGGACGTAGGTGATACGGTTGCCGCGAATCCTCCTCAATTCTGTCTCGTCGAGACTAAGAAGATCTCTGCCCTCGAACCAGATGTGTCCCTCTACACCGGGGAGTTCCAAGCCCATCTCGCGCGAAGTGAGGCCCTTGGCCTTTGCCTCATCGCGGAGTCTCCAGAGCTGCTTGTTCTCCTCGTCCCCGGATACTGATGCGTAGTACCGAGCGGCCCTATCGAACAGACCCAGTATGGCGAGCGCGACGGATGTCTTGCCAGCTCCCGACTCGCCGAACAACGCCACGCACTGTCCTTTGTTGACCGAGAACGAGACATCCTCTACAGCCCTCACTAGTCCGCGCTTGGAGGTGTAGTACGCACGGAGCCTCTCGACACGGAGAACTTCGTCTGCTGTCATCCCCACTGCGTTGAGCCAAGTTCCTGATAACATCATCGGCTCACGCGTTCTCCGATGACTCGTCGCTGGCATCGGTACGGTTAATATAGAGAGTAATGGCGTCTACGGCTGTGGGCCGCCGATGACACAGGGACAGATAGGCACAACCATTGGCATCTATCTCGCCTTTGGGCTGCAGTCTGCGGGGATAGCCATCGGCTGGCAATATACCACATACTTCCTGAAGCACGATCTTGGAGTGACATCATTCCTCGTGATGACGGCAATCTTCGCCACTCCACCTCTTGTAATGATGATAGCAATGGGTTTCTGGGGTGCGGTCTCCGATCACTTCAGGACACGCAAGCCCTTCCTGCTTCTGGGGTTTGTGGGCTGGGGGAGCATGTATCTCTTCTCTTCTCTTGTGAGGACCAGTGCCGAGTTCTTTGTCGTGTCGCTTGTCGGCACTATCTTTGCGTCGGCTGCTCTTCCCACGGGCCAGGCGCTGATAACGTCTGGCACTGAGGCGCGGGGTGAGAGACTCGGCCTCCTGCTGGCCGCTCGGTCTGCCGGATGGTTTGCGGGTGCACTGTCGAGTGGTCTTCTCTACGACGTGATTGGGATGTTCGTCCTGTTTCGTATCTCGGCAATGCTATGCTTCGGAGCACTTGTGGCTGGCGTCATCCTTGTCGATGACATACCTCCCGCGCCGTCGTTGCGGAGTCGCCCCGCGCATTTGTTCGACATACTGAGAAGGCCAGGAATGACCGTACTGGTTCTTGCTGTGACTCTGAGCACGCTCGGCGTGAGCAGCATCACTTCAATAATGGCCATAATAATCTCCGACGAGCTCGGAGGCCCCACCTCGTTTGTGGGCTTCGCCAACGCTGGGGCCACCGCACTGGCGGCTCTGATCACTGGCTACGTGGGGCGGATCACCGACAGACAGGGCCCCGCCAGAGTCTTGGTCACTGGTTTTCTGTCATATGTCCTGTTCTCTGTGGCATTTGCTCTTGTCACGGATCCATTGACGGCTGTGATTCTGTACTCACTCCCACTCTATCCCCTCGTTGCGACGGCCGCATCCGCATTTGCCGCACTCGTTTCCCAAGAGGAGGAGCGCGGTCGTGCGATGGGGCTTGTCAATGGGGCACAGAACGGGGGCAATGCTATCGGACCAATCGTCGGAGGCTGGTTTGCAGACAACGTATTTCTCAGCGCCCACCCGGTAGTGTGGTTGACTATGGGATTCAATCTCCTAGCACTGCTGCTCTCGCTGTCGCTGATTGGCACTGTCAAGCGTATCCGCGCCCAGAAGGGGGCGGTGGATTTAGCCCCTGCGCACATGATTGATGAAGGAGTCTCAGAACAGATCTCGACCTAGAGATGAGGGGGTACCCCTCGCTGGTGCATCTCGATGAGGTGTGCGGTCCAGCCAGCCGACCGGGCCACCGCAAACAGCTGTGTATTCATCTCCGGCGGCAGGCCGAGTGTTGAGACGACAGCAGCGTTGTAGAGGTCTAAATTGGGAAACACTGTGACTCCCTTTCTCTGTCTCAGAAGGTCCGCACCGATGAGTGCAATCTCCTCTATTGTGTCCACCAACCACTCGAGTTCGGTTCCCTTGACCCGTTGCCTGAGAACTTGCCGCAATACGACGGCTCTCGGATCGATCGTCCTGGATATCCGGTGACCAATACCGTAGATTCTCTCACCTGAATCGAGGCGTCGGTCCAGTGCGGCTCTGAAATCTTCGACTTCTCTTACATCGTATATCATCCTCACTGCATGGTGGCCAGCTCCGTGATGCAGCGGATCGCCATGGACGCTCAGCGCGGCCTGCAGGGCGCGGGACACCGATCCAGTGGCCTCGAACGTATCAGTGAGTGCTGTCAGAGGGGGATTGTCGGGATCATCCATCTCAAGGATGAGGAGCATCTCAAGAACACTCGCATCTTCTCCGTCTGGATTGAGCCCAAGCATAGCCGCAAGATTGGGAACCTGTCGCTTGTCACGGTATGGCTCGATGGGCGCCTCTCTTCTTGATTCTCTCCACTCATTTGCAACGATAATGGGGACGCACGCAACAAAAGAGTTGAGTGCCTCTCGGAGTCCCACAGCTTCCGCGAGATCGTCCAGTGCTTCGGCAAGGGCCGACAGACTACTGTGCGACCACTGTGACTGTAGCAGATCTCATGCATCAATCATCTCCCTGACCATTGCTCTGGCCTCTCTGGGTGAGGGGAGGCGCCCTGTCACAAGGAGATGGAAGACATCCTCAAACTTTCTCTTAGCCGCAAGCTCGGTGGCATCAATACCTCGAAAGTACAGACGCCCTTCTGTTACGTCGATGCGGCTTATGGGCTCCATCGGCACTCCTCTGAGACGTTACGATGGACAGGCTGAACGCCACTCGCCAATCATAGCTTCTTGGCCACAAGACTGGTCAGGTCCGCGAGCCTGTGTGAGTATCCCGCCTCGTTGTCGTACCATCCCAGTATCTTGACCAGGTCACCGATGACCGAGGTGGTCAGCGAATCGAAGATACAGGAGTGGGGGTCGCCGATATAGTCTGAGGAGACAAGAGGCTCCTCTGAATAGGCGAGGATTCCCTTCAGGTCGCCCTCAGCGGCTCTCCTGAAGGCTGCATTGACCTCTTCCACAGACGTCTTCTTGCTAGTGGTGACGACAAGGTCGACAAGCGACACGTCCATAGTGGGCACTCTGATGGCCATTCCGTCCAGCTTGCCCTGCAGCCTCGGGTAGACAAGCCCAATTGCCTTTGCCGCACCAGTTGTCGTGGGAACGATGTTCCAGCACGCGGCTCTGGCCCTTCTCAGGTCCCTGTGCTGCATGTCGAGCAGCCTCTGGTCGTTCGTCACCGAGTGGATTGTCGTCATCAGCCCGCGTTCTATCCCGAAGGCCTCGTCGAGCACCTTGACCATAGGTGCCAGGCAATTTGTCGTGCAAGAGGCGTTAGAGATGATATGGTGCTTGGCCGGGTCGTACTCGTGATCATTCACACCAATGACGACGGTGAACATCTCGCCCTTGCCAGGGGCGCTCACAATCACCTTCTTGGCACCAGCTGTCAGGTGCTTCGCGGCATCCTCCGGCTTCCTGAACAGCCCCGTGGACTCCACTACGATGTCCACACCTAGGTCGGCCCAAGGCAACTTGGAAGGGTCTCGCTCTGAGAGGACTCTGATGTCCCTCCCGTTGACCGCGATCACGCCGTCACCGTGGCTGACCTCGCCCTTGAAACGTCCCATGACGGTGTCGTGCTTGAAGAGGTGCGCTAGTGTTCGTGCGTCCGTCAGATCGTTGAGTGCAACGACCTCGAAGTCGCTCTTCTCCAGCGCCGCTCGCAGGTACACACGTCCTATCCGCCCGAAACCATTGATTCCCACTTTGACCGTCAATTCTCTACACCCGCGCTTGGTAGTTCGAGGTGGTCTTCGGGCCTCGATGTGGCTATATGGTTTGCTGTTCAGATGGGTTCTCCAGTCTCGGATGATGGCGTTCAATCACACGCGTTCCCCTCACCCCAGCTGTACGAGAAACGACTATAATGTAGCGCGGACCCGCCTCTTCTATGGCCCTGAACATCACGTTAGGAGCTGCCATGCTGCTCATCGCCACTGTGCCAGAGGCACTGGCCGTTCTCACAAGTCTGAGAGGATATGTTGAGCGCGGATACCGCGAGTATCTCTTCATGTTCGTGACATGGTTCTTCTTGTGGATTGGCAACGTGCTGATTGGGATCTCGTATCTCACGCTCGACACTCAGCTGTACAGGGTTGGGATTGCTACGTCGGCGCTGTTGCTCTTTGGGATAATGCTCCTCGTCGATTCTGTCTCTAGGGACAGTGTGGACGCGAGGAAGCTGATAGTCGTCACTGCGGCAGCCACCGCTCTTGCCATTCTGTCTCTGGGGCCTGATGTCGTCACGACCAGCGTGTCAGCGCTTGGCGAGACGGGCCTTGCTATGACAGGCGGTTTCGCGGTTGCAGGTTCCGTTGTCTTCCTGATTGCCGGGGCCTTCTGGCTATACTATATGGCTATGATCCATCTACGTTCCCCGCCCGTGCTGAAGTCCTATTCCAGTATCAGCCTGGCTGGTGCTATTCTTGCAGGACCTGGTTCGATACTTGCCTTCGCGACGGGCTTCGTATGGATAGTACCAGGGACTGACTACATGCTAATTGGGATAGGCTCGTTCCTGACAACATATGCCTTTGCGAGACAGCCCAAGCTCGCCTATGTACTACCGTACAAGGTGTTTCGTCTCACTGCCGTCGATATGGAGAGTGGTTTGCCGATGTACACCTATACTTGGGATTCTGAGGGCTTGGTCGATGAGACCCTCTTCACGGGTGCTCTTGTTGGTATCAACCAGCTGCTCAATGAGTCAGTCAGTCGCGGTGCGATCAAGCACATAGTATTCGAGCAGGGAGTGCTGATGGTAGACCACCGGGCCAGGTGGGACGCAGCCTTTGTTCTTGTAGCGACACGGTCGAGCCCGATGTTGCAGCGGGCATTGACGATATTCGCTGAGGGATTCTGCGAACGATTTGGCGACCAGCTTCTGGAGGACAGGTCCTCACCCACGAACTTTGAAGACGGGGACGTGCTCGTGGACTCCTCATTTCCGTTTGTAGTTGCGTACTAGCCCGTATGACTCGTGTGCGGGGTCACCCGAGGACGCATCTGTCGAAGTAGGAATGGCCAACGCACTTGTCTTACTGAAACCGTTTGACAAATAGCCGAGATGTGCTCCTGCCATTATTGTCCTATGTTCGCATCGGGCCTCCTGCAGAGTGATCGTAGTATGTACAACACGGGACGCCTGAGATGTGATGCGGCTGTCCCGCCAATGGTCGTCACTATGCGAGGAGTGTCCTGAGGTGGGGTAGGCGGTACTGCAGAGATAGATGGGAGTCTCTCTGCGGACTCAAGAGTGTGGGGATCTCGGATGGAGGCTGGCAGAATGAGTAGGTCTCTGAATCTGCTGATGACTCTTCTCATCGTGGTTGCTGTTGCAGGCGCCGCACTGCTCTCGGGGGCAAGCGTCACAGTGACGCCAGAGTCTGCCGGCGCGATGAAGACGCATCGAGTGGTCGCACCGTACACAGTTGCCGGAGAGGAAAAGGTGGCTCTCAAGAAGGAATCTGATGTGCTTGATGGCATCTACTATGACGTGATGGTCGTGGGCGAGTCTGCCTACGTGGCCGCCTCGTTTGGTGGTCTGAAGATCATTAACGTCTCGGCCCCTACGATGCCACGCCTCGTAGGCGAGTACGATACCGCAAGCGAGGTGAGGGGCGTCTATGTATCGGGTGAGTACGCCTATGTTGCAGACCAGAGAAACGGTCTTGTGATAGTGGACATTGTCGACCCAGCCAATCCCACTCTTGTTGGCCACTACTATGACGGAGGAGAGGCCTGGAGTGTCTACGTATCAGGTGAGTACGCCTATGTTGCTGATGGGGCCAATGGTCTTGAGATCTTCAATGTCAGTGACCCTGCAAACCCTGTGAAGGATGGCCGATTCTATGACGGTAGTGGTGAGGCCTTGGCTGTGTTTGTATCGGGGAGCATCGCCTACGTTGCTGACTACGACGATGGCCTTGAGATTGTTGACATAAGTGACCCAAGCAACCCTGTGGAGCTGGGACAATGGCATGACGACAGCGGCTGGGCCTGGGATGTGTATGTCCTGGGCGAATATGCTTATGTGGCATACTACGGTGGCGGCGTGAAGGTACTTGATATCAGCAATCCGACGGCTCCGGCTCTGGTCGGAGTATTCGACGAGAACGGGGACGTTTTTGGTGTACACGTATCAGGAGACTACGCTTACATCGCCGACTATGGTGGCGGCCCCAAGGTTGTTGACGTAAGTGACCCGACGAGGCCCACCATAGTCAGTCAGCTCTATGAATACGGCTATGTGTGGGGTGTGTGTGCAGCCGGAGACTACGCCTTCTTTGTGGGTGATAGTCAGTTGTCCCACGTTGATGGTCTGGAGATTGTTGACGTCAGCAACCCTGCGTCACCTGTGACGGTAGGGCACTACGATGACGCCGCAGAGGTGATGAGCATAGATGTGGTCGGGAACTACGCCTACGTGGCAGGTTGGGATGACGGCCTTCAGATAGTCGATATCACTGATCCCGCGACCCCCTTCTTGGCTGGAGCCTACAACGATGGTGAGGGATTCGCGCAGGGTGTTTTTGTGACCAACGACCTCGCCTTTGTCGCGGAAGACTATCACGGACTCGTCATTGTGGATGTCACCAATCCTACAAGTCCGGTAATGGCTGGCAGGTTTCACGACGGTAGGTGGGCGTGTGATGTCTGTGTAGACGGTGACTATGCCTTCGTTGCGGAGACGTGGTCTGGAGTGGCCATCGTGAATGTGACCGACCCGACAAGCCCGACGAAAGTCGGTCAGTTCTGGGACAGCACCGGATGGACATGGAGTGTCTACGTGTCGGGTGACTACGCGTATGTTGCTGACGATGACGACGGTCTGGAGATTCTCAACGTAAGCGATCCGACTCACCCCGTAGAGGTCGGCCAGTTCTACGACGGCGGGGCTGCGAGGGACGTCTGCGTCATTGGTGACTTGGCCTACGTCGCCGATGGAGTAGACGGGTTGGAGATACTGAATATCAGCAGTCCAACAAGCCCGGTCAAGGTTGGCCAGTTCTATGACGGTGAGATTGCAATGGGCATCTCCGTCGTCGGAGACTATGCCTATGTGGCAGACTATTGGAACGGACTTGAGATTGTGGACATCAGCGATCCCACCAACCCAGAGAAGGTGGGCCAGTTCTTCGATGGTGGCGCAGCCTACGCGGTGGCTGTAGTGGGCGACTATGCGTACGTCGCGGATCAGAAAGACGGTCTGGAGATACTCAATCTCCTGCCCGATTCGCGCTCTCCAGCGGTCTGGAGGACAGACCACTCGCCCGAGATTCCGGATGATTGCGATGTCGTCACGGTGTCCACGATGGTCACGGACGACACTGGTGTGGCCACGGTGGAGCTGCTCTACCGGATCGACGGGGGTGCGTGGACGGCTGTTGAGATGGACTCGACAGGTTCGGGTCAGCTGTACACGTGCAGAATCGGACCATTTGCTGCTGGTGTGACCGTGGAGTATTACCTGCGTGCGGTCGACCTGACTGGCGTCAACAGCATACTTGACAACAACGACGGTGTCTACTATGCCTTCACGGTCATCCCCTCCGACGCGGTGGCCCCGACAATCTTGGGTGTCCGTCACAGCCCGGCGGCAGTGCTTGACAACGAGACTGTGACATTCTACGCCAACGTGACGGACAACTCAGGAGTTGCCTCTGTGGCGCTCCACTACCGTGTGAATCGGGGCACGTGGTCTGTCGCAATGATGTATTCTCAGAACGGTGAAACCTATATTGTCACACTCGGACCCTTTGTGGCAGGTGCGAGCGTGGAGTACTATGTCTCTGCTACGGACTCCTCGCCCGTTTCCAACGAGGCATTGGACAACAACGGCGGCCAGTACTACTCATTCATCGTGGAACCATCGTCTGGTGGCACGACCTCTACAATGATCAGCAATGTCACAGGTGAGGAGCCTGGATTGACAACCGTTCTGATCACAGCGGGGGCGGCCGGTGTCGGAGCAGTCATAGGCATAGCCGTTGCCATTGCATATGACAGACATCAACGCTCACAGGCGGCGTGAATCGGCCTGTGTCAACTACACGTCTGGTGCAATCCTATCCTAGGAGATCCGAAGGCGGGACCGTAGTTTCGAGTGTTGGTCTCAGGGGTAGCATAGGTCCCAGTCCGGGTGAAATGTGTGAACGAGAGTGAGGAGCTCCCCGTACGCATCTTGCGACAGATACAGGGCAGGACATCGCCACTCGTTGTCTTGGACCACACCGAAGTGGATGTGCGCGCCCTCGGCGCAGTACAGAAACGTCGCAATGGCATCGCCTTTGGCCACCCAGTCACCGACCTCGACCTTGAGCATAGACAGTTGAAGATCTCTCATCTTAGAGTCTTGGGTGAAGGGCTCGAAGTTGTAGATCACCTCTACTGTCGCGTTGAACCTGATGGCGACCTCTATCCGATATCTGTTGAACGCGCCCTCCCCGTAGTCTGTCGGCTCGATTCTCTCCACTCGGCCTGGCGCAGCGGCTATCACTGTGGAACTGTTCCTGAAGAAGTAGTCTATCCCGTTGTGCACGAATCCCCAGGGACAATTGTCGCTCTCGCTGTATCCCTCATTGAAGGCGTAGATGTCGGACCTATTGGTGTAGATCACTCCCATATCATCCAGCACGGAATCGTCGTAGCGTCCTCCCGTGTCAAATGACTGTGGGGCGCCGTCTCCCGGACGGTACCTCAGGTACCACAGTGCGCCAGCTGCGATAAGGAGCAGGACAATGATAATCCCAGCCTTCCGTCTTCCCATGCATCATCAGAACACTCTCAGCGATATTAATATGGCGCCCTTGAGGTTTCACTCAGAGACTGCAATAGGAGGACGACGGTCACACTGGCCACCGACTCGGCGGTCAGGGCTCGGCCAGCGGGCGTCGGCCGCGCGGGGTGGCCCTTAGTGACAGAAGGAGGCCAGTCTGTGCGATGTCGGAAAGTGATGAGACGAGTACAAAGGTCATCGCTGAGCTTGTAGTGGCCCCTTTCGGGGTCGGTACCAGCCTGAGCAAGTACGTTCGCGAGTCGGTGAGGGCCATAGACTCGTTTCCGGGAATACGGGTCCTGCATACACCTATGAGCTCAATCATCGAGGCAGACACAGTGGAACAGGTCTTGGAGGTCACAAGGGCTGCACACGAAGCAATGTTCAGGGCGGGCGCGAAGAGAGTGTCCACTCTACTGAGGATTGACGATCGGCGTGACAAGCCACGGAAGATGGAAGACAAGGTCGAGGCCGTGACGTAGTATCCACGTGACTCCGCTCGGACCCGAGACCCAGGCCTCTCCTAGCGTTCCCTCTATGGTCTTGGCTCTCCTACACAGTGACGGTCCGGCCTCCGGAGAGCAGAGCGTGTTGTTCCACTGTGGACACCGCAGAGAATATCACACAGTCTGTCCCCAGTAGAGAGACGGAGAGAGAAATGGACGAGGAGATATTGAGCTTCATCGACAATCATACTGAGGACGCTCTTCGCGATCTCATTCATCTGGTTCGCATCCCCTCGGTCGCGGCCGAGGGCGGAGATAGTATGGAACGGGCTGCTGAGGCCGTTGCCAAGATGCTTGAGGCGGCCGGAATGAAAGCCACAATCCATCCCACTTCGGGGGCGTCGGTGGTCACTGCAGAACTCGATGTCGATGCCAAGCGCACACTACTGTTCTACAACCACTATGATGTCCAGCCCGCCGGTGACTTGGACATGTGGGATAGCCCGCCCTTTGAACCGGAGATTCGGGATGGGCGGATCTACGGCCGTGGCGTGGCTGACAACAAGGGCGACCTTGTCTCCCGAATCTGGGCAGTCCGTGCTCTCACAGAGTCGGGACTTGACCCACCAGTCAACGTCCGCTTCGTTGTTGAGGGGGAGGAGGAGATTAGCAGTCCCCATCTTGAGGAGTTCGTACGTGCCAACCGGGACTTTGTGAGTGCTGATGGTGGGATCTGGGAGTTTGGTGGCGAGGGACTGGACGGGCGGCAAGAGGCCTGGCTGGGCCTGAAGGGAATAGTGTACGTTCAGCTGGAGGTCCGAGGCCTCTCCCACGACGCCCACTCATCGATGTCGTGCATACTGCCCTCCGCGGCCTACACCCTCGTTCGCGCACTCGACTCGTTGAAGGATCCGGAAGAGAATATCCTGATTGAGGGGTTCTATGACGATGTCAGACCCCTCACCGAGCCAGAGAGGGAGGCCATTGCTGTAATCGATGTTCACGAGGAGGAGATGAAGCATCACTACGGCATCGACCAGTTCGTTCTCGGTCTGAGCGGCGATGCTCTCAAGGAGAGATACTATGGATCCCCGTCCTGCAACATCCGTGGAATTACCACGGGATATCAGGGACCCGGATCGATGACCGTGCTTCCCGCAGAGGCAAGCGCGAAGGTGGACTTCAGGCTCGTTGAGTCGCAGGACCCTGAGACCATCCTGAGACTGCTCAGGAAACATCTCGACCAGCACGGTTTCCAGAACGTCAAGATCGCCTGGTCGGAAGGCTACCCTGCAGCAAAGACCCCTGTCGACCACCCGTTCGTGGAGGCCGTCTCGCGGGCGACGGAGAGAGCATTTGGTCACCGTCCTGTCATCCATCCGACCAGTGCAGGCTCAGGCCCGCTCTACCTGTTCAGAGGCCTTGTGCCCTTCGTGTCCGTCGGATGTGGCGACTATGACTCGAGGGCTCACTCCCCTAACGAGAGCATCAAGATCGACAACTTTGTCAGGTCGGCCAAGCGCGCCGTCTTTGTGATGGACGAGCTTGCGAAGATGTGATGTGACACTTCGTGTGGCCTGAGGCCTATCTGGCCTCTCGGCCTGCCCGTTTCGTAGTAGGACTGACGAGTCTCTCTCGTGCCTATCTTCCTCTACGGCAGTGGTGGCGTGACCATCACGTCACGTTCCCACTCAACCTCGAAGCGATACCTGACATTGGTCTCCTGTCCCTTCTCCATCTCAATCTCCCAAGTAAGTACTCCCAGCTCCATCGACTTGTATGGGACGGAGACGTCCTCAAGTTCAACGCGGATCTTCTCTGACGAACTATGAGGTATCGTGTCTACTATCTCGATCTTGATTCTCTCTCCCGAGAAGTTCTTCACAATCAGTTCGTACTCGTACTCTATTCGGTTCTTGCCTCGCACACCAGCCTTCTCTGCCTTCTTGGACAGGAGCTTCTTCTCGACGCGGACATCGTGGGCGGTTCGCGCACCAAGCCTGAACTCCTCCCGGGGGGCCACAAGCCCTATCCTGCTCTCGCCAATGTACTCACCCCCTGCGTAGATCTTGGCGGGGCCCTCCAGCAACGTCGCATCGCCGTTCGTCAGTCTCTCTGCGACCACAGCCACGTCCTCTTCTGCTGCGTTCCAGAAGTACAGCCTCTCCGACTCCAACTCCTCCTCGATCAGAGTCACAGGCTGGGGCGACTCCCCCGACAGAATGGTGATGGCGCCGGGTATCTTGTAACTCATCACGCCCCCCGTTCCTGTCTCCACCTCCGCGAACTCCTCCTCAATGTTGGGCATCTCTGGAGGCGCAGGTGGGGCTGCAGCAGCATATGCCATGGCAGGTTCGGGCCTCTCGCGTTTCTTCTTGACACGAGCTCTCGGCATGGGGCGAGGCCTCGGAACGAACCTTCTGATATAGAATGGCGTGGGCTCTATTGCCTCAGCAGGCTGCGCGGATGCGGTCGAGACCACCATCTGGACATCAGTCCAGTCCTCTTCGGTCCGATTCCTGACCATCGCAATCCTTCGTATGGTCGACTTCTCTCGTCCGAGGTCGACATCGTACCTCGGTGACCACCCGGCATCGTCGACCTGATACGAGAGTCCAATGTCTAGCGTTGTCTTCTTTGGCACTTGGACAGTGAGTATGACTACTGTCCGCTTCACCCTCTCGTGCCCGGCCTTCATCTCATCAATGGTCTGACGCAGGGCCTCGATCTGCCTCTTAATGTCTTCAAGCCTAAAGGCGTTCTCTCTTCCGGCCTCCTTGATGCGCATGATCCTCTCGCGTATTCCTCTTGACAAGTTCAGGACATCCTTCGCCTTGACGTCTTTCGACAGTGCGGCTGTGCGTGCGACGTCGAGCGCAGCACCCCTAGCCAAGTTGGTGAGGTATTCCTGCTCGGCACGGTCGGCACTGATGATATCCTCGATGTTCGCCTTCTCCAGTTCTAGCTCCCTGAGCCTCTCTTCAAGCTCTGCAATCCGTTCCCTGTCCTCGATTGGTGCTGTTTCAGTTCCAGTGGCGATACCTATCAGCATCGCGTCGGCAAGCCCACGGACTCTGATGCTGCTCTCGTCAGTCCAAGGACTGAGACCAGTGACTTTGACGTCATGTCTTCCCTCGCCGAGCTCTATCTGACCGGCACGCGTCACGCGAGCGCCATTGATGAAGACCGTGACCTCGGTCGTCTTTGTCCTGAGTTCAATCATCCCTCAGTCTTCCTCCTGTGTCTCTCATCTCATCACATATAGTCAGGGGAGAGGGGGCACGACGGTGATGTCCTTGTTCCAGACGACCTCAAAGGAATACGTGATTGTGATGCTCTCTCCCGGCAATATCGTTCGTCTCCACTTCAGTATCCCAAGTCTGAACTCCTCGACTCCGAGTCGATCGACATCGATATGGACCTCTATCTCCGGGTCCTCGCTGTGGGGTATTCTGTCTAGGATCTCGATCTCAATCTCGTTCTCTGAGTGGTTCTCGACTCTCAGCTCGTACTCGTAGGACCGCCTCTTCTTCCCTCGTGTGATGCCTGCCTTCTCAACAACCCGCTTCTTCAGCTTCTTCTCCGCACGTACGTCGTAGGTCCGCCTTGTGCCCACCTTGAACGTTTCGCCCGGCGCCACTAGCGGGATGACGGACTGGCCCACGTATTCTCCGTCTTGGAAGACCTTTGCCTCGCCCCGGAGCAACACACTCTGGCCATTGGTCACCTCGTCGTGGGCAACAACATCGGCCATCTTGTCGGCGTACCAGTAGTACATAGTCTTGCTATCGAGGACCTCCTCAGCGAGCCGAACTGGATGCCGGCTCCGACCAGTCGGGATTGTCACGGGTTTCTCCACCTCGTATGTCACTGTTCCACCAATCTCGCGGGACTCCTTGACCCGTGGTGCTCCTGCCACGCCCGGCGGAGCGCCAGCCTCAATGGAGCGCGCAAGAACATCTAGCTCGACTTGTGCCGCCTCATCGACGAACCACGGTGTCGGTTCTCTAATCTCCACAGGTCTTGATGATGCAGTGGACACAACAAGTGGAACCTTCGACCAATCCTCTCTGGTATGATTTGTCACCATCGCAAGGCGGGTGATACGGGCAGTTCTGTCTGAGAGGTGGACATCATAGGCTGGCGTCCAGAACGCGTCGGAGACGTGGTACGTCACGTCGAGCTCAAGACTTCCCTCACTTTTCATCTCGATATGAATCTCGACATTGTACACCGGCTCCGTTCTCGCATCTGCGCCAATCTCAGTGAGATTGTCCTTGACCGCCTCGATCTGCTCATCGAGTCTTCCTAGCTCCTGCTCATTAGTCCGAATTCTGCGCTGCAGTTCGGTCTTGGCCTCGGTGATCTCCCTGTAGAACCCCAGCGCGTCCTCAGCCGCTGACTCACCGCTGGCGAGCAGAGGTGCTGCTATCGCTGCGAACTCAGACGCCATCATATCGAGTTGAACGACGCTTGCATTGTCCACGTCTATCTCGTCTGCGACCTCTTGCCTCTTCTTCTGCAATGACCTGAGCTGTTCCAGAAGGGCCTTTCTCCTCTCCTCCTCGGGAGAGTACACTCTCGACTCGCTCTTGACATCGATTGACGACAGGACGGCAGGACCTCTTCCAGTCACACGAAAGCTGTCCTCAAGGGCAAGCCCTGTGATACCCTTGACCACGAGATGATGTGTTCCCTTCGGCAACAAGACTCTCGCTGTACGTGTGATGCGGGCGCCATCCGTAAGGACAGTGACTCTCGATATTGGTGCCTCTGCCTCTCTCATCGACCCATTTCCTCAGAGTTCGCACACCTGCTGGGCATATAACCTTTCAGTGTGTTCGCAATGACTCATGTCAGGTTGAGAGAACGTGTGTTGATCACGCGCAGGACCATCTCCTTGAAGTCGTCGAGGGACATCGGCCCGAGATTCTCGTTCGTCCTGAGCCGAACGGCGACCTGTCTCTTCTCCGCCTCTCGCTTTCCGACGACGAGCTGATACGGCACCTTCTCCAGCTGCGCATTTCGAATCTTCTTCTGCATTCTCTCTGGTCCGTCGTCCACCTCGACACGGACACCAAGATCGCGCAGCTCTCTCGCAACTTCGTAGCAGTAGTCGAGCTGGGCGTCGGTGATCGGAATGAGCCTCGCCTGCACTGGCGCCATCCAGACAGGAAATGCCCCCTTGTAGTGCTCGATCAGCACGCCAAAGAATCTCTCCATCGAGCCCATCAGCGCACGGTGAATCATTATCGGACGGTGCTCTGCGCCATCCTCGGCGATATAGGTCAGGTCGAACCTCTCGGGGAGATTGAAGTCAACCTGCACGGTCGTACACTGCCAGGAACGGCCTAGGGCATCGCGTATCTTGATGTCAACCTTGGGACCATAGAAGACTCCCTCGCCGGGGTCGACCTGATACTCGAGTCCCATGGTCTCAAGAGCCCTCCTGAGGGCGTCTGTGGCCTTCTCCCAGGACTCGTCCGACCCGACGTATTTCTCTGGCTTCGTACTCAGGTAGATGTCATAGTCCTCAAAGCCGCAGGTTCTCAGTATATCGAGATTGAGGTTCAGGATGTTGGTGATCTCATCGTTGAGCTGGTCTGGCCTGCAGAAGATGTGTGCGTCGTCCTGGGTGAATCCTCTCACTCTCAGCAGACCGTGGAGGACACCGGAACGCTCGTAGCGATATACGGTACCGAGCTCCGCCCAGCGAATGGGAAACTCCCTGTAGCTGCGTTTTCGCATCTTGTACATCTGCACGTGGAACGGGCAGTTCATCGGCTTGATCTGGTATTCCTGCTCATCAATCTTGATGGGCGAGTACATATTCTCGCGGTAGAAGTCGAGGTGTCCGCTCGTCTTCCACAGGTCAAGCCGTGCGATGTGAGGCGAGTACACCAACTCGTAGCCCGCCTTGAAGTGTGCCTGTCTCCAGTAGTCCTCCAGAGCAGCTCTCACGGCTGCGCCCTTTGGCAACCATAGTACCAGACCCGACCCGATGGCCTCCGACATATGGAACAGCTCAAGCTCCTTGCCAAGCCTCCGGTGGTCTCTCTGGCGTATCTCCTCCAGCCTGTCGAGATAGGCCCTCAACTCATCCTTCGTGAAGAAGGCCGTCCCATAGATTCTCTGGAGCTGTGGATTCTTCTCATTGCCCCGCCAGTACGCACCCGACACCTCAAGTAGCTTGAAGGCCTTCGGCGGGATATCTCCAGTGTTTGACACATGTGGTCCGCGACACAGGTCGACGAAGCCGTCGTGCCGGTAGATGCTGATTGTCTCGTCAGGCGGGAGGTCGTTGATGAGTTCAATCTTGAACGGCTGATCTTTGAACATCTCAAGGGCCTGCTCTCGTGTTATCTCCTCCCTGATGAAGTCGTGCTTCTCCTTTATGCTGCGTCGCATAATGGTCTCTATCTCCTTCAGGTCCTCGGGCGTGAGAGGCCGCGGAAGGAGAAAGTCGTAGTAGAAGCCGTCTTCAATCGCAGGACCTATTCCCAGCTTTGCATCTGGGAACAGCTCGAGAACGGCCTGAGCCATAACGTGTGCCAATGAATGGCGGAGCCTGAGAAGCTTCTCATCCATTGCGTTCAATCCTCTGCCAACGGCCTTCTCGGCAGCTCACAAAATGGTTTCGATGTGTCCTCCAGCACACCGAGGCACACACTATCTCGGCTCGCCCCTCCTCGACATAATCAGGTGGGCAACTAGCTCGACCAGCAGAGCCAGCACTGTGATGATGATCAGAACCCACTTAGTGATGGTGGCACCACTTGCCACAGCTGCAAGCAGTGGATTCACACTGGTGGGGGAGAGGGACAATATGAGAAGACACACGTTCTCCACGTAGTCCATCAGCATAGCCGCGAGTGGGACCACCATGATCCATTGAAGTTGCGAGTCGGGCGAGAATAGCCTTCTCCCCAGTACAGCCATCGCCATCATAGCGCCCATTCCGTACGCCGCAGGATATACGATGTCGAGTCCCCACATAGCGTGGTAGGTAGAGATTCCTTCGGGACCCAGTGCCTGAAAGAACTGTGCCACGTCATCCGCCGTATAGCCGAAGCGAACGTCCAGTGGCGGCAGGCCCGTTGCCGATTGTACAGCTGGGGCCACGATCAACATCATCACAACAGAGAGAAGCAGAAAGAGTAGGCAGACAGAGAGAAGTCTTCCCCTCGAGTACAGTCCATTGAGTCGTTCTACGATCGTCAATCCGACACCCCTTCATCCTACTGGTCTGGCTTCTATCCAAAGTAGACCGCTGGAATGTTGCCGATGAAAAAACGGTTCTCCTAACACACAGAGGTGAGTCACCCTATGCTCGCACGGTACGGCCGACCGCGAACAGGGCGACCCTTCAATCGATTCTCTCGAAGTCCTCCTTTCCAGCGCCACACATCGGACAGACCCAGTCATCGGGTAGGTCCTCGAACTTTGTTCCAGGCGCAATCCCACTGTCTGGGTCTCCGAGCTCCTCGTCATATACCCAGCCACAGACCTGACACTCGTACTTTGCCATTCTATCGATTCACTCCTTCAGTACGACACGCCTGAGAGGCGTTGTGGCTGAAACTCCCGCTGCGTGGGATAAAAGCATTCGCATAGGCCGGGTCCGCGGTCTGGTGTGAAATGTCGAAGGGAGGCGGTCTCATCCACCGGCGACAAGATAGCTCTCACGGAACAGGCAGGCCACTATGATGGACTGAGTATCGAACCGAGCCTCACGTGTACTTGAGGGATTTGCCTACCCACTCTCTTCGCCGTCATAGTCGGAGCTGATGACCTCTCCGCTGTCTATCTCCTCTTCCCCCTCGCCCTCTTCTACGCCGAAACTCTGCTCAGGCTCTTCCTCCGGGGAGGGCGCGGGCCCAACAGCACTCGAACCCGTTTCGTCCTCGCCAGTCTCCTCTGGAGACTCAAGCGGCATCTCGGCCTCGGGGGTCGGCTCTTCCTCCTCGGCGGGTGGCATCTCTTCCTCGGCTCCAGCCTCGGGCACCGCTACGACCTCAGGTGGTACGCGTTTGGCCTGCCTGAGATAGAGTAGCTCCATTATCAGAGCGATGAACGGGAAGATGATCAGTTTGATGAGGTCTGAGAGGGTGGCCCCAAATGTCGGGTCGGGTAGGGAGATCGGAAACCACACGTCAGCAAAGTAGTATCCGGAGGCGAGGAAGAATGTCAGCATCGCGGCGAAGTCTGCCGAGATCCTGAAGAACGACTCAGACGCAACCTGTGGCTTGAGCATCCTCCCCACGGAGCTCATTGTGTAGAAGACGAAGAATATCGAGATGGCTATGCTGACAATGTCCGGTGACGTGTCGACAGGTTTACCGGCATTGTAGATGAAGTAGGCTGAGTACAGTGAGATGAACATCCCGATCAGAGCGACATTCGCCAACTTTGGACTGTTGCGTTCCCTGACCATGATCATTGAGTTGAGCATGTTGAACAGTAGCGCGAAACCAGTCCCTAGCAGCAGGAGCCCGAGCCGTGGGAGAAAGCCCAGCAGCTCGGCAATATTGGTGAGCAGAACATAGGCGAGCGCGCCGATGATGACAATGTAGTTGAATGCATTGCTGAAGACAGACAGTGCCTTCGTGAGCCTCGACGTGGACTCGACATGTACTGCGCCACCGTATCTCAGGGCGGTCCTTGTGGAGAAATACGCTTGAAACACAATCCATCCGAGGAATGCAATGATGAACACCATAACGAAGAGGAAGGCCGCAAAGAAGGTGACAAGGAAGAACAGAGCGAAGAAGCTGATGACAATCCACGGAATGAACAGAATGGCAGACCTCTTGTAGGACTCATCACTGGCGACGAACCTCTCCAGTCTGACCAGCGCCATGAAGGAGGCCAGCATGAAGAAGACCGGCCACACACCGGACGTCAGTGCAACGAGAAACATTGCAGCGCCCCGAAGGGTCGGATCTCTGCCAACGAGGTAGAGGCCTACGCCTCCTGACAGCGATGTGACTACCAGGCTTAGGAGGAAGACTCCCGTCAACCACTTCAGGCGCTTGTTGCTGAGAAACAGTCTAAGACCTTCGATGAATGAGCTCAGAATTGGTATCTCCATTGTGCATATCTCCTCGGATGACTACACTTCGTATAGGATGGTCCGTTATCTATCTTTTGAAGGGTTGCAGTGCTCCATCTTCGTGTGGTCGGGGGGCTCAGAATCTGCTACCGGAGTGACAATCGTGGACCGCATCGAGCGCCATTCTAGCTATCGGTCTTCGGGCGCTCCAGGTGATACAGTATCTCCTCTTCGAGGCTCGCCGTGACCGTCGGCTTCTCGATGACTGTTCCTATTTCGTTGCCCTCCAGGTCAAATATGACTATCCAGGGGATGTGTGTTATCTCCCATTCCTCCATCTCGGGCGGAGAGGGCGGTATTCGCCACTGGTGGTTCGGGTCGAGTGGTGCTGTCTTGATTCCCCCGAAGACTCTCACGTTCAAGCCAATCCGCTCCTCTAGGTGCCTTAGCACCGGCAGGGCGTTCTTGCAGTCCTTGCACCATGCTGCACTAAAGACGACTATGACTATGTCGTTCACGTGCCTCCGTAGGCGATCGACAACGTCCTCCTTGGGCCTGTAGTGCTCGTAGATCCTGAGCATGGCGTCCTTGTCCTTTCCCTGAATGCTGTCCAAGTACTCACCTACGGTCTTTGTCCGAGACCTAATATCGTCGAGGTTCACACCTGTGAGTCGTGTCATTGTATCAACTCCTTTGCTGGACCTCCTCCGTGGGTGGCCTATATGAGGATTGGGCTATGGCCGCCGCCCCTTCAGATACAGTAAAATGCTCCCCCCGGCAGACAACGTGAGAACGATGAGCACGCAGCCGGCCCCTGTCAGAGAGGTGGAACGCCGCAAGTGGCAGTTCTTGATTCTCTTCGTGATTGTCGACCTTTTCCAGATTGCCTTCGTATCCGTCCTGACGCTGGACTCATCCTCGCTCTTCATCATCGGGTTCGATCCGTCAAGGACCAGCCCAGTGGTCTCTGGCGGACTGTTCGTCGGGATTGTCCTTGTTCAAGTGATGCTGCTCTACTATATGGCTCTATCAATGACGCATCGTCAGGGGGTGGTGGAGATATGGCCCTCCTCTCCTCCCCCGCAGGGATGGACATGCCGGCACAGTCGAGACAGCGTCGTGCAGTGGACACTTGACCTTGCCAAGCAGTCGGATGTGAGTGTCGACAGAATCTATCTCCTTGACTCACCAATTCCAAATGCGTTCACCTTCGGGCTTCCTCTTATTGGCAATATTGTCGTGCTTCACAACAACATCCTGAGTCTGCTCAACCCATCTGAGGTCCGCGCGGTCATTGCCCACGAGACCGCCCACATCAAGAACCGTGACACGCTGGTTCAGATCCTCGCAAGGATGCCAGAGTTCTTCATCCAGGTCGTCTACCTGTACATCTATGCGCGTCTTTTGCTGGGCGTGGTCGATGCCCTGCTGGTCACAGGTGATCCGGTGGCGGTCATTGCTCGGACTGCCGCGCTTCTAGTGTTCTTCATTCTGTCGCGTGGCGTTCTGACTGTGGGCACTGCGTTGATTCAGGCCGCAAGCCGCGCTGCGGAACTGCTTGCCGACTATCACGCTGCAACCCTCCTTGGTCCGGTTGTCACAGTCAATGCCCTTCTCCGGCTTGGACAGAGGATTGAGGCACTGCACACCCTTGTCGAGGAGGCGAGGTGGCTTGACTCGCTGAACGAGAGCGGCATCATGCCACTGACGGACAGGGAGATCCGTGAGATGGTCATTGCCCTCGGCCCCGATGAGTTGGACGACAGGGTTGCGAGGGTCAAGGCCCCGCACCTGTTCCTGCGAAGACGCCTAGAGGTGCTCCGCGACGCATACGGGCTCCCTCTGACGGACTCTGATATTCAGCAACTGGTCCGGCCTGCAGCGGTTGAACTGGTGAGGAGGAGGTCGCGCGACATCGTCGCCGACACCAGTGTGCCAAAGAAGATTGACTGGCGCTCTGCAGACATTGACGGCGACAGACGGCTCTCCGAGTCGGAACTCCGCAGACTCGTTGCCGAACTAAGGAACGACCCCTCAGGGCTCCTCTTCGACAATGAGATTGGAAAGAATATTCTGGTCCTTGACCATCCCGATTTCCGCAGAAGGGTGTTGTTTCTCGCTGATGTCTTTGGCCTCTGAGATCGTCAAACGGGCGGGGGCGTCAGGCCGAGATTCGTCTTCGGACGGCTCCTTGCCTCCTCAGATGGATGGAGTCTTCCGCGCAGCCACGACACAATAGCACCGATGATGAGGAAGACTGAGAACGAGCAGGCTGTCAGCCGGTATCCCTCGACGTATGCAGTCACGTACTCGGTGCCACTGGTCAGTCCGAGAGGATTGAACCATCCAAAGTAGAAGGAGAAGACGGTTGTGGCAAGGGCCGTGGCCACCGAGAAGCCAGTTGTGCGAGCTATGTTGGTGAGGGCACTCATGACACCCATATACTCCTTCGGTGCGGCCGTCATCACAAAGTTGCCATTGGCGACCGTAAAGAGTGAGAGACCAATCGCCAGCACGATGATGCTTGCTACCATCAGGGCAAGATTGGGAACGCTGAGCGCGAGGGCCCACAGTCCCACGGCTTGAATGATCAATCCAATGACCGTCTGTACTCTCGCCTGCACGCGTTCCGATAGAACCCCTGAAATCGGCCCAAAGACGGAGATCACAATCGGGTGAACTGTGAGGAAGAGTCCGGTTGCGCCCTGTGTCAGCCCGAGTGCGTCCTGCAGCAGAAAGGGCATCAGAAAGGAGATGGGTATCATTGCCATGAAGGAGAGAATGGCTGAGACGATGCTTGTCCAGATTCTCCTGTCGGCCATTACTCGGGTGGGGATGATTGGCGAGATGAATCTCCTCTCTCTGATCAGCAGCACTACGAAGGAGACAATCGAGACCACGGCGAAGAGTACGGTCTGTTCGACTGCGACGTCTCTCGCCACAGAGACAGCGTATACAAGTGAGAACAGGCAGAGGAAGAAGAGAGCGGCGCCGACCACGTCAAAGCTGACCTCTCGTACAGGCTCTGTGCGAGGGACGATGTGGCGTACGAGCAGATAGCCCAGCACGCCGAGCGGGAGATTGACAAGGAATATGCTTGGCCAGCCGTAGAACTGCGTGAGAATGCCGCCGAGGACAGGTCCTGCTGCAAGAGCGATAGCAAGTGTGATTGAGTTGAGTCCCATCGCCCGCCCACGATTCTCAGGCGTTGTGAAGTATGTGACCAGGGCCAGCCCGTTGGCCGTCATCATACTTGAGCCGATTGCTTGGAACACTCTAGAGGCAACGAGCTGTGCCAGTGTCGGCGATAGGGCACATGACAGTGAGCCGAGAGTGAACAGTGCGATACCCATCTGAAAGATCCGGGTCTTTCCCACTCTGTCTCCCATCTTTCCTCCGAGAGGCATCAGAGAGGTCAGCACCAGTAGGTACGCCACGGTCACCCACTGTATGTCGGCCATCCCGACCCCGAAGTCCCTCGCCATTGTCCAGAGCGACACGTTGACGATAGACGAGTCGAGGGCACTGAGGAAGACTCCCACGCCTGTCGCCGCCACCACGAGATAGGGATTGACTTGCGCTCTGGACCTCTCCATCTGACTGCTCTCCTAGCCCGTTGAGAATCAGCGTGGCGCTTCCAGCTGTCTCTACCAGCGGACGTTATCTGGTTTTCGGGGTCCTACAAGAATCTACTCTAGTCGTTGTGGTCTGGCAGAAACCAGGAGAAGGAGATGGCGGATGGGACGAGAGGGCGTCCCATCCTGTTGGCGGTCCACTCTACATTGTAGAGGTGGAGAGCTGTCTCATCTCAGAGAGTGAAGGGGACGCTGGGGTTTCCGTCAAACTCTTGCGGTGTGTCCGCGCCGCCGTACGGATACTGAGCAACTGCCCACGCGAAGCAGTCCTCCATCGTTGTGAAGCCCTGACCCACGAGGCCGGCCTCGAGGAACCAGTAGGTCCACGCACCGTTCTGATAGGTCGGCTCATCGTATCCGTATCCGGTGGCCGTGCAGGTCGTTGTGAGGTAGATCTTTGCCGAGTTCGAGTTGTACATCACCTCATTCATTCCACCGCTATAGCAGTGGTCGAGGAAGATGAAGATGTTACAGACAGCCGGGGCGAAGACATCAGCCATCTCTACGTCGGTAAAGGACCCATCCTCACCATCCTGTCCAGCACCATAGTCCCAGCAGCAGATAGTCTCTCCACCGCTGTAGGTGGTACCGTGACCAGAGCTGGCGTAGACTAAGATGTCGTCCTCGTCAGCGAGCGCGATGAAGTCTGCCAGAGCGTTCTTGATGTTGTACTCAGTGGCATAGCCATCCCACTGGGGATAGTAGTTGGTGCCATCGCCGAACAGCTTGATAGTGTAACCGAGGCCTGATAGGTAGTTGTACCAGTCAGTAGCGTCCTCGTCGCAGTAGGACAGATCATTGACCGCAAGGTAGTCTGATATCCCGACTATCACAGCGTACTTGTTCTGTCCAGGCGGCGGGGGCGGTTCCTCAACGTTGTCAACGGTCACTATCACGCTGTCCTGCCCCACTAGGCCTCCGCTGTCTGTGGCCTTGGCGTCTATGGTGTGCGTGCCATCGGCCACGGTAGTTGTGTCCCACACATACGATGTCGCAGTCGCCACTGCCACGCCGTCGATGTATATGGTCGGTATGAGAGTCCCGTCCTGTGCATCGGTGGCTGTGGCCGTGATGGTGATTGTACCGCTCACTGTCGAGAGGTCCTCCGGCGAGGTTATGGTCACGGTCGGAGCGGTGTTCCGTCGGCCACCTCCGGACCCACCCCTGCGGGCCATTGCCTGATTATCGTCAGTCACAACGGCCGCAGCCTGCGGGAGCGCAAAGGCAAGCGCGAATACAAACAGCAACCCAATTGCTATGAGTGTCTTCTTCTTCAATGTCCTTCTCCTCGGAGATAGATCTCCGCCTGCAATGACTACAAACCCCCTTTATAAATTCTCTTTATTCTCTCGCTTCAAGATGCGATTTAAATAGAGTTAACACCCGATATCAGCGCCCAGATATTTCTCTCCAGTGCCCTCACGGCTCGAGAGCTGCTGTGCTGGCCCCCTACGGCCTCAATCTCACGGTATCGCATCTGGCCAGAGCAATGAGAGGTCGTGTCCGCCCTTGTGTGTCGTTCTCTGGTACTCCAGTGGCTGTTGTCGAACCCCTTAAAAGGTGCGTCTGGCCCGGTCAAGCCTCTCTGCTGAGGTGATATAGTGGCTTCATCGACGACCAAGACGGGAGTAGTGGCCATCGGCGGGAACTCACTGATGCGCGACAAGAGCCATCGGACCATTCCCGATCAGTACAAGGCTGCCGTGGAGACTGCGCGACATATTGCAGACATGATACTTCAGGGCTGGGACATTGTGATCACCTCCGGCAATGGCCCCCAGGTCGGTGCCATACTACGGAGGTCGGAGCTCGCTGAGCACGAGGTACATCCTGTGCCGCTGGACTACTGTGGCGCGCAGAGCCAGGGTCAGATAGGCTACATGATTGCACAGGCGTTGAAGAACGAGTTCATCCGCCGCGGCGTCGACAGGACTGTGACTGGTGTGATCACTCGCGTGGAGGTCGACCCCTCAGACCCTGCGTTTCAGAACCCCACCAAGCCGATAGGGTTGTTTATGACGCGCGAGGAGGCACTGCGCAAGAGGGAGAAGTTCGGATGGCATGTGGTCGAGGACGCCGGTCGCGGCTGGCGCCGTGTGGTTCCCTCACCCCGTCCAAAGCGCATTCTTGAACTCGAGGCCATCAGGGAGCTCGTGAGTCGCGGCATCATCGTATACGCGGTCGGTGGTGGCGGCATTCCCGTCATTCGGCGGGACGACGGGATGTACGAGGGGACCTATGCTGTAATCGACAAGGACTTTGCGTCAAGCCTGCTGGCCAGCGACCTGGATGTGGATGTCCTGTTAATCTCAACAGCCGTTGAGCAGGTCTATCTCCACTACAACACTCCCAATCAGATGGCTATTGATTCGATGACCGTCTCCGAGGCCCGCAAATACGTCAAGGAGGGTCACTTTGCCGCAGGGAGCATGCTGCCGAAGATTGAGGCCTGTGTTCAGTTCATCGAACACGGTGGCGACCTTGCAATCATCACAGACCCACCGAACATCACGCGGGCACTGAATGGCGAAACAGGAACGAGGCTCGTCCCAGACTGAATTGCCAGAGCTGCAGCATCGGTGGGTGAACTGCCTGCGTATCGGGCACGGAGGATAGTAGGGATGCCAGTCACGAGGAGAACTGAGGTGGAATCCGTAGTCAACGGTCAGAGGTCAGCGGTCATTGAGGAACTTGCCGTTGAGGCAAGGCTGAGACTGGTCTGGTCCGACGGTGACATCATCGAGGAGACAACGGGAACACCTGCGAACCTGACCGAACTCGCTGCAGGCGTGCTCCTGCTGACGCGGCGTATGACTGTCGACTCTGGTGCCGTGTCGGTGGAGGAGTCGGAGGACCTTGCGACAGTGACTGTCCAACGTGATGGTGTCAGAGCATACGAGGGTCGAGCGGCGATGTCTGGCTCCCCCTGTCCGACCGACTTGCGGTGGGCCAAAGTAACTGACCTGCTCCATCAGCTCCGCGTCTCTCAAGAGATACTGAACAGGACGGGCTGCGCCCACGGCTGTCTCGTGATGTCGCTCAACACTGGCGAGATCATAGTGAGAGAGGACATACGCCGGACCAATGCCTTGAGGAAGGCGATAGGTGCGGCAGTGCTTGCTGGAATGAATCTTCACAGGACAGTGCTACTCTTCACAGGCCGACTCACTTCGGAGATCGTGTCCCAGTGCGCCACGGCAGGAGTGGCTGCCGTGTTCTCCTTGGCCGTGGCGACGGACACAGGGATCCGGATTGCCCGCGAGAGCCGTCTCACGCTCGTCGGCTCGGTGGGGACTGAGAGAGTATGGGTCTATAATGAGGCGAACGTGAGACTCGTGTAGCGGACTATTCAAACCCGCCAATCCTCTTCAGCGACGCAATTATCGACTTGACCAGATGCTGCATCTCAGACACCTTCTCCTCTGCAAGGCGCATGAGTTCTGCCGCACCCAGCTTCTTGTATTGGTCTTCGCTCATATCCTCTATCCCTCCACGTTCAACATCCGATCAATCTCTCTCAGTTCGAGCAACACATCGTCCATCCTCGACAGCAACGCTCTGAACGCTCTCACCATATCGTCGAGCTGCTCCTCATAGTCCTCGTCTGGATGCTCAAGCGCCTCTGTAATTGCGTGTAGTGCCAATGGGATTGTCACGCCTCCGAGAAGTGACAGGAACGTGAATATCCCGACGTACCAGATGTTGAGCTGATAGACAGCCCCCAAGTATGCCAAATAGACCGGCAATCCGAATCCCAAGAAAGCTATCGCCAGCGCACTCAAGACTTTGTCAGCACTCATTCTCTCTTGACCTCCTCTTCGTCAGATGGCTTGGGCCCCTCTCCGCCTGTTCTGGCAAGCCTCGTGATCTTCATAGGTGTGACCTCTATTCGGAAGTCGACGAGCTCGAAATACCGTTTGACGTATCTCTTCGTCTTGTCTGTCCCAACTCTATACTCTGACCTGACCAGGCCGTGCTTCTCCATGTTCTTCAGGTGCAGATGCAGGAGTGGATATGAGACATTTAGCCGGGTGCTCAGCTCTTGCACGAACATCGGCCTCTCGCTGAGCGCCGCTATTATCCTCAGTCTTGTGAGGTTGCCGAGAAGAGTCAGAGCATCGGCAAGTTCGTTCAGCGTCTCCGCCTCTCCGAATCGAACCTGCTTGTCCTTCTCGCCCGATGCCATTCTGTCTCTTCCCCTGTCGCGAGGGAACCCTCAGAATGCTCCCAGCAGTCCTCTTCGCCTCGCAGACTTGATCGTCGCCCGCAGTGATGCTATCCCGATCAATGCGAGCACCGTTCCCGAAACTATTGTGCCAATCAGGAGCGGCAGCACATCAATGAGCAACGCGCCCTTTAGCGTTATCTCTTGTATCGCAAGGAATCCCTGGGTGAGCGGCAACAGAAGAGAGAACTGTCGCAGTGCTGTCGGTAGGGCCGTGATAGGGAAGAAGACGCCGGTGATCATAAACAGCACAGGCTGGAGTGTGTTGACCAGTGCGTTCGCCTGCTTGATGACTAGAGTCACTGCAGCGAAGAGGAACGCAAACCCTGTCACACCGTAGATCGTGACGATGAATGCCACAGCAAGTCCGACCGGGTCGGTCACAACAAGACTGAGACCGAAGACGAACGTGCCTATCACGTATCCCACTGCGAGTAGATATCCAGCAAAGACGAGGTCCGAGAGGGCGAATCCCACGAGCACGGCCGTCAGTCTTGCAGGGGTCATAAACAGCGACTCCAGCGTCCCTCTGTACTGCTCCGTGCGTAGGGCCAGTCCTGCACCCCACAGCGACTGAGAGAGAATCATCAGGAGCAGGACGCCGAGTATCAGGTAGCTCGTGAAATCGTATCCTGACGCCGTCTGTCCGATTCCGAAGCCGGTTCCTATGAGCTTGAAGAGCACCATCCAGATTATTGGCTGGATCAGGCTCGCGACCATCCAGCCCACATAGCGCTTCTGTATTTTCAACTCCTTGACAAGAGTTCCCCTCATTGCAGTGAACCATTCGACAGCGCTATGCATTGACCTCCGCCTCCGTTTCGCTCTCGTCCGTCAGTGATACAAAGGCATCTTCGAGAGTTGGTTCTCGCAGTGTCATCCTGCGTAGCCGCGCCGCCGGGCTCTTCAGTATTGCTTCCACCACGGTCTGGAGCGCCTCCTCCTCACGTTCGGTCCTGATGGTCAACCGTGTCAACTCAGTTCCATTCTGGACCGTCACCTCGCCAACGACCTCAAGCCCCATCCCCCGCATCGTCTCGATCAGATCGTCATCGGGGTTCTCTACGTCCACCTCAAGACGTGTCCCTCCGATGACCTGCCTTCTCAGTTCCCCGGGTGTCCCCAGCGCGACGAGTCGACCGTGGTTTATGATTGCGATGCGGTCGCATAGCTCCTCGGCAACGTGCATCTCGTGAGTCGTGAGGATTACGGTCTTCTCTCGCTCGTCCACAAGCCTCTGGCGGATAAAGGCCCTCATCTCCCTGCTTGCCTTCGGGTCGAGTCCAACTGTCGGCTCGTCGAGCAGCAGCACTTCGGGGTCGTGCAGCAGTCCTCTTGCGAGGATGACTCTCTGAGTCATGCCCATGCTGAATTTCTCCACAACGTCGTCCGCACGGTCCTTCAGCCCGATGAGCTCTATCAGTTCGTCAATCCTCCTCTCGAGCCTCCACCCGGACATTCCGTGGAGCTGTCCCCAGTATCGCAGGTTCTCTCGTGCGGTCAGCTTGTTGTAGAGTTGCCGCGGATTTCCCCCGGCAACGACACCCACTATGCGCTTGACTCTGTCTGGCTCGCCTACAGGGTCGATTCCGCATACTCTGGCCTCTCCCTCATCGGGAATCAGCAGCCCCGAGAGGATCTGCACGGTCGTTGTCTTTCCTGCTCCATTGGGGCCCAACAGCCCAAAGACCTCGCCATTGCGGACCGTGAAGGAGAGGCCGTCGAGCGCTCGGATCTCTCTGCGCTCGAAGCGCGGTGGGAGTATCCCCACAAGCCGGCGATTTCTGTATGTCTTGACAATGTGTGAGAACACAATCTCCTCGTCGCCCATTTCTCTCACGGAAGCCTAAACTATATAGGCTTATAAAATATATGGTATATCGCATTGTAGTATAATAATAATTAACTCTCTTATCAATTGAACGAAAGTATTATGTGTCTTCGTGACAGCCGTTATGCACCACCTCTCGGTCGAACTAATAGCCGAGAACTTGGGAGGTCTACGTTTGAAACGCAGAGAACGTGACAAATACGTGATCTTGTTGATCTGTCTTTTCATCTTCAGTGTCTTTGCTGTTCCGGCACATCATAGAGATGGGCAACCTGCTGCCATTCAGGTTGTGCCGGAGGGACACTCTCATAGCACGCCTTCAGGCGCTGGCGGCGAGCCGCCAATGATGACCAACATCTACTCGGAGGGCGACTTCGAGGCCGGCGACGATCCGCCCGCTGGCTCCTATTCCTTTATGACCTCTGGTCTACACTTCAACTACACATACTCAGAGATTGTGGCCGAGGGTTCGTATGCTGCACAGGGTGTGATGGACTCCCGGGGCTCCACCTCGGATCTATTCACCTATCACTATCTGGCCTGGCAGGACTATCCAGTCGGATCCGAGATGTTCCTCAACGTCTCGTACTATCTGAAGAATGTCGATTTTGTGAATGATTCGATGTGGCACGAGGTACGAGTCTCTCTCAGAAACTCAACCAACAACTACGTTCTCTACTATGTCACGGCGTACTCCAGTGGCGCCTACTTCTCCAACTATTCATGGGGCAAGCGCCTCATAAGGGGCAACGCCTCTGTTGGTGTCTGGAACACTCTGCATGTCGATCTGGCATCTGATGTCGATGAGCTATTTGGCGGCGAACTCTACGTCGACGAAGTAGTCCTCGCCTTGCACTCACGAGGACAGTATGGGGCAAGATATGAGGCCATCTGGGACAATGTCATTCTCTACAACTCGACAATGGCGAATGGTGTGTCGAATGGTGGATTTGAGTCCGGCTCGACCGACTGGAGCTATTCGGGGAGCGATCCCGGATATGCGGGACGAACGACCACACATGTCAACGGAGACTACGGCTACAAACTGTATGCGGCCACTCCGAGTGAGTCGACGTCGCGCGCGTCACTGGAAGTCTCCCGGTCGACCCCTGACGGTTTCACGGCGTATCAGCCTGGTCTCATGCGATTGCGGTTCTACTGGATGTACAATGACACGTCCGGAGGAGGAAGCTCCCAGCGGGCCTTCTTGACAACCTTGTGGTACAACGATAGTCACTACGTCTACATCTACTTCTACTTGGGACGCCTCTCCAACTCCACATCTGGCTACTCCAACTCGTCATCATATGTCTATCTGTTTGCCCCAGGGTTTGGCACACGTAATCAGTGGAACTACTTTGACTACGACTTTTACGATGTGCTGAACGAGATTGGTTTCAGGCACAGTTCGTTGACAATGGTGCAGCTGAGGGTTGATGCTGGCGGGGCGAGCAACTCCACGGCGACGTTGTTCATTGACGACTTTGAGCTAGTCACCTACCCGTTGATGGACTATGGCTTCGAGGTGGACTGGTGGTCAACTTCGAATAGCGAGGTGACACTGTGGGACGCATGGTCCGGCAATGCGCAGGAGAATCGGCTTTCGACGGTTTCGCACTCGGGATCATATTCCTATAACGCGACACCCTCACCATTCGAGCTTGCCGAGCTCCACCGCT
The DNA here is from genome assembly GCA_029855935.1 of Candidatus Thorarchaeota archaeon. Classification (GTDB taxonomy): domain Archaea; phylum Asgardarchaeota; class Thorarchaeia; order Thorarchaeales; family Thorarchaeaceae; genus B65-G9. The sequence continues at coordinate 119,374 of JAGSHN010000027.1, read as the reverse complement.
CGATGGCAATCGTGTTCCCTGCCGGCAGTTACACGGACTTCTGGTTCCAGCTTGTCGACCCGCTTCCAGCGTCGTACTATGCGTCAATCATCCTGAGAATCGATCGCGATTGGGACATCCACTACGTTCTCGCCACGACCAACACACTCACCAACACCACCTACGATACCTATTTTGTCCTCAACTACACAACAACGGGCCAATGGATCAACTTGGTTCGAGATATCAACAAGGATATAGCAGAGGCATATCCCTCTGTCAAGCCCATTGTCACGGATGTCTTCACGTACGTGGTAGCCGGGAGTGAGTCATTCTCAGTTCTCTTTGACGACATGGGGTTCGTTCGAGACTAGACCCCACCTGATGTCACTCAGGTGACAAGGTCTCCGAGCAACCCGGCCTATTCGGATGATGTGACAATTAGTGCCTCAGGCTCTGACCTGAGTCCGTGGGGTGCGACGCTGTACTATAGGCTGGACGGGGGCGCGTGGCAGTCGGTCGCCATGACGTGGACAGGTGGCAGTCTGTCTGGTGTGATTCCAGCACAGTCATTTGGCACACTGGTCGAGTACTATCTCATTGCAACGGACGACTTCGGTAACTCTGCAACCTATGATGACGGGGGTGCATACTACTCGTACACGGTTGGCGACTTCGTTGCGCCAGACTTGATATTGACCTACCCGGTGACGGGCTCGGTCATCTCGGGCGCCGTGAGCCTTGAGGTGTCAGTATCTGATCCAGGTACTGGCTCAAGCGGCGTGGCCTACGTGGAGTACTGGGCGGGGGCCGTCTTGGTGGCCAATGCGACGACTGCGCCCTTCAACGCCACGTGGAACACCAGAATGCTACCAAACGGCACGTACAACCTCGGTGCCTTCGCCTACGACTACGCAGGCAATGTTGCGACCAGCAATGCCACAGTCACTGTGGAGAACGATGTGAGTGCGCCACTCCTGACAGGTCCGTTCCTGACTCCGAGTTCGCCGCAGTACGGCGAACCAGTCACAGTGGTCGTCGGCGTGAGCGACCAGTCAGACATTGCTGCGGTCACGCTCTGGTATCGTGTCGATGGCGGATCGTGGACTGATGTCGCCATGAGCGCCTCGGGGCCACTGTACTCAGGTGTCATACCAGCACAGCCTTGGAACACTCTGGTGGAGTACTACATCTCTGCCAGTGACGAGTTCGGTCAGACGGGCTACCTCGGGACCGAGGGCTCACCTCTGAGCTACACAGTCGGAGACTCTGTCGATCCCACGCTCAACGTCGGTGGTGTGATACCCGGTTCGGTACTCAGCGGGATTGTGAACATCTCGATTGAGGCATCAGACGAGGGCAGTGGTGTGGCGTCTGTGATAGTGCTGGTTGACGGTGAGCAGGTATACTCTGGGTCCGAGGCATCCGTGTTCTTCTCATGGGACACATTCCAGCTCGAGAACGGAGAGCACACGCTGAGGGTCGTTGCACGTGACGCCGCCGGGAATGAGGCCGTCTACGAGGCAACATTCACGGTGAGGAACATCCCGCCTGGAATGTCCGACCTGCTTCAATCAGTAGTCGCGCAATACGGCATAGTAATAGGCTTCGGCAGTGCCGTGGCACTCTTCATAGTACTGAAGATTGTCGTCGACCGCCGCAGCAAGAAGGGCTGAGACGGACTCTTGGGACACGCTTCACGACGTGTCCCGCCCTCTCTCTTTTTTCCTCTGACTGTGAGGTCGTTCCATACCGACCCTGCGGTCTGGTCAGCTGCAGTCCTGTGACTGATCTGTTGAAGCCTGCCCGAGAACCCGCGCTCTAGCCGAAGGACCTCACCGCGGGCCAGTGTCTATCGTGAAACCCTGAAGGGCGACTCTTTAATAGTCGCGGATGCACCCTCAGATGCAGCATCGAGAGGAGGAATCCTCGTGGCGCTGACACGGCTCCAGAAGATCTACTTCGGGATGGCTCGTTTCGGGCCGAGCATGATGTTGGATTTCATATCGCTGGCAACGACACTGTTCTACTTCTCCCTGCAGGACCTGCCTGGAATATACACTGGTGTATCGCAGGGGATTAGCTATCTCGTCATCGGGCTGGCACAACTCGGATTCGGTCACCTAAGTGACCGGACCAAGACGAGATGGGGCCGTAGAAAACCATACATCCTAGTCGGCGCCCCCCTGATGGCCATCACCTTCGTCCTAGTCTTTACTCCTCACTGGTTCGTTACTCAGGGCGATGTGTGGGGTCTGTTCATCTACGCGACCGTGACGCTGTCGTTGTTCAAGGTATTCTACGGAATGGTCACAACGCCGCTGCAGGCGTGGATGCCAGAGCTCACGGATCCTGACGAGCGGCCTGCCGTTTCGGCATGGCAGAACATTGCGAACTTTCTGGCCTTCACAATCGCAACGCTGGCCACTGCACTCCTGGCAGGCCTCTCCACGGGCTGGGGGTTGCCACAGGAGGTCTTCATGATCTTGATGGTCATCGTGGCCGTAGAGATCATCGGGTTCGTGCTACCCGTGGCGAGACTAAGTGCGGAGGGTAGATTCATCCCCCAGCCGAGCTTTGTGAGGGAGCTGGAGACTGCACTGAAGAACCGCGACTTTGTGGGATGGCTTGTGGCCCAGGGGCTTCTCTCCCTTGGTTTTGTGATGATCACACAGATGGCGTTCCCATACGTCAATGACTACCTGCGATTCGGGACCTCCGACATGCTGCTCTTCGGTCTAGAGCTTCTCGCAGTGGTCTTCAGCTTCTTTCTGGTCTGGAGCTGGGACATCAAGCACGTTGGAAAGCGCGTGACCCTGCAGGCCGCTATGCTGCTTGCGTCCTTTTCGTTGCCGCTGACCCTGATTGTGACAACGAAGGTTGGCGGGTTCGTTGTGATTGCTCTCGTGGCAGCTGCGGTCTCGGGATACTACCTCTTCCCGTACATAGTCTATGCTGACTTTGCGCACAAGGATGAGATCCTGACGGGTGAGGGTCGTGCCGGGATGTATACGGGACTTCCATCCATTCCGCTCAATATCTGTCAGGCTGCATCGTCCACGTTGATGGGCTTCCTGCTCTCCCTCCCTGAGAGCCTGCCTGTTCCGAGTCACCCCGGCGAGTTTGTCACTCTGGGCTACCAGCTGTGGGGCCCTGTTGCCGCCATCTTCATCTTCTTGTCTGTGATAGTCCTGCATTGGGTTGATCTCGATCCAGACTTTGAGAGGCTCAAGAGGGAGCGGCACGAGCCCCCTGTCGTGGTGGAGGGCGAGGACCCCGGAGATGCTGCAGAAGCGGGCACATCGTTCTCTTCAGAGTCTGATGGAGCGACGTAGAGTCGCAGGAGTGGCAGAGCAGCGGGCCATGAGTGGTTGATGACACTCAGCTCATCGCGTCTACGCATCGCGACCGTCGTCCCGAGCGGGCTCGCCCAGACTCGTCACTGTCCGGCCCGTCACGCCCTTCCCAAGGCTGTGAAACCTGGTCTTAATCTGCTGGTCGTAGGCAATCACCTTGGGATTGGTCTTCTTGACAAGGAACTCTATCTCTGGCGGTGCGAGTCTTATGTTGAGTGGCACTAGGACTGCGTCTATCTTCCCGCAGGCTAGGAAGAGATCTACTATCTCTATTCTGTTCTTTGAGTAAGTGGCAACCCTACTCCCCTTTGTGACACCGTGCTCCAACAACACGTAAGCCACACGATTGGCACGCCTGTTCATCTCTCCGAACGTGTATTCCGTGCTGGTGGTATTGTCTCGTATGGCTATGCGGTCGGGCGTCAACGATGCCCTTCTTCCAGCCCAGTCGCCAACCCATCTCCAGTCGCGCAAATCCTGCGCCAAGAGACCACTACCTGCTCCCCTCCGCTCGAACATAATATTTCTTTGTTGCTTCGCAGTCGGCATATCTTTCAGGGGGCTCTCTGTCGACCTGTTGCATGATGCGGCCTCTGAGTTGCAGGCTGATTGGGCAGCCTAGTTTTTTTAGGCAGATTTCCGACTCACCCTTTGAGTCACGATGAAGGACATAGTTGTAGTTGGTGCAGGCCCAGCAGGAAGCGCTGCTGCTCTCTATGCTGCTAGATACGGTCTGGACGTAACGGTCCTTGACAAGGCGAAGTTTCCGCGTCACAAGTCGTGTGGCGGTGCACTCTCGTTCAAGGTCCTACCTATGATTGGGCCCAAGGCACAGAAAGGGATCAACTGTATCCCAAAGCGCCTGGTGGTCTATTCTCCGAAACTCAGGTCCGCTGAGTACGTACCTGAGCACGATATGCACTTTGTTGTGAGAAAGGAATGGGACCATCTGATGTTGCTGGATGCGGCTGATGCTGGTGCTGACGTGCGCGAGGAGACGATGGTCACAGACGTCACACCTTCTGGCGATGGTGTCGAGGTCAGAACGAGATCGGGTGACTCGATAGAGGCTCGCTACGTCATTCTCGCGGACGGCACTGGCCTGAAGTCGTATCGGAAGAAGCTGGGCTTCACTCAGCCCTATGACCATATGGCGAGGACGGTCTGCGCGGAGGTCCCGATGGATGACGCACTGATTGACGAGCTCACTGGCGAGGTCCGTGGCCTGCACATCTTTTTTGGCGTTGTTCCACGTGGCTACGGCTGGGTCTTTCCAAAGCGCGGCTTCATGAATGTCGGGATTGGCTTCGGCAATCGACGGCTCCCCGACAAGACACAGTTTGAGGTCTTTGCAGACTTTGTTGCGATGCTCAAGAAGCGCAAGATGTTGCCTGAGGACTTTGACCCCAAGACCGGGATTCCTGCCTCGATACCCTTCAGGAGACCATTCGAACCAATAGGTGTGGGCCGTGTCCTCCTTGCTGGGGATGCCGGCGGTTTTGTGTCGCCCGTCACCGGCGAGGGAATCTCGTTTGGTATCAAGACGGGGATTCACGCAGTGGAGGCGATTCGCGATGCTATGGAGGGCAAGGCCACAAAGGACCTTGTATCGGACTACACTGATCGATGGATGGCCGACTTCGGCGATGACATGATCAACTACGGTCTTCCTCTGGCAGACTTTGTCTACGCGTCGCTGCGTCGAATGGAGCTGATCGTCAAGATGATGATAGCTGACAGGCCAATCAGGGAGTTGATGGGCCGAGCCATCCTTGGAACTGTGACGTATCGCGAGGCACGGAAGGGAGCGTTTCGGAGGGCTATTCTTGCTGCAGCAAAGTCGCTGCGTGTCTAGTAGTCTACAAAGCCGTAGTGAAAGTCTTCGAACAGCTCGGGCATCTCGCCCCGCAGTTGCTCCAGCGAGACATCTCTGTGAACGGATACGAGCATAAACTCGCACCGATTATCACCAATGGCCTTGCATTTTGTTTCACGAACAAGCATATGGTGCTCTCCGTTCCGTGTCAGTGCTGACCACGTCTGGGCAGCTCCCTGATACGCACCGGCCGGGAATGCGCAGAACTTGTGGGGAAACCGGATATTTCTGCAGAAGGGGCAATCATCATCCGCCCATTGGTAGATGTACGCCTCTTTGCCTCCTATCTCAGTCTTCTGGAACTGCTGCCATGTCGGAGCCTTGCCGGCGAAGAGAATCCACGCGGCCTCTCCGTATGCTGGCATGCGCTCAAATGCGGGATCAAGATGAGCTGAGAGCTCCATCATGAACTCATGTCCCAACTGGAGTCCTCCCTCGAATATTCGCTCAAATGCCTGATCTGGCCCCAGTGCTTCAGTCAACTGCTCCACGAGGAGCTCATTCAGCTTTGTAACGGTTAGTGTTAGTGCCTTCTCACCAGTCAGTTTCTTGATCTTCGATGCCTGTACGAGTAGCCAGTTCTTGACCATGTCACTCCACCACCACTTTTACCGAGTCGAGCTTGCCCATTCTGACGAGCTGCTCGCAGACTATCTTAACTCGCATCTCGGGCGCGTTCAGAATCTCTGCAAGTTCTTTGACACTTCTCCTGCCATCGACCAGAGCCATAATCTTCAACTGGAAAGAATCTATCCCCTTAAGGTCAACATTCTCCTTCGGAAACGGGACGAATCTCTTTTCCAGTGGACGCCTTCTGGACTCCGCCTCCTGAATACGCTGCACGATGTTGACACCGCTCACAGCACGCACTCGGAACTCCTTATCCACAAATGCGGTTATGGCATGCTCGGGGTCACCGTGAGTGAGAACGATGGGCACCGGATTCCTCAAAGAGTACTTGACCTGCGCCTCTCTGATGTCTGTAACAATGACCTGTGAACAAACAGGACATTCGACCTTTATCTCCACCACTGCTGCCCACGACCTTGTTTCCAGCAACACCGCCTCTCACGTTTTAGTCTTGTCCTTGAGTTGTTTCCAGATCATGCTCTCCAGCTTGTCGAAGCCTTGGCCGGTCTTCGCACTCAAGTAGATCAAGCGGACTCCCAGCTGTTTGGCCAATGCATTGGCCTCATCTTCTTGAACGACCGGTCGGAGGTCGCATTTGTTGGCTATCAGTAGCTTCGACTCTGCTGGCATTTCTTTGACCATATCCAACCATTCGTCCAGCTCTGCAAATGACTCATACCGGCTGAGGTCGAAGACGATCAATGCTATGTCCGCTCCGCTGACCAGTTCCGGTTGAAAGAACCTGAACTGTTTCTGACCACCCAGGTCGAAGGCAACGACTTTGAAGCTAACGTCTTCATCGGTGTCCTTCACCATCCACGACTCGACGTTCAGTCCCACGGTCATCCCTGTCTCCAGGTATTCCCCGGTCACGAGTCGTTTGGCAATACTGGTCTTGCCGACGCCTCCCGCACCAACAAGTACAATCTTGTTGACTTGAGAGGTCTTTCGCTTACTTGGTCCCTTAGACATCGAGGGTGTCACCCCGCTTGAACTCGCGGTTGCGCCCTGGACGCTGAGGGAATGAACTCACCGGCCCACTTAAATGATTGGTGTTCTTGAGTTCCCTGTCTCTCGGGGTGATGGGCGGCAGGTACACCCGAGACTATCCGACATAGTGGTCGCTCTTGTCATCAACAGCATCGTACATCATTGAGAGGATGGCGTGAAAGGCCTCTTGGATGTTCTCGCCAGTCTTGGCCGAGGTCTCGATGAAGACTGCCGGGACCTCAAGCTTTCGTGTGAAGTACTCGGCAAACTGCTTTCCCTCCTCCGGAGTGACCTGCTGTTCCGGAGGCACCTTGTCGCGCAGGTCAATCTTGTTGCCGATGATGATTGTCGGTGGGAGTCGGCCCATATTCCGATATGCCTCGACAAGCCACTTTGAAGCATTGTCGAAGGATGTGCGGTCGACCACAGAATAGACAAGGAGTATACCGTTCGCACCGTGGTAGTAATGTCCTCTGACTTTCTCGAATGTCGGCTGTCCCGCCAGATCCCATATGACGAACTTGATGATTTCGTCCCGAAACAAGACTCGCTTTGTGGCCAGGTCCACTCCAATCGTGGCCAGGTGGCCCTCGATGAAGTCCTCGCCAAGATAGTTTCTTCTGATACTGGTCTTTCCGACAGCACCATCGCCAATGAGGACGGCCTTGAGAATCTTGCTGCCATCGTTCTGGTCTCTCATCACACAGTACTCCTGACGGTGGACCACACGTTGCGGTCCCGACTGTCTGCTATGTCAGTCCCGCGTAGTGTGAGCATGCACGAGAAGGAACACTTAAGGTTGCCGTTGGTTGGACACGACAAACGTCAAAAGGGGGCGTCACGACCAATGCTCGGCCCACAATGGTCGAGCTATTCTTCGGGACGCTCACACCGCTTGATATAGCAATGGCCCTGATGACGGGGTTCCTTGCTGGTCTGGTCTTGGCCGCAGCGTATGTGATGGCATCACACGGTGTGGCCCACTGGAAGGCAAGAAAACTCGTTCACATAGTGATGGGCACGACCATCGCATTGACTGTTGTGGTCTACACAAACCTCAGTGGTCCGACATTTGCGGCGGGCGTCTTTCTTGCCATTCTCATCTATGCGTGGGGCCACAAGCACAGCCTTATCTCGGACCTCCTCGCTGCAGGGAGCAGGGAGAACGAGTCGCGTGCCAATACCTTCGTATCGGGGCTGATGGGTATGATCTCCTTTGCCGTGTCATTTCTCCTCTTTCTCGCACAGCCCGCAATCTTCGTGTCTGCCATTCTTGCTGTGGCCTGGGCTGATGCAGCAGGTGAGGTGTTTGGACGATTGTTTGGCGCGCGAGTTCTGTCAAGGCGGATTCGTGGGAAGTCCGTTGAGGGCTCTGTCGGGGTCTTCGTCTTCTCGCTGTTGTCCCTCCTTGTTTCGCTCTATCTGTTTGCCGACATCCAGATTGTCAGTGTCTTTCCGCATCTGTTGACAATCGCCGGCCTAGTCACAGTGACGGAACTTGTGAGCACTAGATGGCTGGACAACTTTCTCATCCCGCTTGTCACATCGTTCTCCATGTGGCTCCTGCTATTCCCTGATATGCAGCTGCTATTTCTCCCCGGTCTGTGACGTATCTCTCCTCTGTCTGCAGGGTTGTTTCGCCACGTCCACTCCTAGGCTCCAAATCTAGAAACGGACTTCTTCCCAGATGCTCTCCCTCTCTATGCCCGACTCCCCAAGCTCGCAGGTGAGCTTGAGCTCGGCCAGAATTGCTGCCCAGCCAATGTCATATCCGACAACATCCTCAGGATGCCTGAATCCAAAATGATGGAGCATGACGAGCGTCTTGTCTTCCACGGGTTCAAACCTGATGTTCACCTTGGTCTCGGGCTCATCGCCGTAGACCCACGTGAACTCTAGTTCCTTGTCCTGCTCGAGCTTTGTAAAGACAACCGGACCCTTGCCCTCTGCCCACCAGGTATAGATACCACCATATCTTCTGTCGACCACCGGACGTTCTACCCCGAGAAAGTGCCTCAGTTTCTCGGGATTGGTCCAGACGTCAAAGGGCAATGACGGTGGCGCATTGATCACCACGCTGAGCCTGACCTCGGTCGGGTCGTAGCGTGTGACTCTCAATGGGTGATACTTCGAATAGTCAAAACGCAAGGCCGGCTCGCCGAGCTCAACTATGGACCTGAAATTGGCCAGCATCAGAGTCCAGTGTTCAGGTAGGTGCAAGATCTTGGCGGCGGGCGGTATGGCACCGTGCCTGACCTCAAGGAGTGTACCGGGAGGTATGCGTCGGAATCTCATCAGTACAAGAGTGTCCGTGCCCAGTATGCTCCACGTGAAGAGAATGCCACTGTGAGGTCTCAGTGTTGTTATCTTCCACTGTCCCGTCATCTCTGGAGTGACGGGTGCATTCGGCCCATCGAAGGAGATGACACCATCGCTCTTTATCTCCGCCGTGATCTCGTTACCAAGCCACTGTACCATCTTGACGGGGTCGAGAAACAGGTTCCATACCTCATCGATGGGCCTGTAGATCCGGGCCGACACCCTAATCACAGGAAGGACATCTTCGCCCCTTTCTCGTTCCAAAACGCGGCTACCTCCCGGGGCTATACACTGCGCACTGACACTTATTTCTCTGACGATTGGCCGTACAATGTCATCGGCACAGTCCACAACAGACTGGTGGCCGTATCAAAGTGCGACCAAAGGCATTATTACCAGTTATATCAGAGCTGTCTGCGTTACTCCCTCCCTCGGAGGACCACTCTCTTATGACCCGAAACTCCGATTCTATAGCCAATGAAAGACCAGCTGTCCCCTACAAAGAGATTGTAGACACGATGAATGATGCCCTCATAGTTGTTGACCCTGAGAATGTGATTACCTACGCCAACCATAGTTTCGTTGAGCTGATAGGCTATCCGCTGGGTGAGATCATCGGGCGCCCTGTCTTCGACTTTCTCGACGAGGAGAATGCTCAGGTTGTGCGCCGTTTCTCGCATCTTAGGGAGGAGGGTGTCTCGTCTCAGTACACGCTCGACTGGGTACACTGGACTGGTGACAAGGTCAATACCGTGGTCTCCGCCACGCCGATGTTCGATGGCGACAGATTTGTCGGCTCGTTCGCAGTGATTACAGACATCACTCGCATGCGACTGGAGCAGGAGAAGAGGATTCGGAGCGAGCGCCGTTTCAGGACGATTCTTGAGACCATGCATGAGGCCGTGTTGTTCTTGGATGCTGACTGGCGCGTCAAGTATGGAAACCCCCGTCTGTTCGAGATGCTCGGCTACTCCCCCGACGAACTGCTTGGCAAGTCCTTGCTAGAGATAGTAGACCCCTCTGAGCTCGGTCAGGTCAAGACGCTCATGGCCGAACCGCCATCGGAGGGCACAGAGGTCACGCTTGAGATCATGTTCAGGACGGCAGACGGGAGGCGGGTTCATTCTGCAATGATGCCACGAGTCATCACAGATCAGGAGGAAGAATTCGTTGGCGTAATTGCTGTGGTGATGGATATCAGTGACCTGAAACGAATACACCGAGAGCTGCAGACGACGGAGGCACGCTACCGCACCTTCTTTGATGAGATGCCCGTTGGCATCGTTGTGGTCACACCTGATGGCAACATCATAAGCATCAACAAGAAGGGCCTTGAGATCTTGGGTGCTCGAACGCCCGAGGACGTTGCTGAGATAAATTTCCTGACATCCGAGTACTCGATTCAATCAGGAATAGCAGACTCGCTGAGGAAATGTGTTGAGTCTAAGCAGACCGTCGTGACAGAGCACGAATATGTTACAAGGTTTGGTCGTAGGGGGTTCGGTCAGCTGAAGGCGCATCCCGTGCTCGACGAAGACGGCAACGTGGTCGAGGTACTGGGCCTGTTCGATGACATCACGGAAAAGAAGCGTATGGAGGCGGCTCTGCAGGAGTCGGAGATGAAGTACCGGGCACTGGCCGAACACTCACTACAGGGAATCTCCATCATTCAGAATCAGCACTACGTCTATGTGAACCCCGCGTTCTGCGATATTGTCGGACGTTCCAGAGAAGAGATTCTCGCGATGAGCCGCGAGGAGGGATGGTCTATGGTACATCCCGATGACCAGCCGTACCTGCTCGAGATCGCCCAGCGGCGAAGGGCAGGCAAGCCTTTCCCCGTTCCTTATCAGTACAGGTTCATTCGTCCGGATGGGTCGGTCCGATGGGTGGAGGCATTCTCCAACTACATTGACTTTGGAGGTAGAGAGGCTCTTCAGGTGGTCGTCGTAGACATCACGGAGAAGAAGGAGGCACAGGATGAACTAGTTGAATCACGAGAGAAGTTGCAGCTCATTCTCGAGACAATACCACTGTACGTCTACTGGAAGGACCGGAACTCCGTCTACTTGGGATGCAACACAAACTTCGCAAGAGTCGCAGGCGTGAAAGATCCGTCGGAGATTGTTGGCAAGACTGACCACGACCTTGCCTGGCTCCCTGAGGAGGCGGAGTCATACATAGCGACAGACCGTCGTGTTATCGAGTCCGGGGCGGGTGTGTATGGCCTTGTTGAGAGACAACACCAAGCAGACGGACGGGAGGTGTGGATTGAGACCAACAAGGTACCCCTGCATGACGTTGAGGGCAATATCATAGGTGTCCTCGGGACCGCACAGGACATCACAGAGAGGCGAGCTCGCGATCAGGCGATACGCAGGTCTGAGATGAAATACAGGTCGCTTGCAGAGAACAGTCTTCAGGGGCTGGCTGTTCTGTCCACCGAGGGTCTGCTGTATGCGAACCGCCCTCTGCTCGAACTACTCGGCGTGACGATTGATGAGTTTCGTTCTATTCCACTTGAAGAGATGTCAAAGTTCATCTATCACGAGGACCGCGAAACGGTCAGTGAGATACTGCGGTCGCGATTTCAGGGCGAACCTGGTCCGAGTAACCTTGAGTTTAGGCTTGTGGGAGCGGACGGCAAAGTCAGGTGGGTTGAGGCTTTCATTAGTTCCGTTGACTACGAGGGGGCCCGTGCATTGCAGGTCGTCCTCATCGACATCACCGACCGCGTGGAGGCAGAGAAGCGCGTCCGCTCAGCGCGTGATCAGGCAGACCTCTACCTTGACATAATCTCGCATGACATTCGCAATCACCTGCAGGTGATCCTCAGCAGTGCAAACCTGCTCCGCAATGCCACTGATGATGCGTCGCGTGACTCTTTCTTGCAGATAATGACAGACTCCGTCAATCGTGTCAGCCGACTGATTCAGGAGGTCCGTGCAACGGAACAGCTTCACAGTGTCCCGCTGGAAAAACGAGACCTGCTTGAGGCGGTCGACAACTGCATCAAGGGCCTGTCCCAGGGTGGTGCCAGCGTGAAGTTCTATGTCGAGAGGGAGGTCGACAAGGCGGACGTCCTCGCGGACTCGTACCTGGAGCTACTGATTGCCAACATCCTGATGAATGCAGTGGAGCACAACCCGCACGATGTCAAGAAGGTCTGGGTGCGCGTGTTCGAGGATGGCGACTGGTATGTCATCAGTGTCGCGGACAACGGCACGGGCGTTCCCGACTCGGCCAAGAGGAGCCTGTTCGACCGGGCGCGTCGTTTCGGAGGGCTCGGCCTGCATCATTCTCGCCAGATCGTCGAGAAGTATGGCGGCAGGATAACGGTGCGTGACAGAGTGCCTGGTGACCACACACAGGGTGCAGAGTTCTTGATCTGGATTCCCAAGGTGGACAAGAGTCCCGTGAAGTGATTGGGCCTTTGTTCCCTACGGGACACAATCTCGGTCTGTCTTGTCATGGTCGGACCCGTACGTATGCAATATCTATATACGTGGAAGCGAGAAGTCACTCACCAGACTCGATGCGGGGTTCGATGGCTGTGGCACAGAGCAGGGCCATGTTTGGCTGGACATTCTTCTTTGCAGTTCTGATCATGCTGACCGTACCAGTCTGGGCTCCCCCGACCAGTCACACAGTGCAGAGGTCGGTGAGAACCGCCGTCTTGGCCACGACAGAGAGCTATTCTCTTGAGTCACCACATCCGTATGACAACAACTATGATCGGAACTGGACCATCACCAAGAGTGGTGCAGTAAGAATCCGGGTCCACTTCTACCGCATAGATGTCGAGTCGACCTATGACCACGTCTACGTCTACGACTATGCCGGCACTCAACTCAATGACTTTGTGGGCAGCTACACTGACACGTGGAGTCTGTGGAGCGACGGGCCATCGATTCGGGTTCGTCTTAAGACTGATGGCTCTGTCACCAACTGGGGCTTTGGCATCGACCAGATAGAGTATGAAACCAGCAATTCAACAACAACGACTAGCGTGTCGGGCAACGTTCTATTCAGCGGCAACACTGTTTCCGGCAATCTTGAGACGGAGGAGTCTGACGTTTGGTACATTGACGTTGACAGCGGATGCGCGAGAATGGAGGTGGTACTCCGAGGGCCATCGGGAGCGGACTTCGACCTCTATGGACGGCTCGGCTCCGCGCCGACTCTGGGCACCAACGACTGGAGTTCCACAAACGTGGGGAATGATGACTTTATTCTGCCAACTCCCCCGAGCGGGCGATGGTATATAATGGTCTACGCGTACTCGGGGTCAGGCACATACCAGTTGACAGTGTATCTCTCCTACGGAACCGTGACGGGGGGCGGCATGGTCACGGCCCTCGACTTCGGTGGCCGCATACTCTCACTGATCGCTGTTGTTGTCGCACTGGTCGTGCTGAGCAAGATCACGTGATGGGTGTGGACTTCTGAACGAGGGCCACGACGGCCCCTTCCCACCCTGACATATTCGGCCGTAGAGAGTGATCTCGCGACTCGACCGCTCGCCTTTTGGGCGGCCCAGACACCACGTACACTTGTGTACCCGCCTGTGCACCATGACCGCAGGTTTGTTCTAAGACGAGCGCATATGACCGAAAGAATTCTGGAACAAAAGTACACCACTTATTTATGACCCATTGCATTTGTTTCACTCCATCGTCCTGGCAGAAATGCCAGAACGCGTGGTGGTATCTCCATGAAGAGGAAACTAGTCTTTCTGTCTGCCTTCCTCCTGGTGATTTTTGCGACATCGTCCATTGCGACTGCAGCTGCGGCATATGTTGCCCCGGACTCAACAAGGACGGTGACGCTCACCCGGACCGTGGAGTCATATGCTTTGGAATCGGATCATCCCTATTCCAACAACTTTGACCACACGTGGACAATCACCAAGGATGGCGCGACCCAGATACGTGTGCACTTCACCAAGATAGACGTAGAGAACAACTACGACTACGTGTATGTGTACGACTATGCTGGGAACCAACTCCACAAGCTCACTGGGCTGTACTCCAACGGGGGTTGGACCTCATGGAGCAATGGCGACACAATCAAGGTCCGTCTCAAGACCGACTACTCCGTGACCCGTTGGGGTTTCGCCATTGACCAGATCGAGTACGAACTTGGCTCTGGCGGTGGCGGCGGTGGGACGAACGAGCTCACCAGCGGTGAGACGGTCACCAGTTCCCTCTCCGGTACTGGAGACAGTGAGATGTGGACCATCCAGGTCGATGAGAACTGTGAGAGCATGCACTCTGTACTCACGTGCGGTAGTGCCGACTTCGACCTGTACGGACGACTCGGTGCTGAGCCCACCACCAGCACCTACGACTGGCGGGGTTACACCTCGGGTGGCGAGGATGTCACCTATAACAATCCCGGAGCTGGTACGTGGTACATAATGGTCCGCTCCTACAGTGGCTCTGGATCATATGACCTGACCGTCACGCTCACCTATAGCTCTGGTGGTGGTGGCGGTGGTGGCGGTGATGGCGTCGTTCACAAGTGGGCGGTCATAGTCGGAATCAGCGACTACAAGGCCATCAGCGACCTGAGCTACTGCGATGAGGACGCGACGGACTGGTACAACTACATAGTCAACGTGATGGACTACGACTATGTCCGAGTCCTAGGTGACACCCACTCCTCAAACTACCCGAGCTACTACGCTCTCGCCACGGAGCACAACGTCAAGCAGGCCCTCAACTGGCTCGCCGGCGCTGATGCCGACGATGAGGTTGCCTTCATCACGTCAGGGCACGGGTCTGGAGACGGGCAGGGTTCCTCATACCTCTGTATGTGGGACTGCAACAGTGGCGAGAACGGAGAGGATGGCAACCTCTATGACACGGAGCTGGCCGCAATAGTCGGCACGTGGTCCGCAGACAAGATCTTCATCTTTGTGGACCATTGTTACAGCGGAGGCCTGATTCCTGAGATCCAGGCGCTATCCAATGCCGACAAGGTCTACATGACCACGACCTGTACTGACAACGGATACGGCTACGACGATTCACAGCACCACAACGGTGCGTGGACGTACTACTTCTTGGAGTACGGCCTGATCGACCACTTCGGTAGCAATCCGAACACTCTGATGGAGGATTGTTTCGACTACGCCGTGTCCGCCTATCCACACGGTGGTGGTGACACGCCGCAGGAGTTCGATGGAAACACATCCGTCGGATTCACGCTTTGACCTCGCGGTCAGGTAGAGTTGTAATCCCCCAACAGCGGGCCCGATGGGCCCGCACTTTCTTCTCTCATAGGTCTCTACTGGCCATTGGCAGACATCGATGCTACGATGCGAATCCTCCCTCGTCGCATCTCTCTCCGTCAGGAACTATTTCTCCTCCGTTCTCTCGTCGAATGAGGACAAATCTGATGGCGGCAACCGGAACCATCACAAGGAACCAGATGATGATGTCTCCGACAAGGGCCATTGCCGGATTGACGTTCTGCGGATCGAGCCACATCTGACCCAGCTTGGCCATCTTGATCAGAGGTAGAACGAGCAACAGACCGAACGCCTGTTTCAGCCTGACCGCATCGACGCGACAGGCGAGCCTTGAGCCTATCTGGCCGCCGATGACCATTCCCGTACCGAGTGCTGCGCCGAACGTCGGATTGACGAGTCCGTACTGAAGATTGAGAATCGTGCCTGATGATGTGGTAAACATCATGGTGAACATTGATGTGGCCACGGCTGCATGCATTGGAAGACCGAGAATCATACTCAGCACAGGAACCACTATGACACCGCCACCGAGTCCAAGCAGACCCGCCATTACGCCGCCGCCGTATGCCGCAGCCAGCGCTGCGATGAGCCGCGACTGGCCGATAGAGTTGAAGTCGAAGGATCCGATCTCGGAGGCCATATCGGTCCTGCTGCGTCGCCGAGCGAACAACATCTTCACAGCAATGGGGAAGAGGAGGAGAGCGAAGAGGTATCTCAAGAGTAGGTCATCGGTGATGACGCCTTTCAGCCACACGCCAGTCAAGGACCCTGGGATTGTTGTCATCGCCAGAAACAGCCCTGCTCGATAGACCGCGGGCCGCGGGTTCTGACGGAAATACGAGATGCTGCTGGATGTGGAGATGAAGATTGCGGCCATCAGTGTGGTCGCGGAGGCCTCACGCGGCCCGAGCATGAACACGATGATCAGCAGGGGAGTGTTGACAGTTCCGCCGCCAATTCCGAGCATCGAACACAGTGTTCCGACGAGGACGGCGAACACCGCGAGTGCTATCACTGTAGTCGTCATTGGGTCGATGGCCTGAATCACTACTCACACCTTCGAAGGCGGACTCGGACGCACTTTCTGTGACTTAAAAGGAGTGTTGTCTTGGCCACCGACTCAGGGTGGAGCGGGACGCCTCCCAATCTGGTAGCATCCCACAATCATTATGACAAGACCTGTAGTGAGCAGCAGTGTGGACACGTTCTGAGCCTGGACATCCTCACTGAACACCCAGACTGCTGATGCTCCGGCGATCACTATCACAAGGCCCACGAGTGCTACTGCGCGCCAGAGCCTGGTTTCGTAGGCGAGAAACTCGGGTACGTACTCGTCCTTCCCAACAGTGCCTTCAGGAGGCGTGACATCTCGTCTGAAGAAGCGTCGTCTATCGGGCGTGAGATAGCCATCAATCTCTCCAGTTGCTACCATGTCCTCAAGAATGGCCACAACCTCCTCCTCGGCCCTGCCGGTTCTCTTGCTGAGAATCTCGATGGCACTGATGTCGCCATCAAGTATCAGGGTCCTGAGCAGATCTCTCGTACGGGTGTCTTCTCCCTCGGCGCTCATCGTTCGTTCACAACCCGAAGCGTGTCCGACGCACACTGTCTGGATGACTCCAATAAGGATATCGGACCATTCCTCGGCCGATGACCGCTCACCTGCAGACTCGACGGCCTCATAGACCGGCCTAGCCGCCGTCTGCAGTCGGCGACCTGCAACAACCGATGCCAACGAGTCTGCGTCCCGTCTACTGATCATAGGCCTGAACGATCGGTGCTACCTCTCTCGCAACATCCAGTGTCCGACTGATGTCCTCCTTGGTGTGAGCGAAGGAGATTGCTCCGAGGCCGTGAAAGCCGAAGACGCCTTGCTCGAACAACAGAGACTGGAAGAGGTCGAGTCTCTTGTGGTCCGCCGCCTCGCCGAGCTTGGTCGCGGTCAGCGGCGGCTCGATGTCGTGCCTCAGCCAGTTTACGAAAGCAATTGATCCCGTGCCTGTTGACAAGGCCTTGATGCCCTCGTCGGAGAAGTAGGTGTTGATGTTCCGTCTGAACGTGTCGCCAGTTGTGTTCAGTCTCCTGTAGTCGTTCTTCAGTCTCTCAAGTTCACGAATCACAGCAACGCCAGCCGCCATTGACAGCGGATGACTGGAGAATGTTCCGCCTCCAACCCACCTACCGCCCTTGGCACCGGGCTCCGCCAGTCGCATTATCTCCTCTCTACCACCATAGATCCCAATGGGCATCCCACCGCCGACAATCTTTCCGAGGGTCATAAGGTCTGGCCTCACGCCAAAGAGCTCGACACCGGCCGAGCCGTAGCACAGTCTGAAGCCGGTGATGATCTCATCAAATATCAGAACAGAGCCGTGAGCGTCGCACTGTTCTCTCAGATGCCTTAGGAAGTCTCTCTCCGGTGGCAGCCCTCCACCAGCACCGAGGACGGGCTCCACAATGACCGCAGCAAGTTCCTCCCCGTGCTCTCTGAAGAGCTCGGTCACACTGTCACTGTCGTTGAAGTCGAATGAGAGGCCCGCGAATATGGGTTCGTCCGTGAAGGGATACTTCAGATGGTAGACTAGCGAGTCGTTGCCACCGTGCCACCCTCCTCTGGCCTTGGCAACAAGATGGCGACCTGTGTACAGCCGTGCCAGTCGCGTGGCATACATTGTGGCCTCCGCGCCCGTTGTACAGAATCGCATCTTCTCCAGCAGTGGTATCGCTCGCCGCAACAGCTCGGCCAGTTCCACCTGCGCCTCATTCAGCGCACCGAGATGGACTCCGTTCTCGAGCTGCTCCCTGATTGCAGCTATCACAGAGGGATGGGCGTGACCTAGTATCTTGGCGAAGTGCGTCATCCACCAGTCGATGTACTCGTTGCCATCAACATCCCAGATGTGAGATCCCTCTCCCCGTGCCATGAATGGCGGGTACGCTCCGTGAGTGGTCAGGCCGAAGGTTCGGATGTTGTGATTCACCCCTCCGCAGAGGACCCTCTCGGCTCTCTCAAAGAGATCTCGAGACCTCCGGGTCTTTGAGATGTACTGATTCAGCATCTCAGGTCACCGTTTCATGACTCTCTCGGTGTTGTGGGGGCAGGGCAGATC
Organism: Candidatus Thorarchaeota archaeon; assembly: GCA_029855935.1. GTDB lineage: Archaea > Asgardarchaeota > Thorarchaeia > Thorarchaeales > Thorarchaeaceae > B65-G9. The sequence continues at coordinate 100,858 of JAGSHN010000027.1, read as the reverse complement.
CTTCATTGTCTTCAGTCCCGGTCGAGCATCGACGACAATGGGAATCATGTTGATTGCCATCGCCACCGTACCGATGTCGCCGTGGACACCTCCCTCAATTCTCTGGGTGATCTCCGGGATACCCCGAATGCGTATCTCGTCATACTCAGGGCTGGCCCCTGCGTAGGCCAGGAAGTTGAGAGTCACCACCACATCCTCGCCTCTGCGCCCGACACCGACACTACGGAGACCAATCACCTCTCCACTCTGGACTGTCCCGACGGCGGTCTCGATGCGTGTCGATGCCACGACAGGCTCTGGCGTCAGCTCTTCGATGGCTGTGAGTCCAAGGTTGAGAGCACTGTCTATCATGCTTATCGACTCGAAGAGACCCACGTGTCCCGTGATCTCCCCCGTGGAGATCGCCTCCTTGAACCTCTTCACTGTCATTGTCGTTCCAATCTTCTTCTGGAAGGATGTCCTCCGCTTTGACGAGTCGATGACCCTTGTCACCTCGATTGTCTCAAGGTCACGTACGGGGGCCGAGAGAAGGATGGGGAGCGTGTCCATAAGATAGCCCGGGTTGATGCCCGTGCCGACGACAGTCCTCTTCGCCTGTTTCGCCGCGCGGTCGAGCCTCTTGGCAAGATCAGCGTGCTTGGCGTAGGGGAACGATAGCTCCTCGCAGATTGATATCACGTTGGCACCGGCCTCCAGACATCTCTCAATGAGTGGAACAACATCTTGGAGGGCAGAAGAGGTAGCGACGATTGCAACATCAACATCACTGTTCCTCTTGGGTCTGAGCGCCTTTCCGATGCTTGGGTAGACCTTCGCATCACTAGTCTGAACATGGTCCAACACATCGTCAACTCTCTTCCCCGCAAGATCCGGATTGGTGTCGACAACTGCGATCAGCTCAAGATTGTCCCGTGCGATAATCGCCTCTGCAATTTTCCTTCCAATGGTTCCCATTCCGACCAATAACACTCTGTAGGGAGTCACCATCGCGAACACCTCGCACTATGGGATGGAGTGCGTTCTGCACAGGGCACCACTTGAATGATTTGGCCTCGGTGACCTGCTGTTGGCGTTGTCAGGTCACCGCTCTCCCCCGGTCTTCTCAGGTAGAGAGAGCCGTGAGGAGTTCATCAGAACTCACAACCGTTGCTCCGTGAACGCTCTCCACGTGCTTCAGTGCAAACTGATGTGCCTCCTCTGATGTGCTCGCAGTCGCGTCACGGACAACGATTACGCGATACGCCCGTGCTGAGGCGTCAGCTGAAGTGTACATCACGCAGATGTCAGTGAGGACGCCCACAAGGACGATCGTAGTGGCTCCGGCCTCCCTCAGCGTCAGGTCCAAGTCGGTGCCGAAGAAGCCAGAATAGCGACGCTTGGGAATCACCCGCCCATTGTCGCGCGGGGCGAGCTCTGGAACGACCTGAGCACCCCAGGTCCCCTCCACAGCATGTGGCGGCCACATCTTGAACTCGGGGTCGTCAGGCCGATGATGGTCGGCTAGGTAGAGGACGACCATGCCGCTCTCTCGTGCGGCATCGAGTAGTTTTCTCTGGACAGGGATGAGTCCCTCTGCAGCAGGCACGACAAGTGTGCCCCTGCTGTCGACAAAGTCGTTCAGCATGTCGACTATGATCAACGCAGTCCTCTCGGGGTCGACATCAATCACCGTGTGCACGCAACCTCTCTAACTGTTCAATGACATACTCACGAATCTGCTTTTCAGACCTGTGTTTGCGCACAATCTTGCCGTTGGAGACAAGAGTGGTGGTCAGTCTTGCCATCTTCGTACCACAGTACGAGCATCTCGGTGGTTCCTCGTCCCAGAGCGTCACATCTGTGGCAAGGCAAGCCTCGCACCGCCAGACAGTCTTTCGACCCGAGAACTTCCCCCGCTTGGCGCAAGGTCTCCACTGCTCACCATCACGGATGGCGACTATGTCCATCGCAAAGTCTATGCTGGGGGCATTGCTTATTGCGCCACCGACACCGTAGCCGTCCACAGGTGCGTCTTTGAGGTCCTTGAGGGTCTGTTCGTTCAGGCCGCCGCTGGCGAAGATCTTCACATCGTGAAAGCCTCTTGCATCCAGTTCCCATCTGACCTCCTCGATGATCCTCCTGAAGTCACCCCTCCGGCTCCCTGTGGTGTCGAGTCTGACGCCATCAAGTCTATCGAGATTTGCTGCAGCCAGAAGCGCCTCCCTCACCTCGTCGAGGTACGTGTCTGTCAAGGCAATCCTCGGTATCTCCGGAGAGAGGTGTCTGTCGTACGCCCGCCAGGCCCTCACGTGATCGCCGAATGCAATGATGAGCGCGTGCGGCATCGTCCCCGACGGTGGGATGTCGAGCAGTTCAGCCCCCAGCACGCAGGAGACTCCGTCACACCCGCCGATGTAGGCCGCGTACTCGACCTGAGGAGTGATGGCGGGGTGCGTCCTCCTTGCTCCAAATGATAGAAGCAGTCTATCGCCTGCAGCGAGGCGAATCCGTGCTGTACGGGTCGTCATCCCGGAGGTGTAGCAGATGAATCCCAGCATTGGGGTTTCCAGCGTAGCGAACTCCAGATATGGCCCCTCGATTGCCAGCACTGGCGTTCTCACACCACGGGGCGACCGTGACCGAAACACTGTCCCCTCCTCCAGTCCGTAGACGTTGGTCCTCTTGCCCTCGAAGAGTCTGAGAGCGTCATCGATTCCCGCAGCGATTGCCCAGTCGTACTCCTCTGGCGTTGAGGAAACGGTGACCTCGGCATAGACCTCTGGGTTCACGCCCTCGGCCTGCATCACCGAGACGGTACGGTCAAAGTACACGTCCGTCGTCTTGCCGGACAGAATCTCCTCCTCAGTTGCGATACGCCACCTGCGTTTCATCTCGACCACTAGAGGGCTATATCTAGCCCCGCATCTAAAGTATTTGTCTATCTGGCCGAAGCGTTTCCTATGGGCGCGTGCGAGGCACGCGGCCGTCAGTGCACGGCAGCGACAGGCGTGACGGGCACCTACGTTCTAGAGTCTGTCTTCTGGTATCTCGACTGAATAGGCCCCAGCCTCGACGTTCCTCAACATAGTCATAGGTCCGATTCCGAGACCGAACACGTGAATCTTGCGGTCAGGCGTGATCTTGATGAACACTGCCTCGTCATCCGTTCGCTCTCTTGCGATCTTCTCTGCAGCCTTCAGGTTCTCTCTCAGAATCATCCTGTGGCTGAACGACTCCACCGCGATCTCGTCATCGACTGGCAGAATTGTTGCTGTGCCCTGGAACTGTACGACATAGTCCGGGATGAACCTCAGCCAGTGGTGCGGAAATGGGATGACAAAGGACACTGCGGGATTGCGCTTCACGTTCCTCGTCTTTTTATACTTCGCGCCGGTGAGAACGTAGAGCGCAAACGGGTGGTCCTTTGGCGCGACTCCGTAGACAAGTCCTGTCGAGTGAGGCCGGCCCCTTCCGTCAACGGTACCAAGCACTCCGAATGTTCGTTTCCTGATTCTCTTCTCAATGTAAGCAAAGTCCGGGTAGTTCAACATCCTCGCCCCACATCATTCTAGCAGCGCGACTTATGCATCTTATTGTGTCGGGCTACCCCGGCCCTGACTGGCACTGAGGGGCACGAGGAGGGAGTGAACCGCCCCTACGCGGCGGGCGCCGTGGCATTATACTGGTGATCTCACCTCTCCCAGAAGAACTTGCCTCGGGAGTATATCACCTCGTCGCCAGCTATGACCTCACCCTCCTTCATCGACTTGATCATGTCAACATGGACAGCGCTCTTATTCGTCCCGTTGCACTCCTTGTAGGCATTGCCCAGAGCGCAGTGAATGGTGTCACCAATCTTCTCATCAAAGAGCATGTTGAGGGTGTACCTCTTTATCCCGCGGTTTGTCCCTATGGCCATCTCGCCCAGCCTTCTCGCCCCCTCGTCGGTCTCGATGATTGATTTCAGGGTTGCCTCCTCCTTCTCAGCAGAGAAGTCGACGACCTCTCCCTTCTCGAAAGTCAGTCGCACTCCCTGTATCACGCGACCCCTCTGAAGGAATGGAATGTCAAAGTAGATCTTGCCCTCTACCGTGTCCTCGACGGGAGCGGTAAAGACTTCACCGCTGGGCAGGTTGTGCTTTCCATCGGAGGCAATCCAGATTCTCCCCTCCGTCTTTGCGTACAGGTCAGTCTCGGGGCCAACGAACCTGATATCGCTGTGCTTCTCAAGTCGCTCCTTCAGCCGGTACATCATCTTGCTCTCCTCCTTCCAGTCGAGGAGGGTGGCTCCATATACAAAGTCCTTGTACTCCTCCAAGCTCATATTGGCCTCTTGCGCAAGCGCCTGACAGGGATGCACTGTGAGACACCAACGCTTCGAGAGCACGATGTCCGAGAGCGGTCGCATCGTCTTGCTCAGCAGGACCAGCTTCTCTGGACTGGCGCCAGCCATCGCTCTCGTATTGAGGGGAGATCGAATGCTGACTATCACATCCGAGTTCTCATAGAGCACTCTGTGGTGCTCCGGAATCTCGCTCAACGTTTCATTGTCGGCTGTATCGATGAATGCACGCGAGGCATCACCAAGGTCCATCAGGGTGATGGGGTGAGCGCCCACCCTGGCTATCTCCCGACTCAGGGCAACAACGAGTTCGGTTGCGTCAGGACTGGCCCTGATGATGACTCTGTCACCTCTCTTCATCTCCGTGCTCCACTCAACGATTATCTTGGCATGTTCGGCAACACGCGGGTCCATAATCGGTCACTGACTTCAACAGCCAGTTACCTCACATATATCTGAATCGCCTTGCGCGATTGGGTATCCTAGCAGACTCTTGTGCGCTTCCCCTCGACACGGAGGGTCAGAACTTGGCCCCGGTTCCCTACCCAAAATGTCTTATTTGATGTTCCTCGCGCCGGCACGCGTCAGCCGCGCTTGATGTGGTAGCGATGAGCGGTCACCTTGAGAAATTGCGGTCTACGGTAGATCCAGAGGCCTTTCGGAGGATATCTCGAATTCGATGTCCTGATGTTCACGCCTTCCTCCTTGATGCTGTGGAACTCTGTGAGCCAGCCACAGTCTTTGTCGTGACAGATGATCCCGGAGATATCGATCTGGTTCGAAGACGGGCGATAGAGCGTGGTGAAGAGATTCCGCTCAAGATCAAGGGCCACACTGTCCACTTTGATGGCTACTTCGACCAGGCGCGTGACATTGAAAACACGAAATACCTCGTGCCCAGCGATGATGAGCTCGATCCTTATCTCAATCAGATGGACCGGGACGAGGGTCTTGCAGAAGTCAGAGGGTACCTACAAGGGAGCATGCGCGGAAAGGACATGATTGTCCGGTTCTTCTCTCTGGCACCTGTTGACTCTCCTTTCTCAATCCTCACCATTCAGGTGACGGATTCCTACTACGTCGCACACAGTCTTGACCTCCTCTACCGTCCCGCCTACGAGAAGTTCACGCGGGTAGAGACTGCGTCACGCTGCTTCAAGGTTCTCCACTCGGCCGGACGGGTCGTCAATAATCTGCCAGTTGACATCGACAAGCGAAGGATCTACATCGACTATACAGACAACCTCGTCTATAGCGTGAACACCACGTATGCGGGCAATACCGTGGGGCTGAAGAAGCTCGCCTTCAGGCTCGCCATTCGCCGTGCCGATGAGGAGGGCTGGCTCGCCGAGCACATGTTCATAATGGGTGTCCACGGCCCGGGCGGGCGTAAGACCTACCTGACAGGGGCGTACCCATCTGGCTGTGGAAAGACCAGTACCGCGATGGTGCAGGGGGAGAAGATTGTCGGAGATGACCTGGCCTACATCAAGAGGTTTGGCGATGAGGTCAGGACTGCAAATGTCGAGCGCGGCATATTCGGCATCATCCGTGGCGTCAACGCCCAAGACGACCCTCTCATCTTCAGGTGTCTCACAAGCCCGGGAGAGGTGATATTCTCGAACGTTCTTGTCTGTGATGGGGTCCCGTACTGGCTGGGGGATGGGCGGAAGCATCCCGCACGAGGAGTCAACTATGCTGGCGAGTGGCATCCGGGTCTGACTGGCCCGGATGGGCGTGAGGTACCTGCAGCACATCGGAATGCCAGATACACGATCAGGCTGTCTTACCTTGGAAATGTCGACGATGCTCTTGAGGACCCCTCGGGAGTGCCGCTCGGAGGTATCATCTACGGCGGACGTGACCCTGACACATCGGTACCAGTCTGGGAGTCCTTTCACTGGCGGCACGGTGTCATCACTATTGGCGCCATCCTGGAGTCCGAGACGACCGCAGCCACACTTGGAGCGGAGGGAGTCCTCAGGATGCAGCCGTTCTCGAACCTCGACTTCATCTCCATCTTCCTCGGCAAGTACATCCAGAATCACCTTGAGTTTGTCGACGGACTGACATCCCCGCCCAAGATCTTCGGTGTGAACTACTTTCTGCGCGGTCCGGACGGGGAGTATCTCAACTCCAAGCACGACAAGCGTGTCTGGCTGAAGTGGATTGAGCGTCGGGCCCACAGCGAGCTGTCCGCAATACGGACACCGATTGGTCTCATACCTGTGTATGAGGACCTGCGCGAGCTGTTTCGTTCCACCCTCTCAAGGAGCTATGCACGAGAGGACTACGAGCAGCAGTTCCAGATCCGCATCCCCAAGCTCTTGGCCAAGCTTGAGAGGGCTGAGGCCTTCTACCGAGTGCGTCCGAGGATACCTGCTGTGCTCTTCGAGGAGATTCAGGCACAGAGAGACAGACTGAACGCGCTTCGTGCAGAGATGGGCGATGTCGTGTCTCCGTTCGACCTTGAGGGCCGAGGATAGGTAGAGCAGTCCGGGCGCCCTGCTGAGTCACCCGTCTCTATGCAGGAGCGCCACTCCGTCTCGATGGCACGACCCGCACCAGCACAGAGTTAAACCCCGGCGTGTGACCGAAGGCAGTGTGTCTGTCCTCCGTGAGCATGTTCATGTTGCCGTCCCTCATCCACCAGCCGTCAGAGGCCCAGACGACTCGCGGATCAATGTCCTCTGTGAGATGAAGGACCACCCCCTCTACACGTCCTCTTCTCGACTCGATATCGACCAGCTGTCCCTCCGTCAGTCCGAGTGATCTTGCTGTGTCTGGGTGCATCCTGAGAAAGGCCCTCTGGCTCGACCTATACTTGCTGGGCATTCTGATTGGTGTGTTGACCACACCAAAGGGGCAGATGTCCAGCTCGCAGTCTCTACACCCGATACATTTCGTCGGGTCCCACTGCGGAACCAGGAGACTTGTGACCTCTGCAGGAACGCGCACCGTCTCCTTGGAGGCTGTGACAGCCAGTCTTGCCACAGTTCTCACCAGTTCGGCCCGATTGAGAGGTACCCGGTCATCCCTCTTGTCACGGTCCCGTTCTGGCTCGTCCTCCTGCTCATCTCCCCCTGCTGTCTGTCTCAGCATGTCTGCAATTGTGGGCTCTCGAAGACTGATGGCCTCGTCTGGGCATTCCTTGACACACTTCTGGCAAGTCGTGCAGTGTGCATAGTTGGTGACAGTGGCACCAGTCTCAACAGTCGTGTATTGAGAGTGGAGTCGTTCTCTGAGGCGACCTGTGATCATTATCAACGGGAACTCACGGTACACATCAGGCGTAGACAGGGGACTCTCGGCTGGCTCCTCATAGAATGGGAGCGGGTCGAGCCCCATCCTCTCAAGTTGGGGCGAGTACAGCTCCACCATTCCAGACGCGGTGTTGAACCTCCTATCCACGAATGGAATGGACACTGCACGGGTGCGAATCCCCTCGGGATGCTCAATCAGCGTCTCAAGTGTAATGTGTCGGCACTCCTCGCTGTCTAGGAGGATTCGAATAGCATCGAGCTCGGTCAGCTGAAAGAACTCTCCAAGGCCCACTCTCTCTGCTATCCCTCTCCAGATGTCGAGTTCTGTTCTGGCTTCTCCGACAGGCTCAATCAGCTTGGGCGCGTACTGCACAATTCTGTGCAGCTCGCTGTGAACAAGGTTGTGATGCTCGAAGATGAAGGTCGCCGGCAGGACTATGTCACATAGGCGGGCCGTGTCCGTCATCTCAAGGTCGATACACACCTTGAATGGAATTCGCGACAGGGCTTGTATTGTCTTTGAAGTATTGGGCCACTGCGTGACAGGGCTGGCGGCCTGAATGATCAGCACTCTCACGGGACTCTCGTCCTGCGACAGGATGAGGTCTGGAAGATAGGTGGCTGATGGCACAATAGGACGCACGTCTGGCGGGAGGAGGTGGTCGAGCGTCAGTGCCGAGTTGTTGAACGGCGAACAGTCAGAGGAGAGGTATTGGAAACCGCCGCCCGAGACTCCGAGGTAGCCGCATATCGCAAGAAGACTGTGGACCGCCCTTGCAGCCCAAGTACCGTTCGTATAGTGATTCATCCCGGCAGGAGCCGTCATGATGAGTGCAGGCCCGTGAGTGGCAAAGGTCACGGCTATCTCTTCGATGGTGTCCGGCGACACCCAAGTGATCTCCGAGACTCTCTTCTTGTCGTACTCCTCCACCCGTTTCCGGTACTCGTCGAATCCGAGGACGTATCTCTCCACGAAGCCGTGGTCGTATAGGTCACGTCTGATGATCTCCCGTGCGATGCCGAGTGCGAGGGCGCCATCTGTTCCGGGTCTTATCGTCGTGTAGATGTCCGCCATCTTGCCGTGGGGTGTCCGACGTGGGTCGATGACTATCAGCTTGGCACCCCTGTCAATGGCCTCTTGGATGACTCTCCTTGTGTGAAGGCTAGACTCGAACTTGTTCGTGCCCCAGATGACTATGCAGCGTGAGTTCGCCCAGTCACTCAGCTCGTGGGGTGGAAACGGTCCAACGTTGAACCTTGCCCCCTCGTATGCCCCCTCGAAGCATATCTCAAAGATTCCCGGTATCATCCGGCAGCCGAAGGCGTTGGCAAACCGTGCTGCGAACCTCGGAGGCATTCCGTCGTTGCCGGAGCCGGAGTATATGCCGACAGACCGGGCGCCGAACCTATCTCGTGCGTCGACTATCCTTTCTGCTATCTCGTCGAGTGCCTCCTCCCAAGTTATCCTGACGAACTCTCCCGGGCCCACCCGACGCATTGGATATCTCAGTCTGTCCTCGTGATATGTCCTCAGCACGTGCGAATATCCCTTTGGACAACAGCGTCCAAGCGTGTAGGGATGATTGGGGTCACCCCTCACTCTGGTCACACGCCCCTCCTCGACCGTGACGATATACGCGCAGATGTCGGGACAGTTTAGTGCGCAGGCCGAGTATCGCTCAGAACGGGTCATCTTCGTGCCGAGGACTATGTTGTCTGCTGCCCCGCTATAACAGTCACGCTGAGCGCCATGACTGTGTGCCAAACGCAGATGTTATCTCTAAGTGTGGCATCAGGATATGAATATGGAACCAATCAAGATCGCAGACGACGTGTACTGGGTAGGTGCAATAGACTACAGCATCAGGACATTCCACGGATTCAGCTACTCGACTCATCACGGGACAACATACAATGCGTACCTGATTGTCGGGGACAAGACCGCTCTGGTGGATGCGGTCTATGGCCCGTTTGCCGAGGAGATGTTTGCAAGGATCTCCAGAGTGATGCCACCCTCCGACATCGACTACGTCATATCCAACCATGCCGAGATGGATCACTCCGGAGCTCTTCCCGAGGTGATGCGCAGGCTTGGCAATGCTGAGCTGCTATGCACCAAGCGTGCGGTAGATGTCCTTCAGAAGCACTATCCGGACGGATGGGACATTCAGACCGTGGCCACTGGCGACGAGCTGGATCTCGGTGGAAAGACGTTGCGGTTCTACGAGGCACCGATGCTGCACTGGCCAGAGTCGATGTTCACGTACTACGTCGAAGAGGAGATTCTCCTTCCCAACGATGCCTTTGGACAACACTACGCCACGGAGCATAGATTCGCCGACGAGGTTGACCAGACGGTGCTGTGGCACGAGGCCGAGAAGTACTACGCCAACATATTGTGGCCTCTCAGCCGGCAGGTGCAACGAAAGATTGAGGAGGTGCTGAAGCTCGGGCTCCCCATACGGATGATTGCCCCCTCGCACGGCCTCATCTGGAGGAAGGACCCGCTTGAGATTGTCAAGCGCTATCTCAGCTGGGCGAAGGGCGAGAGATTACAGGACAAAGTACTGATTGTGTGGGACACCATGTGGGGCAGCACGACGAAGCTTGCCCGTGCCATTGCCGAGGGCGTAAGAGATGCTGGCCTGACCCCGCTGATGCGTCTTATCCCGCACAGCGATCGCAGTGACATAATGGCCGACCTGTTGGAGGCCCGAGGTATCCTCGTTGGGAGTTCGACCGTCCACAACGACATCCTGCCGACAGTTGCACCAATACTGTCCGACCTTGAGGTCCTGAAGCCTGTCGGCAAGAAGGCAGCGGCCTTCGGATCCTATGGGTGGGGCGGCGGTGCGGTGAGGCGAATACAGGAGTCAATGACACGAGGAAAGATGGAGATCGTGATGGAGCCCCTCACCGTCAAGTGGGTGCCATCCGAGGACGAGTTGAGGGCCGCCTATGAATATGGCCAGCAGTTCGCTGAGAAGGTCAAATAGTGCGGCGTTCCGCGGAGCAACCAAGTCGGCCTGAGCAATGCTGACAGAGAATCGCAGGATTAGTATATCCGCTATGATGCTAGAAGTCGGTATGGGGCAGCCACCAACCGAGTGACTGCGTGACGGGACGACCACTTTGAGGTTCGTAGGATGACGGGAACCCCTCGGGACCTGCTCGGCATCATCCTGCACAGGATGCTGTCTTCGCGGCTGGACGAGTCGGTGCTCGGCGCGTCCGTCCGGCATTGGCGGATGACCGTTGTTCTGGAGACAGAGTATCATCCGGTGACGCTGAGATTCGATGAGGGACTGACGATTGAGAGAGGTGCGGCTGAGCGACCCACGTTGACGGTGCTCACAACGCTCGACACGGTCGCAGCGATTGCCCGTTCAAGTCTGTCGCCGTTGACGGCATACCTTCACGGGCTGCTTCGGGTCAAGGGTATGTATCGCCATCCGCTTGCCGCCGCCAGATTCCTGAGACTGTTACTCTCGGCCGTGACAGGCCGACGAACGGAGAGAGGAGGGGCCTGAGACGAGTCTGACAAGAGAGCTGTCTGAGATTGTGGGTGAGAGCAATGTCGCCGACGGGGAAGGTGAACGCTATATCTATTCTTATGATATGACTGAGAACGAGCCAAGGCGTCCAGTGGCTGTTGTGATGCCCGCGACTGTCGAGGAGGTGCAGGCCATCGTCCGTCTGGCGAATGAGCGGAGGACACCCCTTGTCCCGTTTGTCACGGGACAGAACGTAGGTGGCCTGACCATTCCTCAGGTCGATGGTGCTGTCATTGTGGACCTGAGGCGGATGAATCGGATTCTGACGGTGGACGAGGACGCGATGTACGCATTGATCGAGCCGGGCGTCACATTCGGCCACATGAAGAGGTATCTTGGCCGTCATAGTCCGGGACTCCGATACACCTATCCCCTCGCTCCCCCCTTCACATCAATCGTGGCCAATGCGCTCCTGCAGGGCCTGTGCGATCTCTCAACCCGTCGCGGTGCGATGGAGAACTTCATCAACGGTTTCGAGGTGGTCCTTCCAACCGGGGAGATTGTACGTGTGGGCTCCGGAATTCTCGGGGAAGACAACTGGTTCGGTCGCTATCCTCTCCCCGATCTCGTGGGTCTGTTCAGCGGCTGGCAGGGGATGACGGGCATCGTCACAAAGATGGCTGTCCAGCTCTGGCCCAAGCAACCGTATGTCCGGTACGCCGCACTGTTCACAACTGATGAGGAACAGACAGTGGGTCTGCTTCGGAGGATCGTACGGACCCAGGTCTTGGACGATGCGGACTGCATGTCTGTGTCACTGGTCAAGATGCTGCTTGGTGCTGAGCCGCCAGTGGACATCTATCCCGATGAGCCACAGTACGCGACGCTGCTGACCGTGTCGGGACAGAACGAGCTGGAGGTTGAGGGGAAGTACCAAGCAGTCGCGCAGGCTGTTGCTCGGGAACGCAGCCGCGACCGACGTGTGAACCTCATCGATTGGGATGCCATAACTGTGCTGATGGGCAGAGACGCTAACAGCTGGGTGGACTTTCCCTCAGACGCGTTCAAGATTCTCGCAGAGTACGACGGGCTCACTTGGGTCGGGACCTACGTTCATCCTGCGAGATGGGCCACTGCTCTCAAGAGGGGGCGTGAGGTCGTCGAGAGATACGGGTTTGAGTTGATGGCATTTCTCAAGCCGATGAACGGAATGCACTATGGGGAGCTCAAGTTCATAGTCCGTTTTCCGAAGGACCCGGAGACCATTGAGCGTGTGCGTCAGTGCAACTCGGAGCTTCTCGATGTCCTTCTAGCGCTCGGTGCCATCCCGTACAAGACGCCAGTGTGGGCGGCGAGAAGGCTGCTGGAGAGGTGCGACAGCGGCTTTGTCCAGCTCCTGAGACGAATTCGGGAATTCCTCGACCCCAACGGGATATTGAATCCGGGGAGGTACTCGCTGTGACCTCGGTGGGCGCCATTGAGAGATACCTCCACAACTGCATCCGTTGTGGGACGTGCAAGTATCTGTTTCGCGACTATCGTCCCTCTTGTCCCTCCGGTGAGTACTTCGGATTCGAGACCTACTACGCCTCCGGGCGCATTGGGATTGCTCGAGGGATAGCGACTGGAGACCTGGAGTGGGACGAGACTCTCCTTAGGCCGATATTCGCCTGCACGACGTGCGGTAGCTGTGAGGTACAGTGCCTTGCACCGCACCGCGATCACATAGTGGAGATGATCGAGGAGCTCAGAGCACAGGCCGTGGAACGATTGGGCGCACTGCCTCACCATAGGGCATTTGCCGAGAAGATACAGAGTGTGCACAACCCGTACGGTGCTGCACATCACGGGCGGCGCATTGCCACCAAACTCGATCTCCCACGGACAGCGCCGGTCGTCTACTTCGTGGGATGCACCTCAATGTACCGCGAGAATGAGATACGTGATGCCACGCTGCACATTCTCAGCCGGCTTGGAGTCGACTTCACCGTCATTGACGAGTACTGTTGCGGCTCACCCCTACTCCGGACCGGACAGGCTGGCCTTGCGGTACAGGTGGCTGCTCACAACGTCAGGGAGATTGCCAACTCAGGCGCGAGAGTGGTGGTCACGTCCTGCGCGGGCTGTCTCAGGACATTGAGGGACGACTACGAGTCGCTCGGCCTATCGACTGGTGTCGAGGTGCTGCACATCACAGAATTTCTTGCCGAACATCTGACCAGGGAACACCTGACGCGAATGGACCTCACGGTGACGTATCATGATCCCTGTCATCTCGGACGACACGCTGGTATCTACGAAGCACCACGCGCGGCGCTCGAAACTATTGGAGTGGAGACGATGGAGATGTCACGGAACCGGGCCAACGCGTGGTGTTGCGGTGCAGGAGGTGGCGTCAAGTCAGTCTTTCCGGACTTCGCGCTCTGGACTGCCCGCCGGCGTCTGGAGGAGGCCTCGGAGACTGGTGCCGAGGTGCTGACCTCTGCCTGCCCCTTCTGCAGGCGCAATCTTAGTGACACAGCAGATGGCTACCGCCTTGACGTACGCGATGTTGTCGAGCTTGTTGACCGGGCGCTCCGCTGATGCGGTCGGGGCTGAATATGTGGTCTGTCTGTTCCTTCACTTGATCGTTATAGCACCGTGCGGGCAGACCTCGACACAGTCGTTGCATCTAATGCACAGGTCGGTGAAGGCCACATCGAGACGCCACTCGTCTGGATCATCGCTCTCCCAGTCAGGAGAGTACATTATGAACAGAGCCTGCGGGCAGACCTGCATACACTTCTTGCACTCACGCGGGTCGCCGCACTTCTCCCAATCGACTATCACATCTGTCTTCAAGTCACCAGACCTCCCTGAGAGGGGGAAGACTGGTCCTGTCGACCATCTCTATTGCTCCGTTCGGACAGGAGTACGCGCACAGCCCGCAGCCAAAACATTGCCACTGGTCGATGTAGGGCATTCCCGCTGAGTCATTGAAGCTGATTGCGCCGAACTGGCATCGCGAAACACATGTCCTGCAGCCCTCACACTTCTGCGGATTGAGCTTGGCCACGTACTCGCCCTTGTACAATGACATCAGGTTGTATGCTGTTCTGACTCGTGTTGCAGCGCACTCTGGAAGTTCACAGGAACAGAGGGCTGCGATGTAGGGAATCGGTCCGAACCAGACTGTGCTCACGCGGCCAGCTTCCTGCATACTCTCTACGAACTGCTGGGCCTCTCCCACGTCCATCGGCTCGGTACCCGTCTCGGGGATGTACCTCGGCAACCTTGGCACCATCTCTGCAAGTGCGCCAAATGCCAGACAGCACTGGTCCTTCACACCGCGGGTCATCCATCGACAGGCGCAGTGGACCCGCAGAATTGGCTGGGCCAGTTCGAGGATCTTCTTTGCGTCCTCGAGAGTGACCACCTGTCCGGGGTGGCCCTCAGCGCGCATCGGATTCCGCCCCTTGAGTGGTTTCTCCTTTCTGAACCACGAGTTGATGTACCAGTGGATGGCCCTCCCGACTATCGGTATCTGGAACTTGTAGCCCGGACCCTTCGTGGAGATTCCGAAGACCCTCTTCAGGTATACCTTCTCGAAGTTCTTCCAGAGCCCGTAGATATACTCGTGAGCACCGACCTCAAGCGCTGTCTCAACGAGGTAGTTCCTGGAATTGAGATACCACTTTTTCCCTGCTCCGTGTTTGTAACACCATTCGCACATCGAGCCGCCTCTCCGTGGGGATACTCTTTGGCAGCACGATAGAAAAACATACGCGGACCCATCACAGGCCCGGTATCTTTGTCTTTTCATACAGCTTGTCGAGAATTCTGGCGATGATTGTTATGAGGATCAGATAGACAACTCCGACGAGGATGTATGTCTCAAGCGCCAGAAATGTGCGGGCGACCACAAGCTTGGCTTTCCCAAAGAGGTCCTCGACAGAGACGAAGGTCGCGATGACTGTGTACTTCGGTAGATACGAGGCCTCGTTAGACCACGACGGGATCATCCTCCTGAACGCCTGCGGGATGATGACGTATCTGAATATCTCGTGCTTGGTCATCCCAAGCGATTGCGCCGCGAGGACCTGCCCCGTCCCTAGAGAGGCCATTGCTCCTCTCATATACTCGGCCTGATATGCAGCGCTGTTCAGGCCAAGTGCGACTATGGAGGCCAGGATGGGAAAGTTCAGGTACGTCAGACCAAGGAGCTGGAACGACCAGCGAGTGTTTATCACAGGCGGCCCGTCTGGCGACAGCCACGCGTTAAGCGAGTAGGGCATCGTATAGATTAGGAACAGTTGTGCGAGTAGGGGGGTCCCCCGTATGAGGTCTATGTATCCTGTTGCAATACGAGATGAGATGCGACCGCCATACTGCCGTGCGAGTGCGAGAAGAAGACCCAGGGCAAATCCTATGATGAGCGCTGTGAAATATAGATAGAGCGTCATTCCTAGTCCTGCAGCCAGCTCTCCTACCCACTCCTCTATTCCAAGTGGGCCTATGGATGGAGAAGCTGGTGATGACATCATTCTTGATCCCGTTCCGCAATTGTTCTGCGTTCGTCACGTGTCTGCCCGTACAACTCGTCGAGCTTGTGTAGAAACTGTTGGACCCGTTCTGATTCAGGCGACGTGAAGAAGTGATGTGGTGTCCCTCTCTCGACTATCACTCCGCCATCGATGAAGATCATCTCATCCGCCACCGACCTTGCGAAGCCCATCTCGTGGGTGACGACGACCATTGTCGTACCCTCCTTGGCAATGTCGAGCATTGTCTGTAGAACCTCGCCTATCAGTTCTGGGTCCAACGCGGATGTCGGCTCATCAAAGAGAATAACATCGGTCTCCATCGCGAGCGCGCGAGCGATCCCGACTCGTTGTTGCTGCCCTCCCGACAGCTGAGCCGGGTAGTGGTCTGCCCACTTGTCCATCTTGACATGTTTCAGTGCGCGCATCGCCCTCTCCCTAGCCTCCTCCTTTGACAGGCCCAGAACCTTCTCAGGACCAATTGCTACGTTGTCTATCGCCTTCAAGTGGGCAAAGAGGTTGAAGTGCTGGAAGACGAAACCAATTCGAGATCGAATTTTGTTGATGTCGGTGTCAGGGTCTCCTAGTCGTTTGCCCCTCAGGTATATCTCCCCCTTGTCTGGCGGATCAAGATAGTTTATGCATCTGAGTAGGGTGCTCTTTCCTGACCCGCTGGGACCAAATATCACCTTAACTTCGGACTCCGCGACATCAAACGATATTCCGCGGAGGACCTGCAGGTCCCCGAAGGACTTCCATACATCTTCGACTCTCAGTACGATGTCACTCATTGCCAGACTATCTCCCTTCCGACTTGTGCCATCCCGCCGCCCTTCTTTCCAAAGTACCGAGTGACGGGATAGGTGAATATGAAGTAGATGAGCGTAACCACAAGCATTGCTGGTAGCCAAAGCCTCGGATCAGAGGCCGTGATGTTCAGGGACACCTTCAGAATCTCAAAGACCCCAACGTCGGAGGCGAACGAAGAGTCCTTGATGACCACCGCATATTCGTTCGACCAGGCGGGCAGCGCGATTTTGAACGCCTGTGGAAGCACGATGTAGACCTGCGCCTGAAAGTTGGTCATGCCTAGGGACCTTGCAGCAAGCACCTGTCCCTCGCCGACCGAGAGAATTGCACCTCTGAATATCTGTGACTGATATGCAGCGCTCCTGATGCCGAGCGCGACGTAAGCGCCCACTATTGGCCGCGAGAGTGGGTCCACAAACCAGAATAGTCCGGGAACGCCAAAGGTGAAGATATAGATGAGTACCAGAACGGGGATTCCTCTCAACGTCTTCTCGTAGAGTTCCGCGAAGGTCCTCATTGGTGCTGTGCCATATACCCTCATCAGCGCCAGTGAGAGCCCTGCCAGCAGGCCGAGGCCAAGACCAAAAAAGGTGATTTGCAGGGCAGCCGGGACACCCCTCTCCATTATGACGGCAAACAGTCTCGGGATGTCCGGTCCCTGCAAACTACCTCACCCAAACCACTTTGCGACCAGTGTGTCCAGAGTGCCATCCGCGTAGGCGTTTATCAGGACGGTATTTATCGCCTCAAGCAGGTCGGGCGAGTCGTACCGGCAATAAAACGCTGTCGGAGGCGCTGGCACCGTGAATATGTTCTTCAGGCTGTAGACCTTCTGGTACACAGTGAGCACAGGCTCATCGACGTAGACCGCGTCCAAGGTTCCGGCTATCAGGTCCTGGAACATCAGGTCCACCTTTGTGTACCTCTGAAGGGTGATTCCCGTGCCACCACTGACGAGGTCGGAGAGCTCCTCGTCCTCCACGGTACCAGTCTGCACGCCCACCGTGTATCCCTCAAGGTCGGTCAGGTTGTTGATTGCAAGGGTAGAGCTCCCTGCGACCACTACGACCTCGTTGGTGCGGATGTAGGGGATGGAGTATGCGAGCTCCTGTGCCCGCTCGGTCGTGATGAACATCGCTGCTGCCAGCATGTCCACCGTACCGGCCTTGCAGGCGCCGACAAGCGCGTCAAAGCCCATATCGCTCCACTGGACAGTCACGTTGAGGTATTGAGCGATCAGGTTGACTAGGTCTATGTCGAAACCCTCATACTGCCCGCTTGTCTCGTTGTAGAACTCGAAGGGCATCCACGGAGTGCTGGTCCCAACTATTATGTAGCCTCTCTGCTGGATCTGTTCCACTAGGCCAGCCTGCTGCTGGGTTGGGGTCGTTGCTGGAAAGACCACATACCCTGCACCAAGGCCTATGACGATTCCAACTATCAAGGCCACAGCCGCTAGTGCGTTCTTGTCCATATGTCACTCCTCCTTGAGTGAGATTACACACCGGCCTGTGCAGGAGGTACAAACGGTCCTATAAGCCTTTCAACTGACGCGTCGAGTCAGGCGTTGTGGGCGCCGTGCTTTGCAGTCTGAGGGGCGGAAACAGCATGATTGACTTGTCCTCTCCGTTCCTGTGTTCATTGAAAGAACAGTCTTCTTCGATGCGGCTGTTGTTTTCGATACCGTTTTTACTCGCCGATACCAGTGATTGATGTCTTCAGAGTGGTTGGTGGTGGCTCTTGAGAGTTCTAGTGCTTGGTGCCGGTCTTATGGGGCGAGGAGCAGTATTCGACCTTGTACGCCACGGGCAGGTCGATGAGGTGATTGTGGGTGATATCGATCTGAGCGCTGCCGAGCGGCTTGCCCGCGAGATGGGCGACAAGGCTCGTCCTGTGCAGGTCGACGCAAGGGATAGAGATACACTGCTGAGGCTGTTCTCTGAGGTAGATACCGTAGTCAGCGCAGTCAGCTACACGGTGAACGAGCTGCACACGGAGGTCGCCATCGAGACTGGCACCCCTATGTGCGACCTCGGAGGCAATCTTCACGTGGTGCGCCGGCAGCTCGAGATGAGCGACCGCGCACGAGACGCCGGGATCACCGTCATTCCTGACTGTGGTCTTGCACCGGGGTTGACGAATGTTCTTGCACGTGCGGGGATAGACGAGCTGACCTCGGTGGAGAGTGTCAAGATTCGGGTCGGCGGCCTGCAACAGGAACCCCGCCCACCATTGAACTACTCGCTGGTCTTCTCGGTCGAGGGGCTCATCAACGAGTACGTCGAGCCGTGCATGGTCCTCCGCGACGGCAAGATCACGTTCGAGGACCCTCTCGTCGGATTTGAGCAGATTGAGTTCCCGGAGCCGTTTGGCACCCTTGAGGCGTTCAACACCAGCGGTGGGACATCGACTCTCCCGCTGACCTACGAGGGCAAGGTCAAGAACCTCGATTACAAGACGATTCGCTATCCTGGACACGGCCACAAGATGTGGTGCCTGATGAAGCTCGGTCTTATGGACAGCGAGGAGCAGGACTTTGACGGCGTCAGGATTGCTCCGCGCCGCGTGCTTGAGCGGCTCCTTGAGAGGAACCTACCACCGAGCGGTAAGGACGTCACTCTACTACGTGTCACTGTGGAGGGATGGAAGGGCACGGAGTCGCGGAGGGTTGAATTCGAGATGATCGACTACTATGACGAGAAGACGGGGCTGACATCAATGATGCGGACCACGTCATTCCCTGCTGCGATAGCCGCTGTCATGCTTGCAGATGGGACAATCTCACAGCGAGGAGTGTTGCCTCCAGAGGTTTCTATTCCGCCCGAGCCATTCCTGAGAGAACTTGCGGAGCGAGGAGTCCACGTTGAGAAACGAGTTTACTAGGAGTGTGTCAGTCTACGGCCATTGCTAGCATCTAGGAATACCAATTATCCTTATATTGTGCGCAGGGGAAAGTTTAAGATGTCGTTCTACGAACAAAGGTCTGAATGATTGAGGACTGATTGCAATAAAAGTACCAAGAACTACATATATCACGAGAAAATGCATCTCATTCCCCGGCAGCCATGACTTGCAATGATAGATGTATGGTCACGAGGTGAAATGTGTGCTAAAAACAGTATATCGCCTGAAGAAGTTCGTGGCGCGTGTTCGAGGGGCAAAGGGTCGTTCATATCTTCCTCGTGATGTTGTGTACAAGAAATCGTTCTATGACCGCGCTATTGACGAGAATCGTGGGTTAGTAACAACGTGATTCCATTCAAGGTTTTCTGGCCTTGCGGATGCCCGGTCGGCGTTTGTCCTTTCCGTGTTTGTCCGTGTTGCAATTGCGACTGTTTGTGTCTACCATTGTGAGGGGATACGGATGACCTGAAGACACATCTCTAATCCTCTCTACGAAATACTGCATTTGAGGCCCCTGCTACTGGAAAGCTTAAATTACGGATTTGCGAAACCGGATTCCACTTCGGCTAGAGGCTGGCAGGGGTGGATGCAGTTGGGCTTTGAGCCGATTCACAGGGAAGCACGGGTCAAAGACTGGAATCAATTCTGGAATTGTTATGCTGCGCTTCAGGTAATGTTTGGATTTGTAGGTTTGCTCTTTAGGGCCGGACTTGTCTGGCGTACGACAGAGTTGCCAAGCGCGGCTGCTCCGCTATTGTCAATGCCCGCGTGGCCACCCATTTACTATCTCCTCTCGCCTGTTTGTCTTGAGCCCTTCGTCCATGCCATTCCTCTCCGTTGGCTCGATGTAGTCGTCGAGCTGACCGTCACAGCGGTCTATGTTCATCTTGCTCGGCGCACTGAGCCTGAGATTGACAGGACAAGTCTGGGAACGCAGTGTTGTCTAGCTCTCGCATGGCTGGCAGAGTGTATCCTCACTGTCCCTATGGCCGATGGCACTTTTTCTGTGGTGATCCGGACACCTGAGATATTGGGCCTCTTCCCCCTTGTGATCTTCTCAACCATTAGAACGGCATTAGTCTACGCTATGGTGAGAGGTCTGCCTCCTCGCCCGTTCATTCTCATTCAGTCTGCAACGCGTCAGACCATCACATTGGTTTCGGCAATATCAGCTATAGCCATTGAGGCGATGTTCCTGTGGTCTGTTCCTGTTGACATATGGACCGTCTTCTTTCTGGGCGTAGGGTCTGTCATTCCCTCGATAGGCATTGTGCTTCAGGCTCTGGACGACCTGCGGCATATGGATCGCCTCCTTGAGGACCATCTCACGAAGACCCTTGAGCGGCTGATTCTCTCTATGAGTGATCACATCATCCTCGTCGCGAGTAGCGAGAGCGACTACGAATCTGAGATTCTCTCTAGGCAGTCATCAAGATGCGAACGCGAAGTTCTCATAGATGGCCGTGCACTTGGGAAAAGGGGTGTGGCCAATCTCAAGATAATTGCAAATGTTGTTCTCATTGAGAAGCCCGAAGATCTCATTCACAAGAGAATTGTCTTCGATAGTAGATCTGTGCTACTGGGACAGCTGTACATCCGCGTCGTCAGCATGGAGCACTCAACAGATGAATACGTTGTCGGTATACTGAGAGGCGAGGCTACCTTTTCAACCATAGACCTGCTGAACCCGCAAGACGCAAGAGTCATTGCTGTACTCGATCCATTGCCAGAGGGCTTTCACCTCTGGAAACAGAAAATAGACGAGATTCCGTTTCGTGACCCACGAGAGGGGGCACACGAAGACGCCAAGCGCGACCAATTGAGAATAATTCGGGTACTGCGTTCCACTCATCAGTTGCAGCTAGCGGGAAGCGGATTCGATTTGCCCAACAATGAGATTGGCCAAGGACAAATTCGGGCATTCTATCCCGCACTCCTGACAGGTACTGTTACACTGGGTCGCAGACTACTACTTCATGTCCTTGTGACTTTGTTGAGCAGCGAGAAGCCCGCGAAAGTCATGATTCTCGGACTCAATGAGCCAATTCGCTTTATGCTTCACAGTCTTTGTGTTGGTCTGGTGAGAGAAGGAATTAGTATTGAAGGGGGCCAGACATGCCCACTGGATGTTCACATAGTTACCGATGACGAAAGCCAGAGGCCTTATCTCTACAAGTCTGCCGAGACCGGACAGTCTACTTCTTCTAGGGGCGAGAAGGATTCTAGGGGCGAGAAGGATTCTAGGGGCGAGAAGTATAAGTGGAGTTTACATTTCGGTTCTGAGATTGGAAACTCTTTGAGTTTCACGTGTACAGCGCATCTTACCCCTCATGATGGCATCTATTCCCTAAGGGAACTGTTGGACATTGTCAAGCCGAATGTTGTCGTGGTATCCACCGGATCTTCTAGAACAAACCTTCTCTATCTCTATGACTTGCTAAGGTATTCCGAAAGGTCGAGAAACACCCAGAACGGCGTTTCTGTTCCTAGCATAATAGTCGGTCTGTCAGGCTATGAAAGCGACGAAGTGGTTTCTCTTCTGGGCCGGTTCTCAAAACGCTGGTTGGAATTGCGCGGAGGCGGTGGGAGTGGCAACAACAGAGGCGACACTCTGGCGTTCTATTGGGGGATGGCATTCAATAGCGTCGCATTGTCGTACGTTCCTAGGCATAGCTTTGGGTCCATCGTTGGAGCGGTGCTGTCAGCCCGTGGCGGGCCCGAGCCCGTAAGGATTCCGGTCAGTAACAAAGGTGTCTATGACTTGTCACTTGGCCCTTCGTTCTCAATGGATCTCTGTGTAGATGACTACCCCGGTGTGCTGACGAGTATCCTTGATGCACTCTGTCACTACGGAGACCCGACCGGCCTAGCCCGCAACAAACGTGCTCGTGGTCGGGTGAGGGCGGGTGACGTTCTGAAACTCGATCTCTCCCACGTTTCGGCACAATACTGTCCACGGTCCCACGGACTGGCGGTCCGTGATGAGGAGTCCGGGAAAAAGCAGTTTCATAGTCGCGATGCTAGGCATTCACACTTTATGCTTACGGCTGCAGCCATCCTCCGTCCGCAGAACGTTGCCTGCAATGATAGTGGCCCAATCCACCGGATTTCTGTTCGTTCGACCGACGAACATGCGCAAGGGTTGTTGATCGACACAATTGGTCGTTTAGTCGGCACTCAAGAGGTCAACTGTCCGGAGCGATCTTTGTGTCCACTCGCTTTGCGCGGGGGTCTGGCTACGGACCCGTCCGGAGTCGCGACTCATAGTTCAACGAGACCCACGAAGAAGCCCTCAACAGGTAGATCCAAAGGCCCAACTGGTGGTCCAGCGCCCGAAATAAATTTCCAACGGTCAGTTGACATCTCGTACATCCTTGCGTACCCGGATGTGGCGCCTCTCCGAGGCAGCAATACGTCCGAACGACACGAGCCGAGACGCTTCTCATACTTGGAGCTCTCTGGTATGGTGCCTGCTGAAGGGTCGAAGCAACGCTCAGATTCGAATGGCACTGAAGAATCCGAGATAGAGATTAGCTCTGCTTCGACTCTGAATGGTACTGAAGAACCCACGATAGAACCCAAAGATGTCTTTGAGTCACTGATGATTATCCCCTATTGGAACGCAGACCTGTGGGAGTTTCTTGCCAACGAAGTTCTCTCTCTCCTCGGAAAGAATGAGTTCGAGGTTGTCCATGTACTTCCTCCACGGAAACACGCCGGACCGAGGTGGATGAGAGGGGCAAGAGGGACGGGGTGGAGCAAGGGATACCTCAGACCGAGGTGGATGAGAGGGGCAAGAGGGACGGGGTGGAGCAAGGGATACCTCAGACCGAGGTGGACGCGAGGGGCAAAATGGATAGGGCGAAACACGACGTATCAGACCCGGACGAGGGCCAGAGGCACGAAGCGTGGGCTGGAGCGAAAGGTGCGTGCCCTAGCAGAAGTCCGCCTTTGCCTTCAGAACTTTCCCGGTGCCACATTTCTTGCATTGGAAACACTGTTCAGGGCCGCGTCCAAGCTCAAGCTGGGCCGCTCCCGTGGTTCCGTCAAGACTGACAGTCCGGCAATCCTGCTCAGACGCAAGACCTTCTACCATTCGTGCGATGACTTCCGATGTAGAATTGCAAGGAGCAACGTGAGAGTTCTGATTCATGAGGCCCAGTTGCGAAACATCGCTGAACTTGTCCAGCTCGTTACCCAGCTCTCAGAGAGTAGACGAGAGAAGGTAACGGAGAGAGATCAACAGCTGGCAGAAGATGTCGCCTCGTTTCTCAAACGACTCTACGAGTATGCCCTAGTTGATGAATATGTGACCAGAGTTTCTCTTGTGTTCGCTTTCGCTGATGACAACCCGTGCCGTGTCTTGGATAAGGATTCCGAAACATCCTGTGGTTTATGTCCAGCTTCTTCCGTGTTTCGTCGGAACAAGAACAGTACCGATAATCCTTTCTACCACTGGTTCAGGCACGCTGGGACGAAGAGTCTGTTGCCCAGGTGTCTGAGTCAGCTACGGGATAAGGCAGAAAAGATTCTCACCAATGAGGGGGGTAGGTGTTCTGAATTGTCCACCACGTTTGCTCGCAAGGGAGTGACAAAAGATCTACTGAAGAAAATTCAGCAGTTTCTCGACAGGAAATGCGAAGAGAAACGCGTGTCTATCTATCTATGGAGTTGGAAGTACAGGCCCGACAAAGAAGGAGATTTGACGTTGCCCAAGTTTCTCCATCGTAGGATTGTTCAAAACTTCGAGCGCCTGAAAGATTTCAGGGTTCAGGAGCTCCGTAGCCTTGAGGCGGAAGCAGGACCTTTCTTCGAGTCGACGATTTGGTGCAATGCGGTAGCGGAGATTCTAAGATTATACAACATTCCGTCGCTAAAGGAGCTTTCGGACCGCGAGAAAATTGCTATGCATCATCCTGAGATACTGTCTAGACCATTCACTACAGACGTGTATCTATCGGGTCTTCTCGCTGAAACACTGTTGTTGTACCCGGATCGTGCGTAGCGGTACTGAAAAATCTCTCTATGGTAGATTCATTGTGGTTACCCTGCCTGAGGTCAAGGCGGCTGTTTGTGCGACTACTGTTCGGGCTTGACGCCAGCAATTCAACCTACACCGTTCGCGGCCATCGCAGGCGCTAACGCTTCCGATGCCACTACCGCCTAGTATCAGGATCTCACGGCGTGACGATGGTGTACGAGACTCTGCGAGAACGCTTGGAAAGAGGGAGTTTCTGCAAGACGTGTGCCTAATGAGCATCCGTTGTTCTTGGTGGTGCTGTCGCTTCTCTCATAGTGATTGCAGAAAGAACCACTGAATTGACCACTGTGGTGTTCGCCTCTCCAAACAGTTAACTCCTCTTCAGTGTCGTGAAACTCTGCACGGGCAGATATCTGTAAACACAGAATAGAAACATATTCCTTGGTGGGCATACTCGGATATCCTGTAGGGTACCATTATGGGGTGTATTCCGTGGTTACATATGAGGCAGAGGAGTACTTGAAGAGTCGGGGGATTCTCTTGACTCTCGTGTCCTTGCTGTTTCTGTATGTGTCGTTGTCGCGAATAATAGGCGGATTCGAGGGCCCTCCTGCTCTTGATATGGCGCTGGAATCGTCCTCTATCCTGGCTATGTGCTGGCCAATCTCCTCGGTTTCGGGGAGATTGTTTCAGTTATTGTCTTGGTCGCCGATTGCGTTTTTGCGCTTCTCTGTCTGGGTGGCTCCGCCATGAGCGGTGATGATGTCACGTGTGTCTGGTGCATACTCTTCCTCATCGCTCTCGGAAACTTCGGCGCGCTGTTCTTCACTGCCAATCTGGATGTTTTTCCATTCGTGGCGCCCGCGGCTCTGCTTGGGACTGTGCTCATCGGGGCTGTCTTCTATGTGGTAAACCATGTTGACGATATACTGTCGCCTCACGAGCGAAGCTCGACTGGTGGTCTGAAGTGGGCCATCTTCTGGTTCAACGCCGATTCAAAGAGCGAGCTACCGCTCTCGGAGGACGAAATCGTGATGCTGATACTGACCAAGTTTGGCATCCGCGAAAAGCTCGCACGTGACGCCAGAGTGGCATACTTTTACGGACGCGATGTTTCTATGGTTGAGAAGGCTCCCAGCGGCGACCTTACGCCGATGGAGCGTGTGGCTGTTTCACTGGCGTTGAAAGTCGGAATGTCAGACGAGGACTACGACAGATTTAGTCGCGTTCGATTCTTCGACCATCCTGATTTCCAAGGGTTTGTCGCTTGCTGAGGAACATCCCATTTCGTGCGGCGAGCGGGCACGGCCAGCTCAACGCTGTAGTCGCGTGTGGACATGGAGTGCGGTTTTCCTCTCGTCCTAGCTACTAAGAAAAAGAGCCGCGAAGGGTGGTATACGCCACCCTTGTTGGCAACCCAGATGGATAGTTGTCTGTCTGGCTTGAGGTCTAGCGGCCTCTCCTCCGGTGGAGGTACAGGGCCAAGACAATGACTATGATGACCACTCCAGAGACGCCTCCGGCCAGCAGTACGTTGTTGATTGTTGGCAGCGGATCCGTCGCATCGCTCATCCCGTCGCCATCCGTGTCCCACAGAAGCGGGTCGGTGCCGTTGTCGAGTTCCTGTTTGTCGTCGACACCATCGCCGTCGGTGTCAGTGCTGAGCGGGTCCGTTCCCAGCGCGTGAACCTCGGGTCCATCGTCAATTCCATCTCCGTCGGTATCGGCAGTCTGCGGAGAGGTGCCCTGTTGGAACTCTTCCCTGTTGGTCAGACCGTCGCTGTCTGCATCATCGTCGGCATCATTGATCAGTGGGTCAAGGCCGTTCGCGACCTCCCAGCCATCAGGCATCCCATCGCCATCGGTGTCTGCATTGTTGGGGTTGGTCGATGCTGCATATTCCTGTGCTGCAGTGAGTCCATCAGAGTCGTTGTCGGTGTCCGCATCGTTAGCGAACGGATTGAGTC
Source organism: Candidatus Thorarchaeota archaeon (assembly GCA_029855935.1). Lineage (GTDB taxonomy): Archaea > Asgardarchaeota > Thorarchaeia > Thorarchaeales > Thorarchaeaceae > B65-G9. The sequence continues at coordinate 74,598 of JAGSHN010000027.1, read as the reverse complement.
CGTTCTCGACCTCCCAACCGTCAGGCATGCCATCACCATCGGTATCGGCGATAGTAGGATCTGTCCCCAGCTGATACTCTTGGAGATTCGTCAACCCATCGCCATCAGCATCCTCATCCGCATCGGCACGGGTCACGTTGAGCTGATACTGGTACTCCCAGCCATCCGGCATACCATCGTTGTCGGTGTCATTGTCGTTCGGGTTGGAGCCGAGAACGAACACCTCAATGCCATCAGTGATACCATCGCCGTCAGTGTCGTTCATCAACGGGTCTGTGCCAAAGTATAGACTCTCTCCATAGTCATTGATGCTGTCGTTGTCGGCGTCGACTACGATTGGGAACCTGTCAGTTGCATTCTCGCCCACGAGGTAGGGCTCGTCGCCAATCCCATCGTGGTCAAGGTCCGGTCCATCATAGTCACAGTACCAGTTGCCAATGGTACCGTTGTCCCAGCTGTTGTCATTCCCATCGTCTGCAACCTGAGTTTCATTGTTGTTGTTGTTCCGAAGGTAGTTCAGGTAGAACAGGTTGTCGGTGGACTCGGTCACGACGATTCCGTAGAGAGTGCAGTTCTCTACCGAGTTGTGGACAATAGTGTTGTTCCGTGAGGAGACCACCCGGATCCCAAAGCTGGATGACGAGAAGACTGTACTGTCCACAAGATAGGAGTCGTTTGCGCTATCGAAGACGATCGCATTGTCGTTGGCTACGACCGACAGGTCAGACAGGACGACATCCGTACTATTGGACAGCAGGACGCCGACCTCGTCGCCAGTGATGTGGGACTGTATTGTCGTGACGTGAGTTGAGTTGGCCACGATTAGACCCGCCTCGCCACCCCACACGTTGGATGCGTTCACGAGGACTGTAGTGACATTCATCAGGTTGAGGGCGGTCCCCGCCTCGACGCCTCCGCTCAACCCGGTGAGCGCGCTCTGTGACACATTGGTCAGCTGGACGCCGAGAACCTGAGAATGGAAGTTGATGTCAGAGAACATCAGGTTCCACGAATCGTAGACTGCAACGGTCCTGTTGGATGTGATACTCATTCCCGACGCCACGACGCCCGACGATGAGAACATCAGCAGGCCGAGATCGTCGGCGGTCCACTCGCCGCGTGTGAGGTTGACTGCGCTTGTGTCCTCCAGCCGCACGCTCGTGGTGCCGCTGATGGTAGAGTCGAGCAGTGTCAGATGTGTCACGTTCGTCGCCGAGACCGCAGTGGTGTCGCTGGTGAGAGTTACGTCTGAGACGTAGATTACACTGCTATTGTCCAGGGAGAGTGCCTGCACTGGACTGTTCACCGTGGTGTCTGTGATGGTGATGTCACTGCAGCCGAACGTGGCCTGTATTCCGTGGTTCCCTTCTGCGTCCACTCTCGATGACGCGATATCGACGGAACTGGAGTCATACAGGTACACACCTACGAGGTGACCGGTCACGTTCACTCCGGTGATTGTCAGCGATGTGGTCCCTGTGACGTACATCCCGTAGCTGCTCGTTGAGGTCACAACGCTGTCGTGCAGAGTGACGTCGTTGGAGTCCTTTACACTCAAGTAGCTGTTCGTCGACGAGAACTGCCCGCTGGCTGTCACGTTGTCTGACTCCCGAATCTCAAGAGCATAGACAACGCCTGTTGACACTACGCTCTCCGCACTGATGTCCTGTCCCGTCTGTATCCTCAGACCGTGCTGTCCCGAGAGGTCGAGATCTGTCATCTGCGCAGAGCTGTACTGGAGAACAATAGCAGTGCCGGCGGTACTGTCTGCCGTGATTGAGAGATTACTCATCAAGATATTCATCGAATGGTAGGCGAACACGCCATAGTATACATTCTCGAACACCGAGTCGGCAATCCTCACGGTGTCGTTCGTGTTGATCCACAGGCCAGTTCTGTCGCCGTAGCTTCCGTAACTATAGCCGGCATTCCGAACGACAGTCTGATTCAGTATGGTCGTCCCGTAGATGCGGACGTAGTACGGAAAGGCCGCGTTCTGTGCGCGAAGCGTGCAGTTGATCATCGTCAGCGTGCCAAACTTGGTGACATCAAGCCTATAGTGCGTTGACGCTGTTGAGGCGAACGTGATGGTCGTGTTCACGAACAATGCCGTGCTGTTGACAATCATGTCGCCCTGGAGAGTTATATTCTCGTCGCTCACCACTGTGGGGACGTTGATCAGCCAAGTGCCGCTCGCTGGCGGGGGCCACGCCCCGGTCCCCGTCGCAACCGCGCTTGGGAGCATTATCGAGGTGAGCATGAGCGTGAGCAGAAGCATCATAGCAACTGTTGTTGAACGATATGATGACATTGTGGGTATTGCACCTCCTCGAATGGTCGTGGTTGCAGCGTCTTCTCATCACTCGACATCTGGTTTTATGTCTTGCACTGAGAGCGCAGAAAATGTTCAGTCTGAAGCCTGATGCCCAGTCTCCCCGGTATCTTATAGGGACAAAGTACTTACACTGCCCAGACAGATGATATCGGAGAGGCGCTCCAATGGTAGACTACGAGAGGATGTTTGCGGAGATTGAGCGTGCGAGAGACACGGTGAGAGGAATTGCGAAGAACACACCGCTCGATCTCTCGACCACATTCAGTCGAATGACCGAGGGTGACATCTACCTCAAGCTTGAGAATCTGCAGAAGACGGGCTCGTTCAAGGTCCGTGGAGCAACATACGCGATGAGCAAGCTCACGGAGGGCGAGAGAGAGGCTGGAGTCATTGCTGCATCCGCAGGTAACCACGCTCAGGGCGTTGCCTACGCCGCAACGAGGCTCGGCATCAAGTCAACAATTGTGATGCCTGTGTTCTCACCCATCGCCAAGGTCCAGGCAACACGTGGCTACGGTGCCAATGTCGTCCTGCACGGGGCTGTGTTCGACGAGGCGCTGGCCAAGGCCCGCGAGATCGCTCGGGAGACGGGAGCGACATTTATCCACCCGTTCAACAATGAGCACGTCATAGCTGGTCAGGGCACGATTGGGCTAGAGATACTTGAGGCACTCCCTGACGTGGACGTGATCGCCGTTCCCGTAGGCGGTGGTGGTCTAGCAGCAGGAATCGCGATAGCGGCCAAGCATCTCCGCCCAGAGGTCGAGGTATACGGAGTGGAGGCCGAGAGTGCGGCTGCGATGCGGGCCTCGCTTCATGCAGGCAAGATTGTTCGGGCCGAGTCTCTCGACACGATATGTGACGGAATTGCCGTGAAGCAGCCAGGGGAGCTCACGCTCCAGATTGCTCGTGACCTTCTCACAGACGTCGTGACAGTGAGCGAGTTCGAGGTCACACGGACCCTGTTCTTGCTTCTGGAGAGGGCCAAGACGGTCGTGGAACCAGCAGGGGTTGTCGGCCTCGCGGCATTCCAGTTCGGAAAGATTGACGTCAAGGGGAAGAAGGCCGTTGCCGTCCTCTCTGGCGGCAACATCGATATGAGCCTGCTCGGGCGTATCGTCGACAAGGAGCTGTTCCGCTTGGGTCGGTCAGTGCGATTGCGCGGAGTCATCCTTGACAGGGTGGGCACTCTGAACAGGATCATCGATGTGGTGTCTGGCTCAGGCGTGAATGTGATAGAGATCACTCACGACCGTGCGGACCCCGACATTGCTCCCAACAAAGCAGAGCTCACGATGGTGCTGGAGGTTCCGGACAAGAGGGCCCTCGACAGTCTGCTGTCTAGTCTCGAAGACCACGGATTTCACTTTGAGGTATACGAAGACTAGTTTCTATGGGTGATTCACACTAGTAGAGCAGATGCCAGTAGGATCCCTGTCACGGCCGCAGTGGACACCAGCACGGCAATGGCGTCGACTCTCTCCTCCCTTGCAATCGGCGAGGACAGAATAGAGAAGGCCTCTGCAACGACGCCCGCAATCATCACAGGCCTGAGAAGGGCTCCCGCGGGTGAGAGGCTCATCAGGTCGATGAGCGATGTGTACAGCGCTAGGGCAACGATAGCAGCGACGAACACTCTCAGGAAGGCCGCAGACCCGACAAAGACCCTCGATGTCCATGACCTCTCATCCTCGTTCACCGACTCGATTCTCCGGAGCCAGGCCGCATCACTGGCCCGAGGTGCAAGCGCGAAAATGCTCACAATCAAAGCAGGCCAGAGTGCTGCCACGCCATCAATCAGAGAGTACGTGACTCCCGGGTTGACACCGAGTATGTCGTCTACATTGGCGAGGAGCAACATTCCAACCGCCGTGACAGCGGCCACCACGAGCGCTCTGACGATGGCACGCATGTTCCTTCTTACAGTGGCGAGACCGAATGTCGGCTCAACGTGTGTGGCGAGACCCTCTCCACTCACTACTCTAAGTGCCGTGACCGACAGGACCCCGCTCAGGCACAGCCCCGCAGCCACGACTGCAAGTGCCGGCAGTATCCATATGCTGTCTGTCAGCCAGGCAAGAAGCAGCGCAGGGATGTAGAGGCCCAGCTGCGACAGGGCAGCTGGAATGATTATCATCCCGAAGACGCGGGCCAGTGGTGTCTCCTCGGCACCAGCGTCTGGCTCCTCGGCATGATGTGTCCGGTTCTCTGCCCCGTGTTGTGTCGGCTTCGAGAGAATGACCACCACGCAGGCGACGGAACCGAGAATACCGAGCGTCCCAGTCCATCGGGCCACTACCGCTCCGTGTGCGACTATGAGCCATGGTCGCAGTGTGTGATTCCACTGCGCCTCACCCTGTACCGACTTGACGAGCCAGTCCACGCTGAGAATTAGCCCGATGTTCGACTCGGGTGCAGCATCTCCCGGAGCCCAAGAGATACCAAGCATGATCGCGGTTCCGTTGTCGAAGTCTCCGTAGGTCACACCAGGAACAGCACTCTGGTTGCCCGTGACATCTCTCAGCAGGTCGTAGAATGCTGTCCTTGTGGGGCCATAGCACTCGCCCCCCACGACGAGAGTGTTGTTCAGTGTTGATGTATCGAGTCTGCTGACCTCCGTCAGTGGTCCAATGATCACAGTACCAAGAGGCGGCGTATCAATCTCTTCTCTGATGAGTGCCTGCGCGACACTCGCCCCTGACCCGTAGGCCAGAATGCCGAGATGGTCTTCGTTCACCAGAGTGTCGTTCTCAAGGACGGTCAGTACACGGACGCACAGACCGACCGCTTGCTGCGTCACTTCTTCCGTATGACTCTCTTGCGGTGATAGCGAGGAAAGGTCGACTATAGCGACGGTGAAGTTTCGTCTTGCGAGTTCCATACCGACAAGCCTGAGGTTCTCACCAGACGACCCGATAGCGGGGATTGCAAGAACGAGGTCCAGTTGGCGAACGTCCGCCTCCATTCGGGTCCGCATAAGAATGAATGCCGCCCTCTCTCCGTCGGTCCCCTGTGTCAGTTTGCTCTCAACCTCTATCTCTCCGAGACCATGTTGAACAGACCATGCGAGATAGAAGGAGGAGAGAGTAAGGGTCGCAAAGATGAACAGGATTACGAGGTAGTTTTGGCGTTTCAAGAGCGCTCACCCACAGGTCGGTCTGTAAGAACAGGGAGCGGTGATGTGACGCAATCTGGCCTCCAGCGTATTTGAGAACTCCGGTGCTCAGCACTGCTCGCATCAACACGGGCCGAGGGGATGAGGTCAGGGAGAGAAGGAGCCCCCTGTCGGGACCCTCAGTACTCGATTCCCAGTCTCTTCGAGAGCCTGTCAAGCATGTCCTTTACCATGGCTGGGAGATCGTATTCCGGTTTCCATCCCCACTCTTCGCGGGCCACACTGTCATCAATTGACCTCGGCCATGACTCGGCTATCTGCTGTCTGTAGTCAGGCTTGTACTCAATCTCGAACTCCGGAATGTACTTCTTGATCTCGTTAGCAATCTCCTCTGGAGTGAAGCTCATTGCCGTGACGTTGAAGCTGCGATGCTTTAGTCTGCTGGCATCGGCCTCGATCAGGTCGATCGTGGCCTTGAGACAGTCTGGCATGTACATCATCGGAAGAGCAGTGTCCTTGGCGAGGAAACACGTGTATCGCTTGTTCTTCAGCGCCTCGTAGAATATCTCGACGGCATAGTCCGTTGTGCCGCCACCAGGCAGGGCCTCGGAGCTGATGATGCCAGGGTAGCGCAGCGACCGGAAGTCGACATCGAACCTGTGAGTATAGTACTCCCCGAGTAGCTCTATGAAGACCTTTGTCACGCCATACATCGTGGTGGGACGCATTATCACATCGTTCGGAGTGTTCTCCTTTGGGGTGCTCGGTCCAAAGGCGGCTATCGAACTCGGAATCATCACCTGATCGAGCTCTAGAATCCGGGCCGCCTCAAGGACGTTATACGCCCCCTCGACGTTCGTTCGGTATGCCAGCTGTGGGTTCTTCTCACCCACCGCAGAGAGGACCGATGCGTTATGGATGACTATGTCGATGTCCAAGTCCACAAGGAGCTGGTGGAGCTGACTCACGTTCAGCACATCAAGCTGGTAGTACGGGCCATCCCGCTTGAGGATCGCGGGTGGCTTCTTGCGACCCGTGGCAACGACGTTCTCCCCACCGTATCGTCGCCTCAGCTCTCCAACCAGCTCTGTCCCTATCTGTCCATAGCTGCCGGTGACAAGTATTCTCTTGCTCATCTGCCCGTTTCACCTGCGCCCAGCCGGACGGGCGCGGCATAAAAAGGCTACGAGTGGGGGCCGGGCCCCACTCAGTCACCCCCTCAATCACTCAAGCTCTCCGCGCTCCTCTTTTATCGCGGCCTGTGCGGCAGCCAGTCGTGCCACTGGCAGCCTGTAGGGCGAACAAGACACGTAGTCCAGTCCAATCTGGTGGAAGAACTCCACAGACCGTGGGTCGCCTCCGTGCTCCCCGCAGACTCCAAGCTTGATGTTCGATCTTGTCTTCTTGCCGCGCTCGATGGCGATTCTCATCAGGCCGCCGACACCGCGCTTGTCGATGCTCTGGAACGGGTCGTTCCGCAGCAGGTGGTGCTCGAGGTAGTACGGCAGGAACTTGTCCACGTCGTCGCGACTGAAGCCGAAGGCCATCTGCGACAGGTCATTCGTGCCGAAGGAGAAGAACTCCGCAACCTCGGCCATGTCACCCGCGCGCATGCAAGCACGAGGCAGTTCTATCATCGTACCATAGAGATAGTCAAAGTCCATTCCCTGCTCGCGCTTGACTTCCTCGTAGACATCATCGACTATTGCCTTCATCGTCTTCAGCTCGGCCTCGCCAGCGACCACGGGGATCATAAGCTCAAGGTGGACCTCCTTCCCCTCTCTCTTGAGCTCACACACGGCCTCAAAGATGGCCTTCACCTGTGTCTTGTATATCTCTGGATGAGTCAGGCCCAGCCTCACGCCGCGGTGCCCCATCATCGGGTTGTTCTCGTGGAGCTCCTCTCCCCGCTTTCTGACCTCACTGATGTCTATGCCCAAGGCGTGGGCCAGTCTCTCCTGCCCAATCCTGCTCTGCGGGACGAACTCGTGGAGCGGCGGGTCGAGGAGGCGGATTGTCACGGGCTTGCCGGCCATCACTTCGAGGGTGGCCTTGACATCGCGTTTGATGTACGGTGCGAGCTCGGCAAGGGCGTGTAGCCGCTCTGTCTGCGACTGACTCATTATCATCTTCCGCAGCAGGAACAGGGGCTCCTCACTCCCCTCGCCATAGAACATGTGCTCTGTCCTGAACAGGCCTATGCCCTCGGCGCCGTAGTCGAGCGCTGTCTTGGCGTCCTCGGGCGTGTCAGCGTTTGCCCTCACGCCCAGTCTACGATACTTGTCAACCAGCTCCATGAACTTGCGGAGCCGCGGGTTGTGAGTGGAGTCAATCATCGGTATCTCTCCCTCGTAGACCAGGCCCGCGGTACCGTTGAGCGTGAACACGTCGCCCTCCTTGTACACCTTGCCGTGGATGGTGACCTGCTTCTTGAACGGGTCGATCTCAAGGTCGCCGCAACCGACGATGCAACACTTGCCCCAACCTCTGGTCACGAGTGCTGCGTGGCTCGTCATCCCGCCGCGTGCAGTGAGGAGCGCCACCGCAGCGCGCATTCCCTCGATGTCCTCAGGGCTTGTCTCCTCTCGTATCAGGATGACTTTCTTCCCATCTCTTGTCGAGTTGATCGCGTCCTCGGATGTAAAGACAATCTGCCCGACGGCGCCGCCAGGTCCTGCAGGCAGCCCCCGCGCAATTGGAGTTCTCTTCTTCTCCTCTTCGGGGTCGAGGATTGGAAACAGTAGCTGACCGAGCTGGTCGGGTGTTATCCTCATGACGCACGTCTTCTCGTCAATCTTACCCTCTTCGAGCAAGTCCAGTGCAATGTTCAGCGCGGCCGTCGCTGTTCTCTTGCCAACACGATGCTGAACCAGATACAGCTTGCCCTCCTCTATAGTGAACTCAAGGTCGACCATGTCCTTTGCATAGTCCTCGAGGACATCGCGTATCCTCACCAGCTCCCTGTATATCTCTGGCATCTTCTCCTCGAGCGTCGGCAGGTGCTTGTTCTGTTCGTTCTTGGATACCTCATTGAGAGGATTGGGCGTTCTTATTCCAGCGACAACGTCCTCTCCCTGAGCGTTGAAGAGACACTCTCCGTAGAAGTGATTGTCTCCCGTCGCGGGATTCCTTGTGAACGCCACACCCGTCGCCGATTTCTCTCCCATATTGCCGAAGACCATCGCCTGAACCGTGCAGGCAGTGCCCCAGTCGTCCGGGATGTTCTCGATCCTGCGGTAGGCCACGGCCCTCGCGCCGTTCCAGCTCTTGAACACAGCAGTGATTGCGCCCCATAGCTGCTCCATATGGTCGTCGGGGAACTCGCGCCCGAGAACCTCCTTGACGCGTGCCTTGAACTTCTCCACCAAGTCCTTCAGGTCTTCCACGGTCAGGTCGGTGTCGCTCTTCGCACCGACCTCCTTCTTCTTCCGCTTCATTATCCACTCGAGTTGCTCTCGGATGCCCTCGCCCTCTTTCGGCTCAATACCCTCTGCCTTCTCCATCACCACATCGCTGTACATCATTATGAGTCGGCGATACGTGTCGTAGGCGAAGCGCTCGTTGCCCGTCGTTTCAATGAGCCCTGGGAGGGTCCTGGTGGTGAGTCCGACGTTGAGGACCGTCTCCATCATCCCAGGCATACTCTTGCGCGCACCGGAACGACATGATACCAGCAGGGGGTTCTTCGGGTCACCGAAGCCTCGGCCCACTGTACCCTCAACGAACTTCAGCGCCTCTAGCACCTGCTCTCGGACCTCGGCGGGGAAGTCGCTCTCTTGCAGGTAGATGTTGCAGACTTCGGTCGAGATCGTGAAGCCGGGCGGCACGGGGAGACCCAGCAGTGTTGCGCTGGCAAGCGAGGCCCCCTTGCCGCCAAGAATTTCCTTCATCTCCCCATTACCATCTGCTTGTCCGGCTCCGAACTTGTACACATACTTCTCAGTTGCCATATCTGATACCTACCTCACACTGCGTCCGTTCATCAATCGTGAGCTGTGTAGCGCCCGCTTCGTCGCATCAGAAGACTGGCGCTGGCGCCACGACGTCACAGTCGGTCTGCGGCTCCCTCTGAAGCGCGCAACCATCACATTTTAGTCTGACTCTCTTGGCACTGCTAGGCCCTGCCACCGGAATCATTGCCCTACACGTGCGACAGCCAGAGTGACTTCGGTAGACAATAAAGGAGAAGGGTTGCGTCGGCGGACTCGGTATTTCGTTGGATTCAATGCAAGGTCCCTATCGTTTCTTGGTTACCCTTGTAGTGTCGCGGTTCTTTGGAGCCGACGCCTGAAACAACCTCGACGGCTCTCCTAATATGTCTATTTATGTAGTACTTTTTTCTGATATACTGGTCCAGCTCGCGTCGATTAAGTAATATACATTTCCTGCTCTGTGGCGTGTATGCGCCGCTGGTCTGTGTTGATCATCATCAGTCTGATTCTTATGTTGCCCCCACCTGGGTTGTCGCAGCTCTGCCCCAAGTTTCCATCTGCGGGAGGGTTCAATGATCTACAAGATGGCCCTATCTCTCACAGCTGGGTGACCGACATAGTGTTCGTAAACTTCGATCCGGATGTCATCGACACATCTCTGGTCAGGGTAGGTCTTCCCACCGAGCGTGACTACACCACCACCATCGCGTGGATCCACTACGATATCGAGTACCGTTTCCATTTTGCCAACCAGAGCTACGCCGAGCGACTCCGGGACGTGATGCTCGCCAACTCTATCACAGGTGATGACATCGGCTCAGCTCTCAACGAGACAGCTCTGGAGTATCAGAAGGCTCATCCTGACGAGCCGCAGAGAATATTCTATCCCCGAGCAGGACGGGCTATCGATGGCGATGCTGTCGAGGACTGGCTACTGGAGAATCCAGCCGTCACGCCACCAGCCATGGGATATGTCCTCTACGTGTTCAACTTCAGCGAGTTCGATTCCCCCGACCACTCCTTTGAGCACTGGTATGACTATCATCCAGTCGATCCGGACTCCGGCCGGACTCAGGACTTCTTCAGACTGGAGTGGGACAACGAGCTGAACACCGGGGTCAAATTCGACTCTGCTGGCTTCGGCGGGCGGGGGAACATCTATGTGATTGATCCGACGGCCGACCAGTGGTACCTCCGCTGGGCCCGTGTGTGGTGGGGCGAGGCCCCATATGATGACGATCCGCAGTACACCTTCTATGATATGGACGAGCTGGTCTCGACCCTCAACCTGACGCAGCAGGACGATAGAATCGTGCTCAACTCGTATCTCCAAGAATACATCTACGATCCAGTCACCTATCTCTTCTTTCCAGGTCAGCACATTCCAACCTCCTATGCTGAATCTGGGCGGGTCAAGTGCCTGGTGTTCTGTATGGATGTGGCCGCTGGCGTGAGCGTAGAGAGCCTCGAGTGGGTGACCAGTGCCGACCTACAGCTTGCTCACCTGAATGAGCTGATACCGTTCATCGACTGGGACGTCAGTGTCGAATATCTTGACATCGACGACTATCCCGCGTGGAAGAATCTCTTCTGGCAATTCGCCTGGGTTGACGATGGTACGACCTACGTTGATGGTGCGGGACTCTTCAATGCAATCTATCAGACCATGCGCCCCAACTACATCTCGGAGCTGTATGATGTCAACGTGTTCTCGGTCGTATTCATCAAGAAGAAGATGGTAATGGTCTATGGGAACAGGACTTTCACCGGGCTTGGCGGGGGTGGTCAGACTGTGATCTGGAAGTCTTGGGAGCGATACTATCTCCCTGACGGCGTGACTCCCAAGGCGGGAGTCTCGGCGATACAGCTTCACGAGACCATGCACGCGATTGGCTTCGGCCACTCGTGGAGTGTACACCACTATGCGGCTGACTTCTACTATGGACCGATGGGGTATTACTCATTTCACAACGGCACCTCGTCGTTCGAGCAGAACTGGGCACAGGGCACCTACACGGATCAGATGTACGTGAGTGTGGCCAGCGACCTCTCAGAGGAGGTGGCCAGTATCGGTGATAACCCGCGCCCAGAGACAGCAACTGCACGTGACAGAGCGGAAGAACTGCTGTTGCAGGCGCTGGGCCAGCTCAACCGGATGGACTGGAAGGGCGCCTACAGCACGTTGCTCAAGGCGAAGCATTGGATTCGTCGTCTCTACTTCTCCAAAGTGGACACCGCTCCGCCAGTGATCGAGGACATCGTGGTCAACATCTCGAACCTCTACGACGGCGCCGAGATTGATGTTTCAACCCATGACGACTTCTCAGGCGTCTACAGTGTGCAAGCAGTGATTGACATCGATGGGACAGGCTCCACGATTGATCTCTCGTTCAATGGTACCCTCTGGACGGGCCTGCTCCCTGCCGTCCCGACCACCGCACACCTCGTGACTCTTGCCGTATACGTTCAGGACTGGGGCCTGAACACGGCCAGCACCACTCTGACCCTCCTGTCTGTCACCGAAACTGGGGGTCCTTCACCCCTGCCGCTCTTGCCAGTGGCGGCTGCGGCCGGGACGATTGCCCTCGTTGCTGTCTTGGTTGTTGTGATGCGAAAACGTAGACATCCATCCTCATAGCTTCTAGGCGTCATCAGGGCGTCTGAGAAGATTGACCTGAGATTCGGCGTGAGCCCAGTCCATACGTCGGCCTATCGCCAGAATACATCAGTGGGCCCTCCACGACGGTTTCTACGTCCCAGTATTTTTCGAACCCCCCGTCCGGGAATCGAGACTAACATTATTCGAATGACCTGACTAGTTGCTGGGAGCCGTCGCGCACTGGGCGCCACGCCGATGATTGCGAGAAGAATCTGCCCCCGGTCTGTGGATTGAAGCTGCGGCTACGTTCACTGCTCTGGGCAATGCTCCCAGGCCCACCACAGAGTTTCGATTTTTTGTCAATCCTGACTGTTTTGTGAACCATCTGTCGCGCAGCACCTTTTTTAGGGCGGATTGGCGGGTTGAAGATTGTCTAACCGCGGAGGCCCCTTGTGGGCATACCGAAGGTCGAGCGTGCGCGACCCGGAGGTTGTCAGATGAAGAGAGTTCGGAGCCTGAGCCTGGTGCTGGTATTCGTGCCCCTTGTGTTGTCGGTCCTGACAAGCATGCCCCTCCCGCCTGCCAGCCAGCAGAGTTCTGCCGGACCAAGAATGGTCGAGGTCGGAGATGGTCAGTATGTGGAGGTAGGTCCTGATGAGGTCCTCTACAAATACGTGATCTCAACGGCGCCCACCTCGGTGACAGGCGTAGGGGACCCTCTGTCCGTGGCCGAGTACGGTAATCGGACAGATGTCTTCTCGGACATTGGTATGGTCTACGACCCGAGCACGCAGGCGAGAAGTACAGCCGTGCGGACAGTCCCCGTGGGCTCTGGTTGGGAGTCGTATCAGGTCACGTCGAGAGTGAGCAACATAGCGGAGAACAGGAGCTGGGTGGTCAACTACGGGTTCGCCAACGAGGACGACTGGACCTTCCGGACAAACCGGACAGTGAGCGGCTTTCAGGGCAACAGCCGTGTTCAGTTCTTCACCTCTACGGGCAACTATCAGGGTCAGTGGGGATCCCGCGGATCCTCCTCCTCACAGTTCCTCAATCCGTGGGGCATATCAATCAACTCCTCTGGGTATGTGTACGTCGCGGACACTGACAACCATCGCATTCAGGTCTTTGATGCCTCAGGAAACTTCGTCACACAGTGGGGATCATTCGGCACAGGTCAGGGTCAGTTCGACAGACCGCTCGGCATCGATGTGGACTCCTCGGGCCACGTGTATGTTGTGGACCACGGTAACGACAGAATCCAAGTCTTCGACTCCTCTGGTAGTTTCATTGCAGAATTTGGCAGTCCCGGTACGGGCAACGGTCAATTCCACGGTCCGGTTGACGTGGCGGTAGGTAGCGTCAACGGATACATCTATGTCACGGACATGGGCAATGACCGTGTCCAGTACTTTGACTCTAACTACAACTTTGTAGGCTCTTGGGGCTCTCAGGGGACTGGTACTGGTCAGTTCAACGCCCCAACGGGAATTGGCGTCAATCCAAACAATGATGAGGTAATTGTTGTCGACAGCACATACAACAGGGTTCAGAGGTTCAATTATCAGGGGACCTACCTCAGCCTTGTCGGTTCGGGCGGAAGCTTCGCTGGTAGTGGATCGGCAGGGTCCTTCCGAGATCCTGCTGACGTTGATGTTGCCTCTGATGGTACCATCTACGTGGCTGACATGGGCAACGACCGTGTGCAGTACTTTACACAGACTGGTTCGTACTCGGGACGTTGGGGTGGCGATGGCACAGGAAACGCCCAGTTCAGATTCATCTATGGAGTTGCCGTGAACGCCAGTGGCTACGTGTATACAGTCGAACGCGATGGCACATCTCGCACGTCTATCACCTGGTCCCCGAATGGACACGCCGCTGGAGACGGGGCGATCATCGCTCAGATTGGAGGATACTATCACTCCGACCCGGTCTCTGGCCTGTACGGCTTCTGGTATAGCCCGGGTGAGAAGGCGTACGTCCGACAGGATCTGACAATCAATCGTGGGGAGGTCACGTGGGCCGGCCTCATGCTCGATTACTATGCTGACTGCCGCGGATGGGGATCGTATATGACCGGCTTCTTCGAGCTCTTCGTCTCTGTCGGCGATCCCGACTACGGCGGCTCCTATCTCTGGAGTTCCAAGTTCGACTACATCGCTGATGATAACACGTGGTACTCCACGGGCTTGGTGCCGGTGGACTACACATCCCTGTCGCTGCCGAACGTTCCCCTGATGATAGGCCTGAGGGTCACACAAAAGGAGTGGTATCGATATAATGATATCTTGCCCGAGGGTCGGTTCGACAACATAGTCCTGTACATCAAGGCCAAGGCCACTCCAGAGCAGGTCAACCTGACGATGGACGGAGTTCCTGTTCAGAACGTGATGCAGGGCTCGACCCCGGTGTATGGCGAGGGCGTTGTCACGTATCGTCCACCGACGCCGTGGACCAAGGGTAAGGCCTATGCGAACTTCACGTGGACCCCGGTCCCACTGCCTCCGGTCCCGAATCTTGAGGTTCGGGTTACAATGGATGCGAGTGTAACGGCATATGCTCGCAGGTATGGCCTCGATACGGTCTACAACACAGCCAACTTCGCATCGGGTGACAGCTACTACGTCGAGAATGCTACGGCGGTCCGCTGGGAAACAAACCACTACGCAGCTGTTCCCGGTGGTTATGAGCCCAAGTTCTTCTTCAACGTGTCAATTCCGCTCAACCGTGACATCGATCACGTGGGGCAGCCCACTGACAGATACACGAACCTGACGTATGGATGGAGCTATGGAGACCCGGGAGATGGGCTTCTGAATGTGTCAGCCTTCGAGGTGACCACCACCGCTCAGAACGGCTTCTGGTATCTGAAGGGCTGGTCACCGAATATGATAAGCGACCTTGAGGTCTGGGACGGTTCGGCGTGGGTGCGCACCAGGACGTTTCGTGCCAATGATGTCACACGGTTCAGAGCCACGCTGTCCCCAGCCTACGCCAACGACATTGTTGGCTTCACGATATACGACCCGCTCGGAAATCCGTGGACTTCAATGGTTGCAACGGTTGACTCGAACGGATATGCGGTGACGGACACCGTGACTCTGGGAGCCTACAACGCCTCAGTTGGCCCGTGGGAGGTCCAGGCCTTCGTCAACGACAGCGCGTCCGCAGGAGAGATCCATAATGTTGGGTACTTCAGGCGAGGCTTCAGCATCCAGCACGGTACCGTCATGTCTGTGACATATCCTGTTGAGGGTCGCACGACGTGGAGTGTCAACGTGACCTATGGCGATGTCGTTCTTCTCCAGGTGCGAGTCAACGACTCGGACAACGGCGAACTTCTCCCAGAGGGTGTGATGGCATACAGCTGGGCGGCCGGGTCGGGTACTATGAATGACCTCGGTACTGGCGAGTACAACATTGCGTTGAACACATCGCTCTTGGCATCCAATGGGCAATACGACGTGGCCCTGCAATGGACAAAGGGATACTACGATTCCGTTTCGGCCACCTTTACTATCAATGTGATCTACTTGAGTGACTTGCTCTCACCCGACGCGCCGGGCATCGATGTTCCAAAGGGATATTCGGCTGACCTCACATTGTACTACGAGGATCAGAGGAGTAACGGCATCACTGGGGCCACGATAACCTGCAATTGGACACTCGGCACCTACACGGTCACTCCACAGGCAGGGAATCCGGGCTACTACACACTGTCGCTCGACACGAGTACCGCCCCACTGGCGACGTACGTGGTCCAGATAACGGCGTCAAAGGACTTTGTGGAGCGCAGAACGATTGAGCTGTCTGTTCAGGTTCGAGAGCTGTTCACGTCGGCGTCCCCCTCAACAAGTCATCTCTCTCTACCGGTTGGCTACGTCGCATCATTTACGGTCACGTATCGGGACACCGACCACAACCTCCCAATATCAGGTGCAGAGAGCGCCTTCACGCTGAACTGGACTGGCTCACACGGTCATTACACCGTCGTCGAGACGTCCACTCCTGGCGAGTACAACATCTCAATCTACTCTGTCGACACTGACACGCTCGGGTTGTACACGGTGCAGGTGGATGTGGAGCAGGGCGGTGTTCAGAACCATACATTCTATATTGAACTCGAACTGAGGACGCATCTGACATCGCTGTATCTTGTCAATCCGGTTGAACCCACACCCTACACGGGGACGATTGAGATCAGAGTGATGTACTGGGATGTCGATGCGGAGGTTGGGATAGAGAACGGCTCCGCCACAGGTTACTATGTCTATATCTATGCAGTCGCGGACATCCCCTCGTTGCCGTACACCGTCACCAACGGTTCCGCACCGGGAGAGTACTTGGTCCTCATCCCTGCTGACTCGTGGGGCTCGATTGGCGGAAAGAACGTGACAATCCACGCCAACTGGACAGGACCCACTGAGAAGTACACCAACGAGACGCTCTATCTTGATGAGGTCGCCGTGGTCGTGACAGCCACCCCGGCCGAGCTCTTCATCGGTGTGAACCCTGTTATGACGCCGTATGATGAGAACATCACCTTCTCGCTGGTCTATTACGATGTCGGCGCACAGACTGGCATCGTCAACTCGACGGGTTCGTATGCAGGAAATGTCCATATCACTGTGACCGTGCTCACACCCGGCCAGTCCCTTGATCAGTCAAAGATGATGATCTACGAGGTCGACCCCGACAATCAACCGGGTGAGTACTGGTTCGAGTTCGACTCGGCCTTCCTCAGTGGGCCAATATCCTGCGACCTTGAGGTATGGTTCAACTGGACAAAGGGCGCTCTACCGTTGTACGAGAACAAGACTCTGATTGTCACAGTGCGTGCCACACAGAGACAGACGACCGTTGAGTGGACGCCGTTGCCCGTGACACCGTACGACGAGCTGGTCAATCTCACCCTCACGTATCGTGACTCGCTCACTGGCGCTCCGATTCTCAACTCCTCAAGCCTGCACATCGAGATTGTTGAGGCTGTGACGTACACACTATACTACGGCGGCGACGCAACAGGTGAGTTCTATCTGGAGATAGACACCTCGTCCTGGGCACCAGGGACTCGCGTGTTCCACATCAACATAACTTGGGTCGGCACACCTTACTACCAAAACCGGACCTCTGTAGAGGTACCGATAACCGTGAGATACCGCCACACAGAGCTTGTGCACGGTAGCTACACGTCCGTTCAGTTTGCCGCGAATCTCACCCTGCTGTTCACCTATAGGGATCTCGATGACTACTCAACCGCGGGAATGAACGGTGGCAATCTCACGCTTGACTCCTGGTTGAAAGACTACTACTCGGTCGAGGACAATGCTGACGGTACATACACGCTGGTTCTCAATACGAGTGCCTTCGGTCAGCTGGGAACCTACCTCATCAATGTCAGCATCACCTATGGTGGGACGCGCTACTGTGAGAACGCCACAGACTCATTCTATCTGACAGTGGTCCAACGCAGGACTCAGCTCACAAGCGAGCTGCCGGGTCCCGCGCCGTATCTCACGCAGGCCAACGTCACAGTCTTCTACTTCGATGACACAACGAATGTCGGCATCGCTGGCGCATCGATCTATGCCTCCTGTACGACTGCAGCAACGGGGCTCCAGTTGGGCGTGAACTACTGGGTTGACTATCTCGGTTCTGGACGATATCGTGTGAGAATCTCGACACAGGCCCTTGGGAATTTCGGCTCATACACAATCGACATAGTGGCGAACTACACCGGACAGCCCTACTACCTCGAGAGAACGCTCTCTGTGGCCATCGAGGTATCAAGACGTCCCCTCCACCTGTCTGTGGTGAGGTCGCCTCTCAACACGCCGTTTCTCAACAATGTCACCTTTGTTGTGGCTGCGACGGACGGTCTGGACGGTTCGTCTGTCACTCTCAGCAAGGATGTCTTGTTGCTGTTTCACGGTGCATCTCACATACCGCTCTCCGCAGGTGACTACGCCCTCAGCCTAACTGCTACCGGATACCGTATCTCCTTGAACTCCACGATACTAACCTCTGTTCTAGTCGAGGGTCACCCCATCGAGGTTCAGTTCTACTGGGGTGACACTGCACCGTACTATTCTAATTCCACAACCACCACGGAGGCGACCATCACGGGACGCCCCTCGCAAGTTGCAGTGGTCTCCACGCCGCCCGCAGACATCATGTACAACGCCACTGCACTGATCGAGTTTGCGGACTACGACACCAGCGCTGGGATTCCGGGTGCCACCGTGACCGTCAAATGCTTGAATGTGACTCCCATTCAGAGCTGGGTGCTGGACCTTGGTGGCGGCATCTATGAGATAAGAGTCAACACCAGCACCTTTGGCTCGACAGGACGATATCACTTCGTCTTCAACATCACCTCCACCGGCTCGCCGTTCTATCAGAACAAGACGAATGTCTTCTTCTCTGTCATTGTGAACCCTGTGTCCACGAGCCTTGAGGTGACGGTCCCAGCTGGTGTGACCTACTATTCCGGCGACACAGTCATTCTCAATGTAAACTTCACGAACGTACTGACAGGTCTCGGAATCGAGAGTGCCACTGTGGTCACTGACTGGACCTCGCTCTATGGCACCAGCTCCTCGATAGCGGAGGTGGGGAACGGAATCTATCACTTGACAATAGACACATCTGGGCTCACTGCTGGCGTCTACGAGTTTCATGTCAATGCCTCCCGTCATCTCCACTACAACAAGACAGTGACGGCGGACTTCGCCCTCAGTCCAGTACCTGTGGACCTCGACGTGACATTCTCGCCTGTGAGCATCATCTACGGCGACCTCGTGACCTTCAATGTCACGCTGTCCGATCTCCGAGATGCCAGTCCCGTGACTGGTGCCTCCGTCACACTGAAGATGGTTGGCGACATCTACGTGCTGACGGAGGTCGGTGGTGGTCTCTACCAAGTTACAATCAGGACCAAACTCTACTCGGCTGGAGACTACAGACTCACGTTTCATTCGGAGCTCACCAACTACGAGACCCGTGATGTCGACATCGACATCAGGATAGGGAAGGTGCCCGCCTCACTTGTGGTGTCCATAGGTCAGTCAACACTGACTCTTGGCCAGACCACTGAGCTGCTGGCCTACTACACCGTGGCGGCGAACGGTTCGTCGATACCAGTCGGATCAATATCCTTCAGCTGGGCTGGCGGGAGTGGCTACTTGGTGTGGAACGTCACTACTGCTCGGTACGAGGGCCTGCTGTCGGTACCGGATGTCCCTGTCGGGAGCTATCAGCTGACGTTCCAAGCCACATCGACGAACTACGGTAGTGCCAGCTCGTCAATCTCGATTGAGGTGAGAGAGGCATCAACTGAACTATTGGCCTTTGAGGGCATCACAAGTCTGTCGGTCACCTATGGCGATACGTTCAACCTCACGGTGTACTATAACAACACCGATCTCGGGGTGCCAGTGACTGAGGCAAACGTGACCTACCGTATCGCAGACATTGAGGGCCAGATGCAGCCTGCCACACAACCTGGGTATTACACCGCTATTGTGCCGACTGCCAATCTGGATGTCAGAGGCTGGGTCGTGACTGTGACGGCCAGCAAGGCTGCTCACACCCCCGCGACCACACAGCTTGTGGTCACTGTACTACGTATTCCCACGAGAATTGATGTCCTTGGTAGTGGTCAGGTAGAGGTGTACTACGGCAGGAATGCTACGTTCCGCCTACTGTTCTGGGACACTCACAATGATGTGGGAGTGACCAATGCCACAGCCATCTATGAGATAGGTCTGACACAAGGTCAGCTTGTGGATCTCCACAACGGCACTTACGTCCTGACAATCAACTCCACGATTCAACCAGCAAGTCCTCTTGCCTACGACATATTCCTCGCCTTCTCTCGTGACAGGTACGAGTCGGCGTTTAGCTCAGTCAGGTTGGTGGTGCGACCGATACCCACGGAGATTCGTGGCACGACCACTGTGGACTTCCCAGTGGGAGATGACTACACTGTCGTGTTCACCCTGTGGGACACACTCAATGACCGGCCCGTGACCAACTGCACTGCTGCAGCAATCTGGGAGTTTGGAGCAGTGAGCCTCGTCCCAATGGGCAACGGCTCCTATGCCTTCGGTCCTGAGGCGACGGGGATTGAGAGGTTGGAGGTCCGGTCTACACCTTACGCCATCCGTGTCACCATGACCCGTGGTAACTACTCTGTCGCTGAGATCAGGAGCAGTATGACAATAAGGCTCATCCACACCGAGCTGCGGGTCGCAAGTCATCCATCGACATTCTACGAGGGTGAGGAGTTCACTGTGACAGTGACATACTGGGACCTTGATCACGACAGGCCGCTGCCCGGTGCCGTCAACAGCACCGAGGGGACGACACTTGAACTGGTGTCCGACCTCAATCGCGACCTGGGCAACGGGACCTATGTCTTTGGGTTTGTTGGTCCGGGACTCAACACGTACGAGATTCACATCCGTCTGTCCGTCAGCGATCACGAGGCGGCGGAGTACACGGCCGTGGTGTATACAGTGATGACGCCCGAGCGTCAGGCCCTGTTCACGTCCTTCGGCTATCTCGCTGCTGCAATTCTTGTGCTGAGTGGTCTTGCGGCGCTCTATATCAAGGTCCTCTCGGTGCCGCCTCTCGTGCGCAAGATTCGCCACATGGAGAGTGTGCTCCGAAAGGGTGGTGTACCCACCGCCGCCCCTGTGCGTGACCGTAGAACAATGATTCTTGATATGATGAACGAGTCGGTGGAGCCCGTCAACATAACGAAGACGGATGAGGACGTGGCCCCGTCGACGGTTGATGTGTCCGCCTTGGATGTTGAGGCTCTCTTGGCAGAGCTCGCTGAGCTCGTCGGCCTCACGGAGTCTGACATCGACACACTCCGTGCAGACCTCGACCAGATGAGACCCAGCGAGCGTGCTGGGTTCCTACGTGAGGTCATAAGGCAGGAGCGGGCGAGACGGGCCAAGGAGGTCGCAGCCGCGCCCGAAGTCGAGGAGGCGGCGCCACCTGAGGCGGCACGGGCGCTGACAGAGGAGGAGCTGGAGCAGCTTCGACAAGAGCTACTCGGCCTCGGTATCGAGCCTGATGAGGTAGATCTGATTGTGGAACAGGCGAAGGCCCTGACCAAGGCCGAGATAGACGCGCTGCTGCGGCAGCTGAAGGGTGAGGAGGAGTGAGAGAGATGAAGCGGAAGATAGTGGTCTTTGCCCTGTTGCTCGTGTTCCTGACAGTGTCTGTGCTCTCGGCCGGTCAGATGGCCAAGATGCCGTCCTCTGCCACCGACGGACAGAAGGGGGCCAACCGCGTAGTTGACATTGGCAATGGACAGACTATCGAGGTTGGACCTGGCGAGGAGCTTCACAGGTTCGTTCTCTCAGACCAGGGTTGGGTGGAATGGAATGGCATAGCGTCCCCGCGGGTTGGTGCCGAATACGGCAACAGCACGACCATTGTAGACGCGGTCTCGCTGCGCTACAACACCGACAACACGACGGTCGGCTCTGCGGTCAACGTGTCTCTGGGCCCGGACTGGGAGGCGTACCACGCGGAGCTGCAGGTGACTCAGCTCACCGAGAACAGGACGTGGGTCCATAGTCCGGACTTTGCGACCCAGAATGACTGGACCTACGCTACCACTGGTGCTGGTGGCTCCAGCACTCCTGCAGCGTCATACAACTCCACAGGCGACGCCAGTGGCGGACCGTGCGTGGATGTCGAGATCAACAGCAACTCGCAGTCCGCGCCGTACGGTTATGACGCTGGGGACTATGCCTACGCGACACAGACAATGACTGTAGACAGAGGCCCCGTGGTCTGGGCGGGTCTACGGCTTGACTACTGGGCAGACACTCGGGATGACACCCACTATGGAATGACTGGTTCCTTTGCAGTGTACGCTCGTGTCGAGGGCTCTATGGTCTGGCAGCTCGTCTTCGATGACATTGGGGCTGAGGAGACATGGTTTGATTCCGGCCTCGTGTCAGTGCCCAGCGACATCTTCTCCCTGCCCTCTGTGTCTATTGAGGTGGGCCTCTGGAGCAAGCAGAACGTAGGGTACGATCCTGACATCGCTCCAAGGGCCAAGTTCGACAATGTCGAGCTTTACGTGAAGACGCTCGCCAATCCGTCAGATGTAAACCTGAAGATGAATGAAGAGTCGGTCCTCGATGGCACCACGACTGGCACCGGCTCTCTGACTCAGGACCCACAGATGCCGTGGACAGGCAACCCCATTCCGATGAACTTCTCGTGGTGGCCGACACCGACCAATCCCACACCTAACAGGCCCATCATCGTGGAGTTTGACGTCAACATCAATATGTTCGCCCGCAGGCACAACGCGCTGACGGTCTACGACATCTCGCCGACGGCCTACGGTGAGACGTTTACGGTGCAGAATGGCACCGACGCGCAGTTTGCCAACTACTTCTACGCTGACATCCCCGAGGGCTACGTCAACAGGTACTTCTTCAATATGACCATTCCCTCGACGCGAGACGTGTTCAACGTATCTCGACCTCTGACGAGTTCGCAGAATCTCACCAGTGGGTGGAGTGGTGGCGACCCCGGTGACGGGTACCTGAACGTCTCAGCATACGAGGTGACGACCGAGGCAGGTCGGTACGGGTACTGGCGCATACTGAGCACTGCGCCCAATATGATCACAGACCTTAAGTTGTATGATCCGAACACCGCGACGTGGTCGCGCACTGTCGAGCTGCGTGCGGGCAACTCCAGCCAGGTCCGGGTCTACGCTGGCTCACAGTACACAAACTCGGTTGTCAACATCACGATATTCGCTCCCGACGGCAGCACTTGGTACACCGAGAACGCCACAGTGGACGCTCTGGGCTATGCCACCTCCTCGGTATTTGTCATGGACGGCTCCACAGCTCCGGCTGGCAACTGGATGGTTCAGGCCTATGCCACCGACGAGGGGGCAAGCGGCTCTGTTCAGAATGTCGGTTTCTTCAAGAGACCGTTTACTGTCAGACATACCTCGAATATTGTGATGTCATATCTCTCGGACGCGGTGTCCACGTGGGTGACCAACACCACCTATGAGAACCTCGTCCTAGTGATTCTGAAGGTCAATGACACAGACAGCAACGTGCTGGTCCCGGGTGGGACTATGAGCTACACGTGGGCTGGTGGGTCAGGTACATTCGATGATAGCGGCAACGGTGAGTACACGAAGGTCATTGACACAAGCACTGTGCCCGGCAAGGGCCAGTTCACAATGGACATATCGTGGTCGCGCACTGCGTATGACGTCTCCACTGCCCAGATCATCTTCAACGTCTACTATGACGCCACCCTAGAGTCACCTGACTATCCTGGAATCTCAAATGCCGTTGGTCTTGACCAGACATTCAGAGTCAACTATACCAACGTGAACGGGACAGGCATAACAGGTGCAACCATCACGTGCAACTGGACTGCCTCGTATACAGTGGCTGAGGTCGGTGGTGGCCTCTATGATGTGACGCTCTCAACGGCTGGCATCCCGATAGGAGAATACCCCATACTCGTACAGGCCACAGCACCGTTTGTTGTGGCAAAGAGCCTCATCCTGTACGTTGACGTACGCGAGATCTACAATACCATCTCCTACACGGCCAATCAGCTCTCAATACCTGTGGGCGAGTCGCGTTCGTTCCGTCTGACGTGGACAGACACGGACTCGAATGTGCCGGTGACTGGCGCCAACAACTCGATTGTCTGCAACTGGACCAGCTTCCACACCACTGGCGAGAAGAACTACACGGTCATTGAGGTCTCGCCCGGTGAGTACGAGATAACACTGTTCACGGAGGACGACGACCCGGTCAATTCACCGGGCGGCTTCTACACTGTGCAGTTCGACGTATCACGACCCAACTATCAGAATCACACATTCATTGTCGAGGTGCAGATCAGAAGCCACGACACACTCTTTGTGCTTGACAAGCCTGTGGACCAGACACCATACACGGGCACTGTGATCGTGCTCGTGGAGTACCGCGATCTGGATCTCGGCGTGGGCATCGACAACCTCACCGGGTATGTCCGTATCACCGTTTCGTCGCCGACGGCCACTCTCACGTGGAGCGTCTCGAGTTCGACGCTGGGCACAGGCCACTACAACATCACATTCTCTGCTGACCAGTGGGGAACGATTGGCTGGAAAGACATCACCATCGAAGTCCGGTGGACCGGCCCGGTACCGACGTACTACAACGGGACAATCCATACATCGGTGCGTATCCTCGGTACTGACACGAGCATCTACTTGGAACAGGCGCCCACGGCAAAGTACTATCTTGAGAACTTCACGTTCACGGTGGTCTACTGGGACAAGGTCAACTCAACCCGCATATCCAACTCCACAGGAGACGTGTTCGTCTACATCACACCAATCACTGCTGGTCACCCTGTGACGCAGGCCGACTTCGTCGTATCAGAGCTCGGTGGATCGCCCGGGACGTACGAGTTCAGGCTCAACACATCAAGATTCCTCATAACTGGGACATTCGAGTTTAGACTGAACTTCACGTGGCGCTCTGGTCAGGCCCCCCTGTATGAGAACAGGAGCATGACCGTCAGCCTCGTGGTGCTTGAACGGCTCACGTATCTGGACTACGTGCCGATTGAGCCTGCGCCCTTTGGTGAGAGTGCCACTTTCTATTTCAGCTACGTTGACTCGCTCTCGTCGGAGCGGATTGCCAACAGCTCAGCCATCTCGATCTCTCTGGCGGAGGGCTGGGTCTCCTACTCACTGTCCTACGATGACTCCAGCCGGTTCTTCACGATGCTGATCGACACACAGTCTCTGGGAGGCGTCGGCACGTTCACGCTGCACCTGAACATCGGGTGGAGCGGTGAGCCTTACTACAGGGACTTGGCAAACCAGTCGTTCACCCTGCGGGTCACGCTTCGCAACACTCAGCTGACACACGGTTCCTTCGAGCCGGGCCAGTGGGGAATGAACGTGACTGTGGTCTTCACCTACACCGACCTGATCTCTGGGTCGTCCAGTGGAATGACGGGAACACTGACGCTGAACGCCTCATTGGCAGGTTACTACACGGTGACGTATCTTGGGAACGGGCAGTACGAGGTCGTTCTCAACACCACAGGGTTCCCATCGGATGGCGTCTTCACTCTCAATGCGACCATTGTCTACACTGGCTCGAACTATGAGGCGGATGCCAGCGATGTGTTCGGGTTCGCTGTTTCAGAGCGGGCCACCCAGCTTGCATATGAGATACCCGATCTGACGTACTACCTTGAGAATGCGACCTTCGTGGTCACGTACACAGACGACAATGATGGCTCTCCCATCGACGGAGCAACTGTGGTGGTGTCCTGCTCAAACTCATCCGTCAGCCCGCTCGTTGAGGGCACTGACTACTGGGTTGTGCCACTGGGCAACGGACAGTTCAGGATTCTCGTCGATAGTGAGTCTCTGGGCTCCCTCGGGGCCTTCCCGGTGAATGTGTCTTTGAGCTGGTCGGGCGTGCCATTCTACGCGCCAGCACATAGGGTGATCTACATTCGTGTAGGCGAGCGCCCGACGCAGATTCTGATCACCCAGACGCCGGGCAACACACCGTTCCTTGAGAATGTGACATTCCAGTTCAAGTTCAGTGACTTCCTCACGGGCCAGGCGATATCGATCACCAAGTCGAACATTGCTCTGACCTTTGGACCAGCCCAGACACCGATAGGCTCTGGTGACTACTCTCTTGCCTCTCTCGGCACGGAGTACGCGATAAGCTTCAACTCCACCCTGTTGAACTCCACTCACCTTGTATCGAATGTTCCCATCTATGTGACCATCGACAAGACAGGCCAGCCTCCGTACTATGCAGCACGCAACGCGACGACCTATGCCACGACGACCGAGCGGCCCACTCAGATACTGTTTCCGCTTGTCGGTACCACGCCCTACGGCGACAACATATCCATCGTGTTCGAGTACACAGACTTCATCTCCGGAGCTGGCATAAGCGGTGCGTCCGTGTCGGTCGCATTCCTCAATATCTCGCCGGGCATCTACAACATCACCGACAACGGCGACGGTTCTTACCTCCTTGAGATACCCACCTCGCAGTTCCTCGGTACTGGCTCTATCTTCTTCAATCTCACTGCGAGTCGCCCGGGCTATCCATACTATGCTGAGCGCTCGGCGTATGACATCCGTGCAGTGATCCGGCTCATCCAGACTACACTGGTCACCGAGGCACCATCGCCAGCCTCACTACCTGTGGGAGCCCTACATGTGGTCAATGTCACGTTGTACGACTCCGACCACGACACTGTTGTGACTGGGGCCACGGTGGAGACCAACTGGACGTCACTGTATGGCACTCCGGTCACGATTATGGAGATAGGTGGTGGCGTCTATCAGCTGACCATCAATACGACTGGTCTGCTGGCTCAGCAGTACTATTTTGCCGTGTGGGCGACGAAGACGGACTACCGCCAGGCAACAGCGACTGTGATGATCCAGCCTGCAGCACTGACAGTCGATCTCACTCTATCAAAGACCACATACTATGCTGAGTGGGGCGAGTTCATTGATATTCGCGCCGATGTCGTCGAGGCGTTGACGAATACGCCCGTCCCAGAGATGACGGTGGAGCTGCAGTGGAACGGTACGGTCTATCCCTTTGTCGACCTTGGCAACGGCACCTACGTCCTTCATCTAGACACCGCCACTCAGAGGTATGGTACTTACGAGCCTGTGGTCGTGGCGTCCAAGCAGTTCTATCAGCCCCGCTCTGCAACCTTTACCTTGGTTGTCACAAAGGCTTCGGGATCGATAGTGGCGATGTCCTCTGTTGTGGATGTCTATCCGTCGGGCCTCAACGAGTTCTGGGTGTACCTGAATGCCACAGCGCGGAATGTACCGATCGAGGATGCCAATGTCACGCTCCTGTGGGGCGACAAAGTCGCGCACCTGTATGCGAACGGTACGCCAGGGTACTACGTCGGCTACATCAACTCCACAGGATTCGCCATTGGCGACTATCAGGCGACACTACATGCTCTGGCACCAAACTACGACTTCCTCGACACTCCTGTGACGATCATAGTATTGCCTACACCGACATCGCTCACGCTGAATGGTGGCGCGATACTCGTCAACTCATACTATGGTGACATTGTCCAGCTCGTTGTTGAATACAACGATACCTTTGTGGGCACACGAGTCACGGGCGCGAGCGTGACCTACGTGGTGGGCGGTCTGTCAGGTCTGCTCCACGAGCAGCCTGATGGCACATATGTGACAACCGTGAACACCAGTCGGCTCAGCACTGGCAGTCTTGAGCTGTCGGTCATTGCAGCCCGGGATGGCTACGCCACAGCACGACGCACAGTGTCATTCAACGTCTTCGAGGTCCCCACGGTACTCAACTCGACTGCGCCGACTCTGTCCGGCTACTACGGCGACACCGTGCAGTTCAGGACGTTGTACTGGGACGTCCACAACGATCAGCCCGTGGTCGGTGCCTCAGTGACGGCGAGCTGGTCTGGTGGCCCCGCTGTTGTGACCGACCTCGGCAATGGCACGTACCTGATCACAGTGGTCGTCAATGTGACCAATCCACGTACCTACATCGTATCAGTGTCGATGACTGTGCCAAACTATGCGACTGGCACAATCGAGCTAAACCTTGTGATGCTCAGGACTCCGGCCACTATACTCGGCGTCGGAGCGTACTCGCTGCCTATCAATGAGACCGCCTCTCTGGCGTTCACGGTGCGCAATGACCTTACAGACGAGATCATCACTGATCTTGTGGCCGAGGCTCACTGGCAGGGAATCGGTATTGCTCCTCTGACCCAGATGGAGAACGGTTCCTACCTCCTCTCAGTGAGCGGAGACCTGCCGATTGACACCTACCGAGTCGATCTTGTGTTCTCTGGGCCCTACTATCTCATCCCGGTGAAGACCGTGCAGATCACGGTACGTCAGGTGCTGACGACCTACTACGTGTCCACTCAGGAGATTCGGACCTACCCAGGAGCGAGTCTTGAGATAACGGTCCAGTACTGGGACCTCGACCACAACGTGGGCATTGACGACGCCGACTATGAGGTCGGCATTAGTGGCGATGGAAATCTCACCTTCTACCCCGACTTCACACGCAACACTGGCAACGGCACGTACGTCTTCATTGTGCAGGTGACTGACCCCGGCACGTTCTACTTTGTCGTCACTCTCTCAAAGGACGACTTCGTCTCACAGCAGGTCGCATTCACAATCTACTCCAGCCCAAGTGAGGCGCAGATCTTTGCTCAGAACGTGGCCGTCTACGGTGGCTCCTCTCTGGTCATCCTTGCGCTACTGCTCCTACTCTATGTCAAGGTTCTCAGCGTGCCAAAGATGATCCGCTACATCAACAGAATGCTCGGCGCGCTGAAGCGCGGCAAGGTGCCCAAGGCACCACCTGTGAGGTCGCGGCAGGACGTCCTACTAGAGATGGCGAATGAAGAGCTGGCTCCTGTCAACCTCGCCAAGGAGTCGGAGGATGTTGATGGATATCCAATCAAGGCTGTGGTACCAGAGGTCGAGGAGCTACTGGAGTACCTCGCTCAGCTGACCGGTCTTGGTGACGAGGAGATTGAGGCCTTCAGGTCTGACCTCGCGAGGATGAAGCCCAGCGAGCGTGTCGGCTTCCTCCGGGAGGTCATCGCCCAGGAGGAGCAGCGTCGAGCCGAGGCCATTGCCGAGGCCGAGGGTAAGGTACAGGAGGTCCGTGAGCCGGCCCTGGCGGAGCATCCGGAGCAGCTTGAGGAACTGCGCAGGAGACTGGAGCAGAAGGGCATAGGTCCCGATGAGATTGAGATCATACTCGAACAGGCAAAGACACTCTCAAAGGCCGACCTTGAGGCACTGTTGCGCAGTATTGGGCTTGACCTCGACTGATTGGATGCGAGGAGTTGGCAAGGCTGGGTCGAGCCCCGAAGCGGGTGTCCGGCCCGGCCGCGCCTCCACTCAGGTGTACATCGCTATGAGTGAGAGGTTCTGGTCTCTCCAGCTGGGTCCTCCAGCAAGAGATATGCAGAACGAGGAGTTCCTCACTCCTGGGAAAACGTCTTCTCAACCTCTTCGAGAAGGTCTGGGTGTTTCTCGAAGTACTCTCTCGCTGGCCTGAGAAGCTCAATCAGACCCTCTGCCACGGCCTCTTTCAGGTCGAGAGGATGAACGGCCTTGTCTGCATAGGCATTTTCAAACTCCTCAACAGAGTCGAACTCGATGTCGCCCCCGAACTTCTCCTTTCGTCGAATCAGTATCTTTCCAAACCTGGGCATCAGGATGTATCGAACGGTCGCGGTTATCGGGTTCTGCTCAAGGACGCCTGCAGGACAGTAGGCCTTTCTTATTGTCGTCCGTATCTCCTCAGGCGAGTCGGTCACGCGGATGTGTGAGAGCGGGTCACTCGCAGACATCTTCTGTCCGCCACCACGTAGTGACGGCAGTAGTGGCATGAAGATGTAGGCCCCCTTCTTGTAGCCGACGGTCTCGAGGACCTCTCGACCGAGCATGTAGATATTCCGCTGGTCGATGCCGCCGACGGTAATGTCCGCCTTCAGATACTTGACATCGAGGATCTGAAGAAGCGGGTACATGAGTTCCGAGACCTTGGCATCTCCCCTGATGCGGACCACCTCGCTTGCAGCTCTCAATGCTCTCTTTGTCGTGACGCGGGCTGCAATCTTGTATAGATCCTCTACGTAGTCTCTCTTGTGCTGATATGAGGAGCCTCTCACGAACGCGAGCCTGTTGGCGTGCTCGCCGAGAACACCCCTTATGCACTCCTCGTAGTACTTGGAACGCAGGTCCATCTCCTCGAAGCTTGTCTTGCGGTCGTCGAGGTGAGCGTGATAGTCGGCAAGCAGGATGGTGCCACGTCCCCCTATCTCGGTCAACTGAACCAGCTTGTTGAGAGGTATGAGATAGGCGAAATGGAATGGTCCCGTTGGTGCTGTCCCATAGTAGAAATTGAAACCCTCTCCGCTGTCGAGGATCTTGCGAATCTCCTCTTCGGTGACGATCTCTTCGGCGTTGCTGGCTGCTATCTCATACGGGTCTGCCATTCTGCTCACCCGTTCCCTGTTGCGGCGTTTGCGTTTTAAGCGTGGTGCCAGCAGCGAAGAGACTTATTCGAAGTGCCAGCACATCAGACCGTGTCGTCCTCTCGGCTGTCGCTCTCAGGAGCAGGCCTGTTGGAACGTGCCCTCCTTGTAACAATCCCAGCCGCAACGAAGCCGACCATCACACTGAACCAGAGTGTGACAAAGCGGATCAGTATTGTCGCTGCGCCCGCGACCGATGCAGTGAGACCTAGTACGAACTCCATCACGTATATCGCGAATGGCTCGTATCCGCCAAGACCGCCAGGTAGGAAGAAGAGCAGAGCTCCGACGGTCGACGCAGCCGCGTGGATGAAGGTCGTCTGCGCCAGTAGCAGCAGCGAGGCAGGTGTCAGCGATGGCAGTCCTGCACCGGAGAGAAGGCTGAGAAGGAGCCACAGCTCGAGGCATTCCATGAACCAACCGGGTATGCTCACTGCAGTGGCAAGAACCATCGGGCGCGGCCCCAACGTGCGGACCATCGTGTTCTCGATCACATCGCAGCTGTCCTGAAACCTCTTCAGTGGCCCAAAAGAGACCATCTTCTTAACGAATCTCTGATAGAACGCGCTATGACCGAGGATCAAAGCGCCCACGAGGGCCACGGCCCCGAGGAGGAGCAGAAGGTACATCTGCTCGCCGCCGGAGAGACCAAAGATGAATCCCAGCGCCGCAAGAATGATCATAGCCAGCAGGTCAGTGACACGCTCGGAGACGACGACGGGGACAGTCTTGGCGAGCTGTGTGCCGTCGAGTCTATTGATGAAGACCCCCTTGACCGCCTCGCCAATCTTTCCGGGGGTCGCGGTCAGAGTGAATCCCGCGAGGAAGACGCTGAACGAGTCGGAGTTGGAGAGGTTGACACCGATCCTGTGCAGATAGTATTGCCACTTGATGAATCTTATTGCGTAGTTGAGGAATGAGAGCCCCATCATAGCGGGGACCACCCAGTACCACGGAATGCTGTTGATCGCGGCTGCGATCTGGTCAAACTTGCCATACAGGCCGATGGCCAGATAGACCGCCACGCCCGCAATGACGAACAGCACAAGCTTGTGAACACTGATGAAGGACTCTCTTGTCGTGTTGTCTGTCTCGTTCAATGAGCGAACCTCCTCAGCCTCTGCCACATCATCGTTGGCACCTGCCACAGTGGGAACGATGGCCGGCCCGAGATCCAGGTTCTGCCAGCCTTCAGCTCCTCGTAGATGTCGTCAACGCTCTCTACGTCGGCGAGCCACGTCCTAGCGTGGCCTATCTCTAGAAAGCTGTGACCATCGCTGCCTGCCGTCATAGGCTTTCCCAGGCGTCTCGCAAGCCGCTGCGCACTTCTGTTGAAGGATGGCAGCACACAACGCGAGTTTATCCCCTCGACGAGGTCGATATGCTTGACAATCAGCGCGTCAGGAAGTCCTCGACGAAGTGCTGTGTATTTTCTCAATGGATCTCGGGGATGTGGGAGGACGGTGAGCGCGTTCTGGTCGTGGAGGTCCTCGGCAATCTCTACGAACGTCTTGTTCTCCACACGCTCTGTCACAAAGAGGCCTATGATCTCGCCGTAGTCTGACGACTTGTGCTCACATCCCGGGATGAGGAACTTGTTCTCGCGCACGATGGGCCGTGTGAATGACGGCCGGATGTGTTCCGTGACAGCGACGCCACGCAGCTTCTTCCTCCGCATTATCTTGAAGAGATCCCTTGGCGGAGTGAGTCCGTCCTTGGAGTGGATAGTGTGCGTGTGCAGGTCGAAGGCTGAGAGTCTGCGTGTCAATGGCGTCACCATCACATCAGGGGGGGAACAGAGGTGGGAACAGGTCGTAGAAAAACTCGAAGATTGGTTGCCAGAAGAAGACAGTCCACAACAGTGTGATGCCATAGATAATCACGCCCAGCGCAATTCCCTTGTCCCGCAGCGCGAGGTGCGGGTTGCGACCAACGGGACTACCCGCAAAGACGAGATAGACGTAGCGCAGCAGTATCCCCGCCACGACTGGCACTGTGAGGAGTACAGGCTGGGCCTGCATCACGTCCTTGAAGTTCTCGTAGCAGTAGAACGTATAGAAGAAGAGTACCCACGTGGCTGACATTGTGATTCCGTGGTCGAGCATCGTCTCAGTGTACTGCTGGAAGACCGGTTTGTGAATGGCTGCATCCTCCCCGAGGAGCTGCAGTTCGTTCTTGCGTTTGCCGAAGCCCAGCACGAGCGCGAAGAAGAAGACCCCTATCACCAGCCAAGAAGTGAAGGGAACGTGTATGAGGAATGTTCCTGCTATCGCTCGGATGATGAACCCAACTGCAATCGTGATCACGTCTATGACTGCCCACTTTCTGAGGAACAGGTTGTAGAGCTGTGAGTTGATGATGTAGAGGATGACGAGCATCAGAAAGACGGTGTCCAGAGCGTATGCGAGTGTTAGCCCTCCTATCATCAGGATCAACGCAAAAGCGAGCGCAGTGTTCTTGCTCACCTCGCCAGACGGCAGAGGCCTATTTCTCTTCTCCGGGTGGGCCGCATCTCTCTCTATGTCTTTTATGTCATTGATTATGTATCCTGCACTTGATACCGCGCACAGTGCGATGAAGCCCAGAATCAGCGGCGGATAGTAGTGCCACTGGAAGATTGCCGGCGTCTTGTCCCAGGGCCACTCGTGGGGGATGTCAACAAATATGACCGCGAGGAACACTAGCAGGTTCTTGTACCACTGCCACGGGCGCATCAGCTGAACGTAGTTTCGGAGTCCCATACGACCTCTACTCCTCCGAGTAGCTCTTCCACAGCTTCCCCCACTCGGTTTCCTTGAAGAACCAATTCACCCATCTCTTACCCTTCAAGGGATACCACAGCCCGTCGTGATAGAGTGCTGACAGCTGAGTGGGGAGCCACATCAGTGGTGACCTGAACAGAAGCCACTCCATGCCGGGAAACCTCAGGAAACCCCTGTTCCAAGCAATGACCGGGCTCTGTCCTGGGCTCAAGTGGAAGTTCGGCAGATCCTCCCAGGACTCGAAATCGCCGACGAGCTCTATCTTGTTCGGGTCGGCCTCGCCCAGGCCGAGCTCCTTTGCAATCTGGAGCTTCCGGACAAGACGCTGGTCAATGCCCATTATTCGCGTCTGAACAGTGTCAGCTGCCACCATGTCGTGAGTTGCTATCAGGATGTTGCCGACCTTCGGTATCATCGTCCTTGGGCCGGGACCGTCGCCCACTATCGTCCCATCAGTGAGCACAAACTCCGAGTGGGAGATTGTCTTCTGAAGGAGTAGCAGGTCCACAAGGACCTCATGGATCTTGAGATGGGCAAGATGCCGGTTCTTTGTCAAGTATAGGCCGAAGGAGTCTTTGAGCGCTCCTGTCATCTGGCTGTGACCGTGCGTCTTGACTGTGGGAAGATGGACGATGTTCGTGCCAAAGATCTCCTTTGGGGCGATGACCTCCCCGAAGATGTCCTCAAGAGCGATGGTCTTCTGCGGCAGCTTGACAGGCACGTAGGTCGCCTTGATCAGCGGGAGGAAACGTATCCTGTGTTTCCTGAAGACGGGATACCAGTTGTTCCCTCTGACACCCTGATAGATGTTGGTCACTACCGTCTCGTTCTCAACGGCCTGAATCCTTCTCGCCTCGTAGCCGTCACTGATCAGCTTGCGGAGAAAACCGTCGAGGATGTAGGGGTTTGTCGAGCACGCTGGGAAGAACTTGCTCCACGAGAGGTTCAGCTTTATCGTGGTGACGACATTCTTGTCAATATACTTCTGATACTCTGCAAGGTCCATCGCACGCGCAATGTCGTCAAATACAGTCTTGGGTGTGGTCTTCACCACAGCGACCTTAACCATCCTGTTTCATCTCGGCCATGTTGAGTCTGGGAGCTGCTCTGCTCCTCTCGCACGGTTAGCCTTTATGAACGTAACTCCATAGCGGTCTAGGCTCCTCGCTAGACGAGCCGACACATACGTATCTGTCTTGGTGTAAACCTCAGTGTCACAGCGTTGTCAGCAATGTCGAAGCTCTCTCTCACTGTTCCGTCGACGAGAATCGACTCGATGCGACCGAACCGGCCAGGCGGTAGGATGATCTCTGTCTCTTGAGGTCGGGGGGTCACATTGTACATCGTGACCACAAGTCCGTCGTCACGGACGCGCAGTGACGATATCCTGATCGCCCTGTTTGAGAGTCGAACAATGGGCTCTAGAATCTGGCGCGGAGGTCGCCGTCTGTTGAGAGAGATAGAAAGAATGGGTCCTGCAAGCGAATCACCGTAGTCGGCACTGACCACAATCGGCAGCTCGCGAGGATGGACAGCGAATCCGTAGTGAAAGACGTACTCAACTCCCAACTCCTGCGCGCCGGGTGTTTCCTCTGCGGGGCCTGCATGTACCGGCCTCTCAGGAAAGTCCGACCTCGAGAGCCAGCCGACGGCCCGCAGAAGTGTTAGTGCGATTCTCTCTCCGTTGACAAGCGCCACCTCGTGCAATCCCTTGTTGTAGACTGTCACGGCGTTGACCCCGTCCGCGTCGCTGACACGGATGAAGCGCTTCTGGGGCTGTACTGGTGACGGGTGTTCGGGGTATGATGCGTGTGTCCTCTCGAGCTCTTCAGGCCCGGGTATCTCTTCGGCCTCGCCCCTCCTGACAACATATCCGAAGTGTGTAGACGTCTCTGTTGTGCTGGAGCTGAATGGGAGGTCGAAGCACACTCTGAGTCTGTGGTCCTTGGCGGTATTGGTGAGTCTTGTGACCACATCTATCCTCGGCGAGTCCGCATAGAATCTGAACGTGCTCTCAATGGTCAGCTGAGTCCTACCCGACCGTTTCTCTCTGCTCTCGTCAAGGCCTGCAAACACCTCGACAACGAGTTCCTGATGTATCTCGCCAATTGCTGGTCCCGCCAGCAGGACCTCGCGCCTGACTCTCTTGACCTTGGCCCTCTCGGGACCTACTTGACTGCACGTGTACTCGTCTCCTCTGTCGCCGTAGTCCTCGAAGAAGTGCATCCTATCGAAGAGCTGGCCGCTGGCTTTGTCGAGCAGGCTGATGCTCCCGTCTCGGTTGAACTCGACCTCATAGAACTGGTTGGTCACCCTGTCTCTGGTGGTGACAACTTGAGATCCGCTATCGGCGTCTGGGTCCTCTTCTGTCGGCCTCAGTTCCGAGAACGCAAGGGCTGGAAGCGGGAGAGCTGCTGCGTACCTGACCTGCGTAGGCCTTCTCGCCACAAGATGCACCTTCTTGTAGCGACCGCTCTCTATGATCTCGACGAATCTCTGTTTCATCTCTGCTATGTCGAACTCTCCGAGGGGCTCCATGTCAGCGATGAGTCGGAGCTCGAGCAGACCCTCCTTGTCACCATCGTAGTATTCCGCACCATTGATGTAGAAGTTGGTGAGCCTTCTGCCCGTGAGCAGCCTCAGTCCCATACGGGCCATTCTGAGACCAATTGTCATGTCCATAAAGACATCGCTGCTCGATACAATCTTCTGGACAGGATAGACCCTACCATCAGGGCCTCTAACTCCCCTCACACGTACCTCCTGAGGCTGTGTGAACTCGACGTACAGCGGCTCGGTATCGACATTGGTGGGATTGAACACCAGGATGGAGGAAGTGTCCGAGGTCGGCGATGCCTCCGTCAGTTCCTCGATGGCACTGTCGATGATGCTCTCAGCGATACTCTCAGCCCATGAGAATCGCGTCCGCATCTCCTCGTGCGTTCTGTCGATAGAGCACCCGCAGATTGAGTCGTGGGGGTGATTTCTGAGGAGCCACTTCCACGCCGTCAGCAGGTGCTGGGAGGGAAATTCTCGTTCGAGATAGAGCCACAGGTACGTGCTGAGTGGCTCGGCCTCCCTGCACAGGAGGTCCTCGACACGCTGGTTCCACAGTTTGATCCACATCCGTGCTGAGTACGTGTCCTGCAGTAGCGGTGCTCTGGCAGGAGAGCGCATCTCGCCACTGAATGAGGGCGGAGTGTAGCCCTCGGACTCGATGGCCTCTCTCAGAGCAAGCACGAAGTCCTCGACGCTACCGAGAGTGATGTCAACGCCCTCCTCTCTCAGGGCCTCAACGTGCGAGGCCACAAAGGCCTGTGGCGTCAGATGGTCCGACCCGTTCATCAGCTGATAGACGGGGACGGGAGAGAACGGTCGCAGATCTCCAACAGTCTCGTGGACTCGTTCCTTGAACTCCTCATAGTCCTCTGGAAGACGGGCGACGTTCCCATAGCCATTGGGCATATAGACGCCAAGAACGCTGGCCTCAGATTCACGGTGAGATCTCCAGACAAACGGGACGGTGAGGATGTCTCTTGGAACACCTCTCCACAGAACAACGCTGTCCAGTGATGTCAGGTCCGCCAAGATCTGAGGCATGGCGCTTGTGTGACCGAACTGGTCAGGGAGGTACGCGGCTCCCATCAACGGGATATCGAGCCGTTGGGCAAGCGAGTAGCTGTACTCCAGATTTCGAATGAGGCTCTCTCCCCCGACGAGCCACTCATCGGCGAGGACGTACCATGGGCCAATTGCCACCCGACCGGCACGGACCTCTTGGAGTAGTTCCTCGACTCTATTGGGCCGAATCTCTGCATAGTCCTCTATGATGACAGTCTGACCGTCGAGCATGAATCTGTAGTCCTGAGTCCGGAGAATGTCGAGAAGGTCATCTATGAGCCGAACGAGCCTTGCTCGGAACCTCTGAAAGGGCTCGTACCACTCTCTGTCCCAGTGGGTGTGTGGAATCAGGATGATCTTACCGCTCATAGAGTTCGTTTCCCTTCACTGACGACTGAATAAATCCTTCCCCTCCCACGACTCTCATCAGTCCTTACACGTGACTCACGACATACCTCTCACAGATTGTCCAACTTGATCTGCCCCTTCTTGTCAATGACCGCAACCTTTGGACTCACACGGCCAAGATATGTGGCACTGAACACTGAGAGTAGATGGTTGTCGAACAGCCAGATGTAGCCGTTCGGATGGACCTCGTGAGCACGGACGATCAGGTCAATCCCGAGGTTTCTCCTGAACTCCTCAAAGGCCATCCTGCCGAAGTATCTGCTCTCGCCTCCGCGCAGGTTCTGCATAAAGGCGAAGTCGCCCTCTCTGGGGTCGTTCCACAGAATCTGCAGAACGATGGGGTCCGTGGGATCGACCTGGAATCTGTTGACCCCCATAAGGTCCGCAAGTGATGTCACACCCTCTGGCACCCCACCGTGGCAGCAGAACACTCCCCTGCTATTTATCGCCGCCAGCGGCAGGGTCTCGAACGCGCGGCAGTATTCCTCGAAGACCTCCCTTGAGTAGGCCTCGGAGACCGCACCGAAGAGGCCGTACCACTCGGCCACGCTCTTCGTCTCGTGATTACCACGCAGCATAGTCACCCGGTCGGGATGGGTCACTGCCATTGCCACAACGAGATTGACGGTCTCAACTTGTTTCGGACCACGATCGCCGTAGTCTCCGAGAAACACCACGTGATACCTCCGTATGTATCGCCTTGCTACCTTCTGTGCCTGTTCGAGCTCTCCGTGGAGGTCGCCGACAAACACAATGCCACTGTCAGGGATTTCGACGACATTGTCCAGTTTCTTGTACAGACCACTCAGCTCATCTATCAGGTCCAGAGCCTCGGCCTCACCGAGATTCCTCTCTCCACGGACGAGTTCGTCGAGGATGTTGCTATTCAAGACAAGTCCACCCCGTGCCGGTTTCTGATGGTCCTCAAGATGTAGTCCACTGCATCATCGGCGGTCTTCGCTGCGTACACCGTGTCAGGTCGGCGTCCATCAATCCTCTCTCCCGCAAGGCGTGCCGCCCACCCCCCGGAGGGGACGATTGCCGCGATAGGCCTGTCTGAGAACCACGCAATCGCCATCTCACTGAGCGTCCCGGCCGCACCGCCAAGAGCAATGACTCCCATCCCGGACCGTGCAACGAGGAAGTTGCGCGCGTAGCCGAGTCCCGTTGGAATGGCGATGTCGACATACGGGTTGGCGTGTTCATGATACTCTGTTGGCAAGATGCCGACGGTGAGACCACCCTCTCTCTTAGCCCCTCTGCACGCAGCCTCCATCACCCCACCGAGGCCTCCACAGACCAGCACAGCGCCCCTTCTGGCTATCGCCGCTCCCGTTTCCTCTGCGAGACTGAGGGTCATTTCGTCAACCTCAGAACCGCCAATCACTGAGATCATCACGCGTGGCATGGCTCACTTCATCTCCGACAATTTGACCTGTCGGGCCCGGCGCTCTAATTAGCCTGACGTTGAGGCAAGTCCAATCGCGAGGCTGGGCCCCGAGACACAGATCGCCCTCGCGGTCCGGCTGCGCAGTAGGGCCCTCTCCCCAATCCCGCTGCTTAAATATCGCCGTGAGCTACGTCACTGGAGGGCAAGTGAGGTCTGGAGACGGTGAAGCTATACCTAGTGTCAGCGACAGAACCGGTCAAACGTCCTGGATATGTCGCATACTATCTGGCGGACTTGGAGTTCCCGGAGCCACTCCACACTGCAGGTGCGATTCTTGTGCGTGTTCCTGCTGGTGGAAGAACGAGAGCCCACACTCACAATTCTCTCGACGAGCTGTTCATAGCCCTGACTGAGATGCAGTTCGGTGTCATTGACACGCTCTACGACCTTGGTCCTGGCGACGTTATCCTTGTCGAGCGTGGCGAGATACACTGGTTCGAGGCCACGGCAACCAAGGACGCGCTGGCAATGGCAATCAAGATGCCGAATGTCAAGGAGGACAAGGTCGAGATTGGATGATCTCGGCGGTCTCCAACGGCACAGCAGTCATATGCTGCCCGTTGCCACTGGGCCTATCGCGTGTCGCCAACGAGTTAGCAATCATCATCCCGCCATCTTGTCAAATCCAATCGCCGGAGTCCTCCTCGTCGTTGTTCTCGTCGTCACCGATATCGAGTCGGTATGTTGTTGTGTTGCCGCCCAGTGCCGCATACTCGGTCGGAATTACTCTCTCCAGCAGACTTGCCATCTCTGCCCACTCTCTACGACGGCGATAGCGGCCCAGCACTCCTGCGACCAGGACGACAAAGAAGGCCGTTGCACCGAGAAGGTAGATGACCCAGCGATTCTCGAACGAGGTCGAAGAGGTCGCATAGACTGCCACTACGATCAGCGGAATGATGAGGGGGCCGAGGCAACAGTCACAGGACAAATCAAGCTCCTCTGGTCCTACAGCAAAGTCCTCTGGCGTGCTGCCGGGCGCGCGGTTCACGTAGTAGTTCAACGCAGCAGCAAGTCCAGTCCCAACCAATAGGACTGCCAGCTCGGGTATCATCAGTCCCTCACTTCCCAGTGATCTCTCCTCGTTCGTTGTCGCAACGTGTCGTGATTCATTGGTATTCCTGCTCACTCAGTGGCTGCCTCACTGACCTCAGGACGAGTCACACGCATCCTGCTGAACCCGTACTCGCCCTCGTAGGTTATCTCCGCATTCTCGTCAGGCCTTATCAGTAGCATCACACGGTACTTAGATATTGTATCCTTGTCCGGCTCCTCAAGCAGGAACTTGCCGCCAATCAATGCGATCTTGTGGCCGGTGCGTAGCTTTTTCAGCTCTGGTTCGTCGGTGATGACGATTCCCATCCGTGCCTGAAGCGGAGCATTGCGCACGACGAGGACATCTTCATCGCCTATTCTTCGCGTCAGAAGGACATCCATCCACCCTCGCAGCTCTTCTGGTAGTTTGTCGACAAGCGTGGGCTTGCCTGTGGGCATCTTGGGTATCGGGTTGGGGTTGCCCTGTATCTCGTTCAGTATTGGTGTTATCTCGCTCGTACCCCAGCCGTTCTTCACGAACGTCTTGAGGGCGTGCTCTGCAATCTTCTCAAGAGCCGGATTGTATCTATCCCCTGCCGACGCACTGATCTTGTAGAGCATGAGGAACGACTGTAGAGCGCCGTCCTCCTTTCCGTAGGCCACGCCAATCTTGTATGCATTGACCGCGAGCTGCCATGCGGCGTCGTGTTCCTCGAACTGGATGTAGTACTTTGCGATGTCGTTGAGCATTGCCACCGTGACACTGGGATATCTCAGCTTGGTCTTGACGATGGAGAAGCCTCCCATGAACTTACGCAGGATCTGCATCGTCACGTAGAGCCCCTCGGATGTCTCCTTCATCTGTTCGAGGCCAGCCCTGTCAAGCAGGCTCTCGTACAGCGAGTAGAAGTAGTCGATGTCTTGGTAGTCCTGCTTGATCAGACCCAGCAGTATTCTGAGGAAGAAGACAGAGGCCTTCAGCTCCTCGTCTTTGACGGAGGCAAACATCAGCAGACGAAATGCCTCTTCGCTGATGGCGACCGCATCCTCCACTCCCTCGCGAGTGCCACGATAGAGGTGGCATATCATCTCAAGGTAGTAGAGAAACAGCGTCAGGTCGGAGGCATGTTGGACAAGAGCCTGATGGGTCTCACTGTCCTCTGTCAATGTTGAGACTATGAGCATCCTCTCAATCTCGTTCTGGACCGCCTCAATCTCTTGGGCCAGCGTCTCGTACTTGCCGGCTCTAAAGTCCTCAAACATACCGGGAATGCCCGCTTTTATCTCCTCAAGAAAGTCGAACACGAACAGGGGCTGGCCACGCGAGAGTTTCTTGTCCATCTTCTCGACAGGGCGCTTGACAGTCCTTATCACTCGGAGCGCGTGTTCCTCGATGATCCTGATCCTTGTGACGGGGTCGTAGGCCTCTCTTCGCGCGATGCTGTACCTGACCTCCTCAGAGTAGATGCGTTCACGAATGGGTACGAGCTGCTGACGCAGCTTCTCGTCATCAAGCGACTCAATGAGCTCAAGTACGAATGCAGAGCCCACTATTCCCTCGACATCGACATTCAAGTCCTGTATCGTGTTCAGCAGCTTGAGATCACTTGTGACAATCTTGGCATCCTTCGCGCGCATTGCAGCGAGGACCAGAGACATGTCGTTCATCTGTGGCAGTGAGGACTCAGGCCTCTTGATGCTCTGGACGAACTCCTTGACCTCCTTGTTCAGTGTCTCATCAATCTTGATGGCCTTCTCGACCTCTCGTCGGAGGTACCATCTGAGCTCGTGGAAGACCTGTCTTGTGACCCATAGTTCGATTCCGACTCTGTCCGCTGCCTCTTTGACGATGTGGACGTCCTTTGGCCTGTCGCTAAATCCGCTGATGAAGAAGTTTGCGTCAAGATATGCACGCATTGGACTGTCTCCTGTGACTAGACTCCATCTGAGGTCGATTGTGGAGGAGAGTCTTGCAGGACTTGCGTCTTCCGGCCGAATTAAACACTTTCGGATTGACCGTCTGAACGTGGCGGTGGGGCCCACTACTCTTAAATGATGGGCCCGGGCTTCGGCGCCCCACCGATGACCCCCATCGACAGACCCTCAATCAGTGAGATGCTGGACATATCCTCGGTCGCGATCGTCGGAGTGAGCGCCAAGATGGGCTACTATTGGCCCCATTCTATGCTGCAGTGGGAGCACGACCTCAAGGTCTGGCTCGTGTCGAGGAGCGAGGGCGAGGTGCTTGGTCACAAGATATATCGCGACCTCGACGATGTTCCAGACAACATCGACTACGTCATTGTTTCAGTGCCGAATCGGTATGTCCCGGAGGTCATCGAGAAGGCAGCGAGGAAAGGGGCGAGGGGCGCAACCATATTCACAAGCGGATACTCAGAGCTTGGAACGGAGGAGGGTCGCCGACGTGAGCAGGAGCTGAGGGAGCTCGTCCACTCTCTTCCGATGCGGGTCCTTGGGCCGAACTGCATGGGACTCTGCCATCCCCGTCTTGGCTTCGCATTCATGCCGGCCGCAGAGCGGAGCATAGGCCCGGTCGGATTTCTCTCCCAGTCCGGCGGAATTGCCATCGCTGTCTACACAGCTGGCGCCCTGTCAGGCGTGGGCTTCAGTAAGCTGTTCAGCTTCGGGAATCAGATCGACATCACTGCTCCCGAGATAGTCGACTACTTTGCGGATGATGATGAAACGAGCGTTGTTGGCGCATACATAGAGGGTACGAATGACGGTCGAGCACTTCTTGATGCGATGATGCGGCTCACGGAGAAGAAGCCGCTTGTTGTTCTGAAGGGCGGACGGACTGAGGAGGGTTCTCGCGCAGCATCCTCTCATACAGGTGCCCTTGCTGGCAGTTCTGAGATATGGAACGCCGCCTTCAGACAGGCCAATGTAGTGACGGTCACAAGCGTGGAGGATCTTGTGGCCACACTCAGCGTCTTCTCCCAGTGTCCACCACCTGCGTCAAACCGCGTGGGCATGGTGGCCATCAGTGGAGGCGCCAGTGTCGTCTACTCTGACCTCTGTGTCGAGAACGGGCTTAGGGTGCCACGCACCTCAGAGGAGACCGTTGAACGTCTCGACCCGCTGATTGCCGACGTCGGTACGGGACTGGGCAACCCGATCGACCTGGCGGCAGACTACTATCAGGATCAGACAATCTCAGAGGTCATCAGAATCGTGGGCGACGAGAAGAACTTCGACTCGCTGATCATCGAGGCGGATGTTCCGAACATCCAGCGTGTTGCGACCATAATGGATGCTCTGGACGTTATTGACGGCTTCTGGTTGAGTATGGCTGGCGCCGCGAGCGACGTCGTGGCAAAGCGCAACAAACCCGTTCTTGTGGCGGTGCCGGACACGGGTTTTCCTGAGGCCAGGATTCGTACGTGGCGTATCTTTGTGGAGGCAGGACTTCCTGTCTTCAGAAGTGTCAGAGAGGCCATAGCGGCACTGGGTCGAGTCTGGCGCTATGTGGAACGCAGACGCGAGAGGGCTGCCCAATAGCGCCCCTTCTGAGACTGTCTGCTGGTTGGCTGAGTAGCTCGCAGATTCACAGCAGTCCGACGCGTCTATTGAACTCCTCTATCAGGCGGTCAATCGTCGGTACGAGTCTCTGGACGCCCGGCCAGTACTCATCGTATTCATACCATTGACGATTCAGCTCGTCAAGCGGGAACTGCTGCTGTTCAATCCAGGTGAAGTACTTTAGGTGGTGGATACGCTTCCGGTCGTAGAACGTCAGCTCCTGCATTGCATCAGTATTGATGCCGATGAGGTGCCGGTGATAGTCTCTGATGGCATCATCTCTGGTGTACTCACCCATAGACGCTCTGGCCTCCTCGAGTCTCGACCTGTACATGTCCATTGAGTCAGTGAACACTGTGATGATCATGTCCCTCGGACCGAGTTCGAAGTACTTGGCGAACTTCACCGCCATCAGCACGTTTGCGATGGAGGAGATTCCAAGCAGATTGAGTTGCTCTACAATCTCCGGAGGCGCGCCCACATCCCTCACCAAGTATTCTCTGCCCGCAGGCTCGTTGAACAGGCGCATCAGGTTCATTGTGTCATTATCATCGATGGCTATGACCATGTCGGTATTGCGCACATTGTGAATCCACGGCACGTGCTTGTCGCCAATCCCCTCGATTCTGTGGGCGCCATATCCACTGAGCAACAGTGTCGGACACTGCAGGGCCTCGCCTGCCGCAATCTTGACCGACGGGAACACCTGCTTCAGATAGTCTCCTGAGGCTATTGTCCCGGCCGAGCCTGTGGTGAGGCACAGACCCCGGAGCCTCCCTGCGCCCAACTCCCTGTTGACGACCTCTTCCATAGCGTGACCTGTCACATCGTAATGGAATAGATAGTTTCCGAACTCTGAGAACTGGTTGAAGACAAAGACATCCTCTCGCGTTCGTCTGAGCTCCCAGACCTTGTCGTAGATCTCCTTGACGTTACTCTCGGAGCCCGGCGTCGTGATGATCTCACCAGCCACGGTCTTGAGCCAGTCGAACCTCTCCTGCGACATTCCCTCTGGCAGGATGGCGATGCTGTCGCAGGCGAGGAGCGTCGCATCGTAGGCGCCACCCCGGCAGTAGTTGCCTGTGCTGGGCCACACCGCCTTGTGTCGTGTGGGGTCGAACTGACCAGTCACCAGCGGGGGCACCAGGCATCCAAAGGTTGCACCGACCTTGTGGGAACCAGTGGGAAACCACTTTCCGACGAGGGCTACTATTTGGGCCTCAACTCCACTGATCTCCGGAGGTATCTCCATATGGTTCGGTAGCCGTCTGAACAGACCGCCCCGCTCTACAGGCTCGTTCTTCCACGTTATTCGGAACAGGTTCTGAGGCGCGATGTCCCACAGACCAATCTCTCGAAGTTCGTCCTTGATTCTCTGTGGGATCTTCTCCGGGTGCTTCATCTCATCAAATGTTGGGATGATTATGCCTCTCTCTCTACACCGCTGCACGGTGCGCTCAAGCTGCTCCTCGTTAATGGTGAGGTCAATCATTCTGTGTTCCTCTTGCTCAAGCGGGGCCTTGCCAGTCTGCCAACTGTGCCTGACTGGTTCTGCCAGTCCGAAGAAAAGCGTTGTCATTCACCGGTTCAGTATCACGCGACCGGGCTCGGACGTCGGATCGCCTGTTCGCCTCTCTGTGTCAATGGTGCTCTTGCGGAGTTCTCCTCTCTCTCGCCCCGCGGGCAAACGAGACCAATCTTCTCAGTATGTGGCAGGGCGTCTTGCTCAGAATCCTGCTGGCATTGCCCTTTGACGTTCCCATTGTTTCTGCGGTTTCAGAAAC
Source organism: Candidatus Thorarchaeota archaeon (assembly GCA_029855935.1). Taxonomy (GTDB): domain Archaea; phylum Asgardarchaeota; class Thorarchaeia; order Thorarchaeales; family Thorarchaeaceae; genus B65-G9. The sequence goes on along the minus strand of JAGSHN010000027.1, from coordinate 29,879 downwards.
ACTCTTGCCCTCCCAGAGAAAGTGATAGCAGTAGTGAACCTGTGTTCGTGTCATCTTCTCAAGAATGGCTAGGAACAGAATGGAAATTACTGCCTCGTTGATCTCGGCCGGGTCGCCGCTCTCGTCTGTCTTGAGGTCAGCAGAGATCTTCATACGCCTTCTGCGCTTGGTTTCCTCAAGGGCCTCCCGCGCATTCCAGAACGCTGGCCCATCACACTCATCTGCCTCGTCGCGGATGACAGTCACACTGCCTGTTCCGATTCCCACGTGGAACGGCAGGTCGTTCATCAACAGGCGATGAAAGACAAAGACAATCGGCAACCAGTTCCTCACAAGCAGTTCAATACTATCACCCTGTGTCAGGGCTGGTCTTGCAACACACTGGTCTTTGAAGCACTTTCTCACCTCTTCCAGTAGTTCCCGGAGTCTTTCGTATAGCGGCCCTCGCTCCTGAGGCGTCACACTCTTTGACCGTCTGAGGTCGATGATGGCTGCAATCACTGGAATGCTCACCCTCCGATTATGAACGTAAATAGGGTCCAAGTCAACGTCACGGCGGCGGTGATGCTGAGGAAAGTGCCTAGAATGTACCAGTCAGCACAGGCCCGGTCGGCAGGCTGTCGACTGGAGAATCTGAAGATGGCCTTTCCCGTCACTATTATGGATACAAAGCCCATCGTCGAAGAGAAAGACAGTGAGGGGTCAAAGTGACTCATAAGGCCAAACAGGAAGATCAGGCTCCTCTCTGTAAGGCCAATGAGATATCCACCGTCCGGCAGACCACCGCAGTCCTCGACCTTGCCTTTTCCGCTACCCTCCAGGTGGTTCTTGGCAAGGTCAATTATGTATGCGGGCACAAACAACGTGATGAACCACCAACACGCAAGTACCGTCAGCAAGAACAGGGGGTCACGGACTGCCTCATCCGATACAGCAATGTCACTACGCAACTGAATACGACGGACAGAGCCCCTGCTATGTTCTTGCGCTCAACCATATTCACTCACTGCTAGGATTCGTGTTTCGACATAATAGTTTATCGAGGCTATCAACATCACACATTGTTGACTTATTTGGTTAACTGTCCGATGTTCCTGTTACCATTTCAGTTTGATTTCGCCCGGCGCTGAAACTGCTTTTGAGTGGTTTCTGTCCTCGCCAACAGATCCAGAATCGCGCCTCCGAAGACTAGGGTTGTCACGGGACGTAAACTGTAGGGATATGACTTATCAGTAGTGAGTGCCAACCTAGGGCGACCATTCGTGTGAGGTCTTTTCTGGATGGAACTGAAGAAACTATTGAAGAGAGCTGGCAAGGGTCTGGTCGTCACAGCGGCTTCCGTGCTCGCGGGAGCGGCCCTCGGTCCAGTGGCCGCCACCGCTGTCGGTGGGTTTCTGTCTCGCGCAATGGCCGAGATTGGTGTGACCGTCGACAGCGAAGTGATTGGGTCTGCTGTGAAGGACATTGTGGGTGATGCGGCCGACCAGCTGATGTCCCTTGGCACACCGAACAATATCGACAAGATGGCTGACAAGGTCTCGGAGGAGACTGGTCTTCCACGAGAAGAGGTTGTTGCGGCGCTTCAGTATAGTCTTCGAGAGTTTCAGGGCACGCTGACGGACATAGTGACCGAGCTGAGGTCCAACACCGCGCTCCTTCAGCAGGTGGTCTCGCTTGCCACGGAGAGCGGTGTGAAGATCGATGTGCTGCTGCTCCAGTCCCAAGAGACCACTCAGAAGCTGAATGAGGTCTTGAGCAGGCTCTCTGCGATGGAGCACGGTCTTGACATTGCCTATAGGAAGTTCCTGGGACGGTACTCTGCGGTCGAGAGTCTTGACATCAATCGCCTGCGTGTCATCAGCAGACTTCAGCGACAGCGCACTGTCGGCACCTCCGGGCTTGGAGTAAGGTACACGCCTGACCTGTACGTTCCAAGGACTGACCCCGAGATCGTCTTTATGCGGTTCATGGGCGACGCGGGCATCTCGGATAGGAACATATTCCTTGTCTTGGGCGACGCTGGTCTGGGCAAGACATGGTTCTTGGCAAGAATGTCAATGCGCTGTGTGGAGATGGGCTCTCCTACATTCTTCGTCCCTCTCGGTCACGGTATCAAGTCCCTCACAAGCGTCTTTCACGTCGAGTCCCTCCAGGCCCTCGTTGACCTCATAGACCCCATACTGAATTCAGCCAATGACCACGCCTACATATTCCTTGACGGTCTTGACGAGATGGACCCGTCTAACATCCGCTACCTGCTGGGTGCTCTCGCAGCCTGTAGGTCTGACTACGTGTCTTTCATTCTATCGTGCAGAACCGCAGTATGGGCTTCAAGCAAGGCTATAGCGTACGGAGCAGGCGACCTCAGATACTATATCTACGAGAACTCACGTGCGACTGACGCGGCCAAGGCAGTCGGAGTGATGACGCCTGTTTCTGTGCTGATGTCTGAATTCACAGAGAGTGAGCTGAAGGCAGCGATGCAGCGGTACGGGATTCCCGAGAGTGTACCCTTTGACCTGTTGCCGCTGCTCAGCAAGCCGTACATTCTTCGTCTGTCGGCAGAGTGGTACCGCAAGATGGGATCTCTGCCGTCGCCTTCCTCACCTGAGTTCCTCGACCTCTTTGCTGGCGGACCGAAGTATGCAGACTCGGTGTTCCGCCGGCTTGGAATTCTCACAGAGAGAGACTCACTGTATGCCACCGTCGAGAAGTTGATTGAGGCTCAGTGCGAGGCCCTCCCACTGTTCAAACTGCCCATCGAGGCCGAGTCGAGCACCTTCGCAACACTGGTGTCGTCAGGAATGCTGAGGATTCGGATAGGAAAGAGCGGCACCGAGGTGAGCCTTAGTAAAGAGTTCACAGTACCGCTTGTCGTCTTGACCCTCCTGAGGTATGAGCAGGACCGCCCGAGGCTCCACAATCTGCTCAAGCGCATCCCTGCCTTTGTGCCAGACAAGGCCCGGGTCATCCAGAGGCTCGTTGAGCAACTCATCGAGGGACGCACGCAGCCCGTGGAGCCTGAACCAACACCGGAGCGCCAGCCCGGGCCGGACGTTGTCACCACCTCGGGCGAGACCGGGACGACCGAGCACGAGGAAGAGAAGAAGCCCGAATACAGACCTCTTGAGCAGAGATTCGGTCCGGTCTCGACCGGACAGGAGGAGGTTGTCGAGGACCGCGAGTCAGTGGCGGAGCCTCCCACACCGATTGTGTCGGAATCAGATGTGTCAGCGCCTCCTGTACCACTACCGCTGGGGATGACTCTCACCCCCGCGACCGAGACTCTGGCGACGCTGATGAACGACAGCGAGCTCAACGTACGCAGGTCTGCCACTATGGCAATAGGAATTGCCTCTCTCGCACTCAAGGAGTCTGAGCGAACCATGCTGCTTGAGCCTCTCATTGACGATCCTGACGTCGACGTTGCCATCTCCTCTGCGTGGGCACTCGTCTGCACGGCCTGTTCCATCAAGGACGGTGAGATTCGGGCCCGGATTGCGCGTCTGCTCCTTGCTGATGACGATTGGGGTGTACGGCGTGCCGGTGCCGCGCTGGCGGTGCTGAACGTCATTCGAGACCGAAAGGATGTGACCGACATCACTAGCGAACTGCTGTCGAGCGACGATGGTCAGATTCGCACGGGCGCGATTCACGGGCTGGCGATCGGAAGCTCGTTGTACGGCGATCCCAACCAGCTACTCAGAATAGCGCGCTCGCACCTAAGTGATGATCACGACGATGTGCGGGCGGCTGCCGTTCTTGCCGGTGGTATTATCACACCCCTTCTCGAGGACCCGTCCACGGAGACTGAGCATCTGATTGAACTTGGTGACAGGGTGTTCGGCAGGATGCGCGAGTCGTACCCGATTGCACTGGGGTTCGTCCTCTCCAGAGGCATCGAGTCAAAGCTCTTTGGCAAGATCATCGAGCTGCTCAGTGACAGCGAGCCTATGTTCCGAGCGAGCGCGGCACTGGGCGTTGCTCTGGCCTCACTGAACAAGCCCCGCCCTCAGAGGTTTATGGACTACGTGCGGCCTCTGCTGGAGGATAGTGACCCTGATGTGCGCTTCAGAGCGGCCCTCTCTTATGGTATAATCTCGCGCGGAGTGCCAGAGCCAATCAAGGAGGTACAGAGTCTCACCGACTCCTCCGATGAGATGGTGAGAGCAGGCGGTGCCATCGCGCTTGGGATCCTGAGCACTCAATACCGAGACGACACACAGTGCGTGAGTCTCCTGAACGAGATGACGAGGGCCTCTGATAGGGAGGTCCGCCAGGCCGCAGTGAAGGGTCTTGGTTGTGCGATGAGTCGCGGCTGGAGCGAGGAGGCCCGTGTCGCCAAGCTTGAGCCGTTCATCAACAGTGAGGACGAGTCACTACGTCGTGCTGCAGCAGTTGCTCTCGGTGTTTCGACACGCGGGCTTGACATCCACTACGGTCTGGCATTGGGCGATGTGATGTGGCGTGGCGCACCCTTCTCCTACGACGAGTGCATCCTATACGCAATGTCCAGTAGTATGCTGCTGCGTTTTGGAGCATAGTCGTTTCTGAGTGAGAAACCGCACGCCGTCCCCCTCACTCTTCCTGTTCACGCTGACACCATACACGCTATCGGTTGGCATCCCCGAACGATACGTTCAGCGTGTTGCTGCTGGTCAGGTTCCCGTGTCACGTGACTGCTTGAGTTTCCTCGTTTCGGACCTGTTCGGTTCTAGACTATGCCCACTCCCTGTCACGGCCCGACGATTTCTGTCGGCAGATTTTTCTATGTCTAGATTCCCCGAACAGTCGTTCCGGAAATCGGAAGCCTCCTTTTTCGACGTACCGCACGCTATTTCGAGACATAGTTGAACGACCCAGATACGTCGGTCATATCTGCACGGCGCGCATTTGTCGACGCACGGAGCCTATGATCTCCAAGGTGCTGCATTGACCATCGTAACGAGTTCTTGGAAAATTTTAAAACGTTCTGCGTCGAAAATTCTCACCAGTTACCTCCTCTGATGAGGTAGACACTCGTGAACGTTGGCTCTATACCACCCCACCCAGAGACAGGCAATCACAGCCACCACCACGACTGTTCTTGTCCTCGTTAGAGAAGGTCGTTCACCCGGAGAGGATGTGCTGCACAAGATGCGGAAGAATCAGGTCCGAGTTATCTCTTTATTGTTCCTAGCATTTATGCTAATGAGTATCATACCAAATGTCGTGTGGGCCGGACAGGCGGTCCAGCGTCAGGATGACGAGAGGATAATCCCACAGCCCTTTGAGGGCTATGACCTTGGGAGCATATACATCTTCTATGACTCATCGGATGAGATGATGAGAGCCATTGCAGAGGCCGTCCATAAGGTGGTCTCATATAGGCTCAATCGTGTCGTGCTGTTGCCAGTTTTGTCGGCCTCAGACATCGACTATTGGTTGTTGGATGATCCGTGGATTGCGGTCTACGCGTTCCAGTCGGGGCTCGCGGGCGTACAGTTCAAGGACCGCACGATGCCTTGGGACGAGTTCTATGGCATCATACACGCTCACGAGAGAACCCAGCACGTAGTGGGCATGGGCAACACGCTCTCGCTCGACACCTTTGTCCGCGAGCAGGACACCAACATTCACACGAGCGAGGCCGAACAGATTGATGGTCTGGTCCTGATTCTGTACGATGTGTACGCCATCTCCGAGATATGTCTGCAACGTGGCGAGGTCAATGCCAAGTACGCCTCTGCTGGGTCAGACCTGAGGGACATGGCTCTGAAGATGTACGCTGACAACTTCAACGAGTTCTTCAGACGCACATTCGAGCCAATTGACCCTGTTGGAGAGGTCGACCCAACGGCCGCGCAGCAGCGCTACGAGGCAATGCTGGCGAGGCATCCGGCAAGGATTGAGCCAGCCGCCTATTCGTTGCAGGAGGACGGTTCGCTTGAGCGTCTGGACATAGACGAGCTTCCCGAGAACTTCACGCCTGTGATCAAGCTGACGTCAGCCGCAGATGTTGACCCGGGCTCGTTCATTCTTGGTCTTCTGCCTATCAACTCGGGCCTTCGTGGTCCGGTCGGAAAGATAATTGATGTCTTGCTCGACCTGCTGATGAGTGTGGGGGAGAACGTACTCTCCATTCCCACGGACGCCATTGAGAACGTAATGGGAACTCTGAGTCAGATAATGGACCTGATTGGTATAGTGAAGGACTTTGACCTTGATAGTCCCCTCAAGTCAGTCCTCAACATAATCGCTGACCAGTTTCCGTTCCCTGAGAGCCTCAAGCCATACATAGAGCCCATCCTGAAGGCACTGTTTAACCTTCGTGGCGGCATCGGCAACATCAAGGATGTCTTCTTCGAGTTGATAGAGGGACTCCTGCCGGCGATCATTCCGCAGGAGGTAATGGACTTCCTTGACAACGTTCTCAACATTGGTGACGATCTCTGGAGCCTCATCTCCGATGTCCTCTCCGGCGGAAAGGGGGCCTTTGATGCGATACTCAGTTTCGTCACGAACAACGTTCTGAAGGCGCTGCTCAACAAGACCCTCGTTGCGACCTTGGGCCTGACCTTCGGTGAGGCCGAGACACTTGTGCAGCGGGGTATCGCCTTCATCAAGTCGGTTGTCGACTATCTGTCAAGTTTTGATTTCTCACGATTCATTCAGGATGTCGGTCAGGAACTCCTGAATACAGCTCTGAACGTCCTCACTGACGCTGCTGGTCAGGAGGTCATCAACAAGACAATGGCCCTCATCGAGATTGGTATGAGTGCGCTTGACCTGATCGACCACTTCACGGCCGAGAATGTCATGGAACTTGCCGCCAAGATTGTCCGGGAGTTTGTCGGTGAGTCACAGGTCGTTGGTCAGGTAGAGGACTTTGCTCGCGAGATGATGAATGTAACAAAGAGGTTCGCTGAGGAGGGTCTCCCGAGTGTTGACGACTTCAGGTCACAGATTGAGGACGTGATGACGGAATACCTCCAGTCCACCGTTCCAGCCAGCACGCGCGAGCTTATAGAGGACGCAATGCTTCTTGTGACAGGTATTTACAACGATGGCTTTGCTCCATCACAGCTACCGAACATTTTCGACATCGTGGAGCGGCTGGTGGAGACCCTTGGTCTGTCGACATCAGAGTTCCAGAACGTGATGGATGCCATCAATGGGGCACTCAAACCAGTTCTCGGGATAATCGCCCTTGTGACCGACAGTGACAAGCTCAAGCAGCTCGTCAGCAGCACTGTAGAGAACTTTCTCTCTGAGCTCGGCTCGTTGCCACAGATGGTGACGAACGTCATCAGGCTTCTCGACCGCGAGGGAGTTCTCAACGGAGTGGCTGGCGACGTTGAGAAGACACTGAACACTGTTGGCGAGATTGTCAACGGAGTCGTCAGCATCATCAACATGGTGCGTGGCCAGTCGTTCCAGGGAATAATGCAGTCACTCCTTGTGGCTGTCAGCTCCATTGTCGCGACCTACCCGTCATTTGACGACGTGCCTGTCGACATATTACTCAAGCTGCTCAAGTCATTCTTCCCGCAGGCCTTCGGTCTGTCAAGGGATGAGGTACCGAGCCCCCAGAGCGTGATTCAGGAGATACTGTCGGCGGTGGCTGGCAAGCTCACGGGCCTGTTCGACGAGGACATGGTCTCTGAGGTACTGAATCTGCTGTTCACCGTGAAGGACATCTTCACGGGCGGCGTGCAGTGGCTGCTCGGCAAGATCTACGACTGGTTGACCGGGCAGATCACTCCGCTTCTCGAGAAGCTCGAAGACAGTCTGAACAGTGCGCTTGCAGGCTTCACAGACCTGATGGGCTACATGGGGAACCTTCCGATAGGCCTCGGGGAGTGGTCGCTCTTCGAGCTGTCCTTTGACCTCGGGCTGTACGCGAATTTCCATCTGAACCCGACGCCGTTCTTCGAGTTCTTGCGTTCGATACTATTCGAGGGGCGCAACCCATTCACGCTGAGTTCACTCGGCGAGTTCTTCAAGGTGGTCCTCTCATTCTTCGAGATATCGCCACAGTTCCGTGCCGAGCTGGGTGTGTCCGGCTTCGACTCGTCGAAGAACGCATTCATGAGCTTCCTTCTGGAGAGCCTGGGCCTCGATCTCTCGTTCTCCGGGTCGGCAAAGTTTGTGCTGAACTTGTTCACTTTCCGCAACGGAATGTTCGAGTGGGAGGACTTCTTCCGGCTTGTTGAGTGGACGCTGTCGCTGAAGGTGGATGTCTCCAAGACCTTCACCCTGCTTGATTTCCTGACCGGCGGAGTCGGTGGCGGTGTGCTCTCTAAGCTGGCGAGCTACATAGGCCTCGACGGCATCACCGTCAAAGTCTGGTTCGGACTCGAGCTCGACATTGTCCGGAAGATGGCCAGTGCCATAGAACCCGAGGTGTCCACACTCTCGCTGGCCATCACGATTGGCGCAGCGGTGCACCTTGGAATTGACATCATAGTCGCCTCGGCGTCGCTGGACGGCTCGCTTGAGATATTCCTGTCATTCTTCCAAGATCTGTCCAAGCCCTCGCCCATGAAGATCACGCTCCGGTTGATACTCACCCTCAAGCTAAAGCTGGAGTTCCTGTTCGCGTCGTGGAAGAAGACGTGGACGTGGGAACCGGGCGGACCGTGGGATCTCTCGCCCAAGCCTGGGGATGAGGAGTACAAGAAGTCAGGCGTGGGCTTCGACACGGACGGCGATGGTCTGTCCGACGAGTATGAGAAGACCATACCGGGCCTCGATCCTATGAAGGCCGACACCGATGACGATGGTGCGAATGACAAGCTCGAGGTCCAGACGATGGGCACTGACCCGGTCGATCCGGACTCGGATGATGACGGTCTTCTTGATGGCGAGGAATGGGACCTCGGTACGAACCCGATGTTCCCGGACTCTGACTGGGATGACCTCTCCGACTACGACGAGGTCGTGGTCTATGGCACCGATCCGCTGACACAGGACACGGATGGTGACGGCTTGACCGACTCGTACGAGGTCTTCACCTCGTGGAACATGACGGGGATCACTCCGACGGTCGAGTATGTGATAATCGGCGGCGTCAAGTATGATGACCACACCGATCCGCTTGTCGCGGACACGGACGGCGACGGTCTTCTCGATGGTCAAGAGGGACCAATGGGACCGTACTACGGCCTGGACTCCCTCTACAACGACACACCGGGCTCTGGCTTCGACCCCGCGCCTCTGATATTCAACGGAGGCTATACGCACCCACTCGATGCGGACACGGACGACGACTCGTACATGCAGCTCTACAACGGTGATATCGATTGGGCGCTGAACAAGAAGCTCTATCCGGCCGGCACCGAGGGACAGGAATACCCGATGAGCGATGGTAACGAGGTTGCTGGTTTCGTCATCACACTCTACGATGATGATGGGGAGCCCTATCAGAAGCACGTGTATACCAATCCGTGCAATCCTGATACCGATGGCGACACTGGTGTGTCGCCTGACGAGCGGGAGAACCCGCCCGCTGGTGCCTGGCTGAACTCTGACGGCTACGAGCTGGCTCAGGATCCGCCGAGCGACCCGACAAACGGTGACACCGATGGTGACGGTCTGCTTGACGGACTAGAGGGCGTTCTCCGCCAGGACAGCAACCACACCTACTATCTCGACCCTGACACTGATGACGACGGCCTGCCTGATATGGTTGACCTGCTGCTGGGGACGGACCCGCTGTCCGCGGACACCGACCTCGACATGGTCAGTGATGGTGACGAGTTCTACAAGTACGGCACCTCTCCGACGTTGCCTGACAGTGACTTTGACGGCCTGTCGGACGGTGAGGAGCTCTTCTTCTGGCACACGAATCCGCTGATGGATGACAGTGACGGTGACGGGCTGAGTGATGGCTATGAGGTCTTGGTCACCGGGTCCGACCCAATGGACGAGGACTCTGACAATGACGGGCTGACGGACTTCCAGGAGTTCTTCGTCTACTACACTGGTGCCTTCACCTACGATACCGATGGTGACGGCCTCAGTGACGGTGACGAGGTGAACCTGTACGGTACTAATCCGCTCGCGTGGGACACAGACTATGACTCGATCTACGAGCCCAACGAGTACGGTGAGTACACATGGCCGATGTCTGACTACGACGAGGTCATGATCTATGGCACCAACGCAACAGAGGCTGACAGCGATATGGACGGTCTCTCAGACTCAATAGAGCTCTACCTCGGTTCCGGACGCATTCCGTGGATGGACCCGATTCCGCTGGACCCGTTGGACAACGACACTGATGACGACCTGCTGGCCGACGGCTCGGAACTTATACTTGAGAACATCAGCGAGATCACGTACCCGTATGTGGCAGTCTATCCAGTCCTGAGATACAACACCTCGCCGGTCAACCCCGACACCGACGGCGACCTGCTCATCGACTATCAGGAGGTCTGTGTGTTCAACTCGAACCCAGCCTCGAACGACACCGACGAGGACGGCCTTGACGACTGGCATGAGATCTGGGTCTACAACACGTCGGCCCTATACAACGATACCGACGGTGACGGACTGCTCGACAATGAGGAGACCTTGACTGAGATCTATCCGTACGGTCCGTGGCCTCCGTCGAACTGGTCGACGGGAATCGGTCCGGCCGCGCTTGCAGCAGACGACCCGGCCAAGTCCGTTGCGCTGGCCTCGGGAGGCGCTATCCCCGCACAGACGGTCATTCCGGGCCTCTACGCCACATCAGCGACGGACCCCGACTCGGACGATGACTATCTACCCGATGGTGCCGAGGTATACTTCTATCACACGGACCCGATGAGCAGCGACTCGGACGGTGACGGTATTCCTGACGGAGACGAGTTTGACACAGACTACGATGGTCTGTCTGATGGCAAGGAGTTTGCACTGGGGCTGCAGACGGTGCCGGGAGGCGGTTTCATGAACCCGGACAGCGACCTTGACGGTCTGCTCGACGGTGACGAGTACTACGTCTATGGCACCGATCCCGCCTCACGCGACACCGATGGTGATGGCTACTCCGACGGCACGGAGATTGCTGTCGGGACCGACCCGCTCGTCTTCACATCATCCGAGGAGTTCAGTATGGCGCTGGCCATCGCACGTGGGAAGTACGCACTGACGATAATGACGCCAGTGGATGGTGGTGACGCGTATCAGAACACTGCGGTGACCGTCGTCAACATGACGCCCTTCGTTGAGATGTGGTTCAGGTACGACAACGGGACGGGCTGGAGTGACAACATCAGCCTGACCTACAACCCGGCCACGCAACAGTGGGTCTACACCGATATTGAGTGGACTCCTGGCAACTACTCGTTGCAGGTCTTCGGCCGCAATGCCACCGGAGTTGTCTTTGCACAGCAGATCTCATTCAGAGTGCTTGCCGGCACGGCGCCCCTCGGGCCGTGGGTAATCGCTATGATAGTCGGAGGCGCTGTGTTGCTTGGTCTGGTCTTGGTTGTTTCGTACAAGAAGGGCTGGCTCAAGAAGCTCCCGTGGGGCGAGAAGAGGCCCCCGAAGGAGGAGAGTGCCGAGACAGAGGAGTCAGGTGCTGAGGCCCCAGGCTCCGCGGAGTCCGAGAGCGAGACGAAGAAGACGACGAAGAGCACCTCGTCCCGGGGGACGACTACTTCGAAGAAGAAATCGAGTTCGACAAGAAAAGGCCCCTCCAAGGGGAAGAGAGGAGGAGAGTGATGAGATGAAGCAGATGAAAATACTGACCCTGTTTGCACTTGTTCTGATGATAGTGGGAACCTTCTCTGTTGTTCCTGCAGTTCCAGTCACATCTGAGAACGCCTTGGAGGCGGCTGATCAGGTCGGAACAGAGGGAGCCACTCCGGAGGCAGTTTCACCGTTGCGTGAGAATGAGATAGCACGCGTCCTCGAGGACATCTCACCGGGTGTCGACCCGACTGACGATGTCGGGCTTGTGCTGCAGGACGGCGCCAACAACTACAGGGTGACGTACGAGCCATGGAAGACAAAGGCTGCTGTTCACGCGCTGGCCTACGACGAGGACACCGGATTCCTTGCTGTCGGGGGTGGCTATCTCTATGACAACGAGATTCACATCTTCAGGTACAATCCCGAGACTGGCAACTTCGACAAGGTGTGGGACAGTGGCGATGGCATCATTCAGGGTGACATACTGTCGCTGGCCTGGGGTGATACCGACCTGAACGACTTTCTCGAGGTAGTCGCTGCCAGCTCGGACGGGCGCGTACACGTCTTCGAGCAGAGGCATCTCTACGACCCCTATGCCAACACCGAGAACATGTTCGACCACGTCTGGTCGAGCCCGTACACCTTCAGGGCATTTGCCGTCCGAATCGACGATGTCGACCGCGACTACCGACCGGACATTGTCGTCGGTTCTTGGGATGGCAAAGTGAGGTGCTTTGAATACGACAACCATAGTGGCTATCCGTTCAGTCCAGAGCACTGGATTACGTATCGGGAGGTCTGGAACTCTGGCGACGTGATTGACGGACGGATCTACACGATTGCGACAGGCGACACGAACAACAACGGTCTGCCTGACATTGTCGCGGGAACTCGTGAGGGCCGTGTCTACGTGTTCGAGAATGACGGCGTCACGATGACAATCAATGGCGAGCCGTTTCCGCTCATCAATGACAACCATTACCGACTCGTGTGGACATCCGAGAACTACACATGGACTCCAATAATGGACATGGAGGTCGGAGAGCTCGACAACACACCAGGCGACGAGATCGCTCTGGTCGCGCAGGGACAGGGTGTGTTTGTGCTGGACTGGGACGAGGCCAGTGAGACCTACACCTATGAGAAGGTCTACAGGCCGTGGGAGGCCTGGCAGGCTGAGAGCGACTCTCCGTGGAGACTCGACTTCTGGGCCGACAGTGTCGTCACAGCTAACAACGTGTCCTACCAGTTCGGGAACGGCACGCTGTATCCAGAGCCCATAAGCTATCAGTACGTCGGTGGCGGCGTATTCTATCCCGATGCGGAGTGCTATCCGTTCAACACTGGAATGGCCAACGAAACCGATGGCTACTACTCGGTGTTCGACTCGTCGATAGCGAATGTGGATAATGCCACTGCTGTCATCGACTTTGGAAAGGACGAGGAGGGCACGGGCAGTGCTGGTCCTGATTGGGATCTTGACATCACCCTTAGAGATCCCGTGACCGCGTCCGTCCGTTCAGAGATGAACATCTCGGTCTCACAGAGTGGCACGGACTTCGAGCAGGTTGACCCGGGCAGATACTCCTTCATCGGCAATCACCTGTACGTGGATGTTGATGATGCGCTCGGTCGCAGAAAGTGGGACTGGTTCAGGTACATTCGAATCTCAGTGTACAACGGTGGAGTCTACTACATCGACTCGATTGAGCTGGCTCAGGTGTACACGCAGATAACAACTGCTCTGACGGTGACAATCGGCCCGCTCTCCGAGAGCTTCGGTCTCAACGGACCACCTGACCAGAGCAACAAGCTCATTGTGGCGACGGTCACTGGGAACATCCTCGCGTTCAAGTACGGTGGTTCATACGATCTTGTGTGGGACTCCGGCCGTGACGACTTCTTCACGGTTGGCACGAACGTGTGGGATATGATTCCAGTGCAGGCCGGCGGCAGCAGGCTCCCTGTCTGGCTCTACCCCGGAAGCTACACGCCCATTGCCAACTCCAGCTATTTCTACTGGTCAGTTGGCGATGTTGTCACAAACGACTGGGTCGGAGGTACGAACCCGTGGAATGTCCTGACCGTCAACTCGACTGGCGGAATAACAGTGTACTCCGCGGTGGGCGGTTCCCTTGAGGTGGATAGTGACTTGACGGCCGACTTCTCTGCCATCGACACGATGACTGGGTACGACATAGTCTCGGTCGAGATGTTCAGTCAGCTTGTAGAACCGTACAATGGTCCTGAGGCCCCGTACGCAGTCGTCAGCTATCTTAGTAACGACATAGCATCCGGTGGGGACTACGACACCGCGGGCGGCATGAACGGATACCTGTCGTTCTACCACCGACCGGACTATTCCAGCCCGTATGTGGCCTACTACAAGCCAGAGGCCATTGATGCGACAGGTGACATAGTGGATGCTCTCTCAAAGGCCAAGGCTGGACCATATGTGCAGTTCGTAGACTGGGATGGGGACCTTGACAATGATATGATCCTCTCCACAGGCTTCGTCTACTACTGCGAGAATATCGGTCCGACCGAGACTGGACGGCCACAGTTCCGACTGCATCCCGGGTACTTCGAGGAGGTCAACTCCCGAGAGATGAACTATTTCTGGGGCCAGCCCTCAGTTGGCGACTTTGACAACGACGGTGACATAGATCTGGTGCTCAGCTATGACGGGCGTGATGGCTTCACCTACTGGGAGAATGTCGGTGACGTAAACAACCCGCACTGGGTCGAGAACAAGCGGCTCTTTGTGAACTCCGACCCAGAAACATCCTTCCGGGTCTACAAGATATCACAGGGCCGCGTTGTGCCGCTGGGACACGGTCTGCCTTGGGACTCCTATGTGTACACGTTTGACTACGTCGGATGGTCCACGTTCACCCAAGCCGAGTACGTGTTTGTTGCCTACACGTCAGTCGCTTCGAATCTCCTCACCTTCTGGCCATCCTATAATCAGTCAAACTCCTACCTCCTTGCAACGTATCCCGAAGTTCGCAGGTACGACTTCTCAATAGCGAAGAATGCAAACGTGTGGAACTTCGGCTATCACGTGACGGAGAGCTGGAGCACTCGCGATGAGCTCAACGGATGGACTCTGACGGTCTCGTCCGGTGATGTGGATGGCGACGGCAAGGGGGAGCTCATAGTCGGCGATTACGACAACAACCTCTACGTGTTCGAGCATATGCTCAACAACACCTACAAACGGGCATTCCGCTCGTTTGACGTGAACTACACGGTCAGGAGCACAACGAGCCCGTACTATTGGGAGAAGCTTGAGGGCATCTCGGGCAACTTCAGCCGCGTGATATGGAATCACGTGGACGAACTTCTTGCGGATGTTGACCTCGACTCTGACGGCAAGAAGGAGATAGTGGCTGCAGCCGGGATGCAGTTGTACGTCTTCGAAGACACGGGAATCGACGACACCTACCGGCTAGTCTACACGATCGACTTCAGGAACTCCCAGTTCAACACGACGGTCGGGTGGAGCTATGTGCCGCGGATCACAGCGCTGGGTGCAGGGAACGACTTCGACTACAACGATATGCGAGAGCTGATAGTTGCTCTTGGGCCATACCTGTTCGTGTTCAATGTCCCGTACAACAACTGGGACGCCGCAGCTGACTACTTCATGGGAGGCTCGATGGACGGGCTCTTCTATCTCGTCGGAAACGGCGCTCAGGAGAAGTTCAAGGCTGCACGGATCGACGCTATCGTGGCTGGCGACACCGATGAGGACGGCTACCGCGAGGTGATATTTGGAGGTCTCTTCAATGTGACTCAGAGCCGAAAGGACGGCTTCCTAAAGATCTATGAGTGGAAGGGATTCAGCTTTGAGGAGGTCTGGAGCCCGCCTCACGAGTACGTCTACTGGAACCCCGTCACGGCCCTGATGATTGATGATCAGGACTACGACTCGTATCAGGAGATCATCGTCGGTCACGGGAAAGGCTTCGATGTCTGGGAGTGGAACGGTACGGACTCTGGTTACACGAATGCTGAGATTGTGACATCCTCGCCAAATCACCCGTACATCGATGCCGGCCCCGCACGCGCTGGCGAGGAGAACACCACTCTGTACGCCCTCCGTGGCCAGAATGACCTCGCGTATCTGGACACAAACCACGATTTCATCATGGACGTGTTCGTTGACGGAAGCACGGGAAGTCCGCGGCTCTTCTGGCGACTCTACGGGGTATCTGCCGATGCCTGGTCTGGGACTGCTCAGGTCACTCCAAACACATACCCACAACATCAGACGTGGACGGTCATCGCTGAGATGGATCCGGCACTGTACTTCGCACCCAACGGTACGTTGTACCTTGCGTGGCGCGCCGAGCTGTGGACCGGCTCCTCCAACGTCTACTACTTCTACATGATGCGGTACTATGACTCCACAGGTTGGGACAGGGCCAACATGATAGAGATAACCACTGCCTCGACCAGGAGAATGCCGAAGCCCTATCTCCTCGGCGACGGCACCCTCGGCATTGTCTACCTGTCGACGACTGGCAAACGTCCCTACTACGGATATACCTCGTCTTGGAGCGGGACGTGGAACATAGGTGGCATCGCTGTCAACTACAGGGACTACACGGACTACGCCGTGACCAGCATCGACCTTGAGGCGCTGAATGATGGAGGCTGGGCCTTGGCCATATCCGCCAATAACGCCAGTGTTGCCAAGACCGATCTCGACATCTTTGTTGTCACCACGAACAGCAGTTTCATCTGGACCGACCGGCCACTGCATCAGGTGACGACATCCTACTTTGACGAGGTCTTCCCTGACCTTGGCGTCTTGGACTCGCCTGAGGACACTCTGATGGTCGTCTACGAGGTACCAGCGGCACCAGTGGAGGACCGATTGCAGATGGCGTACTCCAACGACCTTCTGGTCTGGCACGAGGGTCATCAGATGCCCAGCCTGCCGAACTACGTGCAGCGGGTTGACAACCCTGATGGAACAGTCACGTACCTCCATCCGTGGGCCCAGCCCTCGCCTGCGCCGTTGTACGTCCCATCGGCATACAGTCCTGCCATTGTTGGAATGGTCGGCGGTGGCTTCATCTACGTCTACGTCTTTGACTATTCCATTCGCACAATCTATGATCTTGCAGGTCCACAGGGCAGACTCCTCGATGTCAGCAATCCCTACTACACGGGGAAGCTCTACAAGGAGCACGCAGACCTGATCTACGGCATCAACCCCTCGTCACGGTTCGTCCACTACAACATCGGTGGCGTCACCTCGATGGATGCAGGCGACACCGACAACGACGGCCGCAGAGAGGTCGCAGCCGGCTTTGACGACAGGGTCGGCGTGTACGAGCTGCAGAACTCGAACTTTGGCGGTGCACTGATGAGGCACAGAGAGGCCTGGGTGTCGAGCCCATTCCCGTACGATGTCACTGGTGTCACGGTCTATGACACCAACGGCAACGGCTACGAGGAGATTGGTGTCTCCTGCGAACGCGGAGAGGTCTTCATCTTCGAGGTTGACGACTCCTCGCTCCCGCCAGTGGAGCTTGCGTTCAGCGAGCAGGTATGGGCGACCCACGATGCTGGCGCTGTCCCGTACAGCTCTCTCAGGTATGTCATCCCCTATGACATCGACTCAGATGGAGAGGATGAGGTAATCGTGGGATCTACGAACGGCACGATTGCTGCCTTCGACGGCGCTGGCGGCAGCATTCTGTGGAGTTATCCTGGGCCTGGCTCAGGTGTGCACGAGATGTACCTTGCGAACACTTCCGATGGTCTGCGCTTGGGCGTGTCTCACTCGGATGGCAACTACACGTATCTTGACGCCACGAATGGGACTCTCCTGTGGCGGCGTGTGTTCACCGGTATCACCTTTATGTTCCACTGGGCTGGGAACGTATACGTCGCTGATGTGGCTCCAAGTCCGGGTCCAGAGGTGATAGCGACGAACTCCAACAGCACGGTCAAGGTGTGGGCTGCCAATGGTACCGTACTCTGGTCGAGGTTCCTTGGAGGAGGCCTGCTGTCGGCGCCGAGGATTGCTGCTGGCAACTTCTCAGGTAGGCCGGAGCTTGACCTGGCCCTTGTCGACCTGAACGGTACCGTGACGTTTCTCTACGGCAGCAACGGCACTGTGATCCTGCACCTTGAGGAGACCGTCGGCTCGACCTACGTCAACCCCTTGGTCTTGGACTACAATGGCGACGGATATGACGATCTCATCACCTATAGGGACAGATTTGTAATTGTGGATCCACGGACGGGCGACCTGCTCTACAATTCCACCCAGACGCTTCCGGCTGGCGAGCTACCGTACTTCCTGTACGCTGGAGACTATGATGACGACTCCCAGCTTGAGGCCATGCTGGTCACCAACAAGGCCGTGCACTACGAGGAATTCGCCTCGGGTCGTGAGGTCTGGACGTACGCGCCACTTGCCGGCGTGATTCGGGGGTCCTACGAGGGCTCCTTCACGGATGGTCGGCTGGGGCTGGCGCTGGCACTTGACAGCGGCGGCCTTGTGGCGCTGGATGCCCTGACTGGTCGCGTGCTCTGGTTCGACATCGAGAACCAGAATTACAACGCCGCGGCTGCAGCTGACGTTGACGGCGACGGGATGGACGAGATCGTTGGTTCCATTGACAACGGCACACTGTACGTTGTCAGGATGCTGGAGGCGGGTGCCGACACGCGGCCGACGCCGTACACATCTTGGGGCCTCTACTGGTCGCAGAACTATGCAACTGATGTCGATGGCGTCTGGGCACAGGACCTCGATGGTGACTCTGTGGATGAGCTGATCGTCTCGGAGGGCGAGTATCTCTGGGCATACAGCACGCAGACGATGTCGGTGCTGTGGAACCTGTCCCAGTGGGCGCACGTGGAGCAGGTCACGTTCGGCGACCTGAACGGCGACTCGGTGCTCGACATCTTGGCCCTTGGTCGGTCTGACCCACCAAGCTTCACCCGCGTCTTCGGCATCGATGGGGCTACTGGTCACATCATCTCGTCGATTGACCACCTCTTCGGCACCGAGGCCGCTGGTGTGATGACTGGCGACTTCATCCACGGAGTGCTGGGCGACGAATATGTTGTGGTCTTCAGCACGTCTGCACCGCTCACATACGCAGTCTGCTACTCGAATGGAGTACAGCAGGCAGTCACCGATGTGAACATCAGCGCATCGCTGGTCGACTTCGAAGTAGGAGAGTTCGACGGCCTGACAGGGCTTGACTTTGTTCTCGCCGCGGGAACATCAGTGTACATGTTCTCGGGCTCCTGCGTCCGTCAGCACTACTACCTCACGGGTCCCACCCTGACCGACATCGCTGTCGGTGACTTCGATGAGAATGGTGTCGACGATGTTGTCGCAGCCACGGGCGCGACCGTGAGGACAATCAATGCCTCAGCGACTGGCCAGAACTTCTGGCTTCAGGTAATGACCGGCGCGATAACCTCGGTCGCCACAGGACAATGGGAGTCGGGCGTCAGTGCTGATGGCGTGGCCGTTGCAGTAGAGGGTGAGGGAGTCCACTTTGGTCGAGGCTCTACCCAGACGTGGGTCGCGCTGTGGTCCGCAGGCAGCTACGTCGGCCCAATGAGTGTCCGAGCAATCGCCACTGGGAACCACGACTCGGCAGTGATCTCTGCTGGCAACACACTGGTCATATGGGATCCCGACGCAGCGACTACCACGATGTATCATTCAGCACCGGGATTCGTCGAGGGCTTTGTGGCTGCAGAGTTTGACTCGGAGCCTGCCTGGGATGTTGCATACTTCGAGGGCAGCCTCGTCGGAGTCGTGACGAATGGCACTCAGCCAGCCGCGGGTGGTACATTCCTTGCCACGGCCGAGTCTGACTTCTCCGCATTCGGCCTCACTGTCGCCGTGTCCGTAGGTGGTACGCCGCTGCTTGTCGGACTCGCCGCGCTGGCTCTCCGTCGACGTCGCAGACGCACGACGGGCAAGTGACATCTGTCGAGACAACGCAGTGAGAGGGGCTTGGCCCCTCACCCCCTCTTTCTTTTTCCAATCTCTTCCTGCCCCTCACTCAATCTGTTCAGCGCCCCCGATACTATGGCGCGGGATTCGTCCGCGAGGCGTATGTGACCAGATGTTTTTTATGCATATTTGATATGATATGGATGTCTTCGCCGGGACTCCTGAGCATCGCCGCATCTCACCAGTGAGGTGGGGATGACGTAGTTCTGGCAAAGTTTATACCGATTCGTTGTCACCTGAATAATGGGCGCAGTCGACAAGACCGAGGGTCGTTCACTCGCTTTGGCGTGCGGCGAGTGACTTGCACGCGTCTCAAAAAGGGGACGCGTGGAATACGACGCTCAAATGAAATGTGTTTGATAGGTGGTGGCGCGGCAAGCGTCGTATTGCCCCGGCAACTGCGCCCACCCTCTTCTTGTTGCACCCCTATTCTCTCTCTGTGTCCGCGGTTGTTCTGCTCCGGAGTGCTTCAATCGGTTCACTGATTAGCATATCTTGTGAGCTGGGACTGGTGAGACTATGACCGCGGAGCCCTCACTGGGATGTCGTTTACGGGTGGTCGTCACCGCACTCATTGCGGTTGTCCTGACGACATCTCTGTTGGTCGGGTCATGCTCTGCTGTAGACACTCTACGTCCGGAGATCAGTGCGTGGGGGATTGAAGGCAATCCGCAGGTCGCATCATTCAGGGCATGGGCCAATGTGTCCGACCCGCAGTCAGGAGTTCGTAACGTCACACTGTTTGTGGAGCGTCGGGGAGTCTCGCTGCACAACTATTCGATGCAGTTCAATGGTTCGCTGTACGTCACGGAAGTCCCTCGTCTGGAGGCGAACAGCACCTATGCACTGTATGTGATGGCCTTTGATATGGCGAACAA
Source organism: Candidatus Thorarchaeota archaeon (assembly GCA_029855935.1). GTDB lineage: Archaea > Asgardarchaeota > Thorarchaeia > Thorarchaeales > Thorarchaeaceae > B65-G9. Next base: position 9,335 of record JAGSHN010000027.1, on the reverse strand, counting down.
CTCGGCGACCAGCTACCGTATCAACATCGATACGCATGTTCCGCCTGAGATCCCCGACCTGACGGTGACCGAGCCGTGGGTGGTGGGCTCCAGTCTGGTGCTTGCTCTGGCGACCATAGCCGTCACGTACGTCTATGACAGAAGGCGGAGATCCTAGTAGAAGGGTCGCTGGTAGAGTCGTGTTGCATGGTACAGCATCAATCGTCTAGATGCCTTGTACAGTGGCCTTTTAACGAGGTTTTGGGCGGAAAGGTGCTGGAGTGTGGTTGATGTTCAAGTATGCTCTCAAGAGAGTTGCTCGTGGCTATAGGCTGACACTGGCGCTTGTAATCGGTGTGCTGGTTGCAGGGACCTTCTTTGGGAGCATGCTGATGTCTGCGGATGTTCTCACGTCTGATGCTGTCTCCACGGCGCTGAGCGAGATTGACTATGACGTCCACGTAGTGGCCAACAACGTCACCTGGACGCGTTCGGAATTGTCCGAGGTGCAGAGCGTACTGAACTCTCTACCGGAGGTGGAGATCGCAGACAGGTACGGTGGTATGACCTATACCCATAATGCGACACTCGGGCAATCGTTCACTGTGGTAGGGATGTTCGATAACTCGTCCGTGATGTCGTCTCTTCACCACATCAACGGGTCGGCAGCACTGGCCGCGAATGAGACGTACGTGGTGGCCTCTTCAGTAAACGCCTCTCTCCTGTCCATCGGGGAGGTCCTCACTGTTGACATCCCTCTTCTTCTGTCAGGTCCTCCCTTCGTGGGTCACGTGTTCGTCAATCTCACGGTCGCTGGCTTTGTCGACGTCTCGGAGAACACTGCCCGTCTCTTCAATCCCTCAAGTATCTCGGTGTTTGAGCAGCTGAGTGGGGGTCGACAGCGGCAACAGAATCAGCGGGTCTACAACGTACTTCTCGTAGACTGGGAGAAGACGATAGCACCACTTCTCAAGTGGTACGAGAACCACGACGATGTGGTGCTGATGGCGGTTCAGACTGCCTTTCTCTGTAGATTGGACCGTGATACGCTCATCAACCCATACGATCTCTCAGGATCACTCAGCAACGTCGAACAGGCAGTTGCGAAGATTGAAGACCGCACCGCTGAGTACAACACGCGGGTCACCAGCATCATCACGCCTTTGCTGACGGTTCTGTCAGCAATAGGTTCGTTGATCGTCTTGAGCTTCGTCGCGATGGCCGTGCCTGTGATATTCATGAGCTGGTACTCGTCAACGATGCTCAGTGATGTCAGCTACAACCTGCGGAGACGGGAGTTCGGTCTGCTGCAGACGAAGGGCTTCAGCCCGAAGAGAATTCGCGGGATGTTGTTGATGGAGGCCGCGATAATCGGCATCAGCACCGGCGCCCTGAGCGTTGTGCTGGCTGCGGGAATGGGATGCGCCATCGCAGGATCCGGTCTTGAGTCGCTGATGCCCGTCATTGCCAGTACCCCGATGGATGCTGTGGTCATAGTTATCTTCACAATGATACTTGCGGTGTGGTCGGTGCGTGGACCAGCGGATCGCGCGGCCAGTTTGGAACCTCTTGATGCGCTGAAGCAGTACGTCTACATCGAGGAGCGTCGTCAGTATAGGCGACTGCTGCCCACAATCGCCCTGCTACTTGGTACGTACAAGATCATCATGTGGGCACTTGGGATCAACATATTGTCAGTGCTGGCCCTTGCCCGCGGAGTCAATCTGATACTGTACATTGTCGTTGCCATATGGACACCTGTCGACGTATTTCTCGGATTTGTGGGGCCAATTCTGTTCCTGTACGGGCTGACCAAGATACTGCTTCGTGGGTCGCAGAAGTTTCAGGCGGCGATAGTCAGTGCTGCGAGACGATTCTTTGGCGCCTTTGGACGGCTTGCCACGCGGAACGTACGGAGGAACCCCGTCAGAAACGCGGCCCTGGTCTTTGTCCTGTCGCTGATTGTGGCGTACGGGGTCTACAGTGTCGGCAGCCTGTACTCTGAGGCCGACTGGACGCTCCGCAATATGCAGTACTCCGTGGGTTCTGATGTCTCCGTGGTGTTTCCGGCCGGCTACAATATGACCCCTGTCGTTGAGGCTACACGGACCCTAGACGGAGTCGTCTCGGTGACAGTTGAGTACCGTATTTCGCTGAGCACCACGATGGGTCCATTGGAGGTACGCGGTATCAATGCCACCGAGTGGGCCAAAACGGCGTTCTACGAGAATGGCTGGTTCGTCAGTGGGAATCCGATGTCCGCGCTTGACAATTTCACTGGGTCAAAGGTGATGCTCTCGATATCCGTGGCACGTGAGCTCGACCTCCGGGTGGGGAACTTCATCACGATCAGAGCTCTGGGCGACGCCTACAGGCTTGAGATTGTGGAGCTCGTTGGCTATGCGAGTCCTCTCGAGGAGTTCGTGGGCCAGTTCGCCCTTGCGGGACTGTACCCGTCGTTCGTGCCGACCGACTTTCTTGAGTCGGCAGGACTGTTGTCCTCCTGCCAGCCTCATCTGCTGGTCAAGACAGCACCCGACCTCAACGGCACCGAGATTGAGCAACAGCTTGCATCGATGTTTCCAGACTATGTGGAGACCCACTCGATGACCTCAGAGATACAGGAATTGCAGGAGAATGACTTTCAGATGGCTGGTGTTCGTACGCGGTGGGTGGGCATACTCTTTGCACTTGTTCTTGCCGTAGTCGGTACGGTTCTGGTTGTGGGGCTGACACTGAAGGAGAAGGAGTACGAGGTGACTCTCCTTGGTGTCAGAGGTTTCGAGCGCAGGCAAGTGCTGAAGGTACTGTTCGGTGAAGTACTGGTCATGGTGGTCTTCTCATTGTTGTTGGGGCTCGGGACCGGGCTCGTACAGCTCTTCGGCGAGATTGCCAACCAGAGTCAGAACGCAATGCAGCTGGTCCGCCCCCGTATCGTCCTCGACCTCCTTGTGGGTCTAGAGATGTTTGCGATTGTCATGATCGTGGTCATTGCGGCACTGATACCAGTGCTACTGGCCTCGCGCTTGACAGAGGAGAAGATCAGCGTGCTCAGGGAGTAGGTGAGAAGGGATGGTCAGTTACATAGAGACGAAAGACTTGGTGAAGGTCTATCGTATTGGCAAGGTGGAGATTCAGGCCTTGAGAGGGCTCTCGATGAGCATCGAACAGGGCGAGATGATTGCCATTGTGGGCCCGTCAGGCTCTGGCAAGACGACTCTGCTCAACATCATTGGGGGCCTGACATCAGCGACAGCAGGACAAGTGTGGGTGGCGGGAAGAGAGATCACTGCAGCCACGCCTGCTCAGCTTGGCTACTTACGTCAGAGGATTGTTGGTCACATATTCCAGACTCTCAACCTCATTCCCACGCTCACCGCGTTCGAGAATGTCGAGCTCCCGATGCTTGCTGTCAATGCTCCTCAGTCCGAGCGGAGGAAACGAGCAGAGATACTTCTCGAGACCGTGGGCCTCCAAGACCGGATGAATCACAAGCCTGACGAACTGTCTGGTGGCGAGAAGCAGCGTGTGGCGATTGCAGCGGCGCTCGCAAACGACCCGCCAATCCTCATCTGTGACGAACCCACGGGCGATCTCGATACGGAGACCGGGGCAAGGGTTGTCGAGTTTCTTCACAGGGTCAACAAGGAGATGGGGAAGACGGTCATTATCGTGACGCACGACCCCGCCATTGCGCGTCAGACCGACCGCATCTACAGGATTCTGGACGGCCGGATTGTCTCTGTGCAGCGGCCGACGGACACCGAGGAGAAGACCGCGGCACTGATGGCCCAGATGCTGCGCGATCGCATAACGGAGACCGATCTCGAACTCCAAGAGCTGGAGCTAAAGTATAGGCGTCAGGAGATTGAGCCCGAGAAGTTTGCGGCAAGGTGGAATGAGCTCGTGACGACGAGAGAGTTCCTTCGTAGAGAGCTCCATCGGATGGGCTTCTGAGACACCGTGACCGACTCGCACGCTTCTCAGCGCTGACCTCGGTCAATGTCCGGCGACCTGGCACTCTCTCTCGCACGCTCTGCTCACAGTCGCTGGTCCGGCGGCCACACGAAAAGGAGCAAGGCGAGTGGACGTGACCCGCCAGTATTGTGGCCGCCGTTTGGGGGACCAGGACCGCAACCAACAGAGGAGGGGGAGGGCAGAAGATCAGGGGCCATGCGGACTGGTTCCCCGTTCAGGTGTGGTGTCTTGTTGTCTGACCATTGGTACGGTGATGGGATGATAGCCTCCACTGGTGGCACGTTGCTACAATACTGTCTAGAATTGCAAATGCCCTGCAGTCCTCTGGGGCTGTGGTCAGCCGGGCGCGTGGAGCTTAAGAGCGACAGCGACCACAATGCTCTCTCGATACTTTTTTCTTGTTGGAACGTGGCTGCGACTTGTGCCCGAAATGAGGCGTCCGGTCATAGTCGTTCACGGCGGGGCAACATCCTTCAAGGAGTCTGATCATCCGGCAATCCTTGAGGCAGTGAGGCGGGCTTCATCAAAGGGCTATGCGGTGATGCTTGAGCGCGGCACGGCGCTCGAGGCCGTCGAGGCAGCGGTCTGGGTAATGGAGGACTCCGGTCTGTTCACCGCGGGGAGGGGCGCCGCTCCAAACGCAGAGGGGTTCGTCGAGCTTGATGCAATCATCATGGACGGAAACCGTCTTGAGAGCGGTGCCGTGATGGCGGTACGCGGCATCACGCATCCGATCTCCCTCGCCAGATACGTGCTTGAGCGAACGCCGAACATGCAGTTCGTCGCCGATGGCGCAATCAGACTGTATGAGAAGATGGTCAGAGAGGGCTACCGTGAGGAGGTCGCTCCCGGTGTCACAGGGATGACTCCCTTGGCTGAGGGCTGCGATACGGTCGGCGCTGTTGCTGTGGATCTGTACGGCCGTCTTGCAAGTGCTGCTTCCACGAGCGGCTGGACTGGGAAACTGCCAGGACGTGTCGGAGACACTCCCATAGTGGGCGCTGGCGTCTACGCTAACGAGGTTGCTGCAGCGTGCTGCACTGGTCGTGGTGAACAGATACTGCGCATAACAATGGCGAGGATGGCCGTTCACTACGTTGAAGAGGGCTCAACGGTGAGGGATGCCACACATAACATAATGAGGGTGCTCAGGGATCGCACGACGGGGGAGGCCGGACTGATAATGGTGGACTCTCAAGGAGACGTCGGCATAGGGTTCGATACTCCATACCTGCCAGTGGGTGTGATGGCGGGTGATCTGGACGAGCCGTGGGTCTCTATGCGTCCCTCGTGGCCATCCGGATGACGGCGGCTGTCGTGGACGGACTGGACAATCTGCTCTCCTCTCTCAGAGCCGTTGTTGCGGTGTGGTGTCCATCCACAGAAGCTTAAAGTATTGTTCACGAGCGAGCATCGAAGGGATGCATCGATGAAGATAGTGTTCTCGTGCCCGGAATGCAGGAGTCCCGCTGAGATAGAGATGACTGGGGAGGAGGAGGCCGAGATCAAGACCAAGATCACAAGCACCGGGCGCTCCCCCACAATCATAGTCCGGTGCAAGCAGGGGCACGAGCTTCTTGTGACTCTCTACAACACGCCCAACGGACTTGGCATCAGGGATGTTGTCGTTCCGCTCAGAAAGGAGGAGGAGAGCAAGCCCGTGTCCGGACTCGACTGGGTTTCAAGAGCGTTTGGTGGTGAGTGACTTTGACAGTTCGACTTGTAGTACGCGTTCATATGGACACAATGCAGTCCGCAATAATATATCCCGACAGGGAGGAAGACGAACAGCGCCTTGCCCTTCTCACTGGCATCGTTCAGCTGGTCTCTGCAGCACTCTCAGGAACCGGCTCAGGGATGTCCAATCTGACTCCCAGCTTTATGAAATCGGACCGGGGTGTCATCGGATACTGCGTGGTGGATGACATAGTGTTCATCTCCGAGGGTGATGGTGAGCGGGAGGTCGAGGACGCTCTCAAGGCGGTGATGAAGAATCCAAGTGCTTCTGATGCGGAGCTCTCATCGGAGGTTGAGAGCGCTCTTAGGCGAAGAGGTAAAGAGATTGGCGATCTCTGGAGATAGGAGGACCTTCTGATGGACTATGCGCTCGTCTTGCTGCTCACGGCATATGCTGGCATCGTGATATCGATTCTGGGCATCGTCATATTTGCGGCGACACTGAAACAGATTGGCTCATCAATCTCGGCAACGACAAGGAAGGCGCTCATTCTTTATGCCCTCTCTCTGATTTTTGCAGCGCTGACTTCCCTTGCAACGTTGTACTCCTTTGAATGGACTAAGACGCTCTACGCCATCGCTTTGGTGACTCTGGGCTCATCGGCAGCCACTGCATACATTGAGCGCAGGCTTTGGCTCTGGGTTGTCTACATTCTGTCGGCGTTCTTTCTCACTGCCACTATCGTCACGCTCCTTGTAACGGGCCTAGCATTCAGGCTCATGTTCTATGTGGCAATTCTCGTTGCTGGGATTCTTCTGCTCGTCTCCCTCGAAGTGATGCTGGTTTCACCATCTCCCTTCTCAATATCCATCTTTGCAGTTTCTTTGGCAAACTTCGCCTATGGGTCGATAGTGGCTGCGGGACCACTCACTCGGTTTCCTCAGTACTCTCCGATTGCTCTGCTGATAGTGTCAATAATGGCACCGACGCTGGCCTCGGTTGGGCGGCCCAGGAGGCTCATCTTGGACCTTGCGATGGTCTCTATCACCTTGGGATCAGGGCTTCCAATAGTGATTGCGTCTATGCTCTCGAATGACTTTGCGATCTACTCATTTGTAGTTCCGTCGATGATTGTGTCCTTGTTGTGGGTTCTCCCACTGGACTTCTTCTCCAAGGAGGCTGCGGAGACCAAAGCGCGCACGCCAAAGTTCCTTGCCCTGACAACCACGTCTATGTTGCTCATTGGTGTTTCGCACTTTGTGAACTGGGCTTACGCTGCTGAGGGGCTCCACCTGTCTGGAGAAGATGCGGGAACACTGCTGTTGTCCGTCATCCACGGCGTCTGGGACCCCTACATAGTGTACACCGACTGGCTACTGGGTCTTGTAGCAGTGTCGTCGTTCATGCTGGCTGCACTGACAGCCACCTACAGTGGCTGGGCAATAGAGTGGGGGATTGACAGTTTGCTGGTGTTCAGCTCAGTACTCATCGTACTCGGCTTTCCGTGGATCAATGCGGGACGCTACGAGCTAGAGCTTCTGTATCTGCCTCTCATCGTCTTCATTGTGATAGCGGTCGGCCTGATGTCAAAGATAATGATTGACCTGAGGCGGCTAGGACGCGATACTGCCGCGAAGCGACTGCTCGCCTTTACAGTCAGTGCCCTACTTGCTTCGGGAGTTGTTCTGTACTCTGACAGGTCTCAACTGATTGTGAATATCATCATATGGGTACTAACGGGGCTGATCCTACTGAAGAGCGTTCCATCCGAGGCGTATGGTACTCTGAAGCGGAGTTTCAGGCCAATGGTCAGGAGCCGTGGAGCGTGAGAGAGAATGGACTACTACACAGTTCTCCAGTTTGGTTCGGTGATGTCGCTTGTTCTGCTTGTGCTGGCTCTGGGCATCTATGTGCGAGCAGTCGCTGGCGTGAGACACGGCCTGTCGTCCAGTACAGTACGAGCTCTCGCCTTCTTTGGTGCCGCTACGGTCACGATTGGGGTGATAGTCCTTGTGGGCGTGTTCTGGCCCGATCTGACCGCACAGCGTCTGCCAATCACCTTCTACATGGTCTTCCTCATCAATGCAGTCATTCACATCGCTACTGACTCTAGCGTCATACATCGTCTTGGGTACGCCGGGACAACGGTACTCATTGGCCTCGCGGTGATCGTGCCAATAGTTCTCGACCCTACCACTACCTACGAGCTGATGGTCCTGTCCCTCGCCGTGCTCTTCACGCTCACCCTTCTCCTCACGGTGTGGATTCTCTACTCCTCGCCGAGTCCCTTTGCAGCGAGTCTTCTCGGCATCGAGGGGTCTTTCCTGATAGTGTGGACCCTGATACTGACCGGACAGCTTATCACGAATCTGCAGCTGATGCCCTACGTCTTTGTTCCCGCAGCCCTCTCCGCAGCGCTGCTGGCCTCTGTGACTCGTCCGTGGCGACTCATTGCGAGTCTGTACACGGTATTCTATGCTGTGATGAACGTGGCTCCGATTGCCTTGGCGCTTGCACTTGACGCGGACTACTTCCGTCTGGCCTTCGTTGTGATCGCAACGTTACCCGTGTTTGCAAGTCTCTTCTCCCTTGACTTCTTCGCACAGCAGGCCACCACTACGAAGGCCTCCGTGCCAAGCTATATCACGGCGTCACTTGTAGCGGCCTCTCTTCTCGTTACTCTGCACATAGTCGAGTGGGCCTTCAGCTACCCGAACTTAGTACTTCTTGACATTCAGTGGCTGGAGTGGGTGCTTGGAAACGGCACCATCGGTGCCTTCGTCGTCGCAGCAATTGCGACCATAACGAAGAGATACGTCTCGCTTGCTCGTCGCGTCTTCTTGGTGTTTGTGACGGTCGTCAGCGTTCTTGCGCACGACTTCGCATCTGCAGGACGCTGGACACTCGAATCGCTCCTCTGGGCGCCCGCCGGGATGCTCGTTGTGGGGATTGTAGCCTATGCGTACACCGTTCGACGTCTGTACAGGCTTGGAGCACGGACCGCTGCAGGATACTTTGCTTGGTTCATGCTGTCGATTGTGTTGCTCGTGTTCGCGGTGATGCTCTCATTTGTCATCCCCGTACCGATTACGTTGTTCCTGTTCGTGGGGGTTTCCATCTCCCTGTTGTTGAGCAGCCCGACACTCCGTCATCGTCTACGAAGTCGTACTAGCTAGAGTAAAAAGGCGATGGGCATCTTACACCAGCCTGGCGAGAACGGAGCGACAGGACGATGGCTATACTCAAGGCAGTCGTACTGGGAGAAACTGAGTGCGGGAAAACGTCATTCACAAGCCGCTGGACGACAGGCACCTTTCCCGACCCAGCAAAGTTGAGGACTACAGTGGGCGCAAGTTTTGACACAAAGAAAGTCACGCTCGGTGACGGTCGATCGGTCACGCTATCAATCTGGGACTTTGGCGGACAACTCCGGTTCATTGAGACCTTGAAGACGATGATCCGTGGTGCCAAGCTCGGACTTCTCTTCTTTGATGTCACCCGGATGTCGACACTCGATGCCGTCTTTGGCTATTGGCTTCCTGCAATAGAGGAGAACAGCAGCCTGCGTCTCAGAGACGGAGATGGCGGCCGGTTCATTCTCGTCGGAAACAAGATTGACCTGATTCAGCCGCCGTTCGACGAGATTGAGCGTGAGATGAAACGCTTGGCCGAGCCCTACGGAATGGAAACACAGCTCATC
>JAGSHN010000008.1 GCA_029855935.1 Candidatus Thorarchaeota archaeon | reverse complement strand
GATCTCCCTGAAGAGGCGAGGGCGCGTCACATCGAGAATCTGGTTGAACTTGGTAAACTAGTTAACCCTCAGTCTCTTGAGGCTGAGGCTGCATCTGCGTACGAGGACGCAATAGGCTACGTCAGGTCCCTGGTCACCAGAGGCGGGAACTGGGCCATCTCGATGGTGAGTCATCTTGAACGGGTACTCTCTCAGGTTCCGAGATGATCTGTCTGGCACCACGAACTATGATTGACGTAGGCTGATGGGGGCTCGAATCGTGGAGAAGGCGCAAGCGATAGGAGTGGCAATTGTCGTCATAGTGGTAGTGGCTGGCATCGTGATAGTCATTCGCCCTCCCACGGCGAATGGGACCAAGAGCGTATCATTCCAGCTCGGTGACCACGTTGTTGACGACTTTGGTTATGTGCTCCAGTACGACAACATGGGTCCCCGCGAGGATGTCGTCTCACAGCTTGCAGCCAGCCGATACGACCTGCTCATCATCGACCCCTACTACGATCCCACACAGAACCAGTCGTGGTCGGCTGATGAGATCAGCACCATACGGACTGGGGTGGACTCCGAGTCCTCCAAGATAGTTCTGGCATATGTCAGCATTGGCGAGGCGGAGTCCTACCGCCCCTACTGGAACGAGTCTTGGGACGCAGATCATAATGGTGTTCCGGACGAGGGCGCTCCTTCGTGGCTCGACGTCGAGAATCCGGACTGGCCCGGCAACTACAAGGTCAGATACTGGGACCCTTCATGGCAGAGCATCATCTTTGGCGACGAGTCGAGCTATGTCGACCGGGTACTGGCTACAGGCTTTGATGGCGTGTACCTTGACATCATCGATGCCTATGAATACTACGAGGACAGAGGAGTGTCGGACGCTGCGTCCAAGATGGTCGAGTTCGTGAGCGCCCTGTCTACTCATGCAAAAGAACTGAGAGAGGACTTCTTGGTCTTCCCGCAGAATGGTGAGGCCCTCGCCAGACGTTTTCCCCAGTACCTAGATGCAGTGGACGGCATTGGCCGTGAGGACGTCTTCACCTTGGACAACACGGTCCAGCCTGTTCAACAGCGCCAGCGGGCCGTGGAGGATCTGGGCCTGTTCCTCGACGCCGGATGTGCCGTGTTCATAATCGAGTATCCAACAGGCCCCGAGTTGATTGATTGGGTCTATGAGTCAGCCGCAGATATCGGCGCTCTGTGCTATGTCGGCCCGAGGTCACTGGATGAGTTGCGTGTGAACGCTGGTCACGAGCCTGATTGAGCATCGCATCCGGCCATACAAGCCCGTGTCACCTCTTTGGGCACTTCACAATCCTTTTCTTGTCTCTCGCGAGACTGTCGAAGGATAGGCGAGGATAGCAATGAGTGGTGCGAAGCAGTCCGACGAAGACGCAGTCTACGACACGATCATAGTCGGCGGCGGACCCGCGGGCTGTTCCGCGGCCCTCCATCTTGCTTTTCACAGAAGGCGCGTCCTTGTGCTGGACCGCGGGACCAGTCCGATGCACTTCCACACAAACACCATCATGAACTTCATCGGAGGGGCGCCCTATCACGAGGGCCGGACGCTGCTCAGGCAGATGCAGGGCACGGCACGTTCCGCAGGTGCGGAGTTCAAGGCCGCCAACGTGGTGGATGTGTCAGGCGCGTACCCCAAGTTCGAGGTGCGTACCGACCGTAGCTATAGGACGTCTGACCGTGCAACCTACCGAGCCAGGACGCTGATTTTCGCCACTGGCACGGCACGAAAGCACCCGAGGGTCGGAGGCTACTGGCGAAAGTGGCTGCCTGTGGCCAATGTCGGAAATGCCGCGTTCTATTGTCCTGACTGCGAGGCCCCTCTATGCGATGGAAAAGATGTCCTCGTTGTCAACGCTGGTACGGTGGGGAGTGCCCTTCACGTGGCCAATGCCGCGAGCAGGTTCGCGAGAAGGGTCCGAATACTCATGACCGATGACGCCTACGTACCCCTTGCGACACAGGACCTAGGCAGGCTTGACAACTCCCCCTTTGAGTACACAGTCGGGCGTATTGAAGAGGTGAGATTTCCCGTTCCCGGCAGAGTCCAGAGTCTGAGACTGTCCGATGGTCGCGTTCTGCGCGCAGAGGTGTTCTTTGTGGCCTTTGTGGACGAGGCACGGTCGGAGCTCGCGCAGGAGTTGGGCGTGAAGGTTGACGATAAGGGAAACATTCTCACTGACAAGCGGGGCAAGACAAATGTCGAGGGTGTGTGGGCTGCGGGGGATGTCCGTCCCATAACACAACAGGTCGCAATGGCCGTCGGGACGGGAAACTACGCCGCGTTGATGATCAACCAGTTTCTTGGCAACGAGTACGAACACGAGGGCGAGTTTGACCATCCCGAAGTACGTAGTGCACTGTTTGTGTAGCTCGTTTCTGTGCACCAAGGGCAACTCTCCCCTGAGTCGGGTTTCACGAATGGGTAGATATATATATGACTAAACTATCGTTAATCAGGGAAGGAAGTTGAACGAAGACGACCGCGAACTTGTGAGATTGCTTGAGGAGCAGATCGCTCTTGAGAAGAAGACACTGGTGGAGATATCTGACGCGGAGCAGGGCGCTCAGGACACACCTGTGCGGCTACTCTACCTGGAACTAAGGCTGGATACGTGGAAGCATATCAAGTTCCTTGAGAGCATCGTGGAGATGGTCCGTGAGACACCCTGCGACTCGTGGAGCGCAAAGATCGACCGCTACATTGACCGCGTGAAGCTGGAACGCAGGCTCAGGCAGCTCAAGGAGAGCGAGGGTGGAATGTTTGACCTTGTCACCCGAGTGCTGCGGAGAACAGATGATCCTGTTGCGACACTGCTCTTGACACATCTGAGGGATGACGAGGAGCGTCACGTGGCCGACCTTGACGAGATGTGCCGAATGATTCAGGGTCTGCCGTTGCAGCCCAGGCCGGGCACACTGGGCAGGACAGAGAGTTGTGCGTAGTGTGACGGGAGCGTGATGAGATGGAACGAGAGTTGACGGAGGGACCAACGCTTGAGTCAGTGCGGTCGGACTGTCCCTGCTGCCTTGAGTATATCAGCGGGATGAGTCCAATGTACAGGATTCGCTACGAGCATCGGGCGAAGTCGTACAGGCCGCGCCAGGCAGCCGTGGAGGAACTCAGAGACTATGTCGACGACTTTGAGATAGTAGTGGTCTTTGCGGACTGGTGTGGCGATGCCCAGATGGCCGTTCCAGCACTTGCTGCTCTGGAGAGGGAGCTTGGGATAAGGATCCGCGCACTGGGCGGGATGACTAAGCCTCCGTTTGGCTCTGACAAGCACTGGGCCGTGCCTCCGAGTCCAGAGGAGGTAGACATCTTTGGCATCACAAGCAGCCCCACAATACTCATCTTCGAGAAGTCGACTGGGCATGAGATTGGCCGTATCAAGACGAGGCCGAGAATGACCCCCACCATCGAAGAAGAGATTCTGCTGATCATCAAGACCTACCGCGGCGACTAGCCTGTGAGCACGGGAAACGCGGCCGATGTTGTCTGAGACGAGCGAGACGCCCCGCGGCGGGTCATTCAGGTGAGGAAATTCTCCACCGGAACCATCTGCTATCTCCTGCATCAGACGAAAATCGTCCAGCCAAAGGACGAAGATGCAAAAGCATTCCGACTATGTTGACAACCAGAAATATATTTGTGCAGGGCTGTGCGTGAACCGCGAAGACTGCACACCCCTCAAACGTCTGACAGGGCGCGAGCAAATGAGCAAAGATTCTCCACACTGTCGAGACCATATATCACCCGAAGAACTTGTTGTCGCGCGTTCGTTCTTCGACAAGAGCCGAGTGGTCACTGTCTACCTCGACAGAAACAGACGGGTGACGTACGCCAATCCGGCGGCCCGTGCGCTTCTTGGACTCCCCGATGACCAACCTAGAGCGGGCCTCAGGGCGGAGGACCTTGTTGTTCCTGAACAGGTCGACCTCGTCAGAAAGGCGCTCGCCCGACTCACAGAGGGGCTGGATCCCCGCAGTCTCCAGCTGCGGGTGGCCCGAATGAACGGCTCAATCGTGCCGATGGAGGTGCACGCCGATCTCGTGTGCGACAATGGTCGCCCTGCCGGCTTTGTCGTGTTCGCAATGGACATGCGACGGAGGGAGAGACGTGAGAGGCAGATTGCCCAACAGGAGCCTCTCTTCCGGACAATCGTCGAGCACTCGCACCACGGTTTCATTGTCGTGGATGACAACTACCGGTTCGTCTACGCCAATGATGGGATGCTCAGGATCTTGGGCGCGACCCGGGGTGAAGTCCTCGGTCACGACTTCCGCGAGTTTGTCCACCCTGACAGCGTGGAGATGGTTGTGGACTGCTATGTCAGGCGACAGCGCGGAGAGAAGCCGCCGTCGCGGTACAGGTTCAAGATACGACGGAAGGATGGGGCAGCGCGCGTCGTTCTGATCAATGCGGCTGCGGTGGTTGACGACAAAGGCAGAGTGAGAACTGTCGCCGAGCTTGAGGACCTCACCCAGTCATTGCAGAACAAGCAGGCTCTGGAGCTCAGCAGGGAGCGCTACAAGGTCCTTGTTGAGACTATGACCGACGGTCTCGGGATCGCTGATGCCGATGGCAGGATGATATACTTCAACCCTGCCCTTGTGAGGATGCTCGGCTACGAGTCGGCCAGCGAGATCGTTGGGGCACCACTGGGAAGCATCATTGTGGGCATGTCCGGTGAGCGTCTCCGGGACGTCTTCGAGCGCAGGAGGAAGGGCGTTAGCGAGACCTACGAGGCGTATCTGATTCACAGGTCCGGCAGACTAGTTCCAGTGCTGATCAGTGCCGCCCCCCTCTTCGATGCAGACGGGAAGTTTATCGGCTCCTTCGGCATAATAACGGACATGTCCGCGCTCAAGGAGGCAGAGGCCGAGGCCAGGTTCCTCCTCGACCTACTCCTCCACGACTTCGGAAACCAGATGCAGGCGATCATCGCGGGACTCGAGATGATGCAGCAGAGACGGCTGCCTCCCTCTATCGACAGAGCCTATGAGTACGCGATGGATGGCGCCCTGCGCTGCATGGAGCTGATCGAGAAGATTCGTCGTACTGAGGAGGCTGAACGGTTTGGCACCGAGGTTGTCGACCTTGCCAGAGTGGTACGGGACGAGGCCGCTCGACTGCAGAAGATGTATCCTGTGAAGGTGGAGGTTGAGGGACTTCCTGATGAGCTACCGGTCGTGGCCGATTCAGGAATTAGTCATATGATATGGAATCTTCTTGAGAACGCTGCAAAGCACAATCCTCGCGATGACAAGCGAGTCTGGATCACCGCTATGCAACACGATGACCTGTTCACGCTGTCAATTGCTGACAACGGCCCGGGACTCGACGACTCCGCGAAGCAGGGACTGCTTGACCCAAACAGGAGATTCGGCGGAGTAGGTCTCCATCTCGTCAACCGCCTTGCTGCAAGATATGGAGTTCGAATAGACCTGGAGGACCGTGTCGAAGGTCAACCTGATATGGGCCTCAGAGTGACACTTCATTTTCCCAAGCGCAGGTGACTGTCCTAGGCGGACCCTGCGCCCCTTACCTATCGTGGCTGTCGCAATGACCCAGCAGGCCGACCACCCCTAGCTGTCATTCTCGGCCCAGGCACGCCACCTCTCCTCTATTGTGCGGTTGGTGTAGAGTCGCCACACCTCTGGCAGGCCCGCATAAGGTACGCAGGTGAGGAATATCAGGAATAGGATCAGTTTTCCCGTCAGGTCCAGTGCCGAGGCCAGCGGCCATGCGGACCGCACCAGTCCGCTGATGGCATAGACCGCATTCACGAGTCGCGTGTAGCGTGTTGAGTCTGCCAGATAGCTCCGGACTCGCCATCCGACCGCTGTAGACTCTGCTCCGGCTGGGCTGGTACGGGTGGAGCTGAGCCACAGGAACACGGGGGTCTCAAGTCTGTCGGCGATCACAAAGAGCAAGAGGCCGATAAAAAACACCCAACCCCCCATCACTATCACAGCGAACCTCAGGGCCGAGATGATCGCGTCAACTAGCAACTCTTCTCACTCCGTATCGTGGACTCGCCTTGCTAATCTTGTCGCGCCTGTAGCCGTCCCATTCATCTCGCGTGTATTCCCCCTATGATGGCTCTGAGGCACGACTCGCAGTACTCCTCCGGCTTGCGGTCAGTGTCCCCCAACGAGTTGGAGAAGCGCATCACACACCTGTTCCTGCAGTGCCGAAGACCAAGGACATGTCCGAGTTCGTGGAAGACCTCCTTGGCCACCCTGAGAAAGAAGAGGTCCTGATCGTCCTCAAGTCCATAGAAGGACTGTCTCAGTCTTGGTAGCGCAACGATGGCGTGCCCGCCCGGTCGCGCCAGGCCGAACACAAAGTTGAGCGGGTCAACAAACAGGTCTGCATCAGCAAGTGCTACCGCGTGGTCCCCGGCTGGAACGCATCTGTCCAGTTCTCTGAGCAGGGCTGTAGCATCATATTGTTGGCGGCCGACATCGAACGCTTCGGGAGTGAGGGGAATCTCGGCGTCCTCAAGTCTCACTCCACCGAAGTACGTTGACAGACGCTGACCGCGCTCGACCACCAGTCTCCTGAGGACATCCCGGGGCGTTCCGTCAAAGCCGTAGATGTGAAGGACTCCCATCTCGGCGGCTTCTATTCCCTCATTCCTATTTGAAGTAGTTGCTGCGTACTCCTGCTAGGTGTTGGGCAGTCAGGTCTCGGGTGAGATCGCCTACAGGGTGTGTCGTGAAAGGCGCCTACCAGCAGAGGCCAGCACCTGTGAGTTGAGTACCGAGAAACCGAATCGACATGCCGGCGTGCTACTGAAGAGAGAAAAAAAAAGAGGCGCGACGAGCGCGCCAGAAGCTGACGCACGCATCATGCTGCGCTCATGGCAATCCCGTACATAAACAGAAAGATTGCCAGCTCGGAGGCCGCGACGATGACGATTGTTATCCACGCGAGCTTGTAGATGTCTAGGTCCTTCTTGATGATGTCCTTCTGAACCAAGAAGTATCCTACGACCATCAAGACCACGAATAGGATGAAGATCACCACTCCGTGGCCGGTCCAATGATGACCCGTTATGCCGACGAAGAAGTTCTTGAAATCCGTGCTCTCCTCTTTGCCAATCACTATGATAGTGTTGATGATTGACGTTATCATCAGGGAGATCAACGCAGATATCTGCAGAGCCGCGGTCGTATCTTTGTTCATCCATCACGCACCTCCCAATCCAATCTTCAGGCCTGCTGTTATGATCGCGCCCATTCCTTCCAGAAGGAGAACTCCCACAATCAGGAATATGGCGAGCAGCGCCACCGTTTTCCTGTAGTACGGGTTGTCGAGTTGCTCTTCGCTGGCGAAGTATCCGAAGAGGCCTAGGACCACCGAGAACCAGAATCCTGCGATGAAGACGTGTTCCTTCGTCTCCATTACGAGTGCGTGAGCCCACGCCATCTCACCGTTTATGATCACCTGCTTGTCGGGACCATAGTAGACCACGTACCACCAACCGGCCAGTGCATACGTCAGTACGGCAAAGATGATTATCATAATGCCGTATATTCTCATTCGCTTGGGTGATCCTCCCCAGAGGGTTTCGCCAAACATCAGTACCGAGAATATCATGACCAGCACGGCCGTGAATACGTGGGCACCGGCTGCCAGTGTAATCAGCGCATCTGCCATTTTCTATCACATCCAATCTTCTATTGAGCCGTTGACAACGTGAGTTTCAAACTGAAACTTCCGCAATAAAAGTGTGATGTTTGGTTGGGTCTGTTGTCCAGCAGGTCGAGGGCGGTAGGCGCGCCGTCTCCTTCTGCTACCGAGAATCTCCTTCCCCGATTCACCACCACTTTCTGATCCAGGACCTCCTTGATGGCGGTAGTCGACTCCTGCTCTGTCGGCTGAGAGAACCTGCCAAGTCGCAGAAGCACCCTGCGAGAGAGTGAACGGGTTTATATGGATTCGAGTGGACACCTTGCTACTCCAAGTCTTGAACGGAACGACAGGAGTTTGCTTCTATGCCCGCCAAGAAGGAAACGAAGGGCCGGTCACGAGCAATGCTGGCCCTTGCGCTGATTCTGATAGGAACGAACGTTGGGATGCTGTATTATTTTGCTGTGTATCGACAGACAGTTCCTGCTGAAGACGTTCCGATGGAGATATCAGATCTTACCCGGAGTCCTGAGGACTATCTCGGTCAAAGGGTCACCGTCAGTGGCTACTATGTCATTGCAGCCCGGAACCGCTCGATGCTAATTGAGAATCCGCTGTCCTTTCTCAACAACTCTCTCAGCCCCTCTAACTACGTGCGGGTTGTGGGGGAGGTCCCTCAGTCCCTGGCGGAGTCAGCAGGTCTCAGGTGTGAGGTCAAGGGGGTAGTCGGATGGTTCGATGAGGAGGCGGCAATACTGGGGCTCACCTATTTGAATCACGCAAGGGCTGCGACTGAACCAGTGGTCCCGGGCCCCTACAATGACCAAGTGGTCGAACCGCTGCCGTTGATCGAGTTCCACCCCGTCTTTTCCAACTCGACCCCACAGAAGTACGCCGTCCTGTACTCTGGCGGTATCGATCCGGACTACGCCTATATGCGATACTGGAACGACCTAGTCTGGATGTATTTCATTCTCAGAGCATACGGATACCGGGCCGACCATATCTATGTCATCTACAAGGACGGAGTGCCGGAGGACGCCCATATGCCCGTGGACTACCCTGCCACTGTGGCATCTATGCAGACGGTGTTCAACAACCTGAGCGCCACACTGACAGTCCGGGACTCGCTGTTCTTCTTCACGACCAATCACGGTGGGTGGGATGACATAAGAACCTGGGCGCCGATGGATGATACCAATCTCAATCACACACTGGTCGCGTCCTGGCTTGACTCGATAACGTGCGACCATATGATCATCATCATGGAACAGTGTTTCGCAGGCAGGTTCATCCCGTACATCAGTGCGCCGAACAGAGTGATTCTCACCGCGTGTAGGGGTACAGAATCCTGGGCCTGCGACACGGAGGGCGAGTGGGACGAGTTCGTATACCACTTTATGTGTGCAGTCTTGGGCAGGCAGCTCAACGACTATGCGACTGTCGTCGATGCTGACTACAACGATGACGGCCGTGTGTCTATGCGAGAGGCATACATCTACGCGGCAATCCGGGACAGCGTCAATGAGATTCCACAGTATGACGACAATGGTGACGGGGTTGGCCTGAGCCTGGACTCGGTCATCAACTCAAAAGCGGGGTATGGGGCAGGCATCTTCCTCTGACCTCGGCCTCCCACAAAGATCAGCCTACTAGTAGTGCAGTGGAAGACCGAGAGGCTGGTGTCGATGGTCTGCTGTTGAGAAGAGCCCCGGTAGGCCATCGCGCCGGACATTTGTTCCCACTGCTCCCGAGCACCGGAGCGATCTCGGCCCGTGCAGCAGGGTCTGTCCCGACTGGCGCGGGTTTTATATTGGTTCGATAGTAGCACCAACTATTCCGACTCTCGAGTCCTGATGCCGAGAGAGAGGAGTTGGCTTCTATGCCTGCCAAGAAGAGAGCAAACGGCCGATCGCTTGCGATGCTGGCCCTGGTATTGATTCTTGTGGGAACCAACATCGGCACGCTGTACTATTTTCTGGTCTACCGACAGGCAGTCCCCGCTGAAGATGTTCCCATGGAGATTGCGGACCTCACGGAGAGCCCCGAGGACTATATAGGGCGGACGCTGACAGTAGCGGGTCATCCCGTCCTCTCGGCGGGTCAGTACCCCCTGCTGGTCGAGAACCCTCTGTCGTTTCTCAACAACTCGCTGGACTCCAGCAACTACCTATTCATCAATGGTACCCCTCCGGACTCACTCTACGAGTACGCAGGAATGAGGTGCTTGGTCAAGGGTACGATTGAGTGGTCAGACCAGGATGACGGCCTGTTGGGAATCCGGTATTTGAGTCACAAGGCCGTGGGAACAGAACCCGTCGTGCAGGGGTCTTTCGTGGATCGCGTCGTGTCGCCGAACAAGCTTGTCGAGGACCAGCCAGACTTTCCTGAGCCGGTTCCACAGAAATATGCGGTCCTGTACTCAGGGGGAATCAACCCCAAGAAGGCATACACCAGATACTGGAATGACCTCGTCTGGATGTACTACATTCTACTCTCCTACGGGTATCCCAACGATCACATCTATGTCATCTACAAGAACGGCACGCCCGAGTCCCACTACATGCCAGTTCACTATCCAGCGACGCACGACTCTCTCGCCACCGTGTTTGGGATCCTAAACGAGACTATGACCTTTCGAGACACGCTGTTCTTCTTCACCACAAATCATGGTGGAGGCTCTGGCATATCGGTATGGACACCTATGGACCATTCAGGTGCCCTCACGCACACCCAGGTAGCGAATTGGCTCGATATGGTCCCTTGCGACCATATGATTGTCGTCATGGAGCAGTGCTACGCAGGGAAGTTCATCCCGTACATCAGCGCCGACAGGAGAGTGATACTCACCGCCTGCTCTGTGGAGAGCTCCTACGGGTGCGACACCGAAGGACAATGGGATGAGTTCGTCTACCATTTCATGAGCGCAATGATTGGCTGGCATCTGAATGACTACACTAATCCGGTGGATGCCGACTACAACGATAATGGCCTCGTCAGTCTACGAGAGGCGTTCATCCATGCCGCGTTTCAGGATAGCTGGCCAGAGACACCGCTATACTGCGACGATGACAGCGGCGTTGGCCATCCCGTATCGGACGTTCTGTCACTTCCTGTCGGATACGGGGGAACCATAACTCTGTGAAGATGGACAATCGCCCTTGACGGGAGAATGGAGACAGGCCTGAAACCTGCGACAACCGGTGCAGGGTGGTCAGGCTCTCTTGCGCAGACGTACTGACCACCTCATTGATCTATTGCTTCAGGAGACCAAGGTTCATCTGAAGAGACATCGCCCGCTCGCAACCATCGTGCCAAGACAAGCCTCTGCATTCCCCGTATCTGCTGATGAACTCTGCAAGGCCACAGACACCGCGCAGCATACTGTCTGAGGGCGACCTCCTTGATGCAGCCTCTCTGCACGACCGCATATCAAATCGAACTTTTTAAGTAAAGCGATATGACTATCGCGCCAGCACGAGACCCCCGGTGTCGCCGAAGATGATGAACAATGCCAAGTCAGACAATAGTCGTATCGGACCTCAAGAAGCAGTTTGGCAATCTCACTGCTGTTGATGGCATCTCCTTCACGGTCTGTGAAGGTGAGATCTTCGGAATTCTCGGTCCAAACGGTGCGGGCAAGACAACCACGATACGGATGTTGACCGGAGTCATTCGTCCGACTGCTGGGGAGATAGAGATCTTCGGCCTATCTATGCCTCAACACTCCCTTGAGATTCGGCAACATATCGGCGTTCTCCCCGAGACCGCGAACGTGTACAACGACCTGACGGGCGAGCAGAACCTGGAGCTCTGCGGACGCCTCTATGGCATTGACCCCGATGAGATGAGGGAGCGGTCTGCAAGGCTCTTGCAGGAGATGAGGCTGTACGAACACAAGGACCGCCCCGCCAAGACCTATTCGAAGGGCATGAAGCAGAAACTCAGCTTGGCGATGACTCTGATGAGCGATGGTCAGTTGCTCTTCCTCGACGAGCCCTCATCTGGTCTTGACGCGGAGAGCGCAAAGCAGGTACGGGGAGTGATCTCCGGTCTTGCAGAGGAGGGGAAGACTATCCTACTGACCACCCACAATCTGGCCGAGGCGGAAACGCTGTGTGACCGCGTGGCAATCATGAGCCACGGGAAGATTGCGGCCATTGACACGCCGACCAAGCTGCGTCGAAGCTTCCGTGAGCGACAGAGTGTGGTGATGGAGTTCTCATCTGTTCCTGATGTGGGCGCACTGTCCAAACTTGAGGGGATCACAGAGGTCCAGTCCTTCAACACTCGGGTCCGATGCTTCACTCCTGAGCCCGGAGAGGTACTTGTCCGGCTGGTGGAGTTCGCTCAGAGAAATAACCTCAAGATTCTCTCCGCTCAGACGGAGGCGGCCTCTCTGGAAGACGTGTTTCTGAGCCTGATACGGAAGGGGGCGTAAGAGATGAAACGAGATAGACACGAGTTCTTGATGTCTGCCTTCCGCAAGGCGATGGCCATTGCTGCCAAGGACGTGCACGTGTACTATACGAGGGGACCGACGCTGATCTTTGGCCTGCTATTTCCGTCCTTCTTCTTTCTGGCATTTGTTGTCGGGAGAAGTATGGACCCTCTCTTCCTGCTGCCGGGCCTGTTGGCAATGGTCGTGTTCTTCTCCGCAACCGCTGTGTCTCCTGTCATCATGCCCATCGAGACCGGGTCTCACACCCTCGAGAGACTACTCACACTCCCGGTACCATTCTGGGCCATATTGCTCGGCGACACGATTGCCTCGTTTCTCTTCGCGCTGATCTCAAGCTCAATCCCGTTAGTGCTGATTGTCGTCCTTGTTCCACAGACGGTGTTCACGGTGTTGTGTCTGGTCTGCGTGATTGCTCTCGGTAGCTTCTCATACTCTCTCTTTGGACTGCTTCTCTCGTCACCCCCCGCCGACCAGCCGTCGACAATCATGATGATCACAAGCCTCGTCAAGTTCCCTCTGATATTCATCAGTGGCATATTCGTCCCGCTGCGAAACCTACCGCTGCCATTCTTCATACTCTCTCTGTTCTCTCCACTCACGTACTTTGCAGACATCCTGAACGAGCTCGTGACCGGCTCAGGGGTCTTCAGTCCTCTCGTCGACCTGCTGTGCATTGTGGGGTTCACTATTGTTCTCGCCAAGATTGTCGTGGTCGCCCATCGGAGATCGCTTCCAGCCCGGCTGTGACTGGCATCAGCAGGACCGCAGAGGTCAGCCTGCTACGGGATCCGATCAACGTGAAGGTCGAGGATAGTGTCAAACAGAGAAGCAGGGATGATTCTCTTGTATAGTGGACGAGCACGATCCGTGAGGCACTGAGAACCGAGTCTCGAGCCCCTGGAGATGTTCTCTCTCTTGACGAAGGATTCGAGGCCTATGTGTGGGTGTGGGTGCAGCCGCCGTCTGGCCACTCTGACGACACTCGGTGCGCGGGATGATGTTGTGTCATCAAGTACATTAGGCAACAGCCCACACTCTAGTCAAGTAGGGTAGGTTCCCATCGTGATGACAGAGAAGTGGTTCGAGAGAAGTCAGATGTACCAGGAACTGGCAAGCGAGTCACTTGAGAAACAACGCTACGACTTCTCATGCTATTCGGCGCAGCAGGCCGTTGACTTCTACCTGAAGGGCCTTCTGATTCAGATCACCGGCGCTAGGCCTTACTCTCACTCGCTCACTACGCTACTGCGCGCCCTTGCCGGAACAGGGATTGAGGTCCCGCCAAGGGTGACAGAGTGCGCTCGGGCTCTGAGCGAGCACTATCTACAGGCCCGAGATCCTGATGCGAGACTCAACGACTACACGCGGGAAGAAGCAGCAGAGGCCATCAGGCGTATGGAGGTGATGATCGATTTCCTACGGAAGGTTCGTCCGCCAACTCCGTGAGCAGAGCGAGAAGTTGGCCCGCGAGTTCCCAGCCTTCGTCCGACGTCTGCGTGGGACGACTCGACCCTCGAGCGCTTTCCTGTTCGGGTCCCGAATCCGGGGCACGGCGTCCTATATGAGCGACTACGACGTACTGCTGATCACAGGAGAGGACTTGCCTCGAGCAGAGCTGCGTGCTAGGGCCCGTGACCACGGAGTTGACCTGTTCGTGATCAGGCCTGACGAGGCCGAGGTCCTACTGGAGCAGGCGCACACAATCCTGCTGGACGCGCTCACAGAGGGGCGAGTCTTGTACGACGACCTCGGTGTCTCGGAGAAGCTACGGCGGAAATGCGCGCAGGTGATTGAACGCCGTGGAATTCGTCGGACACCAGAGGGGTGGATGCCACGCAAATGACAGGTCGAAGACTCCCGTACTCAAGATGAATGTGCAGCACAGTTTCGCCCCTCTGGGTTGCGGGAAAGTAGATCCCGATGCTCCCGACGGTGTCCAACCCGGCGAATGGAGAATCGCCTATTCTGATGCTCGACGTGTTGTTTCGTTCCTGCGGAAGGAGCTCTACGTCGGTACTGATTTCGTGCTGGCTGGTGGAGAGTGTCTCAAACGTGGTGTCAAAAGGCGGCATGGTATCCTGTGCCTCTGTATTTCCTGCGACAAGCAGGAACAAAGTGGTCGCATACCTAAACGCACGGCAGCCTTGGTGACCTTCATTTCCATCTTATGTGAAGAGACCTGTCCTGCCTTGTGTGGCATCAAGCGCCCAGCCTTCCCAATCCGATTCCCTGTAAGATCTACGTCGTTGGCCTATGTATCAATCCTCAGGTCCTGTACCCAACTATCCAATCAGGCCTTGAGGTGTGTCCCACACATATGTCAGATAGCGGACAGGCACCACAATCGGGATTCGAGTGGTTCTTGCAGTACTTGAGGCCAATCTCAAGTAGCCCGTCATCAAAGTCACCTATACCGTATTCTGTACCTAGGAGAATGGCATTCGGAATCTCTTGGATTCTCACACGGCTCCAACGAGTCCTAGTCTTGAGATGGTGGCGCACAACTGTGTCATACTTATGCAAGAGGCTTCTGCCCAGTTTGTCCTTTGGGATCGACTGATTGCGTATGTTTGTCACTCTTATGTAGTCGGTGCCGCCCTTTCCTGCCCTCTTCCTTATTACGTCCCACTTCTCGTATGATGAGAGATCCGCCCAACATTGGAGCCATCCCGTTCCAAATAGGACACGTCCCGCATTACTGTCTAGTGGCAGTTCGAACGAGTAGGGGCTCCACCCAGCATCCGTGATTGAATAGGACATCTTGTAAGTGTGCACATATGCTTTCGCAAAGACGTGGCAGGCCTTGTCACCAATCACTTGCCCCAGGCCTACCTCTTCATTGCTCTTTAGATCCCTGCTCATAAGCTCTGCCGACTCGTGCCTCTCCACAAATTCAACAAGACTTTGGCCTCTCTGTTCTAGGATAAGAGGAACAGCAAGCGGCGTGCCCCAGCGGGAGATGCAAAACTCCAAGACTTGCCTTGTCGAAACTAGGCCTCGCATTGATTGCCCGTAGATGAGACTGTACCTATTCGGCGTGCTACCTTCAGCCTTGGCCCACTCCTCAGCTCTTGCCTTCTTGATGGATTCGTGACTTGACTTCACAACTTTGACTACTGTGTCGATGTTCCTGAAGAAATCAAGTGGCTCGTGCAGTATCGCAATATCGTGACTGTAGAGCTTGTTTAGAACCTCGACCAACAGCATCCGGATTCCCTTGATATCTGGGCCCTGGTCGACCACGGTTCTTAACAAGAGATACCGCGCAAGAATCTCCTTCCTAGTCCATTTGCCATCTTTGACTCCAATCTCATCTACGAGCAGATATCCTCGCGAGTCAAAGAAGTGTTTCAGAGGAGCAACAAGATGGGTCGAATCGGTCTTCCCTGCCAGCGTGCCAACCGAGGCAATCCGAAGTGTGAGCTCCTCTGCCAAGTCACGCCCAAGTATCAATTGCCGTATCCCCTACCTTACAGGCTGTTGGGTGACTCTTATAAGAGTTCATGGAGCAATGCACACGTAATGAGAGCCGAACCAAGAAAGAAGCGAAAGCGGCGTTACGTACCGCATGAAGCAGCGCTTCGCTTCAGACCTACTAATGATTGGAGTTGGGAGGAGGCGCAGTCTGCGTACGAGAACGCGGAATTCGACTTCGAAGTTGATGTGATCTACTACGAGGACTGCATTCCAGCAATGGACCGCCTACCCGATGAGTGCATTGATGTGATAGTTGCGGACCCTCCGTTTGGTATTGAGTTTAATGGAAGAGAAACAGTGTACAATCGCGACTCCGACCTAGTGGTAGAGGGCTATCAGGAGATTCGCCAAGACTACGCGGAATTCACGAATGCTTGGATAAGTCGACTTGCAAGAATCCTCAAACCCTCAGGCTCTGCTTGGGTGTTCAGCGGATGGACAAACCTACGTGACGTGCTCGATGCGATAGACGCAAGCGGTCTTACCCTCATCAACCATATCATTTGGAAGTACCAGTTTGGAGTTTTCACAAGGCGCAAGTTTGTGACCAGCCACTACCATCTCTTGTTTCTCGTGAAAGACCCCACAAGATACTATTTCAACAAGATTGAGCATTACCCGCTCGATGTGTGGGAGATTAATCGAACATATCTGAGAGGGCAGGTCAAGAACGGTACGAAACTTCCCGAAAGCCTTGTTATGAGGTGTATTGATTTCACATCGCGTCCGGGCGACCTAGTGTTGGACCCGTTTATGGGGAACGGGACTACAGCAGTGGCTTGCAAGGGCTCGTTTCGCCACTACTTGGGCTTTGAGATAAACCCGAGAATGCGTGAAGTGATTGAGCGTAACCTCTCCCTCGTTGAGCCAGGGGCATTCTACGTACCATATTCACAACGAAGAGACCCCCTGGTTGAAAAGGCAAGAAGAAAGTTTGGCAAGATTTACAGGCAATCCTCAGATGACGAGGTTCAGGCGACAATCGACTCCTGGATTGGCGACTAATGGTCGTGTTCATAGATGGTCTACATTCTCGGAAAAGTCGCTCCAGACTAATTGTTGTGGTCACACGAACGGACCATTGTTTCACCGGGCTGGTCTGCGCACTTCCTCCAGATACAAGAACAGCCCGGCACTTGACTATCGCCTCCCGTTTGCTGACAGTATTGGGTCACTGACTGATTGTCACCGTCATTTCTTCACGAATAGCATAATGTACTCGTGCTTGAACACGTAGAATCCGCCCGCCAGAGCGCGGTACCTCCACAGCTCCTTCTGCGCTCTCTTTCCGCGTGTCTCCTCGAAGTTCTTCACGATGATGCTCTTGAGGAGATAGTCCCGATCCATCACTTCCTGCATGCAGTAGAAGCCGAGCGGAATCCACTCACCCTTCGTATACTTGTCACCGATCACAAGGACGAGGTAGCGGCCCTTCTCAAGATATGGTGTGACGTTGTCGACGACCTCGCCGAACATCTTGAGAAACTCATCAACAGTCGGCGCATTCGATAGGTCTCTGTCATCCTCGGTGAACTTGATGATGTCGTGATATGGAGGGTGCATGATGACCAGCTGGACGCTGTCTATGCCGTACCTCTTCAGCATCTCGGCGATGTCTATTGTCCGGCTGTCACCGACCACGATATCGGACACAACTCCGTGCTCGTTTGGCTCGCTCTCGACGAGTTCTCTTGCCCGTTCAGCAACCTCCGGATTCAGCTCTATGCCGATGCCATTGCGTCCGAGACGGCGACACTCGATGAGCGTGGTCCCGCTGCCGACGAACGTGTCCAGGACCCAGTCGCCCGTGCGGGTGTAGCGCAGCATCATCTGACGCGGAATCTGCGGTATGAAGTTCCCCCAGTACCACGCGAGATGAGCGCCTGACGTGTCCCTTCTGGGCAGTATCCAGAGGCTATCTGTGATGATGTCGTCGTATTCCTTCCATCTGAGCAGGTTGATCTCGTTGATGTGATTCGTCTTTGTCCCAAGGATGCCTGCACGCAGGCGCCTGACGTAATACTTGGCTCGCTCAATCGTACGGGCCTCAAGGATCTGGTCGAGCTCGGAGAGGAGGATATCCCGCCTCACGATCACGGTGCAGCCCTCTGCGTCCGGCCTCTCACGGATGATTGTCTCACGGTCGGACTTTGGTGACTCGATGATGGCCCTCAGTCGCCGAATGACGTTCCTCAGCGTGACGAGTCTGTCGGAAGACTCCGCCTCTTCAAGAACCTCAGAGAATCTCACTCTATCCATTACGAGGTTCGCTGGTGCTCGGGTTCCTTCGGCGGCCCCCTCTAGCCTCATCTGGACTGTCACGTCTTCCTCTTCATCTGGATCGTAATCCTTCATACCGGACCCTTTCTCTGTCATGTGTTCCAGCCCTATTTGCAACGCTACCGTGCCAGTCGAACCCTAATATACTCTGCACTGCTACGGCAAGAGGACCAGCTGTATGGGGATACAAGCGGCCTCGATAGGTACCGACTAGGCAGCCCCTACTAGTAGGAGCCCAGCGTCTGGTGATATGGTCTCGCAGATATCTGAAAGGGTCCATGTGTTCATAATCGACAACTTGGTATCTCGTGAGCAGTTAGACGCGACAGGAGTCCCAACAGAATCTCCAGTCCGGACATAGTAAGGTTTGACAAGAGGTACCCTGCGGAGTTGAAACGGGAAAGATTGACACTCTAGCAATGTATTGGAGAGGATGTGAGGTCGAGTACCGTATCATAGACTTGAGAGCCAGACTAGTCGAACAAACAATCGTTGAATGGATGCGCCGATATGTGCTCCGGGCGAAGGACTACGGCCAGCACCTCATTGGGGCCGACCACCACAATTTTCAGCCTGTGATTGTTGCACCCGGCGGGATTGACTCAAGACTGGAAATGAGGTCTTGGAAGTTTGACGACCTCGGGATATCGCGACTTATCAAGTACTTCCGGCTTGACTTGGATGCGGGGAATGGGAAGATTAGTGTCAAGGAGGAGAGGTAGCCTCGACCCAAGCTAGAGAGGTAGGAGATCTGCACTGTCCGTACTCCAGCACGGGCTGGCCGGGTAGGGGCGCACGGGATGTTCAGCAGGCTCTCGTGCGACTTGTTTGAATGTCGTCAGTCAGTCACGATGTCTTGGCTACTTCTCGTACAGGTCTAGGCTCAGACTGTGACCGCAGTATTCACACTTGACAATCTATTGTAGTCCGAAGTAGAGACCAGCCACACACCACATTATGAGTTATCTGGGATTGTGTTGCTCACCACACTGTTGTTCGAGGAGGAGGACAGGTACACACCAACTGAGTTGCTTGAGATAGTATTGTTCACCACATTGTTGCCCGAGCAGGAGTCGTACAGGTGTACACCAATTCCTTCTACTGAGATCATACATCCCTCTACCTTTCCGTGGATTACAGTCTCCAGAGTCACTCCGTTCCCGGAGGTCCCGCCCTGTGAGCAGGCAGTCGCGTATCACAAAATAGACAGTTGTATCCAAGATGATGCAATTTCCGCTGGTGGTTGCTCAGTTCCTCAATCACGTACGGGTCGGCCTCTGTGCCATTTCCCGGCCAGCCCTGCGATGCAAAGTCGGTATTGCAGGAATTGCTGATTGGATCGTGAGAAGTGTAGGACACCGCGTACCGCACAGACCGATTAGTCTCTTCTCCTGTATGGTCACCGACCGTACGGGACCCGTTGCTCGTTGAAAACGGAGTAGTGGCAGGGGCAGCGGCAAGAATACCCGCCAGAGTGACGATCACAAGAAAGAGGCGCACAGAGCAGCAGAGAGCTTCATGAGGGCGGCTCCATCTCGCAACCGATAACACATTCACCGTCCGCTCGTGTCACAATGAACCCCACAGACAGTCTCTTGCGGTAAATAGTATTGGGGCAAAGGCATGTCGATAGCAATCGGAGAAGTTCTATGAAGCCAATGCCCTCTCGAGGCCTGAGTGGTCAACAGGAGTCACGATGACTTATGTGAGAACAGTGTTTCTCAAGCGCCTCCCAGAGCGTTCTGCCGTCAGAGGTTCACAGGGCATACTCTGCATGTCGGCAATCACAGGTTCCCTCGTTTCAACCTCGCCTTGTTGGATCAGAAAGACGGTGAGGCATCTTGCCTGACAGGATCAACATCGGGACCGCAGTCTCAGCGCTCTCCGGAAAAGCGTCTTACTCAAGTCAATGGCGTCGTCTGGTCACGACAACCAGAAGTGCAACAACATCCACAACTACACCATCAGCCCACCCCCCTAACTTCACAGGACTTCCGTTTTGACAGATGACGCATCTGGCAAGATGAGAATCACTTGGAAACCGTATGATCGAATGCACTGTGACTCCCCTGACGTATTGGAAGTCTAGCGGATTGGCCTTCTATTGCCGCCACGAGGAACAGAAAGAGTCAATTAGTCTACGTGAAAGTAAATTACTTGTGAGTATACAATGTTCATAGACCGGGAGTCCGAGATCAGCCTCCTCGAAGACAGACTAGATCTCAACAGGGCTGAGTTCATAGTTCTGTACGGGAGAAGGAGAATAGGAAAGACCACGCTTCTGTTGGAACTGATTCGGAGGCATGGTGGGATCTACCTCCTTGCGCGAGAAACAAGCAAGACTGAGAACCTCAGGCGTTTCACGGAGAAGTTGGCTGACCACTTCGAAGACGATCTTCTTCGGACGAATCCTCTTCAGGACTGGGACTCCTTCTTCGAGTATCTCAGTCAGAAGACTAGCAGTAGGCAGATAGTTGTGCTGGACGAATTTCCATATCTCGTCAAGGACGATAGAAGCCTGCCCTCGGTGCTCCAAGAATATTGGGACTTGAAGCTCTCTCGCACGATGATTTTCCTTGTGATATGTGGTTCCTCGGTCAGCATGATGGGGAGACTACTTGGTTACAGGAACCCACTCTACGGAAGGAGAACGGCACAACTGGAGCTGAAGCCAATGGATTTCTTCAGCGCAAAGTTGTTCCTGCCCCACTCTTCGGTACAGGACTTTGTGAGGGTGTACGGGGCCGTGGGTGGCACTCCGATGTACCTGCTCGAGTTCAGCGACGGGTCAGGCTTTCGAGAGAACCTTCTGAACTACTTTAGGAGAAGTTCATTCCTGTACCAGGATGCACTCTTCGTTCTCAGAGAAGAACTGGATGAGCCGAGAAACTACTTTGCAATCATGGAGGCTGTGGCAAGAGGAAAGACAACACTGGGCGAGATAATGAACGAGACTGGCCTTGGGAGGGCGATTGTTGGAAAGTATCTCTCGATCCTCAGAGATCTCGGGTTTGTTAGACGAGAAGTTCCCATAACAGCGAGCTGGAAGAGCAGAAAGGCGCGATACTACGTCAATGACCCCTACTTTGCATTCTGGTTCAGATATGTCCATCCGAACAACGACCTGATTGAGACCGACCAGGGGGAGATACTGGTAGATAAGGTAATGGAGGACTACGATCAATACCTCGGAGGAGTGTTTGAAGAGATAGCAAGACAATTCCTGATAAGGCTAAACAAAGATGGAGCCCTGCCTCTCAGGTTCTCCAGACTCGGGCGATGGTGGTACAGAGATCAGGAGATTGACCTTGTCGCACTAGATGAGGTCGGGAAGGCTGCTCTGTTCGTTGAGGTCAAATGGGGTGACATTCAGGCTAGGACCGCAGAGGACCTACTAAGGACACTGAGGAGAAAATCAAGCACGGTGGGTCTGGACGGATGGAGTCTATTCTATGGCATAATCGCCAGGAAACTCAAGAGGACCGCAAGACTGAGAGACAGACATTGGATTGCTCTACAATTGGCAGACTTTGAGAGATATATCCAGCCTTCGTCGGATAGGCTCTGAACCCATTCTATAGCCGTGGCCGCGTTTGCCAAGTCAAACTGCGTGAACCGTGAACAAGGCCCCCTCGATGCGTCATAGACGAGACTCGGCCCCAACGTAGCAGAAGGCTACTGGTAGTGTCCGCGCAGGAATCTAGGTCGTCTCTGTGTGACATCATCGCTGAGTTGACCTCAATCTGGTCGACATCTCACATTTCCACTTTCAAACTGTTCGTCGGATATAGAAGAATCAATGCATTGTTCCTGCGCAGTGAGGTCCAGTTGGGAATAGAATCACTCTTCAGAAGAAAGGGCGCATCCGACGATGGCGCAGCGCTCTGGAGATCCCGTGGTCCCCGACCCTGTCACCAGTGATTCAAGGGATATGTAGTGGGAGTCTCCTCTAGGAGCATCCCGTACAGATACCTCTCTTCTGAGCCTGAGAACCGGTGAGCTAGAATGTGACAATTTGCCTATGTGCTTGGTCGGCCCAGATCTTGCGAAACTTGTAGAAGTACTCAAAGAGAGCAGGAACTATCGCGTAGCAAGTGGCTATTAACCTTGCCACCACAAGAGAGACGAACAGTTGGTCAAGAAGCAACAAGAGAACCTTGCAAGTTCGTGAACGGCTCGTCTCAGGCACCATAGATCCAATCAGTCACCACCTGTTATGTTCCAGTGGTTGTCTAGGTCCCCGCCATACGCGTTGTTATCATTGTAGGCAAGAATGTTAAGATAGATTCGGTTCTTATAGGAAAAGGACAGGTACACGCCATAGTTCGAGTTCTCTGAGATGGTATTGTTCACCAGACTGTTGTTCGAGGAGGAGCCAAGATTCACACCATTCCGTTTTTCTGATATTGTGCATCCCCCTGTCCTTTCGCCAGCCACGTTGTCTAGAGACACTCCGTTTCCTAGGATTCCTCCTGTGAGCAGGCAGTAGTGTATCACGAAATGGACTCTTGTGTTCGAGATGGAGATGCAGTTTCCACTGGTGGTTATGTTCAGTCCCTCAATCACGTATGGGTCGTTCTGAGTACCACTTCCTGGCCAGCCCTGAGATGCGAAGTCTGCGTCGGAGGTGATGGTGATTGGATCGTGAGGAGTGTAGGCAGACACCGTATGCTGTAGCAAGATGCCCTGCACTTCTCCTCCATAGTCTCGACTAGTGATGCCCCCATCATTTAGAGGAACATACCCGGTCACCAGATTGCCACTGAGTGCGACAATCAGAAACATAGCCACTAGTCCCGCGCATACCAAGAGGCAAGGCCAGGAATGACGCCTGTGCATTGCACCCAGAGACATCCACCCAAGGCCTTCTCGCGCTGTCCAAGTATTGTTTCTTAGGGGGATAGGCCCCTCCTAATACTAGTCCTCTCCCTAGCAGAAAAGAACTGACTACTGCGTCAAGGCCCACGCGCATCGAAGAGTTCCAAGGTGCAGACTGCCAGCACTCGCGCCAGTATGATGTGATCAGAGGATGACACCAGAAATTGCCCGTGTCCTCTAGATGACTCCGTGTTTCTGTCGCGCAGGACTCATCGTCGAACTGGACACTCAGGCTTCGTGCTGTCGTGAGCGGCTTAAGGGGGCGGATAAGAACGATGTTGCTGTGGCTGGGCTCGAGTCTGCTCTGCACCTGCGTTCTATTTCCATGATGTTGGTCCAGCCATCAATCGGACGGTCGGTGCCACGAGAGCACCAATCGAGTTTTCCATCGTGCAGCGGAACACTGGAGAATTCGTGTGGCCACAAGTCCTCGGATATATCCGGAAACGTGGGCTGCTGATCTACGAATGCTCAAGATTCTCTGGTCTCTTGAAGCTGTGCTGGGCCCGGTGTCGTTCGTCGAAACATGGTTCTCCGGTCGGCTGCATCCTGACACACCGGGCCCCTGTTTCAACACAGGACGCTCCTGTCTATCTGGAGGTATCATCTACTGGTCGGCGGGGCCGTTTCATGATGACTAGCAGTACTACGAGAATTGCTATCGCAGCGGCTCCCACTACGACCATTATCACGGCGAGCCCTCCTGGCCAGTCAGGCGCTGTAGTGGTGGAGGTCATAGTTTCGCTGGTAGTGGATGCGGATGTCGTGCTCGTCCCGGTCAACACAGTCACGAACACTGTGTCGCTCACCCAGTTCCCCGACTCGTCGTAGAGAACTATAGTGTAGTTGTAGGTGCCAGCCCTGAGTCCATCTACACCGATTGTCACGGGACCTCCGGTCCAGGTGCCAGCGACCACGAGACTACCGTTCCTGTAGATCTCATATCCTGCGGGGTGCGCATCGTCCGGGTTCCAGATGACAATGTGACCTGTGCTCCCCTCTACATATTCAATGTCCGCTGGATGGTCAATTGTTGGCGGGTCGGTATCAGGAGCCTCTTTCACAGTCACGAACACTGTGTCCTTGGCCCAGTTTCCTGACTTGTCGTAGACCACTATCGTATAGTTGTATGAACCAATGCCTAGTCCGTCCACATTGATGGTGATGGAATCGCCTGACCATCCGCCAGACTCTATGAGACTACCATTCCGATATACCTCGTAGCTGGCCGGATAGGCATCATATGGACTCCACGTGATCGAATGTCCTGTGGTCCCCTCGATGTACTCGATGTCGGATGGGTTATTGATGGTCGGAGGAGTGGTGTCACTCCACGGTCTTGGGTGATAGTCCACCGAGCCCGTAGAACCCGCGATGCTATACACGCCTGTCCCATTGTAGTCTGACCAGTAGTTGCCAATCCCTGTTATGTTCCATTGGTTGTCCGACCCAGAGCTGTCGTGCGCGTTGTTGCCGTTCCAAGCAAAGATGTTGAGATAGATCTGGTTGTTCGAGGAAAAGTGCAGATACACGCCACAGTTGGAGTTGTCTGAAACGGTGTTGCTCGCTACAATGTTGTTCGACGAAGAGCGCAGGTAGATACCATCACCATTGTATGAGATAGTACTGCTCATCACAACGTTATTCGAGGAGGATTCAAGGTACACACCATATCGTGAGTTGTACAAGATTGTGTTGTTCACCACAGCATTGCCAGATGAGTAGCCCAGTGCTATTCCCACCGTGCTGTTGACGAAGACGCCATTCAGTACTGTCACTCCTGTGCAGTTCGCAAGGATCACCTGACCGTACTGACCGCCATCAATCACTCCTCCAGTCAATCCTGAGAAGTACCCCAGCATCCTTCCATTCACTGTGTTATCGAATGTGACAGTCTGCAACCAGTCCGACAGTGCGTTCCCAAATATGAAGAGTCCATTGTTCACAAATTCGTTGTTCACCAGAGTGTTGTTCGGGGAGAATGCAAGAAACACACCATGATTACCATTGTCTGAGATGGTATTGTTCATCAGAGCGTTGTCCGAGGCGAACTCCAGGTACACGCCATCCCACAAGTTGTCCGAGATTGTGTTATTCGCCACACTGTTGTCCGAGGAGCACCACAAGTGCACACCATATTTGTTGTCTGAGATGGTGTTGTTCACCAGACTGTTGTTCGAGGAGGAGTACAGCCACACACCATCCCATAAGTTGTGTGAGATCGTGTTGTTCACCAGAGTGTTGTTCGAGGAGGAGTACAGAAACACACCATATAGTGAGTTGTGTGAGATCGTGTTGTTCACCAGAGTGTTGTTCGAGAAGCCCAGTTCTACTCCGACGGTGCTGTTGATGAACACGCCATTCTGTACCGTCACTCCTGTACAATTGACAAGGATCACCTGACCGTACTGACTACCATCGATCACCCCTCCTGTCAGTCCAGAGAAATAGCCCAATAGTTTCCCATTCACAGTGTTGTCAGAAATGATGTTCTGCAACGAGTTTGACAACGTGCTCCCAAACACGAAGAGCCCGTCATTTACGAATTCGTTGTTCACCAGAGTGTTGTTCGAGGAGGAGTCCAGGCACACACCATCCCATAAGTTGTGTGAGATCGTGTTGTTCACCAGAGTGTTGTTCGAGGAGGAGTACAGAAACACACCATCATCATCATTGTACGAGATGGTGTTGTTCACCAGACTGTTGTTCGAGGAGGAGTACAGCCACACACCATCATCATCATTGTACGAGATGGTGTTGTTCACCAGACTGTTGTTGTTCGAGGAGTACAAGGACACACCAACTGAGTTCTCTGAGATGGTGTTGTTCACCAGACTGTTGTTCGAGGAGGACTCAAGGTACACACCATCATCACCATTTTCTGAGATCGTGTTGCCCGTCAGACTAGTGTAGTTTGAGGAACCTAAGAACACGCCTATGCCATCGTTCTGGGAGATAGTGTTATTCACAACACCATTGTTCGAGGAATAGCACATATAGACGCCGTCTGAGTTGTTCGAAATGATACTGTTCACCAGCGTGTTGTTCGAGGAATACCACATATCTACGCCGAATCGATTACCCGAAATGATGTTGTTCACGAGAGTATTGTTCGAGGAAAAGCCCAGTTCTACTCCCACAGTGCTGTTGACGAACACACCATCTCGTATTGTCACTCCTGTGCAGTTCGCCAGGATCACCTGACCGTACTGACCGCCATCAATCACTCCATCGGTCAGCCCAGAGAAGTAGCCCAACATCTTCCCGTTCACTGTGTTGTCAGAGGTGACCGTCTGCAACCAGTCTGATACACTGTCTCCACGAATGATGAGCCCGTTGCTTACAAACTCATTGTTCACCAGAGTGTTGTTCGAGGAACAGTATATGAAAACGCCATGCCAATTGTCTGAGATGGTGTTGTTCACCAGAGTGTTGTTCGAGGAGTGGAATATGCCCACGCCGCTTGATTTCCCTGATATTGTACATCCCTCTATCCTTCCGTTGATCACATTGTCCAGAGATACCCCGTGCCAGTTTCTTCCGCCGGTGAGCAGGCAGTTGCGTATCACAAAATAGACCGTTGTGTCCGAGATCGAGATGCAGTTTCCGCTGGTGGTTATGTTCAGTCCCTCTATCACGTACGGGTTGGACTCAGTGCCGTTCCCCGGCCAGCCCTGTGATGCAAAATCGGCATTGGACGTGATGGTGATCGGACTGTGAGGAGTGTAGGCAGACACAGTGTGCCGCGGCAGAAAGACTCTGGCTTCTTCTCCACGATTTCCAACAGGGCTGACCCTGTCATTCAGAAGAATGGACTCAGTGACCAGACTGCTACCAAGCGCGCCAATCAAGAGTAAAGCCGCCAGCCCCGCGCTTACCAAGAGATAGAACCGAGAATGACGTCTGTGCATTGCACCCAAATACATCCACCCAAGCCCCGTCGCACGGCCCATGTATTATGTCTTCTGTGTACAGTTCCTCTTCGATGCCAACCGAATCGAAGTCGCCGCCTTGGTGCGCGGTTTTGACGGGTTCGTCAGTACACTTGGGTATCCAAATCTCAGGGCTGCACCATTGTCGGTCTTGCCAGTGGCTCCCCCGTATGTCGTATCCCTAAAATCCCGCCCCTTTCAGCGAGGTCTGTGCCTGCGCCGTCTCAAGTGACTACGCCAACCTGACCTCCGCTACACGAACACGTGAAAGCGAAATCCGAAGAGCCATCTTGATTGGAGTCGTATTCGTGCTAGTGCCAAGTCCAGTCGCCGCTGGCGATGACTGATCCGCTGGTGAACCAGCTGAAACGGGGCGAATTCACATAGCGTGGGGCAATCTCCTACTGCTACCAGTGCTGGTGTACACGGAGGTAACCTGGTGTCGTTGGTACGTGGCGTTCGTTGGATGGATTTGGAGTCCAACTGAGGAGAGGGGATATGTTGAACTCACTAGCGCCATTCGCAGCCCATTCCACACTGGTAGCCGCAGAGTCGAAACTAGCGGGTGGAACTCAGATGAGTTTCTCTCAAGTGATGAGAGATATGACTTTGACGGGCAACGTGCTATCCGCAGACTTTGCCCAGATACATAGGTGAGAGATGGTACCTCGTTCGAGTGCGCAAGCGTGAGATCTTGACCGACGTCCAGCCCGAAGTGCTCCACTCGGTTGGCCCAGCCCAGCTCAACAGCCAAGACTTGTGTTGGCAAGACTGGCCGAACCAAATGATATCTATGCAGGGATTCAGAAGTTGTTCTCTCGCCTCTACCACGGCCGTGGGTGTTGCACCAGGCGGGACTGATTCAGCATTGGAGAAGACGTTTCAGGAGTTTGACAATCTTGGGACATCGCGACCTATCAAGTACTTTCGGCTTGACTTGAATGGGGGAATGGGGAAACCAGTTTCGAGGAGAAGAGGCAGCCTCGACCTAAACTAGAGAGGTGGAATAGCTGCGCTGACCATACTCCAGCGCGCGCTGGCCGGGTAGTTGGGGTGCGCACGGGATGCCCGGCGTTCTCCCGTGCGACTTAATCGAGTGTCGTCAGTATCTGCCGAGGTCGTGGCTATTTCTTGTACAGGTCTAGGCTCAGACTGTGACCGCAGTATTCACACTTGACAATCTTCGCCGCCTTGATGGACAGAACCGTTTCATCGGGCAGCGGCGCTCCGCATCTGAGGCAGATCCAGGAATCGATTCTCTCGGTCAGCTCTTCGATTGTTGTGGGTATCATCGACACATCCTCGCCCAGTACCTCAACGGTCACATTCGTTTCGTGTCCCTCGGCAGGACCAATCAACGTAACAACAACGGCCACCTTCTTGCGTGTGTATTTGCCCTCTGCAAGTCCCCTTATCATCCCGATGAATTGCCCACCTGCAATTCGCTCATCGCTGTCTATGATCATAAAGTTTCTCGCAGGGAGCAGTGACTTCGCCTTCTCGTACAGGACTTGCGGGTTCCATCTCAACGTACTCTCCTGTGTCCGCCGATCCAAGTTCTCCAACAGTTCATCAAACAGCGATGCAGACATCTGGAGTGGTTGCAACAGGTCACACACCGACCGTATTACATATGGCTCTACTTCAATGGAATGGACGTTGTCGTGGGCGTCAATGAATGAGACCGTGGCGAGGATCTTGCCCTCCACGCAGTCCTTTGTCGGTACGAAGATAAACTGTGGAGATCTGAAGCCACCTACTTCTATCCGCGAGATCTTCTTCGTATCTGAACCAACGAGCTCCATACAATCACTCGGATGGCCGATTATGGATACGACTACGTTGGTGATGACCGTGCCACTCACATTCATCACTTTCACCTTGTATTCAAAGCGGCCGCCCACAATCTCGCATCCGCGGTATACCTTGACCAACTCCCGGCCCGTTTCGACTGGGGGCTCGAGGAGAGGAGCCGTTTCAGTGGTTTCAATTGTTTGAATTCTAATCCGAGTGCGACGACGGACAAATGCCACCGCAGAAACGGATACGACAGCGACAGAGCCTAGTAGGACTGCTACTGCAACCGGCATAGACAGTCCTAGTGGAGGTATCGTAGCAATCCCCGGCCTTACCGTGACAAACACGGTATCGCTGGCATAGTTACCACTCTTGTCATAGACCACTATGGTGAAGTTGTATGTTCCCACTGCAAGATTATCGACGAGAACTGTGATGCTGCCACCAGTCCAGCTCCCTGAGTCCAGAAGACTACCGTTCCGATAGATCTCGTAGCTGGCAGGATGAGCATCGCTTGGACTCCATATGATTGAATGTCCTGTAGTTCCTTCGTTGTACAGAACGTCCGCGGGGTGGTCGATGCTCGGAGGAGTTACATCCCATGTCCTCGGATGGTAGTCTATCGAACCTGCAGAACCAGGAATGCTATAGACACCAGTGCCACTGTAGTCTGACCAGTAGTTGCCTATTCCTGTTGTGTTCCAGTGGTTGTCTGAGCCATAGTCGCCCGCGTTGTTGTCATTCCCAACAAAAATGTTGAGATAGAACTGATTGTTTGACGTGAAGGAGTCCAGGAGCGCACCATAGTTCGAGTTGTCTGAGATCGTGTTGTTCGCCACAGTGTTGTAGTCTGAGGCGGAGCACAGGTACACACCATCATCATTGTGCGAGATGGTATTGTCTACCACACTGTTGCCCGAGGAGGAACCAAGGTACACACCATCGCCATTGTCCGAGATGGTGTTGTTCACCACACTGTTGTTCGTGGCAGAGTACAGGTACACACCATAGTCAGAGTTGTCTGAGATCGTGTTGTTGATCAGAATATTGCTGGAGGAAAAGGCCAGTTCTATTCCACCGGCGCTCTTGACGAACAGGCCATCCTGTACTCTCACTCCCGTACAGTTCACAAGGATCACCTGACCGTACTGACTTCCATCGACTACGCCTCCTGTCAGGCCAGTGAAGTAGGCCAGCATTTTTCCATTCACTGTGTTGTTGGATGTGACCGTCTGGAACCAGTCCGATAGCGTGGTCCCAAGTATGAGAATTCCGTTATTCACAAACTCGTTGTTGACGACACAGTTGTTCGAAGAAGACTCAAGGCATATGCCGTCATCAACATTGTCTGATATGGTGTTGTTCACTACACTGTTGCCCGAGGAGGAGTCGTACAGGTATATACCATCATCATAGTTTTGTGAGATGGTGTTGTTGACCACAGTATTGTTGGTGGAGGAGTCGAACAGGGATACGCCATCACCACTATTGTCTGATATGGTGTTGTTCACTACACTGTTAGTCGAAGAATTGAACACCAACACACCATCACCATCGTTGTGTGAGATGGTGTTGTTCACTACACTGTTGTTCGACGAGTGGACCAGATACACACCATTACTTTTCTCTGAGATCACACATCCCTCCACTCTTCCACGGATTACATTTTCCAGAGACACTCCATCTCCGGAGTTCCCCCCCGTGAGCAGGCAGTCGCGTATCACAAAACAGACCGTTGTGTCTGAGATGGAGATGCAGTTTCCGCCAGCGGCTATGCTCAATCCCTCTACTACGTAGGGATTGGACTCTGTGCCATTCCCCGGCCAGCCCTGAGATGCAAAGTCCGCGTCGGAGGTGATTGTGATTGGACCGTGAGGAGTATAGGCAGAAACCGTATGCTGCGGCAAGAGAACCTCGGATTCTCCTCCATAGTCTCGATAGGTGCTGATTCCGCCGTTCAGAGGAATAGACTCGGTGACTGGATTGCTACCTAGCGTGCCAACTAGGAACAAAGCCACTAGCCCAGCGCAAAGCAAGAGGTATGACCAAGAATGATGCCGGCGCGTCGCAATCAAAATCATCCACCCGAGGCCTTCCCGCGTGGCCTAAGTAATATCTCTTGTGTGTATGTTCCGCGCTCTATGCCGGCCAAATCGAAGTCGCCGGTTCGGTCCAAGATCCTGACGGGTTCGTCATTTCATGGGGGCATGTCAATTTCAGGGCTGCCACCTTTGTCATCCTTACCGTGACTGCCCCGTGTATCGTAGTTTCGACATCCTGCTCCCACGCAACAGAGATTGTGTCTGTCCTTGCGACCTCCCGCCTTCACTCACCGGACTCATCTCGCCAGATGGAACTTGGCAGGTTGACTGACCCAGACTTGTTTCTCTCAAGTGATACGAGGTATTGTTTTGGCGGGTCACCCGTTGTCAGCACACTCGTCCCGAGGCCGTCCACGCATATTTGTGTCAGCCATTCCAGACTCCCGTCTTCTCCGGTTCGGCCAGGAAGTATCGGTTCTTGAAATCTATCGTCCTGTCTACACATTCGCCAGTAGAAACCGGGGGCCAGTTCTATGTCAGGAAATACCAAGCAATGTGCAGCCTAAGGACAAGCCTACTCGTGGTATCAATCCCTGCTGAGCGCTGCCACCACCCTGTATGGTTGGGCAACTAGACAAGTGAGTTCTTCACCAAGGGCTTGCAATTTTGTCTGGCTGCGCCGCGCCGTGAGCTCGCTCAGTCAGCCACGAGTGACTTCAGACGCCAGCCTCTCCCCGAACTCCCTTGCGCGTTCCTCCTCACCGTCGACGAGTGGCCCCTTTGGTCCTGCGACCTTAGCCGACAGTCCGGGAGTAAGCACATTGACCCCCTTGAGATGCTGCCTGATGTACTCCTCTATCTTGCCAACCGCTATCCCCTTGTTGCCGCCTGTGTACGTGTCGAATGCTGCGACGCACTTGTCAGAGAGGTCCACGATGGCGACACGGTCGAGGAACTTCAGCAGGTTTCGCGATGGCTCCTGATTGTGATTGGGGCTCCCGAACAGGAGGATGTCGTACTCGGCGAGAACATCTGGGTGGACCTCGCCAACTCTCTTGACCACACACTCCGCACCCGAAACGTTCTTGATTCCCTCGGCAATGAGATGGGCCACACGTTCTGTGTTCCCGTAGAGACTCTCGTATATGATCAGAGCGCGCTTCATTATTCTGTCCCTTCCGCACTACCACGTTCCGCCACCGTACTCCTGGGACTGAACGCGGTGATGTCGTAGTGATGAGGCTTCGCCTGACTCGAAGAAAAAGCTTCCGCGGAGGCAGACTACGATACCAGGGTCTGGACCAAGAGTCGCACATTCGGGCGATGCTGTCCCTTCAGATGCTCACTCTAATCTTGCCGCGGTCAGGATACACTATGGTGGCCACAACACGCGAGCCGGTGGTGAGCTGGAGATCCACACTGTTCGCGTGGCAGAGCCGCCGTATTGCGTCACGCTCCTCTTCACTGACCCGGTTGAAGTGCGCCAGAGGCACCTCGATAAGAATTGCGCCCAGATCTATGCATCTGTCGACCTTATCAACCAGCCTCACAGGACTTCTCTCCTCTCTCTGTCTTAGGCAGGTCGCAACAGCCTGTGCGACCAAGCACGTGTGTTCTCAGTGTTGTCGACACAAGTGACCAATCATCTCAGTTGGCGCCTGCCCCGTTCATAGTGTAATGTCTGACATAGCATAAGTATTCTGCCAGAGCATCTCCGCCCACGGGCGGGGTCACTTCCAATACCAGACACTGAAACCACCAATCGTGACATAGGCACCGGGATTTCCCTCGATGACCACGCGGATGTCACCGATGCTGACATCGCCGAAGGGGATGTAGAACCGTTGGTCATCAATGCGCTCTGCATATCTGAGCAGAGTTCCGTCGGAGTCCCAGATCTCAACCCGGGCAACAGTCGCTGAGACCTCCTGAACGTACAGAATGCCGAAACCGCTGGTGGTGTTCAGTATCAACGGCTCTCCCGGCCTGCGGACTGTGAAGGTGTAATCCTGTCCCTCGCCTATCTCGAGTCTGCATGCGCCACTCACATTAGAGAGTGTGCCGTCGTTTCCAGCTGACCAGCCGTCCCCGAGGAATGTGATGTTCTCCGTCCGATGAAACTCTGCCGTCGTGAACTCAAGGAGTCTTGATCTGCGTCCGTACTCATTGATGCTGCTCTCCAGCACCACTCTGAGGGCCGTTGCCCGTACGGTTGCGGGTGCCGACTCCTGAGAGAGTTGGTCAGAGAACAGTATGAGAGGCTCATCTGGCGCGAGCGGGTCGACAAGAGCATACTCAAGTATTCCCCAGTGTGCCAGAGTATAGTCATCAAGCAACAGATGTGTGGCATTGAACTGCTCGGCCAGCAGAGAGATCTCCTGTCCCGCTTGAAGTGAGGAGAGCCGTTCCTCACTGAGGTAGAGGACCACCGTTCTGAGACCTGTCAGCCATGCGAACTCCCGGGCCCTGTCCACTATGATGACCGCGTCCTCACCAGCCGCAGCCGAGGCCTGTGCGACGATGTCGTTCCACCCGTACCTGCTCTGGATGTCCACGAGCTCGAGCCCTGCTGGATACGCGAGGTAACCGGGCGCAAGACCGACCACGGTGACAGCAAGTATCCCCGCTGCAATGATCTGCTCGCGCTTGTAGGGAGAACGCCGGACCATTGGAAGACTTCTCTCAGCAAAATACCGCGCGCTCATCACTATCAGAGTCAGAGTGATGAACAGGAAAAACCGCGAGTCTGAGTACACGTATCTCGGTACAAGGACCTGCTTGGTGTAGCCGCCGTAGACGAAAAGAGTACCTAAGGCGGCGACAACTGTGGCCAGAGCGGCAGAGCGGGTCCAGTCTCCGGAATTCGAGATGCGACAGGCGTAGAGAGCCAACAGAAGGACCGGCACAGTTGAGTGGAACACAAGGAAGATCGAGAACTGACCTAAGACGTGGGCTGTCGCAAGCAGCCGTGAGAGTCCGGTGAGAGGAACAGCCACACTCGGGGCGCCGTAGACCTGATTGGCAACACCGAGAAAGAACTCCCATCTGAACACAAACAGGGAACCGAACAATCCCGTCAGAAGCGCATAGGTGTTTTCATTCATTGAGCCGGCACTCACGCGCCGCGCAAGGGCGACAATAAGAAATGCCGCGGAAGCGCCAGCGAGCAGAATACTGATGAGCATGCTCTGCCGAATCAGGAGCGCAATCCCAAACACTACGGCCAACGAGATATTCCTGATCGGATTCTCCCGTGTCCTATACAGAAGCAACGCGACAATGACCGCCACAAGTAGATAGAAGTTTGCAAACCAGACGATGTCTACGGCCCCGACGAGAACACCTGCATAGAAGAGCTGAGACCGTCGAGCCGCACCTCTGCCTCCAATCGGTAGGATGGCGAGTACCACAATCAGTGCGAGACTCGTCATCTCTGGACCATAGGCGACAGCGGAGTGAAACACGAAGAGCGGATGGACGGCGATGACAGCGGCCACCCACCGTGCTGCGTGAGCGTCAAGGACGAGTCTTGTCAGAGTGAAGGCCAGCACTGGCAGTCCGCAGCCGATTGAGATGAGAACAACCGTTGGTCCCGACACGGTCGGTGGGAGGAGGAGCCATCCGACGGCAAAGAGGAATGCAAATCCCTGATGAGCAACAAAGTGAGCATTCTCGCCCACGTAGACAACCGCGCCATCATTTGATACGTTCGAGAGGAATCTTCCCTCCGTGACAATATGGCGTGCATAGTCAGCGTACAGTGCCGCATCGGGCGCGATGCAGTCCTGTGCCACAATGGCAAGGGTCACTCTGATGACTATGCCCAGTGCAATGATTGAAAGTGTCGGCCGCCCTATGTCAGCAAGTAGCTGCCCCTCAAGGAGCGCGAGGCTCTCACGTCTAACGACGATACCGACTAGGCTGACCGCTATGGCAATGGCCCAGACCCAAAGGGCAAATGGCACTGCAGCAGACCATAGCGACGAGATGACAAAGAGTGCCTCCACAGAGATGAGATTCACGACAATTCCCGAGATCACGGCCATTGCCAATCCGGCCCTCTCTCCCCGAGTCGTGAAGATGTGGCTGTTCACGACCAGTCCGGGGAGTATGATGAGTCCTGTGAGACCTGTCACGAGTTGAATCGGGACACGAACAAGGAGAGGAACAGCATAGCCCGTCCAGTAGATTCCGGCTGCGAATGGGGCCAGCATAGCCGCCTGAAGCGGCGTCAGTTCTACGCTCCTCATGTATCACGCATTCTCCAATTCGCGTAGACGATGTGCCACACGGGGATAATTGCGTTACCATTGAAGTTCTATGTGTCTCGGCCGCAACCGTGCTCTCTGATGATCATTCTCGCATGCAGTTGCGCGGGACGAACGTCTGCAAGTACCATCCTATCATCTGTGAGCCCGCAGCCGATGTCAAACGACCCACCTCCGCCGTTACTCGCACCAGGCGTCGGGGTCGTAAACGTCGTCCACGTGCTACCGCCGTCGGGAGTCCTGCCGATGCTGACATCGTTCGACGAGGAGGAGTAGGAGTGAGAGTCGACCACGGTGACGCCGTCTGGCATCAGCAATGTCACGTTGTCACCGCTGTTGTTGAGAATCACTCCGGTGACATTGCCGTA
This sequence comes from Candidatus Thorarchaeota archaeon, assembly GCA_029855935.1. Lineage (GTDB taxonomy): Archaea > Asgardarchaeota > Thorarchaeia > Thorarchaeales > Thorarchaeaceae > B65-G9. The sequence continues at coordinate 20,856 of JAGSHN010000008.1, read as the reverse complement.
GAACACTAGGAATCCGTGGGCCGAGATGATCGTCCCCTGAGGAATGGTATATGGTGCCGTACCTCCTCCCACGATGTCATCGAGCATGTAGCCCGAGAGATTGACATCGGAGTCCAATGGGTTGTATAGCTCAATCCATTCCTCGGTATAGAGCGTGTCTGGGTCGGGGAGAAACTCATTGATGACGACGTGGTCCGCCACGTAGTTAGCGAGTGTCGTCTCCGCCACCGGGTCGGAGTGCGGTCCCACGTTCCCATCCCGGTCGATTGCCGCGACCTCGTAGCGGTAGGTCGTCGCTGGTGATAGCCCGGAGTCGGTGAAAGACGCCTCGGCAGGCTGCCCGATGAGGCTGCCGTTCCTGAACACCAGATAGTGCCACAGGTCGCTCTCTGTGTTCGGCACCCAGGACAGCCGAATACTGTTCAGGGTCACCTCATCCACGCTGACACCGACCACCCTCCCTGGTGGAGTGGTGTCACTCTCGTTCTCCGACCCCCACTGGATAAATGCGTCAACGGGGTAATGATCCGAGCCAGTGTCGGCTGATGGAGTGTCCCCAGCTGTAGAGTTGATCAGATGCGACGCGATCTGTTGATTGACCAAGAGGAAGTCTATTCTCGACTTGTGACTGGGGTCCTGATGACCATAGGTATAGCCCGGGTCATCCGGGTTCAGTGCCCTGAAGGCGTCGGTGAACTGGTGCACCTCCGAGCTCCATTGTCCGTATACGGGGTCATCAGGATGAAGCAACATTGTCAGCGGCCCGTAGCCGAGGTCGCCCTTGGGAGCAAGGGCGCCCGTGTCGTCCGGTGAGAACGAGTTGAAGTCGCCCATCAGTATGAGAGGCACATCCCCAAGGTCGTCCAGATAGTTGATTATCCCCTCCGTCTCGTTCTCCCGTCGCCACTCGTTCTCAATCCCAGCCTGCGCCTTGAGATGGACGCCGACTACGTGCAGCGGCACGCCCTCAGCGTCTATCGTCACATCAATGAAGTCGTGCGCAAGGTTGTACCAGGATCCATTGTCCAGCCGTACAGAGGAGACCTGAACGAACCTGTCTACTGGATATCTACTCAGGATGGCCTCACCGTCTGTCCAGAAGCTGATGCCCTGAGCGCAATACCCCACGTAGGGAGTCTCGTTGGGGAAGAACGCATTCAGTTCGTTCACGATCTCATTGAGAGTCTGATTGCCGTTGTCGTCGAATGTCCCCGTCTCGACGAGGAGGACAATGTCAGGGTTCTCTTCTCTCATTACCTGTTTCCAGTCCGGATCTGCACCGCTCTGCTCGATGTTGTAGGTCATCACCTTGATTGCCTCGCCCGCAACTGGGGGATTCGACGATGTGTTGTTGATGAGAACAGAGATTCCTCTCTCGGCCCAGTTGTCGGACGTGTCCGACGCTCGGCACAGGATGTTGTGCGGTCCGTTCGACTCCGCCGTGGTGTCCCAAATGTAGATTGAGTCGGTGGCCCTGAGCGAACCGTCGATGAGAATCTGAAGACTGTCAATGGCGACGTTGTCAGCCGCTTCAAACTCGATGGTCACAGTACCGGAGACGGTAGACCCGTCGGAGGGAGAGAGTATCGTCATTCTAGGGGGCTCAGTGTCCTCTTCAGACGTGTGTGTCTCGGTGGGAGCGGTCGCGAGAAGGCGGAAAGCAACAAACGAGACAGCCACGACAAGGATGAGAACTAAGGCCGATGCGGCGATGACGCGGGCTCTCAATGCGCATACCTCAACAGACGTTCGTCCACCAGCCTATTTATCGGTTCGGTTCAGTCACAGACCCGATTCAGCGGAGTCGCAAGCGAGCGAGACACGCCTACGTGGCGCTATCAGCTGCTCAGACAGAGTCTCTAGAGCGCATAATTGTTGAACAGCGCCGCAGGTATCTGGGGAAACCTGAGGAACAGACTCATCAGCCTATGACCGACCCTGTATGCGAGCGACTCGTTTCTTGGCAAGAGTCTCTCAGCAAGTGCGCCTCCCTTGAAGAAGTACTTCTGGCCCGGAAAGAACTTGCCCTCGAGTATCGGTCGAGCGAAGACCTCTGAGAGACGAAGCAGGAACGAGCGGACGTATCTCGACGTGATTGTGCGTGCAAGCTGGCGAGCCCTGATCAGCAGTGACATTATCTTCTTTGCCTTGAGCGTCAGGTAGCCCGCATTGATGACTCTCTGGAGAAATGCACTGTCATCGGGGCTGAGATCCACATCAAGCTGCTCCATCTCTTCTCTCGTGATGTTGATGTATCCCGCCCTGTAGTCGTCGGCAAGGTCCAGTATGTCGTCGAGCATACCGAGGCCCATTCCAAAGAGATAGGAGAACTGGTCAATCCTTCCGCCAAGATCCCAGTCTGCCAAGATGAAATACAGCTTGAAGAAGCTGCGCGCCTTCTTGTACAGGAGCCTGTTCATCATGCTCTCGGATAGTATCACTCCTCTGCGCTGGACATCGCCCCACGCACTCTCGTATAGATCCTTCACAACCCTAAGAGCGCGGCCAGAATAGTATCTCCTCTCGTTCTCGAAGAACTGGGCCAGAAGATGGTGGCGGGCAGGCGCCCGTCTCGGAACGCGGAAGTCCCCGGAAAAGAGCCGTTCCACGACCTCCTTCTCGCCCTCAAGAAGTGTCATCGCCTGTGCCTTGTTGATCTCTGGCGAGTCAAGCATGTCGTCGAATTTTCTCATATATCCCCACGCGAGGGTCCAGGTCTCAGAGCCGATGGGCTCAGGCACCAGCTGTGTGGAGTAGGTCAAGAAGTCGCGACGGCGAAGATAGGCCCTTGCAGAGTCAACGAGCGCCACGTAACGAGAGTGCCCGCGGGAGAGTGGTTCAACGTATTCCATAGATTCGTGTTATCAACAACTGGCTATAAGTCTGGTCAATTGACTAGTGGCCGTTACACACATCGCACATATTATGAGGTGCATCGCAGACGGCTGAAGCCTCAGCCAAGTGGACCGTGAGCCTCATGGACCGAGAGACGCTCAGCAACTACCTTCTGATGCTCCTCGCTATGTTCTTTTGGGGCGTCTCGTGGGTCTCTGCGAAGATTGTCGTTGCAATCGCGCCGCCGATGACCATTGGCTTCTTTCGCTTTCTGACGGCGAGTCTGTTGTTCCTCGCAATGTTCATCGTGCTACGGCGTCCCTCAAGAGCGGTACTCACACGTCGCGCTCTAGAGCTATTGGCCCTGACAGGTCTGACGGGCATCTTTGGGTACGGCGTTCTCTTTCTTACCGGAATGCGCTTCACAACGGCCGCTTAGGGCTCCATAATCGCAGGTTTCAATCCGGCTATGATAAGCCTCTTCGCCCACGTCATCCACAGGGAGCGTCTGCGAAGCGTGTGGCAATATGCTGGCTTTCTTGTCAGATTTGCCGGAGTCGCGTTCGTGATTGGAGTCCAGGCTCTCCTCGACTTCAGGCCCGACTATCTTCCCGGCAACCTGATCACTCTCGGAGCAATGGCCTGCTAGGGACTCTATTCGTCCATCGGGAAGGAGGCGATGAAGAGTCTGCCGCCCCTGGAAACCACGGGCATCACTGTCTTCTTCGGCACTCTGTACTTTGGACTTGCCATGCTGTTCGAGGAGCCCTGGCGACTGCCCGTCCTGCACGATCCGGTGTTCTGGTGGAATGTCCTGTTACTAAGCATATGTGTCACGTTCCTTGGCTTTCTGTTCTACTTCCGGAGCGTGAGCCATCTGGGAGCGATACGGACCGGCGGTTTCATCAATCTGGTCCCGGTCATCGGAACAGCGATGTCTGTTCTGATTCTCGGAGAGGTCCTCTACTGGACCTTCTCTGGGGGACTGCTGCTCGTCGTGACCGGGACAACTCTGATCAATGGGGGCGGTCGGGGAGTTGATGTCGAATTGCCCGAGACTGGCATATAGTCACTCTTGCAGGATTCCACCCACCCCTCTGTCACCGATGTCGCCCTGCTGGCGGGTCCATGGCCGCTCAGTCCCGCGTCTTCGGAAGAAGAGAGATCTTCATCCTCGATTTGAGCTCGGCCATCTTCTCGCGGGCAAACGCTTGTCGCTCTGCTCTTGACCTGAGGGCCCTCATCTGGTCACGGTGCTCCTCGGCGACTATCTCGTACTGGAAGTACGTGTAGAGTGAGTCGTACAGCGGAAATTCAAGCTCCAGTGACTCGTGGTCGTTTACCGTCATCATTGGTGCACCAATCGCCACGAGCTCCAGTGCCCATGCGCGTGGTTCGTTCTCGATTCCTCCCGTGTCCGCGGCCCTGACAAGGGCTCTCAGCCTCTTGAGAGCAGGGTCATCCCCCAGATGGTATTTCTCCACAAGCGCATCGAAAGTACAGTGCCGCTCGCCATCGCACTCGTGATGGTCCGGACCGATACCCAGACCAGTATCAAACGGAGTAGCGCCAGTCGCCTCGACAAAGTCCTTGATCTTGTCTCGTGGCAGAAAGACAAACTGCGCCTCGGTGTCAATAAATCTCCTAATGAGCCAGGGGCTGGCAACCCTGTCCACGTGGACGTGATCTCGTGTCACCCAGATCATTGCGTTTTCACCGCTGTTCTTCCCTCGTCGGTGCCCGTTATGTCTTCTGGTGGCCAAGACGACCTCCGGGCGTGACGCGCACAGTGGTCTGGAATGGCAAAATGAAGAAGAGCAGTAAGCAACAACGCCTACTGCCACTGGTGGTTGTGGGCTTGCCAGTCACAGGACGGCATCAAGTCCTACATTCTGTCTCTCAGATGACGACACAGGTCTCGGTCCTGTCGATTCCGTCATGTTCGTGAATCTCTGAGATGAAGCCTCTGATGTTTGCTCTTGAGGGAAGTTCTGCATACACGATGATATCGTAGGTACCTGTGACCACGTTTATCTTCTTCACACCATCGATCTTGGCGATGTGTTTGAAGACTTGCTCCACGGTCCCAGCCTTCACATTGATGAGGACAATGATCTCTACCATTGCACCACCTCACGCGAGTACGGTGTATTGACCTAGTACGCCGCAGCATAAGGCGTTTTTGCAGACAGAACTTGTCCTCCTCGATGACTCTGCCCAAATACGCAGGGTGTAATCATGGCACGCCTAGGGGACATAGTAGACTCGGCCGATCAGGGTCTCTGAGCCCAACCTAGTCTGTGGCCATTGAAGAATATGCAATCGCAGGCCATAGGACCTCTCTTCCTGTCCGTGTTGTGCTGTGGTGCCCCCACTCTCCTCACGGCATAAGTACGGGGAAGGTCAACCACGAGAGGAAGAATGCCATTGCAACGCTTGCAAATGTTCCCATAATGTACCAGTCTTCACAGATTCCCTTCTCAGTCTTCCTGAAGAGTTTCGCAGCTAGTAGTACCACAGTCACGTTCAAGATGTCCTTCACAGTTACTGATGACTCAGAGTGGCCTACGAGGAGCGCCACAAACAACACGCTTCTCTCCGCGTAGTCAATGAGTACTGAGCTCATTCTTGTCTCGCTGCATTCTTCAATCTCTTTTCCGCCGTCCTATACTCTGATTCGATTGCGGACCGATTCGAGAACGATACTGGGCACGAGCAGTACCAGAACATATCCCATGAGACCAGTCGAGACGGCAATCAGTACAGGATGCAATCCAGCCATTCTTGCCAGCAATGCAGCCGAAACGGCTGTTACTATTGCCCACGCCCTGAATGACTTGGAGCAGACCATCTACATCATCTCCGTACGTGTCTGCTGAACCCAGCAATGTTCTTTTCCCGTGCTGCACAATCCTCCAACTGGAAACTGGGACTGTCACTCTATCTAGCACCAGCGGAATACGCAAGCGCTCTTTGAGTGCCTCTGCGCTCGCAGAGTTGTCCAGTAGTTGTCAGTCCAAGCGAGTCATACTGTCTCTGATCCCCCGCCGAGACTGGGAATCGGCGAGAATAGCGGAGGAACTGCCAGAACGCATCCGATGGTCAAGGCAAACAACTGTTATATCCCGTCAGCGTGCTCAGGTCCCCCAAGAACCGGTAGCTAGGTGCCTTTAGTTGGGAGCGGAAGTCACAGAGTTCCTTGACCCCGAGCGGCTCAGAAAGACCGTGAGTTCTTGGGCAGACCTGCATCCTCCGAGTTCAGGTCTTGCAGCACCGGCCCAGAGAGAGCTTGCTGCACCCTCACTCACACTTCTGGACATTCGACCAGGACAGCCCGCAACGTTCTCTTTTGTCCTTCGTGAGGGGAGGGGCGTCAGGATTGGGCGAATGTTCCCCATTGAAGACGTTGACATTGCAGATATTGATCACGTGATGGTGGACCCCGGTCTGCGATTTGACGGCGCAGCACTTGTGGTCTGGAATGTGAACGGCAATGTCCGGTGGCTCGGTCAGGGTGTGGCTGTCCTGTCGAGCCAAGGCAAGTGGGTTGCTGATGCTGGTGCAGGCAGTGAGCCTATGGGGGTAGGCCGAGGGCAGGTTCTGTGGGGCCTCCTCGGTCCGTGGTGGGTCTTCAAGATAAAGGGGTGAATCGACAGTGCCGGCGCGGCGGTTCAGGTGGCAAGAGGTACGTGTTCTCGCGCGCGGCGGCCAAGCAGAGATAGTTCTCTTCCGCGACCTCAACGACAGTGTGGGAAGGCTCTATGTCGGAAAGCGTGCTCTGAGTCCCGACTATGCTGATCTCATCCGTCGCGAGCATCGAATTCTCTCCAAGATTGTCAAGTCCGGCTTTCAGCACGCCGTCTACGAGGACGACAGCGGCCCCGGCGGATACACATCCTACCGGCGCTACTATGAGGGACAGCCTCTGTCGGTCATTCTCAAGGACCGGGGCAACGGCGAGAACCCGTTTCTTGACAGAGAGGACAGCGAGGAGAGATTCCTGAACTTCGCTCAGCGCCTCATTGGTCTTGTGTATCACCTTCATGTGGATCTTGGCCTCGTCCATCGGGACATCAACCCGCGGAACGTGCTCTATGCGGAGGACGGCACAGTCGCACTCATAGACCTTGGCATAGCACTGAGAATCGGCGAGCTGGGGCATGGCGAGGGCTCAAGGGACTGGGCAGACCATGACCAGCTGGTACCCGGGACGCCCGCTCAGCCGTGGCACGATATGTTCTCCCTGGGTCTTTTGTTCTACTGGGTGCTGGAGGGCGACATTCGCGGAGACGCAAACGCGGGTCCGGAGAGGGGATGGCCGCAATGGGTACTGACCAATCACGCTCTAAAGGAGTTCATATCACTATGCAGGGACTGCTGGGAACAGCCTCCACAGAAGAGGCCCACGATCCGCGATTTTGCGAGGCTCATACGACGCGCAACCGTGGCTGGACTACGACGAAAGAAGGTCCACGAACTGTGCCCCAACCCTGAGTGTGGGGCGCCGACCGCACCGGGCTGGGCTCTCTGCTATCACTGTCTGACTCCTCTTGTCTATGAGAGCCCGACTGCGGTCTGTCCCGTCTGCTCGAAGGAGGTGCCGCTGAGTTCGCTGAACGCTCACTACGCAGAGGCGCATCCCAATGTCCAGACTGATGGTGGTGGTGGCTCCAGATCGACATCCGACATCATGCTCTACACCTGTCCAAACTGCTATTGGTCCACAACGAACTATGAGCTCTGGAAGATCCACAAGAGCATCTGCAAGTCCAGCGACCCTCTGTTGGCACCGAAGACACCGCGGGTGGTCAGAGGGGGCCGGCTGCGGCTGATCAATACGCCGACGCCCACGCCAAAGTCGATGCTGGCCTTTGCGAGGTCTGGTATCAGGTTCGAAACGCTTGAGGTCTACTATTCACTGGACATCAAGCCGTTCGAGCATCAAGAGGACACCGTCCTCAGAGCATTGAGGGACCTCGACGGCAGATGCATAATCGCTGACAGCGTGGGACTGGGCAAGACCATCGAGTGCGGCATAATCTTGAGAGAGCTCATCTACCGTGACCTGATTGACTCCATTCTGATTCTTGTGCCGAGCAGCGAGCTACAGTACCAGTGGCTCTCGGAGCTCGACGAGAAGTTCCACCTCGGACCCGATGACCCCGGCGGCTTCAGGATCTGGGAGCCGGGCGAGCCCCGGCCTGTCGAGGGCGAGCGGATCATCGCGACCTTCTGGCACGCTCTTGAGGACCGTCCAATCCCTGAGGCCTATGCCGACATCTATCCAAAAGATGTCGACAGTACGTGGGAGCTCTTCGAGCCGAGTCGCATAAAGTGGGATGCCGTCGTCGTTGACGAGGCCCACGAGCTGGGGGCAAGTCCAGAGGGTCGTAGATGGCAGAGGCTGTACCGACTGGACCCGAGATATCTCCTGCTTGTGACAGCCACACCGATGAAGAGGTCTCCATCTGAGATCTACCCTATGATACGAGCCATCGACCCAATCCTTGCTGGAGACTACAGGGAATTCGCAAAGAGATACGGTTCAACAGCGTCCCTTCAGGACCTCAGGCAGCTCCGCGGTCTGCTCTCCCAAGTGATGATTCGTCATACGCGGGCAGATGTGCCCAGCATAATCTTCCCGAAGAGGGAGGCGAAGAACATCATCGTCCAGCTTGGCAAGTCCGAGAAGAGGATCGAGAGAGCCATTCGCCAACTGCTTGCGGAGGGGGACGACGTTCAACGTATAGGCCGGGTCCTCTTCCGCTGGTTCACTCAGTCGGTTAACGAACTCGCGCTGGCCATTCACCAACGGACGAAGACGGGCAAGGAGTCACGGACGGCGACTCAGCTGCGCCTTCTTCTCCGCAGACGAGGATTCAGCAAGGATGTGAAGTCAGCCATCAGAATCATTCTGCAGGAGACTGAGGAGATATTCAGCGACCCTGGCAGGATGATGAGCGACCCGAAGCTCAGGGCACTGATCGATGTGCTCAAGAGGCATCAGACAACAAGGCAGAAGGTCAAGATGGGTGAGTGGGAGGTTGACTCAGCAGGTCTTGGTGTCTCTCCGGTCATCGTGTTTGCAGGGACAAATCTTGGTCGCGATGCCATTCTCAAGACCCTGAAGCGGGCAATGCCAAGTGTTGCGATAGACGGCTTCACGACAGGGATGAGCATTATGGATCGGCAGAACCTGCTGAGGCGGTTCAATCGGGGCGAGATCGAGGTCCTGGTCTGCGGCCGGGCTCAGTCCCGTGGACTGAATCTTCAGTACGGTAACTTCCTCATCAATATGGACCTGCCGAGATCACCTGTAGAGCTGGAACAGAGGATTGGCCGTGTTCAGCGGCTGAGACAGAGGAATCCGATGGTCTTCGTCGCGACCATTATGTACGACCTCAAGGAGGAGAAGGCTCTCTGGGAGGCCTATAAGGACTACCTTCTGCTATTCCAAGAGACAGTCGGCGAGCTCGACTTGGTGAGCCTCTACTCGTCTATTGACATCACAAAGCAGGTCGACGAACTGTACAACGCCTATCTTGAGGGACGCATAAAGAGGCAGCAGATGAGGACCCAGTTCAAGAGGCTGATGGAGGCAGCACGGAAGCTCGAGGCTCGCCGCCAGATTGTGTTGCCTACAGAGGCGGACGAGGAACGTCAGAAGGACGCGCAGCGAGAGGGCGCAGAGGGGGTGGCCATCGGATGACAATAGCACATCCCTTTGACACTCGCGACCCGCGCGACGAGCTCAGGGACTTCGTCTCCGCCCGCCTGCGAGAACAGGGCGTGGAGGTCGAGGAGGCTGGTCCGGGTCTGAAGACGGTGCTGGACGAGGTCTCAGCATCAGTGTTCGGTCTGCCGGGAGCAGGGCAATACCTCTTGAAATTCGACCCCCGTGATGTGGTCGAGCCCTTTGTTGACCCATCGACCACCGTTGTGTTGGTCACGATGCATCACCCTCTAGTGGAGGCCCTCACAAGAGGGCTCGACTACGTACCTGTCCACTATGCTGAGTACCGGCACGAGAATGAGATTGATCTGAGTCAATTCCTTGACTGGCTGACACCGCCATTCTATGCTGTCGGGGCCACTCCCATAGAGATTGATGACCCCACTGAACGTGCCGAGTGCAGCGCGGTAGAGGTGTGGCTGGAGTACGAGTCACGTGGCAATAGAGGGGTCTTCCCTGTTGTCGTGACACGGGTCACCCAGAATGGTCAGACCCGATGGAGCTGGAGCCCGGACATTCAGAGGGCGCACGTCCGACGGCGAGGCTCATTGCTGTCGGTCGAAGAGGTGGAGCCCTCCCTCAGGATGTCGCTGGAGGAGGTGGAACGGGCAATCGAGACCGCAGCCGATGTTGTCGTGGCCAAGATACTCGACGCGCAGCGCAAGGACGGAGCGTTTCTACGACGGCTGCGCCGCCTCCGGACAGAGCAGATGCAGAGAAGGATTGCAAAACAGGAGGGCCAGCCTAGGGAGATAATCACTAGTCACGACCGCAGGATTCGTGAGTACCGTAGAGAGATATCCACCCCGCCCATCATTGCCGTGAACTCAGCAGTAGTGCTTCGGATGAGGACTATGGTGACAGGAGAGCTCGTCTTTCAGCTCCCTGATGGAGGCCCCAAGGTCAACGTGCTGGCGGCTTGGCACATCGAGGACCCGGCCATCGTGCGTCTGAAGTGTGCAGACATCGACCTTGACGCGACGGTCCCGCTTGAACTTGGCCGGCCAGTCGAAGCTCCTCCGACACTGGCCCGTTGCCCGAACTGCGGCAGGGTGACACTCGCCTCGGGCGTCCGGGAGGCCGACTATGGCAGCGGCACCTATTGTGTCAAGTGTCACATAGAGTGCGCAGCGTGTGGCGCGTGGCTTGCCCCTGATGCGGTCATTCACCACTCCTTCACGAATGCTCCCCTCTGTCCTGATCACGCCGTCAGGTGCGAGGCGTCAGGCGTCATCGTTCAGCCCGACGAGACAGTAGTTGTCAATGGGGGCAAGAGGGTCTACAGGGCAGAGGCATCCGAGTGCGCTGTGTGTGCACAGAACGGCGCTGCAAACCCGTGGTGGCTTGCCAGCAGTGTGAGCCATCACAGTCTGACCGGGGCGCCACTATGTCCTCAGCACACTGCCGTCTGTAGTGTCACGGGCCGGGTATACACACCCTCTGAGGTCGTGGAGCTTGCATCAGGGAAGACCGTTGCGAGAGACCTCGCCGAGGAGTGCGAGGTGTGCGCGAAGTCGGGTAGGCCAGCTATGTATCTGAAGAGCAGTATGAGGCAGCACTCGAAGCGCGGTACGTACCTCTGCAAGAGACACGCGGTCAAGAGCGACGTGACAGGAGATGTCATTGCCACCACAGAGAGCCGGCGTCTTGCAGACGGCAGGATAGCAGAGCGGAGCCTGTCTGCCCGATGTGAGCTCTGCAGGGAAGAGACTGGCAAGGACCTGTTCTACCTGAAGTCTGAGATGCTGGAGGTGGAGGACACATCAGGTAGGAGAAAGAGGACAACGTACTACTGCAAGGGCCACCAGAGACACTGCTGGCTGTGCCAGCGCACACGGCCCGACAAGGACTTCCAGAGTCCCTTCGGAATCGTGATTCCCGTGTGTCCCGACTGTGCAGAGGTGTGGGATGTAGAGGCATACGGAGGGTCCCTGAAGGGTCACGGTTGCGCTCTCTGCCGCTTCATTCAGCCTGAGGGCGAGGGGAGAGACAAGTGTCCGCGTTGTGACCAGAAACGCCTCGAGCAAGCTGAGGGATCAACACTTGCGCTGATTCGCTACAGTCTCTCCGTACAGGCTATGAGTACAGTGGCACAGGCAGGTCCTGACGGCGAGACCCCTGAGATTGCTATGTTGCCGCTCGACAAATGCTCCTTCTATAGCTCCTCTCGAGAGAGGATTGAGGAGTCCGGCAGGTATGTCCTCGCTGTCGAGAGAAGAATGCTCAAGAAGGACCGCTGGTGGCTGATTGACCCGGACGGGAACGTTGTGGCCCATTCCGAGGGCGATAGGTATGGGGGCAACAAATGACACGCGTCCAGCTACTCTGGCTCACTCTCGCATCGGCGATGTTGGAATACAGTGATTGGGAACGGAGGTCTCTCGACGGATGAGGGCAGAGGATGAGGTGAAGAGGGCTCTTGACACTGCCCTGGGAGGCGTTGAGAGGTTCGCTGTTGACGAACCTCTGGACAGGGATGTCTGGGGCGGAGCACTGTATTCGTCCACACGCCGGCAATGGTTTCGGTTCCTCGTTGGCGCGTCCAGTGCGGTCTCCAGAAAGTCCGGTCAGAGAGGGCTTCCTACGGTCATTCAGAAGCTCGCCGGACCGCCAGAGGTCCTGATCCTCAACGATGCCCAGCGCCTCGATATGGTGATTCAGTCCGCTCAGGCATCTGGCAGGTACCCATCGGGGGACATCGTCAGATTGTTCATTGCTTCTTTTCAGAGCGCCATCGATGCGGCTGAGGACAGCTCTGTTACTCTCTCGCCCTCCTTGGTCTACATCACGCCGACAGACATTCAGTTCGCCGGGGTGGGACACACAGGTCCGCAGCATCCGGGGCCTCTGGCGTGGGTCGCCGCACTCATCACACTCGGCACCGACTTCCTAGCCTCCAAGACACCGTGGAGACTCTCTGAGGGTCACGTTGGACGGCTACCGGAGGAGTGGATGGCCCCTGACGTGTGGAGGCTGCCGCATATCAGACAGATTGACATCATCGAGGCCTGGCTCAGACGGCTGGGCCCAGGTAGTGACGGTGCCAAGTCGTCTACGAGCAGATTCGTGGACGCCGTGTTTGACAGCCGTTCGACATCCCGTAGTGAGTGGTCCGCCCGGGCCTCTCTTGCAGTGGTCGTGCCAGCACCGTCGCAACTCTCGGACCGTCCCCTTGAGGACATCCTGCGACTCGTACAGAGCTGGTCGCCCGATACGATTGATTGGGCATACCGCAATATGAGATACCCAATGCCCGATGTGACCTGGCTTCACGAGGTCTTTCAGGTCCACGGCGCGAGGCCTGACGTAGATGTCCTCGAACGTGTTTTGCCAGCGGTCTGCTACTCCACTGGGCACTCGCTCGATCGTGGGGACAGTCCTGCCCTCCTTGACCTGTGCAGAATGCTCGCCGCGTCAACCTCGCTGAGTTCCTCATTGAGGCGTTGGTTTGGCTCGCCGAGATATCCCGACGTCGCATCCCTGAGTCCAAGAGAGCGACTTGTGGTGCTTCCCGTTGCCGTGCTCATTGCTCCAGAGTCGCACACGATGAGAACCTTCAATCTGAGTCTCACCATGCTTGTTGAGGCGGACCAGCGACTGAAGAGCGGTCCACGAGATGCCTGCGTCTGGAGACTGTTGCGGTCGCTGATACGTACTCTCAATCCGCCGTGGGGGGAGGGGCAGGTACCGCCCGAGACAGTCCGGCTGCTTGAAGACCTTCACAACTCTGTCCGGTCTCGACCTCCCGACAACATCCACCGTATCGAGACCCTGTCCTCACTGATCGTCTACAACGACTGGGCGACGCACCCCGACGTGATTCACGCCACCGGCGAGATCTTGGGCATTCTAAGAAGATCCTATGACACTGCACTGTCAGGTGAGGACTCGCCTATGCTGGACCTCGCAGACATCATAGTGACACACGTGACGAGTGAGACTGACGACCGCTGGCGAAACAAGGTTGGGGACTGGCTACGAAGGTACCCGAATCATCCTCTGGCCGAGATGGTCCGTCAACTCGCCTTGCTGTGATGTCGTTCTGCAACACTGTCAGTGTTAGAGAGCTCGGGTCACGTCCCGGGTGGGCGGTACTCAATCGTCCGGTACACGCGAGGGATTCTCTCATGGCCGAACATATCACGGCCCGTTCCCGTTCTCGGTTCCGAGTAGCCCAGACCGATCATATAGGGCGAGTTGCCAAGGACAAGGCCCTCTCTTGGGATGCGTCTCCAGTTGCCACGCTTGTCCAACCAGACGGTGCCATTGGTGCTGGGACGGCCCTCAGGAGAACCATCGTAGAGCCTGTAGAGCCCGTCGTCGCACAGCTTGATGTAGCAGTGCTTGCGAGAGATGTAGTACTTGCCGTCCTGCGTTCTCTCCGTAATCGCAATGTCGACACTTGAGCCGACACGAGCACTACCGATGATGATGAGGTCCTTGTCAATCGCGTAGGATGTGCCGTCCACTATTATCCGTGGCATCAGATGCAGCGGTGGCCTTCCACGGATGGCATTCATCAGGTCCTCAATCGTGGGGTAGCGGAGCTTGAAGTCCTCCCACGTGGCCTTCACTATCACCTGCGCGATGTCATCCGATACCGGGAAGCCCTTACGCTCGTAGAGCCGCGGGTCGTATCCTCCTCTCAGCCCTGCGGGCTGCTGAGCGGTCAACAGGAAGAAACCTACCGCGCCCACCGAGAAAACGTCCGCGCTGAACGACACGAATCCTTGATACATACCCTCAGGTGCAGAGAAGAATGGAGTCCCCACGGCCGTTACCTTGTCGTAGGTCTTTGAGTTATCGTAGAGTGCGGCGATGCCAAAGTCAATCAGCGTGAGATCTCGCTCCGGCTGCTGAGTGTCGATGAATATGTTGTCCGGCTTGATGTCTCGATGGACAATGCCAAGACTGTGCACTCCCTGCAGCGCCGTGCAGAGCTGCAGCAGGAGCTCTCGTGCCTCGTCCTCCTTCATCGGTGCCTGCAGCTCTTTGAATATGTAGTCATCAAGGGTAGTCCCTCGAGCGACTTCCATCAACACAACAGGAACCCTGTGACCTGCTATCTCGGTCTCGAACTGGCCCCTGAAGGGAACCACGTGCGGAACGCCGTTGTCGAGCAGAGTCTTGAGTACCTCGCCCTCGTGCTCCGTCTTGCGGATTCTGTACTCGTCGTTCTGCTTGTCACCTGTTATCACAGGAAGCTTTGCAACGAGCCTGTCTCCTGACGAACTGTCCGTGACAAAGTAGGTGGAACCAAACCCGCCAGTGCCAAGATGTTCCGCTACTTCGAACATCCGTCCCGTGTCCAGGTCCTCAAAGACATCCCCCGGATTCAGGGCCACAAGTCCTCGGTTCGCTATCATCGCATCACCCCCTCGCGTTGACGATCATCCATGTCCTCCAAGACCGCGACCGCCTCCGCCCATTTTGTCCTTCACCTTTGGTAGGGTGTGAACGCTAAACGTGGCTCGGCCGACGACAAACCTCGTTCCGACCTTGACGGGAGTGGACCTTCCGGTCTTGAGCTTCTTTCCATCAACGATCATCGTCTCGCCGGAGAGGTTTGTGATGTGTATCGCTCCCCGCTCCACGTGAAACAGGAATCGTGTGCTCGGGTCGACGTGGTGAGCTCTCACATCAAATCGTGAGAGAACTTCGGCGTCTACCGTCACTCCTATTTCGACAGGGAGAATCCGTTTGGCTGGTCTCTCCAGCCTGAGTACAATCTTCTGAACCTTTCCTCC
Organism: Candidatus Thorarchaeota archaeon; assembly: GCA_029855935.1. Taxonomy (GTDB): domain Archaea; phylum Asgardarchaeota; class Thorarchaeia; order Thorarchaeales; family Thorarchaeaceae; genus B65-G9. Next base: position 5,541 of record JAGSHN010000008.1, on the reverse strand, counting down.
GCCCTCTCCGATGGACTTGATTGCCCCGAATACTCTGCCTACCCCCTTGCGTGCCCCTCTCACAATTGCCTCCCCCACGCCGGGAGATGACTTGGGCGGTGAGACCATCTTTCCCCGATGCCCGTCGTGACTAGAACCGCTCGGCACAGCCCTGCTGGGAACATGGCCAGTACTACCTTTCTTACCCAGCGGTGGAGGCGGAGCGTGGCGGAGCGCCCCGCCCGTCGGCCCTCGCAGATGTTGCTTTCCACGAGCGAGCGCAGCCTGTAACTCTGAATCGCGCTCAGGACTTGCGCGCCGTGGCGGTTGTGCCCGTGGTTCTCCCGGCCTGACTTGACCCTGCGGCCGGTGCGCCTGCGCAACGTCCCTATGGCTCTTCAGCGGCCGTCTATCGTCCGCGATACGTGAGGCGTCAGCAGCCTTTTCTGGTGTTCGCGCGGCAGAGTCTGATTGGGCAGCCGACGCCCTCTCCCGTGTGCTTGATGAGAGTACCATCGTCTCGGCCATCGGACTGGCGAGGATTCCGGAGGTGTCACTGCGAACGACAACACGGTCAAGGCGCCCACCGAACCACAGTAGACAGGCTGCGCCCCTGACCTGTAGCAGCCCGCGTTTTATCTCGCTGGCGGCAAGGTCACTGAGAGCGGTCTTGAGTATCTCACGTGGAGGGTCAAGATCTCTCTCACCGTCGCCCAGTGCCAGGAAGACCGCAGGATCCTCGCCGAGTGACCTGTCTGATATGCGGAGGTTCCAGGAATACCGGTCCACTCTAAAGATTCCTCGCTCGCCTCCGTCTTCCGAGTTGAGGTGGCGTACGCCGACATAGATATCACGGTCGGAACCGTTTGCCACGAAGACGGCAAGCCTTCCATCCTTTCCAATGGTGAGCAGTGCAAACACCATCCCCACTTGAGTGAGGAGGGCACCTGGCCCCTCATTGCTCAGCACCCCAAGGTAGTCCTTCAGGACCTTCTCCGGTCTGTGGATGTTCTTCAACCAGTCTTCTCCCTTCTGGTCCTCAGGCAGAGCAAGGGGCCGGCTCACATCTCTGTCGGTCAACCATGCGAGGGTGGACTCGACCCCAAAGTCGAACAACACCTCATCCACAGACACGTTGACTCTCTTCGACAGAATATAGAGACGCTCCGGACGGGAGAAGCCCTTCGCTGTTGTCGGATAGATGAGAAACGCCGCAGTACTCCCGAGAGGCTCCTGCGGAGAGGAATGATACCATCTGTGTGTCGTCTTGATCCTCGGCCAAGGCATAGTGAACCTGTGTCGTGGGTCCTCTGGGTGGGCGGTTTCATCAGACCACACGCTCATGCCGGGAGAGAAACGTCCTATCTTCGTCGGCTCAAGGAGGGCAAGACGCTCCGGTACTGTGAACTCAGGGAAGTCCGTCGAATCTATGAGCCTCAACCAGTGAGAGCTGTCTGTCTCGACCCTGGTCGAGTCTGCATCCTGAAAACCTACAAGGTCTGGGTGGACCCTCAGGCCAACAGGCTCCAGAGCTGGGTCGTAGACATCTGCGACGCCGGCCCGATAGACTGGTGTGATGCCCTCATCAATCACGTGGACTCGGATGCTCCCCCGCTCGGCGTCGACAATCTCGTCGGCGTTTCGCGCAAGGTAGGTGATCGGGCAGTTTGGACTGAGGCCCATAAACGTCTTCGTTATCGGTGTGGGGCTGTGACCGTGCACGTAGTGTCGAGTCCCTGGAAAGACCGAGATGATGTTGTGCGCCGCCTCCGCCGCGCGTGGTCGGGGAATCTCTGCAGTAGATCCCTCCTCTGCCCCTCTGGACCAGAGCAGCGACACGTGTCTCGAGCTCTGCCCACCCTTCGAGCCCGTATCGTAGAACAGGAACACAAGGTCGGTCCCTCCGGGGAGTTTGACCCTGCTGAGGGAGTCCTTGACACCGCCGATGTCCACCTTATTGAACGCCAGAGGGTCGGCGTGGACGAAGAGTGCGTGACCGAGTCCGAGCAGCACGATGGCCCCGGGGAACGTCGCTCCCTTTGAGAACCTGCCGTCGCTTGCAATCTCCCAGGCGTATCTGTAGGCATCCCACCCGCCATTGAGAATCTTGTCCAGGTCGAGGGTGTTGCGACCTGTCGACGGCAGTCTGACACCAGCAGCCTCTCCTGCTCTGACCATTGCTGCGTACTGGGTCAGGTAGAGCAGCGTTGCTGAGATACGATATCTGTCGAAGACCTCGCGGCGGATGGTGTCCTCGTCTGCGACTCTCCAGCCGTAGGTCTTCTCGTGAAACCGGGTGTGGAAGGCCTTGTCACCGTGGAGGGAGAGGTGACTGAACCTCTGTTCGTTCATCAGCCAAGTGGCAAGATCGTTCTCAAGCAGGAACTGCTCGTGATTACCAGTCAGGACAAATACCCTGAATGGCGCCTGGATGACGAGCTGTCTGAGTATCTCTGTTGCAAGCTCGCTGTAGTCCCCACGGTCGAAGATGTCGCCAATCTGCACGAGCGCCACGTTGTCGGGCGCGACCCATTCAGCCCTCACGGAGTGAATACCCTCATTGTGCACAATCATCTCGTCGACACCGAAGTCCCGAAAGACGCCTCTGGGAAACGTGCCGTTCTGCTTGAAGTACTCTTGAGGATGCGGAAAGACCAGGTCCATCTTGTTCGTGTCAACACTCATCTTCCCGTCCCGGCCCGTCTTGTAGAGCTGGACACCGTTGACCTCTATCTTTGCGAGCCCATTGTTTACTAGGTACGTGATCAGCGCGGGCGCCCAGCCATGGAGATCGCCTATTGCGTAGACGACGGAGATGGGACTCTTCGGTACCTCTCCAAGCTGCGGGGTCCAGTCAGCAGCCTCAGGACCGCGAGAGAGTTCGCGCCGCGCGCCAACAACGGTCTCGCCGCCAGCAATCTCCTCAAGCTCCTCCGGCCGTAGAGGTCCCGTTGTCTCGACCTCTCTTGTCTCTTTGCGGGTAGCCTCTCCGGATCCCGACTCTGAGGAGCCATCCCCTTCGTTGTCCGTTTCGACTTCGTTGCGAGTAGGCTCTGCGTCCGCAGTACCGTCATCGAGTCCCCTTCTCTCCTCGTCGGACGGGGGCTCTGACACTTGTGGCTTCTTGCTCACTGGGTCCTCTAGAGTCGTCACACCGGCATTGTCACCGGGATACCTCGCGCGAGTTGACTCAACATCCTCCTCTCGGAGATCATAGCTTGGCGCTTCCATTGCACTCGACTTCCTCTTGTTCCCATACTACTGGGTTTCAGCCCATCCGGACCTGTCCTTGTGCCTAGAGGTCAGCAGGTCAGATTCCGATTGACGGGCCTCCATCTCACGTCTTCCCGTCATAGGGCGGACACGTCCTCAGGCCCGTTCGAGTATCCATCTGAAGGACGCTCCAACCTCGATGGTGATAGGGAGTGACGTGACCGGGACTGTGACGCTGTCTCCGGGGCTGGAGAGCTTCTGACCATTCACGATTGTGCCGTACCGTGAGTGATTGATCACCTTCACCGTCTGCTCGTATTGTCCTCCTGACGGGTCGCCCGTCCAGTCCGATGTCGGGGTCTTGGGACAAAACAGCTCCAGCTGTTTCCGGGAGATTGTACCAATGCGGTTCTTTGCCTTCTCCTTGTCTCCGTCTGTGACAATCATATGATAGAAGATGTCCTCAATGAAGGGATGCGGCGGCCCGCCCTGGACGGGACTCCTCCCAATGATCTCAGGGCTCGTCAGGTATAGTGGGTATGTGACCCCCGACTCCTCGTCTCTTAGTCTGTACGGTGGCGGTATCGCTGCCTTTGCTTGAGTGTAGCCTGTCACCCTCAGGACGACGGCGCCATTAGCAAGTACTATCCTGTCGTTGATCTCGACTCTCTTCAGCACGTTGGGCGCACAGGGCTCCTCCTGGTTGACCCTCGTACCGTTCTTTGAGCCTAGATCCGTGATGTACAGGTGGTCATCTGTCAGGATGAACTTGAAGTGCCTGCGAGATACCGCGTCAAGACCCTTGAAGCGGCTTCCGGCTATGGCGGCCAGCTCGTCGCGCCCAAGGTCTGTGTCTTGAGGCAATGCAATCTCCTTGCCTGCCAGCTCGCCAATGACGAGAACAACATTGACCTCACCTGATGGGGGTCGCCCTGAAGGTTGGGACACAGCCACCGAGTCAGGGGGTGGAGTTTTGCCCTCAGGCTCCACGGCCGCTTCGACTCCTTTTGATGGAGAGGAATCAGGCGGAACCTGCACGCCCCCACTGGAACTCCCGGGCGCTGACACAGACTGTTGTTGATCCTCCGATGTTGGCCCTTCTATCTGCACGCCTCCGCCAGAACTCCGCGGCTGAGGCCCCGGACCGGAGGGCTGCAAGCCCTCTGGGGTCGGTTCTACCCTCGGGTCTGCTCCACAGCTGGGACAGGGCGTGCCCGCATTGTATGCATCGAGAGGCATTGCTGCGCCGCATGACTTGCACTGTGCAGTCTGCGGGAGTTCAGCCGGCTTCTTTCCCTTGCCTTCCTCTGGGGGCTCAGATGTACCTCCGACCCCTGCCTCCTTGAGCAGCCTCTCCCGCGCCTCATCCGATATCGGAGTGTTGCAGTTAGGACACAGGCCAAATGCCAGGTCGTCTGGTACCAGCTTCTGTCCGCATATCTCGCATTTCACCAATTCATTCGACCTCCAGTCCTCCGTCGCGCCTCGTGCGTGTGTGGGTCACCTGCATAAACAGTTCTCCTAGGTTGCCTGTCTTGCCCACCTCGATGGTCTTGCTGACCACTGTGGCCCCGGTGGCTGCGAACGGATCCGTCTGGCCGAGCTTGGTCAGACGCTTCTGGATCTCCTCCGCCCTTCGAGTATCTCCACTCATCACCGCAGACATGCCCTGATAGATTGACATTGCAATGGTGGGTCTGGTATTGGGCCTCTGAATCATTGCCTCTTCAAGCGACACCCAGCGGACTCGCGTCATTGTGGGTGGCGCACCACCAATTCTCCACTCAATGAGGTCCTGTGTCTGGCCCTCGCTCCCGGGATTGTCAACGCACACCTCATATCCTATCTCTAGCATTCCCCCCGCCTGAATGTCGGGCAGAGTCACAGTCTCGCTCCCCCCTTCGGGGATACTGTCCACAAGCTGTCTTGGTGGAGCGATGAGACACACGTTGTTGAGCCTCGCTCCTGGCATCACGTTGATCTCCAGTTTGGGCGCAGAGAAGACGAGGTTCTGAGAGAACGACAGGACGTGATTGAGATGCTCCTGAAGCTCGTCCTCCGTATTTGCGTGCCTGTACAGTCCACCGCCGTTCTCGGCCATTGAGAGCAGGGTTGTCGGCTCGACGCCCCCTCCGAGGCCCATTGTGTGGAATGTGAAGCCACGACCCACAATCTGGAAGACCAAGTCCTCCCTTGCCCTTCCGAAGTCCGGTTTCCCATCCGAGAAGAAGAGAACGGTCCCTGCCTGCACGCCGCCGACGTTGTCGCCATAGCCGTCCGTCACCCTGAGGTGTTCGACCAGCTGAATCGTCTTCTCCAAGGCATCTTGGTAGTTGGTTGACCCCATAT
>JAGSHN010000003.1 GCA_029855935.1 Candidatus Thorarchaeota archaeon | reverse complement strand
GTGCGGAGCCCGGTCGACGGACAGGTGAACTCGCAGCGCCCCGCCTCGCTGTTGACCACGACTCCTACCTTCCTTCTTCTATCCCTCCACGCAGTCACACAATGCATACATCCTCTTACTCTCTATCCTAACTTCATTCAAAGGCACTGTGACTCGTTGCTCATTCCGGACTTGCATAGTCGGCGTCCAGACCTCTCCCCTGCGAGAATAAAGTCTGACCCCAGACCAGATACGGCTCGTTCTCGGGAAAGTCCGCACGATTCGCCTCTGGCGCCAAGACGTGCCGATGCAGACTGATCCGCGTCAGGCCAATGGTCTCAGGCCCCGCAATCGGGACTCCACTACTGTCCGGAACACCATCAATCGCTGCTGCTGCACGGAGCATCCAGTACTTGTACTCAAAGTCGCCCTCTGTCAACCACCGGTCCAGAGTAAATCCTGTTCGTCCATGACCATACGAGGATATGCGGAGATACCGAACTACTCCGTCGATGTCAATTGCATCGAGGCGATTCAGGACACGCAGCGTCTCGAGTATCAGCGCCGTCGCCTGCACGTCAGGGGCCTCCCCCTCTGAGAACGCAAACCCACCACGACCGTCAACCTGTAGCGACACATAGTGCTCAACAATCTCGTCCACAGCCTGTCGTAACTCCACCGACCAGGCAGCAGTGTCTGTCTCTCCCACAAGGAGCCGAACAGCCTCCAGCGTCGATTCCAACGTTGCGTTCTCCCCGGGTCGAGACCCAAACCCCTTGTTGACAGAATCGTAGCAGCTCAGCACGTACTCGGGGAGTGTGACACTAGTTCGGGTAGGCTCCTGTGCCAATACCTGGACCGTGGTCACCACAGAACACAACAACAGACCGAGTACTAAGAGTGTGACTCGAACAAAGAGTCGCGAGTTGTACCGCACCTGGAACTCCTCCCATCATCCCTCTTAATCTCTTAGAGGAGAGCGGCATACCCCTCACTGTCCAGATCTCTGTTCTTGTCCCCGTAGTCAACCCCACAACCGGACAGCAAGCGGTACTACCTCTCCAGAGGCAAAAAAGTAGTAGCAAGTTTCGATGTGCAGAACAGTGACTTATATCTCTTGCTCTTGGAGGGAGGAGAGATACTCTGCGACCATCAGACTGTTCGCCCAGTCTCTCTACGCTGTGAGAGGCCTACCGTCAGGAACTGACTGCTGGCTGACTGGACAGCCAGGTCGAGAAACAATGAATGTAGGAAGAAACTGCATACTCCAGTCAATCAGGGAGACCAATCTACCTTAGACAGGCGGAGATGGGGTGAGGCGTGTTCAGTACCACTCTATCCGGTCGTAGATGTCGTGGAGAAATCGATGTTTGAGAACAAAACTCACAAGCTCCTTGTCCATAGTGGAGAGTCGAACCCTATTGCCAATAAGACGGACATCGTCATCAACTTGAAATATGGTGAGGTTTCTACAGAGGATGAGTGGCGTGATGTCCACCTCCCCTAGCGGGTTTCCCTCTAGATAGATAGTAGAGAGACGTGTGCAACTGGCCAGTGGTTCCAAATTAATGTCTCGCAACTGATTTTCTTCCAAGTACAGTTCAGCAAGATTCTGACAACGAGCAAGCGGACTCAGGTCCACACGCTCTAACCGGTTCCCAGTCAAAGAAAGATGTCTAAGGTTCGGACAACGAGCAAGCGGACTCAGGTCCACACGCTCTAACCGGTTCACATCCAATGAGAGCCCAGTAAGATTCGAGCAACGGGCAAGCGGTTCCAGGTCCACCTCGCTCAACCGGTTCCCGCGTAATGAGAGTTCAGCAAGGTTCCGACAACTGGCAAGTGGACTCAGATCCACACGCTCTAGCCAGTTCGCACCTAAGTACAGTTCAGTAAGATTCGAGCAACGGGCAAGCGGTTCCAGGTCCACCTCCCGCAATTGGTTTCCGTGTAGTGAGAGTTTCGCAAGGCTTGGACAACGAGCAAGCGGACTCAGATCCACACGCTCTAGCTGGTTCCCAGTCAAAGAAAGATGTCTAAGATTCGGACAACGAGCAAGCGGACTCAGATCCACACGCTCTAACTGGTTCCCGCGCAATGAGAGTTCAGCAAGGTTCCGACAACTGGCAAGTGGACTCAAATCCACCTCTCGTAACTGATTCCCATCCAATAAGAGCTTGGCAAGGCTTGGACAACGAGCAAGCGGACTCAGATCCACACGCTCTAACTGGTTCCCGCGCAATGAGAGTTCAGCAAGGTTCGAACAACTGGCAAGTGGACTCAGGTCCACCTCCCGCAACTGGTTTCTGGTCAGGATGAGAGACTCCAGACGGGGACACTGTGCCAACGGACTCAGATCAATCACCTGCAACCTGTTCGCTGTGAGATTAAGAATGCGGAAACGCGGAAGCCCGGCAAGCGGACTCAGGTCCACCTCCTCAAGTTGATTGTCTCTGAGGTCCAGTTCGGTCAGACGACGACACTCTGCCAGCGGACTCAGATCAATCCGTCTCAGCCTATGATGCGAAATGGTTATCTCTTTGAGCCAGCGACACTGCGGTACCTCACTCAGGTCAACATCCACCAGATAGTCGTCAAGCAGGATAAGTTCCAGTTCCGTCGTCGACCAGTGCACCTCGAACTCGTCCTTCTTGCCCTCATCAGTGGTGTAGGGGATTGACGCGTACGGACAGCAGTGAGTGTACACCACCTCGTCCAGCCAGTCCTCGTACGCCGCCTCGTCAGCGGCCTCGTCGTACTCCTCCTGCAGTTCCAGCCCGTCTCCACCCTGCTCACCATCACTCATTAGGTGGCCCCCTCAATGATTGACAGGACTCCATACACACGTCATTCCCCAACATCCCCTTTTAAGCTCATACAATAGGCAGAGGACGCGATCGGCCACTGGTGACACATGACAGTCCGTAGTCACAGAGGACAGGGTTCGGAGGGCTCACGTCTCCCCACGCCGTCCTCATGCTTCTACTCTTTCGCCTCCTGTTCATTCTCTTCCATTGTCCTCTCTCGGCGAGGTCATTCTCGTGATGCCCTCCGAGTGTTGCAGTGAGCAGGTGAATGTCCGTCCTCCTGCGCACAGTGCCCCGCCACAGTGGGCGTCAGACCTGTTGTGATACGCCTCATATTATCGGCGCCCCCTGTCTCTCCATGTTGTGTCGCCCGTCCGGACCCGACTCTCACTGCATGCCCCCTCTTGCAGCAGTCATTACTAAATCTCACGTCCGACCTGTTTCTGGATAGGCAGCGCTGTTTCTCAGGATATCACGGCTGTCAATGGCCAATATTTCTTGCGCGGATGAAAGAGGCATTCTCTTACCCGACAGAACAGATATCGGCCGAGAACTACATCGGCAAATGTAAGAGTGCCCCAATACCAAAAGATGCTGTCTGCGGTCATACAAGACGCGACTGGCTCCAAAACAAAAGAGTGGAACTGCAAATCAGAGAGAATCAAGATGGTCTGCAGAGGATGAAGGTTGGCACTTATGCCTCAGACCACTGTCAACACACACACTCACTGACAGTCTCCAGTCCCTTCCACTGCGACCCGCACTCCGCACCCACCAGCCGGACTGCACCGACTCCAGGTGCCACACGAGCCACACTTTCGACTCGCACGCCTCGGGAATTAGTAGCGGTGAGCTGAACACCTCGCCGAGGCTCGGTGCTTACACTCCCGCCCTATCTACCTGGTCTTCTACCAGATCCCTCGTTCACGAGCTCAGCGTTGCTGTCACCAGCCCCGCCGCCCCCTCTCAGGGGACGCCCGCAAAGTGGGTGACTATTTTCGGGTCCGGCTTCGCGCTTAGATGCTTTCAGCGCTTATCCGTTACGGCTTAGCTACCCGACAGTGCCCTCTCGGACAATCGGTACACCATTGGCCGCGACGAAACGTTCCTCTCGTACCGGTTTCATCTTGCCCGCAGTCACCCAACACCCCCAGCAGATAGAAACCAACCTGTCTCGCGACGGTCTAAACCCAGCTCACGTTCGGCTTTAATCGGTGAGCACCCGCACCCTTCGGGCCTTATGCAACCCGAGGATGCCAAGAGCCGACATCGAGGAAGCAAGCCGCGTGGTCGATATGGACTCTTGCACGCGACAACTCTGTGTGGGTGTGGCTAGAACGCATCTCAGAATGAAGCGGCAGTTGTCAAAGTGCGCAAACTTACCACCACCTCATCCTGCCAGCACCCGTCTTCTCGTATCGCCCTGAGGCTGCAGGCATGTGTCACCTCTCTGTGTGTCTCACGTCCTGCATTTTCTCTCTTGCATTGTACGCACGACCCAATCCGGTCAGCCCGGAGAGAATCGCACGTCAATTGCTGTCAGACTTTACCTCGCGGAAGGAAGTCCGGCCTCTGGGCGGTACGAGATGACAGATACCGGGGCCACATACCCCTGGGATCCTCCCTCGCCAGAACGCATCTGGACGAGGTGTAAGTTTTCTGTCATCCCGCAGCGCCCTACAACAAGCGACTGAGGGTTCGCTAGGCCAGGCTTTCGCCCCTGGTCCCGTTGCTGTGCGGGGACCAGTCAGCCGAGCTTATGCCCTTGATCTCGACGAGACGTTTCTGTCGCCTCTGAGCTCAGCATTGGTCACGGCTGATCTCTTGTCAGCCGTGTGCCGCCCCAGCCCAACTGCCTATCTGCCGGTGTCCCTAGACGCGCTTGGTCTAGGTTAGCCACCGCCATTGCCGTAGTCAGTGTTCCATGGTCGCATCCGCCGGCCCCGGGGAGCCGGTTTCGTCGCTCCTGACTACGCTCTGTACGACAACAGTGATGGCAACGACAGACTGCGTAGTGAACCTCCGCAGGGACTTCTCTTCCCGCTGGGGGTACATACACTGTTCGGTATGGTGTAGGTTCACCCGGTTCCTCCTGGGGACAGTGGGGACCTCATTGCTCCCTTCATGCACGTCGGCATTTAACCGACAAGGCATTTGGCTACCTTAAGAGACTCATAGTTAGTCCCGCCGTTGACCTGTGCTTCGGCCCCTTTCGGAGCTTTAACAGACAGGCACAGAGCAGGATTCACTGACTGTACAAACGCTTACGCGCTCGCAGTCAGCTATGTTTGTATTAAACAGTTGGGACCCCCTTGTCACTGAGACCTGGGAGGGCACCGCGAGGCACCGACCCAGGCACGGCATATCCCGAAGTTACGCCGCTAATTGGCCGATTTCCCTCAGGCAGGATTGACCCGGATACGCCTTGGCCTTCTCAGCCAGGGAACCTGTGTCAGATCTGGGTACGGGCTCGGAAGATCCTTCCGGACTTGTTTTTCATGGCCACCGGGAATTGACCGGACGGGTGTCCGACCACCCGCCATTCCACCTTTCGACTACGTCTCACCATTACGGTACTCAGCAGCCTTATAGTGTTAGACACCGCGAGGGCGGTGCCCGGTCTATCCTGATGGGTCGCAAGTCCGGCTTAGCGTCACCGCGTAGTGTACTTCCGAGGTTCAGGAATATTGACCTGATTCCCTTTCGTGACGCTCGAGTTACGGCGCCACTTAGGACCGACTGACCTTCGGCTGACGACGCATTGCCGAAGAACCCTTTCCCTTTCGGCGACGTGGATTCTCACCACGCTTCGCTGTTACTACTGCCAGGATCATCAAACCCGGCCGGTCCACAGGACCTCACGGCCCTGCTTCTGTCCAACCGGGTCGCTCCGCTACCGGACCACGCCCTTGTGCAGGCGTGCCGTACGGTCTCGGTGACCGGATTTAGCCCCGTCCATTTTCAAGGCCGAGAGCCTCGGTCTGTGAGCTGTTACGCTTTCGTTCGGGGATAGCTGCTTCTAAGCTCACCCCCAGACTGTCTTGGGCTCTCGACGCCCTTCTTCACCGCACTTATCCGGTACTTAGGGACCTTAACCGTACTCTCGGTTCTCCCCATCTCGGCCAGCCGGGCTTACCCCGGGCACCCGTCTCCTGCCGTCTACGGTTCACGCAGCTTCGGAGTTTTCAGGATGGTGAAGGGCTCTACGCCCCCCGCTCCGATCCGAAAGTGCTCTACACCACGTGATACCTCAGGCAGGGCTTGGCTGCGACCAACTTCGCGGAGAACGAGCAATCACCAGTCTAGATAAGCCTTTTACCCCTAGGCCCAGCTCAACGGAACGAGTTGCACGTCAGAACCCTCTCGGGCCTCCACCGAGCTTTCGCCCGGCTTCACCCTGGCCAGGCCTAGATCGACTGGTTTCTCGTGTCACGGGAGTGACTACGCGCGCTATTCACACGCCGCCCCTGACCGGACGAGCCGGCTGCGGGCCTGTTGGTTTCCCTCCGCTTACGGCTATACGCCTTATTCTCGCCACGCCCGTGAACTCCCTGGCCCGTGTTTCAAGACGGATGATGCCGGCTCGATCGGCTCGACTCCTACTGGGGGATCGCTCCCTGTTCGTTCGTCGAGCTTCTATTCTTGTAGTCGGCATCCTTTGACTAGACCGCTGGTTTCAGGTGCTTTTCACCCCGCTTCCGCGGCGCTTTTCAACTTTCGTTCGCACTACATAGTACGCTATCGGATTGGCTGAGTATTTAGGCTTCGCAGGTTGCGACTGCGATCTTCACGCGAGAAGACCAACCCGCGCTACTCTGGGACACCGGACATGCCCGTGCTTTACGCCTACGGGGGTGTCACCCTCTACGCCGCGTCGTTCCAGACGACTTCGGCTTGGGCACGTCGGCACTTGAGTCCGGGCCCGAAACACCACATCTCCCCTCACTCTTCGCGAGGGGATTCGGTTTGGCCTGTTCCCCTTTCGCTCGCTGTTACTCAGGGAATCACTGTTGTTTTCTCTTCCTGGGCCTACTAAGATGCTTCAGTTCGGCCCGTTCCCGATCCGGGTTTGACCCCGGACCCGTGAGGGGTATTAGCCCTCACGAGGAAGTCCCATTCGGGAATCCGCGGATCATAGACTTCATGCGTCTACCCGCGGCATTTCGCAGCTCGTCACGCCCTTCATCGGCTAGCCAACCAAGTCATCCACCAGCGGCCGTAGCAGCGAAACGCGAGTCTAATCATGTGACCGGCGCAGCAATACCCGTCGGGTGGCACTGGGCCACAGTGTCCTGACGGGTGCATCTTGGTTGTTTGCTGTGCACGTCACCACCAGGGACTGGACCGTTCGACCCGGAGATCGAATGGTCTGTCTGTAGTATGTGTATCCATTCGTCATTCCATCTGGCCATCCGCTCACATTGTGTGGCGGGTCGGTCAGACGGAGTGAACAGTGTATGTGTGTTGAATGGAATGGTCAACCTTCATCCTCTGCAGTCCCGACGCCCAGACCCTTGGTGCACGGCACCGCCTCGGGTCGGATGTCGTAGGACCGTCCCCCATCGGGAATGACTCCGTCCTGCCGGACCACAGGCCGTTGCAGGCGCCAGTCCCCTGCAGGCTTGAGGCCCTGTCTGGTCCCGATGAGCCCTCACGTGGCGAGCGTGAGAGGCCTCCTCTTCGGAGGACTTCGGACGTTCCAGTGTTGTTCTCTTTTGATCGCGACTGCACACAACGACCTCTGTGAGGTCACTGAGTGCGCGCCTCGGCTGCCTGACTGGCAGCGGTTTTAAACATTGCTATCCGCCGAGATTTGCCAGAACGGTTCTCACAGGCGACCTCCTGCAGCCGCCGTACAATACCGCCTCTACTCGACGAATGCACTATAGACTGCGCGTCGTCTCAAGATAAAGCTTGCGCAAGGAACCGTAGAGGGAATGACTGAGGGGCTGTTCACAAGATTGGACCCACAGTGTGGCACTATCTCAGACGACGCGGGGGAACAGTCAAGAAGAGGGGGCCAGGCGCATTGCTACGCCCGGCCCAGGCTACTGATGAATCAATCGACGGCCCGCGCATCTAGTCTATCCAATAGGGATCTGATTGATAGTCCGCGGTACCGGGCGGACTTGGATAGCCGACCCAAGCGGTCTGCTGATGGTCCTCTGTGACTCCCGAACCCCAGCCATCGGACGTGAAGTTCCAGATGAACTTGAAGACATCCGCGTGACCATCATCACCGTGAATGTATACCTCTCTGATATGCTTTACAGTGTCATAGCCATCAAGACCGTATGCAGGATCAATCAGGAACCAGCCGTTGTTACTCCTCGTTTCGTCATTGAACGTGTAGTACCTATAGATACCATACACGACAACAATCACGTGCTGCTCACGCCAATCAACATCATAGTCAGGCCCTGGATGGGCCGATGAGGATGATGTGTCTGGGCTGGCGTCAAGCGATATCATCTGAGAACATAGTCCAATGCTCCGGGCCATGCCCGAGACAAGTGCGGCGAGATCTCGACAGTCGAAGCGGTTGCGCAGGCTGTAGTTCCCGGGGTAATAGGAGTCCATGTAACTGTAGAAGTGGCTGAACGACGGGACCACCTCTATGTCAGCAAGGGCATCATTGTCGCTCTGCCACAGTGGACGCAGGATGTCCTTGGAGAATCGTGCAAGGGCCTTGATGGCAGATGTCTTTGAGGTTCGGACGTTGGTGAGTCCCAGCTTTCTCGCCCCGTAGTCGAGTGCCTCAAGCGTCAGTTCAAAGAGTGACAGAGAGTCCGGGTGTCTTGCTGCATCGGCAGACCAGTAACGGATGCCTGTGAAGGGCGGGTCCCATCGAACACGTATATAGCCCGACTTGGAGGCTGCTGCTGGACCGTGGCCACGCACCAAGAGCGGCCCGGGCACAACTCCGACAGTAGCGATGACCCGTACGTTGTGTAGCGCGACCTTTGATGCTGTGAACGAATACGTCAGAGACTTGGCATAATAGGCGTGCGCCTTCAACGACCCATCAACATAGATACTGATCTCAGCGTGCCGGTTGGTCGTTGCCACTATCGTGACAGTATCGCCAACATTGACCACCGAGGGCATATCAACGTTCAGGATGAGTGTAGATGGATATGGGGCCACGGCATATGCTGGTGGCACCGCCATCGTCAGTGCAAGTGCTATGACGGCACATATCGGCAGAACTCTACTTCTTTTTCTCGCAAATGACACAATCGCCACCCCTGTGTGACGCATTCCAGACCTTATGATCAAGTCTGAGGCGTCACCGTAGTCATCAGAAGATTGCACTCTGATATGCGTTTCTAACAGAACAACGCGGTGGTCGGGTGGTCCCCTTCTATCCTCCAACACAGCGACGAGGAGGGACGAAGACTAGTAGTCTCAACGCCAGCAGACGCGAGAATAGAATACCAGTTCCAGTGCGGACTCCAGTCAACAGGGGAGGATCTCGGACGACTCACTCACTGAGGACCTGTCTCTGAATCTCCATCAACTGTGAGATACCACGTTCGGCCAGGTCGAGCATCTCGTTGAGCTGGTCGCGTCTGAAGGTGGAGCCCTCGCCAGTCCCCTGTACCTCGACGAAGGTCTCATCGAGCATCGCGATGTTCATATCAACCTCCGCTCGGTTGTCCTCCTCGTAGCACAGGTCGAGGAGAACCTGGCCGTCGACGACACCCACGGAGACCGCCGCGACCATTCCCCTGATGGGCACCCTGTGGAGCATGTCCTGTTCGACCATTGTCTGGAGGGCGTCATAGAGAGCGATGAAGCCGCCAGTGATTGAGGCCGTCCGGGTGCCGCCGTCTGCCTGTATGACATCACAGTCAATCCTGATTGTAAAGCCATCGAGCATCGCGAGGTCGACTGCGGCGCGCAGGGAGCGGCCGATGAGCCTCTGTATCTCGTAGGTGCGTCCGCTGATACGATGCCTGCTGTTGCGTTCGGTTCCCGCGGCGGGCAGCATTCCGTACTCGGCGGTGACCCAGCCCTGTGACTCACCATTGAGCCAGCCGGGCACGGCCTCCTCGATTGTGGCCGTGCAGATGACCTGTGTGTCACCTGTCTTGATCAGGACCGAGCCGGCAGGGTGCTTGAGAAAGCCGCGGGTGACCTCAACAGGTCGGAGCTCGTCGTTGGATCGACCATCGATGCGTGGCAACTCTGGGACAACCTCGCTCAGATGAGTGACAGGCGGAGTGGGCAATCGGACATTTAACTCATCTCGTGACCAATGTGTCGTGCCCTGACTTCGCCGTATGGACAGGCCCCGGAGGACAGATCTGTTGTTGCGCTGGACGAGGCTCTGTGATGTGGATATACAGTGTACCGCGCTGCAGGAGGAGTAGAGCGCGGACTTGCCGCGGAGGGAAGACTCTCCGAGTGGCAGAGGAGGAGGCAGCAGGCTGATAAGTCATAGATAACCTTATGGCAAACGGGTGCCAATTCGGGACGGGTTGACCGACCGGCTGAGGAGTAGGGAAGGCCGGGCCGGATCCACTTCGGACAGGATAGAGCGAAGCGAACCTGTGTGAGGTCCTCACGAGATGATTGACGTCAAGAAGAAATTCAGCACGGCACTTGACGAGATAGCCAAGGAGTGGCGCGATAACGAGAACGCCCGCGGAGTCTATGTATATGGCGCCTACGTAAGAGGGACGCTGACACTGAACTCCGTTCTTGACCTGTGTATTGTCTGGGAGGAGGACGAGCCGCCGTCACCGCTCGTGGCCGAGCGACAGGAGGTGCGGGTGAGCATGGTGTTCGTTCCGGCGACCGAGATTGACGCGGTCCTCAACGAGACGACGGAGGACGCCTTCAAGATTGCGGATGTGGTCGGGAGGCTGAGAGAGGCACAGGTCGTCTTTGACAGGGACGGCTCGCTGAAGAAGTGGCTGGAGAAGGCTGCCAAGTTCGTCTGGCCGGAGAACGTAATCGAGTCTGTCAAGAAGAGGGCAATTCAGCGACTGAATGACGCCACGCGGGCGACTGACAGGGAGGACGTCATCACTGCCATGGAACTGGTGCGCAATGCATTGTTCGACCTCGGCAGGGTGATTCTGATGCGGAACAACCTGTTCTGCATAATTCGGCCAGCAGAGGTTCTCACCGAGGTCAGGATGCTTGACCCCATAGCATACCAGCTCTTTCTGAGGACCTTCAAGCTACGCGGCATGGAGGAGGAAGAGATCAACGATGTCCTTGAGGACCTTCGACACTGGATTGAGGTGGCTGAGGAGCGTCTGAACACCAGAGAGAACGTTCCGTTCGAGGCATTTGAGTATCTGTCGGTTGCACAGAGAGGCTATCACAGTGTGCTGGAGCTGAACATCGAGGGCGACTACGAGCTGGCCGTCCTGGAGCTCCGGAGGGCTATACTCGCTCTGGCCAGAGCACTTCTCGTCAGTGATGGAATAATGGTGCACGAACTCAAGGACCTCGTCGACGACCTGCGAGAACACGAGAGCGAGTTCTACAGCCAGATATTCGAGGAGTATGGCGCCTACGACTTTCAACCAAAGGGCGTGACAAGGAGCATTGCGGAAGCACAGTTCATAGCACAGCGACTCTGAGACGTGAGCGGGATCTCGTGACCACGCCGCCATCGCGCCCGTTGTTCACCTAGTGACCTGCAGGACTACATTGATTAGGTGTGTCTGCCTGTCTGTGGTCGCGAACGACGGCCGCAGGAACAAGTGGTGTAGGTAGAGAATGTCCGCTCAGGTCCAGATAATTAGGCTTGACAGTGTGGTTCTCTCACGGGAGAAGCAGCAGGCGCTGAGGAGAGAGCTGCAGAGATACGCTGAGGCGACGGACTTTGTAATCCGCGCAATCCTGCAGAGACACATCACCAGTGCGGCGAAGACTATCGAGGCCGTGCGAGAGGAGTTTGAGAAGAAGTTCGACAGGCGGCCCGAGTACCTTGCTGATGTCGTCAAGACAGCACGGGTCACAATTGGAGAGCATCGCAAGATGGCACGGGTGTTGATCAGCGCCCGGAAGAAGAGACCAAGATTCAAAGAGGGCCGGCTGATACTGTCACCACCGCTGGTGAGAGTCACGGAGAGGGCGCTGCTCGTCGCTCTCGAGAATGGTGACTATATGCCCATACCCTTTGACAAGAGAAGCCGCAACAAGAACCTAGACATTCTATCCGACCTCGCTGCGGGGAGGCGCCAGCATGACAGAGTACGCATCACGTGGCGTAGCGAGGGATTTGTCGAGATCGACATTCGTGTCCCCGAGAGCAATCAGACCCAATAGAAGAGGCATGGGAGTCGGCTCGGCGCCTCGCGCAGCTGAGGAAGAGAACACCTATTCTGACACAGGGTCGTCCCAGCGGCTGAGGATTCCGGCAAGACTCGTGATATAGAGCGAGCGACCATCGCCTGACCACGCGAGGCCTGTGACACCGGATACGCATCGTGTACGGGCCACGCACTCTCCCGAGGAGAGCGACCATATACGCACCATTCGGTCCCAGCCACCCGTGGCCAACAGGTCACCATCGGGAGAGATGGTCAGTGCGACCACTGCATCAGCGTGTCGGCCGAGCTCCGACGCCTCACCAGAGGAGAGGTCAATGCGCAGTACACGGCCGCTATGCAGTCCGAGAAGACAGCCAGTGCCGTCAGGAAGGACCGTGAGATCACGGACACGGGACTCCACGGGAATCTCCCGGACAAGCGTGGTCTCACGTCCCAGCTCGAACACACGACAGGTACCGTCCCAAGAGGCGGTGAGAAGGGTACGACCCGTGTTCAGCAGGGCCACTCCCGAGACATCGCGTTCGTGCGCCTGTACGTTTCGGATGCATCTCATCGAGTCCAGCGTGAAGACCTTGACAAGACCATTCTGAAAGCCAGCAGCCCCCCGTAGCACCTCCAGGTCGACGTATAGGGACTTGACCGGGGAGTCGTGAGTCAGTGATGCGACCGCGCCCTCCGTTCCACGTGCGGACGACCACTTCCTCACACTGCCGTCCCAGCCCGCAGAGAGCAGCGACCTATCGGACTTCAGAAAGGCAACTCTGACGACTATGTCATCGTGACCCACAAGGGCGCGCCTAGGCCTACGAGAGCGTGGGTCGAGTACAAGCACTCGTCCTGCAGCCGACCCGCAGGCAACGCGTCTGCCCGATGGACTGACGCTCACACAGAGGAGCGCAGGAGGATTGAGGCTGGCTGGACGATACAGAGTGCTCGGACTCACCACTGTGGGCACCAGCTGCAGGAAGGGCGTGCGCCCATCTTGTCCGGCGGCTTATTTCACTTGCGGCCTAGAGCGATGTGCGACGCCTCCGTACGACGATGACGACGAGGAGGATGAACACGGGTGCCGCAAGGATGCCGAGATAGGGCAGGTCTGACAGAGGGCTGTTGGGCGGATATGTTGTCTCGCTGTGAGCGGTCTCTACGAGAAACGTCTCGACTACGCCGCCGACCGCAGACAGACTATCCGCACTGCACTTGTCAGGAGTGTCCTCCAAGGTGTGCCAGTACCACGGGAAGGGGTTGTGCTGTATGATGTCGACAGCGGGTATGCCTATGTCTAGGAATGGTCTGTGGTCGTCAAGAATTGTGGCACCGAGTGTGTCCAAGAAGACATCATCGTGGCCGAGTGAGGATGCAATGGACCAGATCTGGTCCTGTAGGGATCGGGTCGAGCAGCCCTCGCGGGGCAGACGCAGCTCGGCATCGCCGACCATATCTAGAAGCACCATCGCGCGGACTGTAGCGCGCCGATTGGAGGGCATGACGTCCACGTAGTGTGTGGAGCCGACAATCCACGACCAGTCCTGATAGTAACCACTGTCCTCCGCATCGAAGAGGACGAACTCAACATCAGAGCGGATGTCCTCTGGTAGGATGCGTGCCAGCTCGAGAATCACCGCTGTGCCGCTCGCACCGTCATTGGCCCCAAGGATGGGACGACTGCGGTTCTCAGGCGCGGGATCGTGGTCGGCCACCGGACGCGTATCATAGTGGGCGCCGACAATCAACGTGGCGTTTCGTGTCCCCCAATATGCTATGACATTCGAGCAGGCGACCTCGTGATAGGTGAAGTTCTGTAGCTCGACCGTCCAGCCCTGATCTCTCAGTCTGTCGACAATATACTGCCGGCACAGGGAGAGGTTCTCCGATCCGGGAGGACGCGGACCGAAGTCGCACTGCTGGACAAGGTGTTCGTAGGCCCTGTCGCCATCGAAGAGAGGAGTGTGAATGGCTGCTGCAACAGCAGGGGAGACGCGTCCTGCCGGACCAGTGATGGGCTGGATCATCATCGTCAGGAGGAGTAGGAGCGACAACAGTGACAGTATGATAGGTCGTCGCTGGTGGAGGGACTCTGGGACAATGCGTTGTGGTGCAGGGTCGGATAGAGGAGGCATCTCTTGGTCAGGTGGTCAGGGCACGCGTCAGGCATTATCCTTTCGGTGACGCAGGAGCCGGTTCCGGACATAGTCTCCAATCAGATGAGGGAGTTCACGTGGCAGACGACTGAGGACCACGGGAGGAATGTCCGAATAGCCTATGTCACCACGAGCCAGCATCGCCAGAATGTCAGATGACATCCTCAGGCCCGCAGCCACGCGGAGCACGGAGCCAGCGAACGACGTGCCACGTGTGCCAGCCCACTCAGCCATCGAGAAGTTGGCACCGAACCTATCACGGCACAGTCTGTCGTAGCGCGACAGAAACGCCTCGTCGTAGCGACCACGCTCGAGAGCCTCGGTCATCACACGGGCAGCAAACAGGCCGGACTGCATGGCATAGGCAATCCCCTCGCCCATCATCGGGTCGACAAAACCAGCTGCATCACCAACGAGAATCACGCGGCCCGTGACATTCTTGTTGCGCACTCCGTCCGCACCGAGAAAGTGGGTGCGTCTCCGTTCAATCACCAGTGGAAATCCGAACTCTCTCTCAAGATGAGCGACAAAGCCGTCAAACAGGCTCCGCAGTGGCTGCATATGGACTGCAGCACCCGCAATGCCAATCGCCAGATGCTCTCTCTTTGGGAAGACCCAGCCGTAGCTCACCCTGTTCTCGACCGGGCGGATCTCAAGGATGGTCGGGTCCCCTCCGGAGGCCTCCAGTACTCTCTCCTCACCTACATGAAAGTCCGATTCCATGCCCAGACCAACACGGTATAGATTCTTGCGAGAGGGTCGGAGACCAACCGACGGTCCGACCACCGTGTTGACGCCGTCAGCGCCGATGACGAATGACGAGCTGAACTCGCGACCATCGCTCAGTCGCGTGACGACACGGTCGGGTCGCACCTCGACAGAGATCACTCGGGCATCCTCAAGGAGCTCAGCACCACCATCGACGGCCCGATACGCCAGATACTCATCAAATTCGGCACGGTTTGTGGTGATCCCAATCAGTTGCTCAGACCTGAATTGTGCGGAGGAGCCGTCGGGCATCACAAAACGGAGACCGTGAACAGGGCGCTGAACGAGTCGTCTGGGGACCCTGTGGACTATTCGCAGCCCACGATACATCACGGCGCCACCGCAGGGCTTGTCGCGGGGTAACCGAAACTTCTCAAGAAGAAGTGTGTGAACACCCCGCTTCGCCAGTTCATGGGCGGCAATTGAACCAGCAGGGCCAGCACCGACAACAACAACATCCCAGGCGCGCATAGCAGTTCTCATCCACCTTTTCTCCTCGCCCCGGTGAAGAGGGACGCCGCTGGGGCACCACTCCCACGGCCAACAGCCCTCACGGGGACACCTCCCCTTTTTAGGTTAGTGAACGAGACAGAGGGTGTGACGCCAGAGAGCGGGGGAGAGCTACACGAACATAGGGGGTGGGACAATACGTTGAGGCGGATGAGTCCTACCGTCCTCTTGCGGCGTGGAGGACATCAGTCATTGCCATTCTCCAGTCCTTTGAGAAGGGTGGCCCGACAACGATCTCCGTGATACCGATGCTATGCAGAGTCTCGAATGCATCAAGAAAGTCGTCAACAGACCCCGCGATGGCAAAGGTGCTCACCATCTCCTCCGTGACGTGCTCCGCACCAGCCTCGGGACCGCTGTTGCGAACGGCCTGCTGAACACGCGCGAGCGCCTCGGGGTCAAGGTCGGTGTCGCTCAGTACACTGGGTGGTGTATCGGCAATTATGGTGGCCACGACAATCCGTGCCAGTCTTGACCTCCTGTCCTGACGCCCCATTATGGTGGGAAGCCACGCCACCGTCTCCACATCCGCCTCTGCTCTGCCTGCCGTCCTTGCTGCACCTCTGACGGTCCTGACTGCCTCTGCAAGATACCCGACGGGACCGGAGAGGATGACACCGTCTGCAAGAGCCCCCGCCAGCCTGAGCATCTGTGGACCCCTGACACCCAGAAACACAGGACATGTCCGGTTCAGCGGTCTGACGCCGAGGCGGCCTTCCACATGCCCCTCACTCTCAAGATCGATGCTCACCTGTTCGTCCGCCCAGAGTTGTCGGAGGGTGGTGACGACCTCTCGGAGAAGCGTGACTGGCCTACGAATACGGATACCTCTCCTCTGTAGGTCCTCTACACCGCCCAGTCCGAGACCGAGGACAAAGCGGTCTGGAGCAATGGCCTGAAGGGAGTATGCTGCCCTGCCGAGCTCCAAGACCGGGTGAGTGGCCACCGGCACGATGGCAGTTCCCACTCTGCAGGCATGTGTCGATGCCAGTATGAGGGCCGTGAGGACAAAGATGTCGTGGCCCCGGCCGATGTCCTCTCCGATCCAGATGCCATCTGCGCCCATAGACTCTGCATTGTTGATCAGCCATGTGACCGTCCTGTTGCTCATCCCCGTTGTCAGTCCGATACTAACGCGGTAGCCAGTCATCTCTGGCGTCCTCCCAGGGGGCGGCCCGACATCCGGCCCTCTTCTGATGCGACGCGCCGAACAAGGCCTATAGTCTGCTGATGATTGGGCTGCCCAATCAAGTCTGGGTGACGGAGGCACAATAGTCTTCTGTTCCACCAGACTATTATCTTGCGACTGGGATGTGTCATCGTGCAGAGACGGTGAGTGGTATTGAGAGTTGCCTGGGGAATAACTGGTGCTGGTGACCTGCTCCGCGAGACAATCGAGGCGATGCATCGTTTCCACTCGGAGACCGGCGCTCGTATCGATGTCTTCGTCTCGCGGGCTGGTCGGCAAGTACTCCACTGGTATCGCCTGTGGGACGACCTGCACGCCAAGTTCGACCGTGTGAAGGTCGAGGTGGACGCCAATGTCCCCTTCATTGCTGGACCGCTGCAGGTCGGAAAGTATGATGTCCTTGTTGTGGCACCGCTGACGGCGAACTCTGCGGCAAAGATTGCCCACGGAATCGAGGACACGCTGCTGACGAATGCAGTGGCACAGACGCTGAAGGGGACGACACCAGTGCTGCTCCTGCCAGTGGACCAGCGTCCAGGCACCGTTGAGACAGAGGCTCCGGACGGAACACGGTTCACAATCCGCACTCGGCAGGTGGACCTTGAGAATGTGGAGCGCCTCAGGATGATGGAGGGGGTGACTGTCGTCGGCAGTGTAGAGGAACTCGTCAGTCGCCTGAGAGAGATGTACAATGAGCGATGATGATGACCAAGAGGGAGACACCATCATATCTGCCCTCGACAGGGAGACCCTCTCCCGAGTCCGCGAGGCCATAATCGGCTGGTATGACAAGAGGGGCCGGCGGCTCCCCTGGCGCACGACAACGGACCCCTATCAAGTGCTGATTGCCGAGATGCTGCTCCGTCGGACGACTGCGAGAGCTGTCTCACGGGTCTACCATACCCTTCTGGAGCGCTTTCCCGACGCGCAGTCATTGATGCGCGCCCGGCCCGCTGAGGTGAGATCGCTGGTCGCGTCACTGGGCCTGCAGAACCTTCGTGCCCGCCATCTGCAGGAGACCGCCCGGCTGATCGTCGAACAGCACGGGGGTCGTGTCCCGAGGACGCGTTCGGAGTTGGAGTCACTGCCCGGCCTTGGGCGCTACGGCGCGGCGGCAGTCCTCAATTTTGCGTTTCAGGAGGGCGTGCCACTTGTCGATGGTAACGTAGTCCACCTCCTCAGACGCGTCTTCGGTGTCGACCTTGCCGGACCTGATGACGAACGTGCTTGGCACTTCATGGCCATCCTCGGGGCACCAGACCACGACCCGCGTCTATACTGGGGCATCATCGACCTTGTCGCAGAGGTGTGTCTCCGCCGTCGACCACGATGTCACAGATGTCCACTAGCGGAGATGTGTGTCTCTCGCCTGTCGCTCTCCGCCACGGAGCGCAAGGGTCAAAAGTGAGCAACGAGTGCATCGAGTGGTCCGTGTGAGATGTCCGTCTTAGGGCGGGCCGTTCACCGAGAGTGAGGTCGTAGAGAGATGAGGCGCAGAATACAGCCCCACCTCCGCGTAGGAGAGGGCGATGTCGAGGAGATTGCCATCATCACTGGAAATCCCGACCGGGTGCCAGTCATTGCGCAGCATCTGAGAGACCCTGAGAGGGTCGCTCAGTATCGCGGGTTCGTCACATACCGCGCATACACTCCAGGAGGAGTGGCGGTCACAATCTCCGGGACAGGCATAGGCACACCCTCGACGCACATCTGTATCGAGGAGCTTGCACGTCTCGGGGCGAGGACGATCATCAGGTTGGGATCCTGTGGCGGTATCGACCTCTCCGTCAGGACTGGTGATGTGGTCGTCCCGACGGGCTGCATCCGTGACGAGCGCACCAGCCTGAACTACGCCCCCATCGAGTATCCGGCGGTGGCCACGCCCTCTTGGCAGCAGGAGTTGTACCGAGCCATCAGCGAGATGCTACCCGCTGAGAGGGTCCACAAGGGCATCTGCTGGACCAGCGATGTCTACTACGTATCGCCGGAGTCGAACCCACTCGATCTCTGGACACGGCTCGGCGTGAAGTGCGTGGAGATGGAGAGTTCTCTGCTCTATGTCTTTGCCAGCACGCGTGGTCTCGAGGCAGCATCCATCCTTGCAGTGGACGGCAACCTGCACGGAGAGCAGAAGGGCGAGCAGAGCGACGAAACCGAGAAGACTGGAGAGCAGCACCCACTACTCATCGAGGCGGTCGAGAAGTCCATCGATGCCACTGCTGTCGCCATTGAGAGGCTGGTCGGCAGGCGCGAACAGATGAACGGACTGTGAGAGTCTCTCCCATGGTCCCCTGAGAGAACGACAGGGGAAGAATTAACTCCGATGACACTATTCTATGACGGTCATAATCATGGATGCAGATGATTCTGATGGCGCATCACGGCGGCGTGTCACCCGACGCGCCTACCTCGTGATGAGAGCAGAGGCCGAGGAGGCACTGGAACTCGCGCGAGAGTGGTGGGAACACAAGCCCGTGCCGAAGTACGTCAAGGTGCGCCCTCTCCGTCCCGATGAGATCGAGATGTTCGTCGATCTGTACAATCGCTGTTTCATCGCCTCGCCCGACCCGTTCGCACCTCTGACGGTGGAGGATGCACAGAAGCTCGACACCGAGGGAATCTTTATCGCAGAGATGTTTGGTCAGCCTGTGGGATTCATCGCCTGCTTTGTGGAGCGCGACAGAGAGGACGGCTCCGTCTATGGCGAGATCACCGGACTCGGTGTGCTTCCCTCACGACGACGAAGGGGTGTCGCCACTGCGCTCATCCAGCGCGCCGTCGAGTACTTTCTCGATGCCGGAGTCGAGGAGGTCTACTGTGAGGTCTATGAGGAGAACTGGCCGTCTCGGATGCTGATCACGAGCTACGGGTTCAAGACCGTCGGAAAGAGAGAGGTGCTGGTCGAGTCCGTCGAGGAGGCCGCTCCACCACCTCCCGGCGGGAAGATCGCACGCAGGTTTCATCTACGTCCCCGTCTTGAGATATCGCAGGACAACTAGTGGCCCACCATCAATCCAACTACGCTGACCGCTCTCCGTCGTGTGACCTCTATGTATAGGCCAGTGATAGAGGGCGCACAATCGCTTCAACATCAGAACACGTACCGAGACAGGTCGAGCATGTCTGGGTCGACATACCAACCGTCGCGAGTGGCCCGCCAGTGACGTGTCAGGTCGTCCATAGAGCGCGAGCCGTACTGACTGACCATCATTATGGGCTGCACGAGGTCCACACCGTCTTGTTCCTGAAGCGACCGAATCACACGATAGTACCACGTCTGATGTTCAGATGGCACGTCCATCCAGATCACAAGACCCTTGTCCGACACATACACCAGAGAGGCCGGCAACAGGGGGACAAAGGACAGTACACGCTTCTGCCACTGCGAGTTGCACACTATCTCAAAGCAGAAGTTCGTCGACAGACCAACCCCACCAAACGCGATGAACGGTCGCATCAGACGCGGACTCCGCACACGGCGCAGTGAGGCCATCAGGGGGCGAGGACCTATGTCCACGCCCATCAGTCGGAGGCGCTCGCGTATCTGCGTCGTTGTCATTCGGCTGTTGACGCGTAGCTGAGAGACAATCATGAAGTCTATCGCCTGAAGAGTGGTATAGCGTGGCCCTCTGCACCACAGCACCTTGGGCAATCCGTCTGACGGTGGAGGTACGGAGAGGTCGAGCAGACCCTCAAACTCCTCGGGCAGTTGCCAAGAGCGCAGGTCATAGAGGGAGAGGTTCAGTCCACGCATCATTCCCGTCTGACTGTGAAGAGTCGCGAATTCGAAGACCTCTCCGACAAGACGTGCGATGCCACGACGGAACTGCCTGACCCGTTCCTCGCCGCCTGGGAAGAGAAACGACGCGTAGCCAGTGTTCGACATAGTGGTCTTGAGAATACTCTTTGTGAAGGGGAACTCCGCCAGACCGGTCTCCACAGCGGACCAGTCCACATCGGGCTGGGTCTTGAAGAAAAGCATGAATGAGTTGATGCCAAAGGCAGTGGTATCAACGAGCGCGGAGAAGCGTAGGCCGTTGCGTTCGCGGAGGCGGCGCATGGACTGCGAGACTATGTGATTCGTCACCCCTAGCTGACGTGCTGCCTTCGTCACGTGAATCAGTGGGTCGTCGGCGAGGAGTCGGAGTAGGCTGAAGTCCTGTTGTGTCATCGGCGCGTCCGTGAGCATGAAGGAGAAGCCATAGGCGGACCTGATTGCATCAACGCTGTATAGATTGTATCTCTTCAGAGTCTGGAGATTCTCTATCAGCCTGTTCTTCAGAGCCGAGGACACTGGAAGAAGGCTGGGATCAATGGGGTGCTTCGCGTACTCCGGATCCTCTCGGAGGATTGCCGACAGGCGCTGCGCCTCCTCGAGGGAGATAAGCCCCTCGCACAGGGCGAGATACACACGAATCACATCGAGATAGAAGGCGGCTGCGGGGTCTGACACCTGTGGAATCAGCTCGTCATAGGGCGTCCTGAGAACGATGCGTCCAGAATCATCCGACTCCAAGTGATCGGCCTCGCCGTTGATTCAGTTCAGTCCTATGTGGACGGGGGGCGAAGAACAGAAGTCCCCAGCTCTTCGGCCAAGTGTAGGAACACTTCCTCTAATTCTTTTCCCCTCCCGGCATTTTCGAGGACAAGAGTGCGAACACTGGCCCCAGAGACGCCAAGCGGGCTGAGAGAGGCTGCAAAACGACCCAGATTGACGGAGTGTGGCAACCACACGTCGACGCTCAACAGGTCATGACCGACCAGCAGTCTCGAGCGCGGGAAGAGTGGGGCCTGAGCGATCATCGTCCGGATGACTCTCTTTTCTGGCGACTGGTCCTCAAGAAGCACAAGGACCTGATGTGGCAGACCCACATTGTCAATATGGAGGTATGGTCTCACGGCGGTCCTACGGAGAGCTGACAGCGCTCTGCGCAGCGTCCTCCCTGAGGGGGGATCGAGGCCTCTGCGCCTGAAGGCCTCTGCCACCAAGGGGGCGGAGATGAAGTAGTTGTGTGCCAGTGCACCCAGACATATCGCCTCCCGGGGCGAGAGTGTGATGGCCGGCCGACCTGCGGATATCGCAGACTCTGACATTCCGGTGAAGAAATCGCTGTACCGTCGTGCTACATCAAACACTGCCGTCAGCCGGAAATCGTCATGCATTGCCCACTCGGTTCCATCAAACAGTGCAAGGTTCAGGCCGTGAACAGGTGGCGATGTTGAGTCATAGCGTAGATCCAGCGCGTACGGTGCTCGACGAAATCTCTCTAGTTGGGACAGGAAACGGGATGTTGAGTCTCCTGCCGCCACGAACGCCTCAAAGTAGACCGCCGTGTCACCCGTCGAGGTCATCGAGACCTCCTCAATCCTGTAGACGCCAGGTCTTCTCCGCAGGAACCTCAGGAGACGCTGCACGCGTTTCGACATCTCGGGAGAGGTCACATAACCCAACACCCGTGTCAGACCGACAGCACTGTGCCGGACCTCTCCGCGTATCGTGAGGTCGAATGCTGACCTCAGCCCGTGTATCATCTGGATGACAGAAGACCTGGTGACGCCGAGGAATCGCGCAAGGTCACTGGGACGCAGGTGTGGGCTCAGGGCCATCCTTCGAATGAGCCTGAGTTGGCTCTCAGTCATCAGGTAGTCGCGGCATCTCATCGTCAGAGAGGGTCTGGCCAATTGTTAAGAAGATTGTGCGGATAAATCGGAATTTTGTGCACCTCTGTCGAGGAACTATATACAGCCCTGCTCAGACCAGCCCGTAGAGCCGAAAATCCGTGGCTGTGGGGCGAGATTGATGCGTCCCTCCCTTTTAAGTAAGGCGGTTGTCAGATAGTTAGTTGGCAGAGACTACCGGGGCGGCCTGGTGACAGGCTGGCCTGACAGAGAAGGGTCACACGGTTGACCAACCAGACAATACAGCAACGGGGCAGTGCCAACAACCCACCAGCACTGGTGAGAAACTCATAGCAACGGCGATGATCTGCTGACCGGCACTGCAGCGAGTGGAGAATTGCCTCGGGCCATGAGAATGGCCATCGTCAGACACTGAGTCGCAACGACTCACAGGAATAGACACTGAACAGTACTCAGCTGTCACGGCCTGCGGGTCGTACAGTAGAGGCTGTAGATGAAACTGATGCCAAGGTAAGTACGGAGGTGACAAGAGAGATGGACCCGATCAGTCCAGACCCAGCACCGTTCTAGACGAAACAGACTCCTACGGACAGAGATAGTGTGACAATGGAGGACCAATATGTGATTCGAAGCGAATGTATCAACACAACAGAAGAAATGACCCTGTCAGGACAGGGACGACTGGTGGACCCATACACCGACCCAGAGGTCATCAGGTTGACCGCCCTCAATCTTGAGATGGCGATGCGCAACCTGCTCAGTGCGGGGTGTGCACCCGACAGCCTGGTGCTCACCGCAGACCTTGCGATGTGCCGGCTCGTTGCGACACCCAGCACGGATGGAGGGGTCCAAGTCCGTGTCTTGGCTGAATAGACCATCTCCTGATATCGGGAGATAGGTGAAGAGGTGGCCGTCCCCTCCGGACGGCCATCTTCAGTCAACCAGGCGGACAGTATGAGGAGGTTGCGAGAACCCCCTTGACGGTCCGTGCTGTCCTGATGACTATGATTGTAGCGACATGAATCGTCCGTCGTCAGCAGTCAAGAGACAGGAGATATCATGAGAGACCTGTGACCAAAAGATGGAAAAGTGAGAGATGTCATCGGAAGGAGAGGGAAGCATCTGGGGTCCTGCACGGGCACAACGACTGAGGGGAGTTCCGGCTTGGAACACAGCAATGTTGTCACAGCACTATCAGAGATCTTCTCTTGGAAGAACTACTCGGTGTATCTGATCACCGCATGGGTCTTTGCCGCGTTCACGACCATCAACTCATTCTTCAACCTCTATCTGAGGGCGATTGGATGGAGCTACACGCTGATTGGCGCAGTAGCAGCAATCACGGCCACGGTGGCTGCGGCCTGCAGGCTCATCGGGGGATACGTGGGGGATGTGGTGAATCGCAAGAGCCTCGCCGTGATCGCGATGGCGTTCGCCTCGGGATACTTCATTCTCATCGGCCTCTTCACGGACCTTCCGATGGTCGTCGCTGCACTGATGACATGGGCGCTGATAGACCTCGGAAAGGGAGGCTCGTCAGCCTATATTCTTGATAACATACCGCGAGAACACAGCGGATTCGCCCTCTCGCTGTTCAGAGCCGGACAGGTCTTTGGAGTCGCCGTCTTGGTCGCGTTCAACCTGATGGTACCAGTCTACGGGTTCCCGATGAGCTTCCGTGTGGTGGCAATCGCCGCGGGAGTCGCGCTCGTTGTGTGCTCGATGGTACGGCTGATCCTCCTTGAGCCGAGCAGGATGGCCGAGAGGTCGAGGGAGAGGACACTGCTCAGGGACTTTCTCTCAGAGAACATACGTGCAGCACGACTCCTGGTGAGAGTCATCCCAGGCGCACTCCTCATTGTCATCATAGACGGATTCAGTGATGCCCTGTTCAACTTCGGCGCCCTGCTCTATGCCAACGAGTACCTTGGAGTGTCAATCAATGGCATCGGCGTCATGCTCGCTGTGACTCTACTGGTGTCCGTACCGCTCCTCCTGAAGACGGGTCGGGTGGCTGATCGGCTCGGCGTGAGGCGCGCAGGACTGATGATATACAGCATCATGCCAGTATGCACGGGGCTGTTGTTTTTTGCCCCGGTGGTGCCGATATGGGGGACACCAGCAATGATCGCAGCGGCCGATGCTCTCGCCCAGGGGCTGGGCGCACTCTTCACCACAGCATTCATTGCGATAGTTCTCAAACGCGTCAACGACGCGCTCTGGTGGCTGATAATAACGGCAATGATCAGGAGGAGCCTGCCTCAGACGGACACGTCAAAGTTTCTCGCAGTGTTCTGGTTCATAGTCTACGTCTTCTCCTCCATTGGCCCCTTCGTCGCGGGACTGATATTCACCTATATCTCGCAGCCAGCACTGTTCGCGCTGATATTCCTGCTCAACATATTCATCCTCGTATCCATAGGCACCAACGGCTTCTACGCCGATGATACCATTGGGGATGCTGAGACGACAGAGTTGGAGGAGGGGGCATAGGCAGGTGACCTCGGCAGAGGGAACATCTTACTAGACTTGAAGAGGACGGTCGACATCATCTATACAGGCGAACAGAGATGTCGCAGGAAGAGAGAGCCATCAGGATTCTTGATGCACTGGGAGAGGCGTATCCGGACGCCCCGCAGACCTATCTCAGGTTCGAGAACCCCTTTCAGCTGCTGATCGCGACCATTCTGTCGGCTCACACGACTGACAAGAGCGTCAACTCCGTCACACCAATACTCTTTGAGAGATTTTCCACCCCCAAGGCTCTGGCAGACGCCCCTCTTGACGAGATAAAGGAGATAATCAGACCGGTCGGCACGTTCAACAGGAAGGCCGTGTACATAAAGGAGACCGCACGGCAGATTGTCGAGGAGTTCGGAGGAGAGGTGCCGGACAGTATCGAGAGACTCGCACGACTGAAGGGTGTCTCGCGCAAGACCGCCAACGTCGTCCTGTCATCAGCACTGGGCATAGATGAGGGCATTGTTGTTGACACGCACGTGGCGAGAGTGACGAGGAGGCTTGGCCTCAGCGAGAGTGAGAAACCTGCGGATATAGAGAGAGACCTGATAGAGATCCTCCCGCGGAAGAGATGGCGGGAGTATGCCAGACTACTGGGCGCCCACGGGAGGCAGGTATGCACAGCGAGGAAGCCGAGATGTGATGACTGCGTGATTAGACACCTCTGTCCCTCGGCAGGCAAGGTCTAGTGCAAGGACATAAAAAGAGTCAATGGAGCGGCATCTTGTTGGAGCGGACTGCGCTATGCGCATAGGGATGGTCAGCAAGTTTCACGCAGCGGACGGGCTCTGTGTGAGAGCGACCTACGTTGTCGATGGCCTCAGACGCAATGGGCACACTGTCCACGCATTCACTCACTCTGATGATGTGGGATGCCTCCCCAGTGATCACGTCCACAGATACGGCGGCATCCAGCTTAACCCGCACGTCTCATTGGACGTACCCAGCGCACCGAAGATGATTGTAGAGAAGAGCAGAGAGAACGACATCGAGATAATCCACGTGCAGATGAACTCCGGTAGCACCGAGTTCCTCCTTCCATACTTCAGGAACTCGCTGCCCCCCACCGTTGTGACATTTCATCTGGCCTATGCAGAGGGGTCGACGCTGTACAAGACCGTCTTCGGTGTCGCATGGAGGCTGTCGCTTCACGCTGCAAGACAGTATGACCATGTGGTGCTGGTTGACCCCGTCCAGAAGGCATACTTTATGCACTTCGGGGTCCCCGAGGAGAAGCTCACGGTGATTCGCAACGGTGTGGACACTGATCTCTTCACCCCACCGCGGAACCGCCCTGATGATGGCATTGTCGACTTCGTCTTTGTCGGACGACTGAGCTATGACAAGGGTGTTGACATCCTGCTGGACGCGTTCCGGAGATATCACAGCGAGAACAGACACACCCGTCTCACGCTCATAGGAGATGGAATACTCAAGCATACAATCGATGATGACAATGATGACGGAGCAATCAGATGGGTGGGCACAGTCCCCCATTATCGCGTCCCACAGCTGCTGCAGAGAGCCGATGTATTCGTCATCCCGCAGAACATCGGTGGACTGGGACTCAGTGTACTCGAGGCGATGTCATGTGGACTGCCAGTGATAACGACTGCCATTGGCGAGACAAAGAGGCTTCTCGGAGAGGATGAGGGGGTGCTCGTCGAGCCACACAGTGTTGACGCTGTTGTCGATGCAATGAGAGTACTAGCAGAGGACGAGCAGATGCGCAGGAGGATGGGACTGCGGTGCCGCCAGAAGATCGAGCGCGAGTACTCCTGGGCACACCAGATAGGTCAGCTGGAGAGGGTCTACAACACCGTCGTGTCCGAGGCGCGAAACTGAAAAGGGCTTGTTCTGCTGGACTCTACAGACATACCCACCGATAGACAGACTCCCGAGAGAAGATGATGTACCATGATAGATCTCAGATTCATCCGAGAGAATGTGGAGCTGGTACGAGAGAATCTCCAGCGACGGAGAGACGATAGAATACTCGACGACCTATCACGCCTCCTTGAGCTAGACAGGATGATCCGAGAGCGCAAGAGGCGGATACAGGAGCTGAGGACAGAGCGGAACAGGCTCTCTCGGGAGATAGGGTCGCGGAAGAGGGCCGGAGAGGACGTCTCTCACCTCGTCTCGCAGGTCAGCAGGGTCAAACAGGAGATAAAGGCTGTCGAGGAGAAGACGGGACGCCTTGAGGTGGAGCTGCGGCGGATTCAGATGCGAATCCCGAACCTGTTGCACGACACCGTTCCCTACGGTGAGGGCGAGGAGGACAACGTGGTGGTCCGGACTTGGGGAGGAACTCCCACATTTGACTTCGAGCCCGTCAGCCACGTCGATCTCCTTGAGAGACTCGACCTCGCAGACATCCCCCGTGCAGCACGAATTGCAGGGGCGAGATTCTACTTCCTGAAGAACGAACTCGTGATGCTGGACCTGGCAATGCAGATGATGGCCCTTGAGATGCTCATCAGGAGAGGCTTCACCCCCATATTCCCGCCATTCATGATGCGCAGAGAGCCGTACGAGGGTGTCACCGACCTTGAGGACTTTGAGAATGTGATGTACAAGATTGAGGGCGAGGACCTCTATCTGATTGCTACATCGGAGCATCCAATGGCGGCGATGCATATGGGTGAGATCTTCGAGCCGACGGACCTGCCGATCCGGCTTGCTGGGTTCAGTACGTGTTTCAGAAAGGAGGCAGGGACGCATGGCAAGGACACAAAGGGCATCTTCAGAGTACACCAATTCAACAAGGTCGAGCAGTTTGTCTTCAGCCATCCGGACGAGTCGTGGGACATTCACGAGGAGCTGATCGCCAATGCCGAGGCGTTCTTCCAGGCCATAAAGATACCGTACAGGATCGTGAACGTATGCACTGGAGACATAGGAACAGTCGCCGCAAAGAAGTACGACCTCGAGGTGTGGATGCCCGCACAGCAGAAGTATCGGGAGGCAGTGTCGTGCAGCAACTGCACTGCCTATCAGGCCACGAGACTGGGCATCAAGTATCGTATCAAGAAGGGCGGTACGGAGAAGGCCTACGTCCACACTCTCAACAGCACAATGATGGCCAATCCGCGGGCCATTGTGGCGATCTTGGAGAACTATCAACAGGAGGATGGCAGCGTGAGGATACCGAGAGCGCTGCACAAATATCTGCCATCTGATATGACAGAGATAGCACCCGTCAGCGCGGAGTGAGCCTCGCAACAAGCGTTCGGCACGGAAGCACGTGCGGAACAACGACGGCAAGTGGAGAAACACAGCATTCGTGGAGAGCCAAGTCAGATGCCTCATAAGGAGTACTTCAAGGAGCCTGTCGTGAGATTCGAGGTGGACAGGTCACGGTTTCCAAAGGTATGTGTGGTGTGCGGCAGACCTGCCATCGACTATGTGCGTCTCACGCTGGTTGAGAACAGGAGATACAACGCAGGGTGGGTGGATCGCCTGTACATGCGCCCCCGCGACCTGATCAGCCGGCCATCAAAGTCGGTGCATCTTCCCGTCTGCAGTGACCATCAGTTCACGTCAGAGGACTATTGCAGACTACGACTCATCTGCATCGTCGGAATGGTCATAGTGGGCTCGGTGGCCCTCACGGGCTACCTCAAGATAGGTGGCAGTATCGCATCCGGGATGTCCATACCGACATGGGCCCTTGTGTCAGTTGGACTCTTCTTGGTGACACTCGCTCTGGCGAACTATGCGTTGCGGCCTCGTGGCGTTGAGGCAGCCTTTCGGGTCATCGGGCACGACCCGACATTCACGCATATCATTGTGGACATAGAGAACCAGGAGTTCAGGGACAGATTCCTTGAGGAGAATCCCGGTACGGCCGAGTTGGTGAGATGGATACTCCGTCCCTGAGCCAGGGTCAACAGTGGACAGAGCGAGGTGTGCCCCTGCATCTGTGTGACAGGGGCATCGAAGGTAGACTGTCTGCTCACTCTACCTTGAGATACTTCTCGCTCTTCCAGAGCCCGTGAATGTTGCAGTAGGACGTGGCCATCAGCGTCCCCGAGACCGTCGTGCGGAACGCGAAGGTCGTCATCGGCTCCGAGTGTAGTGGCCCGGTGTTAGGCCCCTCGGTCGACTCTCCGTGCGTGTCAAAGCTGATGTAACCGACCTCCATCGGGAACTTCGCACCATCAGGCCAGAAGAACAGGTCAATCCACTTGATGTGATGCTCTGTCTTGTTGGGATGCGGTATCTCCTTGCCGACGGAGACCTCGACCTTGATGAGCTCGCCAGCCTTGACCTTCTCGGGCGCATCAATCACAGGGACATGCTTCTCGGATTTCCAGTCAGCAGTCTGTAGCCATTTCTTGTCCGCCAATTTCTCCAACCTCTCAGCTCAAGTCAGGCTCCTAGGGAGCCAGTAGTCACTATCCCGCTCTCGGGAATAAAAGGTTAGCTCAATGGGCAGGGGGTGGAGGCTGGGAGGAACTCACGATAGGCCAAGCAGTAGGTCATGCCCCCGTCCAGTCAGTATGTAGTAGTTCCGCACCCGGCCCTGGTAGGTCTGTGTCATACCTGCACGCTCAACCAGCCCAAGGCTCACGAGCTCGGAGAGGTGTTGATAGACACTGGGGATAGAGATGCGGACACCGAACTCCGACTCAAGCCTCTTGCGGATGGCATAGCCGTACAATGGTTCCTGCCCCAGAAGTATTAGGATCCTCCGCTTCGTCATACCCAGCGCAGCCGGAGAGATGGAGTCCTCAACACGGCGAAGAAGGGTCCTCAGTCTGGTGTCGTCCCGCACCAAGTCGCGGGTTATCTCCGGTGCCTTCAGCCCCATCCCGGTGACCATACAGACAACCATGTCCTGACGGTCAACCACACCATCATCAACCAACAGCCCAACGGCAGCAATCACCGTTGCAGACGACGGTTCTGCAAAGACCCCCTCCAGACGTGCCAGACTGCGGACAGAGTCGATCGTCTGAGAGTCTGTCACGGCTATGGCAGTACCATTGGACTCGCGTATCGCTCTGAGCGCTGAGACACCACAGCGGGGACTGCGGACACCGATGTCGCGTGTGATGAATGAGTGGTCCCTGCAGGGCTCAATTCTCTCATCGTGACCATTGCGGAGGGCCTCTACTATCGGGGCACATCTGGTATTCTGCACGCCAATCAGACGGGGGCGCCCGTCGTCGAGCAGCCCAAGCTGCTCCATCTCTAGCACGGCCCTCCAGACCTGTGTGATATGACCTCCGCTGCCCATCGGCACGACGACCCAGTCGGGAGGAGTCCACTGCAGCTGCATCATCACCTCATAGGCGGTCGTCTTCACACCCTCAAGAAAGAAGGGATTCGTCGACATCACGACATGGTGACGATCGTCACCACCACCGTACGCCAGCACTGCATCTGATGACTCCCCCGACCTTGTGACACGAGCACCGTACGCCAGCACCTGATAGAACTTCCCCACGTCAGAGGCGACGTTCTCAGACATCGTCACCACAGCAGGAAGACCAGCACGTGCTGCATACGCCGACATGGACACAGCGAGGTTCCCCAGAGACCAGCAGTGTACCTCACGGACGCCCCAGTCCCTCACTGCGGAGATCTCAACCGCCATCCCACGGTCGATGAAGGAGCCCGTGGGGTTGATTGTCTCGTCCTTCAGGAAGAGATTGCCCACGCCTGTCTTGGTGGCCAGACGGTCACATCGGTGCAGGTACGTACCGCCCTCACCTAGAGAGATGCGTTGCGCACGCGCCCCCAGAGGTAGCACGTCCCGGAACCGCCAGACACCACGCTCTTCACGGCCAAGTGAGTGACGTGTGACCCGCTCCCTGAGCCGCTCGATGTCGTACTCGACCTGAAGAACACCCTCACATCGCGGGCATCCAGTGGCACGAGACTCCACAGGGACATGTCTGCCACACTGCGTGCAGAGTAGGCCCCTCACATCGGTCGTCATCGCCCGCCTATATATAGGCTTAGGCTTATATATTATGTTGATGCGACAGGCGGCGGTGACAGCAGGATGAACATCGAGATGAACCGACCCACAAGGACGACGACGAACCCTGTGTACCTTGCCACTGTGGCCATGATGACGGCACTGACTGCAGCAGCGACTATGGTCTTGGTGATACCATTCCCGACCACGACCGGATACCTGAACGTGGGGGACATATTGGTGATGACAAGCGGGATGATCCTCGGCCCCGTCGGTGGACTCGTGGCGGGCGGCGTGGGCTCGATGATGGCCGATGTGGGGCTAGGCTACGTCTTCTTCGCTCCCATCACGCTGGTGGTCAAGGGGACGGAGGGTCTTATGGTCGGCCTGTTCTCGTGGCGGTCAAGGAGGGTAGACCAACTCACTGCATTGGACGTGGTGGGAATCATCCTCGGCGCCATCGCGATGCTGTTGGGCTACTATCTCGGAGAGACCCTAGTCCTCCTGATAACACCGGAGGCGGCACTGGCAGAGCTCATCTCAATCAACGTGATACAGGTGACTGTCGGGGGAGTCGTCACGGCACTGATAGGACCACGGCTGCGCGGGCTTATCCTGCCAGTGATTGGCGGGGACATAGAGGTGCGGTAGCGGCCCGTATGACGGCCACGTGCCTCTGCACGGTGTTGTAGACCGTGCAGCAGTCTGGCATGTCAACAGGAGATGTGTCAGCCGAGTGGTGAGCCAGAGACCCGACGAGATATCGAATGGCAGGACGCCATACCCTTTATCAGTATGAGAGGGCACGCACTGAGATATTCAAGCACTCGTTCAAGGAAGGCTGGACAATGGTAGACCGAGAGAAGCTCAGGATAGACCCTCAGCGACTGGAGGAGATAAACGAGTTCCTCCTTCGGGAGGACAATCCTCTGGTGAACGATCTGCTCGAGATAGTGGACAAGTATGGCGGTGTGGAGGAGATCAACCGACAGGCCGCCGAGGCGCGCAGGCTGGACAACCTGATGGCGCTGGTGGAGAAGAAGAGTCCGTCGTATATCAAGGACCTCCACTGGCTACAGGAGCGCCGTGATGAGGGTGCATTCATAACGGTTCAGGACTACAGGAGAAAGGTGCTTGGTGACAGGGCCGACTCAATGACCTTCGATGATTCGTTTGCCGTCACCCTTGAGATAAGCGCATGTCAGTACTTTCCGTGGGTGATAGAGGAGGCAAAGGTCGCACTCGAACGAGAGGAGCTGATGCCGGGACGGTTCATCCGAGTCCGCAAGATGAAGGAGCAGGAGGAGGACGGTGACCTGCCCGCCTTTGCTGCGGCAATGCAGATCACTGGTTCATCCTACGTGGAGACCCTTGACAGCAAGGGGACATACCCGGGTCCTGACGGACTGCCCGTCAATGTTCATCTTGGTGGTCCCGACACCATCACCGGATACTTTGGCGGCGTGGGCCAGCCGAACAGGTTCGCTCTGCGCTGGCTGGACGAGTATCTCTACTACTACACCAAGTACGGGATCAAGCAGGTGCTCAACATCAACCCGGGAACTGTGCTGCTCGGCTATATGCTCCACAAGCTAGGTGTCGATATGGAGTTCAAGATCAGCGTCTTTATGGGCAATGACAATCCGTACGCGTGCCTGTGGACACTGATGACGGCAAAGCTGTTCAGCCGGCCGGACGGCACGAGCCCGCTGATCGGCTTCAACCTGAGCAACAGTGTCAACAATGAAACTATAGAGATGGCGGCGTACATCCGTGAGAACTTCGGCTTCGAGGACGTTGTAAGGATAGAGCATCACATCACTGAGACCTTCAAGCACATTGTCCGCCAGCCGTATGACAGACTGGAGGAACTGCTGGAGGTCGCAGACCACGTGAAGAACATCAGTGCGAAGCACGAGGGTGGAGTCCCGGAGGTCGATGCAAAACGCGAGCATCCAAGTGACATCCTTGAGTACTTCCTCCCGAAGGAGGAGATCATCGAGAAGGGCCTGATGCCGTACCTGACGCGCAACTACCTCGACAAGCACGATGCACTGAACAGGACTGCCAGAGAGCTCACAAAGAGAGGCCTCACCTTCATCGCAGCCCCGCTGCTGCATCGACAGTGAGAACAGGTATGGGAGCGGCATAGGTCATCTGGGATGGCGCGGGCCCTGCTGGCTCCACGCTCCCCCTCCCTCTCTCTATCCTGCACACCGGCACCACGAATCAGCCGTGCATCGCCCTCTGTCACAGACAGGCATGGTGCCGATACGCAGACTGCTGTGCGGACGTAGAGGAGAGTCGCTGCCGAACCGAGGGTCGGCAGGCCACCCGATGGTGGAATGCTCACTGCTCCTCACAGGTCAGGCTGGAAGATGTCATCATAGATGCGCTCAAGCCGTTCCTTGTGCGTCTGCTCCTCGTGCGCCAGTGTCTCGAAGACTGCCTTGTGCCCAGGATGAGATACCATCTCTGCAAGACGCTGATAGAACGCCTGCGCATTCTGCTCGCGCTTGATGGCAACAACGAGAATGTCCTGTGGTGACGAGTCGGGTCGCAGTGGGACGTCCACAAGGTAGCGGTCCAGAACTGTGATCGCCTCCTCGGCATTGGAGACATCCCCGAACGTCGTCACAACGCCCTCTGAGAGAGCCCTCTCAAGCTTTCGCTTGTGGCCCTCCTCCTGTCTTGCCAGCTCGCGCAGCAGCTCAGCAGAGGAGGTCAGCTCGGCCTGTTCGGCGGCCTTCATGTAGAACTCGTATGCCTCCACCTCCCGCTGGATGGCGAGATTGATGAGGCGCTCAAAGGACTTCTGAATCTCTGTCATGTTGAATCCCGTGTCGGGACTGTCTGCTGGCGCTAAAAGCGTGATGATAGGTATATCACCGTCGGGAAACAATGTGAGTACCTATCCAGTCAGTATTGATGGCGGGGGTACTGCTGATGGGCACGTCATCACGTCAGGGGCCAGCAGAATCACAACGCAGAAGAGCGAGTTATTGCATCATGAACAGTCGGTGAGAAGACAGATGCGACTGTGGAGTGATGACTTCAAGAATGGAGAGCCGATACCGGATGCCTGTGCGTATCGCCGGGGCAACAGGAGCCCTCACCTCGCCTGGGACGACGTGCCAGAGGGGACGAAGAGCTTTGCGCTCGTCTGCAACGACCCTGATGCCCCCGTGGGGGACTGGATCCACTGGCTCGTCCACGAGATACCGGCCGATGTCAGAGAGATACCGGCGGGTGGACCAGTGCCTGGTAGACAGGTCAAGAATGACTTCGGCATCGTCGAGTGGGGCGGACCAGCACCCCCCTCGGGAACACACCGATACTTCTTTACGCTCTACGCCCTCGATGTCCCCAGCCTTGGCGATGTGACGAAGCGCAATTTCCGAGAGGAGTGCGAGCGTCACAAGATCGACTCGGCACAGTTGATGGGCACCTATTCGAAGAGGTAGGTTCGCCCCTTTCAATACCGTTAAAACCACTGAGTTAACTATGATGAATCGAGGTAGTCCGATGTCGACACCAGAGCCATTGATGCAGATCATGGGCCTCCGCGTGGAGGTGAGAGGCGTCCCGATACTCCGCGGCGTGGACATGGAGTTTGAGCGAGGCAAGGTGTACGCCGTCCTCGGCCCCAACGCATCGGGGAAGTCGACACTCGCGAAGACTGTGATGGGACTCCCGGAGTACGAGGTCAAGGGTGGTGACATCCTCTTCGAGGGCGACTCCATTCTCGACAAGAGCATCACCGAGCGTGCAAGGATGGGGATAGCCTACGCGTTTCAGACTCCGCCCACGATCCCGGGTGTCACTCTTGAGGAGTTCATCTGCAGGATCTGTCCGGAGTATCTCTGTCGCACGTCAGAGGACTACCTCATGGCAGAGCAGTGTACGTGCCGAAAGGAGCTGTATGACGACTTTGACAGGCTGGGAATCGGCAATCTCGCAGGGCGCGACCTCAACGATGGTTTCTCCGGTGGCGAGATGAAGCGCAGCGAGCTCTTTCAGGTACTGTCGATGAGACCAAAGATAATGTTCCTAGACGAGCCGGACAGTGGCCTCGACTATGACTCCCTGAAGATAGTCGGACGCGAACTGCGAGCGATAAGGGAGGAGAAGTCGACCACGATGGTCGTCATAAGTCATCACAGATACATCCTTGAGTTCCTCGAGGTCGACAAGGTATACATTCTTCAGAACGGCAGAGTCGTCTACACAGGGGACATGAGCGTCATCCCAGAACTGGAGGAGAAGGGCTACGAGCGGTTTCTGGCCGAGACTGCAGCCACGACATAGACAGATAGAGGGTGAGTCCTGTTGGCAGACAGCGATGACATCAAGGAGAGAGCAAGGAGGGCACTGGACCGGCCATCAGTCTTCGGAGACGACCTGGATCTCAGCGAGTACAGAGTGGAGGAGACAGAGGAGCGCAGGCTCGATGTCAAGGAGCTGACAGACGAGGACCGGATGCTCCTTGAGGAGGTCGGCTTCGATGTCGGCCAGAGGAGTGTTGCCGGCTCGTTCATGCAGTTCGACAACGAGAGCGTACTCGCGGATGTCATGATCAAGCAAGAGGGGCTCGAGGTACTACCCACACGGAGAGCACTAGAGAAGTACGACTGGCTGGAAGACTACCTCTGGAGAGCCGTCCCCGTCGACGCGGACAAATACACGGCACTGAGCGAACTCCACGGTTACGATGGTTACTTCATCCGCGCGGAGGAGGGCGCCAAGATTGAGATGCCTGTTCAGACCTGTCTTGTGATAAAGAAGGGACGGTCAATTCAGAATGTTCATAACATCGTGATTGCCGAGCAGGGGGCCGAGCTGCACATCGTGACGGGGTGCGCCACACCCTCGCACGTCGAGCGGGCGCTGCACCTCGGTATCTCAGAGTTCTACGTGAAGAGGGACGCACGACTGACGTTCACGATGGTCCATAAGTGGAATGAGGCTGTCGACGTGCGGCCACGCACTGGCGTCATGGTAGACACGAATGGCGTGTATGTCTCATCGTATGCAATACTGAG
The DNA here is from genome assembly GCA_029855935.1 of Candidatus Thorarchaeota archaeon. GTDB lineage: Archaea > Asgardarchaeota > Thorarchaeia > Thorarchaeales > Thorarchaeaceae > B65-G9. The sequence goes on along the minus strand of JAGSHN010000003.1, from coordinate 25,866 downwards.
TCCCGTCAAGTCACTTCAGACCTATCCTAAGGTGCATCTAGTGGGACGCAATGCCCGTGCGGACCTGTACACAGTGGTCTATGGTACGGGGACGTCCAAGTACGACGTGGGAGGCCTGCTCAGTCTGGAGGCCAGAGGGACACGCGGGAAGGTGATATCACGGACGATTGCCACCGACCAGTCGCAGATCATAGCGCGTGGCGAGCTGCAGGGCCGGGTGAACGGTGTCAGAGCGAGGCTGGAGTGCAATGGCCTTCTGCTCAGCGACTCGGCGGGGATAAGGGCAGTCCCCATTCTGGATGCCTCGGCAGAGGGGGTCGAACTGAGTCACGAGGCAACCGTCGGCAAGGTCGGAGCAGACCAGTTGAACTACCTTATGTCGAGGGGCCTCACGGAGGACGAGGCAACATCGCTCATTGTGAGAGGGTTCATGCATCTCAAGGCGCCTGACCTGCCACCGCGACTCCAGAAGGCAATCGATGATGCCGTACGGATGACCCTTGAGAAGGGGCTGTAGCCCGTCGTGCTCGTCCCCGACAGAGCGCTTTGGTGCATCTGACATGAGGAGAGGGAAGCATAGCACTTATTGGGACCATAGTCTTGGACCCGCAGCAAGCCCCCCGAAGACAAGGGAGAGTCATCGAACGAAAATGACCGACCGAGAGATTCAGAACAGGGCCATCAATACAATCAGGTTCCTCTCCGCCGATGCGATACAGACTGCAAACTCCGGGCATCCGGGAATGTGCATGGGAGCTGCACCCATGATCTACACGGTCTGGATGCGACATATGCGATTCAACCCCCGAAATCCCCAGTGGCCCGACAGGGACAGGTTCGTCCTGTCCGGCGGTCACGGCTCGATGCTGCTCTACTCCATACTCCATCTCACCGGCTACGACCTGTCACTTGAGCAGATCAAGAGGTTCAGACAGTGGGAGAGTGGCACTCCCGGCCATCCGGAGTATGGGGTCACGCCAGGTGTGGAGGTCACGACAGGGCCTCTAGGGCAGGGATTCGCCAATGCGGTGGGTCTCGCCATTGCCGAGAGACATCTCGCCGCGACCTTCAACACAGAGGATCACATCATCGTCGACCACTACACATTTGTGCTCGCCAGCGACGGCGACCTGATGGAGGGGATATCCTATGAGGCCTCCTCACTGGCCGGCCATCTTGGCCTGAGCAAGCTCATCGTGCTGTATGACGACAACAGGATATCCATAGATGGCTCAACAGGACTCACATTCACGGAGGACGTGATGGCGAGGTTCGAGGCGCAGGGCTGGCACACTCAGAGAGTGAGTGATGGCAACGACGTGGATGCCATTGACAGGGCCATCACGGAGGCGAAGAAAGACCCGAGACCATCGATCATACTCTGCAGGACGCACATAGGGTACGGTTTCCCCACAATACAGGACTCTGAGGCCTCACACGGTGCCCCACCGGGAGAGGAGGAGCTGCGTGGCGCCAAGGAGCGCCTTGGTTGGCCGGTAGAGCCCATGTTCTACATCCCGGACGACGCGCTTGAGCACTTCCGGCAGGCCGTGGACAGGGGCCGCCAGTACGAAGAGGAGTGGAGGGCCGTCTTTGAGGCCTATAGGAGAGACCATCCCGACCGTGCGCAAGAGTTCGAGAGGCGGATGCAGCGACGCCTGCAGGACGGCTGGGAGGAGAGAATACCTTCCTTCCCGGCAGACGAGAGGGGGATGGCAACCCGTGTGGCGTCAGGAAGAGTGCTGAACGCGCTCGCTGACCTACTTCCCGAACTCTTCGGTGGCTCTGCAGACCTGACACCCTCGAACAAGACTTGGATAGAGGGGAGCACGTCGTTTCAGGCCGACCAACCAGGGGGGCGCAACATCCACTATGGAGTGAGAGAACACGCAATGGCCGCCATCACGAATGGACTGGCCGTCCACGGAGGGCTGAGACCCTTCGCCGGGACCTTCTTTATCTTCTCCGACTACATGCGTCCCGCGATACGCCTCTCAGCAATGTCACGATATCCGAGCATCTGGTGGTTCACCCACGACAGTATCGGCCTTGGTGAGGACGGACCCACGCATCAGCCGATAGAGCATCTCGCCTCTCTGCGGGCGATGCCCGGCCTGTGCCTGATCCGACCAGCCGATGCGAACGAGGTGGCAGAGGCATGGCGTGTCGCGCTCGGCAGAGACAACGGACCCACAGCGCTCATCTTCACCCGACAGAGGGTGCCAGTCATAGACCGTCAGAGATACGGAGATGCCTCAGGCCTCTCAAGAGGTGCCTATGTTCTTGCCGACCTGCCAGAGGGCACTGACGGAGAGCCCCCGGATGTCATACTGATGGCAAGTGGATCCGAGGTGCATCTCGTTCTCGAGGCCGGAGAGCGACTCGCTGCAGAGGGCACAAGAACAAGAGTCGTCTCGTTTCCGAGCTGGGATCTGTTTGAGGCGCAGCCAGCAGAGTACCGTGACAGCGTTCTCCCGCCATCTGTCACACGCCGCCTTGCTGTCGAGGCGGGAGTGGGAATGGGTTGGGAACGGTGGGTCGGTCCTGCAGGGGACGTCATCTCGATTGAGGAGTTCGGCAAGAGCGCGCCTTACAGGGTGCTCTTTGAGAAGTTCGGATTCACTGTCGACAACATCGTCGAGAGGGCCCACAGGCTACTCAATGCGTAGCCCAGACCATGTGGGCAGAGGGTGATGAGGAGAGAGAGCGGGCGCTCGTATGGGGCGGAGGGCCTGAGGGCCCATCCCCGTCGTCGACCATTGTCCTGCACTGCGCCAGGAGGAGACGAGTCGCCGCACCATGTTCTCAGTGCGCCGATGGACAGACCGAGCATGTCGGAGGACGCTCGCCCTCATCTGGCACTGATGAGGCTCTTGACGTCAAGTCCCAGCATCTCTAGGCGAGTGGCCTCGTCAATCGGCTCCCCAGTGTCGGGATCGACAGCGACGCACGCGCCGCCCACCATCCGTGTCTTCAGCTCGCCGCGAGCAATCGAGTTGCCTCGCAGATGGGGCGCATCCAGTATGCCCATCTCGACCGCCCGGACGTAGGTCCTGGGGTCGGTGAGCGGGTCTGGCGCATCAGGCTCGCCCACGGAGGCGATTGCACGCACGAGAAGACGCGCCTCCTGCACAAGCTCCTCCTTGCGACGCAGTATCTCCCTGTCCTGCAACGGGTCGGGGAGTCCGTACAGACAGTCATGTATCACGCGCCGCGCAATCTTGCAGCTCTCTATCACCTCATCGGCGGTCGCAGCATGGTCGGCCTCACAATAGCCGACAACGTGGACAATGTGTGGGCGCAGCATCATCCCCGTGTAGACAGATGCTGCCAGCTGTCCCCTGCCCATATCGAGGTCTGGGGGATACGAGAACAGACCCGGACGCACCTGTCTGACGGAGGTGAAGTGCTCGTCGTGGAGCGACTCCACAAGCTCGATCTTGGCCAGCGTCTTGGCAAGGTCGTTCCTCGGGGACGTCCCGAGCGGGGTGTTCAGCATATACTGCGCCACGTAGACACTCACTCCCGCCGCCTTGGCATTGTATGCTGAGAGATACGCCATTGCCGCTGCGATCGTGTCGTGGGCACTGCGCAGGCTCCAATGATGAGGCTCGTTGAACTCCACTGGGATACCGTGCTCCGCATGCCACCTGTGATTGGCCATGTTCTCTCTGATCGCCTCCTCCAGCGGACGCGTGCTCCTCCCATCGAGCTCGCTGTACCACATCAGTGGCGTGGCACACCAAGCGTTGTTGATGGTCTCGTGGAGCATCTCGGCCCACTTCAGGAGGTCACGCGTGCCACTGTAACAGCGCAGGAGCGGATAGTTTCCACGACGCGAGGCCTCGTATATCCTGCGCAGGTCGGACGGGTCACGCAGTGGGACGCCACCATCACCGACAAGGTACTCACGCATCTCCTCAGGACGGAAGAACGACTCCTGAGCGTTCTGGTCGGGACCGAGAGAGATAACATCGAGAACCTTTGCCTCTGCGATCTTCGCCACGCCCTCGATGGTCTCCTCAAGTGATGGCAGGCCAAAGTGGTGTCTGAGGATCGGCACGGGCGCCTTCGCCGATATCCTCGACATCAGGTCCTGAGGATACTGCTCTGTAGGACTCATCTGGGTGCGGCCACGCAGGAAGGACAACGTGTCGTCAGCCGTTGAGAAGCCCGTGAAGATCTCCTCAAAGATGCCGAACCTCTCGGCCACGGGTTTCACCGGTGCGGTGCAGCCCAGTACCCATCGCTTGTCCTGCAGGCCCTCACTCTCAATCGCCCTCTTCAGCTCTCTGAACAGGCCCTCGGCACTCTCAGCAGTGAGCCGGTAGCTCACGCCAATCAGGTCCGGGTCGTGCACCCTGACCTGTTCGATGAGCGTCTCAATTGATGTCGCCGGACCAAGGAATATGGTCTCGTGTCCCTCGGCCTCGGCCTGCGACAGAAAGGACAGGACACCAGCAACATGGACATCATTTCCAATCGCAGCAGCCAGAATCTTCATACCTCGTCCACCTCCATCCCGTAGATGCTCCACAGCTCCTCCAGCAGTGACACCTCGACGGCACGCATTCCCGTGTTGACGTATTCGATCACATCAGCTGGCGTGAGACCACTGAGGCCCAGTCTGGAGAGATTGCGTCCCTCGTGCCAGAAGGAGCGCTCATAGAGCTGGCAGGCCATATTGACCACAGCATCAATAGCAGGAGTGTCGACACCGACCAGACGACCGAGATGGGAGATAGGCACCAGTCCTGTCGGGACATCCTCAAGCACATAGCGATGATGCAGACTGGACGGCGAGCCCACACCCCGATAGGCGTCGACCTTGCGTATCGCATCGTACAGGTTCGCACCTGTGGCATCATAGGACTCCTCGAACCACTCTAAGAGCGTCATTGGGCTCAGCGACAACGCCCTTGCCACACTGACACGCTCGGCGTCCATCCGCTCGATGAGCCGCGCCACGGTCGGAGAGATCGCCTCGTGATAGTGGTTGTAGCCCCCACCTCGAGACTCCAGGAGCCCAGCAGAGAGAATTGTCGGTGCCGGGTGGAGCATCGCGCCCATATTGTCGAGACCGGTCTCCATGACATTGTCTGCCAGCTTGAAGGACAGCGGCAGTCGCCTCAGACGACGGATGAACCTGCGGTTCGAGATTGCAGGAAAGGCGCTCACCCGGACGTAGTTCTTCACCTTCGAGACGTGGACCGAGGAGGGGCCCGTCATCCTCGAGACGAACACGTACGTCTCTGCCTCGCCGAGGAGGATCTCGCTCGTACAGGAGTTGGCGGACAGGACCTGCGAGAACTCCAGCGCGCCACCGGTGCGACCGGGCATCAGCAGCACCAGCTGCCCCGACCTGAGATGAGGGGCCATCCTCTCTGCAATCCATGCGTGCGCGTTCGCAGGCACCGTGATGATGATCATATCGCTGTCCCTTATGGCGGCACCCATGTCATCAGTGACAAGACGCAGCGGGGCGAAGCCCTCCACTATACCCGTGATGTGTATCCCGCCCAGTCGCTGAATCTCCAGCACGTTCTCAATCGTGCGGTTGTAGAGCGTCACCTCGTATCCACTGAGAGATAGGTAGGCCGCCAGGCCACGTCCGCCATGACCTGCACCGACAACCGTCACATACGGGCCACCCTGTGTCATACTGTCCCGTACTGTCCACGGCATGACCTATACCTCCGTGGTGTGCGCCTCACCTTGGGCCCACGCCAGCTGCTCTGATGTACGTCACACATCCTGAGTGGAGTCAGCCTCTATGCGGGGGTCCAAGTCCCCGTCCCCTGGACGGGTCGCGCAATGCAGCAAGTCCCAATCTTTGATTCTCGGATGCAATTATTAGGTTTTCGGGCCTTCGACAATTGTCGAACTCCACGCCCGACAGAGGAGCCCTGACGCATCTGTTGAGGCGCCATCCCCGCATCGTGAGAGATGATGGGCCTACCCGGCACAGCAGGAGAGCTGGGAGACGTCCTTGTCCAGCGACAGTGCTGCCAGCTTGATGCCCTCCATCATCGTCAGATACGGGAACAGCATCCCGGTGAGTGCATCCACAGTCAGGCCATATCTATGGCCCATCGCAATGGCAATAGAGGCAGTCTGTACGATCTCACCAGCCTCTGCGGCCAGAATGTGCGCCCCGAGAAGGCGTCGTGTCGCACTGTCGACGACCATCTTGATCAGGCCGCGTGTGTCCTGTGAGGTCACAGCGCGTGGGACGTGCTCCAAATCAAGGAGTGTTGTCGTCACACCGAGACCCTGCGCCTCTGCCTGTCGCTGCGTCAGACCCACCATCGCCACCTGAGGGTCGGTGAAGGTCACGCTCGGCATCACCGACAGGTCGAGCCTTGTCTCAGAGTCGCTGAGCGCGTTCTCAGCAGCCACCTTTCCCGACGCGGCTGCAACATAGACGAACTTGGGGAGAGTCGCGACATCGCCCGCGGCAAAGATGTGCGGGTTCGACGTACGCATCCTGTCGTCGACGATGATATCCCCCCGGTCGTCCAGCCTCACGCCGACCTCCTCAAGACCCAGTCCCGAGGTGTTGGGTACACGTCCAACGGCCATCATCAGCCGTTCAGCACGGAACTCTCTCGTCTCATCGCCCACCTCTGCCGTGACCACAACTTCTTCGCCATCCTGCCTCACTGACACGGGCCTGACACCAGTCACGATGTCCATCCCCTCCGAGCGGAGGAACTGTGCCAGCGAGTCGGAGATCTCAGGCTCGTGGTCGGGGAGGATGCGCCCGCTGCGCTGTAGAATCATGGTTCGCGTCCCGAACCTCGTCAGTACGTGACCGATCTCAAGGGCGACAGAGCGTCCACCAATGATGACAATCGACTCCGGGAGACGGTCCATTGCCATCACGGAGGTACTGGTCAACACGTCCACCCCCTCAATGCCCGGGATGTCCAGTATGCGTGGACGGGCGCCAGTGGCGACAACAATGCCACGAGCCGTCAGGACGGGACCGTTCTCACCGACTCTGACCCTGCCATCCCCCACAATCCTCGCGCGACCACGGAAGAGGCGAATGGAGTCACCATAGGAGGCCAGCACGTCGACGTACTTCTTACGACGGAGCATATGGACAGTCTCGTCCTTCTGCGCCACAATCTCGCGCCAGTCCACAGTCACCGCTCCAACGTGGACACCCCTGAAGCGGGGCTTGCGCGCCATGGTGAGGGCCTGTGCAGCCCTCATCAGCACCTTCGAGGGAATGCAGCCAATGTTGACGCACGTGCCACCGATGACACCACTCTCGACTATTGCCACGCGCGCTCCAATCTCCACAGCGCGGATTGCTGTGGCCATTCCCGCACCACCCGTTCCTATGACTATGAGATCGAATGCCGTTCCGCCAGTGTCACCGGGAGAGGGCTCGACCCGCGTCCGCTCCGCCTGCCGTAGTGGTCGGCGCGACTCCACAGAGGCATCGTATCCGGCGTCTCTGACCGCACGCACAAGGTCGTCATCTCTCACTCTGCGTTGCACCACGACCCGACCGCGTCCGGCCCGCCAGCTGGGTATGTCCACATCGAGCACCCCAGGCACGGATGTCAGTGCCGCACGCACGTGAGTCGCGCAGCCATCACACGTCATCCCGAGTATCCTCAGGTCGATCTCATCACGCTCTCTCGCTCTGTCCGCTGTCATCTTGCTGGCCACTGTCTGTTAACTATTGTTTAGGATGGCTATAAGTCTGCCTCAACTGGCCGGACGGACAGAGGGGGCCCTTGACCTGGCCGATAGAAGTAAAAGGGGGACGCAAACCGTCATGCAGCCCCGGACATGACGGGGATGACGACCCGTGAGAAGAGAGAGAAGACTCGTCGCGGCGGTGGTTGTCACATTGACGGTGATCGGATCAGTAGCCGCGTACTACTATCTCGCGTATGCTGCACGGAGACAGGTCGTCTACATCGGCACAACAACTAGCCTGTACGACACAGGCCTACTCGACCGTCTCGGAGCGGACTATGAGGGACGAGAACCGGGCGTCACCATCGCGTTCATCTCGGCGGGCACGGGCATCGCCATCGAGCATGCAAAGAACGGCGACGTGGACGCCCTGCTGGTGCACTCACCTGACCTCGAGCATCAGTTCATGGCAGAGGGATATGGCGTCAACCGCAAGATCTTCGCCTACAACTTCTTCGTCATCGTCGGACCCGAGGAGGACCCGGCGCAGGTCAACGGCACCACACCAGATGAGGCACTGCAGCGGATAGCCGCATACGGACAGGCCTCAGGACAGGCCGTATGGGTAAGTCGCGACGATATGAGCGGGACGAACCAGAAGGAGAAGGCCCTGTGGGCAGAGACGGGACTCGACTATGATACGCTGAGACAGGAGCCGTGGTTCGTGTCCTCGGGCAGCGGGATGGGGGCGACCCTCAGGGTGGCCAGTGAGCAGAGGCTGTACACACTGTCGGACATCGGGACGTTCCTGAAGTACGAGGCGGAGGGACTCATCCAGCTTGCAGACCTTGTGGAGAACGATGAGAGGCTGATAAACGTCTACAGTGCGATTGCTGTGAACAGGACGAGGATACAGCACGTCAACTTTGAGGGAGCAATGAGATTCATCACCTATCTCGTCAGTGAAGAGGCACAGAACATCATTGCGGAGTACGGACAGGACACCCTCGGCAGACCACTGTTCAACCCGGCTGTGAGCGTCCTCGTGAGCGGAGGTGATTCCGAGGTCGCCTCGTGGATCCGCTCGTACGCGTTCTTCGAGTATCAGGGCACACTGTACGAGTGTCCACCCCCGTGGAGGGTCGGAGACTATGGACTGTACTCGTGACACGAGAGGGTCTGGAGAGATGGACGAATGACGGTAGAGGACGAGATCCTGGCCATCACACTGCGCTCGCTGGTGATATCAGGCGCTGCAGCCCTTGTGGCGATGGCCATCGGCCTCCCCATCGGGGTGGTGCTGGGCCTGAGGAGGTTCCGCGGACGGGACACCCTGACGGGCCTCTTCAGGGGACTGATGAGTCTGCCGACGGTGGCTCTCGGACTCCTGCTCTACCTTGCATTCTCAAGAAACGGTCCACTGGGGTTCCTGCGCCTACTCTACACTCCAATGGCACTGATCATCGGACAGGCGCTCCTCGTGCTGCCGATAATGGTGAGTATCACGACAGAGACCGTCGAGAACGTGAGTCCGTCCATCCGCGACCTGGCACTGACACTGGGGGCGGATGAGCGGGAGGCCGTGTTCTCCGTGATGCGCGAGTCGCTTGGCGGCATCGTCCTCGCCTTCTCAGCAAGCTTCAGCCGCGCGATCTCAGAGCTGGGCGTCGCACTGATGGTCGGGGGTAATCTCCAGGGCCTGACAAGGGTGTTGACCACATCAATAGCACTGGAGACCACCCGGGGCGAGATCGTACTCGGTCTCAGTCTCACCGTCATACTGCTGACACTGATGATCTCATTCAATCTGATACTCAACGCCGCAGAGCGACGAGTGAGGTGGTGGCTCTGGGAGTGATACGACTCAGTGAGGTCACTGTGAACTTTGGCCCCATCAGGGCCATCGACAGTGTCACACTGGACCTGAGAGGGGGCGAGTGCCACGCGCTGGTCGGCCCCAACGGTGCTGGAAAGACGACGCTCCTCAGGGTCGTGGCCGGACTGCTGGCGCCCACCAGCGGGCAGGTCTATCTCCGGGGGGAGCCTATCAGTGCCGATGACCTCGCCACACTCCGTGACGCTGTGACAATGGTCTTTCAGAGGCCAGTCCTGTTCGGCACAACAGTGTTCAAGAACGTGGCGTACGGGCTGAGGGCGAGAGGGGCGACCGAGGAGAAGGTACGTCATCGTGTACGGGAGGCTCTCGACATGCTTGGACTCGCAGGGCTGGCCGAGAGGCACGCGCGCTCTCTCTCCGGTGGCGAGCAGAGGCGCGTCTCCATCGCGATGGCGCTCGTGACCGACCCTGAGGTACTCGTCCTCGACGAGCCGACAGCCTATCTGGACAGGGACGGGGTTGCAGTGGTCGAGGCCACACTGCACGAGCTGCAGCACGAGCGCGGCACCACGGTGATCATCGCATCACACGACATCCTGCAGATATCCAGACTGGCTGACCGGGTGACCGTGATGAGCTGTGGACGCGTCGAGTCCACATTGCACTCAAGAGACCTGCTCATCTCCCAGCTGGAGGACATCGCTCTCAGGGACGGCGTGTGTAACGTGTTCAGGGCGGTGACCGTGAGGGATGTCAGCGGTGGTGCCGGGCTGCATCTCACCACGGTCAGGCTGCTCGACAACGACAGCATCACTCTGGATGTGGCCACCGACCTCACCGGTGAGATGACCATCCGGATACCTCCAGAGGACGTGATAGTCTCGACGGCGCCCGTGCTGTCAAGTGCGAGGAACTGCCTGAGAGGACGTGTCGCGGCCATTGACACCGATGACTCTGTGGTGCGACTGACTGTCGACGTGGGCGTACCGCTGGTCGCGCTGATCACAAGAGAGTCGCTCGACAGGCTTCAGGTCTCTACGGGCGACAATGTGTTCGTGACGTTCAAGGTGTCGTCTGTCTCGGTCTATGGTGGCGCGGGTGCTCATCGAGCCGAGATGCACGACCAATCATAACAGTTATCTTGGAGGCGCCGGAGTTGGACAACACAATGACCCCACCGACAAGCGAGGCGGACCGGTGCATCTCACACGGGCAGGTCGGCCTCATTGACAGGTTCGGGCGGCCCGTGGACTATCTCAGAATATCAGTGACGCAGCGCTGTGACCACCAGTGCTTCTTCTGTCACAGGGAGGGAGAACGCTTCCCGGGAGAGGAGATGACACCGGGTGAGATAGAGAGGATAGTGCGCGTCGCTGCACGACAGGGGGTCAGAAGAGTCAAGCTCACGGGTGGCGAGGCACTTGTACGAGATGACATAGTGGAGATCGTCAGGCGCATCGCTCCTCTCGTCGAGGACCTATCACTGACGACGAACGGCTCTCGTCTTGCAGTCCTTGCTCAGGACCTTGCAGATGCAGGCCTGAACCGCGTCAACGTCAGCCTGCACACTCTGGACAGGGAGACACATCTCAGGATCACCGGTACTGACGACATAGACGAGGTCAAGAGGGGGATTGAGAGGGCCGTGCAGGTCGGGCTGTCACCAGTGAAGATCAATATGACGGTGCTGAGGGGATACAACGAGAGGGACATACCTGCAATGCTGCGGTATGCGGCGTCCGTTGGTGCCATCCTGCAGCTCATCGAGCTACAGCCGATGCCGGACGGCCCTGAGTGGATACGGGGGCTGTGGTTCGGCCTCTCGGAGATCGAGGAGGAGGTCCGCAGAAGGGCGCTGAGAGTGACCAGACGCCGGCTCCACGGGAGGATGCAGTACGAACTGCTGGTGGATGGTAGTGGCACGGTCAGGGTGGAGTTCGTCAAACCACTGCACAACAACGAGTTCTGCAGCGCCTGCACACGCCTCCGTGTCACCTCTGACGGGAGACTCAAGCCCTGTCTGTTGAGGTCTGACAATCTCGTCGATGTGGGAGGGAGTCTTCACAGCATGTCGGACGAGGAGGTCTTGAGGGCGATAGAGGAGGCGGTGTGTCGGAGGGAGCCCTACTACCGTGGAGAGTGAACGTACCGTGATCGAGATAGCAGACGGTGGGCTGGAGATTGAGAGAGTCATCAGGGAGACCCTGCGTCCAGAGATGGGCTGTGCTGTCATGTTCCTCGGCGTTGTCCGGGATGTCAGTGATGGCGAGAGAGTGCGTGGCCTCGAGTTCGAGGTGGAGGAGGACATCGCCGTCGCAGAGCTGAGAAGGATAAGAGAGGAGGCCATCGAGAGGTTCGGAGTGACCGATGTCTCCATCGTCCACCGACAGGGCGCTCTTAGTGTCGGTGAGGACATCGTGCTGATAGTCGTGGGCGCGGCGCACCGTGATGAGGCATTCAGAGGCTGTAGATACGTCATTGAGGAGCTGAAGAGGAGGGCGCTCATCTGGAAGAAGGAGTTCAGGGAGTCTGGAGAGGTCTGGGTCAGTGGCAACAGCAGTGGAGAGGGTGATTCCGGTGAATAGAGAGGACCCCGTCAGAATGGTCGATGTGACGGACAAGGTGCAGTCATACAGGGAGGCGGAGGCAAGAGGACGTATCGTCCTGCAGGCCGATACCGTGACGGCTATGCGTGAGGGACGGACAAAGAAGGGGGACGTCCTCACCGTCGCCGAGATCGCGGGACTGCAGGCGGCAAAGAGGACTGCAGAGCTGATACCGCTCTGTCATCAGATCCCGCTCACATCCGTCCAGCTTGCGTTCGAGTTCGGGGACAAGTACGTTGAGGCGAGATGTACCGTCCGGGCGAGATACACAACTGGTGTCGAGATGGAGGCACTCACGGGTGTGACAGTTGCTCTGCTCAGTATCTGGGACATGGTCAAATATCTTGAGAAGGACGAGAACGGGCAGTACCCGACCGCTCGGCTTGAGGACATCAGAGTGGTCCGGAAGGAGAAGGTCAGAGTTGAGTGAACACGGACACGAGGACGGACACAGAAGAGATCAACAGATACGGACTGGCTTTGCCGTCCTGACGATCAGCGACAGCCGGACGCCCGAGACCGACAGGTCCGGACAGATGGCTATGGAGATGATAGAGGCCGCAGGACACAGAGTGATTGCCCATGACATAGTCCCAAACCACGGGGCGACGATACTGACGACTGTGAAGCGACTCGTCGCCAACCCGGAGGTACGTGTCATAGTGACCACAGGCGGCACCGGTGTGGGACGAAGAGACCTGACAGTCGACACAGTCGAGGTGCTGTTCGACAAGGCCCTGCCGGGTTTTGGAGAGCTCTTCCGCAGGCTGAGCTATGAGGAGGTCGGTCTGCCGGGGGTCTACAGCAGGGCTGCAGCAGGACTCGCCGGCAAGACTGTGGTGTACTGTCTTCCGGGGTCCACAGGCGCCGTGCGACTCGCACTGGAGAGGATAATACTGCCCGGGATTGGGCACCTGCTCTGGGAGGTGGACAGGAGATAGATGACAGGGATGAGCCCGTTCAGGCTGCTGGTCTCACACGAGGAGGCCGAGAGACTGCTGTTGTCGAGTGTCACACCAGTCGAGAGGACTGAACGCATCACCAAGATAGGTGAGGCCGTGGGACGCGTCCTCGGTCAGGACGTTGTCTCCACAGGGGACGTGCCACCATTCGACAGGGCTGCAATGGACGGTTATGCCGTGCGCGCGGAGGACACCTTTGGCGCGTCCATCGAGAACGAAGTGACTCTACGTGTGGTCGGTGAGGTTCATGCAGGCACACAGCCGGATATCACCGTCTCGAGAGGGACCTGTGTGCAGGTGGCGACGGGCGCCCCTCTCCCGACAGGCGCGGATGCTGTCGTCATGGTGGAGTATACGGAACGGCGCGATGACAATGTTGTCGCCATCGTGAGACCCGTCTATCCTGGGGCCAACATCTCACGGGCGGGGGAGGACATCAGGACTGGCGACGTGGTGCTGACGAGAGGGACGTATCTGACGCCCGCACGAGTGGGGGTGCTCGCCGCACTCGGTCTCACTGAGGTGGAGGTCTTCCAGAGACCCGTTGTCAGCGTCATACCGACAGGACATGAGGTCGTGGCGCCGGGAGGAGAGCTCGCCCCGGGACAGATCTACGATGTCAACTCGTACACCCTCGAGGCCATCCTCAGGCAGAATGGCGCGACCGTCAGAAGGCACCCCATTGTCGAGGACGACTACGACGCGCTCCGTCAGGCCGTCGTGGAGTCGCTGGACTCCGACCTGGTCGTGCTCTCGGGTGGCTCATCGGTGGGAGAGAAGGACATGATGGTACATGTCCTCGAGGAGATGGGGGAGATACTCTTCCACGGCGTACAGATCAAGCCGGGGAAGCCCACACTGCTGGCGGTGGTGGACGGCACTCCTGTCCTCGGCATGCCGGGCTATCCGACCTCGTGTCTCAGTAATGCGTACATCTTTCTCGTCCCGGCCATCAGGAGGCTGGCGAGGCTCCCCCCGAGGAGACCCCAGACCGTGACCGCAAGGATGGCAAAGCGATACGTCTCCTCGTCAGGTCGGAAACAGTTTCTGACAGTGAGGATTGAGAACGGGGTCGCGCACGTCGTGTACAAGCACTCGGGTGCCATCACAAGCATGTCGAGGGCGGATGGCTACGTCATCCTGCCGGTCAATCTCGACGTGCTTGAGGAGGGCGAGGAGATAGAGGTCACACTCTTTGACTGAGCCGACGCCCACAGCATGTCAGTTAAGAGTAGTGGTGACGTGGCAGTGTCAGAGGCCATGAAGACCAAGGACATATCCCTTGAGCGGTACTCACGCATGCTCGCGCTCCGCGACTTCTCGAGAGACGACCTAGAGAGGATAAGGAGGACTGCTGTCACTGTTGTCGGTGCTGGCGGGCTGGGAAGCCCCGTCCTGAGACTGTTGACGGCCATAGGCTTCGGCACCATCAGGGTGATTGACCACGACATCGTCGACCTGTCCAATCTGCAGAGGCAGACGATCTACACAACCGAGGACATCGGCAGACCAAAGGTCGAGGCTGCTGTCGAGAGGCTTGCGGCGGTCAATCCCGATGTGAGACTCGATCCTGTCCTCGACTCAATCACGCCGAGGAACGCCGAGGAGCTGCTGCACGGGAGTGATATGGTCCTTGACGGCCTTGACACCATCCACGCCCGACGAATTGTCAACATTGCCACGCAGAGGCTGGGCATCCCCTATGTCTATGCCGGTGCGATTGAGTACTACGGCAACGCATCGACATTCATACCAGGCGAGACCGGATGCCTGCACTGTCTGCTTGGCGATGCCAGGGACGACCCCGAGAGGACGTGCGCTGTGGTGGGTGTGACGCCAACCATACTCGAGATGGTCGGTGCCATTGAGGTCCAAGAGGCGGTGCTGCTCGCCACAGGGCGCAGACCGAACCTCGCAGGACGCCTGCTGCACGCGGACATCAGATCCCTCTCGTTAGAGTCCTTCGAGATAGGCCGGGCGGAGAACTGTCCGGTGTGCTCCGCACCGGGGGAGGTAGAACCGGAGATGAGCGATGACATAACTGTGACTATGCTGTGTACGAACAGCTTCAACATAACGCCACCAGAGGACCTCTCCCTTGACCTTGAGGAGATAGCTTCGAGAATGGAGGAGAAGACCTACAGAGTGAAGAGGAGTAGGCTGTTCGTCGCTGTGGACATGCAGGATGGGGTGACTGTGACTGTCATGCGACGCGGCACCGCAGTCGTGAAGGGCGTGACCGACCCGGACCTCGCGCTGAGACTGTACAAGCAGGTTGTCGGCATAGACTGATGGAACAAGTGTGTGGGCACCTGTTCTCATATACGCCTGTCATCAGTCCCGCTCACTCATCAGCTGTGGCGGACTCCCCCATCTGCTCCCGCAGCTCCTCAATCCCCTGACGATAACCATCGACAATGAGGTAGTCGCCTGCCCTCAGACGAAACATCTTGTTGGGTCGGTGAAACCAGCGACCCGCTCTGCGGACCGACTGGACATAGATGCCGTAGTTGTCCCCAAGGGCAAGCTCATCAAGCGTCTTGCCGTCCAGAGGAGAGCCCTCAGTCACCCTGATCCTTGCCACAATCTCGTCGGCCTCGTGTACGATGTCCCCGATGATTGGATGCGTCTCCAGACCACTGAGTGGTATCTGGGCCATCTCCCATGCCGCATCGGCTATCTGCTCTGTGGCCGTGGCGAGACGCACGAGGTCCCATCGCACCTCGATGTCCTCGTTCTCCATTATCAGGACCTGGCGGATGAACATCTCGCACATCTCATCGAGCCTGTCCTCCAGCTCTCCGACCTCCTCCGCGAGTTCAGCATCACTGTGGACGACAGACGCGTAGGACAGCGAGACCATGAACTCCGAGGTCTCCTTCATCTCCAGCATCAGATGAGACAGCCCTCGCGACTCCTCCGGTGACATCTCGGCCTCACGTGCTGGTGCGCCCGTCGCCAGCTCCGCGAAGACCTCGGTCTCGTGGACCGACCCACGAGCAAAGACCACATCACCCGGTTCTATGACGAAGTCGGGAGGCGGATTGAACGTCCAGCCAGTGGCCCTGCGTACAGCCATTACGTCGACGTTCACATCGGCAGAACGCCATATCTCCTCCAGAGTGCGTCCGACGAGGTCGGAGGTGTCAATCACACGGGCCTTCACGAGATGTTCCTCGACAAGGTCGAAGACCTCGGCGACGAGAGGGTTCTTGTGACGACCAGTCTGCGCCAGAGATGCTATGTCTGCAGCAGCATCTGAGATCTTGTTTGCCGAGCTGGCCATGCTGAACAGACCGACAGCGCGCTCAGCATCGTGTCTGTCGCGTACGGAGAGGGACAGTGTCATCAACAGCTGATAGCCAATCTCGTCGACATGCTCCTCCAGCTCCAGTACCCACTCGCCCAGCTGCGGGTCGGAGAAGAGGAGCGCCGAGTATGCGAGGTCTATCATCAGTTCAGACAACGTCTTCATACGGGTCAGCAGTTCCCGTACAGGGACGGCCTCGTACTTGATGGGTTTCATTCTCTTTCGAGAGGGCATTAAGATGACTGCTCCTCGGTGCCAGAGATGCACCGATGACCTACTGCTCTGCGTCCTACGTTGCGACGCGCAGAATTAAGGCTATCGCATTGGCAATGACCGCCTCCTCCTGCGTCCGTACTGTGGCGGTCCGGTACATCGTCAGCCCGAGAGGAGGAGTATCGCGACCAGCAGCGACAGTGTGGTGATGGTGTCGGCAAGCGAGCTCTCCACTGGGATGACGAGATTGTCAGGATTGAGGCCGTGTCGCGCAGTGGTGATGGCGAGGGTGAACGAGATCAGGCTCACCAGCAGTACCGACATACAGTTCGCGGCGACGAGAATCAGCAGCAGATTCCACAGCGAGGCGAGAGTGAGTTGGAGATAGAGGAACCCGAGCGACGCATAGCCACCAACCATGATGAGCGACGCCACCCATGCCATCAGCAGCTTTGGCATCTGGGCACCGAGACCACGGACCGATGGCTGAATGGTACCGAGCGTCAGCTCGGTAGTCGTAGTGGAACCGACGATTGATCCCACATCACCGACCGTGTCGATGAGTGCAGGATAGACGAAATAGACGTCTGGACGCGACCTGACCACCTGACTTATCCTGTCGAGAAAGGAGCCCGTGATGTTCACTATGACAACGACCAGTGCCAGCGTCACGACGAACTGGCGGAGTGTTGAGATGACATTGCTGTCGTGCCGGGCCGTGAGGAGAAGCCCGAGAGCAATAAACACAAAGAGTGCATCGAGGACGATGATGACGGGTATGAGATGGGGCAGGCCAGTGAAGACTGTCAGGACGGCAATGTAGCAGAGGGTCACAAGGATGTCTGCGATTGTGGAGACAATGGGATACGTGACCACGTCGGGATCGAGCCCACGCCGGAACGACACAACAGAGACCCCAATCGTCACTGGTGAGACCACAGCCAACGAGATGCCCATCGTGCCGATGACGACGACCACCAACCAGAGAATATCTGCGACCGGGATAGCGAGCAGTACGACACTGAAGACGGCCGCCATTGCGCTCAGGCTGAGGGCGCTCATCAGTGTCAGTACGGTGACGGATCGAATCAGGTCGTAGTACGCTGGTGTGTTGTGCAGAAGCGAGGGACGAACAGAGCCGATGTGGAGAGCCGTACTGAGCCGGCCACTGAAGAGGCCACCCACCGCACCACGGATGCTCAGAATGCCGGGAAAGACCAGTATGGCCCACGGGACCGACAGGAAGACCCCAAAGAAGGTCGCCAGCAGAGCTCCAGCCGCGAGACCCCCAAAGTCAAACAGAAGGGACAACAGCGATTGACCGAGGAAGCGTGCCGCTTCCGTCAGACGGCCGGGGCCCACCATCATCATCACTTCCTGTCACGGACAATCGACCTCCTCCGCGGACTGTGTGACCAGACCGGACAGCGGAGCCGTAGAGAGTGGTTGACGACGACACATCTCAGCTTGCGATATAAGCCGTTCGTTCGAGCCAAGACATGCTGACGGAGGACCCTCACGGCACTAGCCCGAAATGCTATATTTGTTCGTACGTATCATGATGGTGAGTAGTAAGTAGGTGACATGCAGAGATGGTCTGTACAGGGACCGTCCTGTACGGGCGTCATCACGTCGCGGAATGACGAATTGAATCATCGTGGTGACGCATCCGTACCACACATTCACACGATGTACAGACCAAGACGACATTGGATTGAACGAGTGACCTCACGATACAGTGAGGCACGGCCATGACAGACAGTGCGTAGTCCGACTGCGGACCTCGGCTACCGAGGGCTCGGAACAGAAACGGTCACTCAGGAGGGAAGAACAGAGATGGTCCACAGAGAGATCACTAGGAGCGCGGTGGTTCTGGCGGCAGGCCTCGGCTCCCGGATGAGAGTCGGGGGGTATGTTCCCCCGAAGCCTCTGATCCCGCTTCTCGGGCGTCCGCTGTTGTGGTGGACCCTCACGGGCCTCGAACTCGCCGGCATCGAGCGAATCGTAGTGGTGACGGGTAGTCGTGCCGAGGAGGTGCGCTCGTGGGTCGAGAGCAGGTCCTGGTCGGCGGATGTGGACGTCATTCTCAACCCGAACTACAGGCTGGGAAACGGCGTCTCCGCCAGATGCGGCATCGAGGCAGTGGACTGTGACAGTGCTGTGATGACAATGGCAGACCACATCGTCGAGCCATCCCTGTACGAGCTGGCGAGGGGGGCAGCAGAGCATGCGGACCTCGTGCTCGTTGTGGACTCTGAGGGGACGTATCTCAATGACCCCGACGACCCGACACGGGTCCTTGTGGATGAGGAGGGACGGATCAGGCGTATAGGAAAGGGCATTCAGCAGTGGAATAGCATCGACACTGGCGTCTTTCGTGTCGGGGAGAGGTTCAGCACTGCGGTGGCGGAGGTGATGAGCAGCAATCACGGACACTGCACTGTGACGGACGCTGTCAACTGGATGATTGACAGGGGCCTCAGTACGGTGGCGGCCGACTCTGACGGAGGCTTCTGGATGGACATTGACACGCCCGAGGACCTGCACGCAGCCGAGCAGATCATAGTCTCTGACCTCGGCGTCCTGTACTCTCTGGGCCCCAGGATGGAGATACCGGAGTTGTCGCAGACAGAGATGACCGAGAGCCCGCTTGAACAGTTGAGAACGGAGGGATATCTGTGAGAGAGGATGAGAGAACAGTACTTGTGCCCGACATCAGACCAGCCCGGATGCAGAAGATTGATGGGATAGTGTCCAGACATCTCAACAGGAGAGCGTCCGTGCCCCTCGCACACGCCCTCGAAGCCATCTCGTGGGTGACCCCGAACCTTGTGTCGTGGACGGCGTTGTTTCTCGCGTGTCTGGCTGCCGTGTTCTACGCAGCGGGAAATATGTTCCTGCCACAGGACTATACAGTCCTCGGGGTCCCACCGTCCCTGATTGTCGGAGGCATGCTGGTACAGCTGAGCAGCATAGTGGACGGTGTCGACGGTGACCTTGCGCGCCTGCGTGGCACTGCCTCCGTCGGTGGGGGGATACTGGACGCGGTCCTCGACAGGTATGCCGACCTCGCAATAGTCACGGGTATGTACTTGGCAGTGTTGGGAGAGAGACCTCTGGTGGCGGTGCTGCCACTGTCACTCCTGCTCGTGCCAGTGGGGGCCGAGATGCTTCTCATTGTGTATGCTCTCGCGGTCGCAGGATCGCTGTTGGTCAGCTACTCACGTGCGAAGATGGAACAGGGTGGCGTCTTCGAGAGGAGGGACGGCAGATTCCTCGGGATGACGAGGGATGTGCGTCTCTTCGTGATCTTCGTCTGTTCCGTACTGGGCTGCCCATTCCTCGCGCTGCTCGCCATCGCCATCAGCGGGAACCTCACTGTCGCCACAAGATTAAGGACGTTGCAGTGACCATCAATCAACGGAGGTGATTGTGATCAGAATCGGCGCCTCCTACTACTCAGGGTGCCCCATCCCGCTCCGTGACTTCGTCAGCATCTGCGCCGATGCCGCGCTGGACCTCGTCGAGGTCGTTCTCGAGGACCCCTACACACCAGAGGCCATGCTGCATCGCAATGGTCAGAGACGCGATGATAATGACGGGGACCTGGGTCGGGCTGTCAGGGACACTCTTGCCTCAGTAGGACTGGACCTCGCCCTCCACGCACCAATTCACGACATCAATCTGGCGAGTCTGAAGGAACCAATCAGACGGGCGTCTGTCGAGGTCGTCAGGATGTCGATTGATGTGGCGCACAGGCTTCAGGTCGGGTCGCTTGTGGTCCACTGCGGAAAGTGTCCGGCGGACCAGATAGCTCGACTGGACCTCGCCCGAGAGAGGCTCTATGCCAGCCTACTCGATCTTGCCATCTACGCTCACGCAAGGAATGTCAGACTGGGACTCGAGAACAAGCAGCGCGGCAAGGACAGAGAGCTCATCCTGCTGCCCGAGGAGCAGAGGGACATCGTCAATCTGCTCTCCGACCTCGGTGCGTCTGCGGTTGTGGACGTCGGTCATGCAAACACCACCGGACGCGACCCTGCGGAGTTTCTCGACATCCTGTCGGACTATACCACAGAGGTCCATGTCCACGACAACGACGGCACGAGCGACCAGCACCTCGCCCCTGGGGAGGGCACCCTGCGCCTCACCGAGATAATGC
Source organism: Candidatus Thorarchaeota archaeon (assembly GCA_029855935.1). Classification (GTDB taxonomy): domain Archaea; phylum Asgardarchaeota; class Thorarchaeia; order Thorarchaeales; family Thorarchaeaceae; genus B65-G9. The sequence continues at coordinate 5,117 of JAGSHN010000003.1, read as the reverse complement.
AGAGGGTAAGGGAACTCGACCGTGATGTGATCATAGAGGTGAAGGAGATCACCCGTATCGGGCCGAGCGCCGAGATGCTCCGTGACTGGCCCTAGACCTCACTCTGACGCGAACGTCTGCAGAACATAGATTGCAGAGATAGAGGAGGAGACGGCGACAACGAGATGGACGCTGTTGGGCCAACCTATCCATCCCGTAGACGCCGTTGCTCATCAGGTCTGCTCTACTCAGTCACTCGAACTCCACCGTCACAAGGTGAGTGCTGCAGCTGATGCACGGGTCAAAGGCCCGCGCTACCATCTCAAGACGCAGTTCAAAGTTGTCGAGCTCGTTCTTTGAGAGAAGGCTCTCACTCGCCCGCCGGATGAAGGCCTCGACATCGTCGAGAAACATCGCCGTCGGAGTGATTATGTCGGCACTGACCGTCAGCCCGTTCTCGATCTCGTAGTGATGTAGGAGAATGCCACGTGGCGCCTCGACCCCGCCCGTTCCAACGCCCGTCTCGCGCGTCGGTCTCGCAATCTCGGGCTGGTCCAGCTCCAAGAGGCGGTCAATGACGCGGACCATGTCCTCCAGCGAGAAGACCATCTCCACGGCCTGTGCGAAGTTGTTGTAGAGCGGGTTGCGATACCAGCGCTCGTTGACAAGCCTGTCGCGCGCCTCACGGGCCTTGCCAGTCAGTCTGTCGCCAAGGTTCAGCACACGCGCGATGGCGCCCACTGTGAAGGGCCGGTCCTGGTACCTGCCGCGCTTGGCAAAGCTGTGGCCCACAACACGCTCGGAGATGACGCTCTTGTAGTCCTCCACATCATACTCCTTGCCATCAGAGGCGAGCAGGATGTCACCGTAGTAGCCGTACCCATCGTGCGGCGGCTTCAGACAGAGAAAACGTGTCTCCCGTTCCATATAGTCGGGGACTTCAAGACTGGCAAGCAGATCGATTGTCTCCATGGCGAAGGGCAGAAAGCCCTCAGCCTCCTCCCTCAGCTGCTGGAGCGTCCTGTGGTCAGGCAGGCGGCCAAAGCCACCAAGGATGGGGTTCTCACCGTGAATCATCCTGCCACCCATTATCCGCATCACCTTGTTGGCGAACTTCTTCAGTGCAAGGGCCTTCGTCACAACATCGCCGTACTTCTCGGCCATCGCGATGGCATTGTCGTAGCCCAGAAAGTCGGGCAGGGCCAGGAAGTACAGATGCAGGCTGTGGCTCTCCAGCATCTCGCCGTGATGCATCAGCTCTCTGTAGAGCTGTGTGGCCTCAGGGACCGTGACTCCCAGCGCCTTCTCGAGACCGCGCAGTGCGGCGAACTTGTGCGAGAGGTTGCAGATGGCACAGATGCGCGGGACTATGCTCAGGTCCTCCTCTGGCGTCTTGCCCAACACGAGAGTCTCGAAGAGCCGGGGACCCTCAAGAATCCGCACCTCCACATTCTGTACCTTGTTGTCCTTGATCTCCACTCGAATACCTCCGTGGCCCTCGACGCGGGCGAGAGGCTCGATCTCAATTCTCTCCGTCTTACTCATCGTTCACTTCCTCCTCCGGCTACTCCAAGTCCTTGATGTACTGCAGTATCTTGTGGCCACCATAGTTCCTCACTCGCCGGATGATCTCATCCTTGCTCATGCCAAAGCTCTGGAGAAGCTTGAAGTGCTCCTCGAAGTTGCCATCCGGGTTTGGCCCCCAACAGCCAGTACAGCCCACCCCATTGCTCGGACAGGCGGCACCGCAGCCACCGAGAGTGACCGGACCAAGACAGAACTTCTTGTCCAGCAGCAGACACCGGTTCTCCCTCAGCTTGCACTCGTGGCAGACGGGATGAGGATACGGTTCGGGCTGCTCTCCGTGTAGAAGCCTTGAGAGGAGCGCCAACACCTGTGATTGACTGATGGGACAGCCAGGGAGATAGTAGTCAACTGTGACGAACTCGTCGAGGGGACTCCCCTCTATCGGCTCGGTGACAAACTTGACATCATCACCGTAGACCCTTCTCATACGCTCTGCAAATGAGCCGTCCTTGGCGTACATCGCCTGGACACCTCCAGCAGTGGCACAGTTGCCCGCAGCCACCAGTATCTTCGCGCGTTTGCGAATCTCAAGGAGGTGCTCTCTCTGCTCCTCGGTGCTCACACTCCCCTCGACAATGGCCACATCGAGCTCCTCCTCGACAGGATTGCTCGAGGCCATCACGAATGACCTGACATCGAAGGCCTCAAAGATGTCGAGCAGGTGGTCCTCAGTGTGGATCAGCAGGAGCTGGTCGCCTGCACATCCGGTGAGTCCGTAGATGCCAAGGCGCGGCCTCTCTCTACCCTTGCTCTCCCCACCACTCGTTGTAGTCTTTGTTCCCGACATCTCATATCAACTCCCTGAAGTGTAGCGTGTCCCAGTATGTGAAGACTGGTCCATCGATGCAGGTGTAGAGGTGGTCCAGCACGCAGTGGCCACACTTTCCAACACCGCACTTCATCCTGCGCTCCAATGTCATCTGAATCTGGTTCTTCGGAATCTTGAGCTTGAGAAGCTCCTTGATGACGAACTTGTACATCACAGGCGGGCCACAGACAACGGCGTTGACACCCTCGGGATCGATGTCTGGCAGGTACTTGAACAGCTTCGTGACGACACCGACCTCGCCAGTCCAGCCCTCTGAGGCCCTGTCGACCGTGTAGAGGCACTCTATGTCCTCACGCTCTCTCAATTGGAAGAACTCCGTCTTGAAGAGCATCTCCTCCGGCGACCTCGCGCCGTACATAAAGTAGAGGCGGCCGAACTGATCGCGGTTGTCAAGCACATAGTAGAGTATCGAGCGGAGTGGGATGACGCCCAGCCCGCCAGCCACTATCAGGATGTCCTTACCACGCATCTGATCAATCTTGAAGCCGTTGCCGTATGGACCGCGGATGAAGACTATGTCGTTGTCCCGTTTCCTGAATAGCGCGTCCGTCAGCCTGCCCGTGCGCCTGATGCCCAGCTCGATTATTCCAGGACGACTCGGCGTGGAGGATATCGAGAACGGTGCCTCTCCGACTCCCGGGATGGACAGCATCAGGAACTGCCCGGGATTGTACGTAAAGGACATCGCCCGCGACATGTCCAGATGCCGGATCTGAAAGAACCGATGGTCCTTGATCAGATCGTACTGTCTGACTATCCGTGCGGGCTCGGGCTGAAAGGGATTCTCAACGCTCTCTGTCGCAATCATCGTGCAGGCACCTCCATCGTCACCAGGGCCTCGGCGACGGTCAGTACGTTGATGTCAACAGGACACGCCTCGACGCAGCGACCGCAGCCGATGCAGGCCGGCTTGCCGTACTCGCTGGCGTACGCCCGCAGCTTGTGCGTGTACCACAGCTTCAGACGTTCGGCTCGGGCACCCCTGAAGTTATGGCCTCCGGCAACAAGACTGTAGTCGACGAACATGCAGCTGTCCCAGTGTCGCTCGCGACGCCCTGACGTCGCGCTCGATATGTCGAGCACATCGACAACATTGTAGCAATTACAGGTTGGGCACACCATAGTGCACTGACCGCACGAGAGACATCTCTCGGCGAACCCCTCCCAGATTGGACTCTCATAACTCAGTTCCATCAGGTCGGGCATGCTCCGAAAGTCGAACGACTTCTTGAACATACCATCACGCTTCTTCCGCCACGCGATGTACTTCTTGATGTCATCATGCGAGACACTGTCGTCAAAGAAGTCCTCGTGAACGAGGACCATATCGTGACCCAGGCTCGACCCCACCCAGACGAGATAGAACTCGCCGAGGTTGACAAAGAACAGGTCGAAGCCCTCCTCGACAATGTCCGTCCCCGTGCTCCTGCAGAAGCAGTTCTCACCAGGCAGACATGAGTAGCCTATGATGGCAGAGTCTCTGCGTTGTTGCGCGTAGTAGGGGTCAACCGGTCGCTCCATGAAGACCTCGTCAAGACGCAGGAGGCTGTGAATCTCACACGGCGGCACTCCCACGATGACCCTCTTCTCCGAGGAGGAATAGTCTGGTGTGAAGCCACTGTCATCGAAGCGGAACATGTCGAACCTCATGGGATGAAAGAGCTTCTTGACGGGGATCATCGTGTGTTCCCCGCCAAGGACGATCTCCTCAAACCTCTCGGGAGTGTCCCAAGTCAACACACCGTTCCGACGGACAGGGGCGTACACTCTTCCGAACTTGTCAAGGCTCTCAATGAAGGCCTGAAAGTACTTTGGTTCCATTTTGAGTATTCTCACTGTTGGCACCCAGCCTGTCTGAAACGTCGGGGCTGGGGCCACATCATTCCTAATTAAGCGTAACTGGTGAGGCATCTCAACTGCTTCACTATAGCACAGACCCGGCCATGTGACGATCGACGGACAGGAGAATGAGACAGACGCCCCGATACCAGCAGATATCAGAGGGATGTGCATGCATCAGGGCCGCAGACGACGGCGGTGGTGATACCGTGACAGACGAGCCAGCAGCAGGACAAGACCGCATTGTGGTCAGGCCAATTGGGGTCATAAGGACATCCCTCATCACCGGCAGAGGCGCACCTCTGCAGTCGAGCATGTCCACGGAGAGGGGGACGGTCGTTGTCTATGAGGAGTACGCGGAGGGGCTGCTCTCCCTCGACGAGTTCTCGCACATCATCCTCCTCTACTGGTTCCACAGGGCTCGAGAACCGGAGCTCACAGTGGTGCCATACATGGACCAGAGAGCGCACGGTGTCTTCGCGACAAGGGCGCCAGCGAGGCCGAACCCCATCGGCATATCCGTCGTCAGAGTCCTCAGGGTCCATCACAACGTCATTGAGTTCGAGGGCGCGGACATGCTCGATGGGACGCCGTTGATCGACATCAAGCCGTTCGTGCCCGAGTTCGACAACAGAACCGACGCCTCCTCTGGCTGGCTCGCGAGACGTCTGTCTGCAGCAGAGGTGCCAATCACAGCCGACGACAGATTCGAGAGAAGACGGGATGGGAGTGAGAGTCAGGGAGAGGGGGACCGATCCCACTGACGCACGACAAATGGACGGCCTAGTGACCGACATATGAGGGTGTACACAACAATGATGTGCCCCCGTGCGGCGGTGGTGGCGGACACCGACACGGGGGCGTTTGGGGGTTGGGTCTGTTC
>JAGSHN010000013.1 GCA_029855935.1 Candidatus Thorarchaeota archaeon | reverse complement strand
GACGTGAGTCTTGTCTTCCTCTTGCCCAAGAGGGAAAACTGGAAGCCGTGACCAGGATTGTCGCTGACGTACTTGAAGGCCTCGACTATGTGCTCCCCACGAATCCGCTCGTCAGGTGGGAGAACCTCCGGACTGTGAGGTACCTCCAGTTGCGCGTCAAGAGCGCCCTTCAGAGCCGCGTATATCTTGGAGCCTCTGATGGGAGGGTTCAGACCAATGTCTAGGATGGCACGGTCTATGCCACGTGCCTTCGCTCTGAGGCCTGCAAGAAGACCAGTCAGGTAGGCCGCTGGTAGGTTGGCTGTGCCAGCCTCCCAGCCGTAGTTGGCAAGTTCTGATGACACTGCGGAGGCCACTGTCATGTCGCCAATCACGTGAGCCGTCACGACCTGGACGATTATCCGTGTGTTCGTCTTCCTGACCACCAGACGAGGCTGACGAGAGAGCAGCAGACGCCGACGACGGTAGTAGTCAGTACGTCCCTCGCGGCGCCTTCGAAACTTGACCCGGTATGTTGGTCCGTATGCCATCTACTTGGACACCTCCAGCCGGTGTTCGGCGATGTACGTCCTCAGGTGAGCAGTATTGCGGAAGGCGTTGCCCTTCGCCTTCAGGTAGAGCATTCTGTATGTGGCACGTGTGATTCGGCCCTCGTCGCGTAGTCGCTTCAGCTCCTTTCTCATCGGACGAATACGCCGCATCCAACGCTCCTTGCCCGACAGGCGGGCCGTGGTCTTGCCCTTTCTTCGGCCCGGACCCTTCCTCTGTCCCTTGCGCTTCTGACGCATGACGTAGCGGGCCCGACCTCTGCTCACTCCCTTCTTCTGCTTTCTCTGGATGGCACCCTCGTCCACGAGTCGGCGAATATCCTCCTTCGTTATTGCGAGGGAGACCTCATCGATGAACTCAGGGTCAATCCACACTCGGCTTCTGCCGACCTTCATCACTTCGGATGCTAGGCGTTTTTGCATATTGAGTTTCATCTGCCTCCAGCCTCCATTCCAATGCCCTCAAGCTCCGTGAAGAGGTCTTCCTCCTCAAGGGCCTCTGGGGCTCCGGCATTGAGTACTCTGATCATCATAGACTCGGCCTTTTTGATGATCTCCTGTCGCTTCAGAGCGCCGACTGTAGACGCAATCCGCGCTGCATGGACCTCGGGGTCCAATGAATCGAGATCCGCAGGGCGATACACAAGCACCTCGACATACCCGGACGGATGGACCCCCCGAACCAGGCGTGGTTTGCGATACCCTATCTCCACCATTCTCGGACGACCCTTACGCTTCTCACGCGTGGCGCTATCAATGCCTCGAACCTTCCGCCACGAGTCCTTCACTCTGACCCAGCGATGTGCCTGCTCATGCCTGAAGGCGGGCTGACGTCTTCGCATCATCTGTCTGAGCCTAAATAGACGCGACCGGACCATGAGATCACGCGTGGCAGGCCGCTCCTCTTTGGGCTTTGTCGGCACTATCTTCTTCGTAGTCTTGCGCTTCCTGCGAGGGGCTGTTTTGGGCTTCTCTTCCTTGGGCTCGGCCTTCTTCCTTGTGGTCGTCTTCTTTGCAGCCTTCGGCTTCTCTTCCTTGGGCTCGGCCTTCTTCCTTGTGGTCGTCTTCTTTGCAGTCTTCGGCTTCTCTTCCTTGGGCTCGGCCTTCTTCTTGGTGGTCGTCTTCTTTGTAGCCTTCGGCTTCTCTTCCTTCGGCTCCGCCTTCTTCTTGGTGGTCGTCTTCTTTGTAGCCTTCGGCTTCTCTTCCTTGGGCTCGGCCTTCTTCCTTGTGGTCGTCTTCTTTGCAGCCTTCGGCTTCTCTTCCTTCGGCTCCGCCTTCTTCCTTGTGGTCGTCTTCTTTGCAGCCTTCGGCTTCTCTTCCTTCGGCTCCGCCTTCTTCTTCCGTGTCTTGGGCTTCTCCGACATCAGATGATCCTCCTTACACCACAGACTTCACGTGCTCACCCTTGCGCTTCCTGATGACATAGATACCATCCAAGAAGACCCGGCGATCCTTGTCACGAATCTTGCAAGCCAGCTGAATGTTCGCGGCTGTCTGCGAAACATGCTCGATATCGATGCCACTGATAATGACCTCATCCTCGTGAATCTTGATGTCCACATCGCCAATTATACGCGCTCTTCGGACACCACGCTCTCCGATGAAGTTCTTGATGATCACCTCTCTGCCCTGAACCTCGACGGTTATCGGAAAGTGCGAATAGACCACCTTCATCTCGTATGTGTACCCATGTCGAACACCGATGAACATGTTGCGGACGTGAGCAATGATTGTCCCCACCAACGCCCGGGTGCGTTTTCTAGAGATATTGGTGGAGGCAACCAGCTCGTTACCCTCGATTCTAATCCGCGTCTGAGGCTCGGGAAAGGTCCGTTCGAGGGTGCCCCTGGGGCCAGTCACGCGGACCGTCTTACCGTCAATCTCCACCTGGCAGTCCTCGGGAATCTCGATGCGCTTCTCGTACAATACTTCGCTGGGCATCTATCAGGACCTCCTCAATACACATAGGCCAGCAGTCTGCCGCCAATACCTCGCTTCTTTGCCTCCTCGTGCGTCATCACACCCTCTGGTGTTGTGACAATCAGGATACCGTAGTTGTAGGCAGGAAGGTATCGCTTCTCGAACTTCTCGAATCCATCGCGTTTGACGGGGTACCGCGGCTTGATTACGCCACACTTGTTTGTACGGCCCATCAGCTGTATCCTGAAGCGACCTGCCTTTCCGTCATCTATCCGCTCAAACTCACCAATGTAGCCCTTCGCCTGCATGACACGCAGAACGCGCTCAATCAGGCTGGAGGCGGGAGCAACGACAACCTCGGACTTGCCGATGATCTCGCTGTTGTAGATGCTCGACAGCGCGTCAGCAAGTGGGTCTAGTAGTGTCATCTCATCATCAACCTCCCTACCTGTACTTACGGAATCCCAACTTCTCCGCCGTTTCCCTGAAACACCGACGGCACATGTTCAGGCCGTAGGAGCGAATGATCGCACGATGTGTACCGCATCTGATGCAGGTGCGGCTTCCCTTGCCGATTTTCTTTGTCTTCTTGCTCTGTTCTCTCTTGGTACTCATCTACATCTCACCTCGCTCAGAACAGGTACGTGCGTTCACGCTCCTTCTCAAGTATCTCAACGCCAAACTCCCGCTTCATGAATACCATGCTCTCCTCGGGAGTCATCCTGTGTCGCCACGGCACCTTCGCCCTACGTCTCCGCCTGCGCTTGACTCTGAACCCGGGACGCTCAATCACGACTGTGATGTTCATCCCCTGAATTCCAAGCTCAGGGTCATACTTGACACCAGGGATGTCAATGTGTTCCTTGATCCCAAAGGCGAAGTTGCCATCCTCATCCCAGTTCTTGATCAGCAGTATGTTGTCCTTGGCCTGCAGGGCGCGCTTCAGAAAGTCGATAGCCCGCTGATGCCGGAGTGTGACTCTGACCGCAATGGGCTCTTTCTTCCGTATCCCAAAGTCGCGTATCGTCTGCTTGGCCCTCGACTGAACAGGCTTCTGGCCCGTCAGATTCTCAAGGATTGTCGCAGCACGCTTCAGAGGCTCCCCACCACCAGTGCATATGTCCACGACCACCTTGGCGATATAGGGACGCCTCATCGGACAGGCCTCCCACTCCTTCAGGATTATGTCCTCGTGAGGAGTGATGTTCTCTTGGACAGCAGTCATGCAGTTACACCTCCTGCTGCAGGCTGGAGCTGTACCTCTGGTCGCTCAGCGCCAACAACGAAGACATACTCAAGAGCCGTCTGGAACTGGTTGCCCGACGGATCCTCAAGAGTGACCGTACTGGCGTGAGTCCCGAATCTGCGCTCGACAGCGATCACACGGCCCTCAATACCGACGTTCTTACCCTGAGTGACTATGGCATACGCGCCCTCACGCAGAGGATACGACTCGATGAACTCCTGGTCAGGTATGCTTATCTTGACCGTGTCGAGAGTGTGAAACTCCGAGGGTTTGTGACCATCAGGCAACAGCAGGTTGCGACCATCATGCGTGGTCATCTGGACCCTTCCGCCAGGGACCATCATCTTTCGCTCGATACGGCATAACTTGAACTTGGCCTCCTCAGGACTTATGGGGACTAGTCTGAGGCCTCCGCGCATCTTCGGGAGAATCCTGAAGATGTCGCCTGAGGACTTTATCTCGATGACATCCATCACACCAACGGGGAATCGAGGCTCTCGGCGGACACGCCCATCAACGAGGACCTGACGAGAGTTGAGTATTGCCTTGACCTCTCGCATTGTCTCAGCGTACCCAAGCATCTCACGCAGGAGAATCGCGAGAGTCACGCACTCCTCCTTTGAATGAGGTCCGGGTATCACGCGTGTGGTGAACTTGCCCTCCTTTCTCTTGATAGGCCAGTGCCTCGGCGCTGGGAGCCGTTTCAGATGCTTCTTCTGACCTCGTCTTGCCATATCTACTCGACCTCCGCTGCCTGGGCCGCCCTCCGCTCAAGGATACGACGCCGTTCGTCATCAAGTTCGAGCTTGGTTATCATCAGATTTGATGGATGAAGCGGAATTGGTACCTCCTTGCCGTCTGCCTTCGTCGTGGTTGCAGCATCGACATAGACGCGGATCTTTGAGTACTCCACTCTCGTCACCTTGGCCTCTGTGTCGCGAAACTGTCCCCGCATTATACGGACAAGGTCACCCTTGCGGACCACCATCGAACGCACACCATACTCCTCGCGCAGGTCGTCTGCCAGCCTGCATCTCAACATCTTCTTGTGTGCGTGTAGGGGCGACTTGTAGAGCCGCTGCCTCTGCTTGCGCGGAGACCTCGTCTTCGGTATCTTCGTCATTCGTCATCAACCTCGCTCATACTATCTTCGATGCAATGGCTGCGACACGGGGCCATCGCAGTGTGACCTCACGGGCCATTGGACCACGCATCTCGGAGCCCTGAGGCTCGCCGCCAGGCTTGATCAGGACTGCAGCATTGTCCTCAAACTGCATCCATGTGCCGTCTGGCCTTCGGTAGGGCTTCTTTTGACGGACTATCACAGCCTGAAGCACCTGCTTGCGGAGCTCCTGCTTGCCCTTCGTGACTGTGACGTTGACCCTGTCACCGATACCTGCCTTGCCAAGCTTACGGAGCCGGCCCTTGTAGCCGAAGACTGTTATCAGCTTGAGCTCCTTAGCACCTGAGTTGTCGGCACAGACAAGTGTGGCACCAATGGGCAGGCCACGAGACATTCTCGGGATGAACTTCCTAATACCACGACTGATCTTCCTGGACACGTGCTACACCTCCTGATGAGTGGCGGGCCGTCGCGCCTCGACTACAACGCACGAGATCGTCTTGCTGAGGGGTCTACACTCCACGACCTTCACGATGTCGCCGACTTGGACATCGATGCAGTCGGGGAGATGCGCATGCTTCTTTGACCGCCTTCGTTCGTACCGTGCGTACTTCTTGATCAACGCCAGATAGTCCATCTGGAATGTGATTGCCTTGTGCATCTTGGTACTTGTCACCACACCCTCCATTATTCTGCCACGCACCGGCAGGTTGCCGTGGAATGGACAGTTAGGGTCATCGCAGACCCTCTCAGGAGGCGTCACGTTGGGGATGCCAATGTTTCGGACCTTCTGCTTCTTCTTTGCCAAGTTCACCATCTCCTCTTCACAGGCCTCTTCAGTCGGTCCTCGGGACGACCTCTAAGAAGACTCCCATCAACGCGTACCACAGTTCCATCCGGTAGCATGATGTCGAGTACAGACACCGTCTTCGGAATCCTGATAGTCCCCTCTGTGGTATCGAGCTCTATCATCTCCTTCGACTCGTCGACAATCGTCCCCCGTCGACACACCAGCGTCGGGTCACGGGACTGGACCACGTGAGCAGGGAGCCCGAGTATCTCATGCCTGATGATATTCTGAGCAGTGATCACTGTCTGTCGGCCTCCAGCTGCTCTTCATGCTGAATTGTGAGGATACGCGCAATCGCTCTCTTGATGGAACGTATCTTGAACGGGTTCTCGGTTGTCCCGCCTGTCACCTGCTGAATTCTCACAGAGGTGAGCTCATCGTACAGACTCTCGAGCTTCTTTTGACGCTCTGCTGGAGTCATCTTTCGTATGTCCTTGGCAGTAAGTCGTGCCACACTCATTCGCCTCCTTCAGTGCCAAGCCCGTCCAGTTCCTCGAGCGACTCTTTGTCAGCCACAGGCGAGTCCTTCTCTTCTTCCTGGGCCGCCTCATCAGCCTGTGACGGCTCCTCGGAGGGCTTGACCTCCTCATCGGATGCGGGCTCTGCGGCTGGTGGTGCCTCCTCAACAAGATCCAGTGCGTCGAGCTCCTCAAGCTCCTTCAGATCCTCAATGTCAGTGATGCCCTCAAGCTCCGCCTCGATTGCCTCTGCCTCCGGAGGCGCCTCCTCGACCTCCTCGGGAGCCTTCACAAGCTCGAGCTCCTCTGGCTTCTTGGGTTTCGGCTTCTTGACGTGGACCACACCCGGCAGCTTCACGTCAGGCTTCATGATTCTGACCTTCACGCCGATAACGCCCGGTTTCAGGACCGCTATGTCATCAGCCTCGTCAACGAAGAGCTCTGCGGGCTCACCAGTCTTGGCAATGGTTGCCTGTCTGAACTTCTGATATCGGGCTCTCCGACTTGATAGCTTGCCCTTCACAATGATCTCGCAGCCATAGGCCCCAGCCCTCATGACCCTCCTGAGTATCCAGTAGGCCATCCGTCTGAATCTCACACCCCGCTCCAGCTGACGCGCGAGCCTTGACGCCATCACCTGAGCATTCAGCCACGGGTTCTCAATCTCTGCGACCTCGACCTGCGCGTTGGGAATGCCATAGTCGTGCTCAAGGATGTCGGTCAACTCACGGATCTTGGACCCTCTACGACCAATGACCACGCCGGGGCGAGAGGCGTGAATGATGACCTCTGTGCGAGTGGGCATCTTGCGAATCTCGACTCCGCCATAGCCTGCAGAGTTGAGTTCACGAGCCAGGAACTCGTCCACCTTCAGCTTCCGGGTGTTCTGCTCGATGAAATACTTGACCGCTGACACCTATGCCACCTCTTCCACGACTATCTCGACATGGGTCGTGTACTCAAAATAGGGCGTACTCCTACCAAAGGCTCGCTCGATGTACTTCTTGTAGGTACGACCACGATGGGCTGCTGCGTGGATAATCTTGAGGCGGTCTATGTCCAGGCCCTTGTCATCAGCGTTCGCCTCCACATTCTTCAGGACCTTGAGTATCAACTTCGATGCCTTGACGGGGTGGCCACCAGCCGCCCACTTGCGCATGCCAGGGTGATGGCCGCGCTTCTTCTTGTGGCGCTTGTAGGGAATCCATGCCTTCTCCTCGATGACACTCTCCAGCAGCTCTATGGCCTTGTCTAGCATCATCCCGCGGATGGCGTTACATACCTCGCGACTGTGCTTCGGCGAACACCTCAAGTTTCTACCGCTGGCTATTGCGGTCCTGTCCGGGTCTAGGCCTATTATGCTATACCGATACGTCGGCATGGTTACGACACTTCCGATGCTGAGTGAGACTTCGTATTGGAATGCCTCACCGTTGAGTGAGCCCGAATAGCGAGTTCATGACCCCTGACGACCACCCCAGAACCTACCGGCACACGTATGCAGGCGATTCCGCGAGCAGAAGTCTTTGCCTGCACTGCTCCATCGGTTCTGAAACAGTCATCCTCTGAGGGTTACGCCGCTCACCGCATCGGTTCATGATTTAAAGCTTGCCACTCGGCCAACATTCTGCGAGCAGACCGCCAGTACGCAGTGCCCAGACTAAGCGGAGAGGCCATTATGAGCGCGGTGACACGAATCCGTTGGATCTGCCGAGAGGACCTGTTAAATAGACAGCCCGTCACAGATAGAGATGACAGGAGGCCCTTCCGTGCGTTCCCATCTGGTCTTTATGTGTCCGCGATGTAGAAGGTTCCTGACCGCACCTGTGGGTCAGAAGAGACGTATGTGCAGCTACTGTGGCAAGATCATAGACATCTCAAGGGAGGCCACCGCCCTCTTTGACTCCGCTGAGGCGGCAGCAGAGGCTGTTCGTCGGTTCAATGCCGGTAAGAGTGGCGACTTCGAAGAGGCCGTGCGCCGTTCGCGCGAGAGGATTGAACACCTGCTGCCCAAGGACGAGATTGATGCAGCGAGGGTGGCACGGATGTCAGACGGGAGAGGTCTGCCCTCTGGAAAGATGCAGCGCCTCCTGTTGATGTTCAGAGACCTCGCGACCAAGAGACCCTGCCCACTCAGTGAGATAGAGCAGGCATGTCCCCGCTACGGCCTCGAGTGGACCTGGGTGGAGAAGCAGATTGAGAAGATGTTCTCTCGTGGAGAACTCTTCGCCCCGCGGCCGTGGACAATAAGATACATCGGAGAGGCACCGCAGAAACATGCTCGGACCAACAGGGATGTCAGCGATGACATTCTCCAGCTGATCAGGGAGCAAGGGGGTGAGATGCTCACAAGTGAGATTGTAGCCATTATGACCGCCAAGGGTGTGACGGAGGACGCGACAGTGAGGTCACTAGACAGACTAATGAACGATGGCGTGGTATACGAGCCCGTGAAGGGGACCGTCAGGCTGGTACAGTGATGAGGGTGAGCCCCGTCCCGGCAGCGAGAGGCCCCAGGAGAAGAACAGGATGCCCATAGTCGAGCTGGTCGCAAAGAAGATCTTGGAGAACAATCCAGGACTCGAACTGAATGTCGTTGATCTCATCGTGCTGCTCTGGCTATACTCCAACCCGTACGAGAGCAAACGACGGCAATTGTCCAGTATGAAAAACGTTCTACGCATGACCGAGACGTTGCAGACACCGGGGGCGGGGCTCTCCGTGACGGACCACGAGCTCACACAGATAGTTCTCGCCAGCCTAGAGAGGCTGAAGGAGAGAGGGCTCGTCTACATCCGTTCTGCAGGTCACCTGTTCGTCAAGGGTGCATTGACTGAGAGGGGGCTGAAGCTGGTGAAGGAGAATATCGACACCCCGTCACTGCGCCGGGTCACCGCTGAGTTTGGCGACAACCCGTGAGACTCAACCCGTCCAATCCGGTGGGGGCAGGGTCAGGGGCTGTCAAATCCCAACCGTTATAACCTACATTCTGTCCCGCGAGGTCGGTGACTGAGAGATTGGCCCGGACGGCAAGTGAGATAGTCATCGATCAGCATCTGTGCAAGGGCTGTCACATCTGCATTGCGGTCTGTCCACACAAGGTCTTCGTAAAGGCGGACAAGGTCGACAATAGAGGCTTCTACCTACCTGTGGTGGAGGATCTGGAGGCCTGCAAGGTATGTCACCTGTGCGAGATGGAGTGTCCGGACTTTGCCATCAAGGTGATTGAGGCGGAGGACGGCCATTCTTAGTAGGAGTCAATAACACAAGCGAACATATAGAAGGACAGACCATCCAAAGTGACCTGAGAACGGGCCAAGGTGGTGCTCAGTCTGGAAGACCCGCGCATACGTGTCCTGCTGGAACTCAGAAAGGAGATTGATGAGGAGTATTCGCGCCTGTCAAGGCGTCTGGAGAAGCTGCGTGAGTACAGACAGGCCATCGACAGCATGATTGGAGTGAAGAGCTTCGCCACTGCAGACACTGCCCTTGTGACAACAGCCTCAGGAGCCACCACATCATCGCCCGCCACTGCCCCTCCAATGCCCTCGGCCGTCACACAGGAGCCTAGAGATATCAAGGTCTTCACCAAGGACAGAAAGACGCTTCTCGCCGAGATGCATATCGAGGGAGGCAACATCACCATAACACCCGCCGAACACGCGACCTATGACATCAAGAGAGGAGCCTTCGCCAGATTCTTCGTGGAACGCATACTCGGCAAGTTCCAGAAGGAGGACAGAGAGAGAGTGGAGAGAGGCGAGCTTGAGTGGGACAACGCCTTCGACTTTGAGGTCAAGGGAGAGGATGGCCTGCTGAAGGAGATAGTAATCAGGAACTACGGCTCCGAGGCACGGCTGCAGGAGATTCAGCGTGCTCTGAGGTGGGCGCTTGAAAAAATATACACGCCCAGATAAGATGCTGTTCCCAATCAGCAAGGGGCGACTCTAAAGAGCGCGAAATGGCCGGACCTCTGCTTCTTGTGCAACATTGTTTATATTGTAAGAGGGGCTGTCAAGAGGTCAGGTCACGACAGAGTGTGCTGACTGAAAGGAGACTGCGTATTGTGTATCACAGTGAAGAGGCCCACCCCGCTGTCAGTCCACAGATTGTCGTAAATATGATTCAGGACGCATATGGCTTCTACACAGAACACAAGATTGACGAGCGCTACTCAGCGGTGGCCCTGGATCTCGTCAGGAGGTATGTCTCACAGGTCGGTGTGCCGCGTGAGAGTGACTCGCTGTTTGGTGCGGCACTGTACGTCGTTTCGCGGCATCCGTGGAGCCATCCCAATCCGCTGACGAAGACCGAGTTCGCAACAAGACTGCGACTGAAGGAGTCGAGCCTCGAGTGGTACACTGACAGCATCGTCGACTCACTGGGATTCATCGTCCTGAGGGACCGAACACAGATGCCATTCTATATCGACCCCGAGGGGACGATAGCCAGTGTGATTGATTCTGTAGTGAGGGGCAGCGTCGGCGAGGAGGTTGTATTGAGTGTGGTGCGTGGGGGCGTCGTCGCACCATCTGCTCTGGCGGAGAGAATAGTAGACCGACTGTGTAATGTGGTCAAGATAATACCCCCAGCCTTCGAACAGGAACTCTATACTATAGTGCAGAGGAAGATAGAGGCTGAGAGCGATAGGCTCTTGGGCCAGCTGCGCAGGCGTTGACAGCCCGATCTCCTCATCAGCTGTTCTCCGGCTGGAGGGTCACTTCCTCTACGAACCGCTTCCCCGCGACGACCTGATCAATCGAGTGTATGACAGCACCAGCCTGCTCCAAGACTTCCTTGATTGACTCAAAATCTAGATCGTCGCCCTCAATTGTCACAGAGATTGACTCTGTGTTCTGGTCGACCTCCTTGAGAGAGAGGTTGATGCCGTTGATGCGCTCGTCACGGGACAACATCAGCGCAAGATCCGTTATCCTCGGAGTGTGAGGCTTCAACACGTCCAGCACAATTCTTCTAATGCCGTGCGGCAACTGTTTTCCATACCCCAGCTCGTATCCACTTTGTAGTGGCGTTTTGGCAGATGGCTGTCTTGCAGTTAGCTTGTTAAAGCTTACTGCGCGAGCCTTGTCACTCCAATGAGAGGTTGAGAGGCAGGAATCGGTTCTGATGGCAGGAGGTCAGACAGGCAATGTGGCGCGGGCGAACCAACGTGACCACCATGACGACTCAACGTTTAAATCGCACGTGGCACCAGACAGAGGTGGGCTACTCCAGTCCGCCGGGAGATGACATTCAGTCACGAGGATGGGACGCAGATGAAGCAGATGAGATTGACAGACCAGACTAGTGCAAGTTCCGAGAATAACATCCCCATCGAGAGTGATGTGGGAACGCAGGAAGAGACTACCTCCACCCGCCTTCTTGATGTCAAGCTTGACGAGTTGAAAAAGCATCCGCTCTGGCCAATCCTCGTGGAGACGGCTCAGAGAAATCCGCTCTTCCCCGGCGTGGTCAGCTATGCACTGAACAACATCCTGCCGTCAATGCCGAACATAACGCCCCGAGAGCTCGCCAGTAGGCTGTCCATCTCACTTGGAGAGGCACTCGTCATTCTCGACAGGCTGCGTCAGCGCTGATTTGCGAGATGCGATGAGTTCGCCCCACTCTTGTGTCAGACGACAAGGCTCTTTTGCGTAGGATGGTGTCACTGCAGCGCGAGGCCTCATCGATATGATTGACCTCTCAAGATTCAGGAACCCCGAGTATGCTCATGCGCTAGTCAGAAGAATAGAGGAGCTTGCTGGGGACAGGCAGTATCGAATCGTTCATGTCTGCGGGACACATGAGGATACAATAAGCAGCAACGGCCTGAGGAGCATCCTGCCAGAGAACATCAACCTAGTGGCTGGGCCTGGATGCCCAGTATGCGTGTGCGCTGCACAGGATGTTGACATGATAGTACATCTCGCCAGAGAGGGCAAGATCATCACGTCCTTCGGGGACATGGTGAGGGTGCCGTCGACGGACTCCTCGCTTGCAGCAGAGAGGACAAGAGGTGCTGATGTGCGCGTCGTCTACGGGATAAATGATGCTGTTGAGATTGCCTGCAACAATCCTGACCGGGAGGTGGTATTCATGGGCGCAGGCTTTGAGACCACGGCACCCACGTTCGCAGTGGAGATACTCCGGAAGCCCCCTGAGAACTTCTCGATTCTCACGTCGCTCAAGATCATCCCGCCCGCTATGGAGCTGCTAGTCAACATTGAGGGCTTTGCAGTAGACGGATTCATCACGCCAGGACACGTGAGTACCATCATTGGCACACGGGCGTACGAGCCCATTGCACATGGCTACGGTGTGCCGTGCGTTGCAGCAGGATTCGAGCCACTCGACGTGCTGGAGGCTGTCAGGATGATACTGCTCCAGATTGCCGAGGGACGCGCGGAGTCTGAAAATGAGTACTCCCGTGTGGTCAGACCCGAGGGGAACCCTGCAGCCCAGAGGGTTCTGAGAGAGGTCTTTCGTATCGATGATGCACCGTGGCGCGGTCTTGGAGTGATCAAGAAGTCGGGATACTATCTGCGCAAAGAGTTCGAAGAGTATGATGCGCGCAAGAGGTTCGACTTCCCTGAGATGAAGTCGGTCGACATTCTGCCAGGATGCCAGTGCCACAAAGTGATACTTGGGATGATTGACCCGACAGAGTGCCCGCTCTTCGGGAGACGCTGTACTCCAGAGAATCCCTACGGACCGTGCATGGTCGGACACGAGGGCACCTGCAGGATAAGGCATCTGAACATGTACGTCTAGCCCCCGCGGTGTGACTTGCGTTCCAATTCTCGCAGGTCGGCATCCGTGTTGACGTTTGAGAACGTGGACAGGTTCTTGTCGAACGTCTTCAGGACCAAGGTAGAGACATAGAGGACGTGGTCGAGTACAGATAGCAGGTCTGTCATCCGACGTGCGCCCTTCTCATAGACCCTCAAGCCAGAGACATACGCATGTTCTGTGAGATAGACGGCGTGGAGAGGCTCGACATAGCCGGATGGCCAAGAGGGGACCACGGCTCCGTGTCCTGCAGCCATGCCAGCGATGGCACGGAGGAGAGGAACACTGGCCAAGGGAGTGTCCACAGGCAGGAGCATAGTGTAACGTGTCTTGGAGAACTCAAATGCAGTGATGGCACCCGTAAGGGCACAGCGTTCTGCATCCTCGGGATCAGTATAGATGGCTGTCCTCTTCCCCACAACAGGACGCAGTATTTCTGCCTGCGCCTCAGAAGACGTCACCACGAATGGCGCAGGTGCGATACGCCGGGCAATCGCCAGCATCCTTTGGACTAGCGGTTCGCCCTTGAACTTGGCAAGGGCCTTCTCCGAACCGAACCTACGCGAACCCCCGCCAGCCAGAACTGCCACGGAGATGGACTGCTCACTCATAGTTCAGACGTCCTGCCCGCGGAATGTCGGGCCCCTCAGGACCCTCGTTAGGATTGAGGCGTGAGCCCCGATAAGTACTCGCTGATCATCGCTTCAATCTGACTGTCCGTGTAGTGTTGTGAGGTTATGGCGCCACTGGCACAGGCAGCCGTACAGGTACCACAGCCCTTACAAAGCGCCGGATTGACCTCAGCCTTACCACGTTCGTTCAGAGATATCGCATTGTACGGGCAGACCGAGACACAGACAGCACAACCCGAACAGCGGTCCTCGTCGACAACAGAGAAGTACGGCTCGATTGTGATCTTGCCCTTGCCCATCAACGACATCGCACCCGCGGCTGCAGCCTTGGCCTGTGCCACAGTGTCAGGAATGTCCTTGGGTCCCTGAGCCATCCCGGCGACAAATATGCCGTCGTTGAAGCTGTCAACTGGTCGAAGCTTCGGATGGGCCTCTAGGAAGAAGCCGTCGGGGGACTGGCTGAGATTGAGGAGCTGTGCTATCTTCTTGGCTGAGCGAGGAGGCACGACACCCGTCGACAGTACCACAAGGTCGACATTGTCAAGCTGTACAGGCTTCCCGAGGAGTGTGTCCTCACCCCGGACTGTCAGGCTGTGTGTTTCAGGGTCCTCAAGAATCTCACCAACGCGTCCCCGGACAAAGGTGACACCTGCGGCCGCAGTGGACTCGTAGAACTCCTCGTATCCCTTACCAAACGTGCGCAGGTCGATATAGAAGACATAGATCTCGGCGCCGAGCTTGTCACGAAGCATCCGTGCCTGCTTAACGGCGGTCATGCAGCACACTCGGGAGCAGTATCGGTTAGTGCGCTCGTCACGGCTGCCGACACACTGGATGTAGACAATCCGCTTGGGCTCCTTGAGGTCGCTCGGCCTGACGACGTGGCCCCCAGTGGGCCCCGCGGAGCTCAGCATCCGCTCCACCTCCCCGAGATTCACAACATTCGGAAAGTCGCCGTAACCGTACTCCTCCTTCTTGGTGGCATCAAAGAGCTCGAAGCCAGTGGCAACGATTATCGTTCCCACCTTGAACTTGATCGTCTTCTCGTGGTCGTCGTAGTTGATGGCGTCGGCCCCGCAGGCCTCCTTGCACTTGCCGCAACGTACGGCGTCCACACCAAGACAGTTCTCCATGTCGAGCACGTAGGCGGATGGGACTGCCTGAGCGAACGGGATGTAGATGGCCTTTCGATACGCGAGGTTCGCATCGAACTCCGAGGGGACATCCACCGGACAGACATTGGCACAGTCCCCACACGATGTGCACCTGTCGATATCGACGTACCGAGGACGCTGCCTGACCGTGACCTCGAAGTTGCCCACGAAACCGTCAACGCGCTCTACCTCGGCCATTGTGATCAGTTCGATGTTCGGATGCGACCCGGCCTCGGCCATCCGAGGAGTGAGAATGCAGGAGGCACAGTCCAGTGTCGGAAATGTCTTGTCCCATCTAGCCATCTTCCCACCGATGGTGGGCTCCTTCTCAACGAGGTAGACCTTGAATCCAGCATTGGCCAGATCAATGGCTGCAGAGATGCCTGCGATACCGCCACCAATGACCAGTGACGACTGCTCTATCTCTACGGTCGGCTCTTCCAGAGGTTCAAGAAGTCGTGCCCGCGCCACGGCCATCCTGATCAGGTCAATCGCCTTCTCGGTCGCAGCCTCAGGGTCGTCCTGATGAATCCAGCTATCCTGCTCGCGGAGATTGGCAATCTCAAGCAGGAACGGGTTGAGGCCCCCCTCGCGCATTACCTGACGGAAGGTAAGCTCGTGCATGCGCGGGGAGCAGGACCCTATGACGACGCCATCGAGACGATGCTCTGCAATCCGGTCCTTGATGATCTGTTGGCCCGGCTTGGAACACAGGTACTTGTAGTCCTCGACGTGAACGACATTCGGGAGGTCTTTGACGGCGTCTATCACCCTCGCGATGTCGACGACTCCGGCGATGTTGCTTCCACAGTGGCACAGGAATATCCCAATTCGTCGCTCTGGCATGATGCACTCCTCGACAACGGCTGGAGACCGTCTGCATCGGAGATGAAACAACGCAGATAGACGGTCTCGCGCTCCGTCTACGTGAGGCGACAGGTCACGCCTAATAAAGCATTGCGGAATCAGTCGGATATGCGCACAACCGTGATGCGGCCTGTGATGTTGAGGGGCGTTGCCAAGTGCCGATGAGAACCACCAAAACTGTAAAAAGACCCATCCATGCGGTGACATTCATTGCGGGAGACGGACGCTATGGACGGAAGAGTCTGGAGATATATCCTTGAGAAGCGAGAGAGTGAGGGTGCACTGCACTTCTCGCTGCTGGACCCAGACCCCCTGCAGATGACGACAGAGGAGGCCGCCAGGCTTGCCGCTCTAGCAGAGAAGGCCGGCACAGATGCTATTATGATTGGGGGCAGCACGATATTCGGTCTGATTGACGAGTCCGTCAAGGCCATTAACGACGCTGTGGATATCCCCACTATCCTCTTTCCTGGGAACATCACCGGGGTGTCGGAGTATGCGGATGCCATGTTCTTTATGAGTCTGCTGAACAGCACGAACCCGTACTGGATTGTGGGAGCACAGTCTCTTGCCGCGGCGAGAGTGAAGATGGCAGGCATTGAAACGATTCCGATGGCCTACCTGATGATAGCCCCCGGCAAGACTGCAGCATGGGTCGGAGACGCGAAACCGTTCCCGCGGGACAAGCCAAGGCTCGTTCTTATGTATGCCCTTGCTGCAGAGCTGATGGGCTTTCGGTTGGTCTATCTCGAGGCAGGCAGCGGCGCGGAGGGTGGCGGTGTCCCGCCCGAGATCATTTCTACTGTGGCGAAGTACGCAGAGATTCCGATAATCACGGGTGGAGGGTTCAATGATGAGAAGTCGGTGGTGCGCGCTGTCGACGCTGGCGCATCCATCGTCGTCCAGGGGACCTTTGTGGAACGGAGCCTGCCAGAGGACGGTGGAGAGGCACTGAGCCGGATAGTCAGAGCCCTGAAGAAGGCTGGGGCCAAGAGAGTTTAAATAGAGAGTATATGACCATTTTTGTCGCATGCCCACGTAGGGAGGAACCATCTTTGTCTAGTAAGTCGGAAAAGCTCACCGAACTTCTCAAGGACCTGAGTCGAGCCTCCCAGGGAAACATAGAGGCCACTCTGATAGTCTCCAAGTCGCAAGGACTGACAATCTGCTCGTATTTTCCTGATGACGCATCTGGCAATTTGCCCGATGAGGATGTCATCGCTGGGAGGTCAACACAGATTGATATGGCGACAAGGAAGGTCTTCCCGCAGCTGAAACGCGGTGAACTCGTCCGTATGCTGGTGGAGGGAGAGAACGGATATCTCGTCATATGCAACGCAGGAGAGGACGCCCTCCTTTGTGTGCTGACGAACAGGAAGGTCAATCTTGGATATCTCTTCTTTATGATGACGAGTATTGCCAAGCGAATTGCAGCCACCCTGTAGTGGGCGGTCATTCCGTCAGTCTTATGAGTAGACACAAGGCCACGTGCAGTCCAATCACTAGGTGATGCTAATTGTCCGAGAAGTCAGAAACAGAGGACCAGACCGAGGCCGAGGAGCCTGAGGACGAGTGGGATCGGTGGCGTCGCGCTGGTGTGATTGCGCGTGAGGCCCTCGATATAGCAAGACCAATGATCAAGCCCGGCACCAAGGTCATAGACATTGTGGAGGCGGTGGAGAGCTACATCAGAGAACACGCCACTGGCCTGTCCTTTCCGTGCAACGTTGCAATCAACCATATCGCAGCGCACTATACCTCCCCGCTCAACGATGAGACGGTGATACAGGATGGCGATCTCGTCACAGTCGACTGTGGGGCGCATGTCGAGGGATGCATCTCGGACTCGGCATTCACTGTGGCGCTCAATCCTGAACACGAGAGCCTTGTCAAGGCTGCAGAGGAGGCAGTGAGGGCCGCAGTCGATGTGATCCGACCAGGGGCGAAGCTGAACACAATAGGTGAGCTGATTGAGGACACTATTCACAGTGCTGGCTTCGAACCAGTCAAGCAACTCACAGGCCATCAGCTGGAGGAGTGGACACTGCATGGAGAGAAGCAGGTGCCCTGTGTGTCGGGAAAGCCAGAGGTGGTAGTCGAGGCAGGAGAGGCATATGCCATAGAGGTCTTTGCCAGCACGGGCTCGGGGAATGTCACAGAACAGCCCAACCCGCTGATCTACCAGCTTCTGCCAATCAGGGTCCCAGTACGCTTCAGAGGGAGCCGCCAATTCCTGAGTATCGCACGGCGAGAGTACAGGGAGTTCCCGTTTGCAGAGCGATGGCTTGCTCAGCGGATGAGGCACGCGGCCCTCAAGATGGCAATTCGCGAGCTTCGACAGAATGGCGCGTTGATAGCCCATCCCATTCTTGCTGAGGAGAAGGGGGTGTTCGTGTCGCAGCACGAACACACTGTGTTGATCACCGACGATGGTCACGAGCAGACGACATGAGTGAGCCGTGAAGCGAAACGTCAGCTGACCCGAGAACGGATGCGGTCCGGAGGGAGCCTCACGAGGTGAAAGAGGGAGGGCACCACCAACGAGCATGGATCTGTATGAGCCAATAGGTGCGACAAACACTATCGGGCACGTCTCCCACAATCATTAAATGCTTGTTTTCAAATGAGAGATGAGGGTGGGTCCTCGGAGCCTCGGCAGAGCACCTTGGAAACTGACAGCGATTTCTGGCATCGTTGCGCCCGCTCGCTTGCAACCTCTTGGTCAGGGGAGGTATGTCTTTGGAAGGTTTGCAGGGGAAGGATGAGGAGAAGCATACCAGTGGGGGCACCAGTAGCGACACTGTCTGCTGTCCTGAGTGCGGGTCTACGCAGGTCATTGAGGACGCAGCACGCGGGGAGCGGATATGTGCAGGATGCGGCCTTGTACTATCCGACCATCGCATAGACACAGGTGCAGAATGGCGTGTGTTCAGTCACGAGGAGGCAGAGGCGCGCAGTCGAGTTGGCGCACCAATGAGATACACTATTCACGACAAGGGTCTCTCGACCGTCATAGACTGGCGCGACAGGGACACATCTGGCAGAAAGCTCACTCCCACACGCCGCTCAGAGATCTATCGTCTTAGAAAGTGGCAGATACGGTCTCGTGTCCACGGATCGATTGACCGCAACCTCGCACAGGCCATGTCAGAGCTTGAGAGACTGGCATCACAGCTCTCCATTCCCTCATCAATACGCGAACTGGCTGCGCTTCTGTATCGAAAGTCCATCATCAAGAAGCTCGTGAGAGGCAGATCCATAGAGGCCATGGTGGCGGCCACTCTGTATGCTGCTTGCAGGATACGACAGAAACCACGCCCACTCGACGAGATAGCAGATGCCTCAAGGGTCGATAAGAAGAAGCTGGGTCAGTGCTACAGGCTGCTTCTCCGAAGCCTGCGAATCAAGATTCCGCTCTCGAATCCGATAGACTACATCCCGAGATTTGCATCCGAACTGTCACTCTCAAGCCCTGTACAGCTGAGGACGATTGAGATATTGAAGAGAAGTAGGGAGATGGGGTTGACAATCGGACGCGACCCGCTCGGGCTGGCAGCAGCAGCGATATACGTGGCATCAATTCTGCTCGATGAGAGGAGGACTCAGCGCGAGATAGCAGAGGTGGCCCGGGTGACTGAGGTCACAGTGAGGAATCGCTACAAGGAGATTGTCAGAGTCCTCAATATAGACTCACAGGGTGGTTTTGGTCAGGGTCATCAGTAGGTCGAGAAGAAGGATGGGGGCACGATATCAGCTGGGCATCCCTCTCTTGTCAGGGACGTATGACGTTACCGCACGGACTGAGGATTCACGTGGCCCTGCGGTCACAGGTCACCGGTGGCGGCTACAGTCACAATACTTCTTTTCGTGCGATGGTCATGCGGCAGTGAGCCGATATACAGACCACGGGGGGTCATCTGCGTCCGGATGGCATGAACGACCAGTCAATGTGAATGGTCTCCTCGGGGAAACCAAGCTGGCTGAGGACCTCCTTGATGACACCGCGATGGTCGCCCTGTAGCTCGATGTGACCATGTTTTGCAGCACCACCACAGGCCAGTTTGCTCTTGAGCTTGGTGGCCATCTCCCCAAGGTCAATGTTCTTGTCAAAACCCGAGATCACGGTCGTCAGCCGGCCCCATTTCCGGCGTTCCACAGTGACCGTAATTCGTGCTTCCTCTTGTGCAATGGTCTCGCAGACACAGAGGTCTGTTGGAAGACCGCAGTTTGGGCAAATACCTCCTTCGTCCGACAGGTCTCGCTTTCTCCTGTACGTCTTTTTGTCTAAAATAGAGAGGTATCAGGGTGACATATAAGTGCAACTGAACGGCGAGGCATCCTACCGTCTGAGAGATGGATCAGCCCGATGGGGCCAGAGAGGAATGTCAGACCGCGTACTGATAGTCGACGCCCTCAGCGCAGGCTCTGGGAGAAGAGTCACCTCACGTGACGCAATAGGTTGCGGCCCTCGCACAATCGCCGGCGTTCTTGAGATGCTGGATGTCGAGTGCAGAATAGCACGCGCTGAGGATGTCCTCGATGGACGTGTCAGACTTCGGAACTTCGCGCACATCGCGGTCAGTGCAATGACAACCGACCAGACTGCAGTATCTCGTGTGATCAGGCGGTGGCGACGCAGGCGCCGCGGAAATGTCCTTCTGGGTGGTCCGATAGCATCCGGGGGCGAGCGCGTCCTGTCCAGACTTCGTCCAGATGCAATGGTGATTGGAGAGGGCGAACGCACCGTTGAGGACCTCATCAAGGGGGGCTTCCTTGAAGGTGGCTGCGACCTGCACACCATCAAGGGGATAGGGTTTCTGCATCAGGGACAACCTGTACTCACAGAGCAGCGCGACCTGATGGACGAGAACACGATGAGACGCTATGTTCCCTCCGTCACGCGCATTGTGGACTATCCCGCGTACCAGGCGAGCAAGGTCTATGTCGAGGTGCTGAGAGGCTGTTCGAACTTCCTCAGGACCACATTGAGACTGCCTGACGGCCGTCAGTGTGATGACTGCGGCCGATGCACCTCACCGGACCCGGTCTTGCGAGTGAGATGTCCCCACGATATCCCCCCGGGATGTGGGTTCTGCAGTGTACCTGCCACTTGGGGGGCTCCAAGATCGAGGAACATAGAGAGCATTGTGACAGAGGTTGAGGAGCTCTTGACACTCGGAGTCCACAGGATTGTGCTGGAGGCGCCGGACTTCCTCGATTTCCGCCGCGGCAGGTATCCTGCGACAGACCCTTGTGCACCAGCACCCAACCTGCGCGCCATAGAGTCGCTGCTGAGCAGTATTGCATCCCTGCCTGCCTTCCGAGAGGGCAGAGCGCATCTCTCGATTGAGAACATCAAGGCGTGCCTCTTCACACCAGAGGTGGCGCAGATCATCGCACGGTACGTGAAGGACACGTCCCCGAACATCGGGCTGGAGTCAGGTTCGAGAGAGCATCGTCGAAGAGTAGGAAAGTGTGGCGACCCCGCGGACGTAGTACGTGCTGTGAGAACGGCGCGAGAGGTGGGTATGAGACCGTTTGTCTACCTCATCTACGGCCTTCCGGGAGAGGATGATGCGACCGTCAGGGAGACTATCAACCTGCTTGAGGAGATTGACAGAGCGGGTGCCGAGAGGATCATACTCTACGCCTTCGAGCCGTTGCCAGGTTCTGCCTTTGCCGACTTTCCGAGAGCCTCGCCAAGAGACCGCAGGGGACGACTTCTGAGAGAGGCGGTTGAGAGAATCAATAGGCGACGAAAGAGGCGCTATGTCGGAAGAATCGTGCGGGGTATCGCTGCAGAGGCCTCGCTGACCCATAGGGGATACACGATGGTCTATCCGCTCGGAGAGGGGCCAATTATGACGGTTGCAGGGGGATACACGCCCGGCACACTGCTTGATGTGCGAATAACAAGAGTTCTCAGTGCGGGCCTTCTGCTGGGGACGGTCCTCAGAGAGGGGATGGAGGCGAGAAGACGGGGCCGAGATGATGAAATGTGGTTCGGCTAAGCAAAGCTTCATATGTCCTCACGGGCCCGCGACTACATGGTGGTAAGATGACTTACGTATGTCACTTCTGTCACTCTGAGGTGACCAAGGAGGGGCTCAATGCACTGCCGGGAGTAAAGTGCCCCAACTGTGGAGGGCGCATCCTCTACAAGATTCGCCCCCCGGTAGTCAAGCGCGTCAAGGGCGTGTGATGGGTCAAATCGAAACAACGTGATATCTCCATCACGCTGTGGCACGTGGGGAACACTCCCCGTGCCATCATCTCACTGTCTTCTTCTATAGTCTGTTCGAAACATATAGTGATTCCTAGTACCCTCTGTCAATAGTACGGCCACTGAGTTGGAGGAGCACCGGCATCATCCCTTGAAGACGAGATACGCGGCAGCAGCAAGAGATGCGAGGAAGAGCAACAAGAACAGTATTGATATGATCTTTCGCTTCGTCGAGAACCTCATTGCGTTCAGTCCTCCGCACCAATGAGAATGCCACCGAGCATCTTAAGCTCCTCTATCCCCCGAATCTCATGGTCGAAGAGCGGTACCTCGGTGATGTGAAGATCACGATACAGGTCCTTGATGTCTGCAAGATTGGCCTGCTGCATCCGGCGGCGGTTCGTGCAGAACGTACACGAGGGATTCTCCGGGACCAGCTGATTGACAATTATGTTGCTGACTGGGATATCCCAGGCATGAAGACTGGCCAAAAGACGCTGTGTCTCAAATACGGCCATAGCCTCAGGAATCATCACGACCACGAACTGCGTTGTCTTTGGGTCCGCGAGAGCTATTCGCGCCTGACGAATCTTCTCCTTTGTCGACTGCAGCATCTCCCAGGACCTGTCCTCCTCCTGGCCACCACCAAGAAAGGCCCTCAATCCTGCCATCATCGAGCTCAATCGCTGACGCAGTGTGAGTAGCTTCCCTAGCCAGCTGTCGAGTAGATCAGGAAGCTCAAGGAGTTTGAGTGTGTGGCCTGTCGGAGCGGTGTCAAAGACCACTCTGTCGAAGCTCGTGTCGGACAGGAACTCCAGCATCTTGCCAAAGGCCATTGCCTCATCGGAGCCCGGAGGTGCCAGTGAGTCAGTACCACCGAGGAACTGTGACGCCATCGCCGACTCGGGTCCACCGATCTGTCCAAGACTCTCTTGGAACTCCTTCATTCCTCTCTCAGAATCAATCTCCATTCCCCAGAGGTTGTCGACACCTTTGATCTCGACAATGTCGCCACCAGAGAGGTCTTGGTCAAAGCTGTCACTCAGGCTGTGAGCCGGATCGGTGGAGATGACAAGGGTCCGGAAACCTCTCTGGGCGGACAGCAACGCAATGGCACCGGCACAGCTCGTCTTGCCGACTCCGCCCTTTCCGCCAGAGAGAATGAATCGAATGCTCTCATCGTAGATTATGTCACGTAGAGTCATCTGTGGACGCCGCGCTGATGCGTGTCGTAATTATGTATTAATCGTTCCGCAACGGTCGCTACAATGATACATACCAGTCAAGAAACGCTCTGAAGGCTCGACTTCGATGTGAGATTGCGACCTTCTGTTCGAGGGAGAGCTGAGCATACGTCACATGGTGTCCCTCAGGAATGAAGATCGGGTCGTATCCGAAGCCTCCCATGCCACGCTCATCAGTGGCGATGTGTCCCTCCATCGTGCCCTTGAACGTGGCGGATAGCTCATCATCCTGATATGCCACCGCAGTGATGAACCTCGCTCGCCGGTCGGCCACGTCCTCCATCAGTTTCAGGATACCTCTACGACCGATTGTCTGGAGGACAAAGGCGGGATATGTGCGTGGAAAGCCGTTGAGCGCGTCTATGTAGAAGGCAGTGTCATCGACTACGAGCGGTCGCCTTAGGACCTCGAACGCACGTTCGGCGGCCACACGAGCAATCTCCACGACATCGTCCGAACGAATCTCCCACTTCTCGTGATCGGTGGTATCAAAGGGGACACCGTACTCCCGAAACAGGGGCTCGAGCTCCCTCAGCTTGTGCTGGTTCCGGGTGACCAGAACGACCCTATCCCTTGACATAGGCCAGCACCTCCTTTAGAATTGTATATGA
Source organism: Candidatus Thorarchaeota archaeon (assembly GCA_029855935.1). Taxonomy (GTDB): domain Archaea; phylum Asgardarchaeota; class Thorarchaeia; order Thorarchaeales; family Thorarchaeaceae; genus B65-G9. Next base: position 6,661 of record JAGSHN010000013.1, on the reverse strand, counting down.
CGAGCGGACCTTGTTGAGGTCGAACATACCAGTGGCATTCCATACGATGATGTGCCGCAGGCCAGCACGGACATACTCTTCCATCTCACGAATCAGAGTCTCAGCATTGCCTATATGATAGAACCGATGCAGTATCTCGTCCGGAACCGCCTCAATGGCCGAGAGCATCGTCTCCCGGTCGTAGCGCATGGGTACGTAGTCCCGGAGAGAGTAGAAGTCCTCACCCAGAGGATGGCTGAATCCCAGACGTCTCCACTCGCTAGCTGGATAGAGCAGGGCAAATGCCCTGGCAAGAGGTGTGTGCATCATCCGCTCACACTCTGTCATCTCATCGTCAAGGATGTACCAGTTCCACAAGGCCGGCGTGAATGGACCCTCTCGGCCAGCTCTTGCACGATGACGCTGAATCACCTTCAAACGCTGAGCATAGTCCCTCGGGTCGAGCAGGGTTGGTATCCAGCCATCTCCGAACTCCGCGGTGGTCTGAAGCATCTTGGGACCGTGCGCGGCAATCCAGATTGGCGGTGGTCGGCCCAGAACGACGGGACGCAGTGACATCACCGCCCGCTTCAGTCTCCAGAAGCGGCCCTCATAGTCGAAGGGGCCTTCGTTCTGCCAGACGAGACGGATGATCTCCAGTGCCTCTCGAAGCCGGCCCACCTGTGCGGAGTAGGAAATGCCGTACGGCTCGACATTGACTGCCTCTCCCGCGCCGATACCCATGATCGCCCGGCCATTGCTGATGTGATCGAGTGTGAGAAAGGTCTGTGCGAGCAGAACAGGATGACGTCTCAACGGCTCGGTGACGGCAGAGAGTAACTTGACATGGCCTGTCGCCACAGCGCAGGCGCCCATCAGGGAGGCGAGCTCAAAATACGTATGTGGTGATGGCTGAAGCAACGCCAACGGAGTGATATCGGGAGTCCATATGGACTCGGGGATAAACCCTGCGAAGTGATCGGGAAAGGCCATACTATCGTAGCCAAGTGAGTCGATCAGCCGCGCAGTTCTCACCGCATTCTCCCAAGGTGGTAGAAATGGCGCGGGAGCGCCTATCTCAAGGTCGTGGATGTCCGCCACGCCTCAACACATCTCCGCAAACCGGACTAGTACCGCCTTCACCCTGTCGAAGTCCGACAGCCGCACAAACTCGTCGATGCCATGAAAATTGGTGTCATCGGCAATGGTCCCGAAGCAGACAGTCGGGATGCCGACTCGTGTGAAGTAGTGACCATCGTTTCCACCAAGGTCAGCAGCTAACGCGATCTCGGGATCGACTGTCTCTCTGGCCGCATCGTGAAACACCCTGACCATTGGGTTGTCGGGGTCGGTACTCCAGCCGTGACCCTTCGCGAGGAACTCTGTCTCTGCATCAACTCCAAGCTCCGTGGTGTTCTGACGAATGTACTGTTCAAGGTCACTGGCCACGGCCTCGGGATCCTCCTCGGGGACTATCCTGCAGTCGAAGGAGATCTCGGCCTTTCCAGGGATTATGTTGGTCTTGCTACCAGCGTGATACATTGTTATGGAGAAGCGTCCCCAGAGAGTCCTGAACGGGCTGCCCGGAGGCGCCGGTAGTGCAGAGGTGACTTTTCTACGTAAGTCCACATAGTCGAGAAGCGCATTGAGGAGCGGCACTGAGAGATGTATCGGGTTGTTGAAGGCGTGCGGATAGCCCGCGTGTCCCTGCGTGCCCTTGACTGTGATTCTACCTGCAATGACCCCACTGGCACCGATACTCACATAGCTGGGTGATGAATCGACAACAATGGCGAAGTCGCCACGCACGTTGGGGTCGCCGTTTATGAGGTAGTCGATGCCCCAGGCTCCTCCAATCTCCTCGTTCGGAGAGATGAGCAGCCGGAGATTCACGTGAGAGGTGCCTCGTTTCGCCAGCTCCTTTGCAGCACTGACCGATGCCACCACGTTGCTCTTGTCGTCAGCAGTCCCACGGCCAAAGGCCCTGTCGCCCTCAATTGTGAGGTCGAATGGAGGATGTGTCCACGCGGCCTCGTCCCCGGCAGGGACAACATCATAGTGCGTACAGAGGAGGACCGTTCGGGGTGCGCCAACATCGAGCGTTGCAACGACGTTCGGTTGTGAGGCGCCGTTTGCACGCGGATCGAACACCTCGACGTTGAGGCCCACCTCCTCACATCGTGAACGGATTATGTCTGCACACTCCACGTAGTTCTTCTGCTCTACGCTGTTTGTGTCAAGACGGACCAGTTCCCTCAGAAAGTCAATCTCCCATTTTTCCAAGACTCAGACCTCCTAGTCGACAACCATGATGACACTGCGGATGTTGGAGCATCTGGTCGCCTCGGCACGATACGACCACAGCAGCATCACGGCTAGGACTGCCTGCAAGACCGCTACGCACTGCGAGGTTGCTAGTACAACAGACCGTCAATCTGACTCATTAGTCTTGTCGGTCGCAGAGAGAACCGAGGACCTCACACAATCACTTAACTGCGGTCAGGGGCATGGCCGACAACATGCCAGAACCTGTTGTATATCACATTCAGAGAGGACGCCTGGTCAGGGTGAAGGACCCAGGGGCCTTTGGCCGAGGCGACTGCTATCTTGTCGACGCGGGGCTCAAGATCTACCTGTGGATAGGACCCAGCTCCACAGTCGATGAGAAGTTTCTCACGGCCGCAGAGGCTGTGATGCGAGACACCGCGCGGAAGGGACATGCGGACATTGACCGGATAGAGGGAGGCAAGGAGCCCGAGGAGTTCAAGTCGTTGTTCGAGCACTTCAGACTCACAGATGAGGACACCGAGGGAATTCTGAGGAAGGTACAGCTGGAAACAAAAGAATACAAGCTCTGGCGGGTCCACCATCAGGGCGACGAGACATTCTTCGCCGAGGTGCCGCTCTCAATAGACTCACTCCGTAGTGATGATGTCTTCGTACTCGATATGTGGGACAAGATATACGTCTGGCGCGGTAGGGATGCGAGCGCCAGGGAACGCTTCGATGCCACATTGATTGCGAGAAAGTACGATGCAGAACGCGTTGGAGTCCAAGACATCGAACTCGTTGAGGAGGGCAGCGAGCCAGAGGAATTCCTATCGGCATTGAGATGAGAGGATTTCCCAGTTGGAATCTCAGACAGGCCTATAGTGGCCGGGCCGTGGCTCGTATACCACCCCGGCATTCTTCATCTTCTCCAGCGCCTGAGATGTGACTGAGATCTCCACACCCGCCTCCTGTGCAATCTCCTCAGTGGTGGGACCAAGAGACCCGCCCGTGCCTGGGTCAAGGCGCTTCAGTGCACGGAGGACACGGGAGTCCAGCTGTTCGTAGACCCTTGTAGTTCCCCACTCGGTCTGACCCTCAGAGCGGAGGATATGAATCTCAATGAACTCCCTGAGGGCAGGCTCCAGTATTCTGTCCCACGCACGCCGAATCTCGCGGGCCCTGACTTGTGTTGACCAGCCGGAACGTGCAACGGCCCTGGCAAGCCGAAGGGCACTCAGTGGACGGCCTAGGGCATCCGCGTCCAATATGTTGCCTCGGGCAAGGACAGAGTCAGAAAGCCCCATGCTGTCACGCAGTCGCTGGAGGCGCTCAAGGATGTGCGATGTTGCAGCGTCCACCGACCTTCGTGAGACCGACGGCGTCAGCATCTGAAAGGTGATGATGGACTTGATGAGTGGCAGGCGAAGGTCGGTGGCATCACGCGTGTCGACCCAGAAGTCTTCGGATGTCAGTGCCAATGGTACGTCTGGCAACGCAGAGGTCGTTGCGTCGGTCAGAGCACCCACCGACACCTCCCTGAAGCCGGAGGGGTCGTGCCTGTGCACACAGATCGCACGGAGACGTGACGGGGACAGCTGTCCCGCATCGAGACGCCACAGTCTGGGAACCAAGACAGGAACTCCCCGCACTCTTGTGTAACGAGCAGGACTTGAACGCAGAGATGATGGCAGCACTCGTCTCAGAAATGTCAGTAGCCTCTGAACCCTGCGCTGAGAGGTAAGGACCTCGATCCCAGTACTGAGCCCACCCACTGCCCCCTCAAAGGGGGGACTCGATGCAAAGAGCAGCGAGAAGACCCTCTTGCTGGCCTCAGGCAGTCCGACACGTTCGAAGAGCAGTGAAGAGATCTCGTCAAGGTCGAGAGGAGGTTGAACATCGTTGAGGAAGTCCATCGGGAGGAGTTCAATCGACTCTGCGACAAACACGGGAACGGGCTCTGCGGACTGTCGAGCAGATCGTCGGACCGCCGCACGAGAGCCAATGATCTCAACAAATGAGCCATCGGGTGGAATGGTCGTTCCCTCGGGGACGTGGACGAACACACCATCGACCAGCCATGGGCTTGGCGTGAGAACGAACATCGAGCTGTTGCGGGTGTGATGTACGAACCCGCGATGTCGATAGAGTCGGCCAGAGAGTCGCTCCTCAAAACCCCTGACTAGGCTGCGCTCCCAAGATGTGAGTTCGGGGCCGTACTGTCGGTCTAGTATGTCGCCCGCGGAAGTGACATCCGAGAGCCGGTCCCGCTCCTCTGCCATGAAACGGAATAGTTCATCAGTCACCCTCTGGACCGCCCCCTGTCACTGTTCGGACCATAGTGAGAGCCTCTTCCTCGCTGATGCCCTCACGGGCGAGAAACTCACGAAAGGCACGCGGATACGCCTCAGCCAGCTCGGCAATGGAGGGCAGTCGTTCCACATAGGGCTGGTAGAGGTCACCCAGACGAACATGGGACACCTCCTGGTCGATGACCGCACGCAGACGCTCATTGACCTCAAACCCAAGATAGTGACGCCAAGAACCTCTGGCTGCGACCGCTGTGGTGCCGTTACCCATAAAGGGATCAAGTACAAGGTCGCCCGGACGGGATGAGTAGTCCACGCATCGCTGCACCAACTCGACCGGGAGCTTCGTACCGTTCTTCGACCTCCCCGGATGGTACGGCCGACGTAGTGTCCACACATCCTGTGGATAGTTCTCGATCTTGTTGAAGAAGTATCTATCAGGGTCTCGCACTGCGAGAATGATGTGATAGTGACTGGTGACAAACTTGCGACGGGTGAACACGCCAAAGGGGTAATGCCAGACTATGTGATTCAGCACGTGCAGGCCGGCGAGTCTCGCTGCCCTCAGAACAGCCTCAAGGTTTGTCCAGCCGCTGAAGATGTACGCCGAGCCAGTGGGCCGCAGGACACGTGCCATCTCATCCACCCATGCCTCGGTGAACTCAAGGTAGTTCTCACCGACCTCGCCATATCCATCAACGACAAGTGAGTCATCACGATTGTACGCTCCGCTCCGCCCGTCAAAGTCAATACCAAAGGGAGGATCCGCGATGACAAGGTCTACCGAGTGGTCCGGGAGCCGGCTCATTCCATCGACACAGTCCATGTAGTATGTCCGATCAACGGCATATGGCCCGACTGTCGTCGGTGACTGCTCATAGAGTGTGCGCGCCTTGTCGACAGTCCAGTCGTAGGCCGGACGGAAATAGAATTCAGCAAGATGGGGGATATAGCGACGACGGTGCCGTCGCGTCCCAGTTGTCAATCCACCCTCGTTCTCAGTCTTGTCATCGACTGTCGTTCTCATTCCATTGTCACTCCGCAACAGGAGAGCACCATTCATTCCGTGAAACCACAACCAGTATCACTCTGATAGCGATTGCTCTTAAACCCACAGGCCCGTCAAGCATGGATGACAATATCATCGCGTCGACTCAGGAGGCTTTATCAGCTAGGTCGGGTACTGAGTCGTCAGAGTGGCACGATTCAGAGATCTCATCAGGCGTGAACTTGCCGGGGCTGGCCTGACCGAGGCTGAACTGAGAGCCCTACCACGAGGCTATCAGAGGATTGGCGATATCGCCATAGTCTACTTTCCGCCAACACTGTATCATCACTCAAGGGCGATAGGAGAGGCCATCCTCAGGATTGTGAGTGGAGTGCGCACCGTCTGCGCGAGGACAAGTGGTATTGTAGGCGATCTCCGAAGACCCACTGTCACCGTCATCGCCGGTGAATTGAATACTGAGACCACCCATCGGGAGAACGGATGTGTCTATGAACTCGATGTCCGCAAGGTGATGTTCTCCAGAGGAAACGTAGTGGAGAGGGGGCGGGTCGCCCGTCTGGTACGGTCTGGAGAGGTGGTCGTGGACATGTTCGCCGGGATTGGATACTTCTCGATACCCATTGCCGTCCATGGAAGACCCGAGCATGTATGCGCCATCGACATCAATCCTGTCAGCACCAGATACCTCAGACGAAATGTCCAGCTGAACCGTGTGGAGAGCGACTTTGAGATATACCAGAGTGACTGCAGAGAGATCTCTCTGAGACTGAGGAATATAGCCGACAGGGTTCTCATGGGATACCTGCCGGGTACGGAGCGATTCCTACCTGCAGCATTCCGGTTCCTGAGAGAAACGGGAGGCGTCATCCACTACCACAACATCGCGCCCCGCCGGGAGCTGCCCGACGGCCCCAAGAGACTCCTGAGCGAATATGCGGCGGACAATGGCTACCTCTTTCATACGGACTCGCCTGTGAGAGTGGTAAAGTCGTATGCGCCCGGGATAGTGCACTTTGTCGTTGATGCGAGATTCACCCAGTCCTGACTGTAGACCACAGGAGTGCCATAGGGCGATGTGGGAATGCCAGAGAAAAAG